>NC_008825.1:0-1348065 GCF_000015725.1 Methylibium petroleiphilum PM1 | reverse complement strand
GCACTGCGCCGCGGCACCCATGCGCAGACGCTCGCGGCCGTGCTCGGCGGCCAGGTCCATGCCGGCACGTACAACACCGAGGAGTTGCATCGCCTGCGCGAGCAGTCGCCCGCTCAGGCGATGCAGCTGCGGATCCTGTGGGAGTCGGCGATGATCCCGAAGGATCCACTGCTGTGGCGCCGCGACCTGCCCCTGTCGGTGCGCAAGCGCATCGCGGACTACATCTTCGGTGTGGGTCGGACCGATGACGAGAAGCTGATGCTCAAGCGCATGTTCGACCTCGCCGGTTTCAAGCGTTCCAGCAACCAGCAGCTCAAGTTCGTGCTCGACGTCGACGACTTCAAGCAGCGCTCCGAAGTGCTGCTCGACGCCAGGATGAGCGAGTCCGCCAAGAACGAACGGCTCTCCGACCTGCGCGAGCGCTATGTGCGCCTGTCGCGCGCTGTCCAGGCCGACGCGGATCCGCCGCGATGACGCCGCGCCGGGTCCACGACGTTCGTCCCCCTTTCTGGAGAATCCGATGGCCGTCAAGGTACTGATCGTCGAAGACAACCCCGTCGCACGCCACTTCCTGGCGCGCGTCGTGCGCGAGAGCTTTTCCGACGTGACGGGCATGGCCGAGGCCGGGGACCTCGAATCCGCCCGCCGCCAGCTCGGCATCGGCGGTGCCCCGCCGTTGCCGGCGGGCAGCGAGCCGTTCAAGCTGGTGCTCGTCGACCTGGAGCTTCCCGACGGCAATGGCCTCGAGTTGCTCACCGAACTGGCCGGACACGGTGCGACGAAGATCGTCACCACGCTGTACTCGGACGACGACCATCTCTTCCCCGCGCTGCAGTGCGGCGCCGACGGCTACCTGCTGAAGGAAGACCGCTTCGAGGTGCTGGTCGAGGAGCTGCAGAAGATCGTTCGTGGCCAGCCGCCACTGTCGCCGGCGATCGCGCGGCGTCTGCTGTCGCACTTCCGGCTCGGTGACTCGGGCTCGATGGCGCTCGACAGCGCCCACGCGCCGGGCGACTTCCAGCCCGCCCGCCCGGCTGCCCCCGCGGTCTACGCGGAGCCGGACCACGAGCGCCTGACGCCGCGCGAGACCGAGGTGCTGACCTACCTCAGCAAAGGTTTCACGATCAAGGAGATCGCCGGTCTGATGGGCATCAAGTGGTTTACCGTCAACGACCACATCAAGGCCATCTACCGCAAGCTCAATGTCTCCAGCCGCGCCGAGGCCGCCGTGCTGGCCAGCAAGCAAGGTCTCGTGTGAGCCCGCGTTCGGTTCGCTGACAACACGGCCTGTCGATGAACGCGCCGGCCGAGCGCCATCCCACTAGGCCGTCGCGGCGCGACGCGCACACTTCCGGCCCGCCCACGTCGCGGCTCGACGACAACGACTCCGGCATCGACACCACGGTCCTCGAGCAATGGCTGCCGTCGCGGCTGCGCAGCTCGCGCTGGCTCGGCTGGCGGCTGCGGGCACTGGTCGTGCTGGCGCTGCTGGGCTGCCTGGCGCTGTTCCTGCTGACGCGCGAACTCGCGCAGCAACCACGCCTGGACGCCAGCTGGCGCGGCAACGAGCACGGCCAGCTGCTGCTGGCGGCCAGCAACGAGCCGGCGCTGCAGCCTTTCGTCGGCCACGCGCTGCTCGGCATCATCGGCGGCGACAGCCAGGTCGCCGTGCTCGACGCGCTGGCCCTGCAGCGTTCGCCGCGCTGGCTGCCTGGTGATGCCGAGCGGGCCCGCCACCACGAACTGCACGACCAGCTCGAGCGGGCGCTGTCCCAGGGCCATGTGCGTTTCTACTTCGCCGAAGGCGGCACGGCCGAGCTGCAGCTCCAGCCTCGCGGCAGTTTCCGGCTGGGGCTGATGTACTGGCTGCTCGCCGGCCTGGCGTTGGTGCTCTACCTGATCGCGATGGTGGTGGTGCTGGTGCGACCGATGCTCGCCAACGCCCTGTTTGCGCTGATGGCGCTCAGCCAGTGCGGCAATCTGCTGTTCATCGCTGCGGCGGGGGTGTCGGAGCTGACGCTGCCTCGGGGCTACGCGGGATTGGAAGTTCATGCCCGCATGGCCTTCGATCTGGTCACCGCTGCGGCCATCGTCCACGCTGCCTGCCTGCACCCGAGGCGGTTGCCCGGTGGCCCGGCGATCGCGTTGCTGGTGTGGGGCCTGGTCGGCGGCCTGCTGACGCTCGATGTTCGGTCCGCATTGCCGCAGGCCTGGTGGTGGACCCAGGGCATCGGTGCCGCGCTCGGTCTCTCGGCAATCGGCCTGCTGAGCTTGTCCTACCGCATCGAGCCGCACCCCTATGCCCTGGTGCAACGCCGATTCGGCATCGTGACCGCCGGCACCTGGATCCTGCTGACCGCCGCGATCGCCGCCGTCGGCCAGACCCCGGGCGCGCAGCAGGGGATCGCCACCGTCGGTTCGATGATCTGGGTGGTCTTCCTCGCCTCGCTGATGCTGCTGGTGCCGTTTCTCGCCAAGTCGCAGCAGATGCTGCGCGAGTTCTCGCTGCTGGCCGGCGTCAGCACCGTCGCCACCTCGCTCGACCTGCTGTTCGTCACGGCCTTCTCCTTCGGTCAGTTCACGTCGATCACGCTGTCGGTTTTTCTGTCGATCGGCCTGTACGTCAGCGTGCGGCAGTGGCTGTTGAACCACCTGCGCGGCACCGGCATGGTCACGATGGAACGCCTGTTCGAGCGCCTATACCGCATGGCACGCGAGGTGGAGGCCCACCCCGAACGCGCGTCGACCTCGTTGCTGAGCCTGCTGCGCGAGCTGTTCGAACCGCTGGAGGCCGCGGTTGCGCCGAAATCCACCCAGCATGCACGTGCCAGCGGTGACGGCTCGGCGCTGACCGTGCCGGTGCCCGACCTCAGCCGCATCAGCGGTCGCGCCGACGAGACGCTGGTGCTGCGCTACTCGCAGCGCGGCCGGCGCCTGTTCACGCGCGAGGACGCGCGTCTGGCGGACCGCATCGTCGAGCAGCTCAAGCGCGCGGTCGCCTTCGACCAGGCCGTCGAGCGGGGTCGCAGCGAGGAGCGCAGTCGCCTGGCGCAGGACCTGCACGACGACATCGGCGCGCGGCTGTTGACGCTGATGTACCAGGCCCAGAGCCCGGAGCAGGAGGACTACATCCGCCACACGCTGCAGGATCTGAAGACGCTCACGCGCGGCCTCGCGGTCAGCAGCCACCGCCTGTCCCATGCCGCGGCCGAATGGAAGGCCGATGTGCAGCAACGGCTGCAGATCGCCAACGTCGTGCTGGACTGGCACACGCAGTTCGATCGCGACGCGGAGCTCACGGTGGTGCAGTGGTCGGCCCTGACGCGCGTGCTGCGCGAGCTGGTCAGCAACACCATCGCACACGCCCGGGCCACGCGGGTGGCGATCTCGCTGCAACTGGCCGACGATCGGCTCGAGCTGCGTGTGCACGACGACGGCCACGGCCGCAATCCGCAGGCGTGGGCGCATGGCCTGGGCCTCGGCGGCATCCGCAAGCGAGTCAAGCAGCTCGGCGGAGAGGTCGAGTGGCGCGAACTGCTGCCGGCCGGCATCGAGTGCCGGGTGCGCTTCCCGAACTGGTCGCAGAGCGCGTCGGCCTGACGATCAGGGCGGTTGCGAGGCCGCCGATGGCGGCTTGTGGGCGGGCGGCACGCGCCGCAGCACACGCTGCGGGAACGGGATCTCGATGCCCTCGGCGTCGAGCACCGCCAGGATGGCCAGATTCACTTCGGAGCGCAGGTTGGACTGGCCGTTCAGCGGGTCCGGCACCCAGTACCAGATGGTCAGCTCCAGACCGTCGGCCGCAAAGTTGGTCAGGTGGACCGCCGCCGAGTGACTGTCGTCCTTCATCATGCGCTCGATGCTTCCGAGTGCCGCGAGCAGCTTGGGGCGCAGCTTCAGGACGTCGGTGCCGTAGGCGACCTGAACCACCGTCGAGGCCATGACACAGGTCTCAGTCAGCGAAGCGTTCTCGACGCGCTGCGTGATCAGCAGCTCGTTCGGCACGATGGACTCGCGGCCGTTGGCGGCGCGGATGATCGTCGCGCGCGTGTTGATGTCGGTGATGCGGCCCTCGAAGTTGTCGACCTTGACCAGGTCACCGATCCGCAGCGAGCGCTCGGCCAGCACCACGAAGCCGCTGACATAGTTGGACGCGAGCTTCTGCAGGCCGAAGCCGAGCCCGACCCCGATCGCCCCCCCGAAGACGCTGAGCGCGGTGAGGTCGATGCCGGCCGCCGACAGGGCTATCAGCAGGCCGACGAACAGCAGCAGCGCGCGGGTGGCGTTCGCCGCGATCTTGCGCAGCGAAAGGTCGGTCAATCTCCCCTTCAGGAGCCGCGCCTCGATCGCCGCGCTGAGCCACAACGCGAGCATCAGCACGATCACCGCGTTGAACGCGCCCTCGAGCAGGGCCCGCAGCGAGATGCGATCGCTGCCGACCTTCCAGCTGATGCCTTCCAGCTCTTCCATCAGCATCGGCAGCACGCCGGTGAACCAAAGGATCATGCCGATCCACACTGCCCACGACAGCCAGCGCTCGACGATGCGCACGAAGGCCGACGCCGGGAACGCCGCTCGCAGCACCCGCACGAACACGCGGATCAGCGCCAGCGACAGCAGCAGCGCGACCGCGATGCGCAGTACCGCCGGCGGCAGATGCAGCACCGCCAGCAGCAGGTGCTGCGCGGCCAGCACGAGTCCCAGCGAGAGCAGCGGAAACAGCGCGCCGTCGACCAGTCGGCGACCGAACAGCACCGAATGGGGATCCTCGCGCCGACCGCGCAGCGTGCGAGCCAGCGCCCACGCCAGCAGCAGGCAGCCACCGAGCACGGCGAGCTCCAGCGCGGCATTGGTGGTGAGCAGCGCGCTGCCCAGCGCACTCAGCTCGTCGGGGGTCATCGGTCGGGCCATCGGGTCCTTCGGGTTCGGTGCGGAATGCGGCGTGCGAGCGCCGTCAATCGGTCAGTCCGGCCAGCACTCGCACGTGGCTGGCCACGCTGCGCGCCAGCGCACTCAGTGCGTAGCCCCCCTCCAGACACGAGACGATGCGACCGTCGGCATGGCGTTCGGCCACACCCTTGAGGCGCCGCGTGATCCAGGCGTAGTCGCTCTCCACCAACCCGAGTTGACCGAGATCGTCCTCCCGGTGAGCGTCGAAACCCGCCGAAATGAACAGCATCTGCGGCCGGAAGGCCTCGAGCCGCGGCAACCAGTGCCGGTCGATCAGTTCGCGGATCTCGGATCCCTTGGTATATGCCGGCACCGGCAGGTTCACCATGTTGTCGCCCAGCGGCTGGGCCCCGGAGTTCGGGTACAGCGGATGCTGGAAGAAGCTGCACATCAGCACGCGATCGTCGTTGGCGATGATGTCCTCGGTGCCGTTGCCGTGGTGGACATCGAAATCGATGATCGCCACACGCTCCAGCCCGCGCCGGTCGAGTGCATGGCGTGCCGCGACGGCGACGTTGTTGAAGAAGCAGAAACCCATGGCCTGGCGCCGGGTGGCATGGTGGCCCGGCGGGCGCACCGCGCAGAAGGCGTTCTCGATCTCGCCATCGAGCACCGCATCGGTCGCCGCCACCGCGGCCCCGGCCGCATGCAGCGCCGCAGCCCAGGTGCCGGGGCCGGCGACGGTGTCGGGGTCCAGCGCGCGGCGCTGGCCGGTGGCCTCCACCTGCTCCATGAAGCCGCGCAGGTTGGCGACGTACAGCGACTCATGGGCCAGCGCCAAGGTGCCCTCGTCGACCGGCGGCGCCTCGCGCTGCTCGAGCGCGATGTCCAGGCCGGTGGCGATCAGGTGGTCGGCAATGGCGTCGAGCCGCTGCGGGCACTCGGGGTGGCCATCGCCCATGTCATGGGTGCGGCAGGCGGGGTGGGAGTAGTAGGCGGTGGCCATCCGTCTTGGCGGTGCGAGGTCTCGGGAACGGCGGCTTTCGGCTAAGGTGTGCGCCATGACCCTGCACACCCGGCTTCACCAGCTCGTCGATCAGATCGCCACGATTATCGTCGGCAAGCGCCCCCAGATCGAAGACAGCCTCGCCTGCCTGCTGGCCGGCGGTCATCTGCTCATCGAAGACGTGCCCGGCGTCGGCAAGACCACCCTCGCCCACGCGTTGGCCGTCTCGCTCGGCCTGCGCTTCTCGCGCGTGCAGTTCACCGCCGACCTGATGCCCTCCGACCTGGTGGGCGTCAGCGTCTACGAGCGCGGCAAGGAGAGCTTCGTGTTCCACCCCGGGCCGGTGTTCGCCCAGGTCTTGCTGGCCGACGAGATCAACCGCGCCGGCCCCAAGACCCAGAGCGCGCTGCTCGAGGCGATGGAGGAGCACCAGGTCAGCGTCGAGGGCGAGACCCGGGCGCTGCCCGCGCCCTTCTTCGTGATCGCCACGCAGAACCCGAGCGACCAGCTCGGCACCTACCCGCTGCCGGAGAGCCAGCTCGACCGCTTCCTGATGTGCATCACGCTCGGCTACCCCGACCGCGCCAGCGAACGCGCGCTGCTGTCCGGCCGCGACCGCCGCGAGGCCATCCACGAGCTGCACGCGGTGATGAGCCCCTCCGACCTGCAGGCCGCGCAGCAGGCGGTGCTGGCCGTGCACGCCAGCGAACCGCTGCTCGACTACCTGCAGGCGCTGATCGCCGCCACGCGCGACGGCAGCTGGTTCGTCGAGGGCCTGTCGCCGCGCGCCGGCATCTCGTTGCTGCGCGCCGCCAAGGCCCATGCGCTGCTCGATGCGCGCGACTACGTGGCGCCCGACGACCTGCAGGCCGTGCTGCCGCAGACCGTGGCGCACCGCCTGCTGCCTGTCGCCGGGGCCGGCCGGGGCCGGCGCGAACAGGTGCGCGCGATGATCGACGCGATCGCGCTGCCCTGAAGGCCACGGAGCCGACGTGAGCGCGGTGCTCGACGACCCGACGGCGCGCAGCGGCCCGCTCGCGCCGCTGCGCACGCGCTGGCGCACCTGGTGGGACGCCCGCCATCCGCGCAGCGACACGCTGCAGCTCACGCAGCGCAACGTCTACATCCTCCCCACGCGCGCCGGCTGGGTGTTCGCGCTGACGCTGGGCGTGCTGCTTGTCGCGTCGATCAACTACCAGCTCAGCCTGGGTTACCTGCTGACCTTCCTGCTGGCCGGCAGCGGCCTGGTGTCGATGCACGTCACGCATGCCACGCTGCGCGGCCTGAGCCTGCACCTGCGGCCGCCCCAGCCGGTGTTCGCGGGTGACGCGGCGGTGGTCGAGTGCGTGCTGGCGTCCACCGCCACTCGCACCCGGCACGGCATCGGCCTGCGGCTGGCCGGCCCGGAACGACCGCCACACTGGAGCTGGACCGACGTGCCGGCGGGCGGCCAGTCCGCCATGCAGCTGAGTTTCGTCGCACCGCGACGCGGCCGGCTGCCGCTGCCCCACGTGGTGCTGGAAACGCGTTTCCCGCTGGGGCTGTTCCGCGCCTGGAGCGAGTGGCGCCCGCAGGCAACCGTGCTCGCCTACCCGCAACCAGAGCGGCCCACGCCTCCACTGCCTCCGGCCCGGGCCGTCGGTGGCGAGGCGAGCACGGCGCGCAGCAGCGAGGGCGGCGAGCTCGAGGGCATCCGTGCCTACCGGCGCGGCGACCCGCTGAAGCTGGTGGTCTGGAAGAAGGCCGCGCGTGCGCTCGACACCGGCGGCGAGCTGGTCAGCCGCGATACCCGCAGCGCGGCCCGCCAGGAACTCTGGCTGGACTGGGCGGCGACCGGGGGTCTGTCGCCCGAGGCCCGGCTCTCGCGGCTGGCGGCCTGGGTGCTCGCCGTCGAGCACGGTGGCGCGGCGTGGGGGCTGCGCCTGCCCGGCCGTGAATGGCCGCCGGCGACAGGCGAGGCGCATCGGCGCGCAGCGCTGGAGGCACTGGCGCTGTGGGCCTGATGCGCCGACCCGCGACGATCGCGTGGCCCGGCTGGCGACACCTGCCGCGCGAGGCACGCGACACGCTGTTCCTGCTGGCGGTGATTGCCTGGACGGTGCTGCCGCACGTCGGCCAGCTGCCGGTCTGGTGCACTGCGCTGACGGCCGCCGTGCTGTTGTGGCGCGGGGCGTTGGCGGTGCGTGGCGCGGCGCTGCCGAGCCGCTGGGTGCTGGCCGGCGTGCTGCTGCTGGCACTGGCGCTGACTTTCATGACGCACCGCACGCTGCTCGGCAAGGAGTCGGGCATCACGCTGCTGGTGGTGCTGGTGGCGCTGAAGACGCTGGAGCTGCGCGCGCGGCGCGATGCCTTCGCGGTGTTCTTCCTCGGCTTCTTCCTGGTGCTGACCCACTTCCTGAGCTCGCAGTCGATGGTCATCGCCGCGGCCATGCTGGTGTCAGTGTGGGGCCTGATGACCGCGCTGGTGCTCGCGCACATGCCGGTCGGCCAGCCCGGCCTGGACCGGGCCGGTGCGCTGGCCGGCCGCTTCGCGCTGCTCGGCGCGCCGGTCATGCTGCTGCTGTTCCTGCTGTTCCCGCGCATCGGTCCGCTGTGGGGCGTGCCGAACGACGCCGGCGCGAAGACCGGCCTGTCCGGCGAGATGCGCGTGGGCATGATCGCCGAGCTGGCCGCCGACGACAGCATCGCGCTGCGCGTGCGCGTGCTCTCGGGCACGCCGCCACCGCCGGAACAGCTGTACTTCCGCGGGCCGGTGCTGACCGGCTTCGATGGCACGACGTGGCGCGTCGGTTCGCCACGCTTCGCGTCGGGCGCGACGCTGGCGCGCAACCTGCGGCCGATCGGCGAGCCGGTGGAGCTCGAGGTCACGGTGGAACCATCGCGGCTGTCCACCATCCCGGCGCTGGAAGCCACGCCGGCCCTGCCGGCGCTGGAGAACCTGCGCACGCAGTTGCTCGACGACCTGCACTGGATCACGAACCGCCCGCTGGCCGAGCGCATCCGCTACACCGCCCCTTCGTGGCCGCGCTTCGCCCACGGCCCGACCGAGCCCACGCTCGGCCTCCAGGATGCGCTGGACCTGCCGCCCGGCTTCAACCCCCGCACGCTCGAATGGGCCGCGGCGCTGCGGCGCGACCCGCGTTATGCCCAGGCCGACGGCAACACCCTCGCCGCCGCGCTGATGCAGCACATCCGCCGCGAGAACTACAGCTACACGCTGGCCCCGGGCCTCTACGACGAAGCGCAGCGCGGCACCGCGATCGACGAGTTCTGGCTCGACGGCAAGGCCGGCTTCTGCGAACACTTCGCGACCGCCTTCGTGGTGATCCTGCGCGCGCTCGACGTGCCCGCGCGCGTGGTCACCGGCTACCAGGGCGCCGAGCGCAACCCGATCGACGGCACGCTGGTCGTGCGCAACAGCTTCGCGCACGCCTGGGCGGAATACTGGCAGCCCGGCCAGGGCTGGGTGCGCGCCGATCCGACGGCGGCGGTGGCGCCCGAGCGCATCGACCGCAGCCGTCCGCTGGCGCCAGCCCCCGGCTTCGTGGCCACCGCCTTCGGCGGCGTGGCGCCCGACGCGCTGCTGCAGTTGCGTGCGCTGTGGGAGTCGGCCAACAACGCATGGAACCAGTGGGTGCTGAACTATTCGCGCGGCACGCAGTTCGACCTGCTCAAGCGTCTGGGCTATGCCTCGCCGAGCTGGGAGGACCTGGCCCTGCTGCTGATCGTCGTCGCCAGCGGCCTGAGCCTGGCGGTCGCCGGCTGGGCCTGGTGGGGCCACCACCGGACCGACCCCTGGCTGCGCGCCTATGCGCGCGTGCGGCAGGCCACTGCGAAGCGGGGCATCCCGGCGCACGACGGCATGCCGCCGCGCACGCTGGCCGCGGCCCTTCGGGCACGCCATGGCAGTGCGGCAGAACCCGCTGCGCGGGCGCTGGACGCGCTCGACCGCCTGCGCTACGCCCGTGCCGACGCACCGGCCTCCAGGCGCCGGCAGGCCGTGCAGGCGCGCCGGCTCGCCGCCACCGCCGTGGCTGCCCTGCGCCCTCTGAAGCCTCACACTTCCCCGTCCAAGATGCCGGTCGCCGCTTCCCGATGATGACGAAAGCCCGCCCCCTCCTTCCTGCCCTCGCCGCGACCCTGGTCGCGCTCGGCACGCTCTGCCCGCCCACCAACGCCGAGGCCGCGCGGACCCGCAAGAAGCCCGTCGCCCTGCAGGACGACAACGCGCCCGACGCCGTGACCTACGGCCGCCGCGAGGACGTGGTGGCGCTCGCCGCCGGCATTGCCGAACGGCGCGGGCTCGACCGCGCCTGGGTCGAGGAGACGCTGGCGCAGGCGCGCTTCATCCCGGGCGTGGTGCGGCTGATCCAGCCGCCGCCGGCCGGCACGGCCAAGAACTGGGCGGCCTACCGCGCGCGCTTCGTCGAGCCGGTGCGCATCCGCGCCGGCGTGGCCTTCTGGCGCGACAACGAGCGCTGGCTGCGCGAGGCCGAGGCGCGCTACGGCGTGCCGGCGGCCATCGTCGTCGGCATCGTCGGCGTGGAGACCATCTACGCTCAGCACATGGGCAACTTCCGCGTGCTCGACGCGCTGGCCACGCTGAGCTTCGACTTCCCGCGCGACGCGCGGCGCGACCGCAGCCCCTTCTTCCGCGACGAGTTGGAGAGCTTCCTGCTGCTGTGCCGGCAGCAGGGCAGCGACCCGCTGGCGCTCAAGGGCAGCTACGCCGGTGCGATCGGCATGCCGCAGTTCATGCCGAGTTCCTGGCTGAAGTACGCGGTCGACTTCGATGGCGACGGCCGTGTCGATCTGCACGCCAGCGCTGCCGACGTGATCGGCTCGGTGGCGAACTACCTGGCCGAGTTCGGCTGGCAGCGCGGCCAGCCGACCCACTACGCGGTGGGCGCGCCGGTCGACGTGGCCGAGCGCGCCGTGCTGCTGGCGCCCGACATCCTGCCCAGCTTCAGCGCAGCGCAGTTCGCCGAGCACGGCGCGGCTCTGGAAACCGCGGGCCGGCAGCACGAGGGCCCGCTGGCGCTGGTCGAACTGCAGAACGGCAACGCGGCACCGAGCTACGTGGCCGGCACGCAGAACTTCTATGCGATCACGCGCTACAACTGGTCGAGCTACTACGCGCTGGCGGTGATCGAGCTGGGCCAGGCGGTCGCCACGGTGGTCGAGGCCACGCGCTGAGGCGGCGCACGATGGAACCTCCGCGCCAGTCGGTGCTCAAGCAGGGATGAACTTTCCGAACTGGCTCCCCCCGTCGATCGCCGACTGGCTGCCCGCGTTGGGCATCGCGGCGGCGGCCATGCTGCTCGCTGAACTCGTGTTCCATGTCGGCGAGCGCGTGGTGCGGCGCGCCACCCGCAGCACACCGCTGGCTTCGACCGTGGCGCAGGCGGTGCGCAGCCCGGCGCGCTGGGCGCTGCCGCTGCTGGCGCTGAACCTGGTGTGGCACGAGGCGGCGCCCGACACACTGGCCGGCCTGGCCTCGGTGCAGCGGCTGACCGGCCTGCTGCTGATCGCCGCATTCACCTGGCTTCTGGTGCGCGCCGTCAACGGCCTCGCCAAGGCGGTGATCGCGGCCCATCCCGTGACGGTGGCCGACAACCTGGAGGCGCGCCGCATCCACACGCAGACCCGCGTGCTGTCGCGCACCGTGGCCGGCCTCGCCGTGCTGATCGGCGCGTCGCTGATGCTGATGACGTTTCCGGCGGTGCGGCAGATCGGCACCAGCCTGCTGGCATCGGCCGGCGTGGTGGGCATCATCGCCGGCTTCGCGGCGCGGCCGGTGCTGGGCAACCTGATCGCCGGTCTGCAGATCGGCCTGAGTCAGCCGATCCGCATCGACGACGTGGTGATCGTCGAGGGCGAATGGGGCGTGATCGAGGAGATCACCGGCACCTACGTCGTCGTGCGCATCTGGGACCAGCGGCGCCTGGTGGTACCGCTGCAGTACTGGATCGAGAAGCCGTTCCAGAACTGGACGCGCAAGACCTCGGAGCTGATCGGCACCGTGTTCCTGTGGGTCGACTACCGCATGCCGCTCGCCCCGCTGCGCGCGGCGCTGCAGCGCGCCTGCGAATCGACCGAGCACTGGGACGGCCGCTTCGCGCTGCTGCAGGTCACCGAGGCCGGCGAGCACGCGATGCAGCTGCGCTGCCTGGTGACCTCGGCCTCGGCACCGGCCGGCTGGGACCTGCGCTGCCATGTGCGCGAGTACCTGGTCGACTTCATCCAGCGCGAGTACCCGCAGTACCTGCCGCGCCTTCGCGCAGAGGCGAGGATGACCGGCGATGACGTCCCGCCAGCGGCGGTCGGCTGAAGCCGACGGCAACGTGTTCGCGCACCGGACCACCCTCGGACCTCAGAACCCCTCGAGCACGATCTTCCCCCGCGCCCGGCCGCTTTCGATCAGCGCGTGCGCGCGCGTCAGGTTGGCCGCCGTGATGCGACCGTAGTGCTCGCCCAGCGTGCTGCGCACCACGCCGTCGTCGACCAGCGCCGCCAGGTCGTTCAGCAGGTGGTGCTGCGCCACCATGTCGGGCGTCCCGAACAGCGCGCGGGTGAACATCAGCTCCCAGTGCAATGACGCGCTCTTGCGCTTGAGCAGGCGCACGTCGATCGGCTCGGGGTCGTCGATCAGCGCGATGCGCCCCTGCGGTGCCAGCGCCTCGACGAGCTGCGTGAAATGCACGTCGGTGTGGGTGAGGCTCGCCACGTGCGTGACCTCCGGCCGGTCGATGCGCCGCAGCTCCTCGCCCAAGGGGCGGCCATGATCGATCACGTGGTGGGCGCCGAGCTCGCGCACCCAGGCCTGGGTCTCGGGTCGCGACGCGCTACCGATCACCGTGAGCCCGGTCAGGCGACGCGCCAACTGCACCAGGATCGAGCCCACGCCGCCGGCCGCACCCATCACCAGCAGGGATTCGCCAGCCGCGCTGTCGCGGCCGCGCTTGCCGGGCGGGACCAGCAGGCGGTCGAACAGCAGTTCCCAGGCGGTGATGCCGGTGAGCGGCAAAGCCGCGGCCTGCGCATCCGTCAGGGACGCGGGCGCGCGACCGGCAAGGCGCTCGTCGACCAGGTGCAGTTCGGCATTGCTGCCGTTGCGCGCGATCGAGCCCGCATACCAGACCCGGTCACCGGGCTGGAAGCGCGTGACGGCGCTTCCGACCGACTCGACCACGCCGACGGCGTCCCAGCCCAGCACACGAGGCGTGCCGTCGGCGTGCGCGCCGTTGCGGCGCACCTTGGTATCGACCGGGTTGACCGACACCGCCCGCACCGCGACCCGCAGATCGTACGGCAGCGGCTCGGGCACGGGCAGGTCGATGTCGACCAGGGCGCCGGCAGCGTCGATCGGCAGACTGCGGGTGAATGCGACGGCTTTCATGCGGAACTCCTTGCAGGGGGAACGGGACCCGAGGCGGGATGAGGCATTGTCGAAAGACCGTGAGAACGAATCAACGCTTATCAATCGACAATACTTTCAATAAATATTTGAAACTTGATCCCCTCCCATGCATCTCGACGACCTGAACCTCTTCATCCAGGTGGCCCGCAGCGGATCGTTCAGCGCCGCCGCGCGTCAGCTGGCGCTGACGCCGGCGGCGGTGAGCGCAACCATCAAGCGCATCGAGGCGTCGCTGCAGCGACGGCTGATCGAGCGCAGCACCCGCGCGCTGCGCCTCACCCCCGAGGGCGAACGATTCCTCGCCACCTGCGAGGCCATGGTGACGCAGTGGGCGGAGGGCACTGCGGGCCTGCGCGCCGAGCCCGGCACGGTCGAGGGCGAAGTGCAACTCGCCGCGCCCGCCGACACCACCTACCAGCTGCTTTCGCCCTGGCTCGCCCCGTGGCTGACGGCCCACCCCGGCGTGCGACTGAGCCTGCATGTCAGCGACCGGCTGCACGACGTGCGACGCGAGGCGGTCGACATCGCGGTGCGCTACGGCGCCCTGCCCGACTCCGGCCTGGTGGCTCGCCCGCTGTGCAGCGGCCCGCGCATCGCGGTCGCATCGCCGGCCTACCTGCGCCGGCGCGGCACGCCCCAGACGCCCGCCGATCTGGCCGGGCACGACTGCCTGCTGTGGATGCTGGGGGGCCGCGCGAACCGCGACTGGCGTTTCTGGCGGGGCCGCAGCGTGCGTGGCGAGGGCGAACCGGTGCGCGTGGGCGGGGCGCTGTGCGGCGACGGCTCGCTGGCACGGCAATGGGCACTGCAGGGTCGCGGCATCGCGTCGAAAGCCTTGTGTGACGTGCTCGCCGATCTCGAGGCCGGCCGCCTGGTGCAGGTGCTGCCGGGCCACCGCGGCGACGAGGTGCCGGTGCACGCCTTGCTGCCGAGTCGCGAGTACGTGCCGGTGCGCGTGCGCGTGGTGCTGGACCAGCTGGTCGAGCGCTTCGCCGACCTGCAGCAGCGCATGGACGCGTGGCGCGCGCCCCGATAATCGTCCCGATGCAGGCCGCTTCCTCCTTCGACGTCGTGGTGATCGGCGCGGGAGCAGCCGGCCTCTTCTGTGCCGGCGTCGCCGGCCAGCGCGGCCTGCGCGTGCTGCTGGTCGATCACGCGGAGAAGCTGGCCGAGAAGATCCGCATCTCCGGCGGCGGGCGCTGCAACTTCACCAACCTCGAAACCGGGCCGGCGAACTTCCTGTCCGGCAATCCGGCGTTCTGCCGCTCCGCGCTGGCACGCTACACGCCGCGCGACTTCATCGCCCTGGTGCAGCGCCACCGCATTCCCTGGCACGAGAAGCACAAGGGCCAGCTGTTCTGCGACGAGTCCAGCGAGGACCTGATCGCCATGCTGTTGCGCGAGTGCGAGGCCGGCGGCGTGACGCGCTGGCAGCCCTGCCGCGTCGCCGCCGTGCGGCGGGCCGCCGTCCGCGGCTTCGAGCTCGACACCGATCGCGGCAGCGTGCGCGCAAGGCGCGTGGTGGTCGCCACCGGCGGGCTCTCGATCCCGAAGATCGGCGCCAGCGACTTCGGCTACCGGCTCGCGCGGCAGTTCGGCCACCGCGTGGTCGAGCCTCGACCCGCGCTGGTGCCGCTGACCTTCGACGCCACCGCCTGGGCGCCGTTCGCGGCCCTGGCGGGCCTGTCGCTCGAGGTGACGGTGAGCACCGGCAGCGGCTCCGCGGCCGGACGCTTCCTCGAGGACCTTCTGTTCACGCACCGCGGGCTCAGCGGCCCGGCGGTGCTGCAGATCTCCAGCTACTGGCAGCCCGGCACGCCGATCGCGCTGGACCTGGCGCCGGGCCAGGACCTGGCGTCCGCCCTGCGCGAGGCCAAGGCGGTATCCAGGCGCCAGCTCGGCAACGAACTGGCGACCCGCCTGCCGGCCCGCCTGGCCGAGGCTTGGTGCGCACCGCTCGGCCACCTGGCCGCGCGGCCACTGCCCGAGGTCAAGGACAAGGATCTGGCCGCCCTCGCCGCCTCGCTGCAGCACTGGATGCTGACGCCGGCCGGCACCGAGGGCTACCGCAAGGCCGAGGTCACCGCCGGCGGCGTGGACACGCGTGAGCTCAGTTCACAGACGATGGAAAGCCGGCGTGTGCCCGGCCTGCATTTCATCGGTGAGGTGGTCGACGTGACCGGCTGGCTCGGCGGCTACAACTTCCAGTGGGCCTGGGCCAGCGGGCACGCCTGCGCCGAGGCCCTGGCCGCCGCCGGCCGCGCGGAGACACCGGTTCCGCACCCTTGACGCCCAGCGCAGGCTGCATTGCGCCGGTCTTCGCCGCCGGTCTATAATCTTCGTCTTTGCTGGCAAACCGCGCGCCGAACCCGGCCCGAGTCATCCGGAAAGATTCCCCGGAACCCGGTGCGCAAATTCAAGGATCCACCGTTTCATGACCACCGTTCGCGTCAAAGAAAACGAGCCCTTCGATGTGGCTCTGCGTCGTTTCAAGCGCACGATCGAGAAGATCGGCCTGCTGACGGACCTGCGGGCCCGCGAGTTCTACGAGAAGCCCACCGCCGAGCGCAAGCGCAAGAAGGCGGCCGCCGTGAAGCGCCACTTCAAGCGCGTGCGCAGCATGCAGCTGCCCAAGAAGCTGTACTGATCACCCCTCAGTCGGCACCACATCAAGCCCGCGCGGGGACGCCCAAGCGGGCTTGATCGTTTCTGGAGACCGGAGAGAGCCTCATGACGAGCCCGATCAAAGACCGCATCACCGAAGACATGAAGAGCGCGATGCGCGCCAAGGACGCAGCACGCCTCGGCACCATCCGCCTGCTGCTGGCCGCGCTGAAGCAGAAGGAGGTCGACGAGCGCGTGGTGCTCGACGACGCCATGGTGATCGCGATCGTCGACAAGCTGATCAAGCAGCGCAAGGACTCGATCAGCCAGTTCAGCGCCGCCGGCCGTACCGACCTCGCCGACAAGGAGACCGCCGAACTGGCCGTGCTGGAGGCCTACCTGCCGGCGCGCCTGAGCGCCGAGCAGGTGGCCTCCGAGGTGGCCGCGATCGTCGCCGAGCTAGGCGCCAGCGGCCCGGGCGACATGGGCAAGGTGATGGGCGCCGTCAAGACCCGCCTGGCCGGGAAGGCCGACATGGGCCTGGTGTCGGCCGCGGTGAAGCAGGCGCTGTCGAAGTAAGCTCGCTCCGGCACGCCACCCGCATCACGAGGACGCCCCGATGGATCTGCCCGCCACCCGCCTGAATGCCGAGATCGCCACGGCCCCCCAGCTGACCCCCGACGCGATGGCCGCCGCGGCCGCCGCCGGCTTCCGCAGTGTGGTCAACAACCGCCCCGACTTCGAAGGCGGGCCGGACCAGCCGACCAGCGCCGCGATCGAGGCCGCCGCACGGGCCGCCGGCCTCGAGTACGCCCACCTGCCGGTTGCCGGCGGTTTCCAGACGCCCGAACAGGCGCAGGCGATGGCCGCGCTGATGGAGCGCCTGCCCAAGCCGGTGCTGGCGTTCTGCCGCAGCGGCGCCCGCAGCGGCCGGCTGTACGCACTGTCGCTCGAACACCGCCAAACGCACTGAGCCCCCGCCAGGGCCGCCTCCCGGCCGGCGGCTCGGCACATGCCAGAACGCTACATCGCCCACCTCGACATGGACGCGTTCTACGCGTCGGTCGAGTTGCTGCGCTATCCGGAACTGAAAGGCGAGCCGGTGGTCATCGGCGGGGGCCGGCGCCACGAACCGGAGGTGCTGGCCGACGGCAGCCGCCGCTACGCGACGCTGCGCCACTACGCCGGCCGTGGCGTCGTCACCACCGCCACCTATGCGGCGCGCCGCTACGGCGTGAACTCCGGCATGGGACTGATGAAGGCGGCCGCCCTGGCGCCCGACGCGGTGCTGCTGCCGGTCGACTTCGACGAGTACCGGCGCTACTCGCGCCTGTTCAAGGCGGCGGTGGCCGAGGTCGTGGGCAACACGCCACCGCTGATCGAGGACCGCGGCGTCGACGAGATCTACATCGATCTCTCGGCCCTGCCCGGTGTCGCGGTCGACCGCGGCGCGACGCTGGCGCGCGCCATCAAGGCCCGCGTGCTGGAAACCACCGGCCTCAGCTGCTCGATCGGCGTCACGCCCAACAAGCTGCTGAGCAAGCTCGCCTCCGAACTCGACAAGCCCGACGGCCTGACGATCCTGCGCGAGGCCGACATCGAGACACGCATCTGGCCGCTACCGGCCCGGCGCATCAACGGCATCGGGCCGAAGGCCTCGGCGAAGCTCGAGGCCCTGGGCATCCGCACGATCGGCGAGCTGGCCGCCGCCGACGCGGCCTGGCTGCTGAAGAACTTCGGCGCCCACTACGGCGCCTGGCTGCATGCCGCCGCCCACGGCCGCGACGAACGGCCGGTGGTGACGCACAGCGAACCGGTCAGCCTGAGCCGCGAGACCACGTTCGACCGCGACCTGCACCCGCGCAACGACCGCGCAGCGCTGTCGGCCATCTTCACGCGGCTGTGCGAGCAGGTGGCCGACGACCTGCAGCGCAAGGGTTACGTCGGCAGGACCATCGGGCTGAAGCTGCGCTACGACGACTTCAGGACGGTGACCCGCGACCTCACGCTGCCGGCCCCGGTCGACGACCTCGCGGCGATCCGTCGGGCGGCCGGCGAATGCCTCAAGCGCGCCCCGCTCGAGCGACGCCTGCGCCTGCTGGGCGTGCGGGTCGGCTCGCTGTCGCGCCCCGGCGAGCTTGTCCCACCCGACGCAGCGAAGCCGGCCGCGCAGCCGCATACGCGATCGCTGTTCGACGACTGAGGCGCCACTGACATGCCGCAACATGTCAGGCGCGCAACTTGCAGCCGGGGGTCCGCGGCGACGTCCGCACGCACCGCCGTGCCCAGGACGTCACGAACCGCCGCCGCCGCGCGGCCTCTTTCGTCGGTGGTGGGAGCCTCCATGTCATTCGAAGTCCTGAGTCGCGAGTTCCGATCGACCGTCGGGGTCGGCGGCCGCGTGACCGCGCTGTTCCTGCTGGCGGCATCGGCCCTGGCTGCTGCCGCCCCGGCACCGGCGCGCGAGGGCAAGCTGCTGTTGACCGGTGGCGTCAGCAGCATCGACGGCGCCGCCGGTGGCGGCCTGACACCCTGGGCATTGACCGGCAGCTATGCCAGCGTCGGGCAGTTCGGCGCCAGCGCCTACCTGACGCGCCTGAGGACACAGGATTACGGGCTCACCGGCTACGGCGTGGCCACCAGCTTCGACGAGCGCATCGAACTGTCGCTGGCCCGCCAGGACTTCGACACCGGACGCACCGGCACCGCGCTCGGCCTGCCCGGCCTGAGGCTGAAGCAGGACATCTTCGCGTTGAAGCTCAGAATCGCCGGCGATGCCGTGCTGGACAGCGACACGTGGATGCCGCAGATCGCCATCGGCCTCGAGCGCAAGCGGCTCGACGCCGGCGGCCTGGCTCCGACGCTGCATGCCCTGGGCGCCGACGACCGCGGCACCGACGTCTACCTCAGTGCCACCAAGCTCCTGCTCGCGCAGGGCGTGCTGCTCAACACGACGCTGCGGGCCACCAAGGCCAACCAGAACGGCCTGCTCGGCTTCGGCGGCACGGCGCGCGACCGCTACAAGCTGCTGCCGGAGTTTTCCGTGGCCTGGCTGCTGCGCCGCAATCTGGCGATCGGCGCCGAGTACCGCTTCAAGCCGGACAACCTGAACCCCTCGCTGCTCGGCAACGGCCTGGCCGAAGACGACTGGAAGGACCTGTTCATCGCCTGGGCCCCGGGCAAGAACCTGTCGCTGACGCTGGCCTGGGTCGATCTCGGCCGCATCGTGCCGGCCGTCGTCGACCGGCACCAGAGCGGCGCCTACCTGTCGGCCCAGGTGGCGTTCTGACAACCCCGCCCGTACCCATGAGCCTCCCCATGAAGCGTCTCCTGATCGCCCTGAGCTGCGCCATGGCGGCGCTCTCCGCCGCCGCGCAATCCACGCCCCCCGACGATGCGCTCTACCGTGCCCTCGGCGGCACGCCTGGTCTGACGAAACTGATGGCCGACTTCGTGCCCCGTCTCGCGGCCGATCCGCGCATCGGCGAATTCTTCAAGGAAACCAAGCTGTCGGAGCTGCAGAAGCAGCTCGTCGACCAGTTCTGTGTGGTGTCCGGCGGCTCCTGTGTCTACGAGGGCGAGACGATGAAGAACTCCCACGCCGAGATGAAGATCCGCAAGGCCGACTTCAACGCGCTGGTCGAGGTGCTTCAGGAGTCGATGGACCGGCAGGGCATCCCCTTCTCGGTGCAGAACCGGCTGCTCGCTCGGTTGGCGCCGATGCACCGCGACATCGTCAACACACGCTGAGGTTCGCATTGCTCCCGCGTGCATTAACTGCGCGCTGCTGACCAGGGTACCCCACCGCGGCGAGCGAAGGTCTTCAAGTCCACGCGGTCCGTGATGTGCCAAAGCGCCGTGACGGGCCGCTGTGTGGAGCGAGGTAAAGGAGGAGCGGTCGGCCCGCAGGGCGGACCGCGGGGGCCACGAGCGCAACACAGCGGCCCGTCACGGCGCCCCTCCACCACTCGACAGACAGACCTCCGCACGGAGCAACGAGGTCACGACGGCAGGAAATCCACCGGCCAGGACACCACCATCTGCTCCACGTCCTTCGCGCCGAAATCGAACTGCCGCACGCGCGCCAGCAGCTTGCCTTCCAGTTCGCTCGCATGCAGTTCGCTCGACACGATGCGCACGCCCACCACGTCGCCGGCCGGCGCGATCTTCAGTTCGAGCACCACCTTGCCCTGCAGCGACGGGTCCTCGCGCAGCGCGCGGTTGTAGAGCGCATAGATCGCGCCCTTGTTGCGCTCGAACACGAGCTTGATCTCCTCGATCGAGCGCGAGGCCTTGCCGCTGCCGCTCTTGGTGAGCGTGCCGCCGGCCCCTGCCCCACCGCCGCCGCCTCCCCCACCACCGCTGCCGCCGCCCTTGCCGGCCACGCCACCACCGCCCGGGCCGCCGCCCCCGCCACCACCGGCCACACCCTCCACCAGCGTGGTCGCGCGGCCGGCGAGACCGCCGCCTCCGGTGTCGCGGCTGTAGGCCGCGGTGTTGATGCCGCCGCTGCCTTGGCCGGCGTTCGACGTGATCAGCGCACGCGCCGGCGTGCCGGCCTCGGTGCCGGCCCCGACACCCACGCCCTTGCCGGTGCCCACACCGGGCCCCTGCTTGATGTCCTTCTGCAACTGCACCGCCACCGGCGCACCGCGGATCTCGGCCAGTTGATCGGCCATTGCCAGCAAGCCCACGCCGGCTGCCTTGCGGCGCGCGGCCTCGGCCACTTCGCCTGGCGGCTTGCCGGCCACCGGCTGGCGCGCCTCGGGCACCGGCCTGCGCACGGTCTCGGGGTCGCGGCTCGGCGGCTTGCTGGTCGAGCCGATCGGCTTCGGGTCGGCCTGCGGCGGCAGGGCCGCTGCCTTTGCGGCCGGTGGAGGCGGTGGCGGTGGCACGGGCTTCTGTTCCAGCACCAGCTTGGCCAGGCGCGGCGGCAGTTCGACCGGCGCGGCACGGTCCTCGACCGGCCGCGGCATCAGCAGCAGCGCCAGGCACACCATCACGCAGGCGACCAGCACGGCGCGCAGGATGCGGCGGAAGCGCGCCTCGTCCTCGAGCGCCACCGCCCAGGGCAGCAGCGGCGCACGGAACGAGACAGAAGCAGCGGCGGCACTCATGTCGTCGCCTTCCGCGTGACGGCGAACGCCACGTCGCTGAAGTTGGCACGCGCGGCGGTGTACATCACCTTGCGCAGCAGGCGGTAGGGAATGTCCTTGTCGCCCATGATCGTCACGGCCTTGCCCTGCGCCTCGTTCTCCTTGCGCAGCACCGGGCGGCTGGCCTGCAGATCCAGCTCGGCCTTCAGCGGCGCGATCAGGTCGTCCTCGCCCGCCATGGCCTCGCCGACCGTGGCGACCTTGCGGCCATCGACCAGGATCTCCGAGCCGCTGACGGTGACCACGATCGTCTCGCGCGGCGTCTTCTCGGCGCTGGACTCGGGCAGCTTGACCGCACGGCTGGTGCTCAGCACCTCCACGCCGGTGCTCGACATCAGGAAGAAGATCAGGATCGTGAAGATGTCGATCAGGGCCACGAGGTTCATGTCCAGACCGTGGTTGTTGCGCGCCTTGCGTTCGGCGCGCTTCTGAAGCGGGGTGAGCTTCATCGTCGACCTCTCCCTATTTCCTGGCGACGCTGATCGGAGCGTCGCCGATCGAGATGTCCGGGAACAACATGGCGGCCGGCGCGGTCGCGTGGGCCTGCACGGTCGGCGCTGCCGGGGCCTCGCGCATCGTGTCCATCACCTGCACCAGCAGTTCGTACGGCGTGTCGGGCTGGGCCAGCACGGTCGCTGTGGTGGTTTCCGGGAACTTGAGCTTCACCTGCTGCATCAGCAGCGACAGCGCGGCCAGATCGTGATGACCGGCAGAGGCCATCGGGATGCGCTGGATCAGCCCGCCGATGCGGTCGCCGACGTCCAGCGCGTCGGGACGGATCACGACCTCGAGCTTCAGGTCGTCGACCTTGAGCTGCTCGACGCCGGACGACGGCGCGGGCAGCGTCAGCTCGAGCACCGACAGCCGCGTGAACACCGCAGTCGAGAGCAGGAATGGCACCAGCACGACGATGACGTTGATGAACGCCGTGACCTCGAGCTGGGCCACGTTCTTGCGCAGGCGTCGGACACGCATGGTGGATTACCTCGCCGGAGCCGATTCGGCCTTGATGCGCTGCACCAGGTTCAGGAAGCTGATCTTCGCGGCCTCCAGGCCGTCGACGATCTCGCTGGTGCGGGCCTGCAGGAAGGCATGGATCAGCAGGAAGGGAATGGCCACCGACAGTGCGAACGCGGTGTTGTTCATCGCGATCGAGATCGACGCCGACAGCAGCTCGGCCTTCTCCGCCGGGTTGACCGCGGCCACCGCGGTGAAGCCCTTGATCAGGCCGATGATGGTGCCCAGCAGGCCCACCAGCGTGATCACGTTGGCGAAGGTCGCGATGTAGTGCGTGCGCTTCTCCAGGCGCGGCACGATCTCCATCATGCCCTCCTCCATCGCCGCATCGATGTCCTCGCGGCGGCCCGGGCTCTGCATGCGCTGCAGGCCGTTGGCGACGATCTTGCCGATCGCGGCGTCCGACTTCTCGGTCACGCCCTGCACCTCCTTGAAGCGGCCGTTCTGCAGCATCGGCAGCACCTGTGCCCACAGCTTGCGGTTCTGGCTGCGGGCGCGGTTCAGGAAGATGTAGCGCTCGATCGCGATCGCCAGGCCGATGGCCATGATCGCGATGCTGAAGTAGATGGCAACGCCGCTGTCCTGAAAGAACTTGACGGCAAATTCGAGGATGCTCATGGGCTTCTCCTGTGACGAACTGGGTAAGGGGGAGGGACTCGGATCAAGGACGGGCCGGCGCCGCCCCCGCTGGACGGGGCTGCAACTGCGCGTCGTACTGGAGCTGGCGGCGGAATACGTCGCGGTCGATCGGTGCGAGCGCCTCGTCGAGCACGCTCACCGCCGGCCGGCCCGACAGATCGCCGGGCAAGGGCTTCTTCCAAGGCACGATGTACAGCACCTTCGGCAACTCGCGGTTGCCGATGATCTGCGTGCGGTCGATGTCGGCGCGGTCCTGCGCCCACACCGCGGGTGCAGCCACCACCATCGCGACGACGGCGAGCACACCGCGAACGGACGACGGTCTCATGGCTGCTCCTTGCGGCTCACCGTCACCGGCGGCGGCTTGCGGTTCTTCAGGTCGGCGACCCACTTCGCGACCTGCGCGTCGCCGCCCGGCGACAGCGCCAGGTAGCGGTCGTAGAGCGCGAGGGCACGAGAGCCCTCGCCGAGATAGAGGTCGTGCAGGATGCCCAGGTTCAGCAGCGGCGAGGCATAGGTCGCGTCGAGATCGATGGCGCGCTCGTAGGCCTCGCGCGCCTTCGCGAACTCGCCCTGCTGGCGGTAGGCGATGCCGAGCTGGTTGAAATAGACCGCCTGCTGCGGGTTGGCGTGCACCGCCGCTTCCAGCTCGGCCACCGCCTCGGGCAGCCGGCCGGCCTGGCGCAGCAGCAGGCCCAGGTTGGCATGCGGGCCGCCGAGTTCGGGGTTGGACTTCACGAGCGCGCGCAGCCCGCGCTCGGCATCCGCCGGCCGACCGGCGCGCATCGCCTTGCGGGCCTCGTCGTAGGCGCGCTGCACCGCGGGGCTCACCGGCGTTTCTGCGACCACCGGTGCCGCCACGGGGGCCGGTGCCGCTGCGGCAGCGGCATCGGCAGCGGACGCGGCGGGCTCGGACGCGGCCGGTGTCACCACCTGCTGCAGCGCCTTCAAGGGCTGCTGCATCGCGGCGCAGCCGCTCAGCGCCGCGCCCAGCAGCAGCACGAGACCGGCCACGCCGGCGAAGGAAGATGCGCGGTGCGCGTCAGCGGATCGCATCGATCACTCCCTCGCTGCGCTCGACCTTGCCGTAGCGCACCGGTTGCAGCTCGCGCAGCGCCGCGAAGCTGCGCTGGACCCAGGGGTCGTACAGCCCGGCGGCGGCGCGGCGCGCGTTCACCTCGTGCAGCTCGACCGACTTCTCCTCGAACGGGAAGGCCTGCTCCTCCAGCAGCACGTTGTACTGCTCGAGTTCGGCCTTCGACAGCTTCTTCGGCCGTTGCGAGCCCATCAGCGCCTTGCCGAAATCCTGGTAGAGCGCGGCGGTGTGGAAGGTCGCCGCCGTCGTGACGTCGGCCACACCGTAGTTGGCAGCCACGCCATAGGCCTTCAGCACCTCTTCCATCCGGGTTTTCTTCAACTTGAGCTGCTTGGCCAGCGGCTCGACCAGCGCCACCTTGCGGTAGGCGTCCAGGCTTGGCTCGGCCAGCGCCAGCGCCGCGGTGGCGCCGAGGTAGCGGGTGCGGTCGGTGCGCGCCGTGCCACCGCGCTGGTCGGCCTGCAGGTTCTCCTGCATCAGTGCGAGCTCGCGCGTCGCGTTGCCCTCCGCCTTGGCGATGCGGGCGAGCCTGTAGCGCGCCTCCATCGCCGGCTCCAGCGGCTCGGGGTGCTGCTTCAGATAGGTCTCGTAGGCCTTCGCGGCCGCGGCGCGCGAACCGCCCTTCTCGGCCGCCTTCTCGTGCAGCTCGGCTGCCTGCCACTGCGCGGCGCGCGCGGTGGCTGGCGACTTGGCCGCGGCCGCCAGTCGCTCGTACTCGCCGGCGGCCTGGGCCCAGCGGCCCTGCTCGACGTAGACGACTGCCAGCTTGCCGCCGACCTCCGGCTGCAGCGGGTGGGTCGGGAAGCGCTGGCGGAAGTCCTCGAGCGCGCGGGCTGCGCCGTCCCAGTCCTTCAGGCCGATCAGCGCGGCCGCGGCGTCGTACTGCGCGGTCGCCCGCACGGTCGACTGCGGCGCGACCGTGGCCACCCGCGCGAAATGGTCGACCGCCTCGCGCGACTGACCCGCAGCGCGGGCCTGCTCGCCCTGCTTGTAGATCGACGCGGCCTGGCGCTCGACCAGCTCACCACGGCCAGGTGCCTTCTCCGGCGTCAGCGCGATCACCTCGCCATAGCCGCGCTCGGCACGGTCGAAGGCGCCCTGCTCGAAGGCAGTGTGCGCGAGCACGGTCCACGCGACCCGGCGCTGCTCGGCGGCGGCCGGCGGCTTCAGGTCCAGCACCTGCTGCGCCACTCCCGCGGCCGGCTCGGCGTCGCCCAGCGCATAGAGCTTCTCGGCGGCATTGCTCAGCACCGGGCCGACGCGCGGATCGCCGTCGAAGGCCTTCGCGAACTGCAGCGCACTGGCCACCGCCGCACGCTGCAGCGCCGGCCGTTCAGCCGCCGGAGCCTTCTTCTCGAGCTGCGCATGGCCGAGCAGCGCCGCATAGCCGGCGTCGGCGCTCTTCGCGTGGGGCGGGTACTGGTAGGCGGTCTTCTCGTACTCGGTCACGGCCTCGGCGTGGCGGGCGTCCTCGTACAGCAGCTCGGCCAGCAGGAAGTTGTTGGCCGCTGCATCGGGGTCGGTCGGGAACGACTCCAGCCAGCTGCGGTACCAGCGCACCGCCTCCTGGTAATCGGCCGTGCTCCTGCTCTTCTGCGCGCTGGCGTGATAGTGGCGCGCCAGCTCGGCCAGGTGGGTCTTGACCAGCGGCTGCGCGCGTTCCCAGCCCTGCGGGTTGGCACGGCGGAACTCGCTGCTCACGCCGTAGCGGTCCACGTACTCCTTCTTCGCCTCCAGCGCCAGGTTGGCGAAGCCAGCCTGCTGGTAGATCTCGATCACGCGCGCCTGCAGCACCGGCGCCTGCGCGTGCAGCGGCTGGCGTCGCGCGAAGGCGCCGAAGGTGTCGGCCGCGTCCTTGGTGCGCTCCTGCTTGATATAGAGCTCGCCGAGCTGCTGGTAGATGCGGAACTCGTAGCCGCGCCGCACGTCGCTGGTGATGTAGGCCGGGATGGATTCGGCGCCCTGCAGGTTCTGCAGGCACAGGCTGGCGACGCGGAACGTGTCCTCGACGAGCTCACGGTCGGCGCGGCTCAGGTCGGCCAGGCTGTCCAGGTCGTCGTCGCCTTCGAGATCACCCAGCGTCAGGTCGAGCACACCGAAGAACGGGCTCAGGGCCTCCTCGAGCCGCCCCTGCTTGAAACGCGACCAACCCTGCATGTACAGCGCGCGTCCCTGGTAGGGGCCCTCCTCGTCGCCGGCGAGCACGGTCCCGTAGGCCTGCTCGGCCTTCGCGTAGTCCCGCACCGTGAACAGCAGCTCGCCACGGCGGAAATGGGCCTCGTCGCGGTAGGCGGTCTGCGGGTAGTCCTGCACCAGCCGGTCGAGGGTCTTGAGCGCCACTTCCAGTTCACCGCCCTGCTCCTGGGCGCGCGCGAGCTGGTAGAGCACGCGGTCGTTGCCCGGGTCCTTGGGATAGGCCTTCAGATAGCCCTGGTAGCTGGCGATGGCGGCGCGGTAATCGGGCCCGCTGGTCGCGGTGGCCTCGACGCTGCGCTTGTCGGCGCTCTCCATCTCCAGGTCGCCGAGGCGTCGCATCGCTTCGGCGCGCTGCGGTGCACCGGGCGCCACCTCGAGGAACTTGCGGTAGGCCGCGATCGCCTGCTCCTCGCTGCCCGCGATGCCGGCGTCCTGCTGCACACGGATCTCGCGGCCGGCCAGGCTGCGCAGCGTCGGTTCGTCGTCGGGCGTGCCGCTGCGCTTGCCGGCGCATGCACCCAGCCCGCCGGCGATCAGCAGCGGCAGCAGCAAGCGACGGCTACTGCGCGGACGCACGGTCGGTCTCCTTGGCCAGGGTGGCACGGTCATGCAGCTGAGCGACTGCGAAGCGGGCCTGGGTGAGGTAGGCCGTCAGGCGCTCCTGCTGGCGCGTCAGCGCCGCCACCGCGATGTCCTGCACCACCTGCTGCTGTTCGCGGCTCAGCGCGGCGACGCGCGGGATCAGCGCCTGGATGCGGCGGTCGAGCTCGGCGATGCGCCCGTCGAAACTCCCGAACCGCACCGGCTCGTCGCGCTGCGCCTGGGCGAGTGCGGTGTCGCGGCGGCGCGCCTCGGCCAGCTCGCTGTCGATGGTCTGCAGCGCCTTCTTCGCCTCCCACACGCGCGCCGGGTAGTCCTGCGCCAGCTGCCAGCTCAGCGCCCCGGCGGCGAGCCGGACCCGGTCGGGCGCCGTCGCGAACTGCGGGTCGCCGGCCTGCGCCTTCAGCGCAGCACGCACGTCGTCGATGCGGGTCAGCAACTCGCGCTGCCGCGCATCGGCGAAGGCCACACCGTCGGCCTGCGATTCGGCGCGCGCCAGGTCGCCGGCCAGCGCGTCGCGACGCTGCTGAACCGCGTCGAGCCCGCTCTCGTTCGCCTTGGCGCCCGCCTGGACCTGCGTCAACCGCTGCGCGAACGCCTGGCGCCGGTTGGCGAGCATGTCGCCGAACACGCCGAGGTTGTCGGCCCAGTGCTGCAGGTTGTTGGACAGGAAACGCAGGTCGCGGTAGTTCTTGAAGGCCTCCTGGAATTCGTGTTCCGCCAGCACCTGCGCCAGATGCCCGGCGTGCGGCAGTTCGGGCAGCTCCCGCAGCGTCCAGAACCAGCCCATCTCGTCGCCGGGGTTGCGGTCGATCAGGCCCTCGACCAGCTTGCCGGCGCGGATCGCCGCGATGGATTCGTTCAGGTGCGCCGCCTCGCGGTCGTAGGCGGCGATCGCCTCGTTGTAGCCCGCCAGCGCCTGACCCAGAGCCCCCAGCTCGGCATACGCATAGGGCAAGGCAATGCGGCCCTCGAGCACCGCCGCGTCACTGCCGTCGCGCTGCGCCAGTTCGGTCCACGGCACCAGGGCCTTGGCCGGCTGCTTGAGCGCCGCGGCCGCCCAGCCGAAGCCGAGCAGAGCCTTGTTGGCGTGCAGGCTCTCCAGCCGCACGCGCTCCAGGTAGCCGCGCGCCGCCTCGGCCCGCTCGTCCTGCAGCGCAGCGAAGCCGAGCGCCACGTTGGCCTTGTCGCGCAGCGTCCGGAACTCCTCGTCCGGCTGCGGCGCACGGCCGATCTCGTCGAGCAGCGCGCTGCCGCCTGCGGTATCGCCGCTGCGCACCAGCGCTACGCCGAGATTGAAGCGCGCGTACTGGCCGGCGCCGGGGCGCTTGGCCATGCCGTTCAGCACGGCGGCGGCGCCGGCGTGGTCGCCACGCGCCATCAGCAGGTTGGCCTTGAGCAGGCCGCGGTCGTCTTCCAGCGCCGGTGGCAGGTGGTTCTCGACCCGGTCGATGGCCTGCTCGGCCTCGGCGAGGAAGCCGCGCTGGTAGCGGATCTTGGCCAGGTAGTACCAGGCACGATCGCGCACCGCCGGCGACGCACCCTTCTCGATCAGCTGCGCGAAGATCTCACCGGCCTCGCGGTGCAGGCCGTAGGACAGCAGCAGCCCGCCGCGCAGCACTTCGGCATCGTCGGCGTGCGCGGGCACGCGGTCGAAGTGCTGCGAGGTCATCAGCGTGGTGATCGACGTGAAGTAGTGGTCCTGGAAGAAGTGGAACAGCGTGTCGCCGTAGTGCGGGTCCTTGATCACCCGCTGCGGCTGGGGCTCGGCCGCCAGCGCGCCGCCGGCCGGCAACAGCGCCGCGAATGCGGCCGTGGCAAGGAGCCGCTTCGTTGCGCGCGACAGGAAGGACCTCGAACCCATGCGCCTCACTGCCAGACTTTGACGTCGAACTCCGGCTGCAGCTTGCCGGTGGAGTCGTTGATGCGCAGCTCGATGTACTTCGGGTCGGTGCCCTTCTCGAACTTCACGGTCGCGCCGCGCTTGTAGTCGCGCTCGTGCGGCCCCTTGCCGGTGAAGAAGGCCACCAGCTCGTGCTCGCCGGTGCGCAGGTTGCCGAGGTAGACACGCTGCACGCCACCGCGGTGCAGGGCCTGCACTTCCAGCGGCGTGTAGAGGTAGTTCGCCACAACCTTGTCGTCGAGCTTGATCTGCACCGAGTCGAGCTCGAACAGCTTGCCCACGTCCATCGACACGAACAGCGCCACCTGAGTGCTGGCCGGGAACAGCAGTTCCTCCTCCAGCACCAGCAGGTCACGGTTGAGGCGGATCACGTCGCCCTTGACGTCCTGGATGCGGCTGTCCAGGCCGCCGGCGGGCACGCTGGCCGGCGGCGTGGCGGCCGCATCGGCGGCCAGCGCCGGCGCGAGGACCACACCGATCAGGCACCCGGCCACGAGGGCTCTACAGCATCGACTGAACATACGCCGGACTCTTTCAGAAGGTGGCCGATACATAGACCTGCAGCACGCTGGCGGTGAAGCTGTAGCGGCTGCCGGTGCGGATGTCGGTGAAATCGCGGAAGTTGTAGCGAACGAACTCCAGCGCACCGCCCGCCTTCAGCTCGTACTGCCCCGGCACCTGCTTGAAGGTGTAGGACAGCTTGCTGCCCAGCCCGATGTTGTTGAAGCTGCTCAGCTGGCGGTTGCGCGAGATGTAGGTTGTCTCGACAGTGGCGTTGTCGCTGTAGAACAGCGCACGGTCCTGGGTGTGCACGCGCACGAAGGCATCGCCAAGCCAGAGCTCGCCGAAGTAGCGGCTGTAGCCAACCTCCGCGGTGTGCGCCTTGATGGCCCAGGTGTCCCAGAAGTAGCGGTACTCGGCGCGCAGCGCGTCGCGCGAACCCAGGTCGCCAACCACGCGGAACTTGACGGCTCGCGCCGATCGCGTGCGCGGGTTGCGCTCGGGCACGGCGGCGCCGAACACGCGCGCCACGCGGTAGGGACTGCCCAGGAATCCGTCGTCCGACAGCACTTCGAGGTTCGCGCTCATCAGCCAGCGCGGTGTCAGGATCTGCGTCGCGCCCAGGCGGTACTGCCAGTGCCGGGCGTAGTCCGAGAACTCGGGCGAGTCCTTCTTGCCGACCTTGTCGGAGCCGCGCGTGAAGCCCAGGTTCACGGTGGTCATGCCGCCGAACACCTCCTGGCTCACGTCGAAGCTCATGGTGTCGGCCGTGTAGTCGGGCTCCTTGCTGTGGGTGAAGCCCAGCGTGAGCTTGGAGTCGCGGACCACGTAGTCGGCACCGAAGCCGTACTCGGTGCGACGCTCGCGGTAGGGGCTGGCGGTGGTGACGACGTCGATCGACGCGTTGCTCACCGCATCCACGTAATAGGAGGCCGACAGCGACACCTTGTCGGCCAGGCTCTTGCGCACCAGCAGCGCCGGGCCGGAGGCGGTCACGCCGCCGCCCTTGTAGACGTGGGCCAGCGCCTCGGCCTGGTCGCCCGGCAGGTCGACGCCGCGGGCCGCACCGGCGGCCAGCACGCTGCCCAGCAGGCCGGCGACACGCGCCCAGTGGCGTCGGCGCAGGCGGCGAAGGCTAGTTGCAGCCACAACCACCTCCCTGTACCCCGGTGGCACCGCGCGCGCCCTCGCGTACGCTGCGCACATGCTCGCGATGCTTGTCCACCAGCGGGTCCTGCGCGAACTGCATGATGGGATCGGCGAGTCGCTCGCGCTCATAGGGCTTGACCCAGGGCTGGATGGCGCAGCCCGTCAGCAGCGACAGGCCCAGCAGCGCAGCCGCCGCGGAAGTGAGGATGCGTGGCGGCTTCATTGCTTGAGCAGCTCCCGGACCTGCTTGTCGTAGGTGTCCTCGTAGCCGGTCTTGTAGCCAAGATGGACGTACTTCACGCGCCCGTCGCGATCGATCAGGATCGTCGACGGCATGGTGCTCAGGTCGTACTGGCGGCTCACCTTCTTGTCGGTGTCCAGCAGCACCGGGAAGCTCACGCCCAGCTTGGCGGCCACGTCGGCCGCCTTGCGCACGTCGTCGTCGACGTTCACGCCGATCAGCACGAAGCCCGACGCGCGGTATTTCTCGTACAGCCGGTTGAGGTGTGGCATTTCCTGTCGGCACGGACCGCACCAGGTGGCCCAGAAGTTCACCATCACCACCCGGCCGCGCTGCTCCTGCAGCCGCAGGTTCGGCCCGTCCATGCTGCGCAGCGTGAAGTCGGGCGCCGTCGTGGACGGTGCGATGGCCGGGACGCAGAGGCCGGCGTAGGCGCCCAGCGCCGCACCGGCGCACAGGCGCAGCGCCTGTCGACGCGGGACTTGCAGGATCAGGGTCATGGGCGTCCTTCCTTCAGAAGAAGAAGCTGAGGCCGGCCGTCAGCTCGAGGTTCTGCGTGCTCTGGCGCTTGCCCAGCACGTCGATCGAGAAGATGTGGTCGCGCATGTCGACCTGCATGGCCGCCCAGTCCGCCAGCATCAGGCGCATGCCCAGTCCGACATTGAAGGTCTGGCGCCGCTGGTCGTTGAACTTGGTGCTGCCGATGCCGCCGATCACGTAGACGGCGGTGGCCTTGGCCCGCTTGCGGCCGAGGAAGACCTCGCCGGGCAGCACGTTGTAGCCGACCGAGAGGTTGTAGTACGCCAGCTTCTCGTCCTCGTCGGCGAACACGCCGCCGGGCAGCACCTGGCGGAAGGCCTCGTCGCTGACCTTGGTCTGCGCATAGACACCCTGGACGAAGAAGTCCTCGGTGATGTGGTACCCGAGGCGCACGCCGCCGACGACGCTGGAGCCGAAGTTCTCGGTCGCGTAGGTGCCGGTGAACAGGCCGATCTCGAAGTCGTTCGACGGGAAGCGCGGCAGCTGGACGTCGCGGCGGTCGACCTCCGGCACGATGACCTGCTCGTTGCCGGGTTGCTGGCTCTGGGCGGCGGCTGTGGTGGGCGCCGTGGCCAGCGCGGCGGTCAGGGCAGCGGCCGCGAGGGCCGTCGTCAGCAGAGGCTGGGCGTGGGGTCTTCCGGTCATGGTGTTCTCGTTAGAAGAAGAAGGACAGGCCGGCGGTGACCGCGCGGTACTCGGTACTGCGGGTGTCGGCGACGAAGGCGGTGTAGATCGTGTAGTCGACCCGCAGCACCAGACGCTCGGAGACGTGATAGCGCGCGCCGATGCCGGCGTTCGCGAGCTTCGCGTCGGTGACCGATGCCGCCACCAGGCTCTGGTTCGGGAAGTTGCGGAACTTGCCCAGGCCGATGCCGAAGAACGGCGACAGCCGCTGGTCCGACCAGGGCTCGGCCAGCACGTTGACGTGCCAGAAGTCGGTGCCGGAGTAGAGCCCCTGCACCTGGCCGATCGTGCCCTCGACGCTCAGCGTGTCCGACAGCTTGTAGCTGGTCCAGAACTTGAGCATCGGCTCCGACTTGAACTGCCCCCAGGCTGCGCCGAGCTGGACGCGACGGCCCAGGTAATCGTCGAGCGCGATGTCGCGGAAGGTCTTGGCGCCACCGGCCTCGGTCAGCGTGGTCTCGAGCTGCTTGCGGTGCACCCAGCCTTCCTTGCCGCCGGCGGTGCGCACCTTGTACCAATCGGTGTGCCGCAGCGTGATGGCGATCCACTCCTGGCGCGCCGCGACGAAGTGCACCGGGTAGCCACGGCCGGGCCCGGTGTGCAGCTCGATGTAGGGGTCGGCGATCTGCACGCGCTCCTCGTCGTCGGCCGCAGTGGCAGCGTCTTCCGCGGCACGCACGGGGAGGCCGGCCGCCGCAGCGGCGAGCAGCGTGAAGGCGAGGCCGTGGCGCGCGAGCGCGAGGGCCCGACGGGCGGAGAAGAGGCAGGTTCGGTTCATTGGGTGTTGCAGACGCCGGTGGCCGGATCGGCCGGCGTGAACATGCTGTTGCCGGCGACGCTGAACTCGTCCTGGCCCTGCGGCGAGGGGTGGCCGATCCAGTACTGCAGCAGCTTGACGTTCGGGTCCTGGTCGTTCTCGAAGATCAGGCCGCCACCGTGCAGCACGCCCAGCACTTGGGGCTTCGTGACGAGCCGGCTGGTGGTGGGCGAACCGGGAATCACCTCGCCCTGCGCCGAGTAGAAGTTCTTGTACATGTCGCTGTCGCGCACCACTTCGGGCGTGTTGGCCGGATCGGCCAGGTCGACCTCGGCGGCCGTCGGCACCACGCGGAAGGCGCCGCCGGTGCCGTTGGTGTTGTCGTGGCAGCCCGATCCGGCGCAGCTGTTGGTCGAGATCACGCCGTTGATGTTGATCTGCAGCTGCGCCTGGAAGATCGGGTTGATGCACTTCTGGAAGTAGATGAACGACAGCTTCTGGCCGGTGACGCCGCCGCTGTTGTCCACGTCCGACGGATTGCCGAGCGGATTGCCGCCGCCGCCGCAGCTCACCAGCAGCAGCGCCGTCAGCGGCAGCAGAGTCTTCAGGGTCATGGCGTGCATCCGCTGGTGATCCAGTTGGCGATCGCCGTGTAGCCCGCGCTGCCGACCGGCAGCACGGCGGCGCTCTGGCCGGCGGCCCCGGCCGGGTGCGGCACCGTGGACGGACGGCTCAGCAGGTAGTTCGCCGCCGCGTTGCAGGTGTCGGAGATCATCGTCAGCGTGACGTTGTAGTCACCGCCCGGGTCGCCGGTGAGGATGAAGCGGTTGCGCGCATAGGAAGGCGTCGTCTGCGACGCGCCGGCATTGCCGCCCGGCTGATGGCAGCCCGCCGAGCAGCTGGCACGCAGCACCGGCTGCACCTGGGCCTCGAACGAGGCCTGGGTCAGCGCCGCGGCGACGTTGACGACGCTCGGGCTGCTGGTCAGGTCGTTGAAGTACTGGCCGCCCAGGTCCATCCACTCGGTCACCAGACGGCGTTCCGCCGCATTGAGGATGGTCGCGTGGTTCGGTGCGGTGCCGGGCGGGTTGGGATGCGCGGTGCGCGCCGCGGCGCCGGCCATCAGCTCCTCGCCGAACAGGATCTCGGTGAGCCGGCTCATGCGCGCCAGACCGCCGGCATTGCCGCTCATGGTCTCCACCACTGCGGCGCCGCGCACGATCACCGGCACGCCGTCCTCGATGCGCGTCACCGGCAGGCCGGTGCCGGCGTCGATCACCGGATCGCCGATCAGCAGTTCGTCGTAGGACAGCAGTCGGCCCGTACCGCTGGTCGTGCCCTGCAGCGAGAGCTTGGCCGGGTCGTTGTGGCAGCCCGTGCAGGTGTTGCCTCCACGGTTGCGCGTCCACAGAGGCTGGATGTGCTCGGCGTAGTTGATGATGCCGCTGACCGGCACCGCAGTCGCCAGGTCGTCGGCGGGATTGGTGTTGCCGGTGTAGCGCACCGTGATCGGCGCGCGCGCCACGCCGCCGCGGCTGGTGTCGGCCCACACGTCGGTGTAGACCATGTCGGCGCCGAGGCTCAGCGCCGTCGGATCCAGCCGCGTGCGCAGCGAGGCCATGGTCTCGCCGGACTGGTGCGCGCCCGACATCGACGGCAGCAGCGCCGTCGCCAGCGTGTTGACGATCGAGCCCGAGTTGAGCGCAGCACCGCGCCGCGGACTGTGGCAACCGTCGCACGTGCGGCGTTCGCCGGGCCGCACCTGGATCCAGTTCAGGTGGGTCTGGATACCACGGCCCTTGGCGTCGACGATCGCCAGTGCCAGCGGGGTGTCGGCCGGCACCTGCAGCTTGAAGGAACCGTCGGGCTCCACCGGCGCGTAGCCGAGGATCTGCTGCGGCTCGAAGTCGGTCTCGCCGATCGCCTCGCGCATGCCCATCATGTTGGCCTGCGGCGCCACCGCCCGCACCGCGCGAACGAAGCGCGCCGGCGCACAGTTGTAGGCCGGGTCGGCCGGGTCCTTGATGCGCAGCAGGTCGGCGACCAGGTTGCGGGTGTCCAGCGGATCGGTCGGTGCGGTCTTCTCGATCGCGGTGGTGCAGCCGCTCGGCAGGTCGGCGGCGGCGAGCATCGAGGTGCCCATGCGGTCGAGGCCGTCGGTGTCGTAGACGCTGCGCACCTCGATCAGCGCCAGATTCTGCGCCGCGAGCGTGGGGTCCACGTTGGTCGGGTCGGCGGCGTTCGGCTCGGGGCGCTGCTGCAGCGCGACCGGGTCGGTGTACATGAAGCCCGAAGGCGGAGCGGCCACGTTCAGCCAGGTCTGCTTGGACGGGTCGTACATGTAGATCGCGTACGACGGCGGCACGTTGTCCTGCACCGGGTCGGCAGCGACCTCGGCCTCGGTGCGCTCCTCGTCGTTGAGCCGCGCAATCTCGGCGCTGCTGAGTGTCGCGCACGACACCACGTCGCCGTCGCGCGTGACCTCGCAGGGCCGGTAGCCCACCAGCACGCGGTCGGTACCGTCCCACAGCGGGAACGGCGAGGTGACGCGGCCGTAGCGCGACAGGCCTCGCCCGTCGTTGAGCGATTGCGCGGTGATCTGCGCCTGCCCGCCCAGCGCCTGTACGTTGCGGTTGGCGGGCGTGTTGTATTCGGAGTAGTTCGCGGCGTCGACCAGCATCAGCGAGCCGCCCTCGTGGGTGCCCGACAGCGACATCAGCGAAGAGGTCAGGAAGCCGCTGTAGGCGCCGGCCGGATCCATGTCGCGCGGGTGCAGGAAGCTGTTGCCCGGGCTGTGCGCGCCGTACAGCACGAACATGTCGGTGCCGTCGGGCTTGGTGCGGAAGATCGCGAAGCGGTTGCGGTCGCCCACATGCTCCCAGCGCGAGAACAGGATGTCGCCGTTCGGGCGCACCACCGGGTTGCGGTCGTGGCTCTGGTTGAACGAGATCTGCTGGATGTTCACGCCGTTGGCGGTCATCGTGTGCAGGTTGAAGACGCGCTCGCGCTCGTACTCGTCGAGTGCGTAGTAGGTCTGGCCGAGCGCCTGCGTCGTCTTCGACTTGGTCTGGCGATTCGACGAGAACACGAAGCCGCGGTCGGCCGGCAGGTAGGCCGGGTCCACGTCATCGTCCTGCGTCGAACTGGTCAGGCGCCGGAAGCTGCCGCCGGTGTAGCCGCCGGTGGTCATGTCGTATTCCCAGATGTTCCAGCGGCCGGTGCAGGCGGGCCCGCCATCGATCTGCGCAGTGTTCGTGGTCGGGCAGCGCATCGCGAAAACGATCTTCTTGCCGTCGTACGAGACCTCGGGGTCGGACGCGTCGCCCTGCCCCTGCGTGAACTGGGTGGTGATGTTGTGCTCGGGCGCGCTCGGCGAGGACTTCTCGCGGATCATCAGGTCGCCGCCCGGCGCGGTCGGCGCGCCGTTGGTCGGGTTCATGCGGATCGTGTTGGCGCGCTTCACGTAGGCGATCGGCACGTCGCCCTGGACGGTGACCGTGTCCGAGCCGCCACCGCCGCTGCCGCACGCCGTGAGCCCGAGGCCCAGCAGCGCGGCGCTGCAGGCCAGCAGCAGTGCCTGTTGTCTTCCCAGCTGGTTCTTCATCCTGGTCCCCTGATCGGTGAATTCAACGAGCGAGAGTCACTTGCGGTTCTTGTGTCACTGCCGCGGCTGCGCGCCGGCGGCGAGCAGTCCGGACGAGTAGTGCAGCGCCCCCGCCGCGTCGACCACCACGGCGTCGACACCGGCGTGCGATTCGACGAAGCGCAGGCCGCGCTCGACGCCCATCACGAACAGGCACTTCGAGAGCGCTTCGCTGGTCAGCCCGTCCGGCGCGATGATGGTCACGCTGCGCACGCTGTCCGGGGATTTGCCGGTCCTCGGATCGAGGATGTGATGGCAGCGTGCGCCGTCGGGCGTGTCGAAGTAGCGCTCGTAGTCCCCGGAGGTGGAGACCGCCGCGTCCTCGAGCGGAAGCAGCGCGATGATCTCGCCAGGCCGCCGCGGATCGCGCACACCGATGGTCCAGGGCCGGCCGCGGCGGTCGCCGATGACGCGGCTGTCGCCGCCGGCGCTGATGAAGGCATGGCGGATGCCGCGGCGCGCAAGGATCGCGGCGGCGTTGTCCACCGCATGCCCCTTCGCGAAGCCGCCCAGGTCGATGCGCAGGCCGTCGCGGGCGAAGCGCACGCTGCGCGCGGCGGCGTCGAGCTCCAGGTACTGGTGGCCGACGGCCGCACAGGCCTGTGCCAGCGCGGCATCGGTCGGCCGGATGCGCTCGCGGTAGTCGTACAGCCGGCCGGCGCCGGCGAAGGTGATGTCGAAGGCACCTTCGGAGCGGCGCGAGAACTCCAGCGAGCGCGCCAGCAGCGCGAACATCTCTTCGCTGAGCGGTACCGGCCGAACCGACGCCTCTCGGTTGATGCGCGACAGCTCGGAGTCCGGCTTGTGCGGGCTCATGCCGCGGTCGATGCGGTGCATCTCGCCGATCACCAGATCCATCGCGGCGTTGCCGGCGGACGGGTCTTCGCTCCACAGCTCGACGCTGATCGAGGTGCCCATGATGGCCTCCTCGCGCCGCATCCAACCGCCCTGAACCCAGGCCGCGGCCGGCATGCGTACCGCGCCCGCCGCACGGCGGCCGACACTCGACAGGCTGGACATGGACATCACGATCTCCCCTGAGCTGCTCGTCCGCCGATCGGGCGACGGACCCTTCTTGTTCGTTCGTTCTTTCGTGCGCCGGACGCTGCCGGAAGCCGGCGGGATCGGAGCGGACGAATACTCGCGCTTGAACCAGCGAAAAACGCGTCAATAGTTGGCAGTGCACGCAGCGCTTACACGCTGTCGCAGATGATTTGCTGCCGTATTTGTGCTTGTCTGCATAAAGACGATTCAGATGTGAGCAAGCGCAACCGGAGTCGCCCTCCGGTCTCCGCCGTGGGCCGTTCGTACGCCCAGCGGCCGGCCACGACCGCAGTACAGTCGGCACGCCTTGCGCACCGCCCTTGCAACCTGAAACGTCCCGTGTTGTCGCCACACGTCCCGCCGTCCCCTGCCGCTGCACCACACCTGTCGGCCACCGGCCTGGCCTGCCGGCGCGGCAACCGCCTGCTGTTCAAGGGCTTGGCGTTCGAGGTCGCCGGCGGCGAGATCGTCTGGCTGCGCGGTCGCAACGGTCGCGGCAAGACCAGCCTGCTGCGCCTCGCCGCCGGCCTGGCCCGACCCGAGGACGGTGAGATCCTGCGTGACGGCGTGGCGGCCAGCACATCTGCCGTGGACCGGCGCTTCGTTTTCATCGGCCACGCCAATGCGCTGAAGGACGACCTGAGCGCGACCGAGTCGCTGCAGTTCCTGCTGCGCCTGCACGGGCGCCCTTGCAGCGCCGCCGCTGTGCAGTCCGCGCTCGACCGCATGGGCCTGCAGGGCCGCCGCACGGCCGCGGTACGCACCTTGTCGCAAGGGCAGCGGCGGCGCGTCGCGCTGGCTCGGCTGGCAGTCGAGGACGAGCCCTCGCTGTGGATCCTCGACGAGCCCTACGACGCGCTCGATGCCGACGGCATCGAGCGACTGAACGATCTGCTGCTGGCGCATGCGGCGCGCGGCGGCAGCGTGCTGCTGACCAGCCACCTCGAGCTCGACACGGTGCGGCTGCGGCCGCGCGAGATCGACCTGGACCGGTGCGCCTGAGATGCGCGACCTGTTCCTCGCCGTCTACCTGCGCGACCTGCGTCTCGCGCTGCGCCGACGCGTCGAGACGCTGATGCCGGTGGCCTTCTTCGTCGTCACCGCCAGCCTGTTCCCTCTCGGCGTCGGGCCCGAGCCGCAGGTGCTGCGCCAGCTGGCGCCCGGCCTGGCCTGGGTGTGCGCGCTGCTCGCCGCGATGCTGTCGGTGTCGCAGCTGTTCGCGAGCGACTTCGCCGACGGCTCGCTGGAACAGATGCTGCTGACCGGCCGCAGCGCGGTGGTGATCGCCGCGGCCAAGTCGGCGGCCCACTGGACGCTGAGCGGCCTGCCGCTGATCGCCGCCGCGCCGCTGCTGGGTCTGCTGTTCGACGTGCACCGCGACGCGCTCGGCGCGCTGCTCGTGTCGCTGCTGCTCGGCACTCCGGTGCTGAGCCTGCTCGGCGCGGTGGGCGCGGCGCTGACGCTCGGCTTGCGCAGCGCCGGCGTGTTGTTGCTGCTGCTGGTGCTGCCGCTCACCATCCCGGCGCTGATCTTCGGCACCGGCGCCGTCGCTGCGGTCGACGCCGGCCTGTCGCCTGGAGGACACTTCTCCATCCTCGGGGCGCTGCTGATCCTGACGGCGTTGACGGCGCCGGTCGCCACCGCAGCCGCGCTGCGCATCTCACTGGAGTAAAACGGCGTGACCGAACGCTTTCGCTGGTTCACCTTCGCCGCGCCCGCGCGCTTTCACGCGCTGGCCGGCCGGCTCATCCCCTGGCTGTGGGCGGCGGCCGCGCCGCTGGCGGCGGCCGGGCTCTACATGGGCTTCTTCGTCGCGCCCACCGACGCGCAGCAGGGCGAGTCCTACCGCATCATCTTCATCCACGTGCCGGCCGCGTGGATGTCGATGGTGATCTACCTCGCGATGGCCTTCTGGGCCGCCGTCGGCTGGATGTTCAATGCCCGCATGGCCTTCATGCTGGCGCACGCGCTGGCGCCGACCGGCGCGCTGTTCACCTTCCTCGCGCTGTGGACCGGCGCCCTCTGGGGCAAACCCGCATGGGGCACCTGGTGGGTGTGGGACGCCCGGCTGACTTCGGAACTGATCCTGCTGTTTCTGTATCTAGGCTACATCGCGCTGGTTGCGGCGATCGACGACGTGCGACGCGGCGACCGTGCCGGAGCATTGCTGGCGATCGTGGGCGCGGTGAATATCCCCATCATCTATTTTTCGGTCCGGTGGTGGAATACCCTCCACCAGGGCGCCACGATCACCATGACCGCGGCACCCAAGATGGCCACCACCATGCTGACGGCAATGCTGTTGATGACGTTCGCGTTCTGGGCCTACACCTTCGCGGTCGTGTTCATGCGCGCCCGCGCCTTGGTGCTGGAACGCGAGTCGCATGCCGACTGGGTGCGCGACCTGGCGACACGGTCCCGAACACGCGAGGAGCAGTCCTGATGAATTGGCCCAGCGCCTCGGCGTTCTTCGACATGGGCGGCTATGGCCTCTACGTGTGGGGCTCGTATGCCGTCACGGCCCTGCTGATGGCGGCCGAACCCTGGCGGGTCGCGCGCCGCCAGCGCCTGGCGCTCGCGCGTGCCGCCGGCGAGACGGTCGACACGGAGCTGCAGCCATGAAGCCGCGCCAGAAGCGCCTGGTGCTGATCGTCGGCATCGTCGCGGCCGTGGGCGTGGCCGCGGCGCTGGTGCTCAATGCCTTCCAGAGCAACCTCGTGTTCTTCTATTCGCCGGCCCAGGTGGCGGCGAAGGAGGCGCCGGTGGGCCGCGCCTTCCGCCTCGGCGGCCTGGTCGACGGCGGCAGCGTGCAGCGCGACGGCCTGGTGGTGCGCTTCGTCGTGACCGACACCGTCAAGAGCATTCCGGTGCGCTACCAGGGCATCCTTCCCGACCTGTTCAAGGAGGGCAAGGGCGTCGTCGCACAAGGCCAGCTCGGCGACGACGGCGTGTTCGTTGCCCGCGAGGTGCTCGCCAAGCACGACGAGAACTACATGCCGCCCGAAGCCGCCGAGGCGCTCCAGCGCGCCGGCGCCAGCAACCAGAAGCTCGGCGAGACCGTCGTCAAGGAAACCCGACCATGATTCCCGAGCTCGGGCAGATCGCGCTGCTGCTGGCGCTGGCCACCGCCCTGATCCAGGGCACCCTGCCGCTGCTGGGCGCCGCTCGCGGCCGCGCCGACTGGATGGCGCTCGCGCGGCCGGCGGCGCAGACGCAGTTCCTGCTGGTCGCGCTGGCCTTCGGCTGCCTGGTGGCGTCCTTCGTGCGACACGACTTCTCGGTGCTGAACGTGGCCACCAACTCGAACAGCGCGCTGCCGCTGTTCTACCGCATCGCCGCCTCCTGGGGCAGCCACGAGGGCTCGCTGCTGCTGTGGGTGCTGATGCTCAGCAGCTGGACGCTCGCGGTGGCGCTGCGCAGCCGCCACCTGCCGGTGCCGGTGGTGTCGCGCATCCTCGCGGTGATGGGCCTGATCAGCGTGGGCTTCCTGCTGTTCATGCTGATCACCTCCAACCCCTTCGACCGCCTGTTCCCGGTCCCACCGGACGGCAACGACCTGAACCCGCTGCTGCAGGACCCCGGCATGATCGTGCACCCGCCGATGCTCTACATGGGCTACGTGGGCTTCTCGGTGGCCTTCGCCTTCGCCGTCGCGGCGCTGCTCGGCGGCACGCTCGACGCCACCTGGGCGCGCTGGACGCGGCCCTGGACCACCGCCGCCTGGGCCTTCCTGACGCTGGGCATCATGCTCGGCAGCACCTGGGCCTACTACGTGCTGGGCTGGGGCGGCTGGTGGTTCTGGGACCCGGTGGAGAACGCCTCCTTCCTGCCCTGGCTGGCCGGCACGGCGCTGATCCATTCGCTGGCGGTCACCGAGAAGCGCGGCGCCTTCAAGTCCTGGACGGTGCTGCTGGCGATCGTCGCCTTCTCGCTGTCGCTGCTCGGCACCTTCCTCGTGCGCTCGGGCGTGCTGTCGTCGGTCCACGCCTTCGCCACGGACCCGCAGCGCGGCCTGTTCATCCTGCTGTTCCTGGTCATCGTGATCGGCGGCTCGCTCACCCTGTACGCGTGGCGCGCGCCCAAGGTGGGGCTCGGCGCGCGCTTCGGCGTGGTGTCGCGCGAGTCGATGCTGCTCGCCAACAACGTGCTGTTCGTCGTCGCCACGCTGTCGGTGCTGCTCGGCACGCTCTACCCGCTGCTGCTCGACGCCATGGGCCTGGGCAAGATCTCCGTCGGGCCGCCCTACTTCGACGCCGTGTTCGTGCCGCTCATGGCGCCAGCGGTGTTCTTGCTCGGCGTGGGGCCGCTGGCGCGCTGGAAGCAGGCCGAACTGCCCGACCTGGCCCGCCGGCTGCGCTGGGCTGCCGCCATCGCGGTGGTCGCGGCGCTGCTCACGGGCTGGCTGGCCGGCCGCATCGCGCTGGGCGCGACGCTCGGCCTGCTGATGAGCTACTGGATCGTCGCCGCCCTCGGGGTCGACCTGTGGGAGCGGCTGCGCCCGGCCGGTGGCCTGCCGATGAGCCTGGCGGCCCGCGCGCGGCAGCTGCCGCGCGCGATGCTCGGCATGATGCTGGCCCACCTGGGCGTGGCGGTGTTCGCCTTCGGCGTGAGCATGGTCACCACCTACCAGCTCGAGCGTGACGTGAAGATGGCGATCGGCGACACCACCGAGGCCGGCGGCTTCGTGTTCGCGCTGCGCGGCCTGAAGGAGATCCAGGGCCCGAACTACGACGGCCTGCAGGGCCAGATCGAAGTCACGCGCGACGGCAAGGCGGTGGCGCTGCTGAAGCCCGAGAAGCGCATCTACCGCGTGCAGCGCAACCCGATGACCGAGGCCGACATCAACCGCGGCATCACGCGCGACCTCTACGTGTCGCTGGGCGAGCCCACCGCCGACGGCAGCTGGATCGTGCGGGTCTACTTCAAGCCCTTCGTCAACTGGATCTGGGGCGGCTGCGTCCTGATGGCGCTGGGCGGCGCCCTCGCGGCGAGCGATCGGCGCTACCGCGCCCGGCAGCGCCAGGAGCACGGGCAGCAGGCCGGCCCGGCCGGAGCGGTGGCGTGATGCTGAGGAGCCTGCGCTACATCCTTCCGCTCGGCCTGTTCGCCGTCCTTGTCGTCTTCCTGTGGCGCGGGCTCGGGCTGTCGCCGACCGAGGTGCCCTCGCCGCTGATCGGCAAGCCCGCACCGGCCTTCACGCTCGCGCGACTGGACGACGCGAACCAGACGCTGCGCCGCGACGACCTGCTGGGCAAGGTGTGGATCCTCAACGTGTGGGCCTCGTGGTGCGTGGCCTGTCGCGAGGAACACCCGACGCTGATGGAGTTCGCCCGCAGCAAGTCGGTGCCGGTGATCGGCCTGAACTACAAGGACACCCGGCCGGCCGGCCTGGAGTGGCTGCGCCGCTTCGGCGACCCCTACGATGCCTCGGCCTTCGATGCGGACGGCCGCGTCGGCATCGACTTCGGCGTCTACGGCGTGCCCGAGACCTTCGTGATCGACCAGCAGGGGCTGGTGCGCCTCAAGCACATCGGCCCGTTGACGCCGGCCGTCATCGAAACCCGCATCCGGCCGCTGCTGAAGGCCCTGAATGGCTAGCGGGCGCCGCTTCGTTGCCGCGGCCCTGCTGGCGGGCCTGCTGGCCGGCCCTGCCGTGGCGAAGGACGCCCCGCCGCTGGCCGAGGACCCGGTGCTCGAGGCGCGCGTGATGCGCATCGCCGCCGAGCTGCGCTGCCTGGTCTGCCAGAACCAGACCATCGCCGACTCGCACGCCGACCTCGCCGTCGACCTGCGCCGGCAGGTCCGCAGCATGCTGAGCGAAGGCCGCAGCCAGGCCGAGATCCTGCAGTACATGACCGACCGCTACGGCGACTTCGTGCTCTACCGCCCGCCGGTCCGGACCAGCACCTGGCTGCTGTGGTTCGGCCCCTTCGTGCTGCTGGTGGGCGGCCTGGTCACCCTGCTGCTGGTGCTGCGCCGGCGCGCGCGGCTGAGCGACGATCACTTCGAACCCGACGAGGACGACGCCGACGGCGCCGGACCGCGCGCCCCATGACCCCGATGCTGTTGTTCTTCCTGCTGCTGGCGGCCGCACTGTGCCTTGCCGCGATCGCCGCCCTGACGCGCCCTCTTTGGCGCACCGCGCCGACCTCCCTGCCAGCCGATGCCGGCGACACGGCCGCCGCCGGTCCGCGCCGCCGGCTCGGGCTGACGGCCGCGCTCGCGGTGTTCTCGCTCGTCATCGTCGGCGGCGGCTACGGCTGGCTCGGCGCCCCCGGCCTGCTGGATCTCGGTCCCGGGTCGCGGTCGGCCGCCGCCCCCCCGCCGGCCGCTGCGAGCGGCGCGGGCGGCGACCCGGCCCGGGCGCAGATCGCCGCGATGGTCGATCAACTCGCCGAGCGGCTGAAGTCCCTCCCCGACGACGCCGAGGGCTGGCAGATGCTGTCGCGCTCCTACGCGGCGCTGGGCCGGCATGCGGAAGCCGTCGAGGCCTACCGCAAGGCCGTCGCGCTGAATCCTCGCGACCCCTCGTTGCTGGTGGACCTCGGCGCCTCGCTGGTCGCGCTGGACCGCGATGCGATGCACGGCGAGCCGACTCGGCTGGTCGAACGCGCGCTCGCGCTCGACCCGGCGCACCCGAAGGCGCTCGCCTTCGCCGGCCTGATCGCCTTCGACCGCAAGGACTACCCGACGGCGGTGAAGCACTGGGAGGCACTGGCGCGCGTGGAGCCGCCCGACAGCCCGTTCGCCCAGCAGATCCGCGCGAGCGTGGCGCAGGCGCGCCAGCTCGCCGGTCTGCCGCCGTCCGCCGAGTCTGCGCCCGCCGTGACGCCAGCCGCGTCGTCGCCGCCGCTGCCCGCCGGCGTGCCGGCCCGGGTGAGTGGCACGGTGCGCCTGGCGCCGTCGCTGAAGGACCGCGTGGCCCCCGAGGACACGCTGTTCGTGTTCGCGCGGGCGGCCGGCGAAGGCGCTCCTCGCATGCCGCTCGCCATCCTGCGCCGCCAGGCGAAGGACCTGCCGCTGCAGTTCACGCTCGACGACAGCCTGTCCATGTCGCCGGCGGCCCGGCTCTCGGGTGCGACCCAGGTGGTGGTCGGCGCCCGCCTGTCGCGCAGCGGCGATGCGATGCCGCAGCCGGGCGACCTGCAGGGCCTGTCGGACGCCGTGGCCGTGGGGACGACCGGGCTGCAGATCGAGATCGGCGAGCCGGCCGCGAAGTAGGCCCAGCGGGGGCGAGCAGCGCACCGCGCTGCCCGGGCCCCACTCAGAGCCGGCTGGCCTCGAAGGTGTTGCAGTCGGCGATGCGGCCGGTCTGCATGCCGCGCTTGAACCAGCTCACGCGCTGTGCACTGCTGCCGTGGGTGAAGCTCTCGGGCACGATCTGCCCCTGGCTGCGCCGCTGCAGCGTGTCGTCGCCGATCTGCGAGGCCGCGTTCAGCGCCTCGTCGATGTCGCCCTGCTCCAGCCACTGCCGCGCCTGCTGCGAGCGGTTGGCCCACACGCCGGCGAAGCAGTCGGCCTGCAGCTCCAGGCGCACGCTCATCGCGTTGGCCTGGGCCTCGCTGCCGCCGCGCCGCGCCGCTTCCACCTTCTCGCTGATGCCCAGCAGCTGCTGCACGTGGTGGCCGACCTCGTGCGCGATCACATAGGCCTGCGCGAAATCGCCGGGCGCGCCGAGGCGCTGGTGCAGCGTGTCGAAGAACTGGAGGTCGATGTAGACCTGCTGGTCGCCGGGACAGTAGAACGGGCCCATCGCACTCTGGCCCGTGCCGCAGGCGGTGGCCGTGGCACCGCGGAACAGCACCAGCTTGGGCCGCACGTATTGCGCCTGGCCGCTGCGGAAGACCTCGGTCCACACGTCCTCGGTGCTGCGCAGCACCACGGAGACGAAGCGCGCCTGCGCGTCGTCGGCCGGTGGTGCCGGGGCCGGGCCGGTGGAGACCTGCGCCGTGGGTGCGCCCCCGCCACCGCTCAGGATGCCGAGCACGGTGAGCGGGTTGATGCCGAAGATCCAGCCCGCCACCAGCGCGATGACGATGGTGCCGACACCGATGCCGCGGCCACCGATCGGCAGTCCGCCGCGCCCACCGCCGCCCATGCCGCGGCGGTCCTCGACGTTGTCACTCTGTTCCTGGCCTTCCCACTTCATGACGCCCCTCCCCGGAAGCCGAACGATGCGGCCCATGGTACTGCCGGGCGCCGCGCTTTCTCGCTGAGCCAGGGAGCGATCTCGGGGAAGGACAGCAGGCCCGGCCGCGCGTCGGCGGCGGCGGCCTCAGTGCGACAGGCCGTCGTCGGCGTGCATGCGGCGGAACAGGTCGAGCGCGAGTTCGCGCAGGATCTGGTTGGCGCTGCTGTGGGCGAAGGCCAGGCGCTCGTGTGCGTAGACGCGGTCGAACAGCATGCGGGCGGCGTGCACCGGCCAGCCCTCCTCGGCCATCAGCGCCCGGAAGCGCGACAGCGTCCACACATCGACCGCCAGCGGGGTCTGCGAAGCCTTCACGCCCAGGCGGGTGCAGGCGATGTCGTCGATCGACGCGAAGCCGGTGTCGTCGAACTCGGTGAGCAACTCGGCCGGCATCGTCGGCAGGTCGTGATAGTCGGCAGGCAGGTCGCGCGGGTTCATGAGTCGGCTCCGGGGCCATCGTGGATGGCATTTCGATGTCATGAGCTTAGGGGCGCCGCACACCCGCAATGCCGCGAATACACCGCCGAAGCCTCCGCAGTTGAGCGCTTGCTGCGTGGAGCGGTAGTGGCGTGTCAGGCAACTTCCTACAGTCCGTTCGCCGCCGATCAGGCTGAGCGCTGCTGACCAGGGCGCCGGGTGAACGGCTGCGTTCGTGTCCCCCGTGCCGGGCTCACGCCCGGCCCTCCTCCTCTACCTCACTTCGCCATTCACCCGACGCCCTGGTCGCACGCACCACCGCGGCGTACGAAGGTCTTTTGACCGTGGCAATCCACGGTGTATCGAAGCGCCGTGACGGGCCGCTGTGTGGAGCGAGGTAAAGGAGGAGCGGTCGGCCCGCAGGGCGGACCGCGGGGGACACGAGCGCAACACAGCGGCCCGGCGCGGCGCCCGCGCCACGGCGCCACCAACGCTAGGTCTTGGGCAAAGTCACGCCCCGCTGCCCCTGGTACTTGCCGCCGCGGTCCTTGTAGCTGGTCTCGCAGACCTCGTCGCTCTCGAAGAACAGCACCTGTGCGCAGCCCTCGCCCGCGTAGATCTTGGCCGGCAGCGGCGTGGTGTTGCTGAACTCCAGCGTCACGTAGCCTTCCCATTCCGGCTCGAAGGGCGTGACGTTGACGATGATGCCTAATGTAGTATAGAGACGGTGCGCAACGTAGCTTTGCCGAGCTACTTCCCGGCAGTGTCTAGTCTTCACGCGTACGGTAATGGACATCAGCATCGCAGTCCGTCTGAACCGCTACGGTGCGATATACACCGGCCGTAAGCTGTTCCGCAAGCTCGACACGCAGTTGGGCGCTCCTGGATGGGTTGCTGAAGTGCTCAGTGCGCGTGCCAGACGCGCCGAGTCGACACCTGAACACACCAGCGTGGCGGACTCCGTTTGGCTGGCGCTTTCCGCAGCGGCGGAGAACGCCGAGTGGCTCGCGGCTGCGTCGATACCTGTCGGTCGAGTAGGACTCACAGACATTGCTCGAGCTCTGGCCGCGCTCGAGGACTCTATTGCCGAGACCAGCTGGCCAGAAGCTCAGAAGTTCAGTCGTTCAAATGAGACTAGGCGCTGGCTGCTAGAGCACAAGCTCTTTCCGCCAAACATCGACCCAGAACGACTGAGCCGCCACTTCGTCAGCCGGTTCGATCGCGTCGCGCCTCAGAATCGAAAGTTGTTCAGCGAACTACCGGACGGCGCGAACACTGTTCATCGCTACCCTGTGGGTGCACTGCCCCACGAGTCATTAGCTGACCTCAAGGCCCAAATACGGCAGACGCTCGACACCGATCTCGCCAGAGTCGTCGAGGGAGCAGTCAAGGATCTTGACGCATTCGCCACTCTGCAGTTGACGATCGCAGACCTTGCGCGGAGCGAGTGCCACGGAAGCGAGCTCGAGCAACTCAAGTTGTTCATTGAGTCCAACGCGCACCTGCGGCATAAGTTCGTGCCTGAGATAGTGCGCGTGGCTAGCCCCCAAACGGTCTTGACCGCATACGCCCAGGTCATCGAAAAGTGGCGGCGAGAGGCACGTGTACCAATACTTCCAACCGTGTATGGCGGCGAAGCGATGTGCGCCCTGGCCCGTGACTACGGCGTGAAGATCGATCGCAACAAAGCATATCGACTCCTGACCCCAACGGTCCTGACTCAGACGGAAATGCTTGCCTGCGCGCTCATTCTTCAATGCGCGTCACGATGGAACTTCACGACTGTCGTAGCCCTCACCACGAAGGGAATAGTTCCTAACGGCAATGGGTTCATCGTGACTTCACTGAAGGGACGAACGAATCAAACTGCTCCCGATCTGGTCGTATCACCTCGAGATCACGAAGTCCTGCGGGCCTTGCGCACACTCAAAGAGAATCTTGGCGAAGTCAAAGCGCTCGGTTGGGTCGCGAGCGGTGAGGACCGCCTCTTCTTCAACACGCACGTAGCTAGGCGCGGCGTAGTCCGTCCCTATGCCAACTGGCACTACGTCCTGTCGGGATTCATCTCTCGACATGACTTGCCTCAGTTCTCACTGGACCAGGTTCGAGTTCAAGCGATCAATGCCTTTGATCTCGAGAGCGCGAGTATCGAGGCGACGCAACGGAAGGCCGGACATGCTACGTCAACCACAACGGCGCGTTACCTGGACCAACCCATCCTTCGGGCCATTAACTCGTCAATAAATTTGGCCTACCAGCGCGAGCTAGAACGCTCTGTGCAGTTCGCCATCGAAGGTCAACCATGCCCGACGGGCAGGCTTTTCTCACCGGTGGGCGATGGAAGTTCGTGCGCTGACCCTGCAACACCACCGAGGCTCGATATGCTCGTCGACGGGCTTTGCGAAGCACACGAATGCCACCTTGGCGCCGGGTGCCCCAACAGAAGAATCGTCATCGACACCGATGCACTCAGGGACCTCACGTGCACGCACCGGTTCTACAGTCGTCACTGGAAGGCGCTCCTCGATGAGAACGCCGAAGCATTCGAGAAGCACCACCTTCCTACGATGCTGTTCACATTCGGCCTTCGAGAAATTGTCGCGCAGGGACCTTATCGAAGGTACCTGGCACTGGCCGAAGGGCCTGTCGATCCACCAGCATTCCCGCCACTGAGCTAGATGCGCCGCGCGAAGTGTGTCCAGCAAGACTCACACTCAAACGATGACGACTCGTGTAGCAGCCTCGTCCAAGCTCTTCGACTACGTCGATGGCGTCATCTTGCTGCCGGACGAGTTTCAACCAGACAAGCCCATCAAAGTCGATCTCAACAAGATGTGGCTACCGGCAACTCCGTTCTCCAAGGTGGAGCCTATCGCCCAGAACCCCCGCCTTTCAGCGTTCGTCTTAGATGCAGTGACTTTGATCTGCCGGCGCCGCAAGAAGTCGAAGAGTAAGGCGACAGACGTCGCAGGTCAAATCAGGACCATCGTCAAGTTCATTGAATTCCTGTATGTCGAGGGAATCTACGCTCCCTCCGAATGCGACAAGGAGACAATCAGGATTCTGTTGACCAAACTAGTTGCAGGCGGCTGGTCCGAGGCCCTCCGTCTCCAAGAGAGGACCTTGGGCCTTGCGAAGCAGCTCGGCGTGCGTGCGATCCAGAGCATGACATCGCAGCCTAAGATCCGCGACGGCATCTGCATAACCGATCGCGTCAAGCGTCACTTGGGAACGAACTGCTCCGGGCCAGAGACCGCAGCTGTGCGACGGGCAATTCGGAAAGTCCTACGGCTTGACCAGCCGAGCACTCGGGACATAGGGGGCCATCAGCTCAAGAGCAGCACGCTGTTTGCGATCTTTGACGTTGTGAATCTTGCGTCAGACCTTCCCGAGGGACGGGGCCTTACATTCGTACCCTTCCCTGATCCGTTCGTACTTTCCAACAAGCTTGGACTTCCCAATGGGCGCACGCGCAACATGCGCCCGGAACATGTTGGGACTCTTCTAAAGGAGTGCTTCGCCTGGATCTATACCCTGGCGGAACCCCTGGTCGCTCTGTTGAACACGATTGCAGACGAACTCAGTCGAAGTCCCCCAAAAGACTCTGGCGCTCGTGCCGACCTTGTCGCCAAGGTTTTGGCACAGTCGGCTGACGCGGCGCGCTTTCAAGAGCTATCGGGCATGCGGATCCGCAACATTCGCTGTCGAGTCGCCCAGAACCCGACCGAGTGCACGCTCAGTGAAGCCATCGATTGCCTGATGTCTGCGTGTTTTGTCACCGTTGCCTTCTTCAACGCTCGCCGCAAAGACGAGATCCAACATCCCGTAATTGGACTCAAGGACGATTCGTTGCGGCCATTCGATGTGACATTGGACCTCTACGTCTGCAGCTTCTATCTCGAGAAGTTCACCAAGGACTACCGTGACTTCTTCGTGAACGACGCGACGGTGGCTGCTGTTCGGGTGCTGCACTCCGCTTCTGACGTCGAACGCCGGCTCAACCAAGGACACGGACCGAGCACTGGACGGTCGCTGTTTCGTGTGCCGACCGTGCGCGCGAAGCATCCCTTGACCAGCCGAACGTTTCAGTTCAGCAGGTCACGCAGTGCGCGCCGCCTGCTTCGGAGAGCCTTTGGAGCGTCCGCCGAGCGACTGGCTTACGCATCGCACATGGGCCGTCGCGCCTACGGCTTGATCATGATCAACCGCTACTCGAGCCCGTCACTCCTGGCGCTTTCACAGCAATATGACCATCACGGCCGTCTGGACGTCACAAACATCTACCTGTCCGATCCGATGCGCGGAAACACCCTAGACCAACTGGAAGGCTTTGGTCGCTTACGCTTGCCGCCTGCCGAGGTCATTGCTGACCTGGAAGCGACTGTTGCCGATGCAGCTCGCGAACGACTGGCAGCTATTGTCAACTCCATCGTGCGCGGCACCGACAGCCTCTATGGTGGATTCACAGTCTTCGTCAACCGCCTCCACGCACGCATCGCCTCAAGAATGACGTACGACGACGTTGACCTTCGCGCGGCGACTGACCTCCTCACGGAAGCTCTCCTGCGTAAGGGCCACAAGGTGGTTCCGTTTCGCCACGGCGATTGCTGCGCGTCTGACGCACGCAGCGCGACGGCCAAGTGCTCACGTGGGTCAGGCAGGCCAAGGCGCGAGAACGCATCCCCCAAGACCTGCTCGAAGTGTCCATTCCACGCACGCTCGCCGATCCACGCGCAAGCCATGACGCTCGGGATTGCCAACCTGCGCCGTCGCCTGTCTGAGCTGCCGGTCGGTGGCAAGCTGTGGAAGCAGATGACGGCAGAGATCACGGAACTCGAGCAAGCGGTCGCTGACGCACAAGCGCGCCCCGGGAGCAGCTAGCGTGAGCCGGCAGAAGAGATCCTCTGGTCCCAAGCCTGCAGTAGCGTTCCTCACCCAAGCCGAGGCCGCGCGGAATCTGCAGGCCAAGCTTGACGCGCTGGCTGGTGTGATCGAGTCAATCAAAACCCGGGCCGGTGATGCAACAGCCGAAGTCCTGATTGGCGAACTGCCGAGTTCGTTGCGCCAGTTCTGCGCTTGGCAGACCGGTCACCTCACGCAGGCGTTGCCGGGACTACCTCAATTCGGTAGAAACGCATCGCAGACACTGCGGGCCAGTGCGAGCTCCACAGCGCGTGCCACGGCACTCCTAGCAGCCGTTCGCTTGCTGAGGACCGAGCGATCGCGGAGGACCCAGCAAGTTGGGGAAAAGATCTCCGCCGTCAAGAAACAGACCCTGCTTGTGCAGAAGCTTCAGAGCGCGGCGGAAGCGAGGCTGGTGATCGCGCTTCGCGAGAATCAGACGCTGCAGGACGAAGTTCGCCGGTTGCGCGTTCAACTGGATTCGCTCAGCAACGCGTCGGCCGATGCACTCCAGCGCAAGGAGAAACAGATCCAGCAACTGCGCGAAAAGCTGGCAAGACTCGTCAAGCCGGGTACCACAGGCGCTTCGCCGCCACGTCCACCCCGGGCAAGAGGCTGACGTGAGGAACCAATTGCAAGTTCGGTTGCGGCAGGACTTGAATGCCATCCTTGTCTACGACACCCACCGAGGCATGCTGGTCGACGATGTCACTGACTTCGCGTTCCACCAGCTTGACTACTGCCAGCTGGCTCTCAGCACAGTGCATGGGCAGGTGCTGAACGTTGTGAGCTTCTGGGCACACTGCGCATCAGTAGGCATTGATCCAGTCTCTGCCAGCGACACCACGCTCAAGCAGTTTCGAGACGCTGAGCTGAAGCTCGTTCTTGCCAACCCCGCGTCGAAAGGGGACGAGCGCATCGCTCGCGGCACTGTGAACCAGAAGCTGCTTTGCGTGTACGGCTGGTTTCTTTGGCTTCGCAAGACCAAGCGGATCGCAGACCACGCTGTCGGTCCAAATGGCACGCAGATTGATTGCGGGATTGGCGTAGGCTCGTCTGGCAATCGTCGTTCGACTCGGACGTACCCCGCGCTCTTTCGCGTGACGACTGCAGGTGACCGTGGTCTCCGAAAGCACCTCTTGAGCGATCAAGACCGCGACGACGTGTTGGACGCGATCATGACGTCCGAGCAGTCTGTCTACGTAAGGCAGCGAAACGCCCTGCTACTTGACATCGGTCTGGAAACAGGGCTGCGACGAGGTTCGATCAACTCTTTCCAAGTGGATCAGTTCAAGCGCTCGCTGATTGGACCGAATACTGGTGCGACCGTCTTGATCCGCCCTATACGGCAGAAGTTCAATCGCGGCATTACCTATGAACTGCCGACGTCGATCTTGCTTCGCATCTGTGACTTCATCGACGGCCCTCGATCACAGCTCTTGGTAGGCAAGCAAGTGACGCGGCCGCCGCAAGGGCTATTCCTGTCGGCACGCGATTGCACCCCGTTGGAGGACAGGTCAATCACGACGATCTTCTCCAAGCTCATGCGTTCCATTGGTGCTCAGAAGGGAACGTCATTCCACGCGTTGCGAATCCGCTTCGTCAATGTACAGATTCTTCTAGAACTGATGGAACGGCTCGCGCTTGGTCTTGATACTTCTGCCGCTTCTGTAGCTGCAGCGGTTGCAATCAAAGTAGGGCACCGCAATCCCAGATCTCTTGAGCCCTACGTGCTTGTCGCCCAAGACCGACTCGGCTGTCAGATTTCATCTCGGGACGAGGCACGCCTGCGCAAGGCAGAGGCGCAACTTGCAGAGCAAGCGCGAGCAATTGCAGATCTCCGCGCGGAGAATGAACGCTTGCGCACGGCGTATGAAGCTAAATCCCGCTCGGAGGCAGAGGAGCAGTCGCGACAGGCATCTCCTGCCCTGTAGTTCGAACAAACTCGTCGAGCTTCTCGCACCATCGGCTTGCTGTCGACTCCAGTTCTTCCAAGGACAAGACTTCGATGCCTGCGTCTACGAGCATCTTGTCCGAGGCACTGTTGAGTGCGACTTGATGAGTCTTCTTGTCCAAGAAGACTACCCGCTTGATACCCACCTGAATGATCGACTGTACGCACCTCGGGCAGGGGAACTGCGTCGTGTAGATCGTACTTCCCGTCAGCGGAAGAACCACGCAGTTGAGTATTGCGTTCACTTCAGCATGGACGATGTAGCTATGTCGAGACTGAACGGGATCGTCGTCGACGTCCGCCCAGTACGAAGGGTCGTCATCGTCGCACCCGCGGGGCAGCCCGTTATAGCCGACGCCAAGAATCTTGTTGTCGGCGCTCGCGATGCAGGCTCCGTTCCGCTTCCTCGCGTCCTTGGACCGAGCAGCCGCGAGCATGGCGACGCCCATGAACATCGAGTGCCAGTCAATCAGCGGGGTGTTGTGCATGTGAACGTGCGTGTTGACCGAGGACTTCGGCGCAGCTACGCGCTGGCGCGCCGTAAGAGTCTAGCTGCAGGCGCACCCGAGCCCACGAGCGCGCGCTCGCCCGGTTCGTCGGACATCGTACTCGTTGTCGACACGCGGCGCGCCCTTCCGTTTGGGTCGACTCACCTAGTCTCCGTCAGTCGGCAGCAAGCAAATCTGCGATGTCGACATTCAACGCCCGCGCGAGTCGTTCGACGTTGTCAAGCGACACGTTGCGCTCGCAGCGCTCAATCGAGCCCACATAGGTTCGGTGCAGAAGGGCAAGGTCAGCAAGCGCCTCCTGGGACAGGCCACGCAACGCACGCTCGCCGCGTAGATGGCGCGCCAAACGGGCGCGCGCGGATTCATGTGCAACCTTCCCCCGTGACATGGGCTGGAAGGTTGCGTGTGCGATGACTATGCGTCTACAGACTTAGAGTAGCATCTAGGTCTGCGAGACCTCGAGACCGTGCGCTGGCTCGGTAGCACGGGGAATGGCCGACGGCATGGGAGCCATGGCTCAGGACAGACTCAACTCACGGTCGCGCGCATGCGATGTGACTGTTCACAGCTGCAAGCGGTCAACGGGCGGCGGTGACACACAAGGTGTACCGATGTCGCTCGATGCCTCCGCACGGGAGCTCTTGACCGACCTCATCGATCGGCTGTCGGATCGGCACGATCGCGGACAGACGCAAGATCCATCTGGCTTGCCAACCGGGTTCCGCGAACTCGACCAACTCACGACGGGTATGCACCGGGGAGATCTCATCGTGATCGCCGGTCGTCCGTCGATCGGGAAGAGCGCGCTTGCACTGAACGTTGCCACCCACGTAGCCATCCAGCAGGGGACCCCAGTCCTCATCTTCTCAATGGAAATGGACGGCCGCCATGTCATGGACCGACTCGTCAGCTCGATCAGTCGAGTCGATCTGCAACGAGTGAGAATGGCACAGCTTAGCGATGACGACTGGAGTCATGCAATCGAAGCCTTCAATCTGCTGTCCGACGCCCCCCTTGTCATCGATGACACGCCGTCGCTGTCAGTCAACGAATTGATCGCACGGGCGAACAAACGCGCAGACGCAATGGGGCGGCTCGGCCTAGTTGTCGTTGACTACATGCAACTCATGGCCGGAGGACTCACTTCCAACATCGAGACACGGGCTGGCCAAGTCGGAGAGATCTCGAGGGGCTTGAAGCGACTTGCTCGAGAACTCGGTTGTCCCGTGGTCGCGTTGTCGCAACTAGGAAGATCTCCCGCGTCGCGCTCCGACAAACGCCCTACTTTGGCAGACTTGCGCGACTCAGGAGCCATTGAATGCGACGCCGACGTCATCGTCCTTCTATACCGCGACGACTACACACGGGCGGCCAGCATGTGCACAGGACTGACCGAAATCATCGTTGGTAAGCAGCGCAACGGACCGACTGGAACGGTACGGCTGATGTTCGTGGGGCCCCTGACAACGTTTGAAAGCCTCGCCGCGCCTTACGGCTCGAGTCGTGGATGACCGATGTGGTCGTAGCCTGAATCCACCGTCTTCAATCGTGACGACGAACGTCGACGCCTACATTGCCATTCAACGACGCGCCCTGCTGGACTGTCTGAAGCGGTTTGTGCGAACGCCTGCGTACGAGCGGCTGCTGAGTGGCTTGCAAGTCTTCGTCTCCGACGACCTGGAGCCATGGCTCGTGGACTGGCTTGTCAGGCTGGGGTGGCTAACACTCCCGATCTACGCACTACCTGGCGCTGGTCGCCTTCGCCATTCTCATGATGGTGCTCTACTTCTTCCGGCACCAGCTCGACCGGCTCATCGAGTACCTCGAAAGCAGGAGCGACCGCGAGGGGCGCGTTGGTTGACATCGCTGCGCAAGCGAAAGGCCGCGATCTGTCGGACCATCCTTCGACGCGTGGCGCTCGGCTCGCTCGAGGACCGCCTTTGGGATCAGATGCAGCCAGTCAGGCGCGAGTTTGGCAGTCCTAACTTCGAGCGCCTGATGGAAGAGGACTATCGCGCGCGCGTTGGCGCCTTCGATCCAGCGCTGGCGGCCGCCTCGCCGGCGCTACAAAGGCGGCGGCCTGGATCAGTACGCTCGCGCGTTCTGCATCACCGTCCACTTAGACTTTGACGGATAAACCATGAACAGGAAGAACAAGCAGCCCGGCACCGGTGGCACGCCTGCGTCGGTCGCGTACGAGGTCGCTTTCGAGCAGGACCTGGCGGGCATGACGGTCGCGGAGTTCATTCGGTGGAATCCGCGCTTCACCGAAGAAGAAGCGCGGTCACGAATCGCCGCAGCTAAGGCCAAGGTGGGCCGCACAAAGCACAAGCAGCCAAGCGCTAGCGTCTTCGACGCTCGCGACCTCAGCCTTGCCGGCACGCCCGAAGAGCTCGCCGAGCAGATGCGCGTCGCCGTCGAGCGCGGCTAGGCTGACCTCGCTTCGAGCACACCGGCGCAGCAGTTTGAGCACGAGAGCAAGTTGCTGGCCGCGCTACTGGCTGGATCAGGCGAGAAGATGCGGCCCTCGTGCTACGAGCCCGATGACGAGCCGCTGACCGCTCGTCAACTTGCGGCGATCAAGGCGGACGCGGCCGAGCATCTGCCCAAGGGCAAGGTGCTGTCCGACGCCAAGCTGGTGCCCACCGAGAAGAGCGGCGGCCTGCCAAGCTAGCCTGCGCCATACGCGCCCGCGCTGCGCGCGGCATCGGGGCGAGATCTCTAGCACAGGCCAACCCCAAAGAGGAAAACAGTAGCTTGCACGTCGACTCGCTTCGCTGCGCGCTATGCCGCTGCCTTGAAAAGCTCAAACCGACGTGCCAAGCGTTCGCGATCAGGTCGGTCCTGGGATCGGGAAGGCAAGTGCAGCTCGCCGCGGTGAAGTCGCTTCAAAGCCTCGAGCATGGGACCGTCGTTCTGCCCAAGTAGCCGCTCCGAAACATGCACGCGATAATCCGGGTCGACCCCAATAAGGTGCGCGTCGAAGGCCGCATGATGGATCTTCGAGAGCGGAATGCCATTCGGGACGATCGGCTGCCCAAGCCGCTCGTCCATGTCAGCCACGATGTGAGCCGCATCCAGCAACAGCGGCTCTGGCAAGCCTGACAGCGCACACCGCCCACGATAGGCGGTGATAACCGCGTCGCGGAACGAGGCCTGATGCAAGCGCTGCTGCACCATGCGCAGCGCGTACCGACGTTCAGCACGGTCCCCCGGGGGCTTGGCAGCCAGGGACAACGGGTCACCGAACGCCACCTTCGCCTTGGATGCCTGCGCGTCCCAACCCACGATGAACGCCGGCACGACCGGCTGGTAGCGCCCGGGTGACACACCGAGGAAGTAGATGATTGGCACCTGCTGCTCCATCGCCTCGCGCAGCCAGCGGTTCTCGGCCACGTCGGGGTCGGTGCCCATGAACGCGTAGTCGATCGTCTCTTCACCCTCGTAGATCTGGCGGTGGACGTGCCTCTGGTCGTCGTACCAGACCTTGGCGCCAGCTTTTGGGAACACCGTCTTGATCGACAGCAGGTGCTGCATCTGCTGCGGCTTGAAGATGCCGCGTTGCGGGTTCACGAGCGGCACACGCTCGCCCTCGAAGGTGAACCCGGCGCCCAGGTCGGTGGCCGTCAGTTGGTCGTGAGTCTCGAGTAGACGTCGGACTTGGCCGAACGCAGCGATGCGCATCAGCGACTGACGTTCGTCCGAGTCCATCGCGCCAGCTTAGCGGCGGCGCCCTGCCGCTGCCACCGGGCTATCACGCCCTTCGCGCAGGGAGGATTCCATGGGACTCAAGAGATGCCTCGCGTGCGCAGACGCCTTCCAGACATCAGCACGCGTGCCGACACAGAACTACTGCAGCCGACCCGAGTGCCAGCGAGAGCGCCGCAAGCTTTGGCAACGGGAGAAACGCCACGCCGACGGGGACTACCGCGCCAACCAACTCCAGTGCCAGCGTCGCTGGCGCGAGAGCCACACCGACTACTGGCAGCAGTACCGGGCCGAGCACCCCGGTTACGTCGAGCGCAACCGCCGTCAACAACAGGTTCGCAACGCCATGCGTCAACCAGGTTTGATTGCAAAGATGGACGCGATCCCGCAGGTTTCTCCTTTGGCCTCAGGCACTTACCACCTCACTCCGGCCGAAAAGGGCGAGATTGCAAAGATGGACGCGTGGATCGTCAAAATAACTTTGCTGTCAGGCACTTAGCGTCTTCGCAGCTGATTGCAAACAGCCTACTCGATCGACGCGCCATAGCTTCGCTGCTACCTTGGCAGGGCGAACACGACCGCCGAGCGCCGACGCACGACCTTTCCATCAGGCCCGCATCGACCGACGGCGTCGCCTGCGCCACCGGTGCCTTGCCGGTGAGGCCCGTTGGCCCGTTGACCTGGTGGAGGCCGTACATGCAATCGGACGTCCCACGAACCGAAGGGCAGGAGGTGCCCATCCGCATGCGCGCGGCCGAGTACGTGCGCATGTCGACCGAGCACCAGCAGTACTCCACCGAGAACCAGGGCGACAAGATCCGCGAGTACGCCGCGCGGCGCGGCATCGAGATCGTTGCGACCTACGCAGACGAGGGTAAGAGCGGGCTGCGCATCGACGGACGCCAAGCGCTGCAGCGCCTGATTCATGACGTGGAGAACAAGCGCGCCGACTTCCAGATCATCCTCGTCTACGACGTCAGCCGCTGGGGACGCTTCCAGGACGCCGACGAGAGCGCGTACTACGAGTACATCTGCCGGCGTGCTGGTATCCAAGTCGCCTACTGCGCCGAACAGTTCGAGAACGACGGCTCGCCGGTGTCGACGATCGTCAAGGGTGTCAAGCGGGCGATGGCTGGCGAGTACAGCCGCGAGCTCTCGGCAAAAGTGTTTGCTGGCCAGTGCCGACTGATCGAGCTGGGTTTTCGTCAGGGCGGGCCAGCCGGGTACGGCCTGCGCCGCACGCTGGTTGATGTACAGGGGGCGGCTAAGACGGAGCTCTCCCGCGGGGAGCAGAAGAGCCTGCAGACCGACCGCGTCATCCTGACGCCCGGCCCCGAAGAAGAGGTTCGGATCGTCAACCAGATCTACCGCTGGTTCATTGACGACGGTCTGGTTGAATCGGAGATCGCTGGCCGGCTCAACGGCATGCGCTTGCGCACGGACCTCGGCCGCGAGTGGACCCGGGCAACGGTGCACGAGGTGCTGACCAACGAGAAGTACGTCGGCCACAACATCTACAACCGGGTCTCGTTCAAGCTGAAGAAGGTGCGGGTGGTGAATCCGCCCGACATGTGGATCCGGCGGGAGGGCGCGTTCACCGGCATCGTGCCGCCCGACGTGTTCTACACCGCCCAGGGGATCATCCGGGCACGGGCGCGTCGCTACACCGACGAGGAGCTGATCGAACGGTTGCGCGGTCTGTATCGCAACCGCGGCTTCCTGTCCGGACTGGTGATCAACGAGGCCGAAGGCATGCCCTGCGCCGCTGTCTATGCGCACCGCTTCGGCAGCCTCGTCCGTGCCTATCAGCTGGTGGGCTATACACCCGACCGCGACTACCGATACGTGGAGATCAACCGCCAGCTGCGCCGCATGCACCCTGACCTGGTGCAGCAGATCGAGCGCGAGATCGCCAACCTCGGCGGCTCCTTCGAGCGAGACCCGGCCACCGACGTGCTGTGGGTGAACCGCGAGTTCACGGTGTCCATCGTCCTTGCACGGTGCCACGCCGTCGACAGTGGCCACAACCGTTGGAAGATTCGACTCGACACCAGCCTCGCGCCGGACATCTCCGTGGCGGCCCGGCTCGATGACGGCAACCAGGCAGTGCGGGACTTCTACCTCCTCCCGCGGGTTGACTTCGGCCCGTCGCGCATCAGCCTTGCCGAGCAGAACACCGCTGAGCTCGAGAGTTATCGCTTCGAGACGCTCGACTACCTCTATGGAATGGCCGCCCGGGCGCGGCTGCGGGTGGCGGCGTGAGCGCAGATCGCCAGCAGGAGCTTCGACAGATCCCGATCGATCGCATCGAGGTGCTCAACCCGCGCGAGCGCAACAGCCGGGCCTTTGGGGAGATCGTCGGCAACATCAAGACCATCGGGTTGAAGAAGCCGATCGTCGTGACACCGCGGCGTGGGCCTAATGGCGACGAACGCTACCTGCTCGTGTGCGGCGAGGGGCGCATGAAGGCCTTCAAGGCGCTGGGCGAGGCGACGATTCCTGCGCTGGTCGTTGTCGTCGGCGACGAAGACGCGTTCATCATGAGCTTGACTGAAAACATCGCGCGGCGGCAGTGGCGGCCGCTGGAGTTGCTCGCCGGCATCCAGCAGCTCCGAGATCGGGGGTACACGCCGAAGCAGATCGCCACCAAAACCGGGCTAACGCTGAGCTATGTCCAAGGCATCCTCACGTTGATCCAGCGAGGTGAGCAGCGACTGCTGGTCGCCGTCGAGAAGGGTGACCTGCCACTGAATGCGGCTCTATCCATCGTCGGCGCAGGCGACGACAACAAAGCCGTGCAGACCGCACTGCAGGACGCCTACGAGGCGGGCACGCTACGGGGGCGCAGACTGATCGACGCTCGGCGTGTGCTTGAGCGGCGTGCCGTCCTCGGGCGATCGGTCGGCAAGTGCATGCCGCGCAAGGCCGCAGACGTGACGACCTCGAGCCTGGTACGCACCTATCAGAAGGAGGTCGAGCGACAGAAGGCTATGGTGCGAAAGGCGACGTTCGCACAGCAACGACTGCTCTTCGCGGTGAGTGCGTTGCAGCAACTCTTTCAGGACGAGAACTTCGTCAACTTGCTCCGGGCCGAGGGGCTGGACACCCTGCCGAAGTACCTCGCCGAGCGGGTGTGGACCGACGGGCGGCGGGCATGACTGGTGTTGCCTTGGGTTTTGTGCCGGCGCCGCTGGTGGTGCCGTTGGATCGGATCCTGCCTTCGCGCAAGGTGCCGGCTGGTCTGGCGACGTCGCGGAAGTTCAGGCAGATCCGGGCGTCAATCCAGGAGATCGGGCTGATTGAGCCGCTCTCCGTTGCGGCGATGGACGCCGGCACGGGCCAGCACCTTCTACTAGACGGGCACGTGCGGCTGGTGGTGCTGCGCGACCTGGGGCAGGAGGACGCACCCTGCTTGGTCGCCACCGACGACGAGGCTTACACCTACAACAACCGGATCAACCGCCTGTCGACGATCCAGGAGCACTACATGATCCGACGCGCGATCGATCGGGGTGTCTCACCCGAACGGTTGGCCAGCGCGCTCAGTGTGGACGTGAGCCATATCGCCAAGAAGGTGAACCTCCTGGACGGGATCTGCCCGGAGGCTGTCGAGCTCTTCAAGGACCGGCAGTTCTCGGCTGAGCTGGGCCGGGTGATCCGCAAGATGAAGCCGACGCGCCAGGTGGAGTGCGCGGAGTTGATGATTTCCGCGAACAACCTCACTGTGGCCTATGCCGAGGCGCTGCTTGTCGCGACTTCAGCGTCGGCCTTGGTGGACGGAATGCGGCCACGGAAAGTGAGCGGCGTGACGCCCGAGCAGATGGCGCGCATGGAGCGCGAGATGGCGAACCTGCAGGGCCAGTATCGGTTGGTCGAGCAGTCGTACGGGCAGGACGTGTTAAACCTTGTCTTGGCCAGGGGCTACCTCGCCAAGCTTCTTGAGAACGCGAAGGTGGCGAAGTACCTGAAGCAGCAGCAGCCGGAGATGTTGGAGCAGTTTGCGGCGATCGTGGAAGCCACAGCGCTGGAGTAGGCCAGAGGAAAGCGCGGTCTGTTCGAGCCGCAGTGCGCCAGCCGCGCGCGTGGCGTGGACTCCATAATGTCGAGGTCGCCCGCGTGCCATGAGGCACAAAACGCCATGGATGATCCGATCACCTATCTCTCGTTCTGGGACGTTGATCTGTCGAACTTCCCGATCGGTACCGTCAAGAAGCGTCACCTTTCCCAGACCGAGGCACGCAGCAAGATCAATTCAGCGCGCACAGCCGGGAAGTTGGTCTGCGTTGCAAGGGACGATCTTGGTGCGCCGTACTGCGAGCGCGAGCGCGAGCAGCACGAGCAACTGTGCGCGGCACTTCGTAACCACGTCGATGTCGACGTTCGGCTGAACGACTTCTTTGGCAGAAGTTGCGCGAACCCACTCGGCCTCGCACAAGTCGGTGAGCAAGCAGATCTGCTGGTCGTTGACTGCGCCTACGCCCTGGATGAGGGAGCCAGTGTCGATGCCGCCCGCATGGGGGTCGCCGATTCTGCTGAGTCCTTTGCAGCTGCGAAGGAGAAGGCGCGGCGACGTGGCAGGGAAGCGCTGCGGGTGAAGATTGCGCCAGACTCGATCAGCTTCTACGTCTTCGAACAGCTCGGGGGTTAGTGGCTTTTCGTCCGGCGGCAGGTCGTCTCGAACAGCTCACTTGGGAGTTCCTGCCGACTTGTAGCGCCGGGGCACCAGGCGGCCGGAAGGTCCAGCCCGCAACTCGATCGCCTCTCCCAACTCGGTAGGCGAATAGCTGAGGTGGATCGGCCTGTCCTTCCCGTAGTAGTAGAGCCGATCGAAAGGGAGGTTCTCGACAATCCAATCGGCGACCTCCTCCATGTTCTCATCGTCGACGATGAAGTCGCATGCGGCGCCACCGCGCTCGCAAAGCGGCTGGCCGCGCCGGTTCAGTTCATGTGCCGCATGCTGGTCCAAGTCGGGTGCCACCCGCCTCTTGATGTGCGCGCCCAGACCAGGGGAACAGAAGCCATAGGTCAAGCGGATCGCGCCGAAGTACTCCACGATCGGATCGAGCAGCTTCACGGCCAAGTCGTACAAGGCGTTATAGCTCTCCGGATTCAGCGGGGTGTTGGGCAGCCGCAGCCGCGCCTGGGTTTCGCCGCACTCGATGAAGCTGCGGTAGGAAAGCGTCGCGCCACACGCTTCGTCGAGCGATGGGATGGTCGTGCTGCGGCGAAGGGAAAAGCCTTTGACCTCCAGCCTGCGCCTTGCCAAGCTCTTCTCCAGCTGCTCATAGGTCGGTCCATGTTCGGCGCTGCCCAGGACACCAGCTTCCTCCAGTGCCCGATCGAAGGCTTCCTGCTCTTCGTAGTGCGCCATTTCTTCGTGCATGTAGCGACCCTTGAGATAGAGAGGCGGCTTGGGGTATTCGGCCCCGTACACGAAGAGGTCGTAGTCGGCGCGGCGTACGTTCACCTTGATGCGCCTGGTCATCAGCGGCAGTGGCTGTGCATCGAAGTTTTCGAACTGCATCAGCGTCAGTTTCCCTGAGCCGCAGTGCACCTTGACGAGATCCACTTTGCCCAGGTCACCGTAGACCAGGAGGCCGCACGAAACGAAGGCGCGCAAGACAATCGGGAGCCGCTCGACCAGCGAGACATGAAGCTGCAGCTTGTCGGCGTCCAGCCAGCCGAGCCCGCTAGTCACCGCTTCTCGGCAAGCCGTGAGCAGCGCATCTCCATCAGCCGCACGAGTGAGCAGTTCCATACCGGCCGCCTGGGCACTCGCATAGTCACCAAAGAACGCCTTGACGTCTCGCTGTAGGCGGACCTCCAGCTGACGATACCGAGGGCGCTTGCTGAACTGCTGGATCGCGAAGTAGAGCAGCAAGTCGTCGGCGCGCGCCGCCTGCGCCTTCGCCAGCATAGCCCCATCGAAGCTGCGGACCATCTTCCTGATGGCTCGGCCCAAGCTGCCGAAGACGTCGATGAGTTCCGGCAGCCTGTCAATCTCAGCCTCTTCTGGGTATCGGCCCAGGTCAAGGGTTGCACGCCACAGCTCCGTGAGCAGTGGATGTGGCGGTTCAGGCGTCCGTGGCGCGGCGATCTCACGGACAGGTTGCTCCCTGACTGGCTTGGGCGGCCTCGGCCGGACAGCAAGCAGGCGCTCCGTCACGTCGCGCCGTCTGTATCGGCCGGCGAGGTATCGCTGCTCCCAATCCTTGTCCTTGAAGACCAATGCCATGCCTGGCCCAACAAGGATTGCCTCCTGGTGCAGCGCCTGCTCGAGGTAGTCTTTCAGTTCCGCCTGCTGAAAGTACTTCTGGAACGTGCCCCTCGACGTCATGAAGCCATCGCCGAATGGCTTTCCAGCGTTCTCCGGTCCGTACAGCATCACTGCCACGGACATCACGCGCTGGGCGAGGGAGAAAGCGCGGTGGAGCACGTCGACGCGCTCCGCGGGATCTTCGATGACGTTGATCACGAAGCCGACGTTGACCACTTCGGCAGTGGAGAGCGGCCTGTTCGGCGCGTAGTGAGGATCCCAGCCTTGGGCAGCGAAACCTTCGCCACTGAGCGTTGACAGGTCGTCGCCTCGTCCGCAGCCATAGTCGAAGAATGACATCTCGCGGCTTAGCAAACCCAACCGCAGCAAAGTCTGGACCGGTGCCGAGAGCGCCGACCGCCCGAGCGCGGTCAGGTGACGCTGAACACATTGCCCTACCCGGTTCGCCCGCCCATCAACATCGTCGATGGCGTTGCCCAACGGCGCGAGCTGGCCACCGAGCAGCTGATATCCCTTTGCCGCAATGTGTCGCTCCCAGTTCATTCGGAAGCCGATTGACAGCGGATCGTCGAACAAGCCGAGCGCTTCGGCCTGTGAGGTCATCGCGCACCAACGTTCCCGCGCAGGATGCCGATCCGACACCAGCAGCTCCTTCCTGTGCAGGATCGGTGGGTTCAGCGATTCGACATAGGACCGTAGCACTGGCTCGCTGTTGCCGCTCCTCCCTGGGGACCAGCTCAAAGCAAGGGCTGGAAACGGCTCGTCATCGAACTCCGGGTAGGCGAGAAGTGAAACGCGCTGTGAGCGGGTGTTGATCTTCGCGACGTTGGCCAACGCTCGCCCTCCATCGTCGAGCCGCTGAAGCGCATTCCGAATGATCGCGCGTTGCGACGAATCCGCGAGATCGTCAACGAACTCGAGATGGACGTAGAGGTCGTCGCCGACCCGCTTCCCCGCGCCGTTGCGCATCGAGGCCTCTCCAAGTGCACCGCTTAACTCGACCGCTGCGTCGCTCCAGGCGGTCTGCCCGTGCGCAACATTCCAGCACGGCAGCATCATGTTAGCGCCCTTCTTCACGTCGGCCGCACGAGCGGTGGCTGCCTTCCGATGGCGGCACAATTCGCGATCAACGCGCTCCGGAGGGAACATGAAGACATGGCTCATCGCGTTTGCCTTGGCCACCGTGACAACGCTGGCCAGCGCGCAGCAGACGCCCCCACCGAAAGCCGTTGACTCCGCGGCGGTGGCGCCAGTGATAACGACCCAGGTCAGTCCTCCACCAGCGCCCGCAGCGACAGGCCACGGCAAGGGATCGCAACCAGATGAAGCTGCGTTAACGAAGTCGCTGACTGGCCTTGAATCAGCGGTCGCCCGGATCGAAGGAAAGCTGCCGTCAGCGTGGTGGACGACACCTTTGACCACGCTGATCTCCGTCTTGATCGGCGGACTGATCACAGGTGGCATCGGGTACTTCATGCAAGCACGCCTGCTCGAGCATCAGGATCAGCAGGCCGCCAAGCGTGCGATCCTGGATGAGAACCTGGCCGACAAGAAGGCGAACCACGAAGTCCGGCAAACGCTGTTCGATTGGCGAGTGCGGCAGTTCATGGAGCTGTATGGACCTCTGCGCGCGCTGTTCGACGGGTCCAATGAGGTCTACCGTCGGATGAATGAAGCTCTCATCAGTCAGGACCCAAACCGCTTCCGGGACTTGACGCTTTCCGGCGAAGCCGATCAGCTGAAGGAGGTCGATCCAGATGGCCGATTCTTTGAGATCTACGACGAGACCACAGGAGCCTGGCGCAAGTTCCGAACGATCATGGACTGGAGCATCGTCTACGGCCGCGGCCTCGGTGTCGATGGCTACTTCGACAGGATTGTCGACATCGGCAGCAGCATCTCAAAGCTAATAGGGGAGAAGGCTGGCTTGGTGATGCCGCACCACGCCGAGCTCTTGGCTTCCTTCGGAAAGTACCTGGCGCACTTTGAGGTCCTAAAGGAACTCCATGCAGGGGCGCAAGAGCCTCAAGACGAGGCGAAGGTCGCAATCGGAGCTCCCCTCAAAGTCAGGGAAGCAGCCGCGTTTCCAAACAGCATTCAGAGACTCGTCCGGGCAGGAGCCGATGAGCTTCTTGCCGAGCTGGCGAAACCTTCAGTTGCCCAGCCAACAGCTTAGCGGGACGGTTCAGCTCCACGGCGAGCGAGGACGTTGATCCATAGCGGACCGTCCGGCCGCATCACATCCTTGCTTTCCCAGGACCGGAGCACCTGAAGACCGCTTTCCGTGATCGCATCCTCGAACTCTGCAGCGCTGTAGTACGTGTATCGGCGCCCGTCCGATTGCACTTGGTCGCCGACGCCGACTTGGACTGTTGCGAAGAAGACTCCACCGGGTCTGAGCAGATCTCGCAAGCTTCTGATGGTTCCGTAAAGCTCTGAACGACGCAAATGCAAAAGCGAAGCGCATGCCCAGATTGCATCGAACCGCTCGTTCGTCTCGAAGGACTCCGCGCGCGCGACCGTGAAGTACGGCCCTACGTGGCGCGACGCTAGGGTGGCAAGTTCCGGCGACGCCTCGATACCGAAGGCGTCGTAACCCAATGCCCGAAAGGCTTTGACGTCACGGCCTGAACCGGATCCAACGTCCAAGATCCGGCCATGCTCGCCGACCGCCTCCAAGAACGGGCGATAGAGATGGACCATGGAAAGACCGAAGGTCCGGTCGAAGTACGACTGCGCGTTCTCCCGGTAGAAGGCGTCTGTCGCTGCCACTACCGGCACGCCTTTTCGTTCGATGGACTGCTCGAGATTGTTCATGCCCGACCCTTTCGACAGAGAGTATGTACGCCCACTGGCTCAGGAGGTGAGCCACCTATCCATCGGAAAGGTCACATCGCAGCCCGGTCAGATCCTGTCTTCTTCGGCCTTCCGGGCGCAGGTCAATGATCCGCGCTTCCGCGACGACCTGAATGGCAAGGGATACTTCGGCCTCCGAAGGCGTTCCATGAAGTGGGATTCGCCGACGACCGACCAGCAGCAACGTCCCTCCTTCCGGACCACACGTGGCCCGCCATGTCCCATCGACCGCGGCGCCCATGCTTGCCAACGCCGCCTCAAGGCGGCAGATCGTGGGAAACGGCATGCTCTTCGCCAGCACCTCCCCAGTCGAACCCATCACCTCGAAAACCACCGTTCCAGGGGTACCGGTGCGAATCACGATCGATGCTCTCCCCGATTCCAACTTCATCCGGCAGCCTCCACGATCCTCCGCATCGAGCACCGCACTACCGCCACGCCTCAGGTGCAACGATCATTGTCAGTGTTGCCATACGACTGCTATCCGACGTCTCGGATGGCCAGCGCAAAGGCTTCGTGCTCTGCAAAGCCTTCCATGATCAGCTCGACGATCACCTCGCGGCGATCGCGCACGGCCGGCGGCAACGTCGCCTTGTGCTGTTGGTAGAAGATCGCCATTAGCTCACGAGCGCGCGGCTCCTTCACCCTCTTGCGCGGTTGCACCGCGACCTCGGTCGACTTGACGAAGCAGGCGAAGTCCAGGCTCACCGTGCTCCAGTCGAACTCGAAAACTCGTTCGCGGGCGGCGACTGGATCGAAGTGGCGAGTGAAGCCACTGCCGCACTCGCCAGAACCCTTGTTAATGACGAGGGAAGTCAGGTCCGGAAGACCTCGTTCGCTCGTGAACATGCGGACCACATCGAGCCGGCGACCAGTGGACACCGCAATGGCCTTCTGCACCACCGGCCTCTCCGGATACTCGGCCTTCGCGCGTTCGACCAGTTCGCCATAGGTGAGACGATGCTTGTGCTTGGCCAAGTCCACCAGGATCGGGTAGTACGCTGACGCCAGGAGCACATCCGTCAGCGTGACGTTGGCATAGAAGCCCTCTGCAATGCCCATCGTGCCCCCGCTGCCATTGACCTGGAGGTCGAAGTGTCGCCGATGCGCTTGGCATGCCGGCTGCCTACTTCAGCGCGGCACACGAAACCGCCGCCCCCTTTGACCCGTAAGGGGCCACCGGTAGGGGCCGACCTGCCCGGGTGACGTTCCTGGTGGCTACGCCGCCTCGAACCCCTCTCAGATCCGGGTCCGCGTTTTCCCTACCCCAAGCTGCCCCGCTTGCGGCACAGAGCATCTGCACTCCGCCCGCTCGTGTCGCGTTCGGTTTACAAGGAGCGACATTTCCCGCTGTATTAGAAAGTCCTGGCCTGCCAAGGGCGAAAATAACCCAGCAATCCAACCGCCGGCCGGGAACGGGCACGGAGCAACACAGGGGAGGGGGCCGTGACGCCACCCGCAGCACACTGGATTCGATTTCTACGCAACTACGGACCGTTGCCGACCAACGGCAACCTGTTCGACGAGCACATCAACGCCGCGCTCAAGCGGGCGCAGGTGCGGCCCATCGAACTTCCGACGCCCTCCGTCGATGCCATGGCCGAGAAGGTGGCCGCCGGCGAAGTGCGGTCGATCCTGATCGCCGGCACCGCCGGTGACGGCAAGACGTACCACGCACGCAAGCTCTGGGAGCGGCTGGGTGGCGACCCCAAAGGATGGGATCGGCACGAGAAGACCAAGACGCTGGAACTCGCCGGCGGTCGTGCCCTGACCTTCGTCAAGGACCTGAGCGAGCTGACCCCTGAGCAGGGCCTAGCCGTGTTGGCCGGGCTGGAGTCGTCCGCGCTTGAGCCGGGCCACCCGGTCGGCTACGTCATCGCTTGCAACCACGGCCAGATCCTCGACCGGCTGCGCACCTTCCGCTCGCCCGCGGACGGCTCGGCCTCTCGGCTCCTCGATGACGTGCAGCGAGCCTTCCTTGAGCCGGGCCGAACGATCCCTGGGCTGATGCTCAACGACCTCGGCGGCGCGACTCAGCGCCACTCCTTCCGCGCGGTCATCAAGGCAGTGACCGAACACCCCGACTGGAGCCACTGCGATGGATGCCAGCTGAACGCCGGTGACCGTCAGTGTCCGATCGCCGCCAACCGTCGGCGCGCGATGGGCGCCGATGATGCCGGCCTGTTCATCAGTCGCCTTGAGGACCTGATCGACCTCGCCCGCCTGAACGGCGCCCACCTGCCGATGCGCGACCTCCTCGCGCTAGTGGCCAACATGCTGCTTGGTCACCCGGATGCGAAGGACAACCTGATGACGTGCGGCGACGTCGCGCGCCTGCAGGAGGAGCGGCTGACCGATCGCGCCAGCATCTACCGGAACGTCTTCGGTGCAAATCTTGGGCATCGTCGCGCGATGGCGCGGACGGTTTTCCGCACCCTGGGTTCTTTCGGCATCGGCGAGGAGTCGACCAACACGATCGACGGCCTCCTCGTGTACGGTCAGCACGACCAATCGTTGCGCATCGACTTCGACAGACTGGTGGCCAACGACCGGGTCTACGGCGCCGGCGCCGGGTACCTCACCCAGCAGGCCCAATACCTGGAAGGTGACGAGTCGGCGCGCGAAGAGCAGACCGCCGCGGCCTTCGTGCAGCGCCTCAGCGACCAACGGCAGCGCCTGTTCTTCACGCTGCCAGCTGAGGACGCGGCAGCCTATCCATTCTGGAGCCTGTCGATGTTCCGCTTCGCAGGCGACTACCTGGCGCTGCAGCGGTGCTGCGAACAGAACCTTGCGGTGTCGCCTCACGTGCGCGGGCGCATGGTGCGTGGCCTGAACCGAGTCATGACGGGCCTTCTGCTCGACAACACCGACACGATCTTCATCGCGAGCTCGGGCGGGTTCAGCCAGTCAAAGATCAGCGTGCTGTGCGACACCGAAGTGCCTGCCAAGCGAGTCGGCAACGGGGCCGGGCTGCGCCTGCGCTTCGATCAGATCACGCAGCGGCCGGCCATCGAGGTGCACGTCGCCCCGGGTGCGGCCGCATCGGTCAAGTTCGACCTGACGCCGGTTCGATTCGAGTTTATCTGCCGGGTGGCTGAGGGCGCGTTGCCGAGCAGCTTCTCCAACGAGTGCTACGAAGACCTGCTGGCGTTCAAGGTTCGACTGTTGCGCAAGGCGGAACACGTGCGGCAGCAGCAGATGACAGAACATGACAGCGAGCCCGGCGAACCCACCGCCGACGCTGGCGAGCTGCAGCTCGCGTTCATCGAGATCGAGGAAAACGGCAGCGGCTTTCTCAAGCGTGTGACCGTGGGAGCCGGTGCATGACACCCACCATCAAGGAAGTCTCATTCGTCGTCGACGAGCAGATCTGGGGCCACCGGCTGTACGACGAGCAGCTTCCCCATCTGGCAGTCCTCGAGTTCTTCAACGTCCTGCAGTCGAACCTCAGCAACCCGTTGCGGGAACCGGCCCAAGGCCGCGTGCGCTACCGCCCGCAGCACCAGGTCCGCCTGCGCAACATCCTCTTCAACAACCCGTACATCGAGGTCGTGCGCTCCACCACCGGCTCCGACGAAGCCAAGTGGGCACGGTGGGTCGAACTATTTCGCGAGGACGCGACGGATCCGCCGGAACGGTATGTGAACGAGTTGAAGCGCAGATTCACGAGCTTCGACGACTTCGCGCGCGCTGTCGAGCTGCTGCGCACCTCTGCCTTCGAGGGACAGAGCAACAAGCGCTGGAGTTCGCGCTTCGTCTTCCCGTTCGGGCCGGCCGCGCTGTACGAAGACTTGCGCTTCGACGCGAGTGGCAACGCGTCCAACGATCGCCGCTTCTTCGCCCGCACAGGCGAACTGCTCTACCTGATGCTGAGCCGGGCGGTGCGCAGTCCGCAACTCGGCGCCGAGCTCGTGCGACGCATGTTCCAGTCCGAATCGCAAATGGACCGGCTGGTCGCCTCCCTGCAGGGCCCGCCGCATCTTGCGGACAAGGAAAAGGAAGTCGGCTACCTCCCCCTGGCCAGCGCCCCACGCTTTGATCGCCTGTGCGACGACTGGCTGGCCGTGCTGTCGCGCGACATGCCGCTGTACGACGGCCTGGACCACCTCATCACCATCACCGGCCTGAACCTCCTGCTGTACTTCCTTGAGCAAGCCCGGGACGCCATCGGCGCTGAAGAGCCGGTGGAGTTGCTGTGCGAGATCGTGTCGAAGCAACGGACGAAGGTTCGCGCGCTCTCGATCGCTGGCTTCCAGACCAACCAAGGCATGTCTGTTCGTGCCATCGAAGCGCTCATCAAGCGGTTCCAAACGACACCGGCATGGCTGGAAGCGCTGGCTTCCGAAGACCCGACGGGCAACTGCGCCGCCCTCGTGCGGGAGCACTTCCAGTACGAGAAGGACGACGAGGTGCCCTTGACCAACATGGCACCCACCGAGTTGCTCGGCCGGCTCCTCGAGCGCGCCCTCAACCGGCACGAACAGCACGTTGCCCGCATCCATGGCACATGGTCTCGGGCACTTGGCCTCAGTTCACGGCGGTTGAGCCGGCGCGTCCGCTATGCGCCAAGCGACAGGCTGCTGAAGGCACTCGTCGTCACGGTCGTCGACGACACGATGGAGTACTCACAGTTCCTGGCCGAGATCTACCGGCGCTACGGCATCGTGGTCGGGCACGTAGAAGGCGCCCGCTACATCGAGAGCCACCAGGTGGACCAGGCCGCGCTGATGGACAACGCGGCCCACCTGGAGACTCGTCTCCTCGGCCTCGGTCTGGTGCGGCGCCTGTCAGATTCGTGCGCCTTCGTGGAGAACCCATTCACCCGCCGAGGTGCCCAGTGAGCATCGCAGACATCATTGTCGGCCGCGTGGGCGCGGCCATCCTTCGCCAGCGCATTGCCACTGCCAAGCAAGCTGACGGCGCCTCCGAGGCGCCGGCGCTGTTTCGTCTTGACCGTCTGAGCAGCGGCCACATCGCGGCAATCGTTCGTGAGATCCACAGCGACACCACGCTCCGGGCGCTGGTTGACGTGCGCATCCCCAGGACTCTCGTCGTCAACGAGACCCTGCATCCCGACCTGCTAACCGAAGAGAACGCGGGAGCCGTTCGCAACACGCCCACCGACAAGGCGGCGATGCTGACGGCCAACGGTCTCGAGCCAAACCTCGAAGACACCCTGGGCCATGTCACGCCCATCGGCGCAGCCGAGTTTCACGGCCAGGCCGCGGAGTGGGTCGAGGCGACGATCCTCGGCACCGGGCTACTGCTGGCCGACGATGACCATCAGGTCTTCATCGCAGCCCTCCGTGGCCTGCTCGCCGCCGAGGAGTTTTCGCTCCACCAGCTGGCCGCGTTCTGTGCGGCGATTGGCCAAGCCTCGAAGTCCGAAGGACTTCCCATCCGCGCGGCCATCGGCCGTGCGCTGCCGGAACTGCGCTTGCCCCGCGATACGGCGCTGTTCACAAACAGCCGCACCTATGGCATTGCCATCACGCCATGGCGCAAGGCGTTCGAGAAGCTCTTCAACGAACGGGCCCCGCTGGTCGTCAAGCAGCGAAAGAACGGCCAGACGATCGATGGCGCGGACATCCGCGACCGGTTCGAAGAGAACGAGGCCAATATCAAGCTTGAGGCGCGGCCGGTCATTGGCGGCTTCATCGCCGCGCAGCCGGGGGACCTCGACGTGGCGCGGGCGCTGTGCGACTTCGAGTGGGAGGCCGATGGCATCCACCTGCTGTTCGACCGACCGAAGGAGAAGAAGCGAGGCCTGGCCGACGAGACGACCGAGTTCTTCAAGGAAGATTGCAACGACACAGATGTCCTGTCGCCGGAGTGGGAAGCTCACCTGGTCGATCTCAGGACCCGCGAGAAGCGCAACGAGTGGACCGATGAGGACGAGCAGTTCTTCGACCTTCATCGCGCCTACCTCGACCAACATCCGAAGCTCAAGGCAAGGTGGGAGAAGGCCCTTTTTGGGAAGCCCATCGACTGCACGGACTTCCTGGAGGGCCTGGTCACCGCCATCCAACGGCTGACAGCGGCCGAAGCCAGCGCCGTGGGTGATCGACGAGTCCGGATCAAGGTCGCCCGCGGCCGCAAGGATTGGCGCGAGCGCTTCAACCACGACATCGGGAACTACTTCTCGACGATGTACCGGGCGCTGCGGGTGCTCTTGCAAGAGCGCGTGTCGTTCGAGCGCTCGGTGCCGAACTACCCCGGGCTGCCGGACCCGCTGTTCGACTTCCCGGCCTTTCTGGAGTTCGAGCGCGCGCGCAAACCCGAGTCGGCCAAGCCGGTGATCTCCGTCGCGCGTCAGCAGATCCAGCTCAAGTTCGAGGTCGCACTGGAAATCCGCCAGGGCGACAAAGTCGTGTCGGCGGACAAGACGCACCTGATCTGGTGGGGGCAGCCCGAGGCCATCGGCCTGCAGCTCCTGGACGACGTGCAGCGGCTGCGCCAGAAGGGCACGATCGCCTGCACCGAAGTACCGCGTCGGCTGGTCAGCAAGAAGGGCGGCATCCAGTCGGTCTCTCTGCTCGATGTGAGCACGCTGGAGGCTACCTTCGGACGCGACGCGGGCTCCCTGGTCCCGCAGCCCGCGAAGATCCGCAACCTCGGCCGCGAAGTGTCGCAAGCGATCAAGCAGCTTAAGGAGCAGGAGCGCCTCACCCCGGAGCAGGCGAAGGCCATCGTCGAGGCCTGGGATCGCTTCCAGGAGACGTACCAGCAGGCCCTCGGCGACATGATCGGCCGCGGTCTGCACACTGATGCGGTGATGCAGCAGGCCGAGCACTTTGCGGCGCTGCTGCGGCTGCTCAAAGACAACGCCCGAGGCGATGTCGCGCGATCGAAGCTGGTCAACCTGATCCTGCGTGCCGGGACCGTTGTTGTCACCGGCGACCAGCCCAGCCTCGTCGTGCCCCCGTGGCATCCCGAGCGGATGAAGGCACTTGCTGTCAAGCTCAGGCGCACGGCCGGCCTGATCAACCACCTGCTGTCTTCCGAGCACATCGACTTCGGGGACCGCAACATCTTCTTCCAGGAGTTCACCGAAGAGCTGGCCCACCCCTTCTACCCCGAGGTCGCCGTCGCCGACCGCAACGGGGCGCCCGTGCTTGTAGCTGAGTCCAGTACGGTCAACGGCTACAGCCTGATGGAGCAGCCGGTGCAATCGGGCGACGATGAGCTGACCGATGTGAGCCCCACGGAAGCCGCACGGCAAGTGCGTGAGCTCATCGAACGCTACGTCGGCCTGCAGCGGCACGAGGCGAGCAGCATGTCGGTCGTGCTGTACAACGCCGACGCGGCCGCGCTGCCCCTGGCCACCGTTCGGGCTCTCACCGACCTGGAGAGCGAGGAGTCGGACCTCCAGTGCAACGTGGCGGTGCGCCACACGGACCCAGGCAAGTTGCGCAAGCTCTACGCCGAGCTGGTGAGCAAGTCCGATGCGGACCCTGACGTTCCCGTGGTCAGCGAGACCTCGGACAACTTCATGTCGAAGTTGAGGATCTCCGTCGTCCCCACCAGCGGCTCGCTCCCCGAGTCCGCGCACGGCTTCCGCCCCTTCGACATCGCGTTCCTGCACGACGTCGTCGCACGAACCGCCTCACCGGAGTGGGTGCCTCAACACTGGCTCAACGACCGTGACTCGCTCGAGCACGCGCCGTCACGCTGGTCATACCGCAGCGTGTCCGGGGAGAACGAGCTCAAGTCGACGACATTTCTGACCTGCCCACAGCAGACCGCGTCCGGACGTGCCTACGTCGACATGGTGGGCGCAGTGGTGCGGCAGCAGGATCCCCCGGCCGGCCACCACCTGGTTCCGGCACGCCAGATCTCGCTGAAGAACGAGCGCCTGGGCGACATCTTCCGGGATGCGCACCAGATCGCTGAGTGGGTGGCCACCTACGACGAGCTGCTCGACAAGCGGCAGCTGCTGGCCAACGACATCAAGGTGGTGCGATACCGCCGTCACAGGACCAACGGGCGCAACATGATCGTCAGCTCGACGTCCGAGCTGCGCCTGCTCAAGGTCCTCGCGCGTCGCCGCATTGACGAGCTGGGTCTCAACGTGCCTGTCGACCGGCTCGACGCGGCCGCGGATCGCGTCATCCGCGACGCGCTGGCGGTATCGGGCGACATCGTCTTGCGCGCCGCGAAGCGCGGCGTGTCCGCCGGCGAGATGCTGGGCCTGACGCTCAGCCGCTACCTCGTTCAGCACGAGTTCTGGCGTGTGTGCGGCAGCCCGCAGAAGAGCCCGGTGCAGGTCTTCTTCCTTCTTGACGACTACGCGAGCTGGCTGGCGCAGCGCGAGAGCCGCATTGCCGACCTGCTCGGACTTTGCATCGAGGAGTCGTCGGAAGGCATCCGTCTGCACCTGGCGGTTGTCGAGTCGAAGTACGTCGCCGCCGAAGCCGCCGCGGACGCCAAGCGCGGCTCCCGGGCACAGTTGCTGGCGACGCTGACCACCTTGAGGGAGGCGCTGTTCGGCGACCCTGGCAGACTGGACAGAGACCTTTGGCTCGCGCGCCTGGCTGACCTCCTGATCGATGCCGTCATCCCCCCAGACCAGACCGCCCTGCTCGAGCGCGCACGGGATGAGATCCGCAAAGGAACGGTGCAGCTGTCATTGCGCGGCTACTCCCACGTGTTCCTTCACAGCGCAGATGCCGGCCAGCCAGATACACAGTCGATGCGTGCACCCGTGGAAATCAGCGCTCCCGCGATCGCTTTCCAGGAGGTTTTCGATCGAACGGCCCTGCGGCGCATCGCGGAGGCGTATGCACAGGAACGCGACCCGACCGAGGTCCGGGAGTCGATCGGTGGTGACAAGCCATGGCAGCTGAGCGACGCCCATGCGCCCGCTGCGCGGGTCACCTGGACCGACATGATTGGCAAGCTGGTGGGTGACACTGCACCGCCGCCCGTCGCCGCGGCGCCTGCGGCACCGGAAGCCCCGGCGGCCGTCGTGCCGGGAGAGGAACCTGCTGCAGCCGCTCCGGAGCCAGCGGTTCCCCTCGAACCTGCGGTGCCGCTGGCCGTCGCCGCGCCACTGGACGTAGCGGCGCCGCAGCCAGCTGCGGCCTACGGTCCGGCGTTGACGCAGCTCATCGGAAGCCACGCCGGGTCCGCTTCGACCGCGACTGACGACAGGGAGGCCTGGGCCCGCGAGATGACAGCGGCGCTGAAGAAGGCGCTGAACAGCTATGGCCTGCAGGCCAACGTCATCGGCACGCGCTTGACACCTAACGGCTGCCTCGTGCGTTTGGCCGGTTCCGATCGGCTTCGGGTCGAAGACATCGAGTCGAAGCGCATGCAGCTGCTCACGACCCACAGCCTGCAGCTGGTGACCGTCCAGCCCAAGCCGGGCGAGATCATCGTGTCGATCGCCGGCGAGAAGCGCCAGGCGGTTTCGCTGTGGGATGTCTGGGCACGGCGAGAACTCAAGCGCAACGCGGCGGGCATCAATACTTCGTTCGCACTCGGCCTGCAGGAACTCAATGGCAACGTCCTTTACCTGAATCTAGGCGGCGATTTTGGCGGCCTGTCGCAGCACGAGCCGCACTCTCTGGTCGCCGGCGCGACGGGCAGCGGCAAGTCGGTGCTCATCCAGTCGCTGCTGCTGGACATTGCCGCGACCAACCCCAGCCGCCTTGCCAAGATCGTCCTGATCGATCCGAAGATGGGGGTCGACTATGCCGCGCTCGAAGCGTTACCGCACCTACGCGAGCCGATCATCACGACGCAGGAGCGGGCCATCGAGGTGCTGAAGGCGCTCGTCGAAGAAATGGACCAGCGGTACCGGCAGTTCGCGGAAGTCCGAGCCCGGGACCTGCCAACCTTCAACTCGAAAATCACGCCAGATCGCCGACTCCCGATGATCGTGCTTGTGCACGACGAGTTCGCGGACTGGATGCTCGACGACAACTACAAGGGCGTGGTGAGTGCGGCAGTGGCTCGCCTGGGCGTCAAGGCACGCGCGGCTGGCATCCATTTGGTCTTCGCTGCGCAGCGTCCCGACAAGGACGTTATGCCGATGCAGCTACGAGAGAACCTGGGCAACCGGCTCATTTTGAAGGTGGCCAGTGAAGCCACTTCGAAGATCGCGCTCGATCGTCCAGGGGCCGAACTGTTGCTCGGCAAGGGGCATCTCGCAGCCAAGCTTGCGGGCGAACAAGGCCTGGTGTTCGGCCAGGCGCCCTTTCTCAATGACGACGACATCGCCGCCGCAGTAGCCGCGATCGTGAACGACGACAACTAGGGAGACAGAACGTTGGCTCAGCCGTTTACCCACAGCGCCGAAGCACTGCATGGCTTCTTTTCTCAGATGGGCAGGGGCTTCTACATCCCCTACTACCAGCGGAACTACTCATGGGATGACGAAAACGCGAAGAAGCTCATCACGGACATCTTCGCCGCCGTTCGCCGCACGCTCTCTAAGCCCACGCATGCGCTGTTCCTCGGCACGGTCATTCTTCATGACGAAAAGAATCCGAAGCTGGGAACCCACTTCGACACGCCGAATCTGTTGACCAAAGTTTCCAACGTGGTCGACGGCCAGCAGCGCATCACGTCCCTAGCCATCCTCGCATGCGTGTTTGCTGAGTACGCGGGACGGTTGGCGAGCCAGCTGACCACGGTCGGCGGCGCCCATGCCGAGTTCGCAAGCTTGGCGAACGAACTGACCGACGAGGTCCGTCTGATTCGCGAGTTCTTTTCCGTGGAGACGACCAAGGGGGGGGCCCAGCCGAGCCGCAAGCCCATCGTCATTCGCGCCGGTGACGTGACCAGCAACCCCGTCTCGGACCAATGGACGTTGGCCGGCGCCATCGACGCGTTCTATCGGTCCAACACTTCATCGCTACTGGCGAATGCGATCAATGGGGTCAAGCTGGCGGACTTGGCGCTGGATGATCGTTTGAAGTCGGTCGTCGAAGAGTTCATCGATACCATTGATTCGCAGCTTGAGACTGCGGACCAGGTGCTGGCCTCGCGCCTACTTGTCGCGAACGATATGGAAGGCAGCGCGCTTGAACGCTTCACCGGATACCCCCCGGACCTTACGAAGATCGGAGCCTTGGGAGCACCAGAGCAGAAGTGCTTCTATTCGGCGGTGCTGTTGCTCGCGGCTTCGATCTATCTGCGCAAAGGGTGTCATGTTGTCGTGATCGAATGCTTGGACGAGAGTCTGGCGTTCGACATGTTCCAGTCGCTCAATGCCACCGGCACTCCGCTAACCGCATTTGAGGTGTTCAAGCCGGCCGTCGTGAAGGCCTGGGGAGCCAACTACTCAACGGGCATCAAGCCGCAGGTGGATCGCATCGAGCGCGTTTTCGATGAAGAGAGCACCGCTGATCGGAAGGAGGACCTCACCGATCGGGTGATTGTGTCGACCGCGTTGGTGTATGACGGGACCGAGCTGAGCAAGCGCTTCAGCGAAGAACGGGACTGGTTGACGGCCACGCTGCCAGCGCCGCCGAGCGCCTTGGCTGCGACGTTCGTTCAGGCGTTAGCTGACCAAGCGGAGTATTTCGATGTCGTCGTCAAGCCACGGCGATCCCCGAAGAACTCGACCAACCTGGGCTTGGTGACGCACCTCCAGCAGCTCGGCATGCCGCTCGACGATGCGGACCTGGCGGCCCTATGCATCTACTTCGTTCGCGATGCACAGCATGCCATGGCGCACTCTGTCCTCAGCCTGTTCTACGCCAAGCTTCTTCGGGCCAAGGGCGACCCGGTGGCATTGGCTGGCGCATCGGCAGAGTTTCTGTCAGCCGCGAAGGCGGTCGCGGCGTTCTTCACCCTTTGGATGGGAGCGTCGCAAGGGCGATTCCCTGATTCGGACTACCGCAAGCTCTTCGACCAGCATGCGCCGAACATGTCCCTGAAGGGAGGCGCTGCCAACCAGACAGCCGCCTACCTCAAGGGTGCCCTCCGCTTGGCCCTCGCTGGCCAGGGGATCTACGATGCGACCAGCAGCATCGCAGCTCGCCCGCTCTGGGTGAACGCTGCGAAGGGTTCGCCGTGGTATCAGCGAAAGACCGTATGCAAGTTCGGGTTGTTCGTCTCAGCGCACGACGTTGGGGTCGATCTCGCCGCTGGACGAGAGGGCTTCTACGTCGATGGCAAGCCCGGTTCGGTGCCAATGCTGACCTCAAAGGCTTGGCACGCTTCAGCCTTCGAGGTGATCGAGCACGTGGCGACACGTGACCAGCCCAAGAAGTTGACGTTTCCTGCGATGTTCGATCCGGCGATCTACCCGGGCAACACGTCCATCGTCGACAAGATTGGCAACCTGACCCTACTGTCAATGCCGGTGAACTCGTCGGTGTACTCGGAGTGGCCGGACAAGGCCTTCTACTACTGGCACCTGACCACGCCAACCAGTACCGCCGCAGGCCCGAGTTCCGGTGCCCTCATGGCGAGCCTGGGGATCGCTTCGCTACCACCGAGCCTCAGCACGCTGAGTGCAGGGACTCAACACGTGCCGCACTTGGCGCCGTTGGCCCTGCGCGGAACTGTCGGCGCGAAGTGGGATGCGTCGTTCATCGAGCAGCGGTCTCAGCACCTGTGTGAGCGCATCTTTGACAAGCTCGACGGCTGGCTGCGCTAGCAGCTAGTCACGTCGCTTAGATCTGGCGTTGAGTTCCGCACGCACCTGGTCGAGGATCCAGTGCAGTTCGTCGGATTGTTCCTGTTCCGTTATCTCGAGGTGAGACACCACGGCGTGGTACAGCTGGCAAGCAGTTTTCTGCTGTGCCAGTCAAATGCATTGGGGTCTGGCTCGACCTCAGGGCTCAGCGTCGTGCTCGGGCGCTGCCTTGTGTCGCACCACAAGCCCGCCTGATCGGCCTCGGCAGATCGGTGACGACGTTCAATGCCCGTCGAGCTCATGACTTCTACTTGTGGCACACGAGGCAAGCGCCCCCGCCTTCGTCCTCGAGGTAGAGGTCGTCGATGTCGACAGGCTCGCAGGTCACCGGCCGCAGCGGGTTGGGCTTGCGGCGCGCCAACTCGCGTTGCTTGCGGAGCTCGAAGTCCGTCTCGATCTCGGCCATCCGTTCGGGTTGTTCCAGTTCGGTCAGCGGCTCCCGGTGTGCCCACGTGAACGGCGATCCGTGTTCGATGGCGGTCTTCTCGTAGGCCTTTGCCTTCTCGAACTCATCCGGATGAATCTGCTTCAGGCGAACCCACTCGACCTTCTGCTGGAAGAAGCAAAACGTGCAGCCGCTGCGCGAGCGCCAATCGTAGTACTTCGGCAAGCCGAGCCCAGAGCCTTCGAGAATCTCAAGCACGGCGAGTTTGTCGACGCCGGCTTCGCGGAAGGGCAGGTGCACCGAAAGGTTTTCATGCTGGGCGACCATGCCTTCCCGATGATCCTCATCCGACCGTATCGCAACGTAGCTATGCACGCTGTCGCCGGCGGCCAGCCAAGGCTTGATCCAGTTCTTAAACGGTTCCAGCTTGAGCTTGCGCGTGCACCAGCGAGTGCTCGCTGATGGCAGGAAGTTGCCATATTGGCGAAGCCAGAAGTCGAAGTCCCGATGCGGGTTCAGGTAGTTGATCGGACGGCCCAAGAAGCCCTCGAGGCGCCCCAGGAACTCGTACACCTCGGGCAGCTCCTTGCCGGTGTCCGTGAAGAAGTACTTGATCTCGAGCTCCGGGTGGTGGAGCCGCATGTAAACGGCCAGGGCCGCACTGTCCTTTCCTCCGGACAGGCCCAGCACATGGTGTTCTGCCATCACGCCTTCTCCTTCATTCCTAGCTTGACCAACATTGCTCCCGCTTCTGCCAGAGCGGCCAGAACAATCTCCCGTCGCTCACGTTGGACGGTGGCTAGCAGCTCTTTCACGAGCTGGTCTATCGCGGGAATGTCGCTCTCCGCGACGTCGACAGAGCCGGTTGCGTCCTGACCCTTGCCGGCGCCGAACACGACACCGATGACGCGCCGCGTCGATGGGCGGCCTCGCAACGGCGCCATGGCTTCGGCCCGACGGAAATCGATGGCCCAGGAGCCGAGTTGAAGCAGCGCAGCATCGATGTCGCGGTCGACCCACTGCGCCGACGGCTTGCTGACCGCGAGGCTGATGATCCCCTCCACAGCCTGGTCGGTGTCGTCGAACACTTCCAGGCGGGCTGCAAACGCATCCAGTCGGAACTCACCCGTGATGCCCTTGACGTTGATCGCGCGATGGTTGAGCGATTCAAGAGGCCGGTCCTGATGGTCGAGCGCCTTCAACACGTGCTCACGGACGCGCGCCAACATCGATTGATAGGCAGTCGACAGCTCATTGGTGACAGCGCGAAGGCGCAGCACCAACTCGCTCGGTGAGTCGGCCTTGAGCAGCGTCGGTAGATCGGCGAACAGAACCTTGTGCGGGTCGCTCGCCTTGAGAAGCATCGCGCGGACATCTTGCGCGGCTGGCGATACCGTGAGCGTTCGCTTAGTCCAGCCTGGCAGGGACGTCACCAGACCAACGAGCGCGCGCGCCGCGTCCAGTGGTGCCGCCGGAATGGTGACGTTGGACTGTTCCGAGACACTGGCTGCGATCGCCTTGACCAGGCTTTCCTGGTCCTTGGACGCCGCAACGTACTGGAAGCGAATCCGTTGTGGATCCTGCAGCCAGTCGTCGATCACCGCCTCGCTGAGGTCCGGCGTGAACACACCGTCAACGTACATCGCGAGTTCGGACCGGTATGCCAGGTAAAAGGCAAGCGCCAGCACCGGCATGACCCCCGCACGCACGCCGTAGGGTGGTGCACCCCAGTAGGCATACAGATCGGAAGCCGTCGTCTCGTGGGCCGGCTGCGCAACGCGCTCACGAGCAGCCGTCCACATTTGCCACATGCCCTCGAGCCGAGGGTTCGTCACATAGGGCTCGTAGAAGCCCCAGCCGCGTTTCTCGTCTCTGCGGTGCACGCCGGTGGCCTGCAAGATCGTGTAGTAGAGGCCAGCGTCCGCGGGATAGCCTGTGTAGCCGAGGTTCTCGCGGGCACCGCCGCGGATCATCTGGTACATCAGATCCTTACGAGCTTTGTTCGAGTTGCTCGATGGATCCTCGCGATTCAGCAGTTCGCTGAAGATCGTCGGCGCCTTGCGGTAGACGTCCTTGGCGACGTCTGATGCGATCGACGAGAGCGAGCTGTGCTTGTCGGCGCCGGTCCGCTCTCCCTTCCAGTACCACTTCGACAGGACGAACGCATCGGCGAGTTCGTCCTCCAGAGCGCCACGGACGGCTGCGAGACGCCCACCAAGCTCCCGTCGCGCCACCGCATCCCCTTCGAGCTCGGGCCGCGTCTTCATCACGCGCTCGACTGCCGCCAGCTCGAGCGCGAGCTCCGATATCCGAGCGGCATTCGCCGGTGTTCCTAGCAACGCCTGCACGGTCGGGTTCTCGGCGCTGGCCGATCTCACTTGACGCTCGGCGGTGCGTTCGCTCGTGTCGACATCGGGAAGGCAGAGAAGGAACGCGCCGGCGCTGCCCTTGTCCTGCCGGAAGTGCTCCAGCGTGTGAGGCAGGTCGGCCAGTCGCACGATGCGCCGAGTGAACCAATGCATGGTACCTGTCTGCGCATAGAAGCGTTTGGCCAAGACCGGTTGCAGATCGCTCAGCGCGGACACGTGCTCCAACGACGGACCGCCGATCTCACCTCTCGCATGCGAGATGGCCCCCTCGATGTCGAAGTCGCTTCCGGCGAACACACCGTACGCCCCGAGGTGGCGACGCTCGATCAGGATCTTCCACTGCACCAGGTCGTGCAGCGCCTTGCTCACTTCCCCGTAGTTGCGGGCGTGAACCGAGACTCGGAGGACTGACTCGTCCGCGACGAGACCGGAGCCATTGCGGAACATCTCGATCAACGCGACGGTCTTGGTTGCCGCAACATGGATGGCCTCGCCCTTGGCTTCGGCGCGTTCGACGGCGTCGGCCGCCGCAGCCCAACGGTGGCCGTCCGGTGACGCAAGGATGGCCGGTTCCAGGTTGGCACGCAGGTAGTCCCAGTAGCGCGCCGGCTCGTAGATGGACCTCCAGTCCGCTGGCTGGCCCTCGATGAACTCTGCAAAGCCATTGGGCTCGCGCGACGCGAGGAAGCCGAAGGTGCTGCGCTCGTTTTGGCCGAACTTGCGCTTCGAGATCGGACCCAGCAGCGATGCCGTCACAGGATGAAGCGGCCAGCACTTGGCCAGGCTCTTAGCGAGGCTTGCCGGCGTGCCGGGGCGCCGTGTCCGGATGGCCGAAGCTACGGGTTCGACGCAATGCATCAGCAGGGATCTATCGACTGACGGATTGACGTCGATCGCCTGCCCGATCAGTTCGATCACCTCGTCGGAGGCAGCAACCAGTGGGATGTCGACGAAGCGCCCTTGCACCTTTGCCCAGTCGTCTCGCGCGTCGCGGCCCAGTCGCGTCGCGTACGCATCGAAGGCTTGATGGAGGATGCCCACCACCACGAGCTTGCCGGCGGTGCGGCTTGCCGCCTCGGCAAGTTCTTGAAAGAAGTAGATGTCGTCGCCGGCGCCCTGTGCAGAAGCCTCGAGGAACTTGCCGAGTTCGTCGACCACGACCAGCACGCCTTGGCGGTGCGCTTCCGCGGCCGCGACCAGTTCGGTGACAAGCTCACCTTGCTTTCGACGGCCGCCTCCTCGCGCCTTGTTCAGGGCAGTGTGCAGTTCTTGAACGACGCTTGCACGCTTGCCGACCACCGGGACCACGAGCCAGCCCTCGCCTCGCGCCTCAAAGGCTTTGCTCACCGGGCTGTCGGCCGGGAGGTCGAGGATGTCGCGAGCACGCGCACGCAGTCGCGGGTTCGGGCCGACCAGAGAGCACAGCATCAGCGCCAGGGACGACTTTCCGCCGCCGTACGGTCCGGTCCACGTGAAGGCCCGTTGCCGCGTCGACACCAGTTGCCGGGCCATGCTCTCCAGGAGTGATCGAGCCGTCCCTTGGCAGACGTAGCCGGACAACGCGTCTTCCCGACCGAAATCGGCGTCGAGGCGGATGGAGCGCAGGAACTGCCGAGATATCGAGACGACCTCCGACAGTGGCCGTGGAACTAGCTGTTCATCGGACATCTTCTTAGCGCCTCCCATACGCCGCCCTCAGCACCTTTGTCATCGCTTCGTCGATGTTCGCGAGCGCCCGCCCCGTGCGCGTGACCTGCCTGATTCCTGCCTGCTCGGTCCATTGGATGTCGCCGTCGGTCAGCGCTTCGAGCGCCATCAGGCGGTCGGCTACCGCACCTTCGTCCAGTTTGAAAACCCGCCCCGGTGAACCGTAGTCGTGGGCGACGCGATCGAACGCCATGACCGACCCGGCGGCTTGACGCTTCCAGTACTCAAGAAGCGCATAGGCGAAGATGCCGTCCGGCAACGATCGCTTTGGGCCTCGCCGGAACTCGAACGTACCCTTGGCGTTCTGCTGAATGAGGCCAAGCTCACCAAGCAGCGGCTCGCTCATCTCCTCGGGCGATTCGCTTCCTAGCCGCGGTACGTAGCTACGTATGCAGCACTCGACGTCCCGCTTCAGAGTCGCCGGCGAAATGCGCTTGAGAGTTGGCACTGCCTGCGTCAGCTCACTGAACCCGCCAAGCAGTGCGGCGACCACGGCCTCGCGCTCGAATACCTGCTGAGTGACGTGGTTGAAGAGGAAGTACCACGTAGTTGTCTTGTCGTAGGTGCTCGCGAGAAACCAATGCATGAGCCACGGCGTCGCGGCTTGCTCGCAGTACGGGTCGAAGCCATCGAGCCCGAAGATGTCGGCACCGAGCCCGGTCGGCGCGTAGCCGTCGCCCTCTTCCCTGATGGCGCGGCAGGCCGTCGCCCAAAAGCGGATCGAGGTGACCATGTTCTTGCCCACCCCGAAGCGGACGATCGCCTCTTCATCGCCGAAGGGTGAGGAGGCCGCGCCGTTCTCCTCGACCGCGCGCACCGCCTTGTGCAGCCAAAGCTGCCTCAGAGGGAAGGTCTCATGGCCGGAGAACTGTGGTTTCAGACCGGGAATTATTGGAATCATCCGGGCATCTTAGCCGGACTGGAGGACTTCACCAGTCCGGCAACCCCCACAGCACCTCGCCGCGTCGATACTGTATGGAATACCATACATCTTGACCGGACTTCTTCAGTTCAACGGAGTCGGTCGCCAAAAGACCCGCACGTCGTCGCCCCACCTCCACCCGGCCGCGCGAACTGCAACGGGGAGAAGCACTCGCATGCGCTCGACGCTGAGGTTCGTGTCGGCGTACCACCCCTCGGACAGCTCGACGCTGTGGCGGCGAACCCATCCGTCCGGTTTGCCCAAGAACAACCGTTGCCTGTCCTCAGCCACGTAGCTGCGCGCCGTACCGCGGCATGACATCGCAGCGGCCATCGATGCCCGCCTTTCAGGCACCGCCGCCCGCAGCCCCCGCAGCACAAACAGGTGGATGTCGATGAAGTTCCACATGCGCCGAAGGTCACCTCGGAACAGCACGCCACGGTGAACCATCTTCGGCGCGACCGCGACGAGCTGCGTCGTCGTCGGCCGCGTCGCTGTGTCGAGAAGGTCAGCAAGCTGATGCCGTCGTAGCTCCAGACTCGCCATCCACGTGTTCGCTGCCGCCATCGCCGCGTTCACCTCATCGAACTCTGCGAGAAGGCGCTCCGCCGAAAACGACTCACTGCTCCTTGTCATCGACGTCTCCTTATGCACCAACACGACGGCTGCTTCCCTTGGACCTCTTCGCCTTCGGAGACTTTCGCACTGCGGTGCCGCCGCTTCGTTCGGCGCCTTCTTCGCGCAAGGTCTCTAAGAGCACCTCCACCATCCGAGCCTGCGCAGCGTTCGGTTCGGTGCCCGGCACGAACTCGTCCTCCAAATAGGTGGTGAAACCCGCGAGGCCTCGTTGCTCACGTACCGCCCCCGGCATGCCAAGAGGCTGCAGGTGCAGGCCCCCCCCGGTGTCGCGATCGGCCGCCCGCAGGACGGCTCGGATGCCGGCGAAGGGGTCGTCGCCGAGGAAGTCAGCGATCGCTAGAAGTCGAGGACCGAGCAGCAGGCGTTTGATCTCCCACCCGTCCTCGAAGATCTCGTCCCGGTAGTGCTTGAACTCAATGTCCCACTGCGATTCCAAGCTCGACGTCCTGACAACCAACAGATAGGCCACGCGGTTGATGAACACGTCGCGCCACAGGTTCGCTTCATCGCAGGCCCGATCCACCGCTTCCGCGGTGCTGCGTCGAAGGTTGAAGCTCACCGGCCTCAGGTCTTGAAGCTCGAGCAGGCACCGCTTCACGTACTTGCGCGCCGCCGCGGAGTTCTTCCTTCCGGCAAGCTCAGACAGGAGCATCGGCGCCTCGTGGTCAAGCACCAAGTCAAAGTAGGCATCGCGGTTCAGGCAAGCCTTGTTGCACAGCTCGTTGAACTTGTGCAGCAGCGGCGCCCACATCTGCACCGAGATCTTGCGCTTGTCTTCAGCGGTCTTCATGGCGTCAAGGGTGCTTGCATCCCCTGAACAATAGAGATCGCGCGAGCACAAAACAAGGCGAACGCCGTGCTTTTTTTACGGCTTTTTCTTTGACTTCTTTGGTGAAAATCACGGCTCTCGGTAACCAGTCGGCCCCGCGGCGGCGTGAGTACATAGAGGCGGCTAGCCAGGAGACTTGTTGATCGCACCTTGCCGCTACCAGACACCGCGCCACACGATCACGCTGGCGAACGCCCCTTTTCGTCTTCCATCGTCAGGAGGACGTCCTTCGCCGTTCCCGGGTGCTACCGCAACGTCACGATGCCGCACCAGCAAGCCGGCCGACCGTTTGGGTAGACGGTCAGGGCGTGCGGCCGACTTCAGGCGCCTGCGTCCAGCAACGACCGCAGAATCCCCCTCGCCTTCGTGGCGAGAGGCAACTCGAAGCAGGCAACTGCTTCCTGCAAACCTGGCCGCGCCTAGGCAAGTGTTGTCCAAGACGGGCCGAGCTTGACCTCGACGGAGGACCACACCTTTCAAAGCCCGCCGGCAACCCAAGCATTCCACTCGCCCGTGTGGACAACCGGGCTGTACACACCTCATGGGTGTGCACAGCCGCCCTTCGGGCGGTTCCCCGGTTCCCCACACTATGGACTGACGCGCCCGCTGCGCGGGCTTGCCAAACAGCCGTTAGAAGTCAATGACCAAGAAGAAATTCAGTTCAGCCCGTCTACCTTGCTCAAATTACTCAGAAAGCTCTTGACTACATTAGATCCCGCAGCGCGCGTAGGTGCTCTTGCCCAGGCAGATGGTCAGCACGTTGCGCGGTATGCGGAAGTACTCGACCGTGCGCGCCAGTGCGAAGCTGTTGGGCGGGATGATGCAGACCTCGGCGTCGATGTCGACGAAGCTCTTCTCGTCGAAGGCCTTCGGATCGACCACCGTGCTGTAGATGTTGGTGAAGACCTTGAATTCCGGCGCGCAGCGGATGTCGTAGCCGTAGCTGCTGGTGCCGTAGCTGACGATGCGGTGGCCGTCGGGGGCGTTGCGCACCTGGCCGGGCTCAAAGGGCTCGATCATTCCGTGCTGCTCGGCCATGCGCCGGATCCACTTGTCGCTCTTGATGCTCATCGCGGTGCTTCTTCCTGCAAGAAGCCCGGATTCTAGGCAGCCCGGCTCCCGCCCTCCCCGGCCGGCGGCACGGAAGGGGGCCGCGCCAGCGACGGATCGCCGTCGAAGCGCTCGAAGCCGCTGTAGCAGAGGAAGTGCCGGTTGGTCGCGCGGCCGAACAGCGCCAGGCCGAGCCGCGTGGCCAGTTCGTGGCCCATCTGCGTGATGCCGGAGCGCGAGACGATGATGGGCACGCCCATCTGCGCCGACTTGATGACCATCTCGCTGGTCAGGCGACCGGTGGTGTAGAAGGCTTTGTCGGCCCCGCCCAGACCGCGCAGCCACATCCAGCCGGCCAGCGTGTCGATCGCGTTGTGGCGGCCCACGTCCTCCACGAAGAGCTCGAGCCGCGCGTCGTCGCCGGCCAGCGTGAAGAGCGCGCAGCCGTGCACCGAGCCGGCCGACTTGTAGGTGCTCTCCTGGCGGCGCACCGCATCGAGCAGCGCCACCAGCGCGCGCTGGCTGATGCGGGCGGCCTGCGGGTCCGGCAGCACCAGCGTGTCGAGCTCGTCCATCAGGCTGCCGAATACCGTGCCCTGACCGCAGCCGGTGGTGACCACGCGCCGGGCGGTCTTGCGGTCGAAATCCTCGATGCCGGCGCGCGTCTTCACCGCGGCGGCGCCCACGTCCCAGTCGACCGTGACCGAGTCGATGTCGTGCATCGAGTCGACCAGGCGCTGGTTGCGCAGGTAGCCGAGCACCAGCAGTTCGGGTTCGGCGCCCAGCGTCATCAGCGTGACGAGCTCTCGCTTGTCGACGAACACCGTCAACGGGCGCTCGGCCGGGATCTGGATCGTCTCGCGCTGGCCGTGCTCGTCGAGCACGTCGACGCTGCGGGTCAGCGCTGCCTGAGCGCGGCTCAATCGAGGCAGCGGCGGGTCCTGATCGTTCATGCCCGCAGTGTGGCCCGAAACGAGCGCGGCCCGCTCGACCGGGCGGAGGAACGCGCCGTCACCGGACCGTGATGCGCACCGAGGCGCTCATCGCTTCCCCGTAGGACTGGTGGAGGCCGTCCGCGAACTGCATCTTCAGCACATGGCTGCCGGGCGCCAGCTGGACCTCGGTCTCCGTCTGGCCCTTGCCGAAGTGCAAGTGGCTGCCGTCCGCCGGAATCACGTTGCCCTGCCCCGGACCCGCGGTATCGATCAGCAGGTGGTGGTGCCCGGTGCCCTCCGCGAGCTCGCCGGCCGGCCGGACCGTCATGCCCTTGAGACCGAACTTCACCTTCACCGGGCTGCTGACGGTGCTGCCGTCGACGGGCTCGATGAAGTACACGCCCTGTGCGGCGCTCGGTGGCGTGTTGCCGCCGGGAGGGGGCTTGCTGACGCAGGCCGACAGCGCGACGGCGGAAACCAGGAACAAGGCGAACCGGTAGGACATCGCAGACTCCTTCACGACGACGCGCCCGTGCCGGGCGTCAGGCTCACCGCCCTGCTACTTCTTCGGCGTCCCGGTCTGCTCTGCCGAGGTCGCCTTGCCGCTGGGCGGGGTGGTCGCCGTCTTGGCCGGCGAGTGCGCTCCGGCGGCCTCGAGCGGCGGCGTGGCGGCGGTCGCGGCCACCTGGTAGGGCCCGGGATCGGTGCAGGCCGGCGTGGCGATCGATGGCTTGGTCTCCTTGCCCGCCGCCTTGGCCTCCTGGGCGTAACGAGCGGCCACGCGATCCATCGACTTGCAGAGCTGGAAGGCCGCCACCTTGTCGGACCAGGCGGTCTTTGCCTTGGCCTCGTCGGCCTTGGCCTTGGCTTCGGGCGTGGGTGCGGGGAGCTTGGCGTGAGCGGCCGGCAGCAGGGCCAGGCCGAGCACGGCGCACAGCGCCGCGGCCACGCAGCGCGGGCCCGGGGTGGGTCGGTTCATCATCAGCATCGTCTCGCTCCCGTTCAGGACTGCACGGCCGCGCCCTGCGTGCCGGCCGCCGGTGTCGGCGACGGCGTGCGCTGCGCGGGGATCTTCCCGGCCTGGATGTCGTCGTACCAGAGTTCGTGGTGTTCGCGTGCCCAGGCGGCGTCGACCTGGCCGTCGCGCATCGCGCGGTAGGCGCCCTTCATGCCGATGGTGCCGAGGTAGATGTGGCCGAGGAACATCGCCATCATCAGCACCGTGGCCACGGCGTGGATCATGTGGGCGATCTGCATGTCGCCGCGCGTGTAGGCGAGGCCGGGGATGAGCTTGTCGAGCACCAGGCCCGAGCCCACCACCACGATGCCCAGCGCAAACACGCCGCCCCAGAAGATGAGCTTCTCGCCCGCGTTGAAGCGGTGCGAAGGCACGTGGGCGCCGTTGAACAGGCCACCGCCCTTGGCCAGCCACAACAGGTCTTCCTTGCGTGGCAGGTTGTCGCGCACGAAGGTGAAGAACACGATCACCAGCGAGACCGCGAACACCGGTCCGGCGAAGTTGTGCAGGTTCTTCAGCGCATAGGCCAGCCAGCCGAACAGCGTGCCGCCGATCACCGGCAGCAGGAAGAACTTGCCGAACGCCATCACCACGCCCGACACCGCGAGCGCCACGAAGGCCACCGCATTGCTCCAGTGCGCGGCACGCTCGAAGTAGGTGAAACGCTCGATCTTGCGGCCCGTATCCGGTGCGTGCACGCCGATCGGACCCTTGGCCAGAAAGAACAGGCCGATCGCCACCACCACGATCAGCAGCAGCGCGCCGCCGTAGGGAATGATCCAGCGGTTGCGCACCTCACGCCAGGCCTCGCCCGCCGTCGTGAAGCGCGAGCCGGGGTACTGCACGAACTGCTGGATCAGCACACCCTTCTCGGCGCCCGGCAGGTTGCTGATGCCCGATTGCTGCCCCGACTCGCGCACCGCACGCCAGAACGGCGCGTTGTTGTAGGGCTGGGTCTTGGCGCGCTGGGCGTTGGTCTCGTTCGCGTCGGGCAGCGCCAGGGCCGCCGCGCTGGCGGCCGGGGCGGTCGGCGCGGCCTGTGCAACAGGCGACACGGCTGGGTCGGCGACCGGGGTGCCCTGCGCCACCGCCACGCTGCCGAGCCATGCCAGGCAGCCGGCAGCCCACCATCGAAGCATCGTGTGTGTCATCGGCATCCCCCTGTCAACGCTGCGGCCGGTGTTCGACGTCGCGCACCATCAGCGCGAGCGCGTGTACTCGTTCTGCTGCTGGTTGCGGGCCCTCAGCTGCTGTTCCCAGCTGGCGCGGTCGCCCTGCTTCCAGTCCGGCGCCGTGTAGCCGGCTTCGGTGCTGCCGTCCCAGGGCTTGCTGTCGCCCTTCTTGGGGCCGGACGCCGTCTGCGGCTTGTCGGCGCACGCCGTCAGCCCGGCGGCCAGGAGCACTGCGCCGAGGAGGGCCAGACCACGCGGCAGGGACCGCCTCATGACTTGCCGCCTTCGGCCGCGGCCGGCTGCGCCGCGCCACCGGTCGGCTTGCCGTAGGCCGTGCCCCAGCCCCACACCTCGGAGCCCTTGCCACGCGTCAGCACGCGGGTGCGGAAGATGTCGGCGACCACGTCGCCGTCGCCGCCGAGCAGGGCCTTGGTCGAGCACATCTCGGCGCAGGCCGGCAGCTTGCCCTCGGCGAGGCGGTTGTGGCCGTACTTCTCGAACTCGGCTTCGGAGCCATTGGCCTCCGGGCCCCCGGCGCAGAAGGTGCACTTGTCCATCTTGCCGCGTAGCCCGAACGTGCCGTTGGTCGGGAACTGCGGCGCGCCGAACGGGCAGGCATAGCTGCAGTAGCCGCAGCCGATGCAGATGTCCTTGTCGTGCAGCACCACGCCCTCGTCGGTGCGGTAGAAGCAGTCGACCGGGCACACCGCCATGCAGGGTGCGTCGGAGCAGTGCATGCAGGCCACCGAGATGCTGCGCTCGCCCGGCACACCGTCGTTGAGCGTCACCACGCGGCGTCGGTTCACACCCCAGGGCACCTCGTGCTCGGCCTTGCAGGCGGTGACGCAGCCGTTGCATTCGATGCAGCGCTCGGCGTCGCAGATGAACTTCATTCTTGCCATGTCAACTCTCCAATTCACACAGAGGCGCGCTCGACCTGGCAGACCGTGGTCTTGGTCTCCTGCATCATCGTGACGCTGTCGTAGCCGTAGGTGGTGGCGGTGTTGATCGCCTCGCCGCGGATGACCGGCATCGCCCCCTGCGGGTAGTAGGGCGCGAGATCGACGCCCTGCCAGCGGCCCGAGAAGTGGAAGGGCAGCCACACCGTCTCGCGGTCCACTCGCTCGGTGACCAGCGCCTTGACCGTGAGGCGCGCGCCGGTCGGCGTGCGGACCCAGACCGTCTCGCCGTTGCGGATGCCGCGGTCGTTGGCGGTGGCTGGGTTGATCTCGACGAACATCTCCTGCTGCAGCTCGGCCAGGTAGGGGTTGGAGCGGGTCTCCTCGCCGCCGCCCTCGTACTCCACCAGCCGCCCGCTGCTCATGATCAGCGGGAAGTCCTTGCCGATGTCCTTGTTCTTGTCCTGCACGGTCTTGAACAAGGTGGGCAGGCGCCAGAACGCCTTCTTGTCGTCGTGCGTCGGGTACTTGGCCACCAGGTCCGGACGCGTCGAGTACAGCGGCTCGCGGTGCTTCGGGATCGCATCGGGGAAGTTCCACACCACGGCCCGCGCCTTCGCGTTGCCGAACGGATGGCAGCCGTGGTTCTTCATCGCGACGCGGATGATCCCGCCCGACGAATCGGTCTTCCAGTTCTTGCCCTCGGCCGCGGCCTTCTCGGGCTCGCTCAGTTCGTCCCACCAGCCGAGCTTCTTCAGCAGCACGTGGTCGAACTCCGGATAGCCGGTGGTGAGGTCCGCACCCTTGGAGAACGAGCCATCCTCGGCCAGCAGGTTGACGCCGTCCTTCTCGACACCGAAGTTGGCGCGGAAGTTGCCGCCGCCGTCCATCACGTGCTTGGAGGTGTCGTAGAGGTTGGGCGAGCCCGGGTGCTTCATTTCCGGCGTGCCGTAGCACGGCCAAGGCAGGCCGAAGTAATCGCCGTCGAGGGAGTACCCGGTCTCCTTGTCGGTGCCGCCCTTGGCGCGCAGCGTCTTCACGTCAAAGACGTGCATGTTGCGCATGTGCACCTTCAGGCGCTCGGGGCTCTGGCCGGTGTAGCCGATGGTCCAGACGCTCTTGTTGATCTCGCGCAGGATCGATTCGGGCTCGGGCTCCATCATGCCGCCCTTGCCGGCGACCAGCTTGTAGTTCTTCGTCAGCTCCTTGTCGAAGCCCAGCTTCTGCGCGAGCTGGTACATGATCATGTGGTCGTTGCGGCTCTCCCACAGCGGCTCGATGACCTGCTCGCGCCACTGGATCGAGCGGTTCGACGCGGTGCACGAGCCACTGGTCTCGAACTGCGTCGTCGCCGGCAGCAGGTAGACGGCGCGGTTGGGGTTCTGGTCCTCGGGCTTGCCGGGCATCGCCGCCATCGCCGCGGTGGCCGACGGGAAGGGATCGACGACCACCAGCAGGTCGAGCTTGTCCATCGCCTTCTTCATTTCCAGGCCGCGCGTCTGCGAGTTCGGCGCATGGCCCCAGAAGAACAGGCCGCGCAGGTTGCTGTCCTGGTCGATCAGCTCGTTCTTTTCGAGCACGCCGTCGACCCAGCGCGACACCGTCATGCCGGGTTTGGTCATCATGCCCGGCGCGTACTGCTTCTTGATCCACTCGAAGTCCACGCCCCAGGTCTTGGCGAAATGCTTGAACGAGCCCTCGGCCAGGCCGTAGTAGCCAGGCAGCGAATCGGGGTTGGGGCCCACGTCCGTGGCGCCCTGCACGTTGTCGTGGCCACGGAAGATGTTGGCGCCGCCGCCGCTCTTGCCGATGTTGCCGAGCGCGAGCTGCAGAATGCACGAGGCGCGCACCATCGCGTTGCCGATGGTGTGCTGGGTCTGGCCCATGCACCAGACGATGGTGCCGGGGCGGTTGTCGGCCATGGTCTTGGCCACGCGGAACACGGTGGCCTCGTCGACGCCACAGGCCTCCTGCACCTTGTCCGGCGTCCAGTTCGCGAGCACGTCCTCGCGCACCTTGTCCATGCCGTAGACGCGGTCGTTGATGTACTGCTTGTCTTCCCAGCCGTTCTTGAAGATGTGGTGCAGCACGCCGAACAGGAAGGGGATGTCCGAGCCCGAACGGATGCGCACGTGTTCGTCGGCACGCGCCGCGGTGCGCGTGAAGCGCGGGTCCACGACGATCATCTTGCAGCCGGTCTCCTTGGCATGCAGCATGTGCAGCATCGACACCGGGTGCGCCTCGGCGGCGTTGGAGCCGATGTAGAGCGCCATGCGGGCGTTCTGCATGTCGTTGTAGGAGTTGGTCATCGCGCCGTAGCCCCAGGTGTTCGCGACGCCCGCGACCGTGGTGCTGTGGCAGATGCGTGCCTGGTGATCGCAGTTGTTGCTGCCCCACAGGCTCATCCACTTGCGCAGCAGGTAGGCCTGCTCGTTGTTGTGCTTGCTCGACCCGACCACGAACACCGAGTCCGGGCCGCTCTGCTTGCGCAGCTCGAGCATGCGCGCGCTGATCTCGTCGAGTGCGGTGTCCCAGCTGATGCGCTCGTACTTGCCGTTCACCAGCTTCATCGGGTAGCGCAGGCGGTATTCGCCGCGGCCGTGCTCGCGCAGCGCAGCGCCCTTGGCGCAGTGCGCGCCCAGGTTGATCGGCGAGTCGAACACCGGCTCCTGGCGCACCCACACGCCGTTGTGCACCACCGCGTCGACCGCGCAGCCCACCGAGCAGTGACCGCACACCGTGCGCCTGACCTCCACCTTGCCCGGGCCCGCCTCGGCCTTGGACGCATCCGAGGCCTGCGCCTTGCGCACCAACGTCAGCTGCCCGGCGGCGAGACCGGCCCCCACGCCCAGGCCGGAGCGGCGCAGGAAGGACCGACGGTCCATCGTCGGGATGGCGCGCGAGAGGCCGCGCGAGAGGCTCGAGACCAGCGACGATGCAGGCGAGCCGGAGCCCGCATCAGGCGACTTGCGCGTGAGCAACATGGGACCTCCGGCACTCAGACTTTGGTGGTTTGGTAGTAGCGCTGCACATGCGCTGTGAGGCGATAGCCGGCGGCTTCGCCGGCTTCGGCCCGGGGCCCCGCCGCGGCGGCCGCGGGCTCGGCCTCGCGTGCGCCCGGCAGCACCACCGCCGCAGCGGCCAGCGCCCCCACGGTGCCGGCACCGGCCACGACGTGGCGGCGCGAGAGCTTGGATTTCGGATCGTTCATGGCTGACTCCTGGGTCTCTGCGCCCGGTGGGGCGCGCGTGCCTTGGCATCGAGCTGATCGCCGACTTCGGCAATTCCATTCCTATGTTAGCCCTGGCTTTTGCACGCCGTGCGTGACTGCGCAAAGGGAAACCCCGCAGCAGCAGCCCCGGGAAGGACGCTGCAGTGCAGCAGCGCGGAGCCCGCGCCAGCCTGTCGCGCACCGCCCCTGGAGATCGACAGCTTGACCACCGATGGCGCGACAGGCTGTCGCAGCGCGATGGGCCGCAGGATGCGGGAAAGTCCCAGGGAGTGGCTCGGACACTGTCCGGCCGTCACCCCGCCGCACGACGTCGCGCGCGCCCGCCGCCGGCCCGCGGCGCGGGCAACGTGAGGCTGTGCCACAGTCGCAGCCGTTCCCTGCCCGCCTTGCCCGCCGCCCCATGCCCGCCAGCCCCGCCCTGCCCGCTCCCGCCCCCGGACTCGACGCCTGGCCGCGCGCCTCGGTGCTGCTGGTCGACGACGAGCAGGGCATGCGCAACTTCCTCGAGAAGACGCTGGCACCGCGCTGCGGCAACGTGCAGAGCGCTGCCAGCGCCGAGGAGGCCGACGCGCTGGTGCGCCGGCACCGTTTCGACCTGGTGATCCTCGACATCTCGCTGCCCGGGAAGAGCGGCCTCGCCTGGCTTCGCGAGCTGCGCGAGCAGGGCTACAGCGGCGAGGTGGTGCTGATCACCGCCTATGCCGATCTCGACACCGCGATCGAGGCGCTGCGCGCGGGCGCCTCCGACCTGGTTCTCAAGCCGTTTCGCGTGACGCAGATCCTCAACGCGGTGAAGCACGGCCTCGACCGCACGCTGCTGAAGCGCGAGAACTGGGTGCTCAAGCACATGATCTCGCAGCGCGGCGAGGGCTTCGACGGCCTGGTGGGCAGCTCGCCGGCGATGCAGGACCTCAGGCGCGCGCTGCAGCGCGCCGCGCCGGTGGCCAGCACCGTGCTGCTGTCGGGCGAATCGGGCACCGGCAAGGAGCTGGCGGCGATCGCGCTGCATCGCCACAGCCCGCGCGCACCGGAACCCTTCGTGCCGGTCAACTGCGCGAGCCTCGCGCCCGAGCGCATCGAGAGCGAGCTGTTCGGCCATGCCCAGGGTGCCTTCACCGGCGCGACGCACGGCCGCGACGGGCTGTTCTATTACGCCCAGGGCGGCACGCTGTTCCTCGACGAGATCGCCGAACTGCCGCTGGCCCAGCAGGCTGCACTGCTGCGCGTGCTGGAGGACCACCGCATCCGTCCGGTCGGCAGCGAGCAGCAGATCCCGGTCGACGTGCGCATCGTCGCCGCCACCAACCGGCGGCTGGCCGACGAGGTGGCCGCCGGGCGCTTCCGCAAGGACCTGTACTACCGGCTGCAGGTGGTCGAGATCGGCCTGCCGCCGCTGCGCGAGCACAAGGACGACATCGCCGAGCTGGTGGCGCATTTCATCGCCACGCTGGCGCCGCATCTCGGCGTCGAGCCGATCGCCGTCAGCCCGGCCGAGATGGCCTACCTGCAGCAGTACGACTGGCCCGGCAACGTGCGCGAGCTGCGCAACCTGGTGGAGCGCTCGATGATCCTGGGCGCGCTCAACGTGTCAGCGCTCTACCCCGGCGGTACTACGTCGCGCACCGGCGCGAGCGCCGGCCCGACCGACCTGCAGACGCTGGAGAAGCAGCACATCCTCGCGGTGCTGGAATCGGTGCAGGGCGACAAGACGCGCGCGGCTGAGTTGCTGGGCATCTCGCGCCGCACGCTGGAGCGGCGCTGCGCCGAATGGCTAGTCGCTTGAGTCCCCCCGTTGCGGCTGCGCCGCTCACCCCAGGGGGCGCCGCTGGCGGACCGGCGGAGCCGGATCCGCGGCGGCCGCTGGGTTCGCGCAGCGACGTTCGGCTGCTGCTGCGTCGGGTTGCACCGGGCGGTTGAGATGACGTTCTACGAGCGCTTCCAGCGGCTGCCGATCCGCAGCAAGCTGCTGGCGATGGTGCTGCTGCCGTTGGTGGTGGTGCTGCCGCTGCTGGGCCTGCTGCTGCTGGTCTGGGGCAACGTGGCGCTGGACCGCCTGCTGATCACCAAGGTGCGCAGCGACCTGGCGGTGGCCCAGGGCTACTTCGAGCGCGTGCTCGGCGAGGTGGGCAGCAGCGCCGCCGCCGTGGCCGACTCGCAGGCACTGCACCGTGCGCTGGACGACGACACGGCGGCGACGTCGGCCGACGCGGGGACGTGGGTGACGCTGCTGCAGGCGTTCAAGGCCCGCGAAGGCCTCGATTTCATCAACTTGCGCGCCCCCGACGGGACGTTGCGCATCACCGACTTCGGCGCGGCCCCGGCCACCGACGGGCGCTCGCCGGCGTTCCGTGCGGCGGCGGCCGAAAGCGGCCGGGCACGCGCCAGCATCGAGGTGCTGCAGCCCGACGAACTGGCGCGTCTCGCGCCGGCGCTGCAGGACCGCGTCGCGGTGCCGCTGGTGAGCACGCGCAACGCCGCGCCCACGGCTCGCACGCAGGAAGACCGCGCGATGGTCGTGCTGGCCACCGCGCCGGTGCACGACGAACGCGGCGTGCTGCGCGGCCACGTGCAGGCCGGCGTGCTGCTGAACCGCAACCTGCCCTTCATCGACCACATCAACGAGATCGTCTACCCCGAAGGCGCGCTGCCCTTCGGCAGCCGCGGCACCGCGACGCTGTTCCTCGACGACGTGCGCATCAGCACCAACGTGCGGCTGTTCGGCGACGATCCCAAGAACCGCGCCATCGGCACCCGCGTGTCGCAGGCGGTACGCGACACCGTGCTCGGCGGCGGTCAGCCGTGGCTGGACCGCGCCTTCGTCGTCAACGACTGGTACGTCTCGGGCTACCTGCCGCTGGCCGACGGCGCCGGCCGGCGCGTCGGCATGCTCTACGTCGGCTACCTGGAACGGCCCTTCACCTGGCTGAAGTACGCCGTGCTGCTGAGCATCGGCGCGATCTTCTTCGCCGTGATGATCGGCGCCACCGTGGTGTCGCTGCGCTGGGCGCGCAGCATCTTCAAGCCGCTGGAGCAGATGGCGCGCACGATGCAGCAGGTCGAGGCCGGTGGGCTCGACGCGCGCGTCGGCGCGGCCGGCCACCACCCCGACGAGATCGGCCGGCTCGCCGCCCACCTGGACCACCTGCTCGACGTGATCGACGACAAGACGCGCGCGCTGCAGCGCTGGGGCGACGAGCTCGACCGCAAGGTGGTCGAGCGCACGCGCGACCTGGAGCAGGCGCAGGCGCAGCTGCTGCGCTCGGAGAAGCTGGCCACCGTGGGCCAGCTCACCGCCAGCATCGCGCACGAGGTCAACAACCCGATCGCGGTGATCCAGGGCAACCTCGACCTGCTCCGCGAGCTGCTCGGGCCGCAGACCGCCGCCAAGGTCGACGCCGAGCTGCGGCTGGTGGACGAGCAGATCGAGCGCATGCGGCTGATCGTCACGCAACTTCTGCAGTTCGCGCGCCCGAACGAATACGCCGGCTACGTGGACAGCGTGAGCGTGGCGCGCGCGCTCGACGACTCGCTGCTGCTGGTCGGGCCTCAGCTCGCGCGCACCCGGATCGCGGTGCAGCGCGACGACCGGGCGACGGCCAGTGCCGCCATCAACCGCCAGGAGCTGCAGCAGGTGCTGCTCAACCTGCTGATCAACGCGCTGCACGCGATGCCCGACAGCGGCACGCTGTCGCTGCACACACGCGACTGGCACGCCGCCGACGGCCGCGTGCAGGGCGTGCAGATCGACGTGGCCGACAGCGGCCCCGGGCTGGGACCGGAGATCGAGTCGCGGCTGTTTCAGCCCTTCGTCACCACCAAGACCGACGGCACCGGCCTGGGCCTGTGGATCAGCCGCAGCCTGATCGAGCGCTACGGCGGCACGCTGACCGCGGCCAACCGCGACGACGGCGCGCGCGGCGCGGTGTTCAGCGTGCGGCTCTACAGCGAACTGCCGGAGACGACGCTGCCGGCCTGAGGCGCTAGTCGATCAGGTCGAAGCCCTGCGTCTCCACCTCGACGAAGGCACGCAGGAAACCGGCCACGGCGCGGTAGAAGTCGGCGCGCGGGTGCGCCTCGATGGCAGCGCACAGCGCCTCGGCCCAGGTCTGCAGGTGGATGCGGAAGAAGCGCCGCTGCTGCTCCAGGTTGCAGATCTCGGGGTCGTCGCCGGCGATCAGGAAGCGCATCACCTCGCACACGCTGGCGATGTGGTCCTCGGTCTCGCTCACGCCGTCGGCGCGCTCCAGGCCCAGCGTGCGCAGGTCCGCGCGCAGCTCGACCAGCGGCCGGTCGTTCAGCGCGCCGGCCAGATGGAAGGAGCCGTAGAGAAAGATCTCGGCCCGCCCGACGCCCAGAAACAGCGCGTCGTACTCGGCGGCCACCGCATCCGGCGGCACGCGCCGCGCGGCCGCCACCACCTCGCCCCAGGCCGGCTCGAGAAAGCCGCCGGGCGTGGGCGCCTCGGTGGGCGCCACGCGCAGCTGTGCGTGGAAGGCGGCATCGGGCGGAGCGACGAACAGCTGCGCGAGCAGGCCGTAGATCTCGGCCCGCGCGAGTTCCTCGCGGTCGTCGGCCGGGGTGGCGAACTGGATCGGTTGCGGTTTCATCGGGGAGCGGTCCTGTCGGCCACGCGGCTCAGAGGTCGGTGATCTTCACTTCGTTCGGGTTGGTGTGCAGGTCGATCACGCGGCAGTCGCCGCACATCTTCAGGCGCTCGAGCGCCGCGCCCTGGAACATCGAGTGGCCCGCCAGCTTCGTCAGCATGCCCTCGATCGCCTTCTGCGTGCCGAACGGCTTGCCGCACTTCACGCAGGCCCAGGGTGGCATCTCGTGCAGCACGCGCGGCTGCTTGCGCGCCTTGCCGCCGTCGGCCAGCCACAGGCGCGGCGCCAGCGCCAGCGCGCCCTCCGGGCAGGTGACGACGCACAGCCCGCACTGCACGCAGTTCTTCTCGGTGAAGCGCAGTTGCGGGCGCTCGGGGTTGTCGCCCAACGCGCTCTCGGGGCAGGCGCCCACGCAGCTCAGGCACATCGTGCACTTGCCGGTGTCGATCTGCAGGCTGCCGAACGGCGACGCGGCCGGCAGCGCGATCGCCTCGGGCACCGGCCGCGCCGGCGCCTGGGCCAGCAGGTGGTCGAGCGCGAGGTCGAGCGTGGCGCGCTTGTCGGCCTGCACCGCAAAGCCGGCCGGCTGCGCGACGGTCTGCGCCGGCTCGCCCTGCAGCGCGGCGTCGAGCGCGGCGACGTCGCGCGCTTCGATCAGCCGCAGGTGGCGGCCGCGGTAACCCAGGCCGTCGAGCAGCGCCTGGCCCACGGCCATCTGGGCCGCCACCGCCGCGCGGTAGTCAGGCGCCTCCTCGTCGGTCATCAGCACCCACACCTGCGCAGCGCCGTGGGCGATGGCCGCGAGCCACAGGTCGAGCCCGACCGAGGCCGTGTGGAACACATCGACCGGGATCACGCGGGCCGGCACGCCGCGGACCGCGGGCTCGGTGCGCGCCGCGCGACCGAGCGCGTCGATCAGCTGCACGCCGGCGCCCTGGCTGTGCAGCAGCAGCGCCGCGTCACCGGCCAGCTTGGGTCCGCCGGCCTGCCGGTAGGCGGCGAGCAGCGTGCGCAGGCGCCGGCCCTGGTGCGCCGGCGTGGGTGTGGCATAGGTCAGCGCGCCGCTGGGGCACACGGTGGTGCAGGCGCCGCAGCCCACGCACAGGCTGGGGTTGACGCTGATGCCGCCCTTCTCCGGTCCGTTCTCGCTGCGCCGGCTGCCGATGGCCTGTGCGGAGCACACGTCGATGCAGGCGGTGCAGCCCTCGCGTTCGTTGCGGCTGTGGGCGCAGAGCTTGTGCTTGTACTGGAAGAACTTGGGCTTCTCGAACTCGCCCACCAGCCCGCGCAGGCGCAGCGCCGCGGACACGAGCTGTGCCTCGTCGGCCGCGTGGAAGTAGCCCTGCGGCGGCTGGTGCAGACCGATCAGCGGCTCAACGCCGAGATCGAGCACGAGGTCGAAGCGCTCGGTGGTCTCGCCCGGCGCACGCTGGAAGTCGATGGCGCCGGCGGCATCGCAGACCTTCACGCAGTCGCGGTGGGCGCTGCACTTCGCCAGGTCGATCTGGTAGCTGAAGTCGATCGCCGACTCGGGGCAGGCCTCGACGCAGGCATTGCAGCGCGTGCACAGGTCCAGGTCGATGGGGTTGGTCGAGGTCCAGGTCGCCTCGAAGGCGCCGAGCCAGCCGGTCAGCGCCGTCACCCGGCCCGCGGCGACCGGCAGGCTGCGCGCCTGCGGCAGCGTGCCGCCGGGCGCCGTGAGCAGCAACGACACGTCGAGCGCGTCCTGCAGCAGCAGTGCGGCGCGCTGCGCCGCGTCGGCCGGGCCGACGATCAGGCAGCGCCCGGCCGAGCGGTAGCCGACGGTGGCGACCGGTTCCGGATCGGGCAGCTGAGCCGCCGCCAGCAGCGCGGCGAGCTTGGGCGTGAGCGTCGTCGGCCTCGCGCGCACGTCCTTCGACCAGCCGCCGGTCTCGCGCAGGTTGACGAAGCGGATCGGCCGCTCCTGCACGCCGGGCGCGCCCTCGGTCTCGGCGTTGAGCTCGAGGAACAGCCGCTGCTCCTGCGTGCAGGCGACCACCAGGTCCTCGCCCGATTTCGCGGCGCGCTGGAACGCACCGGCCTCGCGGCGGCACAGCAGCGTGTGGACGACGTCGAGGCCGTCAGAGGCCGCCGGTCCCAGCGCGCGTTGCAGCGCCGGGCCGTCCAGCGGCATCGTCTGGTTGCAGTTGCAGATCAGGGTCTTCATCGGGGGCGTGGGGCACGGCGGCGACGGCGGGGGCCGGCGCGCCTGCGTCCTCGGCAGGGGAAAAGGGGGATGGAGAAGCCTCGGCGACAGGCACCGCGTCGGCAGGGTGGGCGGGCGTGGCAGTCGCTTGCGCCGCAGCACGGGCCTGGGTTTCGGCCTGCACTTCGGCCGCTTCCTCGGCGGCGAACAGGCCCATGAACCTGGCCTGGTTCAACTGGCGCAGCATCGCCGTGGGGATCGGGTCGGGCTGGCTGTAGTCGTCGATGTAGATGTCGAGCCCGTCCATCACGTTGTAGTGCGGGTCGGTGAACAGCTTCTTCACCGCCGCGCGCTTGACGTCCTCGTCGACGCCGCGCGCGACGAAGCGCGACACCTCGTCGCCGGGCCGCAGCGCCGCCACGTCGTCGAGCGTCGGCAGTGGTTCGGCCGCTGCCGCCTCGGCGTCGGCGGCCGGATCGACAGGCAAGGCCGGCGCAACGGCGGCGGGCGCCTCGACGAGCGCAGCGGTGGGGGTCGGCAGCGGCTCGTCCGGCGACAGCCGCCCGCCCTTCACCGCAGCCTTGCGGCGCGACCAGCGCGACAGAAAGCCGTCGGAGGCGTCGCTCATCGCTGCTCCGGCGGCAGGAAGGAGGCCGGACGCTTGCGGCGCTTGGGCTCGGGCCGGTAGTGCTCGTCGTTCCAGGCCTGCAACCAGGCGGTCACGTCGGGCGGCAGCGGCAGGTTGTCGACGCGCTCCTGCGCATCGAGCCAGCGGCCGGCCTCGTTGTACGACAGGCTCACGGTCTCGGGCCAGGCCCGAGAGGGGTCGTCGTCGGCGATGCGCCAGGCGACGAACCACACCGGCGCGCCCGAGCTGAGGTTGAGGTAGTAGCCCTCGCATTCGTCGGCGAACAGCTCGATGGTGAAGCCGGGGTGCAGCCAGCGTGCCAAGCGGCCGTCGTCACGCAGCAGGCGGGGCGCGGTGCCGAACGCGCCGTCGTCGTCGCGCAGCACTTCGACGAGCCGGAAGCGCCAGTCTTCCCAGCGGTTGGGTTGCGCCTCACGCTCGATCACCACCGCCACGGTCACGGAGGGTCGCGCTGACGGGCGATCGCTTCCGTTCATGCGCGTGCTGCCTCCGCTCAGGTGGTCTTGGAGATGCTGATCGTCGGGAACTTGGACGAGTAGTCCTTGGCCTTCTCGGCGATCTTGATCGCGATCTTGCGGGCCACGCTCTTGTAGATGCCGGCGATGTCGCCGTCCGGGTCGCTCACCACCGTGGGCCGGCCGGCGTCGGCCTGCTCGCGGATCGCCATGCTCAGCGGCAGGCCGCCGAGGTAGTCGACGCCGTACTCGGTGCTCATCTTCTGGCCGCCGTCGGCGCCGAAGATGTGCTCGGTGTGGCCACAGTTCGAGCACACGTGCACCGCCATGTTCTCCACCACGCCGAGGATGGGCACGCCGACCTTCTCGAACATCTTCAGGCCCTTGCGGGCGTCGAGCAGCGCGATGTCCTGCGGCGTCGTGACGATCACCGCGCCGGTCAGCGGCACCTTCTGCGACAGCGTGAGCTGGATGTCGCCGGTGCCGGGCGGCATGTCGACGATCAGGTAGTCGAGCTCGCGCCAGTTGGTCTGGCGCAGCATCTGCTCCAGCGCCTGGGTGGCCATCGGGCCGCGCCAGATCATCGGGCTGTCGGCGTCGACCAGGAAGCCGATCGACATGACCTGCACGCCGAAGTTCTCGAGCGGCTCCATGCTCTTGCCGTCGGCGCTCTCGGGGCGGCCCTCGATGCCCAGCATCATCGGCTGGCTGGGACCGTAGATGTCGGCGTCGAGCACGCCCACGCTGGCGCCCTCGGCGGCCAGCGCCAGCGCCAGGTTGACTGCGGTGGTGCTCTTGCCCACGCCGCCCTTGCCCGAGGCCACCGCGACGATGTTCTTCACGCCAGGGAGCAACTGCACGCCGCGCTGCACCGCGTGCGAGACGATCTTCACGCCGAGGTTCGCGCTGACGTTCTCGACGCCGGGCACGGCGCGCGCGGCGGCGATCAGCGCCTTGCGCAGCGCCGCGATCTGGCTCTTGGCGGGATAGCCGAGTTCGACGTCGAACGCGACGTCGCCACCCTCCAGCTTCAGGTTCTTGAGCTGCCGGGTCGAGACGAAGTCGCGGCCGGTGTTCGGATCGACGACGGCTTTCAGCGCGGCGAGCACGGCGGCGTCGTTCAGGAGCGAGGTCATGGGTCTATGAAATGGTGTGCAAAGGCGCGGCCGAGTCTAGCCGAGCCCTGCCCCGCAAACCGGTGCGCGACTTCAGGGCCCCGTCGGCCGCAGGGGCAGGGAAATCCAGAACAGCGCGCCCGGCCCGGACGGTGCCGGCGCGAGCCCGACGTGGCCGTCGAGCTGCATCGCCTGCTCGCGGCAGATCGCCAGGCTCAGGCCAATGCCGGGTCGGCCCTGGGCCGGCTCGGGCGGCGCAAAGGGGTCGAAAGCCCGCTCGGCATAGCCCTCGGGCAGCGCCGGGCCGTCGTCGAACAGCTCCACCCGGACCGCGTCGCCGCGCAGCGAAGCCGCCACCCGCACTTCGCCGCCGGCCGGCGAGGCGTCGGTCGCCAGCGTCAGCAGGCGCGACAGCAGCCGACCCAGGTCGCGCGTGTCGGCTTGCACCGGCAGCGGGCCGTCCGGCGGCTCCAGCAGCAGGCGCACCTGCTGGCGGCGCGCCCGCACCTGGGCGGCACGGACCGCGGCGCGCAGTTCCGACGCCAGGTCGGTGGGCACGACGCGGGCGTGGCGCGGCCCGGCCCGCAGGCGTTCGAGCTCCAGCAGGTCGTCGACCAGCCCCAGGGTGCGCTCGCTGTGGCCCCAGGCCAGCGTGAGCTGCTGGCGCAGCGGGGCCTCGAGTGCGCCCGGCGGCAGCGTCGGCAGCAGCGCCAGCGCATCGCGCACCTGCGCCAGCGGCTGCCGCAGCGCGTCGCCCAGCATCGCGGCGAAGGCGTGCGTCATGCGCACCGCGCGTTCGGTCTCGCTGAGGTCGCGGCACAGGCAGATGCCGATGCGCTCGCCGTCCACGTGGGTCTGCACCAGGGCGATCTCCATCGGCACCTCGACCCCGCCGCTGCCGGCGCGCTGGCCCGACACGGTGTCGCGGCGCACGGTCCACGGCGACGGGGTGAGCCCGTCGAGTTCGGCCTCGGGCTGGGTGACCGGCCAGTCCAGGTCTTCGGCGAGCGACGGGATCAGCAGCGAGATCGGCTGTCCGCCGATGCCCTGGCGCGAGCGCCCGAACATCACTTCGCCGGCCGGGTTGATCCATTGCACGCGCCCGGTCTCGTCGTAGGCGATCGCGGCTTCGCTGATGTGCTCGAGCACCATGCGCAGGCGGCGCTGGGCATCGAGCATGCGTTCCTGGGCGTGCCCGCGCTCGTCGGCCTCGCGCTCCATGCGCCGGCCTGCGGCCGCGAGCTGGGCTGCGAAGCCGCGCACCGCGAGCAGCGCCACCACACCCAGCAGCGCGGCCACCACCGCCACCAGCACGATCAGCTTGTCGGTCGCTTCCCGCGCGGCCTGCCCGCCGGCCGCACGTTCGGCCTGCAGGCCCGCCTCGGTGCGCCGCAGGCCGGCGAGTTCGGCAGCGATGCGGGCCCGGGTGGGCGCGGCCACGCGGAACAGCGACTGCACATAGGCCGAACCCAGCCGCTGCCCAGCCGTGCAGGCCTGCTGCAGCGGCAACGTGTAGAGCTGCTGCCATTCACGCAGCGCCATCGTCAGCGACTCGACGCGGCCGACCTGCGAGGGGTTGTCCGCCACCAGGCCGCGCAGGCGCGCCAGCGGTTCGTTCCAGGGGTTGCCGTCCGGACGGCCTTCGGGGGCCGAGGCCACCGGCGCCCCGACGGCCACGCACAGCGCCATCTCGGTGGGCGGCACCGCGAGGCGGTCGAGTTCGGCCAGCACCGCGATCGCCTGTTCGCTGCGCAGGCGCAACTCCTGCGACTGCAGCAGCGCCGCGTAGTCGCGCCAGCCGATCAGCAGCATGCCGACCAGCAGCGCCAGCAGGCCGCAGAACACCAGCGGCAGGCGCCACGCCACGTACAGGCCGCGTGGCATTCAGGCGCTCCCGACGGCGGACCGCAGGGCAGTGGGACGGAGCGTGCGGTGAGGCGGCAGGAGCGGGTTCATGCGGAGCGGAAGCCGGATCGACAGGCCGGCGGAAGCCGGGCAAGGGCCGGATTATCGGGGGCCAGACCTACAATCTTTTTCTTCGGCCATTGTCCCTGCCGGCCCCCGCCGGCCCCGTTCCCATGCCGCGCCAGCTGTTCGTCACCACCGCCCTGCCCTATGCCAACGGGCATTTCCACATCGGCCACATCATGGAGTACATCCAGGCCGACATCTGGGTGCGCTTCCAGCGCATGCAGGGCCACGCGGTGCACTTCGTCGGCGCCGACGACGCACACGGCGCGCCGATCATGATCGCCGCCGAGAAGGCCGGCAAGACGCCGCAGCAGTTCGTGGCCGACATCGCCGCCGGCCGCAAGCCCTACCTCGACGGCTTCCACATCGCCTTCGACAACTGGCACTCGACCGACGGCCCCGAGAACCACCAGCTCGCGCAGGACACCTACCGGGCGCTGCGCAGGAACGGGCTGATCTTCACGCGCGAGATCGAGCAGTTCTTCGACCCGGTGAAGGCCATGTTCCTGCCCGACCGCTACATCAAGGGCGAATGCCCGAAGTGCGGCGCCAAGGACCAGTACGGCGACTCCTGCGAGGTCTGCGGCGCGGTCTACGCGCCCACCGAGCTGAAGAACCCGTACTCCACGCTGACCGGCGCAACGCCGGTCATGAAGACCAGCGAGCACCACTTCTTCCAGCTCAGCTCGCCGCGCTGCCTCGATTTCCTGAAGGACTGGACCCACGGCAGCGCGCCGATCAGCGGCCAGCCGCGCCTGCAGGCCGAGGTGCTGAACAAGATCAAGGAGTGGTTCGCCACCGACGAGCAGGGCCACGGCGGTCTGGCCGACTGGGACATCTCGCGCGACGCGCCCTACTTCGGCATCGAGATTCCCGACGCGCCGGGCAAGTACTTCTACGTGTGGCTCGACGCGCCGATCGGCTACCTGGCCTCGCTGAAGAACTACTTCGACAAGCAGGGGCTGGACTTCGAGGCCTTCATGGCCGACCCGAAGACCGAGCAGGTGCACTTCATCGGCAAGGACATCACCTATTTCCACACGCTGTTCTGGCCGGCGATGCTGCACTTCAGCGGCCGGCGCACGCCGGACCACGTGTTCGTGCACGGCTTCATCACCGTGAGCGGCGAGAAGATGAGCAAGAGCCGCGGCACCGGCATCTCGCCGCTGCGCTACCTCGAGATCGGCATGAATGCCGAGTGGCTGCGCTACTACATCGCGGCCAAGCTGAACGGCCGCGTCGAGGACGTGGACTTCAACCCGGATGACTTCGTCGCGCGGGTCAACAGCGACCTGGTGGGGAAGTACATCAACATCGCCAGTCGGGCGGCGGGCTTCCTGTCCAAGCGCTTCGACGGCCGGCTGACCGCCGAGCTGCCGGCCGAGAGCCGCACGCTGCTCGAAGGCCTGCAGGCTGCGCGCGACGACATCGCGCGGCTGTACGAGGATCGCGAGTACGCGAAGGCCCTGCGCGAGGCCATGGCACTGGCCGACCGTGTGAACGAGTACGTCGACGCCAACAAGCCCTGGGAGCTCGCCAAGCAGGCTGGCCAGGACGCACGCCTTCAGCAGGTCTGCAGCACCTGCATCGAGGCCTTCCGCCTGCTGACGATCTACCTGAAGCCGGTGTTGCCGGCGCTGGCGGCGCAGGTCGAAGGGTTTTTGAAGGTCGAGCCGATGCGCTTCGCCGACGCCGGCCGCTTGCTGGGCGCGCACGCGATCAGCGAATACAAGCACCTGATGCAGCGCGTCGACCCGAAGCTGCTCGATGCGCTGTTCGAGCCACCGGCCGAGCCCTCGCCCCAGACCTCTCCCGCGGCGGCGGGAGCGGGAGCCGTTCCCGGCGGCGAGGCGCTGGCGCCGACGATCACGATCGACGATTTCACGAAGATCGACCTGCGTCTCGCGCAGATCGTCGACGCGGCACTCGTCGAGGGCAGCACCAAACTGCTACGCCTCTCGCTCGATGTCGGCGAAGGCCGCCACCGCACCGTCTTCAGCGGCATCCAGTCGGCGTTCAAGCCGGCCGACGTGATCGGCAAGTTCACGGTGGTGGTCGCCAACCTGGCGCCGCGCAAGATGAAGTTCGGCCTCAGCGAAGGCATGGTGCTGGCCGCGTCGCACGCCGACGAGAAGACCCATCCCGGGCTCTACCTGCTCGAGCCCACGCCCGGCGCCGTGCCGGGCCTGCGGGTGCGATGACGCCCGCTGCCGCGCGCGACCCTCGATGAGCGACCCGCGCGACGCCCGCCCCCTGCCCCGTGCCGAGACGCGGACCTGGGGGCCGTCACGCCGCCGTCGCTTCATCGCCCGCCTGCACCACTGCGGTCCTCCGGCAGCACGGCCTTCCGCCGCGCTGCCGCCCGCCCCTGACGCCCGAGGACCTGCTCCATGCAACTGCACCGCTTCCGCCCGCGCCTGCTCGATGCGCTGAAGACCTACGACCGCGGCCGCTTCGCAGCCGACGCCGGCGCCGGCCTGACGGTCGGCGTGATCGCACTGCCGCTGGCGATGGCCTTCGCGATCGCCAGCGGCGTCAAGCCCGAGCAGGGTATCTTCACCGCGATCATCGGCGGCTTCCTGGTGTCGGCGCTCGGTGGCTCCAGTGTGCAGATCGCCGGGCCGGCAGGCGCCTTCATCGTCATCGTCTACGGCATCGTCGAGCGCTACGGCCTGGCCAACCTGCTGATCGCCACGGTGCTGGCGGGCGCGATGCTGTTCGCGCTCGGGCTGTTCCGGCTCGGCGGCCTGGTGCGCTACGTGCCGATCACCATCGTGATCGGCTTCACCAACGGCATCGCGGTGCTGGTGGCGCTGTCGCAGCTCAAGGACCTGTTCGGCCTGGTCACGCCCAAGCTGCCGGCCGACTTCTTCACGCAGATCGGCGTGCTGCTCGAGCACGCCGACAGCTTCAACCCGATGGCCTTCGCGATCGGCCTGCTGTCGCTGGCGCTGCTGTTCGCGTGGCCGCGGCTGCAGAAGCACCACACCGTGGTCGAGCACACCACGCTGCGCAGCGCCTCGCGCATGCCCGCGCCGATGGTGGTGCTGGTGCTGGCGACCACGGCCACCGCACTGCTGCACCTGCCGGTCGAGACCATCGGCTCGCGCTTCGGCGGCATCCCGCAGGCGCTGCCGGCCTTCGTGTGGCCCGAGCTCAGCTGGCGCAGCGCGAAGGAGCTGTTCATCCCGACGCTGACGATAGCGATGCTGGGCGCGGTGGAGTCGCTGCTGTGCGCGCGCGTGGCCGACAACGTGGGCACCGTGCCGAAGCACGACCCGAACCAGGAGCTGATGGCGCAGGGCATCGCCAACGTGGTGACGCCGTTCTTCGGCGGCATCCCGACCACCGGCACGATCGCGCGCACGGTCACCAATGTGCGGGCCGGCGCGACCAGTCCGGTCGCCGGCATCGTGCATGCGGTCACGCTGCTCGTGGTGGTGCTGGTGGCGGCGCCGCTGGCCGAGCACGTGCCGCTGGCGGCGCTGGCCGGCATCCTGCTGTTCGTGGCCTGGAACATGGGCGAATGGCACGAGTTCGCACGGCTGCGGCACTTCAGCCTGCCCTACCGCATCATCCTGGTCGGCACCTTCCTGCTGACGGTGATCTTCGACCTGTCGGTGGCGGTGCAGGTGGGCCTGGTGATGGCCTGCGCGTTCTTCATCTACCGCATGAGCACGCTGTTCCGCATCGAACCGCTGGCGGCCCCGGCCGAGACGCCGTCGGGCGTGGTGGTCGAGCGGCTCTACGGCGCACTGTTCTTCGGCGCGGTGGCCAAGCTCGAGGCGGTGCCGGCGCGCCTGCCGGCCGGCACGCGCGTGCTGGTGCTCGAGGCGCAGCGTCTGATCTCGATCGACGCCAGCGGTGTCGACGCCCTCACCCAGCTCTACCGCACGCTGCAGCGCCAGGGCGTGGGACTGCGGCTGTGCGAGCTGAACGAGCAGCCGCGCTCGCTGCTGCAGCGCAGCGGCTTCACGGCGCTGATCGGCGAGGAGCGCATCGCGCCCACGCTCGCCGAGGCGCTGGCGCGGTCGGTCGCGCCGACGGCCACGTGAACCTCGCTCAGTCGGGCCAGAACGGCCGCGCCTTGCGCAGGCGCTTCAGCGACCGGCTGCAGGCGGCCAGCGTCGCCTCGCGCCGCGCTGCGAGCCAGCCGAGAGCGAACCAGGTCTGCGGCTGCTGCGGCACCAGCGGCCGGTAGGCCGCCAGCGCCACGCACACGTCGTTGAACTCGCCCAGGTGTTCCTGCGCCTCGCGGAGGGCATCGAGGTAGCGTTCGACGGCGCGGCGCTGGAACAGGCCGGCGGTGAACTCGATGGTGTAGCGCAGCCGCTTCAGACGCTTGCGCAGGCGGTGACGCGCCTCGTCGCTCAGGGTGTCGAAGCGCTTCGCGTCGCGCAGCGCCTGCGCGTGCCAGGCCTGCAGGCGCTGCGACGCCAACGCCGGCAGCGCGGGAGAGACTGCTTCGTCGGCTGCCGGAGTGACCGGGGCCGCCGGCCGCGCCAGCTCGGCCAGCAGATCGAACCACACCGCGCCGTGGCGGGTGCGCTCGGCATCGGTCCAGCGCGGCGGGTCGGCGGCGGCCGGCAGTGCCAGCGGCGCTTCGCCAAGGGCGACCAGCGCGGCGTCGACTTCTCGCTGCAGCCCGCCACGCAGCACCTCGGCGTCGCGCGCACGGCCGAGCTCGCGGAACAGCGCCGCCCCCGCATCGGCCCAGGCGGGCACCGGCGGCACGCCTGGCCAGCCCTCGAAACAGCGCTGCGCCGAGCGCAGCCGCCGCAGCGCCACCCTGAGCTGGTGCACCGGCTCGGCCGCGCTGCTGCCAGCGGCGATTTCACTCCAGTTGGGCGTGGCCTGCGCGAGCACGTTGCGCAGCACGGCATCCCAGGCGTCGCGGGCCGGCATGTCCTTGCGCAACCGCAGCGGCTCGGCCTTGACGGCCGGCACCGGCTCGCCCGGCGACAGACCGCGCGCCAGGCGATCGCCGCGTTCGGCCTTGGTGCGCACGTCCAGCCACAGGCCGTGGCGCAGCGCCAAGCGGCGCGCCACCTCCACCACCGCCTGCGGCGCGCCGCGCAGCAGTTCCACCTCCAGCTCGCACACCGGCCAGCGGCGCTCGACGCCGTCGGCACCGCGGGCCACGATCTCGCCGCGGTCGAGCGCCAGCTCCACCGTGCCGTCGCGGCTGCGCAGCGGCCGGTGCAGGCGGCGGATGTCGGTGCGGTACTGCGCCACGAGCGCCGGGGCCTGCGCCTCACCGTCGCGCGGCGCGAGCGCGGCGCTCAGCGCCGCATGCGGCGGCGTGCCGGCATGGCGGGCCGGGTCGGCCTCCTGCGGCACCTGGCCGGCGGGCACGACCAGCGGCACGTTGTGCTCGCCACGCGCCATGCCGTGTGCCGGCCCGGCCTTCAGCGTCTGCACCCAGTGCCGGCCTTCCTTGCGCAGACGCAGCGCGATGCCGGCCGCCGCCAGGCGGCGGTCCGGGGTGTCGAAATAGACCGCCTGCAGCCGCGTGCGCACCGCGGCCGGTGTGGCCACCGCGCGCTCCACGGCGGCCAGCGCCACGGCCGGCACCTGCAGCTTGAGTTCGATCTCGGTCATCGCGCGAATATGGCACGGCCATGTGACAGTGACCGCCGCGTGACAGCCCGCCCCCCGGGCCGGCCTGACGCGCCCGGTAAAATGCCGGTTGAACTCTGAAGCCCTGCCATGCCGCTGTTCTGGAAACCCTATCGCTCCGACGTGACCGACTTCATCGCCACGCTGAAGCAGCGCGATCCGCAACTCGAGGAGAAGCAGCGCCAGGGCCGCGCCCTGCTGTGGGATCGCCCGCAGGACCGCCAGGCTGCCGCCGAGCAGCGCGACGCACGGGTGCCCCAGCAGCCCTACGTCTACCAGACCAAGGGTTGAGCGCGAGCTGCGCGTGCGCGCGACCGTGATCGGCAGCAACGACAGCGTGGTCGCCGAAGGGGCGGCCCCGACCGACGTGGTGGACCAGATCGCCCTGGCCCGCCTGTACGGCGAGCCGCTGTTCGCGCTGCCGACCGACCTGTACATCCCACCCGACGCACTGGAGGTCTTCCTCGAGACCTTCGAGGGTCCGCTGGATCTGCTGCTCTACCTGATCCGCAAGCAGAACTTCAACATCCTCGACATCCCGATGGCGGATGTGACGCGGCAGTACCTGGCCTACGTGGACCAGATCCGTGACCGCAACCTCGAGCTCGCCGCCGAGTACCTGCTGATGGCGGCGATGCTGATCGAGATCAAGTCGCGCATGCTGCTGCCCCCGAAGCGCAGCGAGGAAGGCAAGGAGGCCGAGGATCCGCGTGCCGAGCTGGTGCGCCGCCTGCTGGAGTACGAGCAGATCAAGGCCGCAGCCGCCCGGCTGGATCAGCTGCCGCAGCTCGGACGCGACTTCCTGCGTGCCCAGGTGCACATCGAGCAATCGCTGACGCCACGCTTCCCCGACGTGAACGTCGAAGAGCTGCGCGACGCGTGGCTCGACATCCTCAAGCGCGCCCGGCTCGTGCAGCACCACAAGATCACGCGCGAGGAGCTGTCGGTGCGCGAGCACATGAGCCTCGTGCTGCGGCGGCTGCAGGGCCGCCGTTTCGTCGAATTCGAGGACCTGTTCGAGACCCAGCGCGGCCCGCAGGTGATGGTGGTGACCTTCATCGCGATGCTGGAGCTGGCGCGCGAACACCTGATCGAGCTGACGCAGGCCGAAGCCTTCGCGCCCTTGTACGTCCGGCTCGCCTACCAGCCGTCCTGAGTTCCCCGGGCGCCGGGCCGGCGGCATGCTGGCAGAATCCGCCGCCCCAGCGTCGAAAGACAGCAGCCCGACCATGAGCAGCCACTCCTCGCCCGCCGACACCCCGAGTGCCCGCAAGCCCGTCACGCTGCACACGCTGCGCGAGATGCACGCGCGCGGCGAGAAGATCGCCATGATCACGGCCTACGACGCCAGCTTCGCCGCGCTGGTGGACACGGCCGGCGTCGACTGCATCCTGGTCGGCGATTCGCTGGGGATGGTGCTGAAGGGCCAGTCGAGCACGCTGTCGGTCACGATGGAGCAGATCGGGTACCACACGCGCAGCACCTCGCGCGGCACGAAGGCGGCCTTCCTGATCGCCGACATGCCCTTCGGCAGCTACCAGGAAAACCCGGTGCAGGCGCTGCGCAATGCCGGCACATTGATGGCGGCCGGTGCGCAGATGGTCAAGCTCGAGGGCGGCGGCTGGACGCCGGAGACCGTGAACTTCCTGGTCGAGCGCGGCGTGCCGGTGTGCGCCCACCTCGGCCTCACGCCGCAGAGCGTGCATGCGCTCGGCGGCTACCGCATCCAGGGCAAGGACGAGGCCGGCGCCGCCACGCTGCGCCGCCACGCCAAGGCGCTGGCCGACGCCGGCGCGGCGATGATGGTGCTGGAGCTGATGCCCTCCAGGGTGGCCCGCGAGGTGCAGGCCGACAACCCGGGGCTGATGACCATCGGCATCGGTGCCGGGGCCGGCACCGCCGGCCAGGTGCTGGTGCTGCACGACATGCTGGGCGTGACGCGCGGCAGGCTGCCACGCTTCGTGCGCAACTTCATGGACAGCGCCACGTCGATCGAGGACGCGGTGCGTCGCTACGTCGCCGCGGTCAAGGACGGCAGCTTCCCCGACGAGACCCTGCACGCCTACTGATACCGACAGCATGCGCGTCGTCCACACCATCAACGAGTTGCGCCAGGCCCTGGCCGCCACGCGGCCGGCCGCGCTGGTGCCGACGATGGGCAGCCTGCACGAGGGCCACCTGGCGCTGGTGAAGCAGGCGCGCGACCACGGCGGCCCGGTGGTGGCCAGCATCTTCGTCAACCGGCTGCAGTTCGCCCCGCACGAGGACTTCGACCGCTACCCACGCACGCTGGAGCGCGACTGCGACCTGCTCAAGGGCGTGGGCTGCAACCTGGTGTTCGCGCCGACCGAGTCCGAGCTCTACCCGGAACCGCAGACCTACAAGGTGCAGCCGCCTGGCGAACTGGCCGATGTGCTGGAGGGCGCCTTCCGGCCAGGCTTCTTCACCGGCGTCTGCACCGTGGTGATGAAGCTGTTCCAGTGCGTGCAGCCGCGCGTGGCGGTGTTCGGCAAGAAGGACTACCAACAGCTGATGGTGCTGCGCGGCATGGTGCGCCAGTTCGCACTGCCGATCGAGATCGTTGCGGTGGACACCGCACGCGCCGACGACGGGCTGGCACTCAGCTCACGCAACGCCTATCTGAGCGAGCCTGAGCGCGCCGAGGCGCCGCAACTGGCGGCCACGCTGCACACCGTGCAGGCCGCGGTGCTGGCTGCCGTGAAGAGTGGGGCCCGCATCGACGCCGCGGCGCTCGAGGCGCAGGCGATGGGAACCCTGCGGTCGCGCGGCTGGGCTCCGGACTATGTGGCGCTGCGCCGCAGCAGCGACCTGCAGGCCCCGGCCGACCCGACGGCCGAGCCGCTGGTGGTGCTGGCCGCCGCCCGTCTGGGCAAGACCCGGCTGATCGACAACCTGGAAATCTGAGGCGCAGCGCCCGCGCCCTCAGCCCTGCAGTCGGATGGCGCCGGCCGCCACATAGCGTTGGAAGTCCGCGATCGGCATCGTGGCTGCGCCGTGCGTGTCCTCGTCGGTCCAGCTCAGCATGGCGTCCATCTCGGTCGTCTCGACCTCGATCGGACCGGGCCGGATGACGATCATCGGACCGTCGCCTTCGCGGTATTCGACCTTGCCGAGGATCTGTGCAGCTTGGCTCATGGCGTGCTTTCGAGCGATGTGACCTCATCGTCGCCGAGCCGCCGCCGGGTCGTTAGAAGACAGTCCCGCGCACCGGCGTAGCCGATCTCCTACACCGCCACGGACAAGAGCCCTCCGAGGCACTGTCTCCCGTCCCATCGTTCCGGGCACGCAGGCGGGAGCGCGAGGCTGCCGCTAACATAGCCCGCGCACTCTCCCAGCGACCCGACCTTTGCACAGGAGCAAGCAATGCCCGTGATCGTGGTGGCCAATCCCAAAGGCGGCGTGGGCAAGTCCACGCTGTCCACCAACCTTGCCGGCTACCTGGCCCGGCAGGGTCACGCGGTGATGCTGGGCGACGTCGATCGCCAACAGTCGGCGCGCACCTGGCTGGGCCTGCGGTCCGCCGCGCTGCCGGAGATCACCGGCTGGGAGCTCCAGCCTGACCACCTGGTCAAGCCGCCAAAGGGCACCAGCCACGTCGTGCTGGACACGCCCGCCGGCCTGCACGGCAAGAAGCTCGACGAGGTGATGCGGATCGCCGATCGCGTGCTGGTGCCGCTGCAGCCGAGCATCTTCGACATCTACGCGACACGCGACTTCATCACCCAGTTGCTGGCGCGCCGCAAGAGCGAGCGGGTCGACGTGGCGGTGATCGCCAACCGCGTGCGGGACGGCAGCATCTCGGCCGGCCAGCTCGACAGCTTCCTCGGCACGCTGGGCGTGCCGCTGCTCGGCCACCTGCGCGACACACAGAACTACATCCATCTCGCGGCCCGCGGGCTGACCCTGTGGGACGTGGCGCCGAGCCGCGTCGAGAAGGACCTGGAGCAATGGACGCCGCTCACGCGCTGGGCCGAGGGCCGCTGAGCGCATGCGTCGCTACGAACACCTTGTCGATCTGCGGGCCCTTGTCGGCGAACCGCTGGGCGACAGCGACTGGCTGATCATCGACCAGGCCCGCATCGACCGCTTTGCCGACGCCACCGAAGACCGGCAGTGGATCCACGTCGATCCGCAGCGCGCCGCCCTGGGGCCGTTCGGTGCACCGATCGCGCACGGCTTCCTGACGCTGAGCCTGCTGCCGGTGTTCTTCGAAAGCGCCTACGCGATCGCCGACGTGCGCATGGCCGTCAACTACGGGCTCGACCGCGTGCGCTTCACCGCACCGGTGCCGGTGGGCAGCCGCCTGCGCGCGCGCTTCACGCTGAAGCGCTGGGACGCGATCGACGGCGGAGCCCAGCTCGGCATCGAGGCCGTGATCGAACGCGACGGCGCAGCCAAGCCGGTGTGCATCGCCGAGTCGCTGATCCGCTGCTTCACCTAGCACCGACCCGCGAAGGCTCGCAGCAGGCGTCGCCGGTCTCACCCGAAAGAGGGCGTGTCCGGCATCGCCCCTCCGCTACCATCCTGCGGGCTCTATCCAACGCACGGAGGCAAGCGATGAAGGTCCTGCTGGTCGATGACCACCCGCTCATCCTGTCGGCCCTGAAGGCCGTGATCCAGGGTCTCGGCGACGACGTCACCGTGGTCGGTGCCGGCAGCGCCGCTGCAGCCCGCGCCACCCTCAAGTCCGATGCCGATTTCGACCTGGTGCTGCTCGACCTGCAACTCGGCGACGCCAACGGCTTCGACCTGCTCGCCGAACTGCGCAACGCCTACCCGGCCCTGCCGGTGGTCGTGGTGTCGGCCAGCGACCGCACCAGCGACGTGATCCGCTCGATCGACATGGGCGCCATGGGCTTCGTGCCCAAGCGCGCCAGCAACGACACGCTGTTCGAGGCCCTGCGGCTGGTGATGTCCGGCGGCATCTACGTGCCGCCGATGACGATGGGCGTCGACGGGGGCGGCGGCAGTGCCGCGCCGGTCGCCGAGCCCGACACCGTGCCGGGCTACATGAAGGTCATCGGCTCGCAGGCCGCAAAGAGCGACTACCAGACCACCCCCACGCTGGCCGCGCTGGGGCTGACGCCGCGCCAGACCGACGTGCTGGCGCTGCTGCTGCAGGGCAAGCCCAACAAACTGATCGCGCGCGACCTGAACCTGTCGGTGGAGACCATCAAGGACCATGTCGCCGCGGTACTGCGGGCACTCGGCGTCAACTCCCGCACCCAGGCCGTGCTGGCGGTGAGCCAGATGACCCAGCAGGCGGGCGGACTCACCTCCACCTGGCGCCTCGGCAACCGCTGATCCGGCGCCCTGCGGCGGAGGGCCCGGCCGCACACCTGAAACACGACCCATGAACGCCCTGCCCCCGCTGCCTCCCCTGCCCATGCCGCCCGAGCGGAAGACGGTCAGCCGCGCCGACCTGCTGCCCGACGTGGTGCGCACGCTCTACAGCCAGACGGGCGTGTCGCTGTCGGGCAATCTGCTCGGCGCGATGGTGCTGACGATGATCTACTGGCCCGTTGCGCCGTCCCGCGAGCTGATCGCCTGGTGCGTGCTGTTCGGGCTGGTGTGGGTACTGCGCCTCGTCACGCTGCGGCGCTACGCGCATGCCGGCTGGGCCGCAGCGTCGTCACAGGCCGCGCGCTGGCAGCGCCTGTGGAACGCCGGCGCCATGGCCTCGGGCGCCTGCTGGGGCCTGGCGGCCTGGATGTTCTACGAGCACGGGCGGGCCTTCCACCAGACCACCCTGCTGCTGATCATCTACAGCTTCTGCGTCGGCTCGATCACGCTGATGGCTTCGCAGCACCGCGCGTTCTTTGCCTTCATCTCGCTGTGCTTCGTGCCGACCATCTTGCGCATCGCAACGCTGGGCAGCACCGACAACCTGCTGCTGGCCGGCGTGCTGAGCCTCGTGTTCCTCATGACGACGATCCTGGGTCGGGCCTACCGCCGCACCTTCGACCGCGCCATCGAGCTCAAGGTACGCACCGAGATGCTGGCCGTGCAGTTGCAGACCGAGAAGGCCGCCGCCGACGAGGCCAAGCGCGCAGCGGAAACCGCCAATCGCGCCAAGACCCAGTTCTTCGCAGCAGCGAGCCACGACCTGCGCCAGCCACTGCACGCGATGGGCCTGTTCGCCGAGGCGCTGCGCTCCAAGAGCCGCGGCGACGAGGAGGTGACCCACCTCGTCAACAGCATCAACAGCTCGGTCGACGCTCTGGAGGGTCTGTTCGGCGAGCTGCTCGACATCACCAAGATCGACACCGGCGGCGTCGAGCCGCAGCCGCGCCACTTCGCGCTGCGCGAACTGTTCCAGCGCCTGAAGCTGCAGTACGAGCCGACCGCCTTCGAGAAAGGCCTGAGCCTGCGCTTCCGCGGCGCGCACCACGTGGTCTACGGCGACCCGGTGCTGGTCGATCGCATCGTGCGCAATCTGCTGTCCAACGCCATCCGCTACACCGTCGACGGCGGCGTGCTGGTCAGCGCCCGCCGGCGCGGCGATGAGGTGCTGCTGCAGGTGTGGGACACCGGCGTGGGCATCGCCCCGACCGAACAGCAGCGGGTGTTCGACGAGTTCTATCAGGTGCAGGCGAACGCACCCCTCGGGTTGCACCAGCCCAAGGGGCTGGGCCTGGGGCTGTCGATCGTGCAGCGCCTGGCCCGCCTGATGGGGGCACCGCTGCACCTGGCGTCGGTGCCCGGCCGGGGCTCGGTGTTCACGCTGACGGTGCCGCCCGGCAAGGTCCAGCGCAGCCAGCTCTCCGAGCCGGGCACCGGCAAGCCCGCGCTGGGACTGACGCTGGAGCATCGCCACATCGTCATCGTCGAGGACGAGCCGGCGGTTCGGGAGGGGCTGGTCGTGCTGCTCAAGGGCTGGGGTGCCAGCGTGGAATCCTTCGACACCGTCTCGGCCGCCGAGGCCTGGGCCGGCAGCCCCGGCGTGACGACCCCCGACCTGGCGATCGTCGACTACCGCCTGCCCGAAGGGCGCACCGGCATCGAGGCGCTGACGAGCCTGCGTGCCGCCTTCGGCCAGCCGCTGCCGGCCATCCTGGTGACCGGCAGCACCATGACCGGCCACGAGGAAGAGTCGAACCGCCACGACTTCCACCTGCTGATCAAACCGGTGGCGCCGAACAAGCTGCGCGCGATGATCGCCTTCAAGCTGGGTTTGCGCTGAGCGCCCGATCGGTGCACGCAGCAGCGGGGCGACCCCCTCACTCGATCAACAGCACGGGCAGCCAGTGCGACTTCGGGTCGGCCCGATCGAGCTGCCGATAGCCGATGGGCCGCAGCGTGCCGCCTTCGCGCGGCGTGATGATCGGGTCCAGATCCACGTCATAGAGTTCGCCGCGCAGACCGCGCTCGGTGAAAGCCAGCTTGTAGAACAGACCATCGCGCCCGCTGATGTGCAGGGCGCCCGGCTTGGTCGCGATGAACATCAGCGTGTATTCGAGCGGCAACAGGTCGTCGCGCGATACCGTGTCTTCGCTACCGTAGGGGAAGTGGCAGAGCTGCTGGCTCGCACCGGCCACGCAACGGAACGGCCGCATCGCGAGGAAGCGCTCGGTGAACCCCTCGCCGGCGAGCACGAAGCGGAAGCGCCAGCGGTCGGCACTCACCGGCTCGAAGCGCACACGGCCGATCTCCAGACGCTCGCCGCCCGCGCCGAGCAGCAGCACGCGCTTCTCGCCGGTCAGATCCTGCGCCCGCAGCCACTGGGGCGCGCCGGCGGTGACGACGAACAACAGGGCCAGCAGGGCGGCCCGGGCCATACGATGCCTCATTTCGTTCACCCAAGGTCTCCCGGCGCCACAGCAGCGCTCAGGCTCCGAGCTTACCCTCAGTGGGCGAGGTCCCAGTTCGCGCCCACGCCCACCTCGGCCAGCAGCGGCACCTTCAGCTCGGCCACGCCGGCCATCAGTTCCGGCACGGCGGTCCGGGCCCAGTCGAGCTCGGCCTCGGGCACTTCGAACACCAGCTCGTCGTGCACCTGCATCACCATGCACGTGGCGCGCTGCTGGGCATCGAGCGCCGCCTGCACCGCGATCATCGCGAGCTTGATCAGGTCGGCCGCGGTGCCCTGCATCGGCGCGTTGATCGCCTGGCGCTCGGCGCCGGTGCGGCGCGGACCGTTGCCGCCGTTGATCTCGGGCAGGTAGATGCGGCGCCCGAACAAGGTCTCCACGTAGCCCAGCTCCTTGGCCCGCGCGCGGGTCTCGTCCATGTAGCGCTTCACGCCGGCGAAGCGCGCGAAGTAGCGATCGATGTAGTCCTTGGCGGCCTTCTGCTCGATGCCGAGGTTGCTCGCCAGACCGAAGGCGCCCATGCCGTAGATCAGCCCGAAGTTGATGACCTTGGCATAGCGCCGCTGCTCGCTGCTGACCTCGGCCACCGGCACGTTGAACACCTCGCTCGCGGTGGCGCGGTGCACGTCCAGGCCCTCGGCAAAGGCCTTCAGCAGGCCCGGATCCTCGGAGATGTGGGCCATGATGCGCAGCTCGATCTGCGAGTAGTCGGCGCTCAGGATCACGTGGCCGGGCGGCGCGATGAAGGCCTCGCGCACGCGCCGGCCCTCGGGCGTGCGGATCGGGATGTTCTGCAGGTTGGGGTCGTTGCTGGCCAGCCGGCCGGTCACCGCGACTGCCTGCGCGTAGTTGGTGTGCACGCGGCCGGTGGCCGCGTTCACCATCAGCGGCAGCTTGTCCGTGTAGGTGCCCTTGAGCTTGGCGAGCGAGCGGTGCTCCAGCAGCTTGGCCGGCAGTGGGTAGTCGGCGGCCAGCTCGGCCAGGACCTCCTCGTCGGTGCTCGGCGCGCCGCTGGCGGTCTTCTTCTTCGCCGGGATGCCCAGCTTGTTGAACAGGATCTCGCCGATCTGCTTGGGGCTGCCCAGGTTGAAGGGCTGGCCGGCCAGCGCATGCGCCTCCTGCTCCAGTGCCACCATGCGCTGCGCCAGATCGGCGCTCTGGCGCGCGAGCAGCGCGCTGTCGATCAGCACGCCGTGACGCTCGATGCGGCCGAGGATCACCGAGGTCGGCATCTCGATGCGCTCGTAGACCTCGCGCAGGCGCGGCGCGGCCTCGAGCTGCGGCCACAAGACCCTGTGCACGTCCAGCGTCATGTCGCTGTCCTCGCCCGAATACTCGGTGGCGCGCGTCAGCTCGACCTGCGCGAACGGGATCTGCTGCGCGCCCTTGCCGGCCACGTCCTCGTAGCTCAGGCCCTTGCGGTCGAGGTGGCGGCTGGCGAGGCTTTCCAGGCTGTGCGGCTTGTGCGCCTCCAGCACGTAGCTCTGCAGCAGGGTGTCATGCACATAGCCACGCACCGCGATGCCATGGTTGGCGAACACATGGGTGTCGTACTTGACGTTCTGGCCGAGCTTGGCGCGCGAGCCGTCCTCGAGCCAGGACTTCAGCGCCGCCAGCACCTCATCGAGCGGCAGCTGGTCGGGCGCGCCCGGGTAGGTGTGGGCGAGCGGGATGTAGCAGGCCTCGTAGGGCTGCACGCTGAAGCTCAGGCCGACGATGCGTGCCCGCATGCCGTCGAGCGAGTCGGTCTCCGTGTCCAGAGCCACCAGGTCGGCCGCCTCGATGCGCGCGCGCCACGCCTCGAAGGCCTCGCGCGCCAGCACGGTCTCGTAGCGCTTGTCGACCGCAGGCGCGACGCCACCATCGGCCGGCCCGGTACCCGCCGGGTCGGCGAACAGCGCGCTCTGCCCTTCCCCGGCCTCCGCCGCCGCCACTTGCGGGGCCGGCGCGGCGGCGGCACGGGCCGACTCGAGCTCATTGCGCCACGCGCGGAAGTCGTTGTGCGTGTAGAAGGCCAACAGGGCCGCGCGGTCGGTCTCGCGCCAGGTCAGCGTGTCCCAGGCGGCCGTGCCGTTCCAGCCCGGCAGTGCCTCCGACAGATCACAGTCGGTCTTCACGGTCACCAGCCGGCGACCCAGCGGCAGCCAATCCAGCGCCTTGCGCAGGTTCTCGCCGGCAACGCCCTTGATGGCGTCGGCCGCGGCCATCACGCCGTCCAGCGAGCCGTGCTCCGCGATCCACTTGGCGGCGGTCTTCGGCCCCACCTTCTCGACTCCCGGCACGTTGTCGACCGCGTCGCCGACCAGCGTCAGGTAGTCGACGATGCGCTCGGGCGGCACACCGAACTTCTCGGTCACGCCGGCCACGTCGAGCCGCTCGCCGCTCATCGTGTTGATCAGCGTCACGTGCGCGTCGACGAGCTGCGCCAAGTCCTTGTCGCCTGTCGAGACGATGACCCGCTGGCCGCGCGCGGCGGCCGCCCGCGCCAGCGTGCCGATCACGTCGTCGGCCTCGATGCCGGGGATCTCGAGCACCGGCCAGCCCAGCAGCGTCACCACAGCGTGGATCGGCGCGATCTGCCTCGCCAGATCCTCCGGCATCGAGGCGCGGTTCGCCTTGTACTCCGGGTACCAGTCGTCGCGGAAGGTCTTGCCCTTGGCGTCGAACACGCAGGCCGCGTGCGCCGACGGGAACTCCTCGCGCAGCTTCTTCAGCATGGCCACCATGCCGCGCACCGCGCCGGTCGGCTCGCCGGCCGGATTGCGCAGGTCAGGCAGCGCGTGGTAGGCGCGGTAGAGGTAGCTGGAACCGTCCACCAGCAACAGGCAGGAATCGTCGTGAGCGCTCATGGCGCCGATTGTGGCCGCTGCCCCGGGCCGCATGACCCGACCCCCCGGAAGCCACAGGCCGCGTCCTACAATCACCGTCATGCCGCTGCAGCGCCCCCTGACTCTCGCCCTGCTGTGCTGCGCCTGCGGCGCGGTCCCGGGGCTCGCCCTGGCCCAGGCGGCCGTCGCCGCGTCGGCTCCGGCCGCCCGCGTGGTGCAGGAGAACCAACCAACCACCCGCGGTGAGCCGGCGGTCAAGCGCAGCGTCATCGAGGACGACAACGCGCGCGTCGAGGAGCTGCGCGTGCGCGGTGCCGTGCAGAGCATCAAGGTGCAGCCCAAGGGCCCGGTGAAGGCCGAGTACGAGGTGCTGCCGATCGATGCCGGCCGCGACTCCGCGGAAGGCCCCAGTTCGGCGAAGGGCGGCGCCGGTCGGCGCGTCTGGCGCGTCCTCACCTTCTAGGGCCTGTTAGCGCTATGGGAGGGCTTGCGTGACCCAGGAAGCGGGCGCCATCAAGGCGCAAGGCACAGCCGTAGCTTGGGCTACGGCGAGCATTTGCAACGCAGAGGGCGCCCGCTTCCTGGGATCACCCTTCGGGCCGGGGCCGGGCAGGCCACGGGGCGACGTTGCGGCCTCGTTGTGTGCCACGGGCACACGGCCTCGGCCGCGCCTCGCCCCGTGGCCCGCCGGGCCTCGGCGCAAGCCCTCCCATAGCGTTAACAGGCCCTAGGCCGCCAGCGATGGCGGTCTTCACCGAAGTCGGCTTCGACGAAGCCGCGGCCCTCGCGCACAAGGTCGGCCTCGGCCCGCTGAAGGCGCTCAAGCCCATCAAGGCCGGGATCGAGAACACCAACTATTTCCTCACCGCCGAGCGCGGCGAATACGTGCTGACGCTGTTCGAACGGCTGAGCGCCGAGCAGCTGCCGTTCTATCTGCACCTGATGAAGCACCTGGCCGGACGCGACATCCTGGTCCCGATGCCGCAGTCCGATGCCCACGGCGAGATCCTCCATGCGCTGTGCGGCAAGCCGGCCGCCATCGTGGAGCGCCTGCGCGGCGGTCATGTGCTGGCCCCCAGCGCGGCGCATTGCCAGCAGGTCGGCGCCATGCTGGCCCGCATGCACGAGGCCGGCCGAGACTACCCGTACCACCAGCCCAACCTGCGAGGGCTGGCGTGGTGGGACGAGACGGTGCCGCAGATCCTGACCTTCCTCGCACCGCCGCAGCGCGCGCTGCTGGAGGACGAGCTGGCGTTCCAGCACAGCGTCAGCGCGTCGGCCTCCGACGCCGCCCTGCCGCGCGGACCGATCCATGCCGATCTGTTCCGCGACAACGTGATGTTCGACGAGGACGCCGAGGGCCGCTCCCAGCTCACCGGCTTCTTCGACTTCTACTTCGCCGGCGTCGACCGGCTCGCCTTCGACATCGCCGTCTGCCTGAACGACTGGTGCATCGACCTCGCCAGCGGCCGGCTGCTGGAAGACCGGGCCGCGGCCTTCGTGACGGCCTACGCCGAGGTGCGCCAACTCACCGGCGACGAACTGCGCCTGCTGCCCGCGCTGCTGCGCGCCGCGGCGCTGCGCTTCTGGATCTCGCGGCTGTGGGACGTGCACCTCCCGCGCGAGGCCAGCATGCTGGTGCCGCACGACCCCACCCACTTCGAGCGCGTGCTGCGCGAGCGCATCGCGACGCCCTGGCATCCCGCGAGCCGCTGAGCCCCCCGACCGATGAAACTCAAGACTGTTCGCGCCCGTCAGGGCCTGCTGTGGGTGCGCGCCGGCTTCACCGTGTTCTTCCGCCAGCCGCTGGCGTTCGCCGCGCTCTTCGCGCTGTTCGGATTGGTGGTGTTCGTGCTGCTGCAATTGCCGGCCGTCGGCCCGGTGCTCGCGCTGTCGCTGATGCCGGTGGCCACCGTCGCCTTCCTGCTGGCCACCCGAGAGGTACTGGCTGGCCGCATCGCCACGCCGCGACTGGCGCTGCTGCCGCTGCGCGACCCGCTGAACCGCAACCGCCTGCTGCAGCTCGGCGCAGCCTACGCGGCGGCGGCGATCGCCGTCGTGCTGCTGTCGCATGTGCTGGACGGCGGCCGCTTCGCGGCGGCCATCGAAGCCATCGCCACCGAAGAGACCACCGCCGCCGCCGCACTCGAGGACCCGCTGCTGCCGTGGAGCGTGCTGCTGCGACTGGGCCTGATGGCGCTGCTGTCGCTCGCCTTCTGGCATGCGCCGGCCCTGGTGTGCTGGGGCCGCATGCCGGTCAACAAGGCGCTGTTCGCCAGCATCGTGGCGTGCTGGCGCAGCCGCGGCGCCTTCGCCGTCTACGGCATCGCCTGGTTCGGCCTGACGATGCTGTTCGTGACGCTGCTGCAGGTCGTCACCGCGCTGCTCGGGCTGCAGCAGGTGATGGGGCTGGCGGTGCTGCCGCTCACGATGCTGGTGTCGACCATCTTCTACGCCTCGCTGTACTTCAGCTTCGTCGACGCCTTCGACCTCAGCGGCGGCCCCGACAGCAGCGAAGACGAAGCGAAGACGGCATGAAAAAGGCCGGCGCATGCGCCGGCCTCGAAAGCCCGCCCGGCCTCCGCCGGACGGGCGCCGCGCAGGGCCTCAGGCCCCGACGCGGCCTCCGTCGTCCTTGGTGATCGCGAGCGTGGCCGAGCGCGGCCGTGAGGTGGTGTTGCCCACGGTCGCCTGGTAGCCGGCGTTGCCGGGCCAGTGGCTCACATAGCCCGCCGGGTTGCCGATGGTCGCGGCGGAGATCGTCTCGCCCGGGTGCTGGATGTTGGCGAACACGGTCTTGCCATCGGGCGTCTCGGTGCAGCCGGTCAGCTCGCAGTCCTTCGGTCCGACAAGAAAGCGCTTGAGCGTGTCGGCGGTCGGCTTCTTGCCGACATAGGTGTCGATGCTCAGCGTGGACGTGTCGGCCAGGGTGTAGCTGAGCGTGGTCTTCACGCCGTCGCCTACCGTGCCCGGCACGCCGAGCAGCATCATGCAGTTGCTCACGTCGGTGTAGGCGCCGTCGTCGGTCTGGATCCAGCACAGCCCGGTCGAGCGGCTGAACCACAGGCCGTCGGGGCTGGAGAAGTCCTGGTCCGCGGTGAGCGAGGACAGGTTGATCTTGGACGTGTCGGCGTCGGACTGCGCACCGAACAGGTAGACATCCCAGGTGAAGCCGGTCGCCGCGGGCTCGCCGCCGTCTTCCTTCATGCGGATGATGTGGCCGTTGATGTTGCCGGCCGAGCCTTCCGGCGCGCCGCCGTAGGAGTCCTTGTAGCTGCGCGGGTTGGCCGCGTCGAGCGCGCGCTGGATCGAGTCGGGCGACGCCCCGACCGCCGGTGCCGCCGGTTCGAGCTTGCGCACGCTGTTGTTGGTGAGCGTGTAGTAGATCTCGCCGGTCGTCGGGTGCACCGCGCACCACTCGGGGCGGTCCATCGCGGTCGCGCCGACCGCGTCGCCGGCCAGGCGCGAGTGGATCGCCACGTCGCCTGCGTCGGCGAAAGCGTAGCCGGCGTAGTTCTTCACGTCGAGATTGTCGAAGCTCAGCTCGATCCAGTCGCCGCTGCCGTCGTCGTTGAACTTCGCCACATAGAGCTTGCCGCTGTCGAGGTACTTGTCGCCGGCGGCGATGCGGTTCGAGGGCTCTGCGTCGGCGGCATCCCAGTTCGTGGCCGACACGAACTTGTAGATGTACTCGCCACGCGAGTCGTCGCCCATGTAGACGGCCAGCGGCTTGCCGGCGACCGCCTTGCCGAAGGCCGCGCTCTCGTGCGCGAAGCGGCCCAGGGTGGTGCGCTTCTTGATGGTCGCCGCCTTGTCGTACGGATCGATCTCGACGATGTAGCCGAAGGTGTTGAGCTCGTTGCGGTAGTCGTCGCTGCCGTCGGCCGAGGCGCCGATCTTGCTGATGTCCCAGCGCTGGTACTTGTCGTCCGCACCGCTGGTTTCCCAGCCGTGACGGCTGGCCGCGCCCTGCTTGCGCTTGTAGCGGTTGAGCGCCGTGACACTCTTGTCGCCTCGGGCCGCGTCGTCGCCGGCCGAGCGGGTGAAGTAGCCCTCGAAGTTCTCTTCGCCGGTCAGCAGCGTGCCCCAGGGGGTGTAGCCGGTACCGCAGTTGTTGATGGTGCCGCGCGCGCCGGTGCCGGCGGTCGAGTACAGCGTCTTCGCGAGCGCGTTGCCGCGCACCGCGCCCGACAGCTCCACCGGCGTGAGCGGCGTGACGCGGCGGTTGTAGGCCGAGTCCTGGACGTAGGCCCAGCTGCCACCGGTCTTGCGGACCTCGACCACCGACACGCCGTGGGCCGGGATCTCCTTGTCGGATTCCGATGCCGGACGCGGACGCGCCGAGCTGCCGTTCACATGCAGGTAGTTGTCGCTCAGTGCCTCGTGGTTCATCGCCAGCAGGCCGCGCTCGGACCCGTTCGCGTCGCGCGCGGTGCCGGCAGCGTTGAGCCCGAAGTACTCCATGCCGTCGTGGTGGTCGCCGGCGCGCTGGTCGAAATCGGTGTCGCTGCCGTCGTTGGCATAGGCTGGCGTGCCCGCCGTCAGCGGATCGCCGAGTGCGTAGATCACGGCGGCGGTGTAGCCGGCCGGCACGCTCACGGCGTCGGCGGTGCTCTTGGCCACGGCGGTGAAGCCCAGCTTGTCGACCGGCGGGTTCGCGGGCGGCGCGTCGTCGTCCCCGCCACCGCAGGCACTGACGCTCAACCCGCCCAGCACCACGGCCGCCGCGGTCCCCACGCCGCCGCGCAGCACGGAGCGCCGGCTCAGCCGGGCGTCGAGCACGGCCATGAAGTTGTCGTTGCCGCTGGTATTGCTGTTCTCGTCATCTCGATCGATGCCGAGCAGAGGGAGATCGACTCGCTGATTCATGTCTGCGTTCCTTGCGACTGCTGGGTGGCGGGCGGGCCGGAATGGCCACACCGGGAAGCCGCAGACGTTAGGCACGGGACATGAAAGCGCGGTGACAGATCGGTGTCGCGTCTGTCACGAGGACGGCCATGCGAGAGCGCCCGACCGTCAGGAACGGCCGGGCGCTCTGAGCCGCCGCGGGTCAGGCCACCGCGGGAGCGGCCTTCTTGGTCAGCATGCTGGCCAGCGCCTCGGAGGCCCAACCGAAGCCCGCGCCGATCGCGATCGACACGATGGACGGCACGATCGCGTCGACCGGCGCCACGCTCTTCAGCAGGATGAGCCCGGCCACGCAGGCGAAGCCGTAGACGCAGGCCGGGATCGTTGCGAGCAGACCGATGTGCGCGGCCAGCACGATCACCGCCGCACCGATGCCCACCGCCACCGGTGCGGCAAGCGATCCGAGCGAACCCAGTTGCCCGGCCAGCATGACCGACAGTGCCCCGACGACGATGCCGAAGGACATGCAGACGATGGTGGTCCGCGCCGAAGCGGGCTTGCCACCGCTGTGGAAGTAGCAGGCCCAGGCCACGAAGGCCTGCCAGATCTGGACGCCGAAGGCCGCCAGCGGGCCGAGGAAAAGAAAGGTCGCGACCACGGCCAGAACGCCGATCGAAATCGCCAGGGCAATGAGCAAGGGCATGGTGAGTCTCCTCAAGTCTAGGTATCGGTATGGAGAGAAGAAGCGCCCGCCGCCGGCCGGCGCACCACCCCTGACTGCCAACGACGAGTGGTGGCGGCAGTGTTCGGATCACCCCCGCCGCGAACAAGCAAGGACAAACCTTTGTGAGCAGCGCAGCATTTGCTTACAAATTGTTCCCGGCTGTCTCAGCAGGGACCACAACGCACCATGACGGAGCGTCGGACGGAAAGCGGTGTTGCGCGCGCGCCGCGCTCTCAGTCGACCGGCGTCAGCTTCGCGACGCTCAGCGCCAGCCACTTCATGCCATGGCGGCCGAAGTTGACCTGGGCGCGGGCATCGGCGCCGATGCCCTCGAGCGTGACGATCACGCCCTCGCCGAACTTGGTGTGGAACACGCCTTGCCCGGACCGCAGCCCGTTCGGCGTGCTGCGCGCCTGGGCTTCGAAGGCGGCCGGCGCCGAAGCAGGCACTACGCGTCCCGCGCCCACCATCGAGCCGAGCCCCGTGCCGCGCTGCCACGCGGCCTGGTAGTCGCGGGCATAGCCCGAGCCGAAGCCCTGCAGCTTCGGCGTGAGCCATTTCAGCGCAGCCTCGGGCAGTTCATCGAAGAAGCGGCTCTTGAGGTTGTAGCGGGTCTGGCCGTGCAGCATGCGGGTCTGGCTGAAGCTCAGGTAGAGCCGCTTGCGCGCGCGCGTGATGGCCACGTACATCAGGCGGCGCTCCTCTTCCAGACCGTCGAGGTCGGCCGCCGCGTTCTCGTGCGGGAACAGGCCTTCCTCCAGGCCGGTGATGAAGACCTGGTCGAACTCCAGGCCCTTGGCGGCGTGCACCGTCATCAGCTGCACGGCGTCCTGGCCGGCCTGCGCCTGGTTGTCGCCGGCCTCGAGCGCGGCGTGGGTGAGAAAGGCCGCGAGCGGGCTCATGATCTCGCCGGTCTCGGCATCGGGCTGGGTGTCGACCAGGGCCACGGCGGCCGGCAGGCGCTCGGCGATGCGGCCGGCCTGTTCGTCGACCGGCAGCGCCACCGCGTCCTTGCCGAAGCCCTCCTGCGTGACGAAGGCTTCGGCGGCGTTGACCAGTTCGTCCAGGTTCTCCAGCCGCTCGGCGCCTTCCTTCTCGTTGCGGTAGAAGTCGGCCAGCCCGGAAGACTGCACCACGTGCTCGATGATCTCGCGCAGCGTGAGGCCGCGCGTCGCGTCGCGCATCGCGTCGACAAGCGCGGTGAAGGCGCCGAGGTTGCTGCCGCCCTTGCCGGCGATCGCCCCCACGCTCTGCCAGAGGCTGCGGCCGCTGCTGCGCGCGGCGTCCTGCAGCAGCTCCATCGTGCGGGTGCCGATGCCACGCGTGGGGAAGTTGACGACGCGCAGGAAGCTGGTGTCGTCGTTCGGATTCTCGATCAGCCGCAGGTAAGCCAGCGCGTGCTTGATCTCGGCACGCTCGAAGAAACGCAGGCCGCCATAGACGCGGTAGGGCACGCCGGCGTTGAACAGCGCGCTCTCGATCACCCGGCTCTGCGCGTTGCTGCGGTAGAGCACTGCGATCTCGCTGCGCGGCGAGCCGTCGCGCTGCAGCTGGCGCGCCTCGTCGAGGAACCACTGCGCCTCGGCGAAGTCGCTGGTGGCCTCGAACACGCGCACCGGCTCTCCGGGGCCGGCCTCGGTGCGCAGGTTCTTGCCCAGGCGGCGCGAGTTGTGCGCGATCAGCGCGTTGGCGCTGTCGAGGATGTTGCCGAAGCTGCGGTAGTTGCGCTCGAGCTTCACGACTTGCTGAACGTGGAACTCGCGCTCGAAGTCGGCCATGTTGCCGACACGCGCGCCGCGGAAGGCGTAGATGCTCTGGTCGTCGTCGCCGACGGCGAGCACGTTGTTGTCGGTGCCGGCGAACATCTTCAACCACGCGTACTGCAGGCGATTGGTGTCCTGGAATTCGTCGACCAGGATGTGGCGGAAGCGCCGCTGGTAGTGCTGGCGCAGCTCGGCGTGGTCGCGCATTAGCTCGTAGGTGCGCAGCATCAGCTCGGCGAAGTCGACCACGCCCTCGCGCTGGCACTGGTCTTCGTAGGCCTGGTAGATGGCCTGCTGCGTGCGGGTGAGCTCGTCGCGCACCTCGATATGCTGCGGGCGCAGTCCGTCTTCCTTGGCGCCGGCGATGAACCACGCGCACTGCTTGGGGATGTAGCGCTCCTCGTCGAGCTTCATCGCCTTAACGATGCGCTTGACCGCAGAGACGCTGTCCTGCGCATCGAGGATCTGGAAACCCTGCGGCAGGCCCGCCAGCTTCCAGTGCGCGCGCAGGAAGCGGTTGCACAAGCCGTGGAAGGTGCCGATCCACATGCCGCGCGGGTTCACCGGCAGCAGCGTGGAGAGCCGCGTGAGCATCTCCTTCGCGGCCTTGTTGGTGAAGGTCACCGCCATCACGCCGGCCGGCGAGACCTGTCCGGTCTGCACCAGCCAGGCGATGCGCGTCGTCAGCACCCGCGTCTTGCCGGACCCGGCACCCGCGAGGATCAGCGCATTGCCCGCCGGCAGCGTGACCGCGGCGAGCTGCTCGGGGTTCAGGTGGCGCAGCAGACCAGCGGCTTCGCCCGGAGGCGCACGATCGTTTTCAACTGACACATCCATCCGCGGATTCTATGGAGCCGCGCTCGGCTCCAAGGGTATCCTCGTCCCCATCGTCCTACCCACTCTTCCTGCCATGTCCGACGCGCTGCTCATCGGCATCTCCGCGCGCATCTATCACCCGATCACACCGGTGGCCGACATCGGTGGCATCTTCACCCGGACCCTGCACTACCTGGAGCAATCGGTGGCGCACTGGGTGCTGCAGCCCGACGCGCTGGCGCTGATGATCCCGCCCGTCGAGCGCGAGGGCTTGCTGCAGCCCAGCGAGGTGAGCCTGGCCGACTACGCGCAGCGACTCGACGGCCTGGTGCTGCAGGGCGGCGCCGACGTGGCCCCCGAGAGCTACGGCGAGACCCCGCTGGCGCCCGCCTGGGCCGGCGACCGGGTGCGCGACCGCTACGAGATCGAGCTGTTCAACGCCTTCGTCGCCGCCGGCAAGCCGGTGATCGGCATCTGCCGCGGCTGCCAGCTGATCAATGTCGCTTTCGGCGGCACGCTCTACCAGGACATCTCGACCCAGGTGCCCACCGCCATCGCCCACGTCGACGATGCCCGCTACGACAACCAGTTCCACGAGGTCAGCCTCGTGCAGGGCAGCCGGCTGGCCGGGCTCTATCCGGGCACGCACCGGGCCGAGATCAACTCCATCCACCATCAGGCAATCAAGGACCTGGGCCGCGAACTGAACATCGAGGCGGTGGCGGTGCCCGACGGCCTGATCGAGGCGGTGCGCTGGCGCGGTTCGAGCTATGTGTTCGGCATGCAGTGGCATCCGGAATTCATGGCGCAGCGCCAGCTCCATCCCGACCAGCTCGACGGCCGGCCGATCCTGCGCGAGTTCCTCGACGCCGCACGCGCGCGACGGCGCGCCTGAGCCTTGCGCAACGCCCTCCTGGGCGCCGCTGGCGCCGCACTGCTCACCAGCCTCACCCCCGCGGCGGCGGCGCCCTGCAGCGCGCCGCGCGAGGTCATCGAGCGGCTGATGTCGTCCGACTGCGAAGCCTGCTGGACCGGCGCCGCGGCCCGGCCGCTGCCGCGCTCGACCTGGGTGCTGGACTGGATCGAACCGAGCGCCGCCGGGGCCGATGCACCCCTGGCCGCAGGCGCCCTGCCCGAGTCCGCTGCCCGCCGCCGGGCGCTGGCGACGGCGGCACCGGTCGACGGCACGCAGGAGTTTCGTTGGCCGCTCGCCCGGCGACCGGCGGTGCGACTGACAGTGGGCGGCGGCCCCGCCTGGAACGGCTACCTGGGCCTGCAATTGCAGGCCAGTGGCAAGCTCCCCGAGGGCGCCGAGGTCTACCTGGCCCTGGTCGAGCACATCGCGGCCGGCAGCGATGGCAGCCCGGTCGAACGGCGTCTGGTGCGCAGCGTGGCCGGTCCGCTGGTTCTGGACGCGGATGGCCGGCGCTCGACGCAGTGGCGAGCGCTCCGCATCCCCGAGGGCGCCAAGCCGGAACGCCTGCAGGGCATGGCATGGTGGGTGGATCGCGAGGCGCGTCTGCGTGGCATCGCGCTGGAGGCGTGCACGGCCCGCTGAATCGGCGCACGCTGCGCTAGGAGGTCGCGGCCGTCCGCCGTCTCGGCGCGGCACCCGCCTGCGATGCCAGACGGGCCTGCAGCAGGTGCTGCAAGGCGGCATGCGCTGCCGGCAGATCGAAGGACGGGTCGATCAGGGCACGCACGGCCAGACCATCGAGCGCCGCCGCCAGTACCGCGCTCAGCGACGGCAGATCGCCGAGTTCGACTGCCGCCGTGGCGGTGATCGCGGCCAGTTGCCGGCCCATCTCGGATTCCGCGTCGCGGTGACGCTGCGCGGCGGCCTCCGCGACCACCGGGTCACGCAAGGCAGCGCTGTCGATGTCGGCTGAAAGACGGACCCGATCCGCGGTGACGAGGCCCTCCGCTCGTCCGAGCCAGGCGCCCGGCCCTGCAGCGTCGCCGGTCTCCGGCGGGCCTTCCGCGTGCAGGCGGTGCGCGCTGGCGCCGACCAAGGCCGCGATCAGTTCGCCCTTGGACGCAAAGTAGTAGTGCGCCAACCCGAGCGCCACACCAGCTTCCCGGGCCACGCGCCGCATCGACAGCTTCCCGATGCCATCGGTCAGCAGCACGTCGAGCGCGGCTTCGACGATCAGCGTGCGCTTGTCCCTGCCCGCAGGGGCGCCACCACTGACCGGGTCGTCGGTACGCGTCAGCAGGGGGTCGAGCCAGTCGGACATCGGGAGAAAGAAGGCTTGGCGGGACGTTCAAGCAACGCCCGGAGTGTTGCGCAGCGACGTACCGCCTGGGATCGAACAGGCGTTCAAACGCGAAGGTCGGGAGAAAATCCTGTTGCACGCAGCGCGATCCGCTGCTCGGTCTCGATGTTCCGTCTCGCTTTCCAGCCCCATCCCTTTCCTGCATCAGAAGGCTCCACCATGACTCTGTCCCGAACAAGCCGTCTCCGAGCACTGCGAGGCGCTCTTCCCGTCGCCGTCGCCACCTCCGTTCTCACGCTCTGGAGCGCCGCAGCTGCAGCGGCACCCAAGATCCCCAAGGTCAGCGTCGGCATCGAGAAATGCATCCCGACGGTGCTGGCCAAGCACCCCGGCACCGTGCTGCAGGTGGTGCTGAAGCCGGAGGACGGCAAGCCGGTCTGGGAGATCGAGGTCGACGGCAAGGACGGCAAGCTGTGGGACGTGGAGTGCAGCGGCGCCACCGGCAAGATCGTCGAGAGCGAGCAGCGCTTCAAGTCGGCCGACGAGCCCGGCTTCAAGGAGAAGGTCAAGGTCAGCGAGACCGACGCGACCAAGACCGCACTTGCCAAGCACCCGGGCAAGGTCGAGCGCGTCGAGTACGAGGTCGAGTCCGATGGCACGCCGGTCTACGAGTTCGACATCGAGCAGGACAATGGGGACGACGTGCGCGTCGAGGTCGACGCGGTCACCGGCAAACTGCGCGAGGCACACCCCGAATTGCTGGAGATCGGCCGACTGCCGAAGTGAAGCCGCCGCCCCGGACGGAGCGGGCCCGGCCTGCCTCGTAGAATCGGGGCATCGACCCAGCGGAAACGGCGCCCCATGGGCGCCGTTTTCCTTTCAAGCCTGCCATGACCGAACTCGCGAAATCCTTCGAACCCGGCCCGATCGAGGCCAAGTGGGCCCCCGTGTGGGAGCAGCGAGGCCTGTTCGCGCCGACGCTCGACGACGGCAAGTCCTCGTTCGCCATCCAGCTGCCGCCGCCCAACGTGACCGGCGTGCTGCACATGGGCCACGCGTTCAACCAGACCATCATGGACGCGTTGACGCGCTACCACCGCATGCGCGGCGACAACACGCTGTGGGTGCCGGGCACCGACCACGCTGGCATCGCGACGCAGATCGTCGTGGAGCGCCAGCTGGAGCAGCAGGGCCAGAGCCGTCACGACCTCGGCCGCCAGAGCTTCGTCGCCAAGGTGTGGGAGTGGAAGGAGCACTCGGGCTCGACGATCACGCAGCAGATGCGCCGGGTCGGCGCCAGCGTGGACTGGCGGCACGAGTACTTCACGATGGACGAGAAGCTGTCGCCGGTGGTGACGGACACCTTCGTGCAGCTCTATGAGCAGGGCCTGATCTACCGCGGCAAGCGGCTGGTGAACTGGGACCCGGTGCTGAAGTCGGCAGTCTCGGACCTGGAGGTGGAGAGCGAAGAGGAAGACGGTTTCCTGTGGCACATCCGTTACCCGCTGGCCGACGGCAGCGGCGAGTTGGTGGTGGCGACGACCCGGCCCGAGACCATGCTCGGCGACACCGCGGTGATGGTGCACCCCGAGGACGAGCGCCATGCCGGCCTGATCGGAAAGCAGGTGACGCTGCCGCTGTGCGGTCGCACGATCCCGGTGATCGCCGACGACTACGTCGACCGTGCCTTCGGCACCGGCGTGGTCAAGGTCACGCCGGCCCACGACTTCAATGACTACGCGGTCGGCCAGCGCCACGGGTTGCCGGTGATCGGCATCCTGACGCTGGACGCCAAGGTCAACGACCTTGCGCCGGAGGCCTATCGCGGGCTGGACCGCTTCGTCGCGCGCAAGAAGGTGGTCGCCGACCTCGAGACCCAGGGCTTCCTGGTCGAGGTGAAGAAGCACAAGCTGATGGTGCCGCGCTGCGCGCGCACCGGCCAGGTGGTCGAGCCGATGCTGACCGACCAGTGGTTCGTCGCGGTCAGCAAGGCCGGCCCCGACGGCAGGAGCATCGCGCAGAAGGCGATCGACGCGGTTGCCTCCGGCGAGGTGAAGTTCGTGCCGGAAAACTGGGTCAACACCTACGACCAGTGGATGAAGAACATCCAGGACTGGTGCATCTCGCGCCAGCTCTGGTGGGGCCACCAGATCCCGGCGTGGTACGGCAGCGGCGGCGAGCTGTTCGTCGCGCGCAGCGAGGACGAGGCGCGGACCAAGGCGCGCGCGGCCGGCTACGTCGGCGCGCTGACGCGCGACGAGGACGTGCTCGATACCTGGTACTCGTCCGCGCTGGTGCCGTTCTCCTCGCTCGGCTGGCCGGCGAGGACGAAGGAACTCGAGCTGTTCCTGCCCTCGAGCGTGCTGGTCACCGGCTACGAAATCATCTTCTTCTGGGTCGCCCGGATGATCATGATGACGACCCACTTCACCGGCCGCGTGCCGTTCCGCACCGTCTACATCCACGGCATGGTGCGTGACAGCGAGGGCAAGAAGATGAGCAAGTCCGAAGGGAACGTGCTCGATCCGGTGGACCTGATCCAGGGCGTGGACCTCGATACGCTGGTGAAGAAGAGCACCACCGGCCTGCGCAAACCCGAGACCGCGCCGAAGGTCGCCGCACGCGTGAAGAAGGAGTTCCCCGAGGGCATGCCCGCCTATGGCGCCGACGCGCTGCGCTTCACGATGGCCAGCTACGCCAGCCTGGGCCGCAACATCAACTTCGACACCAAGCGCTGCGAGGGCTATCGCAACTTCTGCAACAAGCTCTGGAACGCCACGCGCTTCGTGCTGATGAACTGCGAGGGTCAGGACTGCGGCTTTGCGGATCACACGGCCGAGCAGTGCGTGCCGGGCGGCTACCTCGACTTCTCGAACGCCGACCGCTGGATCACCGGCGAGCTGCAGCGCATCGAGGCGGCGGTCGAGAAGGCGTTCGCCGAGTTCCGCCTCGACAACGTCGCCAACGCCGTCTACAGCTTCGTGTGGGACGAGTACTGCGATTGGTATCTGGAAATCGCCAAGGTGCAGATCGCGGTCGGCGACGACGCCGCGAAGCGCGCGACCCGCCGCACATTGATCCGCGTGCTGGAGACCGTCTTGCGCCTGCTGCATCCGCTGACGCCCTTCATCACCGAGGAACTGTGGCAGGCCGTCGCACCGATCGCGCAACGCAAGGTCGCCGGCAGCGACGCGTCGATCGCGACGGCAAGCTACCCGCAGCCGCAACTGGAACGCGTCGACGCCCAAGCCGATGCCTGGGTGGCGAAGCTGAAGGCACTGGTCGGCGCCTGCCGCAACCTGCGCTCGGAGATGAGCCTCTCACCGGCCGAGCGCGTGCCGCTGCTGAGCTTCGGAGATGCCACCTTCATCACCCAGGCCACGCCGCTGCTGAAGGCGCTGGCCAAGCTCGGCGACGTGCGGGTCATCGACAGCGAGTCTGAGTTCGTGCAGGCCACCGCGGCCGCGCCGGTGTCTGTGCACGGCGCGACACGGCTGGCGCTGCACGTGGAGGTCGATGTCGAGGCCGAGCGCGAGCGGCTGTCGAAGGAGATCGCCCGGCTCGAGGGCGAGATCGTCAAGGCCGAAGCCAAGCTGGGCAACGAGAGCTTCGTGGCGCGCGCTCCAGCGACCGTGGTGGCGCAGGAGCGCCAGCGCCTCACAGATTTCAGCGCGACGCTGGATCGCTTGCGGGCTCAGCGTTCGCGCTTGGGCTGAGCTGAGCTTCGTCGGCCTTGGCCGACGGTGGAGGTGGCGGCGGATCGAGGTCGTCGTCATCGTCGACGACGACAGCACCATCCACCGGCAGATCGTCGGGCTGCGCACTCAGCGGCGCCGGGCCCGACACCGGGCCGTGCGGCGGCGACACCGCCACGCGGAGTTCGCGCGCCAGCGGCGGGGTCTGGCTGAGAATCTCGTCGAGCCGCTGAGCGACCGCCCAGACGCTCCGGACACGGGACTCCTGCGTGTAACCGGCCAGACGCGAGGTCGTGTGCAGGTTGGGCGCGCCGTTCAGCGGCCGGCCCGGATCGAGCAGCCCCGGCTCCACGCTGTCGAGCCAGGCGCTCGCGATGCGGCCGCTGCGCAGGGCCATCGCCAGCGAGGCCTCGTCGAACAACGCCGAATGCGAGGTGCTGACCAGCACCTGCCCCGGCTTGCACTGCGGCAGATAGCGCTCGCCGAACAGGCCCTGATAGCGGCTGTAATAGGGTAACTGCACGCAGACGGCGTCGGCGGTCTCGAGCAACTCGCGCAGGCCCATGGCCTCGATGCGCCAGCGGCCCCAGAGGATGTCGCTCGCATGCAACGTCGGGTCGTAGCCGACCAGCCGCGTGCCGAAGCCGCTGAGCATGGCCGACAGCGAGCGCGCCGCCGGCGCCAACCCGACCAGGCCGACCGTCACCGAGGCCAGTTCACGGCCGGTCGTGACCCGGCCGCCACCGGCGCCCGGGCGCAGCAGGGTGATCAGCGCGCCAATCATGAACTCGGCCTCGGCTGGGGCCGTGGCGGCGGCGCCGCGCACCAGTTCCACGCCTGCACGCGAGCAGGCATCGACGTCGATGTTCTCCAGTCCCGGCTCGATGCGCGCCACGGCCCGCAGCAGCGGGGCGAACGACAGCGCCTCGGAGTCGATCCGCAACTGCGGCGGCAGCACCGCGGCCCGCACATTGAACAGGGTCTGACGGAAGGCTCGTGCGTCACGCGCCAGTTCGGGTGCATAGCGCACCCGGTGGCGAGCCTGCAACCAGCTCAGCACTTCGCTTTCTATCGGTTCGACAATCAGCAGATCCATGGCGGCCGATGATGACTCAAGCTTGGCCGTGACATAAGTTCACAAGCCCACTTGAGCAGGGGAGCGCGTGACGGAAGCTGCATGACAGAATGAATCGAACTTCTCTCATGATTGTAAGTACATGCTCATCAACAAGGCGATCTTCCCCGTGGCGGGTCTCGGCACCCGCTTTCTGCCGGCCACCAAGGCACAGCCCAAGGAAATGCTGCCGGTCGTTGACAAGCCCTTGATCCAGTATGCCGTCGAGGAAGCGTACGCCGCCGGCATCCGCGAGATGATTTTTGTGACCGGACGCAGCAAGCGCCCGATCGAGGACCACTTCGACATGGCCTACGAACTCGAGGTGGAACTCGAGGCCGCCGGCAAGGCCGAACTGCTGGAGCTGGTGCGCCAAGTCAAGCCCGACGACATGGAGTGCGTCTACGTGCGCCAGTCCAAGATGCTGGGCCTGGGTCACGCGGTGCTGTGCGCCGAGCGGCTGGTGCGCAACGAGCCGTTCGCCGTGCTGCTTGCCGATGACCTGATGGTCGGCGACAAGCCCATCCTGACCCAGATGGTCGAGCAGTTCGACGAATGGCGCGCCTCGATCCTCGCGGTCCAGGAAGTACCGGAGGACCAGACCCGCCGCTACGGCATCGTGGCGGGCACGCCGGTCAACGACCGCATGATGGATGTTTCGCGCATCGTCGAGAAGCCGGCTCCGGCCGACGCCCCGTCGCGGCTGGGCGTGGCCGGGCGCTACATCCTGATGCCCGACGTCTTCACCGAGATCCGCAACCAGCCGCGCGGCGTGGGGGGTGAGATCCAGCTGACCGACGGCATTGCCGGCCTGTTGCGCCGCCAGAAGGTGTTCGCCTACACCTACGAGGGCAAGCGCTACGACTGCGGCAGCAAGGAAGGCTTCCTGCAGGCCAACATCGAGCTCGGCATGGCCCACCCGCAGATCGGCGCCAGCGTGCGCGAGTACCTGAAGACGCTGGCGCTCTGACCCGGAGCGCGGCCGCACCCCATGAAAAAGCCGCCCGAGGGCGGCTTTCTTGCGCGGGCTGGCTCAGCTCAGCGCCTCCGCAACCAGTGGATGAACTCCTGGCCCTCGGTCTGCTGGTCGACCAGCTCGTTGCCGGTCTGGCGGGCAAAGGCCTGGAAATCGCGCACCGAGCCGGGGTCGGTGGCGACCACCTTCAGCGTCTGGCCGCTGCTCATGTCGGCCAGTGCCTTCTTCGCCTTCAGGATCGGCAGCGGGCAGTTCAGACCGCGGGTGTCGAGTTCCTTGTTCACTTCCATCGATATCCCCTGTTGCAACGATTCTAGGCCGACGCCCGGCCCCATTCGATCCACTGCGGCTCGATGCCGCGGGTGCGCTGCCAGTCGGCCAGCGCGAACCCGGTGCCGGCGGTCCAGCACTTCACCTCCGCCGGCTCGAACAGTCGGTACTCCACCAGCTCCGGCGACAGCACGATCTCGCCGCGCGCCTTCACGTGGTAGGCCACGATGAGCTGGTTCATGCGCTGGAAATCATAGACACCGATCAGCGCGATCTGGCTCGCCCGCAGCGCGGTCTCTTCCAGCACCTCGCGCGCGATGCCCTCCTGAGGGGTCTCGCCGGCCTCCATGAAGCCGGTGATCAGGCCGAAGTTCCTGCCCGCCCAGGCCGCGTTGCGCGCCAGCAGCAGGCGTCCGTCGCGGTCCTCGCATTCCAGCACCGCGGCCAGCACCGGCGTCGGGTTGTTCCAGTGCGTCCAGGCGCACTGGGGACAGCGTAGCCGGGACTTGTCGCCGCCATCCTCGGCCGCGACGATCCATTCGAGCGCGGCGGCACAGCTCGGGCAGAAGCGGAACGCATGCGACATCGGCGGCTCAGGCCGGGAAGACCCCGGTCGACAGGTAGCGGTCGCCACGGTCGCAGACGATGAACACGATGGTCGCGTTCTCGACCGTCCTGGCCACCTCCAACGCCGCCCACAGCGCCCCGGCGGCCGAGATGCCAGCGAACAGACCCTCCTCGCGCGCCAGCCGGCGCGCCATGTCCTCGGCATCGGACTGGCTGACGTTGATGGTCTCGTCGACACGGCTGGGCTCGTAGATCTTTGGCAGATAGGCCTCAGGCCACTTGCGGATGCCGGGGATCCGCGAGCCTTCGCTGGGCTGCGCGCCGATGATGCGCACGCCGGGGTTCCTCGACTTCAGGTAGGTCGACACGCCGGTGATCGTGCCGGTGGTCCCCATCGCGCTGACGAAGTGCGTGATCTGCCCTTCGGTGTCGTCCCAGATCTCGGGGCCGGTGGTCTCGACATGGATGCGCGGGTTGTCGGCATTGGCGAACTGGTCGAGCACGCGGCCCTTGCCCTCGCGTTGCAGGCGCTCCGCCAGGTCGCGCGCGTACTCCATGCCGCCGGCCTTGGGCGTCAGCACCAGTTCCGCGCCGAAGGCACGCATCGACTGCGCCCGCTCGATCGACAGGTCCTCCGGCATGATCAGCAGCATGCGGTAGCCTCGGATCGCCGCCGCCATCGCCAGCGCGATGCCGGTGTTGCCCGAGGTGGCCTCGATCAAGGTGTCGCCCGGCTTGATCTCGCCACGCTCCTCGGCGCGGCGGATCATGCTGATGGCCGGCCGGTCCTTCACCGACCCCGCGGGGTTGTTGCCCTCGAGCTTGCCGAGGATCACGTTGCCGCGCCGCTCGTTCTCGGCGCCCGGCAGGCGCACCAGGCGAACCAGCGGGGTTCGGCCGATCGTGTCTTCGACGGTCAGATAACTGGGCATGCGGCACCTTCCTGCGCGCATTGTGGCAGCGTCGAATCACACCGTAAGCCCGCCAGCGAATGCCATGAACTCACAGGCGACTCCGGCATAGGCAGTAGCTCAGCACCTCGAGCCCACACTGCAACCCACGGCAGCGACATCTGCCGGTGCAGTGCCTTAGGCGCCCGTCAGCTACCCGAAGCCGTCAACGGGTCTAGGCGCGCGTCGTCTGTCGCGATCGGCGTCGAGGCTTTTGCGGCACGCGCGGCGGCATCGGCCTCCACGTGCTCGCGTACCTCCCGATCGACGAAAACCGCGTTCTGACCACAGGCCACCAAACTGACCGCGAGGAAGGATGCAGTAGCGATCCAACGAGACAGCTTCTTCATGACGCAATTCTTGCTCTCAAGACACCTGCTGGGAAGGCTCTGGCGACTTGGGGGGGCTTGAAATGAGTACGAGCGTGGCAAGCTTCTCGGTAGTTTTCCCCCGTCCCGTCATGGGCGCCCGGACAGTGCTCTCGCGGCGATTCGGCGAGCAGGGCTCTGGGCCTGCGGTCGGCCAGCCTCGCTTACACTGCAGCACGCTTGCCTCGGTGGCGAAATCGGTAGACGCGCGGGACTCAAAATCCCGTTCAGCAATGAGTGTCGGTTCGAGTCCGACCCGAGGCACCACCCCCACCCTCACCCACGCTCCGGCAGCCGCGCTGCGGCCGATCCACCCGCGCCACATGCCTCCCCTGCCCCCAATCACCCAGGCCCTGATCCTGATCAACGTCGCGGTGTTCTGCCTCGACCAGTTCCTCGGCATGTGGTTCACGCGGCTGTTCGCGCTGTGGCCGCTGGGTGGCGGTTTCATGCCTTGGCAGGTGGCGAGCTACGCCTTCCTGCACGGTGGCATCGGCCATCTGTTCTTCAACATGCTGGGCCTGTGGATGTTCGGCGCGGAGCTGGAGCGCCTGTGGGGCACGAAGCGCTTCGTGCAGTTCTACGGCGCCAGCGTGCTCGCCGCGGCCGTGGCGCAGTTGCTGGTGGCCTGGCTGCTCAACTCGCCCTACCCGACCGTTGGCGCCTCGGGCGGCCTGTTCGGCCTGCTGCTGGCTTTCGGCATGCTGTTCCCGAACCGCACCATCATGCCGCTCTTCCCGCCGATCCCGATGAAGGCACGCACCTTTGTGATGGTGTTCGGCGGCCTGGAACTGCTGCTCGGCTTCATCAGCCCGACAGGCGGTGTGGCGCACTTCGCCCACCTGGGCGGCATGGCCGGCGGCTGGCTGATGATCCGCTACTGGCGCGGCCAAACTCCATTCGGTCGGCGCTGACGCCGGCCTAGGGTTGCCGCCTCGGCTCGCAGCCTTTTTGCCTGGCGCAAAGCCCTCAGACTCCCGTCGGGCTCGGTGACGGTTCATGCTGCGGCCATCCCTCGTGGAGGCCGAGATGTCACCCTCCCTTCTGCTTCGCCTGTCGTTCGCCCTGGTTCTGGGACTGTCCGCCGGCCTCGCTCACCCCGCACCGGACCGTCAGGGTAACGGCGAGGCTGCCGAATTCCCGGGCCAGCGCCTGGCGCTGAAACGGGCCAGCGATGCGGTGCTCGGGGTGCAGAGCACGGCGACCGAGGGCGCCAGCACGATCGACACGCTGGGCGAATACCGCGCCGGCTCCGGCGTCGTGATCGCCAGCGACGGCTTGGTGCTGACGATCGGCTACCTGATTCTCGAGGCGGAGGAGGTCGAGCTGGTGCTCGACAGCGGCAAGCGCATGCCGGCCCGCGTGGTGGCCTACGATCTGGCGACCGGCTTCGGCCTGGTGCAAGCGGTGCTGCCGCTGGGCATCGCGCCGGCGCAGCTCGGCCAGGCCCACGCGGTGGCGGAGGGCGAGCCGCTGCTGTTCGTGAGCGGCGGCGACGACGGGGCGCTGAGCGCCGCGGAGCTGGTGTCGCGGCGCGGCTTCTCCGGCTACTGGGAGTACCACATCGACGGCGCGCTGTTCACCAGCCCGGCCCGCCGCGACCACAGTGGTGCAGGGCTCTTCAACGCGCAGGGGGAGCTGATCGGCATCGGCTCGCTGCTCGTGCCCAGCGCGCCCGGCGACGGCAGCCGCCGTGCCGGCAACATGTTCGTGCCGGTCGACCTGCTGCCGCCGATCTTCGCGGAGTTGCGCGAACGGGGCGTATCGCGCGCCAGCATGCGTGCCTGGCTGGGAGTGAACTGCGTCGAGCAGGACGACGGCCTGCGCGTGGTGCGCGTGAGCCGCGACAGCCCGGCCGAGATGGCAGGGCTGCAGCCCGGCGATCTGATCCGCCGCCTCGATGGCGCGCCGGTCGGTGGCCTGGAGTCCTTCTACAAGATGCTCTGGAATGGAGGCAGCGCCGAGCGTGACCTGACCATCGAGGTGTTGCGCGAAGGCCGGATGCAGTCGGTGCCGGTGCACAGCATCGACCGCACGCAGACCTTGCGGCGCGCGCGCGGCATCTGACCGGCCCGCTCAGCCTCCGATCAGCCCCTCACGGACCGTCGGATAGCGCAGCACTACCCGCAATTCCTCGTGCAGGCGGCGGTTGAGCAGCCGCCGGGACTCGCTCATGAAACTCAGCCCGACCGGGGAAATCGCTTCGCCTGCGGCGGCCCGCGTGATGCGCGGCGGTCGCGGCAGCCCGGCCAGATCAGCCACCAGATCGAAGTAGTCGCCCATCTTCATCTCGGTGTCGTCGCTCGCATGGACCACTCGCTGCGGTCGCCCCCGGTGCAGCGCAGCGATGCAGCAGCGCGCCAGGTCGTCTGCGTGGATGTGGTTGGTGTAGACGTCCTCGTGCGCGGCCAGCACTGGCGTGCCGCGCACGACCCGTTCGCGCGGTGCGCCGCCGGGTCGATCGGTCGCGTAGATGCCTGGAATGCGCAGCAGCGTCACCCGCACGCCGCAGGCGCGACCGTGCCAGCGCAACTGCGCCTCGGCCGCGACGCGCCGCCGCGCCCGCGCGGTGGCCGGCGCGACGGCGCGCGTCTCGTCGAAGCGCGCCCCTCCGGTGTCGCCGTACACGCCGCTGGTGCTGCCGTAGACGATGCGCCGCGTGACACCGCCGCGCGCCAGCGCCCGCAGCAGCGCCACGGTGCGCGGATCGCCCTCGCCGCTGCCCGGCGGCGGCGCCAGGTGCAGGACCCGCGGGGCCAGTGCGCCGAGCCGACCGAGCGTCGCCGGCCGGTCGAGGTCGCCGAGCAGCGGCCGCGCGCCGAGCGCGCGCAGCGCCTGCAGGCGCGACGGCTGCGAGGCCAGCGCCGCCACGCGGTAGCGGCCGCCGAGTTGCGCGAGCACGCGCTGCCCGACATCGCCGCAGCCGACGACCAGCAGGCGCGGCTTGCGGAAGCTGGCGGGACGGCTGGGCGGGGGTGTGGGCATGGTGGGGGCGTCGTGGGCCGACGGGAGCGGCGGGCACAATCCTGGCTGGTTCGAATCGTGGTCGAGGATAACGAAATGAATTTCAAGGTGACGTTGCAGCCCAGTGGCCGCCACTTCGAGGTGGCCCGCGACGAAGCGGTGCTGCCGGCCGCCATCCGTGCCGGCGTGGGCCTGCCCTACGGCTGCCGCGACGGCGCCTGCGGCTCATGCAAGAGCCGGCTGCTGGAGGGGCGCGTGATCCACGGGGCCCACCAGCTCAAGGCATTGAGCGTGGCCGAAGAAGAAGCCGGCTGGGTGCTGACCTGCTGCGCCACCCCGCAGACCGACCTGCTGATCGAGGCCCGCACCGTGGCTGGCGCCGGCGAGTTTGCGGTACAGAAGATGCCCTGCCGCGTCGGCTCGCTGAACAAGGCCGCGCCCGACGTGGCGATCCTGAAGCTGCAGTTGCCGGCCAATGTCGTGCTGAAGTACCACGCCGGCCAGTACATCGAATTCATCCTGCGCGACGGCGCGCGCCGCAGCTACTCGATGGCCAACGCACCGCATCGAGCCGCCGAGGGGCTGGAACTGCACCTGCGCCACATGCCGGGAGGCAAGTTCACCGACCACGTGTTCGGTGCGATGAAGGAGAAAGACATCCTGCGCATGGAAGGGCCGTTCGGCAGCTTCTTCCTGCGCGAGGAATCGTCCCGGCCGATCGTGCTGCTCGCCTCGGGCACAGGTTTCGCGCCCATCAAGGCCATCATCGAGCACATGCAGTCCAAGGGCATTGCGCGCGACACGGTGCTGTACTGGGGCTGCCGCAGCCAGGCCGACCTCTACCTGCACGACTGGGCGCTGCAGGCCGCCACCGACATGCCGAACCTGCGCTACGTGCCGGTGCTGTCGGAGCCGCGCCCGGAGGATGCCTGGATGGGCCGCACCGGCTTCGTCCACCAGGCGTTGATGGCCGACCTGCCCGACCTGAGCGGCCACGAGGTCTACGCTTGCGGGGCCCCAGTGATGGTCGACGCCGCCCAGCGTGACTTCGTCGCGCGGTGCGGCCTGCCTGCAGAGGCGTTCTACGCCGACTCGTTCACCAGTGAGGCCGACAAGCACTGAGCGCCGCGCGCGGGCCGCGCGGCTCACTCCCCGAGGTAGGCCGCCCTCACCTTCGGGTCGTTGAGCAGTGCGCTCGCCTCGCCGCTCATCGTGACCTCGCCCGACTCCATCACATAGCCACGCGTCGCGAGCTGCAGCGCCCGACTGGCGTTCTGCTCGACCAGCAGCACGGTCGTGCCTTGCTGGTGAATATCGTTGACTACCTCGAAGATCTTGTCGACCATGATCGGCGACAGGCCCATCGAGGGCTCGTCCATCAGCAGCACCTTCGGGCGCGCCATCAGCGCGCGGCCCATCGCCAGCATCTGCTGCTCGCCGCCGCTCATCGTGCCGGCCAATTGGTTGCGGCGCTCGCGCAAGCGGGGAAAGATCCCGAACACCTTCTCGAGGTCGGCGTCGATCTCCTTGTCGGTGCGCGTGAACGCCCCCATCTGCAGGTTCTCGGTGATCGTCATGCGGGTGAAGGTGCCGCGCCCCTCGGGCACCATCACCAGGCCCTGCTTCACCAGGTCCCAGGCACCCTGGCCCTTGATGTTGCGGCCCATGAACTCGATCTCGCCGCTGCCCACCGGCTGCAGGCCGGTGATCGCCTTCAGCGTGGTGGTCTTGCCGGCGCCATTGGCGCCGATCAGGCTCACCAGTTCACCCTGCCTGACCTCGAGCGAAACGCCCTTCACCGCCTGGATGCCGCCATAAGCGACCTTGAGTCCGCTGACCTTGAGCAAAGTGTCTGCCATCGTGTGCTCCTCGCTCAATGGGTCTTGTGACCGGCGCCCAGATAGGCCTCGATCACCTTCTCGTTGCGCTGCACGTCGGCCGGCGCGCCTTCGGCGATCTGCTTGCCGTAATCGAGCACCGTCACGCGATCGCACAGCCCCATCACCAGCTTCACGTCATGCTCGATCAGCAGGATGGTGCGGCCGTCCTTGCGGATGCGGTCGATCAGCTCGCGCAGCACCACCTTCTCCGTCGCGTTCATTCCCGCGGCCGGCTCGTCGAGCGCGATGAGCTTGGGTTCGGTGGCCAGCGCGCGGGCGATCTCCAGCCGACGCTGGTCCCCGTAGCTCAGCGTGCGCGCCTTGAACTCGGCGTACTTGCCGATGCCCACGTAGTCGAGCAGTTCCTGGGCGCGCTTCGCGATGGCCGCTTCTTCGTGCTTGAAGCCCGGCGTGCGCAACACCGCGCCGATCAGCCCCGACCTGGTGCGGATGTGGCGCCCGACCATCACGTTCTCAAGCGCGGTCATGTCGGCGAACAACCGGATGTTCTGGAAGGTGCGTGCGATGCCGGCCTTGGCGACCTCGTGCACCGCGCTTGGCTTGTAAGCCTTGCCCTCGAGTTCGAACACGCCGGAGTCCGGCGTGTACAGGCCGGTGATGACGTTGAAGAAGGTGGTCTTGCCGGCGCCGTTGGGGCCGATCAGGCCATAGACCTGGCCGCGGTCGATGGTGATGCCCACGTCGCTCAGGGCCTGCAGGCCGCCGAAGCGCTTGGACACGTTGGCTACGCGGAGAACGGTGTTCGTCATGTCGTTCTCCTCACTTCGCGGGGACGGGTTGGACACCGCCGCTCGGCGGCGGCGCCGCCTTGCCGTGCTCCGGCGACGGCCACAGGCCGCGCGGGCGCGCCAGCATGATGGCGATCATCGCCAGCGCGATCAGCAGCTGGCGCAGGATCGCCGAGTCGAGCCGGCCGCCGCTCATCTCCTGCAGCGGCCCGGCCACGTAGCGCAGCACTTCGGGCAGCGCCGCCAGCAGCAGCGCGCCGACGATCACGCCGGGGATGTGGCCGATGCCGCCCAGCACCACCATGGCCACGACCATGATCGACTCCTGCAGCGAGAACGACTCCGGCGAGATGAAGCCCTGGAAGGCCCCGAACATGGAGCCGGCCACGCCGCCGAAGCTGGCGCCCATGCCGAAGGCCAGCAGCTTCATGTTGCGGGTGTTGATGCCCATGGCCTTGGCCGCGATCTCGTCCTCCCGGATCGCCATCCAGGCCCGACCGATGCGCGAGCGCTCCAGCCGGTAGCAGATGATCACGCTCACGATCACCATTGAGAGGAACAGGTAGTAGTACAGCGTGACCGAGGGCAGCGAGATGAAGCCGAGGTCCAGCGTGCGCCCCAGGTCGAGCCCGAAGAACTTGATCGAATCGATCTGCGAGATGCCTTTCGGGCCGTTGGTGATGTTGACCGGCGCGTCGAGGTTGTTCAGGAACACGCGAATGATCTCGCCGAAACCGAGCGTGACGATCGCGAGGTAGTCGCCGCGCAGCTTCAGCGTCGGTGCACCGAGGATCACGCCTGCCGTGCCGGCCACCGCCAGGGCGAGCGGAATCACGAACCACAGCGGCGTGTGCATGCCGTAGGGGAACATCGCGCGCACCGCCGCGAAGTGGTCTGCCAGGTGCGGGCTGGCGAGCAGGCCGAACAGGTAGGCGCCGACGGCGTAGAAGGCGATGTAGCCGAGGTCGAGCAGGCCGGCATAGCCGACAACGATGTTCAGCCCCAGCGCCAGCAGCACGTAGAGCAACGCGATGTCGATGATGCGCACCCAGGCGTTGCCGAAATACTGCGCGATCAGCGGCGTCAGCAGCAGCAGCGCACCGGCGACGAGGAAGACGACGAGCTTGTTCTTCATCATGGTCGTCTCCCCGCTCAGGCCCGGTCCGCCACGCGCTCGCCGAGCAGGCCCTGGGGCCTGAGCGTCAGCACGAGGATCAGCACGATGAAGGCGAAGATGTCCTGGTAGTGGCTGCCCAGCACACCGCCGGTGAGCTGGCCGATGTAGCCGGAGCCGATCGACTCGATCAGGCCCAGCAGCACGCCACCGACCATCGCACCCGGCAGGTTTCCGATGCCGCCGAACACCGCCGCCGTGAAGGCCTTCAGGCCGGGCAGGAAACCCATCGTGTGCTGCACCGAGCCATAGTTGGCTGCGTACATCACGCCGGCCAGCGCGGCCAGCGCGGCGCCGATGACGAAGGTGGCCGAGATCACCGTGTCGGGCCGCACGCCCATCAGGCCGGCGACGCGCGGGTTCTCGGCGGTGGCGCGCATCGCGCGGCCGAGCTTGGTCTTGTTGACGAGGAACATCAGGCCGGCCAGCGTGAGCGCGGTGACGACCAGGATCAGGATCTGCGTGGTGTTGATCACCGCACCGAACACGTTGAACGGTTCGCTGGGCAGCAGGATGGGATAGGGCTTGTAGTTGGGCTTCCAGATGATCATCGCCAGCGTCTGCAGCAGCAGGCTCATGCCCATGGCGGTGATCAGAGGCGCCAGGCGCGGCGCGTTGCGCAGCGGCCGGTAGGCGATCTTCTCGATCGCGAAGTTGAGCGCGGAGCACACGATGATGGCCGCCACCAGCGAGATCAGCAGCAGCAGCCAGCCCGGGAGGCCGGCGGCGGCCAGCACCGTGACGACCGTCCAGCTGGTGAGCGCGCCCACCATCAGCACCTCGCCATGGGCGAAGTTGATCAGGTTGATGATGCCGTAGACCATCGTGTAGCCCAGCGCGACGAGAGCGTACATGCTCCCGAGCACCAGGCCGTTGATGATCTGCTGGATGAAGATGTCCATCGTGAGGTCTCCCTGTAGGGCGCTGTGGATCAGCACCGCTGCACCGCCGAGCGGCCGGTAGGCCGCGTTTGCGATGTCTAGCAAAAAGCCCGCCAGCTGCGGGCTTTGTTCATCGTCCTGTCATCGGACGCGGCGGATTGTAGACAGCCAAATCGGGCGCTCCGCTGCGGGAAGTCCCGCTGGCAAAACGCCGCAGATCAGGAGTTCCGGCGCTTTTTTTCGTCGGCAGCGACGTTGAGGGCGCGCAGCTGGGAGAGCTTTTCTCCGATCTTGATCTCCAGCCCGCGCGGCACCGGTACATAGAACTGCTGGTCCACGCCGTCGGGCAGGTAGCGTTCTCCCGCTGCGAAACCGCCCTCCTCGTCGTGCGCGTAGCGGTATCCCTTGCCGTGGTCGAGCTGCTTCATCAGTGCGGTCGGCGCATTGCGCAGATGCATTGGCACCGGGCGACTGCCGTCGCTCTTCACGAAGGCGCGCACCGCCTTGTAGGCGGTGTAGACCGCATTGCTCTTGGGCGCCACGGCCAGGTAGACCACGGCCTGGGCTAGCGCCAGCTCGCCTTCGGGAGAACCGAGGCGTTCATAGGTTTCGGCTGCGTCGAGGGTGAGCCGCAGCGCACGCGGGTCGGCCAGGCCGACGTCCTCGCTGGCCATGCGCACCAGGCGGCGCGCGACGTAGCGGGCATCGACGCCGCCGTCGATCATGCGCACGAACCAGTACAGAGACGCGTCGGGGTCGGAACCGCGCACGCTCTTGTGCAGCGCGGAGATGCTGTCGTAGAACTGGTCGCCGCCCTTGTCGTAGCGGCGCAGCTGCTCGCCGAGCGCCTGCTCGAGAAAAGCCTCATCGATCTCGAGCACGGCACCGGCCATGCGCGCGATGTTCTCGTAGGTGTTGAGCAGGCGACGAGCGTCGCCGTCGGCGTAGGCGATCAGCCGCGTGCGCGCCGCGTCGCTGAGCGGCGATCCATTCAGCAGCGCCCGGCCGCGCTCCAGCAGTTCGGCCAGTTCGCTGTCGTCGAGCGGACGCAGCACATGCACCGTGGCGCGCGACAGCAGCGCCGAATTGACCTCGAACGATGGGTTCTCGGTGGTGGCGCCGATGAAGGTGAACAGGCCCGACTCGACGTGCGGCAGGAAGGCGTCCTGCTGGGCCTTGTTGAAACGGTGCACCTCGTCGACGAAGACGATGGTGCGCCGGCCCATGCCCTGGGCCACCTGGGCCTGCTCGACCGCGTCGCGGATGTCCTTCACGCCACCGAGCACCGCCGAGATGGCGATGAACTGGGCGTCGAAGGCATGCGCCATCAGGCGCGCCAGCGTGGTCTTGCCGGTCCCCGGCGGTCCCCAGAGGATCATGGAATGCGGCCGGCCCGACGCGAACGCGGCCTGCAACGGCTTGCCCTCGCCGAGCAGCTGCCGCTGACCGATCACCTCGTCGAGCGTGGCCGGCCGCAGGCGCTCGGCGAGCGGCGCGTCGTCGGACGCGACTGCATCGATCGAGGAAAGCAAGGAAGCGGGCGACGCCATGCCGCGATTGTCGCAGCGGGGAGATCTGCGCCCCGGCGTACGCGGCTACTGCGCGATGACGTCGGCGCCGGCCGGCGGCGTGAAGCCGAACCGGTCGGCAGGCAGCTTCGCGTCAGCCTCGAACTGGCTGAACTCGAGCCGAGATCGCTGGCCAAAGGCATCGACGATCTCGACCGCGGCCAGCGTCTTGCCGCGGAACCCGACCTTCAGCGACTGGAAGGACCCTTCCTTCACCCGCGGCAGGGCCTGGGCCCACTGCAGGCCCCCGTCGTCGGGCAGCGCCTTGAGTTCGAAATCCTTCTCTAGGGAGGCACCGGCCAGCAGGGCGGCCGGCGTGGCGCCGAGCGCCTGGCCAACGGGCCGCACCGTGACCTGGTTCAGGTCGGGATCGTGCAGCCAGACCTTCTGGCCGTCCGAGACGATCAGCTGCTCGTACGGCTTGGTGTAGGCAAAGCGGAATCGGTTGGGCCGGGAAAACTCGAAGCTGCCGCTCGAAGACTTCTTCTTCGCGCCATCGGGCGAGGTGACCGTCTGCGTGAAGGCCGCGCGCCCTGTCTTCACCTCGGCAACGAATCCCTTGAGCGTGTCGATCGCATCCGCGTGCGCTGCGCCTGCGGCGAGGCACAGCGCCGCCAGCCAGACACGACCCCGCCTCATTCGGCGTTCCGCACCGGCACGAGCAGGTCGCGATTTCCATTGGTGGCCATGCTGGATACGAGTCCGGATTTCTCCATTTGTTCCAGCAGGCGCGCCGCACGGTTGTAGCCGATGCGCAGGTGGCGCTGCACCAGCGAGATCGAGGCCCGCTTGTGCTGCAGCACGATGCCCACGGCCTGGTCGTACATCGGGTCGGCCTCTCCGTCCGACGTGCCGCCGCCCTCGCCGCCCGCACCCGACTCGTCATCGAGCGTGCCGCCCTCGAGGATGCCCTCGATGTAGTTCGGCTGGCCCTGACTGCGCAGGTAGTCGGCCACGCGGTGCACTTCCTCGTCGCTGACGAAGGCGCCGTGCACGCGGATCGGCAGGCCGGTGCCCGAGGGCATGTAGAGCATGTCGCCCATGCCGAGCAGCGCCTCGGCGCCCATCTGGTCGAGGATGGTGCGCGAATCGATCTTGCTGCTCACCTGGAAGGCGATGCGGGTCGGGATGTTCGCCTTGATCAGCCCGGTGATCACGTCGACGCTGGGCCGCTGCGTGGCCAGAATCAGGTGGATGCCGGCGGCGCGCGCCTTCTGTGCCAGGCGGGCGATCAGTTCCTCGATCTTCTTGCCGATCACCATCATCAGGTCGGCCAACTCGTCGATCACAATCACGACGTGCGGCAGGCGCTCCAGCGGCTCGGGCGCCTCCGGCGTGAGGCTGAAGGGGTTGGGTAGCTTCTCTCCCTTGGTCGAGGCCTCGTCGATCTTCTTGTTGTAGCCGGCGAGATTGCGCACGCCGAGCTTGCTCATCAGCTTGTAGCGGCGCTCCATCTCGCCCACGCCCCAGTTCAGCGCGTTGGCAGCCTGCTTCATGTCGGTGACCACCGGGCACAGCAGGTGCGGGATCCCTTCGTAGACGCTCATCTCGAGCATCTTCGGATCGATCATGATCAGCCGCACGTCGCGCGCCTCAGCCTTGTAGAGCAGGCTCAGGATCATCGCGTTGATGCCGACCGACTTGCCCGAGCCGGTGGTACCGGCCACCAGCACGTGCGGCATCTTCGCGAGGTCGGCCACGACCGGCCCACCGACGATGTCCTTGCCCATGCCCATGGTGAGCATCGAACTCGCGTCGTTGTAGGCCTGCGAACCGAGGATCTCGGACAGCCGGATGGTCTGGCGCTTGGCGTTCGGCAGCTCGAGCGCCATGTAGTTCTTGCCGGGGATGGTCTCGACGACGCGGATGCTCACGAGGCTGAGCGAGCGGGCCAGGTCCTTGGCCAGGTTGACGATCTGCGAACCCTTCACGCCGGTGGCCGGCTCGATCTCGTAGCGGGTGATCACCGGGCCCGGCGACGCGGCTACAACGCGCACCTCAACGCCGAAATCCTTGAGCTTCTTCTCGATCAACCGCGAAGTCATCTCGAGCGACTCGGGCGTCATGGTTTCCATGCGGCCGGGCACCGCGTCGAGCAGGTCCACCTGCGGCAGCTTGGTGTCGGCCAGCTCGGTGAACAGCGGCTTTTGCTTCTCCTTGGCGACGCGCTCGCTCCTGGGCAGCTCGATCACAGTGGGCTCGATCAGCAGCGGCGCGTGATCGTCGAGCTGCTCGCGCTCGATCTCGACGACATGCTCGCGCTCGCGCATCGCCTGCTCGCCGAGGCGGATGTCCTCGGCACGCTCGATGCGCTCCTGGCGCTTCTCGCGCAGCCCTTCCAGCACCGAGCCGAGCTGCTCGGCCACGGCCGACCACGAGAAGCGCAGCGCCAGAGGCAGACCGAGCACGAGCGCGGCGATCCAGAACACGCCGGAGCCGGTGAAGCCGATGGCCTTCATGCTGAGGCCGCCGAGCGCATAGCCCAAGACGCCACCGCCGTGTCCGCCCGGCAGGCGCGATTCCCACTGGTACAGGCGGGTCCACTCCAGGGAGCAGCTGGCCGCCAGCACCAGCACCAGCCCGAGCCAGAACAGCCAGGCCGGCCGTGCCGCCACGACATCGCTGCGCGCAGGCGTGTCCTCGGCCCGCAGCAGCCGGGCGAGTGCGCTGAGCCAGGCGCGCCCGGCGATCAGCAGCGCCCACCAGACCGAATAGCCGAACAAGAAGAAGGCGATGTCGGCAAACCAGGCGCCGAGCACGCCGGCCCGGTTGTGCATCTCGTCGGCCATGCCGGAGGTGGACCAAGCCGGGTCGTTGCCGCTGTGCGTTGCCAGCGCCAGCAGGGCCAGCAGCCACAGCACGCCACCGAAGACGACGGCGAACTGCAGTCGCCAGCGTGGCGCGGAAAATTCGGCGACGCCGTCACGCGGCACGGCGTCCTTGCTCAGGGAACCCAGCGGAAAACTCATGCCGCAGATTGTGGCCGAAGCGACTGCGGGCCCTGTGTCGGACTGTTGGGACGCGACGGCATCCGCGCCCGGCTCTGGCGACGCCCGAACATCAACGGTGCGCCAGGCGCTCCATGATGTGCACCGAGCCGTTCTCCTGCGTCTGGATGAAGCCGCGCTCCTCCAGGTCCTTCATCACGCGGCTGACCATCTCGCGCGAGGCACCCACCACCTTGGCCAGATCCTGCCGCGAGACCTTGTTGCGGATCAGTTTGTACTCGGCGCCTTCTTCCGACATGTCGAGCAGCGCGCGCGCGACGCGACCGTACACATCCAGCAACGCCAGCGACTCGATCTGCCGGTCCGCGGCACGCAAGCGGGCGACGAGGCCGCGCATGATCGCGTAGGACAGGCTGGAGTTCTCCGGCAGGCAGCGCGCGAATTCGGGGCGCCCGAGCACCAGCACGTCGCACTGGACCTCGGCGCGCACGGTGGCCGAGTGCGGTTCGTTGTCGATCAGGCTCATCTCGCCCAGGTAGTCGCCGGGCTGCAGCACGGCGAGGATGACTTCGCGGCCGCGCGCATCGGCCGTGACCACGCGCGCCCGGCCGGTCAGCAGGATGTACAACGCGTTCGACTTGGTGCCCTGCTCGACGATCACTTCGCCGCGGCGGTAGCGACGCTTGACCACGCCCTCGGCGATGGACTGCGCCTGCTCGCCGGTGAGCAGCGAGAACAGCGGCACGCGCCGGATCAGGTCGAGGTTGGACAACATGGCCATCGCGGCATCCTTCGGTCTGGTTGGACTATCGAGGCCATTGGCCCCCTTGACGCGGACTGCTCGCAGCTCTACCTACAATTCCGTCCTGCGCTGCAAGCCAGCCCCGGGCTGTGAAATCTTACCGATGCGAACTCTAACCGACGGTCAGCGCTTACCAACACGGATCGTCGCCGATTTGGCCCCCCAACAACGTCTTCACCTGCCTTCGAGCCCTCCGCCATGACCACTCCCCTGCATGCCCGCGTCCTGATCCTCGGCTCCGGTCCGGCCGGCTACACAGCTGCCGTCTACGCGGCCCGCGCCAACCTGGAGCCGGTTCTGATCACCGGCATGGCCCAGGGCGGGCAACTGATGACCACCACCGAGGTGGACAACTGGCCGGCCGACGTGCACGGCGTGCAGGGCCCGGAGCTGATGCAGCGCTTCCTGGAGCACGCCGAGCGCTTCAAGACGCAGGTCGTGTTCGACCACATCAATGCCGTCGATTTCTCCAAGCGACCCTTCACGCTCACCGGGGACTCGGGCCGCTACACCTGCGATGCGCTGATCCTGGCGACGGGCGCCTCGGCCATGTACTTGGGCCTCCCGTCCGAGGAAGCCTTCATGGGCCGCGGCGTCAGCGGCTGCGCCACGTGCGACGGCTTCTTCTACCGCGACCAGGAGGTCTGCGTGATCGGCGGGGGTAACACCGCCGTCGAAGAGGCGCTCTACCTGTCGAACATCGCCAGCAAGGTCACGCTGGTGCACCGGCGCGACAAGTTCAAGGCCGAAGCCATCCTGGTGGACAAGCTGATGGAGAAGGTCGCGGCCGGCAAGATCGAACTCAAGCTCTTCCATGTGCTCGACGAGGTGCTGGGCGACAGCAGCGGCGTGACCGGCGTGCGCCTGAAGAACACCCAGACCGGCGAGACGCAGGACCTGATGCTCAAGGGCTGCTTCATCGCCATCGGCCACCGGCCGAACACCGAGATCTTCCAGGGCCAGTTGGAGATGAAGGACGGCTACATCATCACCCGTACCGGGCTGAACGGCTTTGCCACGATGACCAGCGTGCCCGGCGTGTTCGCGGCCGGCGACGTGCAGGACCACGTCTACCGGCAGGCCATCACCAGCGCCGGCACCGGCTGCATGGCCGCGCTGGACGCCCAGCGCTTCCTCGAACAGGGCTGATCGTCCGCTCGACGGCCTGGGATCGTCGAGACTGGCAGAGTTCTGGCTATAATCGCAGTCTTTGCCGAACAGGGCCCGGTGCCTTGGGCCCGCGCTGCGCGGGCTGCAGGCCCGGAAGGGTACGCATCAGGCGGGTTGCCAGTCACCTCACCTGCTCTGCGCACTGTGTTGCATCACATCGAACGGAGAAGCGTCATGGCGCGCGTCTGTCAAGTCACGGGCAAGGGCCCGATGGTGGGGAACAACGTCTCCCACGCCAACAACAAAACCAAGCGTCGCTTCCTGCCGAACCTGCAGTACCGCCGCTTCTGGCTCGAGACCGAGAACCGCTGGGTGCGCCTGCGCGTGACCAACGCGGCACTGCGGCTCATCGACAAGGTCGGCATCGAACAGGTCGTCTCCGACCTGCGTGCCAAGGGCGAACTCTGAACCCCGGGAGCTGATCATGGCAAAAGGTGGACGCGAAAAGATCAAGCTGGAATCGACAGCCGGCACCGGTCACTTCTACACGACCGACAAGAACAAGAAGCTGCATCCCGAGAAGATGGAGCTGATGAAGTTCGACCCAAAGGCGCGCAAGCACGTCGCCTACAAGGAAGTGAAGCTGAAGTAAGGCTTCGCGCGGTCGCGAAACCCGCCCGGCCTCTTGGCTCGGCGGGTTTTTTGTTGTCCGCCCATTCGCAATCCTCCGTGCCGCCCACGAAAAAGGCGCCCGCAGGCGCCTTGTTTCGTTCAGCCCGATCAGCGCCTCAGGCGTGTGCGGAACGCAGTCGCAGCGCAAACTCCTGCAGCGCGGCGATGCCGCTCTCCTCGGCCTTCTTGCACCACGCCTGAAGATCGGCCACGAGTTGTTCGGCCGACACGTTGGTACGGGTCCACAACTGCCGCAACTCTTCGCGCATCGTGACGAGCTTGTCGAGCACCGGGTGTTCCGCGCGCGCCGTTTCCACTTGCAGGCGCACGGCTTGCGGAATGCGATCGTCATCACGGTGCAGCCAGCGATGCGCCAGATGAAGCTGGTTCCACTTCGGCGAATGCTGCTGGCCTTCGGCCTTCAGGCGCGCCAGTTCAACGCGACAGGCCGCCTTCAATTCACGGCCGTAGCCCGCCATCAATTCATAACGATGGGCGATGATCGCCTCGAGCGTCTGGCTGTCCGCCACCGGCCGGATGGTGCCGAGCGCCAGCTTCGGCGCCGTCTTGCGCACTGAAGCCAGACCGCACTTGACCAGCACCGAGATATAGACCCAGCCGATGTCGAACTCATAGGGCTTGATCGAGAACTTTGCCGAGGTCGGGTAGGTGTGGTGGTTGTTGTGCAACTCCTCGCCGCCGATGATCACGCCCCAGGGCGACACGTTCGTCGAGGCATCGGGCGCCTCGAAGTTGCGGTAGCCCCAGAAGTGCCCGAGGCCGTTGATGATGCCGGCCGCGTTGATCGGGATCCACATCATCTGAACGGCCCAGACGGTCAGACCCGCCGCGCCGAACAGGAACACGTTCACCAGCAGCATGACACCCACTCCCTGCCAGCTGTATCGGGTGTACAGGTTACGCTCGACCCAATCGTCGGGCGTGCCGTGGCTGAACTTGCTGAGGGTCTCGGCATTCTTGGCCTCGGCGCGATAAAGCTCCGCCCCTTCGAGCAGCACCTTCTTGATGCCACGCGTCTGCGGGCTGTGCGGGTCGTCTTCGGTCTCGCACTTGGCGTGGTGCTTGCGGTGGATCGCCACCCATTCCTTGGTGACCATGCCGGTGCTCAGCCACAGCCAGAGACGGAAGAAATGCGCCACGGCCGGGTGGAGATCCAGCGCGCGATGGGCCTGCGAGCGGTGCAGGTAGATCGTCACCGCGGCGATGGTGACGTGCGTGAACACGAGCGTGCACAGCAGCACCTGCCACCAGGTCGCGTGCAACCACCCGTGGGCCAAGCCGTTGATCGCGCCATTCCACATCGTCGAAACCAGTTCCATCGCCATCCTTTGAATTGCCGCCGCATTGTAAATGTCGGCTTGCTGAAAGGCCCGGGGAAACTACGGACTTTCCCGGGGTTGTTTGCCTTGGAGCAAGTTCTGCGGCGACTGTTTCAATGGAATTTCTTTATTTTTTCAGCCAAATTGCTGCAAAAAAGCCATCCGTTGCGTGCCGATGAGGCCAAAGACGAAGAAAGCCATCCTGCACCAGCGTCCCTGCATCGCCGACCTTGCAACACTCCAGAACCGGCTGGACGGCCAGTGCTTCGAAGCCTGGATGCTCTGTGGAGAATGCCTCGGCGATGGCCTCGTTCTCGCTGGCCAGCAGGCTGCAGGTGGCGTAGACCAGCCGCCCGCCCGGTTTGAGCAGCCGTGCCGCACTGGCCAGGATCGCTGCCTGCTTCACGCGCAGTTCCTCTATCGCCTTGGGCGACTGGCGCCACTTCAGATCGGGGTTGCGGCGCAGGGTACCCAAGCCGGAACAGGGCGCATCGACCAGCACGCGGTCGATCTTGCCCGACAGCCGCTTGATGCGGTCGTCACGCTCGTGAGCGATCTGCACCGGGTAGACATTCGACAGGCCGCTGCGCGCCAGACGCGGTTTCAGTGCGTCGAGCCGATGCCCGGACACGTCGAAGGCATAGAGGCGGCCCGTGTTGCGCATCATCGCGCCGAGTGCCAGCGTCTTGCCCCCCGCTCCCGCGCAGAAGTCGACCACCATCTCGCCGCGCCGCGCCTCGGTCAGCAGCGCGAGCAACTGGCTGCCTTCGTCCTGCACCTCCACGTCGCCGCGCTTGAAGAGCTCGAGCTTGTTCAACGCCGGCTTGCCCCGGATTCGCAGTCCCCAGGGCGAATGCGGCGTGGCGCCGGCCTCGATGCCGGCCTCGGCCAGGGCCGCCGCCACATCCTCGCGCTTGGCTTGCAAGGCATTCACGCGCAGATCGAGCGGCGCAGCAGCATTGAGGCTGGCCGCCAGTGCCCAGAACTCAGACTCGCCCAGCACGCCCTTGAGCGGCGTCGCCAGCCAGTCCGGCAGGTTGTGGCGCAGTTTCTCGGGCAGGGTGTCGACGTCGATCGCCCGCGCTCGCGCCAACCACTCGCGCTCCGGCGGTGAAGCGTGGGCCTGCAGAATGCCGTCGCCGCCCTGCCAGCCCAGCAGGACCAGACGTCGCTCCATCGACCCCTGCCCGGATTGCGCCAGGTGCTGGAACAACAGGCGCCGGCGCAGCACCGCGTACACGGTCTCGGCCAGCGCATGGCGCTCCCGATGGCCCAGGCTGCGGTGCTCGCGAAAGTAGGCCGATACCACGCCGTCGGCCGGCGCGTCGAGCTTCAGAACGGCTCGCAGCAGTTCACTGGCGAGGTCGAGCAAGGCGGATGGATGCATTGCACCGATTATCCGTGGCGCCCTCGCCGCAGCCGCCCGGCGTGCGCGCGCTACAGACCGCTGGCCGTCAACGCTTCGCGTACCGCACCGACCTGGCGCCGCGACACGGCGAGCCACTCGCCGGAGGATCCGACGCGCACGGCCCATCCTTCGGCGCCCTCCTCCTCGCTGGCGCGACGTTCGAGCGCGCTGACCGCGGCCTTGGCGACGATCGCATTGCGGTGCACGCGCAGGAAGCTGTCGCCGAGCCGCTGTTCGATCTCGCTCAGCGCATCGTCCAGCACGTAGGTGTGCGTCGCGGTGCGCAGGGTCACGTACTTCAGCTCCGCCTTGAGGTACAGCACATCGGCCACCGGCACACGCACCAACCGTCCCCGCTCGCTGACCACGATCACCGGCAGCACCGTCGCCGTGGCCCCCGGCGCTGCCGAGCGTCGCGCCACCCGAACGAGCGCCGCCTGCAACCGCTCGCGCCGCACCGGCTTGGTCAGGTAGTCGGTCGCCTCCAGTTCGAAGGCGCGGAGCGCATGCTCGGCGTGAGCCGTCACGAACACCACCGCCGGCGGACGCGGCAGGGCCTGCAGCCGGGCGGCCAAGGCCGTGCCGTCGAGCCCGGGCATCTGGATGTCGAGCAGCAGCACGTCGGCATCCTGCCGCGCCAGCCAGTCGAGCGCCGCCTGCGCCTGGCCCAGTTCGCCCGCAACCTCGGCGGCCGGGTCGCCGCCCGCCGACACCTCCCGCACCAGTTGCGCGAGCCGCAGGCGCGCCAGCGGCTCGTCATCGACGATCAGCACACGCAGGGGCGCAGCGGGGGTGTTCATAGCGGCACGGTGATCTGCACGCGGTACACGTCGCCGTCCCGTCCGGCCTGGAAATGCGCCGCCACGTCATGCATCAGCCGCAGGCGCTCGTGCACGTTGCGCAGAGCGATGCCATGCCCCGGCACCGAGGCCTGCTGCGGCACGCTGTTGGCCACGAGGATCTCGACCTGGCCTCGCCGCAACCGCGTCCTCACGCGCAACAGGCCGCCGGCCGCGGCCGGCTCGACGCCGTGCTTCACCGCGTTCTCGACCAGCGGCTGCAGCAGCAATGGCGGCAATCGGGCCGCATCGCCTGCGGGATCGATCTCCCAGCGCACCTGCAGCCGATCACCGAAGCGGATCTGCTCGATCGCCAAATAGCGGCGCGCCAGCTCGACCTCGTCGCGCAGGGTCGCCGCAGCCTGGCTGCCGGTGTCGCTCAGCGCGACCCGAAACAGCTCTGCCAGGTCCTCCAGCACGGCTTCCGCGCGGGACGGATCGACACGGACCAGCGCGATCGCCGTGTTCAGCGTGTTGAACAGGAAGTGCGGCCGGATTCGCGACTGCAATTCGGCCAGCCGGGCCCGCGTCGCGGCTGGCTGCTCCAGCCTCGCTCGCTGCCTCAGCCATTGAAAGAACGCGGCGGCCATCGCGGCCCCGGTGGCGGCCCCGGCCGCCGCGTGCAGGCCATCCACCGCCCGGGGGTTGGACCACTGCATCCAGCTCCAAAGCCACCATGCCGCGGCACTGCATGCGCCACCCCACAGCGTGGCCAGCGTCCATTGCAGCGCCACCGATCGCCGGGCCAACCAGCGCCGCGCCAGGCAGGCCGTCAGCAACCACCACATCAAGGCCGGCATCGCGACGCCGGACGCGATGGCGAACTGCAGGCCCCACTGCGCGATCTCGCTGACGCTGAACGCCGTACCCAGCGCCAGCACGCCGTGCACGAACAGCAGCGCGCGCAACACCACGCCAACATGGCAGACGTCAAAAGCCAAGCGCTCGGGCACGACCGCAGGCCGGCCGGGATCACGGCCGCTGTCAGGCCCCAACGCCCCGAACCCGGTGCTCAACAGGGCGGTGTCGACCGCCGCGGCGATCTCGCCACCGTCGGGTCGGGTGGCAGGATGGGCGGCAGGCATCGGGGGGGTCACGAGGGGCAGGCTCCTACAATCGATTGTCCACAACCTGCACGACCCGCAGCAAGCACCGCCCGGCGGGTCCGGTCATGAGCAACGACAACCAACTCGACAAGAAATCCCAGGCCTGGTCGGCGCTGTTCTCCGAACCGATGAGCGAGCTGGTGAAGCGCTACACCGCCAGCGTCGATTTCGACCAGCGCCTGTGGCGGGCTGACATCGACGGCTCGCTCGCCCACGCCGAGATGCTGGCGGCGCAGGGCATCCTGACGGCTGAAGATCACGCGGCCATCGTCCGCGGCATGGCGCAGGTCGTGGCCGAGATCGAATCGGGAGCGTTCGAGTGGAAGCTCGACCTCGAGGACGTGCACCTCAACATCGAGGCGCGCCTGACCCAGTTGGTCGGCGACGCCGGCAAGCGGCTGCACACCGGGCGCTCGCGCAACGACCAGGTCGCGACCGACGTGCGCCTGTGGCTGCGCGGCGAGATTGACGCGATCGGCGCCTTGCTCTCGGCGCTGCAGCGTGCGCTGGTCGACGTGGCCGAGCCGAATGCCGAAGTCATCCTGCCGGGCTTCACGCACCTGCAGGTGGCCCAGCCGGTGAGCTTCGGGCACCACCTGCTGGCCTATGTGGAGATGTTTGCCCGCGATGCCGAGCGCCTGCTCGACGTGCGCCGGCGCGTCAACCGGCTGCCGCTCGGCGCCGCCGCGCTCGCCGGCACCAGCTACCCGCTCGACCGCGAGCGCGTCGCCCGCACGCTGGGTTTCGACGGCGTGTGCCAGAACTCGCTCGACGCGGTGAGCGACCGCGACTTCGCGATCGAGTTCACCGCTGCCGCCTCGCTGTGCATGGTGCACGTGTCGCGTCTGAGTGAAGAGCTGATCCTGTGGATGAGCCAGAGCTTCGGCTTCATCGACTTGGCCGATCGCTTCTGCACCGGTTCGTCGATCATGCCGCAGAAGAAGAACCCCGACGTGCCCGAACTGGCACGCGGCAAGACCGGCCGCGTCGTTGGTCACCTGATGGCGCTGATCACGCTGATGAAGGGCCAGCCGCTGGCCTACAACAAGGACAACCAGGAAGACAAGGAACCACTGTTCGACACGGTGGACACCCTGAAGGACACGCTGCGCATCTTCGCCGAACTGGTGGGCGGCATCAGCGTCAAGCCCGAGGCGATGGAACGCGCCGCGCTGAAGGGCTATGCGACGGCGACCGACCTGGCCGACTATCTGGTGAAGAAGGGCTTGCCGTTCCGGGATGCCCACGAAGTGGTCGCCCATGCGGTCAAGACCGCGATCGCCCAGGGCCGCGACCTGAGCGAGCTGCCGTTGCCGGCCCTGCAGGCCTTCCATCCGGCGATCACTGACGATGTCCATGCCGCGCTGACGCTGCGCGGCTCGCTCGATGCGCGCCAGGTGCTGGGCGGCACCGCGCCGGCGCAGGTGCGATTCCAGATCGCACGGCATCGCACACGGCTCGGTAGCTGACCCGGTCCGCATCCAGGCGCCGGCGACGCGCGTACCTCTACGAATGAACTCGCGACGTACGTTGCTGCGGACCGGCGGCCTGACCGGCCTGGCGCTGGGCCTGACCGCCTGTGCGCCGACGCGTGTACTCAATGCGCTGGCTGACTCGGATACGTACACGCTGAAGGCCGACTTGCCCTACGGCCCGGACCCACGGCAGCGCCTCGACATCTACACGCCGACCCGCGCGGCGACCCGCGCGGGCCACCCGGTCGCCCTGTTCTTCTACGGCGGCTCCTGGAACAACGGCGAGCGAGCCGATTACCGCTTCGTCGGCGAGGCGCTCGCCTCGCGAGGCGTGCTGACCGTCATCGCCGACTACCGCCTCTATCCGCAGGTGAGCTATCCCGATTTCCTGCGTGACTGCGCTGCGGCACTGGCGTGGACGCTGGGCGAGACGCGTGGACTGGGAGGCGATGCCGGCCGGGTCTTCGTGATGGGTCACAGCGCTGGCGCCTACAACGCCGCGATGCTGGCGCTCGACCCGCGCTGGCTGGCCGCCGAGCACTGCACTCCGCGGCAGCTGGCCGGCTGGATCGGCCTGGCCGGGCCCTACGACTTCATCCCGATCGTCAACCCCGACGTGCGCCCGGTGTTCCATCACCCCGAGGTTCCACCCGAGTCTCAGCCGATCCGGTATGCCGATCGCGCCGCGATCCGCAGCTTTCTCGGCGCGGCCGCGAAGGACTCGTTGGTCGACCCGCAGCGCAACACCATTCAGCTCGCGCGTCGCCTCGAGTCACACGGCACGAACGTCAGCCTGCATCTCTACGAGCGAGTGAATCACGTGACACTGGCGGGCGCGCTTGCGCGCCCGCTGCGCTTCCTGGCACCGGTGCTGGACGACGTGGACGCCTTCATCAAGCAGCCGCCAATGGCCTGACGAGGCCCCCCGCCGCCGCGCCTCAGCCGATCAGGTTGGCCAGGCTCAGCAAGGCCAGCAGCAGCATCCACAGCACCACCGAGCGCCATACCAGGCCCACCACGCTGCGAAGGTGGCCGAGTTCCGGTGCGAGCCCAGGCGTCGAGCCCACTGCATCCGTGTCCTGCCGGTTGGCGCCGGTGGCGAAGTCCTTGGATTGATCGGTCTGCAGCGGCGGCGGCGCGCTGCCGCCCAGGCGCACACCGACCGCACCGGCTGCCGCCGCCAGGATGGTGCCGTCGTTCCGTGACCGCCACAGCCCGGCATCGCGTCGCCAGCATTCGATCGCGGCCTCGAAATCTCCGACCACCGCGAAGCCGAAGGCCGTGAGGCGCGCCGGCAGGTGGTCGATCCAGGCGAACAACTGCTGGGAGCGCTGCATCAGCCGCTCGTTGATCGGCACTCCCACTGTGCGGCTGCGGAAGGCCCAATAGCGGCTCGAGAACTCGGCCAGGCGGTACAGCACCGCGCCGGCCGGACCCAGACCGAGCGTGGACAGCAGCACGAACCAGAAGAACACGCCGAACACATGGCGATGCGCCGCGACCAGCGAATGCTCGATCACGTGCCTCAGCAGTTCGGTGCGCGGCAGGTCGCTGGCGTCGAGCTGACGCCACTCAGCCAGCAGCCGGCGGGCTTCGATCTCGTCGCCCCGCTCCAGCGCGTCGCGGATGTCGGTGAAGTAGTGGCTGAACTGCCGGAAACCGAGCGTGAGGTAGAGCACCAGCACGTCCCACACCAGCGCCAGCAGGATGCTGAAGTGCGCCAGTGCGAAGTGCACCGCGAACACCAGCAGCGCGGGCAGCACCACCGTAATGATCCAGACAACCCAGGAATGGTGATCGCGCCCGGCATCGAAGTTGCGGCCGGTCCACCGGATCCACACCACCATCGCGTCGTGGATGCCGTTGCTGCGTGGCAGGGGATGAAGTTGCTCGATGACGAGGGCCAGCAAGACCGCGAAGAAACTCATGGGTCGATGATACCGAGGCGCCCGCCTCGCAAGACGCGGACGACGGCGAGCTGCCGCGTCGTCAGGCGCTGAGGAAGCGGTAAAAGTTGCGCAGCATCGCGGCGGTCGCGCCCCAGATGAAATAGCCCGGGGACTCGGGGGTCGGGTACCACGGCATCGAGTAGAACGACCTCTGGCCGCCCGGGCCTTCGAACAGGTGGCGCTGATGGTGCGCGGGGTTCATCAGGAAGGCGAGCGGCACCTCGAACACCTCGGCCACCTCGAAGGGATCGGGCCGGGCCGTGAAGCCGGGCTCGATCAGTGCAACGACCGGCGTGACGACGAAGTTGGTGACCGTGGTGTAGATCGGCAGCGTGCCGATCACCTCGATGTGTCGGCGCGGCAGGCCGACCTCTTCCTCGGTCTCGCGCAACGCCGTCGCGATCGCATCGGCGTCCTCCGGCTCGGCGCGGCCGCCGGGAAAGCTGATCTGGCCGGCGTGATCGGTCAGGTGGTCGGTGCGCTGCGTCAGCAGCACCGCCGGACCTCCGTCGCGGACGACGAGCGGCAACAGCACCGAGGCGTTGGCGGGCTCCCGATCGATGAGCCGCCCATCGCCCGGGAACTCGACCTGCCACGCGGGGGGCGCGAGGAAGCGCTGCCGCAGTGCCGCCGGCAGGAAGCGATCGAGCGGCACGGCAGAAAGGTGTGAATCGCGCCCGACCACCGGCACGGCCCTGGGATCGATGATCGGAATGCGTTGCATGGAAGTGCGAGCTTAGGCGTTCGGGAACGAAAAAGCCGCCCGGAGGGCGGCTCTTGGTGAGGCAGTTTTTGACGCGACCGCGAGCGGCTGACCCAAGGGTCAGGCGAGCTTTTCCTTGATGCGTGCCGACTTGCCGCTGCGCTGGCGCAGGTAGTACAGCTTGGCACGGCGCACGTCGCCACGGCGCTTGACTTCGATCGACGCGATCAGCGGGCTGTAGAGCTGGAAAGTCCGCTCGACGCCTTCGCCACTGGAGATCTTGCGCACGATGAACGAGCTGTTCAGGCCGCGGTTGCGCTTGGCGATGACCACGCCTTCGTAGGCCTGCAGGCGCTTTCGCGTGCCTTCGACGACGTTGACGCTGACGATCACCGTGTCGCCCGGCGCGAAGGCCGGAATGGTCTTGTTCAGGCGAGCAATCTCTTCCTGCTCGAGGGTTTGGATCAGGTCCATGGGTTCTCCAAGTGATCGTGCCCGCGCCGCGTTCCCTGGCAAGGGAGCTGTTTTGAATGGCCGGGTAGAGGATCGAAAAGCCTTAGATTATAGGCCAAGTCCCGGCAGCGACTGCAGGTAGCGTTCGTCCGCCTTCGTCAGCCGCCCCTGGGCGCGGGCAGCGGCGATCAGATCGGGGCGGCGCCTGGCCGTCAGTTCCAACTGCCGCTCGCGCCGCCAGCGGGCGATCTCGGCATGATGGCCGGACATCAGCGTCGCCGGCACGCCGTCCGCGGCGGCGTCTCCCAGATGCTCCGGGCGGCTGTAGTGCGGGCAGTCCAGCAGGCCATCGGAAAAGCTGTCCTGCTGATGCGAGGTCTGGTCGTTCAGCACGCCGGGCTGCAGGCGCGCCACGGCATCGACCAGGGCCAGGGCCGGCAGTTCGCCGCCCGACAACACAAAATCGCCGAGGCTCAGTTCCTCGTCGACATGGCGGTCGATGAAGCGCTGATCGATCCCTTCGTAGCGACCGCATACCAGGACCGCGCCTGCCTCGGACGCCAGCGCTTCGACGCGCCTCTGCGTGAGCGGCGCGCCGGCCGGGCTGAACAGCAGGACCGGCGTGCGAGCGGCCCCTGCAGCGGCTTGGTCATCGCGCACCGCGGCCAAGGCGCGCTCCAGCGGCTCGACCAGCATCACCATGCCGGGGCCACCGCCGTAGGGCCGGTCATCGACGCGGCGGTAGGCATTGTCGGCAAAGTCACGGGGCTGCCAGAGCTTCAGATCGATGGCGCCGCTCTCGAAGGCGCGGCGCGTCACGCCCACGGCCTGGAACGGAGCGAACAGTTCGGGGAACAGCGTCAGGACGTCGAAGCGCATGGCGAGGAGGCGCGCAGTCGACTCAGAAATCGAGACCCCAGTCAACCGTGATGCAACGCTGCTCAAGGCTCACCGCGTCGATGTAGGCCGCGACGAAGGGAATGAGCCGCTCGCGTTCCAGCGACCGGCCCTGGTCATCCGTCTCGACCTGGGTGACGCGCAGCACGCTGTGCGCCCCTGTGTCCAGCAGGTCGGCCACATTGCCCAGAGCCTGCCCTTCGCGATTGACGACAGCCAGCCCGATCAGGTCGATCCAGTAATACTCGTCGACGTCGGCAGTGGGAAAGCTTGCGCGCGACACGAACACGCTGCAGCCCCGCAGGGCCTCGGCGGCGTTGCGGTCTGCGACATCCTGAGCGGTAGCCACGATCACATCACCCTGCTCGCGGGCGTTCGTGATGCGCAGCAGCGTCGGCAGCGGCTTGGCCGCCTTCGGCCCCATGGGCTTCTCGGGCGGCCGCAGGAACCAGCGGCGCGACGAGAACAGCGCCTGGGGATCGCTGGAGAAGGGCAGCACCTTGATGCCCCCCTTGATCCCCCAGGCATCGACGATGCGCCCGACCTCGATGGCATCCTCGGGCCAGACGACCTCGTCGTCGAGCACGGAGGCGCTCACAGTGCGGCAGGCGTTCGTCGCTGCAGCAGCGGCATCAGGCCGCCGGCGCGACCTTGGCCTTGGCGTCCTTCACCAGACGCGCGACAGTCGGCGACAACTGGGCGCCGTGGCTGACCCAGTGGTCGATGCGGTCGAACGCGACGCGCAGCGGCTCTTCGCCGCCGGCCGCGACCGGGTTGTAGAAGCCGACGCGCTCCAGGAAGCGGCCGTCGCGACGGATGCGGGCCGGGGCGGCGACGATGTTGTAGAAGGGGCGCTTCTTGGAGCCGCCACGTGCGAGTCGGATCACGACCATGTTGTTTCCTTGAGTCTGGTTCAGGATCCACGTCACCCGGGACACGCGGGGCCGGCGAATCGGTTCATCGGCAGCTCGCGCTGCCCGTGCTCGGCGTCGTAGATACGCTCCGGGCCATCGTCGCGCATTGCTGCACGGCAGATGGACGAAGCCGCCACCGAAACCGCGCATTATAAACTCGTTCCCGATGAGTGCCACCTACCCTGCCGCTGCGCTCCTGCTGCGGCCCAGCGCCGCCGCCGACCTGCCGGCCCTCACCGCCCTCTATGGCTGGCATGCCCGGCATGGCAGCGGCACCTTCGAGCTGGAGGGCCCGAGCCTCGAGGAGATGGCCCGGCGCCGAGACGACGTGCTCGCCAAGGGCTTGCCCTGGCTGGTGGCCGAACGCCACGGCGACCTGCTCGGCTATGCCTACGCAGCGCCTTTCCGCCCGCGCCTGGCTTACCGGTTCGCACTCGAGGACTCGATCTACCTGGCCCCGCACGCACACCGCCAGGGTGTGGGCCGGGCGCTGCTGGCGGAGCTGATCGCCCGCTGCGAGGCCTGGGGCGCGAGGCAAATGTTCGCCGTGATCGGCGACAGCACCAATGCCGCGTCGATCGGCCTGCACCGCGCGCTCGGCTTCGCCGATGTGGGCACGATGCACGCGGCCGGCTGGAAGTTCGACCGTTGGCTCGACGTGGTCATCATGCAGCGCAGGCTCGGCGACGGCGATGCCACGCCGCCTTCGGATTGCCCCCCGGCAGGAGGCCGTTCATGATCCCGCGCTCCAAGACGCTGGCGACCTGGCTCGCCTTCATCGCCGGCAGCATGGGCCTCCACCGCTTCTACCTGCACGGACTGCGCGATGCCTGGGGCTGGCTGCACGTGCCGCCGACGCTGCTGGGCCTGTACGGCGTGGAGCGCATGCTCGAACTGGGGCAGGACGATCGCCTGGCCTGGGCGCTGATCCCGCTGCTGGGCCTGGCGCTGGCCGCGAGCATGCTGGCCGCGATCGTCTACGGCCTGACGCCAGACGAACGCTGGAACGCGCGCCACAACGCCGGTGCGGCTGTCCGCCCGAGCGGCTGGCTGGTGGTGTTCGGTGTGGTCGGGGCCGTGTTCGTCGGCGCCACCGTGCTGATCGCCACCATCGCCTTCAGCGGGCAGCGCTACTTCGAGTCCCAAGTCGAGGCCGGGCGGCAGATCAGCCAGTGAGCTGCCGCCTCAGGCGGCGCTCACGAACACCCCGGCATGCTGCTGGCGCAGCAGGTTCTTCTGCACCTTGCCCATCGCGTTGCGCGGCAGTTCGGCCATGACGAACACCCGCTTGGGCAGCTTGAACGCGGCAATGCGCGACTTGAGTTGCGTCACCAATTGCGCCCCGTCCACCCCGGCGTCCGACCGCGCCACCACGACGGCCACTACCGCCTCCCCGAAATCCGGATGCGGCACGCCGATCACCGCCGACTCCGCGACGCCCGGCAGTTCGTTGAGGTAACCCTCCACCTCGGCCGGATAGACGTTGTAGCCACCGCTGATGATCAGGTCCTTGCTGCGGCCGACGATCGTCAAGTAGCCCCGCTCGTCGAGCCGCCCAACGTCGCCGGTCCTGAACCAGCCGTCCGCGGTGAACTCCTCGGCTGTCTTGTCGGGCATGCGCCAGTAGCCCTTGAACACATTCGGCCCCCGCACCTCGACCCCGCCCACCTCGCCCGCCGGACAGTCCTTGCCGGCATCGTCGACCACGCGCAACGCCACGCCCGGCAGCGGCCGGCCGACGGTGCCGCCGATGCGGTCGCCGTCTTCCGGACGGCAGGGATTGGAGGTGAGCATCGCCGTCTCGCTCATGCCGTAGCGTTCGAGGATCGTCAGGCCGGTGCGCGATTGCCAGTCCCGGAAGGTCTCGATCAACAGCGGCGCCGAGCCGGAGATGCACAACCGCATCCGGGCGCAGGCGGCGCGTGTCAGCGCGGGGTCCTGCAGCAGCCGCACATAGAGCGTCGGCACACCCATGAACACGGTGGCACGCGGCAAGCGCTCGATCACCGCGGCGGGATCGAAGCGGTTCAGCCACAGCATCCGGCTGCCGTTCAGCAGGGCGCCGTGGCAGGCGACGAACAGGCCGTGCACGTGGAAGATCGGCAGCGCGTGGACCAGCACGTCGTCGGGCCGCCAGTCCCAGTAGCGCTGCAGCGTGCGCGCGTTGCTCAGCAGGTTGCCGTGGCTGAGCATCGCGCCCTTGCTGCGCCCGGTCGTCCCGGAGGTGTACAGGATGGCGGCCACTTCGTCGGTGCCCACCCGCGCCGGCTCGTGCCGGTCGTCCTGCTGCGCGGCACGCTCCAGCAGCGTGCCGCTGCGGTCGTCGTTCAGCGTGAACACATGACCCACACCCCGCCGGAACGCCAGCTTGCTGATCCAGGGGAAGTTGCGGGTAGCGCACACCACCACGTCCGGCTCGGCGTTCTCGATGAAGTAGTCGAGCTCGGCCTGCTGGTAGCCATTGTTGAGCGGCAGGTAGACGAAGCCGGCGCGCAGCGTGGCCAGATAAAGCAGCAGCGCCTCGACCGATTTGTCGGTGTGCACGGCGATGCGGGCGCCGGTCGGCAGTTCCAGCGACACCAGTAGGTTGGCGATCATCGCGGTGGCGCGCTCGATGTCGCGCCAGCGGTAGACCAGCCCCCCGTCGGCCTCGATCGCCACGCCGTCCAGATCGGCCGGGAAGCCGGCGCGCAACGCGACGAACAGGTTGTCGTTCTTCATGAGCGGATTCCGTTCCACATCAAGGTCATCGAGGTGCGCCGTGGCCGCCCGCGTCATACCGGATCGTCCGGAAACACCGGCCGGCGCCGATCCAGGAAGGCCTGCACGCCTTCGAGATGCGTTGCGCTGTCGGCATAGCCGAAGTGTCGCGCGCGCTCGGCGTCTGTCGGCCCGCCGCTCAGCAACTGGCGCAGCGTGCGCTTGTTGGCACGCGCCACCGACGCCGGCAGCGCAGCGATGCGCCGAGCCGTGGCGGCGGCCTCGGCTGCCACGTCGTCCACGACGCGCTGTACCAGGCCGCGCCGCAGCGCCTCGTCGGTGTCCAGCAGGCGGGCCTCCAGCAGCAGTTCGGCCGCGTTCGCCCGGCCCACCGCGCTCAGCACCACCGCAAGTTCGTCGGGCGCCATCGGAAAGCCGAGATGGGCGATCGGGATGCCGAAGCGCGCGCCGCGCCGGGCGATGCGCAGGTCGCAACAGGCGGCGATCTCCAGGCCGCCGCCGATGCAGCCCCCCTCGATCTGCGCCACGAGCGGTACGTCCGTCGCGAGCAGCGCGTGCAGTGCCGGCGCGACCAGGCGCTCGTGGTAGTCGCGCAGCGCCTGGGTGGAGAAGCGGTGCGCCGGGAACTCTGCGATGTCGGCTCCGGCCGCGAAGTCGCCGCCCTCGCCACGGACGATCACCGCGTGCAGCGTCGGCTGCAGCGCATCCAGCGTCGCCGCCAGCGTCCCGAGCTCGCGCCACATGGCGACGCCGATCGCGTTGAGCTTGCCCGCGTTCGACAGCGTCAGGACGCCGATGCGGGGATCGGCCGGATCCCGCGCGAAATGCAGGCTGCCGCTCATGCGGGCCAGCGGACCGCGCCGCGCGCGGCCGGGTGCACCGTGACGATGATCGAACGAGGCTTCATGCGGGATCCTGCGGCTGGACGCGCGGCACCGGAAGGCACCGCCGGGCCCGCATCCTAAGCCCCCCAGCCCCGCAGACCGTCCCACAGCAGCTTCACGCCGGTCAGCAGCATGCCGAGCGAGAGCAGGCGGTAGAACAGCGTGGGCTCGACGCGCCGGGCCAGGCGCACCCCGATCCACACGCCGATGGGCGCCAGCGGCATCAGCAGCAGCGAGGTGGTCAGGTTCCGCAGGTCGATCAGGCCGAGCCACGCGTACGGGATCCATTTCGACGCATTGACCGCCGCGAAGAACACCGCCGTCGTGCCGGCGAACACCAGCGGGCGCAGCTTCAGGGGCATCAGGTAGGCGAGCGCCGGCGGCCCGCCGGCATGCGCGACGAAGCTGGTGTAGCCGGCAGCGATGCCGAGCCCGAAGCCCCACCAGCGCGGCGGCGGTGGGGCTTCGGCGCGCGGCGGGAAGAACTGGCGCTGCGCAAGGAACAGCAGCGTCAGCGCGCCGACGATGCCCGCCACGGTCGACGTCGGCAACAGCCCGAAGCTGAGCGTTCCCAGCGCGGTGCCCAGCAGGCCGGCCGGCAGCGTCAGCCGGAGCAGCGAGCGGTCGGCCTCGCGCCACAGTGCGGCCAGGCCGAAGGCATCCATCACGGCGAGCAGGGGCAGCATGATCGCCGCCGCCTGGGGGACCGGCAGCGCGACCGCCATCAGCGGCGTCGCGAGCGCGCCGAAGCCGGCCCCGAAGCCGCTCTTGCTCACGCCCATCAGCAGCACCGCGGGCACGGCCACCGCATAGAAGACGGGATCGGTGATGATGTCGGCCGTCATGAATGGTCCGCCCCAATGCCCGCCCACCCGCTGAACCTTGCGACCGCCCTGCTCGTGGCCGAGTGGGCCGCGATGCTGGCCTTCGCGCTGTCGGGCCTGATGGAGGCGGCGCGCAAGCGGCTCGATGCGGTCGGCGTCGTGGTGGTCGCCGGCCTCACCGCCTTCGGCGGCGGCACGCTGCGCGACGTGCTGCTCGACCGCCGACCGTTCTTCTGGGTGCAGCATGCACAGTACGTCTGGGCCATCGTGGCGCTGGCCGTGATCGCGATGCTGTTCATGCGCGGTCGCCACTTCCAGCCCACCGAGCGCGCGATCGTCTGGCCCGATGCGCTGGGCCTCGGGCTGTTCGCCGCCAGCGGCACGCTGATCGCGCTCGCCACACCGCTGCCGGCGCTGGTGTCGGTGCTGATGGGTGTCGTCACCGCGGTCTTCGGTGGCGTGCTGCGCGACATCGTGTGCAACGAAATCCCGGCGGCCTTCAGCGACCACCGGCCGTACGCCGTGTGCGCCTTCGCCGGCGGCTGGGCCGTGGTGGCGGTGCACAGCCTCGACGGCAGCGAGACTGCCGCGCTGATCGCCGGGACGCTCCTCACGGTGCTGCTGCGCGCACTGGTGCTTTGGCGCAACTGGCAGCTGCCAGCCTGGCGCATCGACTGAAGTCCCTCGCACCCCGGCGCCTGCCGCGCCGGCGCGACAATGGTGCAATGTTCACGCCCTCCCAGCACGACGTCCGCCGCTTCTTCTGCGAGGTGCAGCGCAAACACCAGGCCGCCGAGGTGCTTGCACCGATCGAGGCGATGGCCGCCGACTGGATCGGCCAGCACCCCGAATACCACGCCGACCTCGCCGACGCCGACACCGCGGTGGCGGCCCGCTACAGCGTCGAGGACGGCCGCACCAACCCCTTCCTGCACCTGTCGATGCACCTGTCGATCACCGAGCAGGTGGGCGTCGACCAGCCGCGCGGCATCAAGCAGGCCTTCGAGCTGCTCGCGGCCCGCCGCGGCTCGGCCCACGAGGCCCAGCACGAAATGATGGAATGCCTGGGCGAGATGATCTGGACCTCGCAGCGCAGTGGGTTGCCGCCGGACGGCGAGGCCTACATCGACTGCGTGCGGCGGCGCGCGACGCGCTGAGGTCGGCGGCGCGGGCCGCCGCCTCACTTGACACTGATCCACGACCACTCGAGCCAGTTGTCGGCGCGGTGGACCACCGTCACGTTGCTGCGCGCCGCCCACGGCACGATCTGCCGGTGCAGCGGCAGGTGCAGCACCAGCTCGTTGTGGCGGGCCAGCGCCGCCTTGACCAGTGCCTCGCGCTTCTTCGGATCGGCCTCGCTGCTGGACGCCGCGGCCAGTTCGTCGAGCCTGGCATCCTTGACGCCGCCGAAGTTCCAGCTCCCGACACCGCCCGTATCGCCCGGGATGCGGCTGCGCAGCACCGGCGTCAGCGTGGTCTCGGCATCGGTGATCGAACCGCCCCAGCCCAGCAGGTACAGCGAGGTGTCCAGCTTCTCCAGCTTCGCGAAATAGGTGCTGCGCGGCATCGCGTTGACCTGCACCTTCACCTTCAGCTGCGACCACATGGCCGCCAGCGCGAGGCAGATCTCCTCGTCGTTGATGTAGCGGTTGTTCGGGCAGTCCAGCGTGACCCCGAAGCCCTCGGGGTAGCCTGCGGCCTGCATCAGCTGCCGGGCCGCCGCCAGGTCGAACGGCAGGCGCTTCTCCAGCGCCGCATCGTTGTAGGCGCCCAGCGGAGACGGCGTGATGCCGCCGGTGGGCAAGGCCTGCCCACGCATCAGCTTCGTCTTGATCGTCTCGATGTCGATGGCCTGGTAAAGCGCCTTGCGCACCCGCACGTCCTTGAAGGGGTTGCGGTCGCCGGGCACCCGACCGTACAACAGCTTGTCGCGCGCCTGATCCATGCCGATGAACAGGACGCGATTCTCCGGTCCGTCGACGACCTGCACGCCGGCCGTGTTGCGCAGCCGGGCGATGTCCTGCGGCGCCGGGTCGAGCACGAAGTCGAGCTCGCCGGAGATCAGCGCGGCAGAGCGCGTCGCATCGCTCTTCACCGGCGTGTAGACCACCTGCTGCAGGTTGCCCGCGAAGCGGCCCCACCAGGCCGGGTTGCGCTTGTAGACCGTCTTCACGTCCGGCTGGCGCGAGACCAGCATGAACGGGCCGGTGCCGTTGGTGTTCAGCGATGCATGACCTTCCTGCTTGTTCTTGAAGTCCAGCGGCCGGGCGGCACCGTGCTTCTCGCTCCAGGCGCGGCTCATGATCTGCACCGTGCTGAGGTGCTGCAGGAAGATCGGGTTCACCTGCGCCAGCCGGAACTCCACCGTCAGAGCGTCGAGCTTCTTCGGCTCGCCCAACGCGCTGGCGTAGACGCGGATCGCCGACGCGGGATCGCGCGCCCGCAGCACCGAGAACACCACGTCGTCCGCGGTGAACGGGCTGCCGTCGTGGAAGCGGACCTGGGGCCGCAGCTTCAGCCGCCACACGGTCGGCGAGATCTGCTGCCACTCGGCGGCGAGCACCGGCTCGATGGCGAGATGCCGGTCGCGATTGACCAGCGACTCGTAGACCTGGCCGTTGATCTGGTTGGTCAGCGACTCGTTCTGGGAGTGGGGGTCCAGGGTCTGGACATCGCCCTGGCTGGCCCAGCGCAGCGTCTGCGCCGAGCCGGCTGTGGCCAGCGCGGCCAGCAGCAGCAACGTTGCGGCTCGAAGGAAGGTCGGCATGGCAGGTCTCGTGCGCGCGGGCGGCGGAGCGCGCAGTGTAGACAGGCCCTGCAATCCCCTCAGGGTCTGGCGGCCTCCCCAGCCCAGAGCCGGTCGATGTCCTTGAACGGCCACTTGTCCGGCGGCTCGCAGGCAATCACCTTGTCCTGGCACCAGGGTCCGCCGAGATCGATCTCCTCCGGCAGGATGCGCTGGTTGGACTTGGTGCTGAAGAACACCTTGACCTTGGGCGTCAGCAGCGACGCCGGGTTCTGCTGGATCACCACCGCCAGCCGCCCGGTCTGCAGCCTCACCAGCGAACCGACCGGGTAGATGCCGACCGTCTTGACGAAGGCCTGGAAGACCAGCGGGTCGAAGTGCCCTTTCCACTGCGCCATCTGGCGCAGCGACTCGCCGGGGTCCCAGCCGGCCTTGTAGGGGCGGTTCGAGGTGATGGCGTCGTAGACGTCGCACACCGCACCCATCTTGGCGATCAGCGAGATCTTGTCGCCGGCCAGCCGGTGCGGGTAGCCGCTGCCGTCGACCTTCTCGTGGTGGTGCAGGCAGACATCGAGCACGTCCGGGGGCGCATTGCCGGCCTCGAGGAGCAGCGCATGGCCCCGCTCCGGATGGGTGCGGATGATCGCGAACTCCTCGTCGGTCAGGCGTCCCGGCTTGTTCAGCACCGGGCTCGGCATCACCGCCTTGCCCAGGTCGTGCATCAGGCCGGCCAGACCCGCCTCGCGCACTTGCGCCTCGCGCAGGCCCAGCTGGCGGCCCAGCGACACCATCAGGGCGCACACGGCCACGGAATGCAGGTAGGTGTAGGTATCGGTTGTCTTGAGGCGCGCCAGGCTCACCAGGGTGCCCGGACTGCTCATCACCGAGCCGGCGATCTCCTCCACCAGGCGCCGCCCCTGCTCGACATCCATCGCGCGACCCAGCCGGGCCTCGGCGAACATCGATTGCACGGCCTCGCGCGAACGACCGATCACCTTGCGAGCCTGCGCCAGCTCCTCGTCCCGTGAGCGCGGCAGTTCGATCAAGGGGCTGGGCGCAGTGGCTGCCGCCTCGAGTTCGCGCTCGATCTCCTCGCGCACGTCGGACTCGCTGATGCCGCCCTCGACATCCATGCCGACCTCGACGTTGATCCACACCTCGCCGATCCCGCTATCGCGGATCTTGGCGATGTCGGCCGGATCGCGCAGCACGAACTTGGAGCGCCAGAACGGATGCTCCATCCAAGAGCCGCACAGCTCGTGCAGGTACATGCCGGGCCGCAGCTGGTCCACCGTGATTCTCTTCAGCACGCCGCTTCTCCGTCGAACGTGGTCATGCTGCGCTATCGACCGCAGCCGGGCGCACTGAAGCCGGAGCGCCGCATCCGCACACCAAACACGCAGCGGGCGTGAAAAAACCGCCGGACCTGGCGGTCGGGCGGCTCCTTGCCGACGCAGGATGCGGCGGACTACTTGAACTTCGACTGCGGCACCGTCTTCAGATCGGTCGGCAGCGCGGCCATGTAGTTCGACAGGCCCTTGAGCTCGGCGTGGCTGAACGCCTTGACCTGGGCGCCCATGATCGCGTGGCTGCGGCCGACGTTGGGGTTGCCCTGGGTCGCGTAGGCCTTCAGGGCGACGTATAGGTAATCGGCGTGCTGGCCCGCCAGCTTCGGGTAGCTGCCGTCGATGGGCTTGCTGAAGTTCGCACCGTGGCAGGCGGCACAGCTGCCCTTGGTCAGCAGTTCAGCGATCGCGGGATCCGGCGCCTTCGCCGGCTCGGCCGGCAGCTCGGCGCGCGCGCCGCCTTCGGCTTCGTAGTACGCGGCGAGGTCGGCCATGTCCTGCTCGCTCAGCGACTCGGAGATGCTGCGCATCGTCGGGTGCTTGCGGTCACCCTTCTTGTAGGCGGTCAGCGCGGCCACGATGTACTTCGCGTTCTGGCCCGCGATCATCGGCACCTTGTAGATCTCCGGGAAGCTCGCCTGGTAGCCGACGATGCCGTGGCAGCCGATGCACATGGCGTTCTTCTTCTGGCCGGCCGCGGCGTCGCCGGCCTTGTCTTGCGCTTGCGTCGTGGCGGCAAAGGTCATCGCAAGCAGCGCGATCATCGCGGGGAACAGTGTCTTCATGGTCCGGCGGTGGGTTGAGTTCAGCGGCGGAGTATACGGGCCCCCTATACTGATTTGGACACCCTCAGCCGACTCTCCCCGCCATGAAATATGCAGGTTCCGACCAGTACGTCGCCACGCCCGACCTGATGCTGGCGGTCAATGCCGCCATCACGCTGCAGCGGCCGTTGCTCATCAAGGGCGAGCCCGGAACCGGCAAGACGATGCTGGCCGAAGAGGTGGCCGCGGCTCTGAAATTGCCGTTGCTGCAATGGCACATCAAGAGCACCACCAAGGCGCAGCAAGGCCTGTACGAGTACGACGCGGTGAGCCGCCTGCGTGACAGCCAGCTCGCGGGGCCCGACGGCGCCGAGCGCGTGCGCGACATCCGCAACTACATCGTCAAGGGCGTACTGTGGCAGGCCTTCACCGCCGAGCAACCGGTGGCGCTGCTGATCGACGAGATCGACAAGGCCGACATCGAGTTCCCGAACGACCTGCTGCGCGAGCTCGACCGCATGGAGTTCCACGTCTACGAGACGCGCGAGATGGTCAAGGCGCGACACCGGCCGCTGGTGTTCATCACCTCCAACAACGAGAAGGAACTGCCCGACGCCTTCCTGCGCCGCTGCTTCTTCCACTACATCAAGTTTCCCGAGGCCGAGACGATGCGCAGGATCGTCGAGGTGCACTTCCCCACGCTGAAGAAGGAGCTGCTCGCCTCGGCGCTGAAGAGCTTCTACGACGTGCGCGGCCTGCCCGGCCTCAAGAAGAAGCCCAGCACCAGCGAACTGCTCGACTGGCTCAAACTGCTGGTGGCCGAGGACATTCCGCTCGACGCGCTGCAGAGCCAGGACGACAAGGTCGCCATCCCGCCGCTGCTCGGCGCGCTGCTGAAGAACGAGCAGGACGTGAGCCTGTTCGAGAAGCTGGTGTTCATGCAGCAGCGCAACCGCTGAGCGGGGTACGCATGCAGAACGACACCCGTCGCGACCTGCTCGTCGGCGTGGCCGACGCCCTGGGCTTCGTGCTCGGGGCGCTGGCCGGCTGGGGCCTCGGCCGGCTGCTGGGCTTCGATTTCGTCGGCACGCCCGGCTACGGCGGCGCCCAGATGATCGGGCTGGTATTCATCGTGCTGGGCTGCGGGCTCGGCAAGTGGCTGGCGCGCACGCTGGCGCAAACCTTCACCCGGGATCGTCCATGAGTGCCCTGCCCCTCACCTCGCCGGTCACGCTCGAGGGTCGCCACGCCAGCCTGGTGCCGCTCTCGCATGCGCACGCCGATGCGCTGGCCCGCGCCAGCGCGGAAGGCGAGCTGCATCGGCTCTGGTACACCGCGATCCCGGCTCCCGAGGCCATCGGACCCGAGATCGCGCGCCGACTGGCTCTGCACGCGGCCGGGTCGATGCTGCCCTTCACCGTGCTCGATGCCGACGGCACGCCGGCCGGCATGACCACCTACATGAACATCGACTCGGTGAACCGCCGCGTCGAGATCGGCTCGACCTGGTATGCGCAGCGCGTGCAGCGCACCGGACTCAACACCGAATGCAAGCTGCTGCTGCTGACGCATGCCTTCGAATCGCTGGACTGCATCGCCGTCGAGTTCCGCACCCACCGGCTCAACACCCAGAGCCGGCGCGCGATCGAGCGGCTCGGCGCCCAGCTCGACGGCATGCTGCGCGCCCACCAGCGCGCCGCCAACGGCACGCTGCGGGACACCGCCGTGTACAGCATCACTGCGGCGGAATGGCCGACCGTGAAGACGCACCTCGAGTGGCAGTTGCTGCGGCCGCGCTGAAACCCGCACCCGCCGGCCGATGCCCGAGTCGGCCATTGACACAGGGTTACCTGCTGTGTCCGCACGAGCCGCAAGGGCTGGGGCTACCATCGATGCTCATCGGCCGGCGCACCCCGCGCTCCGCACTCCCGCGATGCCATGCTGATCGACTTCTTCTATACGCTGCGCAGCGCGAAGCTGCCCGTCTCGATCAAGGAATACCTCACCTTGCTCGAGGGGCTGCAGGCCGGCCTGGCCGAGCGCGACGGCCAACCCTCGGTCGAGCAGTTCTACTTCCTGGCCCGCACGACGCTGGTCAAGGACGAGGCCCACTTCGACAAGTTCGACCGTGCCTTCGCCGCCTATTTCAAGGGCGCGCAGATGCTGGCTGACTTCACGCAGGAGGTGCCGCTCGACTGGTTGCGCCGCACGCTGGAGCTGGAGCTCACCCCTGAGCAGAAGGCCGCGATCGAGAAGATGGGCTGGGACGAGCTGATGGCGACGCTGAAGAAGCGCTTCGAGGAACAGAAGGAGCGCCACGAGGGTGGCAGCAAGTGGATCGGCACCGGCGGCACGTCGCCGTTCGGCCACTCGGGCTACAACCCGCAGGGCATCCGCATCGGCGGCGCGGGCAGGAACAGGAGCGCGGTCAAGGTGTGGGACCAGCGCGCCTACCAGGACTACGACGACACCAAGGAGCTCGGCACACGCAACATCAAGGTCGCGCTGCGCCGGCTGCGCCGCTTCGCTCGAGAGGGCAACGAACTCGAACTCGACCTCGACGACACCATCCACCGCACCGCCGCCAATGCCGGCCTGCTCGACATCAAGATGGTGCCGGAGCGCCACAACAGGGTGAAGGTGCTGCTGCTGATGGACGTGGGCGGCACGATGGACGAGCACATCCACCGCGTGGAAGAGCTGTTCAGCGCCACCAAGACCGAGTTCAAGCACCTGGAGTTCTACTACTTCCACAACTGCGTCTACGACTTCATGTGGAAGCACAACCGGCGCCGCTTCAGCGAGAAGCACTCGACCTGGGACGTGATCCGCAAGTACAACCGCGACTACAAGCTGATCTTCGTCGGCGACGCGACGATGAGCCCCTACGAGATCCTGCAACCGGGCGGCAGCGTCGAATACAACAACGAGGAGCCCGGTGCCGAATGGTTGCAGCGCCTGACCCACGCCTTCCCCAAGTACGCCTGGATCAATCCGGAACCGCAGGGCGTCTGGGGCTACCGTCAGAGCATCTCGATCGTCCAGCAGCTGATGCAGCAGCGCATGTTCCCGCTGACGCTGCAGGGGCTCGAAGGTGCGATGCGCCTGCTGAGCAAGTGACCGGACCGCGGCCGTTGACCGCCACGCTGCGACACGCCATCGCGACGGCGCTGATCGCCGTGGCCTGGAGCGCCACCCTGCTGTCCGTGCAGGTGGCATGGGCACAGGCCGAAGAGGACGACACGGCGGCCCGCGACGAAGCGCGTGCCGACCAGGCCAGCGAAGGCGCCGCCGACGCCACCGAGGCAGCCGCCCGTGCCCCGTTGCTGGACAGCGGCGTCACCACGCTGACGACCGGCAGGCATGCTGCCTACCACCTCGAGGTGCGGGCGCCGAACCCGCTGCGCGACCTGCTGGTGCGCCACCTCGACCTGGCGCGGTTTCGCGAGCAGCGCGACATCTCGGTGGTCGAGATCGGCCGACTGATCGCTGCGGCCCCGGATCAGGCTCGCAGCCTGCTGGAACCGGAGGGTTACTTCAATGCACGCATCGACGTGACGCGCGACGATGCACCGGCCGGCGGCCCGCCGACCGTGCGGGTGCGCGTCGATCCCGGTCCGCAGGTGCGGGTGGGCAGGGTGCAGATCGAGGTCCAGGGGCCCTATGCCGACGCGATGAATGCTGGCAACGCCGCCCTGCGCACCCGCTGGCAGCGGCTGAGCGCCCGCTGGTCGCTGAAGGAAGGGGCACCGTTCAGTCAGGCGGCCTGGACCGGCGCCAAGAACGCGCTGCTGGCCAGCCTGCGCACGCGTGGCTACGCGACGGCCGGCTTTTCGGGCACCAGCGCCGAGGTGGATGCCACCAGCAACACGGCCCGCCTGTTCCTGGTGGTCGATAGCGGGCCGCTCTACCGCATCGGCGAGATCCGCGTCGAAGGGCTGGAGCGCACGCCGCAGGATGCCGCGCTGAACGTACTGCCGTTCCAGATCGGCTCCGAGTACACCGAGAAGAAGCTGCTCGACTACCAGGAGGCCCTGCAGAAGACCGGTCTCTACGAGGGTGTGGCGGTCGAGCTCGACCAGAGCCCGGAGGGCGCCGACCACGCGATCGTCTATGCGAAGCTGCGCGAGAACAAGATGCAGAACGCCACGTTCAGCGTCGGCTTCTCGAGCAACACCGGCCCGCGGGTCGGCGTGGAGCACACGCACCGCCGCGTGTTCGGCTATGACCTCGTGGCCACCACCAAACTCAAGGTGGGGCGAGACGAACGCGAGGCCTCGTTCGACCTGCTCACCTACCCGCAGCCCGAGGGTTACCGCAACCTGCTGGGGCTGAAGGCCGACTACCTGGACGCCGGCGGCGCGGTGACGCAGACCCAGCGAGCGCGCGTCGGCCGCACGCGCGACACCGAGCGCATCGACCGCCTCTACTACCTCGAGTTCAACCGCACCACGGTCGAGACGGCGACCACCCGGACCACCGACCGCGCGCTGCTCGCCAACTACGAATGGGTGCACCGCGACGTCAACAACCTCGTGTTCCCCACGCGCGGCCTGATCCTGAACGCGCAGAGCGGCGCCGGCGTGGCCTACGACGGCGATGGCGATCGCGGGCCGTTCGGGCGCCTCTACCTGCAGGCGGTCTGGTACCGCCCGCTGATCGGCGGCTGGCTCGGGCAGCTGCGCGGCGAGGTCGGGCAGGTGCTGCGCCGTGACACGCTGGGCATCCCGGATTCCCTGCTGTTTCGCGCTGGCGGTGACGACTCGGTACGCGGCTACGGCTACCGCACGCTCGGCCCGGTGCGCGATGGCGCGGTGGTCGGCGGCCCGGTGCTGGCCACCGGCAGCATCGAACTGGCCCACCGGCTGTCGGACAGCTCGCCGCAATGGCGAAACTGGTACGGCGCCGTGTTCGTCGACGCCGGCAACGCGGCACTGACCTGGGGTGAGTACGACGCTGCCGTCGGCTACGGCGTCGGCGTGCGCTGGCGCAGCCCGATCGGCCCGCTGCGCATCGACCTGGCCTACGGCCAGCAGGTCGAGGCCGTGCGGCTGCACATCAGCGTGGGGGTCACGTTCTGATGGCCGACACGCCTGCCCCGCGCGGCGCGGGCTCGCCCGCTGCGGCGCCGCGCGTCGCGCGCCGCTGGCCGTGGCTGCTGGGTGCGGTGCTCGCGCTGCCGCTGGCCGCGGCGGCGGTCATCGCCTCGGCGTGGCAGGCGCTGCACACCGAGGCCGGCACGCGCTGGTGGCTCGATCAGATCGGCATGCATGTGCCGGGGCTCACGCTCGAAGCCCCACGCGGCGCGCTGCTCGGGCCGACCAGCGAGTTCTCGCTGGCGCAGCTGTCGATCCGTGCCGGCCGCAGCACGGTCCGCATCGACGGCCTGCAATCGAGCGGTCTGGAGCTCGTCGACTGGCGCTTCGCCGCGCCCTTCGTTCATCTCCAGGCCCGCACGCTGGCCGCGCACAGCGTGGCGGTCGAGCTCTCCCCCACGCCCGCGCCGACGCCTGCCGCGGGCGCTCCGTCCGACCTGCAGCTCCCGCTGAGCGCGCGCATCGACACGCTGCGCATCGAGCGCCTGCAACTGCCGGGGCTCGCGGCGCCGATCGAGGCCCTGAGCGCGCGTGTCGAGGCCGGCAGCACCCACCGCATCGAAGCGCTGTCGTTGCGCTGGAACGGGCTGCAGGCCGAGGGCGGCGGCCAGATCGAGGCCGCCGCGCCGCTGCCGCTGCGGGCGCGCTTCGCGCTGCACGGCGCAGTTGACGCCAGCGAAGCCCAGGTCCCACCCTGGGCCCGCGACGTGACACTGGCGCTGCAGGCGGCCGGCCCGCTGAGCCGCTTCGACGCCCAGGCCACGGTGGTGATGCAATCGCAGCGCCTCGATGTCAAGGCGCAGGTCACGCCCTTCGATCCCCTGCCCGTCTCGCAGCTCGACGCGCACTTCGTGCAGCTCGACCTCGCGCGGCTGCTCGCCCCGCTCCTGTCCGCCGGCACGCCCGCACCGACCACTGAGCTGAACGGCAGCGCGGTCCTGCAGCTCAACAACGACCAGCCGCTGGTGCTGCGGGCCCAGGTGCGCAACGAGGTCCCCGGCCGCTGGGACCAGCGGCGCGCGCCGCTGCGCGAGATCGACCTGCTGCTGCGGGGCCGCGGCACGGCGTGGGACATCGAGCGCGCCCGCGTGCAGCTGGCCTCCGATGCGCGCACCGCGGCCGGGCTGCTCGAGGCCACCGGCCGCGTCGAGGGACCCGACGCGCAGGCCCGGCTCCGGCTCGACGGCGTGCTGCTGCAGGGACTGGATCAGCGCGCCCCGCCGCTGCGGCTGAGCGGGCCGGTCGATCTGAAACACGCCGCACCCGCCAACGCGGAAGCGGCCTTCGGTCGTCTCGCGTTCGATGCCCGGCTCGAAGGCGCGCTGCTCGGTCCCGCCCGCCACAATGCCCCCGTGCCGTTGCGCGGCACCGCGCAGCTCGCGTTGCGTGGCAGCGCCACGCCCACGCTCGCCGTCATCGACACGCTGAGCGCACGCGCCGGCGCCGCACGGCTCGACGGCAAGGGGCGCGCGCAGCGCAGCGGCGAGCGCTGGGATACCGAGGCCGACCTGAAGCTCGCCGACTTCGACCCCGCGGCCTGGCTACCCGGAGAACCCACGGCCGCCTGGCGGCGCAGCCGCAATGCGCTCAACGGCCAGCTCAATCTGCGCGCACAGGTGCCGGTGGTGGCGGCCGACGCGGGTGCGCTGCTGGCGGCGCTGCGCGGCACGCTGCGCGCCGACCTGAGCGACAGCGCCTTCGCCGGCCAGCCGCTCGCGCTGCAACTGCAGGCCGATGCCGACGGCAAGGGCCGGCTCGACGCCACCGCAAGCGCCCGCGCCGCCGACAACCGCGCCGAACTCGACCTGAAACTGCGGGCGCCAGTCCGCGGCGGCAGTGCACCGGCGGCCGACGCCGAGCAACTGCGGCTGCAACTCGACGCGCCGGCCCTGGCGCAGCTCGCGCCGCTGGCCGATGCGCTGGGGCTGGGGCCGCTGACCGGTCGCGCCCGCCTCGAAACCCGAACCGACGGAGCGCTCGGCGCGTGGCTGCTCGGCAGCGCGGCCAGCGGCAGCCTCGTCACGCGCGGCAGCCTCGAACTCGAGCGCCTGCAGTTCGGCAGCCTCCGGCTCGATGCGGCCCAGGGGCGCTGGGACGCCACGCTGCCCGGCAGCGAAGCCGTCGGCAGCGCGCTGGCGCGCGCCGCGCTGCAGGGCGAGTTCACTGCCACCCAGATCCGGACGCCGGCGCTGACGCTCCCGACCGTCGCGCTTCAAGCCGACGGCACGCTCGGCGAGCACCGCGCCAGCCTGCGCGCCACGTTGCGGCAGCCGCAGGCCCCGGGCAGCGAGGCCGGCGCCGCCGAACCCGCACCGCTGAGCCTGGTGGCACGACTGACCGGCGCCTGGCAAGCCGGTGAGAACGGCGCACCGAACCTCTGGCGCGCGCGCCTGCCCGAGCTGTCGCTGCTGCCAGTCCCACAGAGCGCGGGGCCGGCGCCCCCTCCCGCGGCGGCAGGGGGCGCCGAGAGCGCCGACGCAGCGGCGGTCCGCTCCCAGGTCGCGCCGCTGCCGCTGGTCGTCGCGCGCGAGCTCGCGTTCGAACTGCAGCAGGGAGAGCAGTTGCTGCGCTGGCAAATGACGCCGGGCAGCGTCGACGTGCTGGGCGCGGTGCTGCGCTGGCAGACGCTGCGCTGGCAACGCCAGGGCGAGCGGCCTCCGCAGCTCGACCTGCAGGCCGACGTCGAACCGTTCGAGGTGGCGCGCCTGCTGCGGCGGCTGCAGCCCGATTTCGGATGGGTCGGCGATCTGCGCGTCGGCGCGCAAGTGCGCGTGCGCAGCGATCCGGCGGTCAGCGCGCACATCGAGATCGCCCGCACCGGCGGCGACCTGCAGGTCAACGAGTTCGGCAGCATCCAGCCGCTGGGCCTCACGGACGCCCGACTCGAGTTCACGGCCGAGTCCGGCCTGTGGCAGTTCAACCAGCTCGTCGCCGGCGCCCAGCTCGGGCGCGTGGTCGGCGCGCAGACCGTGCGCACCGCGCCCGACCTGCTGTGGCCCGCCCCTGACGCACCGGTCGAGGGCGCGCTGCGGGTGCAGGTCGAGAACCTGGGCGCCTGGGGAGCCTGGGTGCCGGCCGGCTGGCGCCTGGGCGGGCAGATGGACGGCACCCTGCTCGTCGGGGGGCGGTTCGGCGGTCCCGATCTGACAGGGCAGCTCGCCGGCCGCCAGCTCGCGCTGCGCAACACACTCGAAGGCGTGGCCCTGTCCGACGGCGAACTCGATGCCCGCTTCGATGGCGACACCGCCCGGCTGACCACGCTGCGGTTCAAGGCCGGGGAAGGCGAACTGCGCGCCAGCGGCGACGCGCGTCTGGGCGACGCGCCCCAGGCTCGGCTGCAGCTCACGGCCGAACGCGCCACGGTGCTCGGCCGCGTCGACCGACGTGTCGTCGCCAGTGGCCAGGCCAGCCTGGCACTCGATACGCAGACGATCAAGATCGACGGCGACTTCCGGGCCGACGAGGGCCTGATCGACATCAGCCGCAGCGACGCACCCACGCTCGGCGAGGACGTGACCGTGCGCCGCGCCGGCGACGCCCCGGCGGCGGCCGAGACGGCGGCGCCGCGCGCACCGCGCACCGTCGACCTGCGCCTGGCGGTCAACCTCGGTCCGCGCTTCAAGCTGCGCGGACGCGGCCTCGACACGCGGCTCGAAGGTGACCTGCGCCTCACCACGCCGGGTGGCCGGCTGGCAGCGCACGGCGAGATCCGCACCGACGCAGGCACCTACGAGGCCTACGGCCAGAAGCTGGCGATCGAACGCGGCGTGATCACCTTCGTGGGCGACATCGCCAATCCGCGGCTCGACATCCAGGCGGTGCGCGCCAACACCGACACCCGCGTCGGCGTCATCGTCGGCGGCAACGTGCAGTCGCCGCGGGTGCGGCTGTTCTCTGACCCCGAGTTGCCCGGCACCGAGAAGCTGGCGCTGCTGGTCACCGGCCGCAGCTATGACAGCCTGGCCGGCGGCGATGTGCTGCTGCTGCAGCGCGCCGCGTTCGCGCTGCTGGCCGGCGACGGCGCCGACGGCAAGAACCCGCTGGACGTGGCGGGCCTGCTGCGACTCGACGAACTGTCGGTGCGGCAGAGCGACGGCGCCGTCAAGGACACCGTGGTCACGGTCGGCAAGCAGATCTCCGACCGGGTCTACGTGGGCTACGAGCGCGGCCTGAACGCCACCGCCGGCAACTGGCAGCTGATCTACCGCATTGCGCAGCGCTTCACGCTGCGCGCCCAGTCGGGCGAGGACCCGGCGGTCGACCTGATCTGGATCTTCCGCTGGAACTGAGGCCGCAGCTGGCCTCCTACAATCCAGCCCGCCGCCACCGTAGTTCAATGGATAGAACGGCCGCCTCCTAAGCGGCAGATACAGGTTCGATTCCTGTCGGAGGCACCAAATAGACGCCCGATAGCATCCACCATCTTCCGAGCAAGACACATCCACCAATGGGATAGCACCGCCCCAACGCTCGAAGAAGTGCGCTGAAGTGTGCTGCAATCCGGGGGCATCAGGGGGCACATTTGGGGGCATGCCAACGAAATTTGGGGGCACAAGTTCTCACGACCGCATGATGCAAGAGCCATGCGCTCCAGACGCCCCGCCAGCAGCGAGATTGGCCGTGACCGCCAAGCGTCCCAACTGAGCGCCTCTCCAAGCGCTCGATAGGCTTCTCCGCCCAGCGAATCCGGGGCACAGATCTCGCTCCAGCCAAAAGCGAACGGGGACAGCGGGGGCACGGGGACACTGCCCGCAAACCCGCATGAATACTCGCGCTCGCTGTCCCCGCCTCAATAGAAGTTGTCCCCGCTGGAAAGCATCAGCGGGGACAAATCATCCCAACAAAGTGTGAGGGCGTCCGACGGACTCAGTGGAGTCAGCACGTGTTGCATGGCATGCAAGACGGTGCTCGGAAGTCACGCAGGCGGGTTGCTCCAATCGGCCTACTCTGAATCGCAGGAAGTAGTCGCGCGCCACGCGCCCAGCACTGCGCCCAGTGAGACCCCTGTGTCGGAAGCCGACTCGTCAAGCTGGCCCGACGCAAAGACTACCGCCGGCCGATTCGTGCCCGATGCGCACCGGCGCCCCAGCACCACCAGCTCGCCGGCCCGCGCCATATTGCGCGTGGTGTCTCGTGCGACAGTGAACCCTACACACGCGCGAATAGCCATCTCGCGCCAAGTCGCTCCACCGCTCTCCCTAGTCAACTCGGCGGCCGCGGCAGCCAACGCCATGCGCACCTCGCCCCGCGGACGGCCCCCACGTCGGGACGCACCTTGCATGCGAGTTGTTAGAGGTTCCTGGCGCCTACCGCCAGGCCGTTCTGCGCGGCAGCGGCCACCTGCACTTGCGTGTCCCGGCTGGCGGGTTGATTGAGCACGAAGGTTTGTCCCCGCTGTCCCCGCCGTGTCCCCGCTCTGTCCCCGTTCGCTGCAACGCAGGCCTACCGACGCCCAGCCCATCACCGGCGCAGCTTGCAGCGACATGGCGGGTTGCTGTCCCCGCTGTCCCCGCTCGATCTGCGCAGCCGGCCCGGTTTTCCGCGCAAGGCGAGTGCCTGCGCGTTCGAACTTGAGCGGATCGGCGCCCTCGCGCATCGCGCCAACACAGCATCCGCCGCTCTTGCGAGCCTGGTGCAAAGACGGCACGCCGCGCGAAAGAGGTTCCGCCCCGCCGCCTACCGCGGCACCGCAACGGCCTTCGGCCAAAGGCCGCTGAGCAGCACAGCAAAAACGAAAACGCCCGGCTTAACCGGGCGTGCCGTCTGCGAGGCGCAGTGCCGTCAGGCCACGCGAGCAGATGACAGCGGGACCACCTTGCCGCTGCGTCGACCATCAAGGTAGTCGGCCCACCACTGCATTAGCTGCGCACGATCCTTCAGGTAGGTCGAGCGGTGATAGGCGGCTCGCACCGCATTGCGCTCCACGTGCGCGAGCTGGCGCTCGATCACGTCGGGTGAATGGCCCGACTCATTGGCCACCGTCGAGAACAGCGCCCGGAAGCCATGTGCCGTGGCGAGGCCCTTGTAGCCCATGCGTGCCAGCGCACTGTTCAGCGTGTTTTCGCTCAGCGGCTTGCCCGGGTAGTAGGGACTTGGGAACACCAGCTCGCGCTCGCCGCTGAGCGGCTGCATCAACTGGAGCACATCGAGCGCTTGCCGAGACAGCGGAACCACGTGAGGGGAGCGCATCTTCATGCGCTCGGCTGGAATGCGCCACTCGGCTGCATCCATGTCGATCTCGTCCCACCGCGCGCCGCGCAGCTCGCCAGGTCGGACGGCGGTGAGCATCAGCAGTCGCAGGGCTGCCGAGGTGGATACGTCGCCGTCATAGGCCGCCAGCTTCTCCAGAAACACCGGCAGATCACGATCGGCCAGCGCGGCGCGGTGCCGCACCTGGCGCGGCTTCAGCAGCTCGCCGGGCTGCAGGTCAAGCATCGGATTGGAGTCGATGCGCTCATGCACCACGGCGAATCGGAAGACGGCCCGGATCCGCTGCAGCACGCGCGCCGCCATGTCGCCAGCTCCACGCGCCTCGATCGCCTTGACGACGGTCGCCACCTCGCGCGGCTTGATCTGCGCCATGGGCCGCGCGCCGAGCTGCGGGAACACGTCCGCCTTGAAAGCCGCCTTGATGCGAGCCAGGGTGACGGCCTCCCAGCTATCGGCCTGGTGCGTGAGCCAGTCCCTCGCCACGGCCTCGAACGTGTTGGACGCCTCGTGCGCGGCCTGCGCCTTGGCTGCCTTGCGCAGCTCGCCCGGATCGCCGCCCTGGTCGAGCACCCTGCGGGCTTCGTCGCGGCGATCGCGCGCGGCACGCAGCGTGACCTCTGGATAAACGCCGAACGCCAGACGCTTCTCTTTCCCACCATGGCGGTACTTCATGCGCCAGTAACGACCGCCCGCGGCCGTCACCTCCAGGTAGAGCCCGCCGCCATCGAAGTGCTTTCCCGACTGAGTCAGCGTCCGCAGTTTCAAGTCAGTCAGCTTCATGCCACTCCTTACCCACCCCGCCCTGGGGGCACATTTGGGGGCACATCGTAGCCCCCTTAGACTAAGAGTGAGCATCCATGCGGCTTTCCGGCCAGAATATCGTTACTGTCGGAGCACCAGCCGCGGCGGGGTGCCGCTCACCGCACCCGCATCGCGCGCGACAGCAGCAGCACCGGAATCAGGCCGACCAGCACGATCGCCAGCGAAGGCAGCGCAGCCTCGGCCAGGCGCTCGTCGCGTGCGAACTGGTAGGCCACCACGGCCAGCGTATCGCTGTTGAAGGGCCGCAGCACCAGCGTGGCCGGCAGCTCCTTCATCACGTCGACGAACACCAGCAGAGCCGCAGCCAGCGCCGAGCGCGTGAGCAGCGGCGCGTGCACGCCGAAGAACAGCCGCCCGCCCCCCGCCCCGAGCGTGCGGGCGGTGTCGTCGAAGCTGGCCGGGATGCGCGCATAGCCCGCCTCCACCGACTGCAGCGCCACCGCCGAGAAGCGCACCAGGTAGGCGTAGAGCAGGCCGCCGATGCTGCCGGTCGCTGCCGCGGTCACCCAGGCGGACGCGCTGGAGCCGGGGGCCGCGGCCTGCACCCAGCCCACCGGCAACAGCAGGCCGACCGCGATCACCGCGCCCGGCACCGCGTAGCCCAGCGACACCAGCCGGGCCAGCGGCCGCACCGCACCGCCGGCGCGTCCCCGCAGCACGAAGGCGAGCAGCACCGCCAGCGCGACGGCGGCGAGTGCCGCGATGGTCGCAAGCTGCAGGCTGGTCCACGCCCAGCCGGCGAAGCGCAGCCAGGGCAGGCCGAACTCGCCATGGCGCGCCTCCAGCCACACCGCGCGCAGCAACACCGCCACCGGCAGCACGAAACCCAGCAGCACCGGCGCTGCACACAGCGAGAAGGCCAGCACGGCGCGCCGGCCGTGCAGCGGAACCGGCCGGCCCTCGCGCGCCGCCGCACCAGCGCGGCTGCTGGCATAGCGCAGCCTCCGCTGCGCACGCCGCTCGGCCCACAACAGCAGCGCAACGACGAGCAGCAGCAAGGTGGCGAGCTGTGCGGCGGCGATGCGGTCGTCCATCGCCAGCCAGGCCTTGTAGATGCCGGTGGTGAAGGTGGTCAGGCCGAAGTAGGAGCCGACGCCGTAGTCCGCCAGGGTCTCCATCAGGGCCAGTGCCACGCCAGCCGCCAGCGCGGGCCGCGCCAGCGGCAGCGCGACGGCGCGCACGCGGCGGCCGAGTCCGGCGCCGAGCAGGCGCGCGGCCTCCATCAGATGCAGGCCGCGCTCCATCAGCGCGCCGCGGGTCAGCAGGTAGACGTAGGGGTAGAGCGCCAGCGTGAACAGCACGATGGCGCCGGGCAGGCTGCGCACGTCGGGCCACAGCGGCCCCTGCGCGCCGGTCAGCGCGCGCAGCGTGGTCTGCAGCGGGCCGCTGTACTGCAGGAAATCGGTGCTGGCATAGGCCAGTACATAGGCCGGCATCGCCAGCGGCAGCAGCAGCGCCCACTCGAAGACGCGCCGCCCGGGGAAGTCGAACAGGCTGACCGCGGCGGCAGTGGCCCCGCCCAGCAGCGCCACGCCGATCGCCACGCCCAGCGCCAGCAGCAGCGAGCTCAAGGCGTAGCCAGGCAGCACCGTGGCAGCCTGGTGACGCAGCAATTCGAGGCTCTGCGCCTGCGGGGCCAGCCAGGCCCCGAACACGCCCAGCAAGGGCAGCGCCAGCAGCGCGCACAGCACGACGGCGAGACGGCGCATGCTCAGTCGAGGCCGCGGTCGGGGGGCCCGCGACGGCCGTGCTCAAGGCGCGGCAGCGGGGCGAATACGGGAATGCGAACGAAATTCATTTGAAGTCAGCTCGCTATCATAGAGGGATGCTGCTGCGTCTCGCCGATGTCTCGATCCGCTACCCGGCGGCGCACCCGGGCGGCGGCGAACGGCCGGCGGTCGACGGCGTGTCCTTCGGTCTGGCCGAGGGCGAGATCGGTGTGCTGATCGGCCCGTCGGGCTGCGGCAAGACTTCGCTGCTGCGTGCCGTCGCCGGCCTGGAGCCGCTGGCCGGCGGCAGCATCTCGCTGGGCGACGAACGGCTCGGCGACGCGGCCACCGGCCGCCACCTCGCACCGGAGCAGCGCCGCATCGGCATGGTGTTTCAGGACTATGCGCTGTTCCCCCATCTCAGCGTGGCGCAGAACGTGGCCTTCGGCCTGCACGACCTGCCGCGGGCGCAGCGCGAGCAACGCGTGGCCGAATTGCTCGACCTGGTGGGCCTGGGCAGTGCCGCGAAGCGCGCGCCGCACCAGCTGTCGGGCGGGCAGCAGCAGCGCATCGCCCTGGCCCGGGCCCTGGCGCCGGCGCCGCGGCTGCTGCTGCTGGACGAACCCTTCTCCAGCCTCGACGTCGATCTGCGCGAACGCCTGGCGCAGGAGCTGCGCGCGATTCTCAAGCGGACCGGCACGACGGCGCTCTTCGTCACCCACGATCAGCTCGAGGCCTTCGCGCTGGGTGACGTGATCGGCGTGATGCACCGGGGCCGCCTCGACCAGTGGGACAGCGCCTACCAGCTCTACCACCGTCCGGCGACACGCTTCGTGGCCGACTTCATCGGGCACGGCGTGTTCGCGCCGGCCCGCATCGTGGACGGCGCCGACGGTCCGCGTGTGCACACCCCCGTGGGCGACCTGAGCGATCTCGAGGAATGCCCGTTGTCCGCCGCCTACCCGGGTGGCGAGTGCGAGGTGCTGCTGCGGGCGGACGACATCGTCCACGACGACAGCTCGCCGGTGAAGGCCCGCATCGAACGCAAGGCCTTCCGCGGCTCCGAGTTCCTGTACACGCTGCAGCTCGCCAGCGGCGAACGCGTGCTCGCCCACGTGCCCTCGCACCACGATCACCAGCTCGGCGAATGGATCGGCATCCGCGCCGAGGTCGACCACGTGGTCACCTTCCCACGCCAGCCGAGCTGAAGGCTGGCCCGCCTGCGCAGCCGGAAGCGTCGGTAAAAGCCTGCAAAGCCTTCCAAACGACGCAACTTTGGGGTCTGGAGCAGACTCACAGCGCAAGTGCCGGTCCTATACTGGACTGCAGCAATCGAAAAGGAACCCGGACGTCATGGGTGCTAAGACAAAAGTGGCTGGCTGGATCGTCGTCGGGGCGGTCGCGGGTGCCTTGACCACGATGCAACTGACCGCGACGGCGCGCAACCCGTCTGCGGCCTTGCCGCTGGAGGAGCTGCAGCAGCTCGCCGCGGTATTCGGCATGGTGAAGAGCGACTACGTCGAACCGGTCGATGAGAAGAAGCTGATCACCGACGCCATCGGCGGCATGGTCGCCGGCCTCGACCCGCACTCCCAGTACTTCGACAAGAAGACCTTCAAGGAATTCCGCGAAGGCACCAGCGGGCGCTTCGTCGGTGTCGGCATCGAGATCGGCATGGAGGACGGGCTGGTCAAGGTGGTCTCGCCGATCGAGGGCTCGCCGGCCTTCCGGGCCGGCGTGAAGAGCGGCGACCTGATCACCAAGATCGACGACAGCTTCGTCAAGGGCCTGACGATGGACCAGGCCGTCAAGAAGATGCGTGGCGAGCCCAACACCAAGGTCGTGCTGACGGTGTTCCGCAAGGCCGAGAGCCGCAGCTTCCCGGTCACCATCACCCGCGAGGAGATCCGCGTGCAGAGCGTGCGCGCGAAGATGATCGAGCCCGGCTATGCCTGGCTGCGCGTGAGCCAGTTCCAGGACCGCACCGTCGAGGATTTCGCCACCAAGCTGGCCGACCTGTACAAGCAGGACCCCAACCTGAAGGGCCTGGTGCTCGACCTGCGCAACGACCCGGGCGGTCTGCTCGAGGCGTCGGTGGCGATCTCGGCCGCCTTCCTGCCCAAGGACGTGACAGTGGTCTCCACGAACGGGCAGATCGCCGAATCGAAGGCCGTGTTCAAGGCCAATCCGGAGTTCTACTCGCGCCGTGGCAGCGACCCGCTGAAGAAGCTGCCCGAGGGGTTGAAGAGCGTGCCGCTGATCGTGCTGGTGAACGAAGGCTCGGCCTCCGCCAGCGAGATCGTCGCCGGCGCCCTGCAGGATCACAAGCGCGCCACGGTGATGGGCAGCCAGACCTTCGGCAAGGGCTCGGTTCAGACGGTGCGCCAGCTTTCGCCCGACACGGCGCTGAAGATCACCACCGCCCGCTATTACACGCCGAGCGGACGCTCGATCCAGGCCACCGGCATCGTGCCCGACGTGTGGCTCGACGAAACTGCCGAAGGCAACGTGTTCGCCGCCATCCGCACCCGCGAGGCTGACCTGGAGAAGCACATCTCCAGTGGCCAGGGCCCGGAGGTCAAGGACCCGGCGCGCGAGAAGGCCCGAGAGGAAGCGCTGAAGAAGCTGGAAGAGGCGAACGGCAAGGACAAGGACAAGGCGCCCAAGCCGCTGCCCGAGTTCGGCAGCGCCGAGGACTTCCCGTTGCAGCAGGCGCTGAATCGCCTGAAGGGCAAGACGGTGCTGGCCTCGAAGACGCAGACCGAGCGCAAGCCCGAGGACACCAAGACCAACTGACGGAGCGCCCTCTCGGGGTCCCAAGCGAAGAGCCCGCCATGGCGGGCTCTTCGCATTGCGCGGCGCCGCAGGAAGCCCGCGACGCTATCCTCGCGCCATGAACGACGACCAGCTGCTGCGCTACAGCCGCCACATCCTGCTCGACGAGATCGGCATCGAGGGCCAGCAGCGCCTCCTCGACGGTCATGCGCTGGTCATCGGTGCCGGCGGGCTGGGCTCGCCAGCCCTGCTGTACCTGGGCACGGCCGGGGTCGGAACGATCACCGTGGCCGACCATGACACGGTGGACCTGACCAACCTGCAGCGTCAGATCGTCCACGACATGGCGCGCATCGGCATGCCGAAGGCGGAATCAGCCGCCCGCAGCATCGCTGCCATCAACCCCGCGGCGCGAGTCCGGGCCCTGACCGAGCGCGCCGACGCCGCGCGGCTCGACGCCCTGGTGCGCGAGGCCGACGTGGTGCTCGACTGCAGCGACAACTTCGCGACGCGCCACGCGGTCAATCGGGCCTGCGCCGTGCACCGCAAGCCGCTGGTGGCCGGCGCGGCGATCCGCTTCGATGGCCAGATCTCGGTCTACGACGTGCGCGACGCCGCCAGCCCCTGCTACGCCTGCCTGTTCCCCGAGGACAGCGCCTTCGAAGAAGTGCGCTGCTCCACGATGGGCGTGTTCGCGCCGCTGGTCGGCATCATCGGCAGCATGCAGGCGGCCGAGGCGCTGAAGCTGCTGGCCGGCATCGGGCCGACGCTGGCGGGACGGCTGCAGATGCTCGACGGCCGAGCGATGGAATGGACCGAGATCCGCCTCGCCCGCCGCGCCGACTGCCCGGTGTGCGGGCCGCACCGCGGGCCTGCGGGTTAAGCTGGGCGCATGGACGACACGACCCACGATCTGCGCGCACGCAATTTCCCCTCGGCCCAAGAAGACGTGGCCGCGGTCACGCCGGCCTCGCGCTATGCCGGCCCCGAAAGCGCCTACCGTCTGGCCTTCGACGACAAGGATTTCCTGCTGCGCGAGGAACTGCGCCCGGTGCGCATGCAGCTCGAGCTGCTCAAGCCCGAGCTGGTGCAGCGCGAGCACCGCATCGAATCGACCATCGTGATCTTCGGCAGCGCGCGCATCCTGCCGCGCGACGAGGCGCTGCAGCGCGTCGCTGCAGCGCAGGCGCTGGGCGACGCCGATGCGCTCAAGCGCGCCGAGATGCAGCTGGCCATGTCGCATCACTACGAAGAAGCACGGCGCTTCGCCGGCATCGTGACGACGGCCTCGAAGCAGCTCGACGAGCCGATCGCCGTCGTCACTGGCGGCGGGCCCGGCATCATGGAGGCCGGCAACCGCGGCGCCTTCGAGACCGACGGCCCGAGCATCGGCCTCAACATCGTGCTGCCGCACGAGCAGGCGCCCAACGACTACATCACGCCGGAGCTGTGCTTCCAGTTCCACTACTTCGCGCTGCGCAAGATGCACTTCCTGATGCGCGCGATCGCGCTGGTGTGCTTCCCCGGCGGCTTCGGCACGCTCGACGAGACCTTCGAGGCGCTGACGCTGATGCAGACCGGCAAGATCCGCCGTCGACCGGTGCTGCTGTTCGGTCGCGAGTTCTGGACCAAGCTGATCAATTTCGACCTGTTGGTCGGCACCGGCATGATCAATGCCGAGGATCTGAAGCTGTTCCACTTCGTCGAGAGCGCCGAAGAGGCCTGGGGCGTGATCGAGCGCCACTACGGGCTCGACGCGCTCGACACCCAGACCGGCGCCTTCGCGGAAGACGTCTGACACCGGAGAGCCCATGAGCGCCGACCTCCGCCGCCTCGCGCCGCTGATCTCTCTGATCGGTGCGCCCACCGACATCGGCGCCGGCGCGCGCGGTGCGTCGATGGGTCCGGAAGCGCTGCGCGTGGCCAACCTGCAGAGCACGCTGGAGGCGCACGGCCTGGAGGTGGTCGACCGCGGCAACCTTGCAGGACCCCGCAACCCCTGGCTGCCGCCGACCGAGGGCTACCGCCACCTCGCCGAGGTGGTGGCATGGAATACCGCGGTGCACGAAGCGGTGCATGCCGAGCTCGGCCTGGGGCGGTTGCCCATCCTGCTGGGCGGCGACCACTGCCTCGCGATCGGCAGCATCAGCGCGGTGGCGCGCCACTGCCGCGAGGCGGGCAAGAAGCTGCGCGTGCTGTGGCTCGATGCGCACGCCGACTTCAACACCAACGTGCTCACGCCCACCGGCAACGTGCATGGCATGCCGGTCGCGTGCCTGTGCGGCCGCGGCCCGCAGGCGCTGATCGAGATCGGTGGCCAGGTGCCGGCGATCAATCCGAAGTGGGTGCGCCAGATCGGCATCCGCAGCGTCGACGCCGGCGAGCGGCGGCTGGTGCACGAGGTCGACCTCGAGGTGTTCGACATGCGCTACATCGACGAGATGGGCATGCGCCACACGATGGAGCTCGCGCTCGCGACGCTGGACGCCAACACTCACCTGCACGTGAGCTTCGACGTCGACTTCCTCGATCCGCCCATCGCGCCCGGCGTCGGCACCACCGTCAATGGCGGCCCGACCTACCGCGAGGCGCAGCTGTGCATGGAAATGATCGCCGACACCGGCCGCCTCGCCTCGCTCGACGTGATGGAACTGAACCCGGCCTTCGACGTGCGCAATGCGACAGCGGTGCTTGCGGTGGACCTGGTGGAGTCGCTGTTCGGCAAGAGCACGTTGATGCGAAAGTAGTCGCCGTCTCGCGGGCGGCCGATCTGTCAGTCACAGGGCCCATGGCGCCGCCGAAAATCGCGCGGCAGTTCGGGATTCGGCGCGGCGAACAGGCCCCGCCCCGCAGCGCGGGCCCGTTGCTCCTGGCCGGCGTAGGGGCCCGGGTCGCGGCCGTAGCGAGCCGACCATGCGTGCCCCTCGGCGACCAGCCAGGCGCCCACATCCTGGTCACCCAGCCACAGCGTCCCGAGCGCACGGCCATGCATGTCGGTCGCGCGCCGCCGCACCGTAACGTGGCGATCCCGCACGCGCGCTGCCAGCGCGGCGCCGGCTTCGCTGCCATGCGGCTGGCAGCGTTCCGGCGCGTCCAAGCCCACCAGACGCAGCTTCACGGGCTTGCGGCGAGCCTGCTGGCCGTCGCTCGCGTCGGGCCTCACCCAGACCGTGTCGCCGTCGGTGATGCGCGTGACCACGCCCTCGAAACGGACCTCGTCGGCCATCGCGCCACCGGTCGCCCCCATCCATGCGACCAGCCAGGCGATCAACAGCCTCATGGCGCACCCCAGGTGCGCCACGCCCACCACGCCAGCAAGCCGCCGCACAGCAGCCACACCGCGGCGATCAGCAACACGCCCCACAGCATCTTGGGCACGCGTTCCCCACTGGCCTCGGCCTCGCGCAGCCGGGCCTGCCACAGTGCATCGGGGGTCAGCTTGACGGCCAGTGCGACCCCCAGCGGCAGCAGCACCAGTTCGTCGAGCATCCCCAGCACCGGGATGAAATCAGGGATCAGATCGATCGGGCTCAGCGCGTAGGCGATCACCAGGATGGCGATGAGCTTGGGCGCGCGCGGCGTGTCCGGGTGCTTGAACAGCTTCCACAGTGCCAGCAGGTAGATCGCGAGCCGCGCCCGGTTCGCCCGGCCGAACAAGGGGCCGAGCTTCATGCCGCGCTCCTGGCATCGGCAGCCCAGGGCGCGGTAACGATCCAGCCTTCCAGCGGATCGATCACCGGCGGCAAGCCGTGGTTCGGCTGCGTTGCGGCCCATGCGGCCTGCAGCATGCAGAGCACGGCGTCGAGGCGGTCGCCGCGCGCGTCGGCCACCAGTTCTTCGCGCTGCGCATGGCGCAGCTTAAGCCGCAAGCCCAGCCGCGACCGGCCCTGCTCCAGCGCGTCGACCAGGTCCTTGCGGGCGATCAGGCGTTCGGGTGTCTGTTTCGCGCGTTCGTCGCTCTTGTACGAGCGTGCGCCGATCAACTCGCGCGCCAGCAGCCCGGGGTAGGCCTCGAGCGCCACGCGCTGCGGATCGCCGGCATGCAGACCGGCCAGCGTCACGCCCGCCTCCACGAGCCGTGGCACCCCCGCGTGCAGCATGTAGGCGACCGGCGGGTTGACCCACTTCATCGACGGGCTCGACCCGGCGGGGCCATCGGTGGCGCGGTGAGCAAACTTGGACCCGGCGGGCCGGGCCGCGCAGAAGGCCGCGAAACGCTCGCGGATCTCGCTGCGCGGCAGCGCCGCATAGAGACGCAGCATCGGCAGCCAGGCCTGCGGCCAGCCCAGTTCGGTGACCAGTTCGCGCGGCAGGCCGAACGGCAGGTCGAAGGCCCCCAGCCAGGGACCGGGCCGCTGCAGCAGGGCCGAGAAGGCGGAAAGATCGGGCAGCAGCTCGATCGCATCGAGACGCAGCAGGTGGCCGTCGGCATGGCCTCGCGCCAGCACGATGGGCTTGTGCCGCGTGGGCGCGCTGCTGAAGTCGACACCCAGCAAAGGCAGGGGCACGACGGCGGCGGGAGGTGAAGGGGGTGCTGACATGGACGCTGGGACTCTACCGGCCCGCGACAATCCCGGCATGCCGACTGCCACCGAGCCTCTGCCCCGCCCTGCCCCGCGTCGACTGGCGCGCGGCCTGCTGATCGGTCTGGCCGTCGTGCTGACTGCCTTGGCAGTGGTCTGGCAGCTGGCGGCACACCGGCTGCAGCAGGAACTGGTGGCTGCCCTCGGCCCGCGCAGCGAGGTAGGCTCGGTCGGCCTCGCCTGGGGCGGCGTCGAGATCCGCGGCCTGCGCATCGCCGCCGCGCCGGGCAGCGGCTGGCCGGCGGCCGACGAACTGCGTGCACCCCGCATGGTGGTGGCGCCGGACCTGTGGTCCGCGCTGCGCGGACGCATCGGCGTGCACAGCGTGCGCATCGAGGACGGCTACATCTCGCTGCTGCGGGGCCGCGACGGCCAGATGCAGGTGCTGCCCGCGCTGCTGGGTCGGCGCGAGCGAGCCGGGGCCGAGCGTCGCGGCGGCAGCCTGCCTGCAGTGCGCATCGGCGACGTGCAGTTGCGCGGGACCGAGATCGCGTTCTACGACGCCTCGGTGAGCCGGCCGCCGCTGGCCCTGCGGCTGGTGGACATGCAGGCGAGCATCGGGCCGCTCGCGCTGCCGGCGCTGGATGGGGCGACGCAGATCGACATCACCGCCGGGGTCCGCGGCGCGCGGGCAGGCCAGGAGGGCCGGCTCGAGCTGCACGGCAGCGTGACCGGTGCCTCCCGCGATGCCGCTCTGAAGCTCAGCCTGCGCCGCGTCGATCTGCTCGCACTGCAGCCCTACGTGAACCAGGTGGCCCAAGGCGGCGTGAAGCGCGGCACGCTCGATCTCGATCTGGCGCCCACCGTGAAAAGCCAGCAGCTGCACGCGCCGGGGCACATGACGCTGAGCCAGCTGGAACTCGGTGACGGCAACTTCGCCGGCCTGCCACGCAAGGCCATGCTGGCCTTCATGAGCCGGCACGACCGCATCGAACTCGAGTTCACGCTGGAAGGCCGGCTCGACGACCCGGCGTTCTCGCTCAACGAGAACTTCGCGACGCGCGTCGCCTCGGCACTGGGCAACGTGGTGGGTCTGAGCGTGGAAGGCGTGGTCGAAGGCGTGGGCAGTGTCGTGAAGGGGCTGTTCGGGCGTTGAGCCATCCCGAATGTGCAGCGCGGTCAGCCGAGGGCCAGACCCGCCACGCCCAGTGCGATGAACGCCGCCCCGACCAGCCGCCAGCCCAGTTCGCCCTCGCCCAGCAGCCGGCCGCCCAGCAGCGCCGCGAACAGCATCGACACCTCGCGGGCCGGCGCTACATGCGACAGCGGCGCGAGCTGCATCGCGTACAGCACCATCACGTAGGCCGCCGGGCTGAGTACCGCCACCGCCAGGGCGTGACGCCACTGCGCTCGCCACGCGGACCGCAGCGCCGCGCGGTCGCGCAGCAGCGGCAGCATGAACGGAATGCGCAGCAGGTTGCCGAAGTAGTCCACCAGGATCGGCGACACCGCCAGCAGCTTCACCGCCGCGCCGTCGATCAGCGTGTAGGCGGCGATGGTCGCGCCGGTCGCAGCGCCCCAGCCGAGACCGGCGCGCACGCGCTGCGATGCCGTGTCGCCGTCACCATCGCGGCCCCTCAGGGCCTGCAGCAGCCGCGGCCCACCGGCGATCAGCACGATGCCGACCGTCACCGCCAGGACACCGGCCGCACCGACCGCCGACAGGGATTCGCCGAGCAGCAGCACGGCGCCCAGCGCCGACAGCAGCGGCCCGGTGCCACGCGCAACCGGGTAGACGACCGTGAGATCCGATGCCCGGTAGCCCCGCAGCAGGACCGTGAAGTAGGCCAGGTGCGTCAGGCCGCTGGCCAGCACCGCAGCCCAGGCCAGCAGGCCCCAGCGCGGCAGTTCGTCCCAGGCCACCCACAGGCCGACGGGCGCCCACAGCACCGCCACCATCAGCGCTGTCAGCAGCACGAAGCGCTGGTCACCTCCTGCACGCTTGGCAACGAGATTCCACAGCGCATGCAGCAGCGCGGCGGTCAGAACCAGAGCAAGGGCGGAGGCAGGCAAACGGCGGGTCGTACGAGTCGGGAAGCCCCGACTTTAGCGTCGCCGCCGGCTCAGCTCAGAACGCCTGCCGCCACTTCACCGACAGCAGCCAGTTGCGCGGCATGCCAGGCTCGAAGAAACGGCCGTTGCCGTCGTTGACGATCACGCTGCCGGCGTATTCGCGGTCGAACAGGTTGTCCACGCGCACCAGCGCGTCGATCCGGCTGCCTTCGGCCAGCTTCCAGCTCTGGGTGGCACGCAGGGCCCAGGTGGCCCAGGTGCCGGCGAAGTCGGTGTTGCGGTCGTTGACGGCCACCTCGTCCTGCGCCCGCAGCTCGGCGGCGAGCTCGGTCGTCGACGTGCCGAAGGGCCGCCACGCCAGCTCGGCGAAGGCGCTGCGCGGGCTGGTGCCGGCGATGCGGTTGCCGGCCGGCACGGTCGCCTGGTTGCCAGGGTTGGCGCCGTTGCAGGGCACGGCGGTGCAGGTGACGAAGGCGTCGTCGTAGGTCGCCGACAGCCAGGTCAACGCCAGCGCGGTGCGCCAGTTCGGGGTGATGCTCCAGCCCGCACCCAGCTCAACGCCGCGCCGCGTGGTCGAGCCGACGTTCTGGAAGGTGGAGCGGCCACCGGCGTTGGTCGCCACGCCGATCTCGTCGTCGGTACGCGCCTCGAACACGGCGAAGTCCGCAGCCAGGCCACGCGCATCGTTGCGCCACTTTGCGCCGAGCTCGATCTGCTTGCTGGTCTGCGCCTTCAGGCCGTTGTTGAAGCCGCTGCCGCCGTCGGGACGGTAGGCCAGCTCGCCGAAGGTCGGTGATTCGAAGCCCTCGCCGGCGCTGACATAGAAGTTCCAGTCCGGCAGGCCGCGCCACTGCACTGCGGCGACCGGGTTGGTGTAGCTGTACTTCAGCGAGCCCGAGTCGTCGCCATTGAGGCCGGACACATAGTGATCCTCCGCCTCGAAGCGCACGCGGCCGCTGCGCACGCCGAGCGTCGCCACCCAGTCCTTGACGAACTCCAGCTCGCCCTGCGCGTAGACGTCGGTGGTCTTCACGGTGTTCTTCTCGTCGCGGCGCTGGTTGCCGGTGACGCCGAGCGCCGTGGGGGCCAGCGGATCGCCGAGGAAGTTCTCGTAACCGCGGCGGTCCTCGGTGCTGCGTTCCAGCGCCGCGCCGGCCACGAACTGGGCGCTGCGGTCGCCGTCCAGCGTCCAGCGCCAGATCAGCCGGCCATCCAGGCCCTGGTAGTCGCGATCGAAGTCGATCACGCCGCCGGGGTGGCGGTCGGTGTTCGGCGGCGGTGTCGGGTTGCGCTGGGTCAGGACGGGGATCGATTGCCACTGGGTGACCGACCGCTGGCCGAAATAGGCGGTGACGGCACTCTCGCTCAGCGCACCGAGGTCCGCGAAGCGATGCCGCCAAGTGGCACCGATCTGCTCCTGCTGCGCGGTCTTGCGGGTGTTGAACTGGGTCGCCACCGTGGCCGTCTGGCGCGGATCGGCGTCGAACTGCGCACGGTTCAGGCCCAGCGGATCGTCGGCGGGTTGGTCGACGTGGTTGACGCTGACGACCACGGTGTCGCGCTCGCCGGTCCAGCCCAGCCGCAGGTTGGCCAGCGTGCGGCGGGCGCTGCTTTGCGGACGGAAACCGTCATAGTCGAGATAGCTCGCGCCGAAGCGCAGGTCGAAGCCGCGGCCCGGCTCGTCGCCGAGCGGCGCCTGCACCGTCACGCGCCCCTGGCGCAGGCCGAAGCGGCCGATGTCCGCACCGAGCTCGCCATAGCGCTCGCGCACCGGCTGGCTCACCAGCGCGATGACGCCGCCCGAGCTGTTGCCGTAGAGCGCGCTGAACGGACCGCGCAGCACCTCGACGCGCTGCGCGCCGGCGAGGTCGAAGTGCGACACCTGCCCCTGGCCGTCGGGCATGGTCGCGGGAATGCCGTCGCTGTACAGGCGCATGCCGCGCACGCCGAAGGTCGAACGGGCGCCGTAGCCGCGTGAGTTGATCTGCAGGTCCTGTGCGTAGTTGTTGCGGTTCGCCACCGTCAGGCCCGGCACCCGCGCCATCGCCTCCGACAGGTTGATCATCGGGCCCGCGTTGCGCAGCGCCTCCTCGTCCACCGTGCCCACCGAGTACGGGGTGTCGAAGGCGCGCTGCTCGAAGCCCTTGCCGGTGACGACCACCGGCGCGAGCGTCCCGCTCGCCGCGTCCTGCGCCTGGGCGAACGGCGCTGCACCGATCAGCGCGCAGGCGGCGACCACCGGGTTCACCCGCAGCCGGGAAAGGGCGGGACGCTGGGCTGACGACATGAATACTCCTGAAGATGTCCGGTGAATGCGAAAGCGCGCGGACTCTACCTTCAGGAACACCCCTGCCCAATAGAGAAAATCTGCAAAAGGGATCGGGGATGATGCGGAGCAACCAGACGGCAGCAGCCTGCCGCCCTAGCCCGCTCGGCCGATGATCGACGCCGTCGCGATCAGTTCCTCGAGCAGGGCCATCGAGACCTTGCCGGACACGGTGAACGGGTCGAGTGCCGGGCGCTCGCTGTACTTCAGCACGATCGATGGGTTGATCTTGGCCAGGTTGACTTGGCCCATCGTCCAGCCCGCGAAGCGCCGCTCGGTCACTTCCTCGAAGTGAAGCACCGCGATGTCGCGGTGGCGCGGGTCGCGCACGATCTGCGCGTAGAGGCTGTTGACGACGTCACGGCCACCTTCGAGCACCTGCATGAAGACATCGCCGCCATGGCACAGGATGCCGGTGATGCCGAGCGCCGGGTTGTGTGCCCGGCACTGGGCCAGGATGCCCTCGATGATCTCCGGCGTCACCGGCCCGGCGGCGCGGCTCGCGTACAGAAGACGCACCAGCATGGTCGTCAGCCCTTCTTGTTGTTGACCAGCGAGAGGAACTCGCGTCGCAGGTTGGCGTCCTTCAGGAACACGCCACGCATCACGCTGTTGATCATCTTGGAGTCCAGGTCACGCACGCCGCGCCATTGCATGCAGAAGTGGTCGGCCTCCATCACGATCGCCAGGCCGTCGGGGCTCATCTTGTCCTGCAGCAGATCGGCCACCTGGGTCACGGCCTCCTCCTGGATCTGCGGCCGGCTCATGATCCACTCGGTAAGACGCGCGTACTTGGAAAGACCGATCAGGTTGGAGTGCTCGTTGGGCATCACACCGATCCACACCCGACCCATGATCGGGCAGAAATGGTGCGAGCAGGCGCTCCGCACGGTGATCGGGCCGATGATCATCAGCTCGTTCAGGTGCTCGACGTTCGGGAACTCGGTGACCGCCGGCTCGTGCACGTAGCGGCCCTTGAAGACCTCGTTCAGGTACATCTTGGCGACGCGGCGCGCGGTGTCCTGGGTGTTGTGGTCGCTCTCGGTGTCGATCACCAGGCTGTCGAGCACGCCGCGCATCTTGCCGGCCACTTCGTCGAGCAACTGCTCCAGCTCGCCCGGCTCGATGAACTCGGCGATGTTGTCGTTGGCGTGGAAACGCTCGCGCTGCGACTTGATTCGCTCGCGGATCTTGACGGAAACCGGCACGCCTTCGTCGTCGGGCACGGCACGGAGGCTGGGCAGGGTGTGGGGAGCGTTCATCGGAGCATCTCGCGCGGGGCGAGCAGCGACTGCGGTCGACTAGCTTAACGTTTGTCGGATCGCCCTGGCGGCCGGCGGTATTCCCGGCCACCGCCGGCTCAGTAGCGCCCGCCGGCGCCGGCTGCGCGCAGGTAGAGCCGGGCCACCCAGGCGACGAAGCCCCGGCGCAGCCAGCGCCGCCAGCCGGCCACCGGCACCGGTGCGGTGATCTCGCGCGAGACGGCGAAGTCGCGGTCCAGCTCGCGCGACAGGGTGGCCGCGAAGCCGCGGTCATCGACGATCACGTTCGCCTCCAGGTTGACCAACAGCGACAGCGGGTCGATGTTGGAACTGCCCACCGTGGCCCAGCGCTGATCGACCAGCGCCACCTTCGCGTGCAGGAAGGCCGGGGTGTACTCGAACACCGCCACGCCGTGCGCCAGCAGTTCGTCATACAACGCCTGCGCCGCCAGCGCGGCGAAGCGATAGTCGGCTTTTCCCTGGAGCAGCAGCCGCACACGCACGCCGCGCCGCGCCGCGGCCAGCAGCGCGCGGCGGAACTCGAAGCCGGGGTAGAAGTAGGCTGACACGATGTCGATGCGCTGCTGCGCACGGCGCAGCGCGTCGATGTAGCTGCGCTCGATGCTGCGGCGCTGGCTGAGGTTGTCGCGCACCACGAAGGCGACTCGCACCGGCTGCAGCGCACCGGCGCCGAAGCCTCCTGGCGAGCCGCGCCGCACCGCGATGCGCAGGCGTCGCAGCAGGCGGCGCGCGCGCGCCATCGGCTGGCTGCTGCGCGCGATCTGTCGCACCTCGTCACGCCAGTCGCGACCGAAGGCGGCACGCGTCCACATCGCGCGGGCCGTCTGCTCGACCGGCCCGACCACCGCGCCCCGCACACGCACCGCGTAGTCGAGCCGCGGGGTGTCGCCCCAGCCGTGGTTGAGGTCGTGGCGGTCGTCGAGCACGTTGATGCCGCCGACGAAGCCGACCTGCCCGTCGACCACGCAGAGCTTCTGGTGCAGGCGGCGCAGCTGGCCGGGCTGCAGCCAGTTCCACCAGCGCTGCGTCGGCCGGAACACGGCCAGCGCCACGCCCGCGGGCTCGAGCCGCTCGCGCAGCGCCGCCAGCGCATGCAGCGAACCGAAGCCGTCCACCACCACGCGGACGCGCACGCCGCGCCGGGCCGCCGCGACGAGCGCCGCCGACACGGCCTGCGCCGCGACGTCGTCGCCATAGATGTAGGTGGCGAGCCAGACCTCGTGCGTGGCGTGGCCGATCGACTCGATCATGGCCGGGAACAGCGCATCGCCGCCACGCAGCAACTGCACCTCGTTGCCGCCGCTGAACACGGCCCGGGCATGGGCATACCAGGCCAGGGCCTCGGACAGCACGGGGTCGTCCGGCGGCGGGGCGCCGGCCGGAGCGGTCATGCCCTCACGCCTCCAGCGGCTCGAACTCGGCCACCAGCGGCAGATGGTCCGACATGCGGGCCCACGTGGCACCACGCGGCACGAAGGTCGACACGCAACGCCAGCCGCGGGTGTAGACGCGATCCAGCGCGAACACCGGCGCCAGCGACGGAAACGTCAGGCTGCGCTGCAGCCCCTTGGCCGACGGCGCCACGGCGCGCCGGAGACCGGCCTCCTGCATCGCACCGTCGAGGCGTTCGCCCCAGTCGTTGAAGTCGCCGGCCACGAGCAGCGGCACGGCGGGATCGAGCTCCTGCCGCACGAAGGCTGCGAGACGCTGCACCTGCCGCAGGCGGCTCGAGTGGCTGAGGCCGAAATGGGCGACGATGGTGTCGACCGCCCGCCCCTGCCAATTGACCTGCACGTGCAGCAGCCCGCGCTGCTCGAAGCGATGGTCCGACACGTCGTGGTGGTTCGGCTCACCGATCGACCAGCGCGACAGCAGCGCATTGCCGTGCTCGCCGTGGCGCGTGATGGCGTTGGTGCGGTAGGCCACGTCGTAGCCTTCCGGCGCCAGGAACTCGGCCTGCCCCTGCTGTGGCCAGCCGAACGACGTGCGGTCGAAGCGCCGCGCGTCGCGCTTGTGAAAGCGCCGCACTTCCTGCAGGCACACCAGGTCGGCGTCCAGCGCCTCGATCGCGAGCCCGAGGTTGTGGATCTCCAGCCGCTTGGCCGGGCCGACGCCACGCACCCCCTTGTGGATGTTGTAGGTGGCCACGCGCAGCCGCCGCTCGTCGCCCGAGGCCGGCGGCAGCACCGAGGACTGCAGCGGGTTCATGCTCCACCCTGCCAAAGCCGCGGCAGCTGCAGCACGGCCTCGGCATTCGAAGGGGAGAAGCAGCGGTCGGCCGCCTCCTGGTACGGCAGCCACACGTGACGAAGGTGCTCGCGCGGTGCCAGACGGATCGCGATGTCGCGCGGCACCGTGAGCCCGAACACATGTTCGGTGTTGTGGGTCACTCCCGGCGCGTAGCGGTGGCGCCAGACCGGGTAGATCTCATAGACATTGGAGAGCCGCCAGTCGCGCAGCGCGGCCGCAGGCACCTCGCGCGACCCGACCTCGATGCCGGTTTCCTCCGCCACCTCGCGGACGCAGGTCTCCAGCAGGGTCTCGCCAGCGGTGTCCTTGGAGCCGGTGACGCTCTGCCAGAAGCCCGGATGGTCGGCCCGCTCGATCAGCAGGACCTCGAGCGCCGGGGTGTGGATCACCACGAGCACGGATTCGGGGATCTTGTACGGGCGGGATGGCGTCGTCACGTCGTGGGAGGCGGGCGAAAAAAGGGGCGCCGACCGGCGCCCCTCGATTGTGCGGCAAGCCGCCAGCTCAGACGCCGCTCTGGCCTGCCGCTGGGTTGCGCAGCCGGATGTGCAGCTCGCGCAGCTGCTTCTCGTCGACCGGGCTCGGCGCGTGCGTCAGCAGATCCTGGGCGCGCTGGGTCTTCGGAAAGGCGATCACGTCGCGGATCGAATCGGCCTTGGTCATCAGCGTGACCAGACGATCGAGCCCGAAGGCGAGGCCGCCGTGCGGGGGTGCGCCGTACTGCAGCGCGTCGAGCAGGAAGCCGAACTTGAGCTGGGCCTCGTCGGGGCCGATCTTGAGTGCGCTGAACACCTTGCTCTGCACCTCGGCGCGGTGGATCCGCACCGAACCACCACCGAGCTCCCAGCCGTTGAGCACCATGTCGTAGGCCTTGGCGATGCACTTCCCGGGATCGGTGTCCATCAGGTCCTCGTGGCCGTCCTTCGGCGCCGTGAACGGGTTGTGCACCGCGGCCCAGCGATCGCCCTCCTCGTCGTGCTCGAACATCGGGAAATCGACCACCCACAGCGGCGCCCACTTGTCCTCGAACAGGCCACCCGACTTGCCGAAGTCGCTGTGGCCGATCTTGACGCGCAGCGCGCCGATGGCGTCGTTGACGACCTTGGCCTTGTCGGCCCCGAAGAACAGCAGGTCGCCGTTGCGCGCGCCGCTGCGCGCGATGATCTCGGCGATCGCCGCGTCGTGCAGGTTCTTGACGATCGGGCTCTGCAGGCCCTCGCGGCCCTTGCTCGCGTCGTTGACCTTGATCCAGGCCAGGCCCTTGGCCCCGTAGATCTTGACGAACTCGGTGTAGCCGTCGATCTCGCTGCGGCTCATCTCGCCGCCGCCAGGCACGCGCAGCGCGACCACGCGGCCACCCTTGGCCTGGGCGGGGGCCGAGAACACCTTGAAGTCCACGTCCTTCATCACCTCGGTGAGCTCGGTGAACTCCATCTTCACGCGCAGGTCCGGCTTGTCGGAGCCGAAGCGGTGCATCGCCTCGGCGTACTTCATGACCGGGTAGCCGGGCAGCTCCACGTTCATCACCGCCCGGAACACCGTGCGGATCATGCCTTCGAACATGCCGCGGATCTCTTCCTCGTCGAGGAACGAGGTCTCGATGTCGATCTGTGTGAACTCGGGCTGGCGGTCTGCGCGCAGGTCCTCGTCGCGGAAGCACTTGGTGATCTGGTAGTAGCGGTCGAAGCCGGACACCATCAGCAGCTGCTTGAACAGCTGCGGCGACTGCGGCAGCGCGAAGAACATGCCCTCGTTGACGCGGCTCGGCACGAGGTAGTCGCGCGCGCCCTCGGGCGTGCTCTTGGTCAGCATCGGCGTCTCGATGTCGATGAAGCCGTTGGCATCGAGGAACTTGCGCACCTCCATCGCGACCCGGTAGCGCAGGATCAGGTTCTTCTGCATCGCCGGGCGGCGCAGGTCGAGCACGCGGTGCGTGAGACGCGTGGTTTCACTGAGGTTGTCGTCGTCGAGCTGGAACGGCGGCGTGACGCTCGGGTTCAGCACCTCGAGCTCATGGCACAGCAGTTCGACCTTGCCGCTCACGAGGTTGGCGTTCTCGGTGCCGGCCGGCCGAGCGCGGACCTTGCCGACGATCTTCAGGCAGAACTCGTTGCGCACGCCTTCGGCGGCCTTGAACATCTCGGCACGGTCGGGGTCGCAGACGACCTGCACCAGGCCCTCTCGGTCGCGCAGGTCGATGAAGATCACGCCGCCATGGTCGCGGCGGCGGTGGGCCCAGCCCATCAGGGTCACGGTCTGGCCGAGCAGCATTTCGCTGACGAGGCCGCAGTAGGTGGTACGCATGGAAAAAGGCTCCGGAACTCTGGAATCGAAGGCCGCCGTGGCGGCGCAATGTTGGGCGCTGGCAGGCTGTCTCGCAAGCCCTCAGGGTTGAACGCGGGCCGCGGCGTTCAACCCGCCAGATTTCGCACCGGCTGTGCCGGAAGGTGCGTCGGCGGCGCCACGACGCCCATCGAGATGATGTACTTCAGCGCCTCGTCGACGCTCATCGCGAGCGCGACGACATCGGCGCGCGGCACCATGAGGAAGAAGCCAGAGGTCGGGTTGGGCGTGGTGGGGACATAGAGGCTGAGATAGTCGCCGCTCAGGTGCTCGCCCGCCTCGCCGCCCGGCCGGCCGGTGACGAAGGCGATGGTCCACGAGCCCTGGCGCGGGTACTGCACCAGCACCGCCTCGCGGAAGGCGTTGCCGCTGCTCGAAAACAGCGTATCCGAGACCTGCTTCACCGAGCTGTAGATCGACTTGACGATCGGGATCTGTTGGAGCACGCGGCTACCCTGGCGAAGCCACCACTGGCCGACGATGTTGGTCGCGAACATGCCGGTCAGCAGCAGGCCGACCAACATGACGATCACGCCCAGGCCGGGGATCTGCTTGAGCATCTCGAGCGGCGAATGCGCGGCCGCCGGCAGCAGCGCCTGCGAAGCGCTGAGCAGCCAGGCGAACACGCCGTCGAGCAGGCCGAGCACCGAATGCAGGACCCAGATGGTGATGGCCAGCGGCAGCCAGACCAGCAGGCCGGCGATCAGGTACTTTTTCAATCAGGGCTTTCGGACAGGGCGGAACGCGGCGCGCCTGGGCAGTTCAGTGGCAGGCACAGGACGAGCCGCAGCCGCCCGCGGCCGCCGATGTCGTGGAGGCCGGGGTGGCGCCGCCACCCGCATCGCCGCCCGAACTGTTGCCGCCGGCGCCTCCACCGCTGCTGTCGGCAGCCGGTGCAGCAGTTGGCGTGGCGGTGGCGACACCATCCGTCTTGGGCGCCTTGGCCGTCGCAGCCGCGGGCTGGGCGCCATTGCGGAAGTCGGTGACGTACCACCCCGAGCCCTTGAGCTGGAACCCGGCAGCGGTGAGCTGCTTCTTGAACGCGCTGGCGCCACAGGAAGGACAGACCGTGAGCAACGGATCGGAGATCTTCTGAAGCACGTCCTGCGCATGGCCGCAGGACTCGCAGCGATAGGCGTAGATCGGCATGACCAAACCCTTGATTCGAAAACCGGAATTGTAAGGGTGCGGCCCCGCGCGGCGCCGGCTCCGCGGACCATGCGCGCCTCGAGCGCTGCACCGCATCAACCGGGCCAGCGCTGCCAGATCTGCACCACCAACAGGCCCATCAGGAAGCCGACGCCGGTGCAGAGCACCGCTTGCAGCAGGCGGTTGGTGCGCCGCTGCTCGGCCAGCAGCGCGGCGAGCAGGGCGTCGGACGGGCCGTCGCCGTGGGCCGCCGGGCGCGCCCTGGCCTGCGCCTCGAGCGCGTCGTGCAGGAGCCGCGGCAACTCGGGCAGCATCTTCGCGTAGCGCGGCGCTTCGTCCTTGAGACGCTCGATCAGGCCGCGCCAGCCGATCTGCTCATGCATCCAACGCTCGAGGAAGGGCTTGGCGGTGCTCCACAGGTCGAGTTCGGGATCGAGCTGGCGCCCCAGGCCCTCCACATTGAGCAAGGTCTTCTGGAGCAGCACCAGCTGCGGCTGGATCTCGACGTTGAAGCGCCGCGAGGTCTGAAACAGCCGCAAAAGCACCTGGCCGAGCGAGATTTCCTTCAGCGGGCGGTCGAAATAGGGTTCACAGCAAGCGCGGATCGCGCCCTCGAGTTCGTCGATGCGGGTCCCGGCCGGCACCCAGCCCGACTCGAGATGCAGCTCGGCCACCCGCTTGTAGTCTCGGCGGAAGAAGGCGATGAAGTTCTGCGCAAGGTAGTCCTTGTCGGACTCCGTGAGCGTGCCGATGATCCCGAAGTCGAGCGCGACATAGCGCCCGAAGGTCTGCGGCGCCACGCTGACCTGGATGTTGCCCGGGTGCATGTCGGCATGGAAGAAGCCGTCACGGAAGACCTGCGTGAAGAAGATCGTCACGCCGTCGCGCGCGAGCTTCTGGAAATCGATACCCGCCTCTCGCAGCCGCGCCACCTGGCTGATCGGCACGCCCGTCATGCGCTCCATGACCATCACGCCGGGCGTGCAGAGGTCCCAGATCATCTCGGGCACCAGCACGAGATCCAGTCCCTCCATGTTGCGGCGCAGCTGAGTGGCATTGGCGGCCTCGCGCACCAGGTCCAGCTCGTCGTGCAGATACTTGTCGAACTCCGCCACCACCTCGCGCGGCTTCAGCCGCTTGCCGTCGGCCGAGTAGCGGTCGGCCCAGCCGGCCAGGACACGCAGCAGCGCCAGATCCGAGTCGATGATCTGCAGCACGCCAGGGCGCAGGACCTTGACAGCCACTTCGCGGCCATTCTTCAGGACCGCGAAATGCACCTGCGCGATCGACGCGCTGGCGACCGGCTCGTGCTCGAAGCTGGCGAACAGCTGGTCCAGCGGTCGACCGAAAGCCGCCTCCACCAACGCCACCGCCTGTTCGGCGGGGAACGGTGGCACGTCGTCCTGGAGCTTGGCCAGTTCGTCGGCCACGTCGACCGGAAGCAGATCGCGCCGGGTCGACAGGACCTGCCCGAACTTGACGAAGATCGGGCCGAGTCGCTCCAGGGCCATGCGCAGGCGCGCACCGCGCGGCGCATCGAGGCGCCGCCCCACGCCGACCAGCCGGGCCAGCCCACGCACCCAGCGCTGGCGGAAACTCGACAGCGCCAGTTCGTCGAGCCCGTACCGGAGGACGATGAAAACGATGTAGACCAGGCGCGCGAGATCCCTCATCGCGACGGCGATCCGTTCGCGCCGGCGACGAGCCTGGCAGCCGCCTGGGTGGCGCCCCGCAACGCGGCGGCGATGCCCTGCCCTGCACGTACCAGCCCCTCGGCAATCACCGGACCGAACAGCTGGGAGAGATCAGCTTGCACATCCCACCGCAGGTTCTCGACCACCCAGTGCAAGTCAGCGGCGAAGGTCGCATCACCTTGGATCGTCACGCTCGGCCGGCGCCCGTTCAACCAGTCCAGCGCCGCCTGGCCCGGGCTCGACGCCTCGAAGCTCATCTGCAGGTCGTCGTTCGTTTCGAGGCCGCCCTCTTCCGGTGCCCATTCCAGCATGCCGGCGGGCGTCACGCGGAACCTCAGCACCGGCGATCGCGGCAACCAGGACGGCAAGGCATCGGCTCGCAAGGTCACACACCGGCCAGCGTGCCGGACCAGACGCTCAGCCGCCGCAGGCTCGGAAGCCAGAAGATGGTTGAGCCACAGCGTGAGCCGCTCGGCCAGGGCGGGCCCGAGCGACGCCGCGGCGGCGCCGAGCAACGGCGAGTCGAAAGCGTGAAGCATTTGCGAATTGTAGGCAAGCGCCCGCATCGCGCCCCCGGGTATAGGGGCCTGACGCCCTCGGGACTTGCGCGAGAATTCCCTGAGACGAGGCCAAGGTAGCGCGGATTTCGTCGATCGCACCAGCCGCCAGGCAAACCGCCGCTTCGCCGCGAAGCGAAAAGTTGGCGATCGGTGGCGATGCCCCAAGCGATAGCTCTGACCAACACGCATGTTCGAAGACCGCAGCTACAAGAGAACGTTCTACAGCGCGCCGCAGTCGGTGACCTCGCTGGTTGCCGCGTTTCTCGAGCCGACGGTATCGGTGGTGACCTATGTCGCGGTCAGCCATTGGTTCGATGATCCTATCCTTCGTGCGTCGCTTACGCTGTGCCTGCTCGTCTTCGTGCTCACGTTCCCGGGGCGCAATAGGTTCCGAGACAACATGGTCGCGGCCGGCATCGACATCGTGTCGTCCTGGCTCGTCTTGCTGGCCATCTTGGCATTGTGCGGGTATGCAACACGTAGCTTGCAGTTCTTCAGCCGCGACGTCCTGATCAGCTGGGCCCTGCTCGTCCCCGTCTTGCAGTGGGTCGCCGTCTGGATCGGCAAGGTCGTCATCCGGCGCCGCTCCGCACTGCCCGAAGCTCGACGTACTGCAGTGGTGGTCGGCGCAAGCCCGCTCGGCGTCAAGGTCGCTCGAGCCCTCACCACGGGCGGCGACGCCGGCATCGATTTCGTCGGCTACTTCGACGACCGAACAGACGAGCGCGTGCATGTCGACGGAATGGCCAAACGTCTGGGCGGACTGGCCGACGTGGCGTCGTATGTTTCGACCCACGGCATCCGCGAGGTCTACATCACGTTGCCGCTGGGCTCACAGCCTCGCATCGTCGAACTTCTCGAATCGGTGCAGGGGACGACGGCCTCGCTCTACTTCGTGCCGGACGTCTTCGGCATCAGCATCATTCAAGGGCGATTCGAGGACGTCAACGGGGTCCCAGTCGTCGGCATTTGCGAGACGCCCTTCACTGGCACTAACGATCTGGTCAAGCGAGTGAGTGACATGGTGATCGCGTCGATCATTCTGGTGTTGATCTCGCCAGTCCTGATCGCCGTCGCCATCGGCGTCAAGCTCAGTTCGCCGGGCCCGATCATCTTTCGGCAGAAGCGCAACGGTCTCGACGGTGACGAGATCACCGTGTACAAGTTTCGCTCAATGACCACTCAAGACAACGGTGCGGTCATCAAGCAGGCCACCAAGGGCGACAGCCGGATCACGAAGTTCGGTGCCTTCATCCGACGCACTTCGTTGGACGAGCTACCGCAGTTCTTCAATGTCCTCCAGGGCCGCATGAGCATCGTTGGTCCGCGCCCGCACGCGGTCGCCCACAATCAGATGTATCGCGAGTTGATAAAGGCCTATATGGTTCGGCACAAGGTCAAACCCGGCATCACGGGTTGGGCCCAAGTCAACGGCTTCCGTGGCGAAACGGACACGGTCGAAAAAATGCAAGCTCGTGTCGAATACGATTTGGAGTATCTACGCAATTGGTCGCTCGCTCTTGATCTGCAGATCATCATCCGGACGGTCCGCATGATGTTCTTCGACAGGAACGCGTACTGACCGGCTGCGTCTGCCCGTGAGGCCCCTGCATGACGATCCGATGGCCAAGCGCCCCGACCTAGATTCCCTGTCGGAAGGCGATAAAGCAGAATGGTCTCGTTACGCTCACGCTAGTCCCCGCGCGGCTGCCAAACCCCGGTGTCCGATCTGCCCGAATCTGCCACGTTACCGGAGAACAACCGACATGCTTGCTTCATCGCTCCACGTGCTCCCCCCTCCTTCACAGACACGCCGCACGGCGCTCGTTGCCGCACTGACGCTGTGCCTTGCAACCGGCGCGTTTGCTGAACGCAGCCCGCTGTATTTCGGTGCCGGCCTCTCCGCCGGACACGACTCCAACGTATTCCGTGCGCCGGAGGGTAGTCCGCAGGATCAGAGCGACTCATATACAAGCGCCTTTGTGCTGGCAGGCATTGACAAGCCGTTCGGCCGCCAACGTTTTTTCGCTGATGCGACGGTGCGACGGACGGAGTTCCGAGATCTGGACGCGCTCAGCAACACCGGCTACGACCTCAATGCCGGAATGGATTGGTCGGCGTTGGATCGCCTGTCCGGTACGTTGCGCTACGGCATGACGCGCGCGCGTTCGCAACAAAATCTGGACGCTGCGGTCGTGACCGAACGGAACCTGGAAACAGCGCGGGAGTTTCTCGCGCGTGCTCAGTACGGCGGCGAGGCGATCCTGGCGCTCGAAAGTGAGTATGTTCACCGCTCGCTCGATTACAGCGCTTCGGCGTTTACGGCTCAAGAGAACACGTCGGATTCGGTTCGCGCCGGCCTGCTCTATCGCGTCAGCGGTGCGCTCCGCCTGGGAGCAGGCGTTCGTTATACCGAGGGCAAGTATCCCCAAGGCGTACTCGTTTCGCCTGGTGTCTTCGACGAAGACAAGTACAAGCGGCGCGACCTGGATTTGACGGCTCGATGGATCCCCTCCGGCGCTAGCATCCTGAATGCCCGCGTCAGCTTCGGCAAGCAGGAGAACGACGCACAGACGAGTCGCGACTTTTCCGGTACCACTGGCAGCATTCGGTGGGAATGGCAACCCACGGGCAAACTGCGTTTCGATACGCGGCTGAGTCGGGATACCGGCTTCGAATCTTCGTTCCTGTCGTTCGGCACGAACAATGGCCAAGCGGTCGGTGACACGAGCCGGTTGACCACGGCACTCCAAATCGGTGCGATCTGGGACATCACTTCGAAGATCGCCCTCGACGCCGACGGTCGCTATGCAAGACGCTCGCTCGTGAACACAGGCGGCATCAACGTCGACGAGAGCGATCGCACGCACCTCTTCGGCCTTGGCATCACGTACAAACCGACCCGGATTGCGGAGTTGTCCTGCAAGGTGAGCCGTGAAGAACGCAACACGTCCGGCACCATTCTGACCTACCCGTACAGCGCCACGGTCGCCATGTGCGGCGCTCAGGTCGTGCTTCGCTGATTCACTGCAGGCCTCTGAGTCCTTGCCGCGGCGCAGACGCAGGCACCTACGCCGACTTTGGGTCGATCCTCGGCGAATGCCGGTCGCTATCCGGGTATTCGCACTCTGCACTCCGGTCGGCATGGGACGGTCGGCATGGGACGGTCGGCGAGGCGTCGCGGCCAAAGTGGAAACATGAAACTCGAAATACTTCTGGATCCGCATCCCGCTTCTCACGCGTGCAAAGTGGCCGAAGCGCTTCGAATGGAGTGGAGCGCATCGGACGCGGCTTCGTCAACGATCAATCTTTCTTCTGCCGGCCAACAGCGTTTTTGCGTCGAGTTCTTGATCGATGACGGCCTCGAGCAGTACCGACTGGGAACGCGTCGCGCCGGGCTAGGCAGTGCGATCGCCGGGCGCAATCGGGTGCGAGTTCTCGCCGTCCGACTGGCACCGGAAAGTCCCGTCGGTGAACTGCTGGGCGAAGCGGAGATTCGCATCAGCACCACGCGCCCGTGGAGCAATGCAGATGAAATTGCCAGGGCCGCCATCGCTCTCACGCGGCAAGGCGTGGCGAGCCGTACGGCCGGCAAACCAATCGACTTGAGGTTGACGACCGCCCCCCGACCGGGGGTGCGCAAGACGCTTTCGTGGCTGCTCGATCCGTTCGCGCGCAGCCTCTGGACTTCGATCAAGTGGCGACTCGGGCGTCAGGAGCGCCAGCAATGGATGATCGGCGCACTGCCGCGGTCGAGCATTCACGCAGATGGTCCTTTCCCTTGGCAAGACGTGCAATGGATCGAGCCGCCGGCAGGCGGGATCATGGCCGATCCTTGCTTGGTCAAAGACGGGGACGAACACTGGCTGTTCTATGAGCACATGCTGTTCTCCGACACCAAGGCGACGCTTTACGCCGCGCGGCTCGAGCCTCGCACCGGCGAATTGACGGCCCCGCGGCAAGTGCTCAGCGAGCCCCATCATTTGTCGTTCCCCAACGTGTTCAGATGGGATGGGGACTGGTTCATGCTGCCCGAACAAGGGGAGAGCGGAGCCGTGCGCCTTTATCGCGCTACCGCCTTCCCGAATGCGTGGGCCCACTATCGCGACTTGCTGCCAGATTTTCCGGGCCTTGATCCCGTGCTTTTTTGGCATGACGGCAAATGGTGGCTCTTCGTCACTCGCAGCGCTGTTCCATGCGTCGACGACAATCTTCATCTTTTTTGGTCGGATTCAATTTCAGGCGAATTTTTTTCGCACCCCCTGAACCCCATCAAAACAGGTCTGTTCGGCTCCAGGATGGCTGGAATGATTTTCGAGCAGGACGGCCAAATAATTCGACCCGCGCAAGACGGGCGAAACGGTTATGGTCATGGATTGGCGCTTTATTCGATTGAAAACCTCACCACGACAGAATACAGGGAAAAGCTATTGCTCGATTGGACGCCGCAAACCGAAGGGCCGTTTCAGTATGGTTTGCACGCTCTCGATGTTTGCGGAGATTACGTGGTGGTGGATGCGCAAAGGGCTATCACCCACCACTCAAAATGACCTCGATTGACTTCTCAGTCGTCGATTGTCAGTTCAGTCAAATCTAACCGCATTTTATGAATCGCATCGTCAATGCAATCAAAGGGCGTTTGCCGGCTCATTTCGCGGACCGCATGGAGGAGCGAATTGGGGGGCTGCGAGACTTCGAGCGCCTCGAATCTCATGATTCGTCTGCACTGACGATCACATGCGACGACAGTGCCCGGCGCGACCAGGATATCGTTTCAGTGCTCGACTCTCAGAATCTCAAGGGCGTGATCTCGGTCTCCCCCGATCTGGTCGGCACTGATGGATTTCTTGACTATGCTGCACTGCGCGATATGCAGGCCGGCGGGCACGAGCTTGCCTTTCACGGCAACGATCATTCGCCGTTCACGGATATCCATCCGCTCAGGAAGCTGACCGATAGCGTCGCAGAAGGGCTGTCTAGACTTCAAGATCAAGGCTTGTCGACGCAGACCGTCGTCTATCCCTGCGGCAATAACAATCGACGGATTCGGCAGGCCTTGGCGCCCTTCTTCCGCGCTGGTGTGTCGACCTGGTTCGGTGTGAATTCGGGGAAACGTATCAATCGATACTCTATTCGTCGCGTTCCTTTCGGCGCCTACGCCAGCCAGCATGCACCGTCCGAGCACTGGTACAGAGACATGATCGATGTCGCGCTCAGAGAGCCGCGCTGGATCATTCTGATGTTGCACCCAGGTTCGACCGAACACACGCCCGATCACACGGCCATGCTCCAGCGCCTGACGCAGTACGCGTTGGAGCGAGGATTGCCGATTCGCAGCGTGTCTGAACATCTTGATACCCTTCAACCGGAGCCGGTGCGGGGGAATGACCATTTCCAAGCGGGCGTGTCATGAGCGAAGCCTCCAGCATCACGGGTCGCGCCTTCCGCGCCCTTAAATGGAACTATATCGGCACGATTGGGCGCATAGTCGCCACGTTTGCCAGCCAAATCATCTTGGCGCGGCTGCTGGGTCCGGAACCGTTCGGGACGTTCGGCTATGCGTTCCTGACGGTGTCGCTGGTATCGCTGATTGTGGAGATGGGACTGCAGCATGCCCTGATTCAAACGCAGGACTTGACGGACGAAATGATCGCCGTCTCTTGTGGGCGCTTGATGCTGGTGGGCGCACTGGCTTCATTGATCATTTTCGTGTTGGCCGATCAGATCGCATTGCATGCCTTCGCCAACCCCGCCGCAGCGCCCGTCATACGCGCCATGGCACCGTCTTTGATCGTAAGCGCCGGCATCTCGGCCGCCACGGCGATATTGAGCCGCGATATCGAGTTCAAGGTCGTACAGTTGTCTGCGCTGGGCGCTTACATCATCGGCTACATGATCATTGGCGTCGTCGCCGCCTCATTGGGCCTTGGCGTGTGGAGCTTGGTGCTGGCGTGGTACGGGTGCACTGTGATCACACTGATCGTGATGATCTATTACTCGCCGCGTGCCGTGCGTCTCGGTAACCCGTTCAGAAAGCTGTCGATCACTCGCTTCGGAAACGTGATCATGCTGACCAACGTGGTCAATTGGGCGATCGACAGCACGGCTCACGTGATCGTGGGCAGAACATTCGGGGCTGGCGCCCTGGGCCAGTTCACGGTCGCCAACAATCTGGTGAAGACGCCGTCCGACCATCTGATACGCAATCTGCAGACCGTGCTGCTGCCATTGGCCTCCCGTGCGCAGGACAACGATGCGGGTCTTCGGCGCGCGTATCTGACGGTCATCGCCGGCGTGGCCGCCATCGTGTTCCCGACGTTTCTGTTCATCGGCGTGATGGCGGAGCCCACGGTCACGCTGCTGCTGGGCTCAAAGTGGACCAGTGCTGCGCCGCTGCTGTTGCCGCTGGCGCTGGGCGCCATTGCGCACTCCATCGAGGCGCTCTGTGGCCCGGTCTTGACGGGGCGAGGAGATCCTGGCGTGGAGTTGAACGTCAAGGCGTTCACGCTCCTTCTCATGGTCCCGGTGCTTTTGGTCACATCTCAGTGGTCCATCGTGGCGGTAGCATGGGGGTTGGCGTTCGTGTTTGTCGTGCGCTGGTTCTGGATGAACGCTGCGCTCATGAAGCGAATCGATCTTTCTTATGCTGAAGTGGGTCAGGCTCTGCGCGGACCGGTCTTCCTCGCCGCCATTGCAGGAGGCGTGGGCGCGCTGGTGAATATGGCCCACGCCGCCTACCTGCCTGGCGGACCTGCGCTGGTCCATCTGTTGTTGGGCGTCGTAGTCGCATCTGCCGTGATCATCGGTGCACTCGCGTGGGCGCCCACGTTGGTTCTGGGTACGCAACTGTTGCAGTTGCTGGAGCAACTCTGCGCGACCCATCCCGGACTCATGCGCGTGCCCGGCGTGCGTCATCTTGCTGAATCCGCACGCCGGTTCGCCGTATGAGCGCGTCGGCCTTCAGTCATCTGACGACCAAGCGCAAGGGCTTGCGCCTCGGGAAGGGCGAAGATCGTGCGGGCGCCCGGCCCGACGGAATGGAATTGCGCCAGGGCGCTCGCAGGTCGGTCCTCGTCGTCCAACGCCGGCTGCCGCACTACCGGGTCCCCTATTTCGAAGCACTGCGCGTGGAATTGAGCCGCCGAGGCTGGGACCTGCGCTTGGCTCACGGCGTGGGCACGGCTGCAGAGCAGATCAAGAACGACAGCGGATCGATCGCCTGGGCGGAGTCCCTGGAGACGCGCTATCTGCTCGGCGGGCGGCTCTGCTGGCAACCTTTCAGCCATCTGATCCGCGACGCGGCCATGGTCGTCGTCACCCCGGAAAACAAGCTCGTCAACAACATTCCGCTGCAGTTCTTCCGATCGGACGACGTGCGCGTGGGACTGTGGGGTCACGGCGCCAATCTGCAAGGCACTACGGACAGTTGGCGGGAGCGATTCAAGCGCATCAGCGCCAAGCGCGCGGACTGGTGGTTCGGTTACACCGACATGAGCGTGCCGCTCATCCTGCGAAGCGGCTTTCCCGCCGACCGGATCACCACGCTCAACAACTCGGTCGATACCGTGGAGCTCCAAACGCTGAAAGCCAGAACGAGCCGCGAGTCGCTCGATGACCTTGCCCCTGAATCCCGTAGCTCTTAGCATCCTTGTTACGCGGCCTTGTTGAGCTGTGCCGCGACCCAGCGCTCTTCATACTGCCTGGGGCTGAGGTAGCCCAGCGAGGAATGTAGCCGGCGGTGGTTGTAGAAGGCCATCCAGTCGATGACCTCGTCCATAGCCTGCCTCCTGGTGGCGAACTTACGCCCATGCAGTCTGCCGACCTTCAGGCGCCCCCACAGGCTCTCGGTCGGCGCGTTGTCCCAGCAGTCGCCCTTGCGGCTCATCGACGAGCGCATCCCGTACCCGGTCAGCGCCTTCTGGAACTCGTCGCTGCAGTATTGGCTGCCGCGGTCCGTGTGCACGATCAGCCCCGGCGGTGGCCGACGCCGGAACCACGCCATGCGCAGCGCGTCCGTCACCAGGCTGGCGCGCATGTGGGGCTGCATGCTCCAGCCCACGATCATCCGACTGTGCAAGTCGATGAAGGCCGCCAGGTACAGCCAGCCTTCGTCGGTAGCGATGTAGGTGATGTCGCTCGTCCACTTCGCGTTGGGGCCGTCGGCCGCGAAGTCCCGCTGAAGCAGGTCTGGCGCGATCGGCAGGTTGTGCTTGCTGTCGGTGGTGACGACGAACTTGCGGCGGCCCCGAGCCTTGATGCCGTGCTGCTGCATCAGGCGTCGAACCCGTTCCTTGCCGACGCGGTGGCCCCGGGCGCACAGCTCCTTAGTCATCCGCGGCCATCCGTACTCCTGACGGACCTCGGCGTGAATGGCACGCACGTGCGCCAGCAAGGCCTCGTCGCTCAGACGCCCCGAGCCCGGCCGGCTCGGCTGGCGTCGATACTGGCGGCGTTGGTGCTCGAAGTACCCGCTGACGCTCACGCCCAGCACCTCGCAGCTCAGGCTCACCGGCCAGCTCTCCTTCATCGTCCGGATCCAGGCGTACTTTGCAGAACATCCTGCGCAAAGTACGCCGCCGCTTTTTTTGCGATGTCGCGCTCCATCTTCACGCGCGCCAGTTCCGCCCTCAGCCTGGCCAGCTCCATCTGCTCTGGCGTCACCGGCCGGTCGCCAGCGCCACCAAGCTGCCCCTGCTCACTGGAGCGCACCCAGTTGCTCAGGCTGGCCTTGGGAATGCCCAGCACCTTCGCCGTCATCCCCACCGACTGGCCTGCCCTGACCAGCCTGACGGCCTCCAGCTTGAACTCCTGCGTGTACTTCCCACGCACTTGCTTGTCATTCATCTCGTAGCTCCTGTCTCTGATTCCATCATCAGCCAAGAACTACGTTTTTCGGGGGCAAGGTCACGATTCGCTGCGCGCCCGCATCGGCTTGAAGGGCGATGCCGTCGGCATCTACGTTGGCTCTCTCTACGAAGAGAAGCGAATCGAGTTCATGTTGGCCACTGCGCAGCAGATCCACGACAAGATCCCGGGGTTCGAGTTCCTCGTGGTTGGCGACGGCCCGCAACGCTCGATCGTCGAGTCGTTCTGCGCCGCCCACCCCTGGGCCACCTACCTCGGCATCCGCAAGGGCCAGGAGAAGGTCGATCTGATCGGCCTGGCCAAGGTCATGATCAATCCGGGCCTGGTCGGCCTGAGCATCCTCGATGCCTTCGTGCTTGGCACGCCGATGATCACAACGGACTGCGGCCTCCACAGCCCGGAGATCGCGTACCTGCAAGACGGCGTGAACGGCGTCATGACCGCGAATTCGGCCGAGGCCTACGCGTCCACGGTCGCCGCGATCCTCACCGACACCACGGCGCTGGATCGGCTGCGTGCCGGCTGCGAACGCAGCGCCGCCCAGTACACCATTCAGAACATGGCCGTCAATTTTGCGAACGGCGTCGAGGCCTGCGCGTCTCAACCGATCTTTCGCCGCCATCAAGCCAATGACGTCATTGGCAATGATTAATAAATAGAAAGCCGCTGGAGTCGACTTGGAAAGCACGAACAGGATCAATTCAACCGCCAGTCTCTTGATGCTGGCCATGGGTGTTCTTTCGGGATGCGGCGGCGGCGGCGGCGGCGGTGCTCCTGCTCCTGCTCCTGCTCCTGCTCCTGCTCCTGCTCCTGCTCCTGCTCCTGCTCCTGCTCCGGCTCCTGCTCCGGCTCCGGCTCCGGCTCCGGCTCCTGCTCCTGCTCCGGCTCCTGCTCCTGCTCCTGCTCCGGCTCCTGCTCCGGCTCCGGCTCCGGCTCCGGCTCCGGCTCCTGCTCCTGCTCCGGCTCCGGCTCCTGCTCCGGCTCCTGCTCCGGCTCCGGCGCCTGCTCCAACTCCTCTGACGATGAGCTGCGTGGAAGGCGTGAGCTACCAGTGCAGCGGCGCCGACATCCTCAGAACCAACAACGGTGTGGCGCTGACCCGCTCGGGCGTTCAGGTTTACGGCCGCTCGACAGGCGATGTCCTCAATCCGACAAACGCGAACATTGCAACTGGGTTGGCATTGGCCACGGGCGGTACGGCCGAGATCCGTTCGCACCGGACCGGCGGCAATCCGGACAAGGTGGTGCTGCTGCTGAAGAACATGGGGATCCGATGGGACGCCGCAACCGAGCGGCCGCAGATCATCGAGTTGTTCGACCCCACGGGGCCGCTCGATTCGCTGTCGACCAGCCGGGTCGAACTCGGCGGCAGTGGCGCGCTCGTCTACAGCACGTTGCCGCCGAGCAGTGATCTGGGGTTCTACGATTTTGGAACGCTCGGAGCGAACGGCACGCAGGCCCATTACGCCAACAACCGCTACTTCCCGCGTTCCGACCCAGCGCGTTGCGACACGCCGCCGTGCTCTACGGAGCTGGAAACAACCGGACTGAGCTTCACTGCGGGCAGTTGGCCTGGCGGAGCCCGCCCTAACGTCCTGGGCGGACAACGCCTGCACGAAGACGGCGACATCCATGCCGGCGACGCGCCCGGAGGCGGTTTCTTGCCCGGCGGCAATGGCGTGGGCGTGCCCTTCCCCGGCTCCAAGGGCGTGCGAGAGATCGTCCAGTGGAGCTACCAGTACAGCAACATCGGCTACTGGGCCACTCGCGACACCGTCGATCTGGCGGAGTGGTCTGTCCCGGGCAGCTTCGAACACAACACTGCCCGCTCGGGCATCGTCACCTACGGCCAGGTCACCGATCCGGCTACGGTGCCAGCGTCGGGCACCTTCAGCTATGACGGGTTCGTGTACGGGTCGTACGCACCGGACGGCGTCCAGGACCAAGAAAACTTCACGGGTGACGCAACGGTCATGGTGGATTACGCGGCGCGTACGGTCACGGTCACGGTTTTCAATTGCGTGGTGTCGGGAACCGCGACGCCGGTGCCTGTCAGCTTCGTTTCCGTCATCAACATCAGCGGAACCGCCGGCGAAGAAAACTACGCGACCGGCACCATTGCCGGCGGTCTGAGCGGCGGCATCAGCAACCGTTTCTTCGGCCCGGTGAGCGGCGGCACGACGCCCGAGGTAGGCGGTGCCTTCTCGCTCACCGGCGCAGGTGGCGCGGCGGTCGTGGCCGGGTACATCGCCTATCGCTGATGCGGCCTTCGGCAGAGACGAAACGCGGCGCGGCGGTTCGTTGCGGCCGACTTCGCAACGATCGAATGTTCAGCGTGGACACAGAATGAAAAACGCATTGATTGCAGGCCTTCCCATCAGCACGGCGACCGAGGCGGAGGTACTAGAAGCCATGGCGCGTGAGATCTCTGAGAAGTCTGCCGGTCACATCGTGTCCATCACGAACACCGAAACGCTCTACCACGGCCTCCACAACCCGGTGATCGAACGACACATCCGGACGGCCGATTTCTCTTTGTGCGACGGGGTCGGCGTGGTCGTTGCGGGCTGGGCGTGGGGGCACAGCGTCAAACGCGTCACGGGCCCGCACCTGCAACTGGCGGCCTCGCACTACGGGCAGGCGAGGAAATGGCGGCACTTCTTCTACGGTGGCAAGGACGGCGTGGCGGAACAGATGGCCGAGCGCTTGACGGCTCGCTACCCCGAGTTGATCGTCTGCGGCACGTACTCGCCGCCGTTCAAGGCCTTGAGCCCCGAAGAAGATCAGGCCATCGTCGACTGCATCAATGCCACGCAACCGGACATAGTCTGGGTCGGCCTCGGATTGCCCAAGCAGGAAACCTGGATCCAGGAGCACCTGGGTCGCGTCAACGCCACGTGGATGATCGGTGTCGGAGCCGCCTTTGATTACCACGCCGGCACCGTCCCATGGGCGCCGCCGTTCTTCCAGGCGGTCGGTCTCGAATGGGCGTTCCGCCTAGCGCGGGAGCCTCGGTTGCGCGGGCGCCGTTATGGGCGCTCGCTGATCTTCGTGGTTCGCGCGGGTCTTGAGGGGCTACTCAAGCTCCGCTTCCTGCGCCCGGCCTTCGCTGCAGCCACTCACCCCTCTCGCCCCGGCCGTTCCGCAGCAACCTCCTCAGGCTGAACGCCCCCCGGTCAAGGCCGAGAGCGCCCGCGGCGCGTACCGCTCCGCCAAGTAATAAGCGGCAACGATCAACATCACGGTGCACGCCACGGCACCGAAATAAATCGACAGCGCGGCGCTGCTGGAACTCGGGGTGAACACGACGTACATGGTCTTGCGCACGATGGTGAGCAAGGGTTCGTGCGCAACGAAGAGCAGGAAGCTCGGCGCCGACAGCCGGATCAACCACTCGCTAGCTCGAGGCATGCGAAGCAGGTACTGGGAAATCGTCAACACGACGATCACACCGGCCAGGTGCTTCAGGTGCGTCAAGGTCGAAGCGACGGCGCCGTCGGCGGGCACGAGCGCACCGGCAATCACCAGTCCCAGCAGCACCGCACAGACCCACTTCAAATACGGATCCATCGCGAACAGATCTTTCTTGGCCATCGCCGCCGAAGCGCCCAATGCGAAGAAGAAACACGCTTGCACCGTGGGCACTTCGTACGGCCAAGCATCGAACAGCCACAGCGCCCCGAACATTGCCACTAAGGAAGCACTGATTTATCCGTGCAGGCCACGATGGCGTGCGGCGAATTCAGCGGCGATGATGCTGCCATGAAGCAGACGAGTTTTGCCACTGCCGAGTACGCCGGCAAGAAGCGCCAGACGCGCCGGGAGCGCTTCCTGGCCGAGATGAACGTGGTGGTTCCGTGGGCGCGGCTTGAGGCGCTGATCGAGCCGCACTACCCGAAGAGCGGCAAGGTGGGCCGACCGCCGATTGGCGTGCCGCGGATGCTGCGCATGTACTTCCTGCAGCAGTGGTACACGCTGGCCGACGAGGCACTGGAAGACGCGCTGTACGACAGCCAGGCCATGCGCGAGTTCATCGGCATCGACCTTGGGCGGGAGAACGTACCCGACGCCACAACGCTGCTGAAGTTCCGCCGCCTGCTCGAGCAGCACGACTTGACGTCGGCCATCCTGGCCGAGGTCAACGCGCACCTCACCGAGCGTGGGCTGCTGATGCGCCAGGGCACGGTGGTGGACGCCACCATCATTGCCGCGCCAAGTTCGACGAAGAACGAGGACGGCAAGCGCGACCCCGAGATGCACCAGACCAAGAAGGGGAACCAGTGGCACTTCGGGATGAAGATGCACTCGGGCGTGGATGCCGAGTCGGGTCTGATCCACAGCGTGGTCTGCACCGCGGCCAACGAGGCTGACGTGGCGCACGCGCACGAACTGCTGCATGGCCAGGAGAGCCAAGTTCACGGCGACAGCGGCTACACCGGCATCCAGAGGCGAGACGAGATCACGACGGCGCAGGAAGAGGGCAGGCTGCGCCAGGACATGGATTGGCGTATCGCCATGAAGCGCGGCCAACTCAAGGCCATGCCCGAAGGGCCGGCCAAGGCGATGCACGAGTGGTTCGAACGGCGCAAGGCTCAGGTGCGGGCCATCGTCGAACACCCGTTCCACGTCATCAAGAACCTGTTCGGCTACCGCAAGGTCAGCTACCGCGGGATCTCCAAGAACGAAGCTCGCGCGAAGGCGCACGCTGCGCTGGCCAACTTGTACATCGCCCGGCGCCGATTGCTGGCCCAAGGCCTCAGTGCGTCTGCTGCATGAACGGGGGCCTGAGAGCGGCCTCGAAGTGCCGCAGAAGGGGCTCATCGGTGCCACTTCTGAGTTCACGAGTCGCCATCAACGCCCGCTGTCGGCCGAGTCGCGGTCACGAAGCGGGTTGATCAGCGCTTCCCTAAGACGTGCTGGACGATTCGCGGCAGCACGAAGTACACCGGCGCGAGCAGGCACATCAGGAACAGGTCGCGCAAGAACCAGAGCGGGTAGAGGATGGGGTCGCTGCGGATGCCGAGCAAGGCGTTCACGTAGTCAAACCATCCAAAGCCGATGATGGATTGACTCCACGCGCCCGCCCCGGAAAACAGCACGCGGGTCGGCCCCGCATTCTGTGCGATCAGCAGCAACACGATGGCGATGGCATTCCAGATCAACAGTGGAAACAGCACGCTGCGCGTCCGACTGGCCAGCTTCTTGGACAGCCAATCGCCACCTCGGTCGAACCCAGTGAAGAAGAGATATCCACTGATCAGGAAAAACGTGGGCATCCGAATGCCCCCCAATCCGTACGATATAAACCCCTGAATGAATTGCGCCCAGAGCGATAGGGGCCCCGCCGACATATTGACTCCATCGGCCAGCCGCACTGTCCCCATGCCGTTGTGGTGGAAAATAACGCTCACCACCAGCGGGAATCGAATGACTTGGAGACGACGAATAAGGCTCACCGCAGGATTTTCTACTGCAGCTCGCATGGCGGCGACCATCCCAGGCTTATCGGATAAAGCAATGTCCACCGCATTCGAACTGCCGGCATTGCATTCCTTTACCGCTATTCCACCAGAGGTCACGTTTTCAACTTTCGGGAACCGGCCTGTGCAAGAACATAGTTCGCCTTGCCCTGCCTACGATGCACCGGGGGGCGCCACCAAGGACGCACAGAGAGCCGCAGTCGGCTATGGCAGAGTCATTATGCACGGCGCGGCCTACCGGGCAACGCCCCTGAACGAAGGGGGACGGGCGACCTGTCAGACTTTAGCTACAGCCTTTCAGCACGGCCATCCCTAATGCCGGCTGCAGGGGCGCATTCTTAATATCTCGCGGATGCAACCATTTGGCAGATTGATGAGAACTCATTATTTACGACACGCGACACAGATCGCAAATAAATGCAAATTAATATAAACACCGAGGAAGCAGCAACGTTTATTTCATAAACTACTTCATCTTGGCGGCTAAAATTGCGTCCCGATATATATAAATCAATTGCTCGTAGTTTTTATCCGCGGTGAAATTTTTTTCGTAGCGCGCCCGCGCATGGTGCCCCATTTCCGCCATTGCGGTGACGTTCGATTGAGCCCAACGAATCTTGCTTGCGAGTTGACCGGCGTCGCCCGGATCGAACAGCAGTCCGGTGACCCCATCTTCAATCAGTTCCTCCAGAGCACCCAAGCGACTGCCGATCACCGGCAACCCCGCGGCAAAGGCTTCGACCAGCGTGCGGGGAAAGTTCTCATACCAAATACTCGGGAGGATGAGCGCAGTTGCGGTTTCCATCTGGCGGCGAACGTCGTCGCCCCCCAACGCGCCCAGCATCGTGGCGTTAGGAACGTCCTGCAGCAAGTGCGCCTCCGGGCCGGTTCCCGCGATGCGAATCGGCACCTCGGGTACGTGCCGTGCCGCCTCGGCCAGTGCACCGATGCCCTTCTCGACTGACAGACGCCCCACGAACAGGAACCCTTGCCGATCAGCGGCGGTGGGCGCAGGGTAATCCACGAAGTTGGGCTTGACGACCACCTTGTCCGCGGGTAATCCACCTTCGATGAATTTGCGCCGGCAGAAATCGTTCAATGCTATATAACGGGTGACCTTGTTTCGGTAGGTGCCGATAGACCGATGCAACCCCAGCATGCCCGTCAGCACGGCGCTTTGCAGCTTGGAATTTCGATAGCACCCGCGCGTGACGGCCCGCCAGGTGCTGTGCCCGAGGCAGTCCTCACACACGCGACCTTCACGCAGGAACATCGCCTGCGGACAAATCAGGCGGAAGTTGTGCAGGGTTTGGACGACTGGTATTCCCTGGGCCGCCACCGCCCAATACACCGACGGCGAAATGAGCGGGAACGTATTGTGAACATGAACGATATCCGGGCGCCATTTGGATACCGTGTCATTGATCTCTGCCACGGAATCTCGCGACCATAGGGTTTTCTGCGCCAGGGCGCCCTTGCCCAAACCCTGTATCTCATCGTTGTGCCGGGTAAAAACCCGGACTTCGTGCTCGCGCGATCGCAGCAACCGGGTCTCCGATTCGACGACAGCGTCTTCCCCCCCGCGCTGCTGATAAGCGTTGTGGACGATGAGGATGCGCATGGATGGAGTCGGGAGATGTCTTCGGCCGGAATTTTGTCAGACAGCCTCGATGAGGCGTCCATCAGGAGGCCACAAAGCGGCAGGAAGACCGCCAGCCCGGACCCTCGTCACGAAACAGAAGGTGGCGAGTTGTAACTAATCCACACTGCGCCTCCAACGGCAGTTCGTAACGAAGACTGCGAGATCGTTCGCAACTGTGAGGGCAAGGCGGCCCCCTTGGATCCTCATTTCATTACGCCCTCGATCTAGGGGGTGGCGTCAGCATGGCGCCAGCTTTGGTCGTTGACGCGCCCCAGCGCCTGTCCGGCCGGATCGACCGGCATCCGCTTTTTTTGTATCGCAACACGACCACAGCCACCGATCCGTGTCGACGGCGCGAGCCTGTGTGTTCGCCTTGTTACCTCCAAGCAGATCTCGATACAGCCCCTCCGCCGAACGATGCGAAAGTTCATTCATCGGATGTGCCTTACGAGCTTCGCACGGTGCATTAACTAGTGGCCCAACGTGTACGGCATTAACTGTCTGCGTGTATTTCGAGATTGACCCGCATGAAACTCACTTTTGCCGCCTCCATTTCCCCTGTTAATTTTGACAGGCAGCAATACCAAGACATTTATTCCGTTCGCGCAACCAAGAATCGTCACTGGCTTTCACGTTCAGCGTCGATCATGGCGTTGGCATCCGCGGCGCTCCTCGTCGGCTGCGGCGGCGGCGGCGGCTCCGGCGCCAGCGACAGCGTTACGGCCCAAGACGCGCCGACCGACAGCGCATCTGCCGAGAATGCTTCACCGAACGTCAAGGCGGCTGCGGATACAACCACGACGACCTCGTGGGCAACCTGCGCGACCGAACGCCAGACGTGCTCATTCACTGGAACCCGCTCGGTCCGCTACGGCACGACGACGAACTACGTCACGCGCACCTTCACTGGCGGAGTGGCCTGCAGCAACGCCGTCTTTGGTGATCCGGCATACGGACAGACCAAGACGTGCTGGATCAGTCAAGCGACGACCGCTACGACGACCACGACCGCGCCGGCCCCTACGACGACCACGTCGAGCAGCACGACCTGGACTCAGTGCGCTATCGAGAACCAGAGCTGCGCCTTCACGGGAACGCGGTCCGTCCGCTACGGCACAACCAGCCAATTCGTCACAGCCACCTACACCGGCGGTGTCGCCTGCAACAACAGCACGTTCGGTGATCCCGCCGTCGGGCAGACCAAGACGTGCTGGTACAACGGCACGACGACCACCGCAACGACGCCCACGACTACGACGCCGACCAACACCTCGACTGTCACGTCACCGACGCCTACGTCGTCCGCCTCATCGGTCTCCGGCGGCGCGGGACCCAGCGTCACGTCGTTCACCAATTCCGGCCCGATCACGGCTCGGACGGGGCAGGTAATCGAACGAGTGCGCGTGACCTCGTCGAGCGGCTCCTGCATCACCATTCCGACCGGCGTGACTAACGTGACGATCCGCGACTCTGAGATCGGACCTTGCGGGCAACCGGGTGACACCAGTGCCAAGGGCATCGACATCCAGAGCGGCGCGTCGAATATCACCGTACAGCGCAACTACATCCACGACATGGCGACCGCGCTGTACGCGGCCGGGGCTCGCCATCCCATCATCTTCGATCGCAATCGCGTCACCAACATCCGTGGTCCCTTCCCTCGCGGCCAGATGGTGCAGTTCAATGGCGTGAAATCGGGAACGAGCGGCAGCAAGGTAACGTGCAACGTGTCCGACGTGCAAGGCGCCACGTACAGCAATGTCGAGGATCACATCAACATGTACGATTCCGGTGGGCTATCGAACGACCGCACCGAGATCGCGTACAACCGTCTGCGCGGTGGTTCCCCCACCAGCAACTCCGGCACGGCGATCATGGTCGGCGATGGAGCTTCGGGCGGCAACGCCTGGGTGCACCACAACACGATCGTCAACGTGCGCAACGTCGGGATCGGCGTGGCGGGCGGGACGAACATTGACGTCGAATCCAATCGGATCTACATGGACCGGGCGGCCACCTATACCAATGTCGGCCTGTACGTGTGGAGCCAAGGTGGCGGCTCGTGCAGCGGGCACTCGGTCACCGGCAACCGCGCCTGGGTAAACAGTTCCAACGGTGCCCAGAATCCGTGGTGGAATGGTGGCAATTGTGGTGCAGTGGAACTGGTGAGCAACGTGTGGGGCGACACCTCGCTCTCCTCCTCGATGTTCAACGAGGTTCCCTCGCAATGCCAGTGATCCATTCGTCGCAACGCGGACGAGTGAGCCGGATCGACTGAGTCCGGAATTTTGAGCGGTGACAAAGGGCGGACGAAAGTTCGCCCTTTGTCATGGAAAACGGGTTGCGGCCATTCTGCTCAGGTTCAACGCCAGGCATGCTCTGAGCTCCGGCCTCCCGTCCGTCGGCCAGACTCTCAGCCTCTTCACGCTAACGGGGCATCCGCGCCAATGCCGGGATCTCCGAGCGGCCGATGCCGAGATCCTTCAGTTCATGCTCTGACAGGGCCTGCAGTGCGCGTTCGGCGGCGAGGCGTCGGCGGCGCGTCGACCACGCCGCGCGCAGCCAGCGCAGCAGGGACGGCCGCAGGCCGGACCCGGTGTCGGAACTCGGTGTCATGACAAGCACTCCTCGGAAATTCATGCCGTCATCGTGCAACCGCGCGTGATATCGTGAAAGTTGAGATTACTGAGGCTTTCTATCAGACTTCCTGATGCGTGAGCTCAACCTCGACCAACTGCGCACCCTGGTGTCGATCGCCGACCTGGGCACGTTCTCGGCCGCCGCGAGGGCGCTGCACCTGGCTCAACCCACAGTCAGCCTGCACATCGGCGAGCTGGAATCGCGGCTCGGAACGCCGCTGGTCGTGCGCGGCAGCCGGCGCGTCTCGCCCACGGCCGCCGGCGCCGCGCTGATCGATCGTGCCCGGCGCCTGCTGCGCGACGCTGACGAGGCCATCGACACCGTGCAGCGCCACGCCCGCGGTCAGGCCGGGCGCGTGCGCCTGGGCACCTCGACCGGTGTGATCGTGCACCTGCTGCCGCAGGTGCTGAAGGTGCTCGAACATGAGCATGCGGGCATCGATGTGGAGGTGGCCATCCTCGGATCGAACCACTGCATGGAGCGGCTCACCGCCGGCACGCTGGACATCGGCCTGATCGCACTGCCGCAGCCGCCGGTGCGCGATCTCGTGGTGACGCACTGGCGCAACGACCCGATGAGGGCCTTCGTGCCGCCGCGCTGGCGTGCCCCCCGGGCGGCCACGCCGGACTGGCTGGCCGCGCAGCCGCTGATCTTCAACGATGCGACGACCCGCATGTACCGGATGACGATGGAGTGGTTTGCCGCCGCCGGCCACGCGCCGCGTGCCCGTATCGAGCTCAACTACACGGAGGCGATCAAGAGCCTGGTAGCGGCCGGGTATGGCGCCGCGATCCTGCCGATGGAGAGCTCGGCAGTCGCGGTGGCCGCGGGCGCCGATCCGGTGCAGCTGATCCCGCTGCGACCGGCGCTGACCCGCAGCCTCGGCGTGGCGCACCGCGCGCCGTCGTCGCTGGACGGCGCGACGCGGATCGTGCTCGCCACGCTGGAACGCTTCAGGCAGCGCTGAGCGCCGCCCTCCCTTCTGCTCAGTCCTTCCAGTCCACCCAGCCGCCCCAGGCGCTCAGCAGCACCAGGCCGCCGAAGGCGATGCGGTACCAGGCGAACACGGTGAAGTCGTGCGTCGACACGTAGCGGATCAGCCAGCGGATGCAGACCAGCGCGCTGAGGAAGGCGAACACCACACCGACCGCGAACACCGGCAGGTCGCCCCAGCTCAGCAGGTCACGCTGCTTGATCAGCGAATAGGCGCCGGCGCCCATCAGCGTCGGGATACCAAGGAAGAAGCTGAACTCGGTGGCCGCCTTGCGCGAAAAGCCGAACAGCATCGCACCGATGATGGTGGCGCCCGAGCGGCTGGTGCCCGGGATCAGCGCCGCGCACTGCACCAGGCCGACCTTCAGGGCGTCGAGGGCGCTCATGTCGTCGATCGTCTCGACGCGCGCCACGCGCCCGCCCTCGAGATCGCGATCACCGAACAGCGCCCGGTGGCGGCGCTCGACCCACAGGATGATCAGCCCGCCGACCACGAAGGCCGTCGCCACCGGCACCGGATGGAACAGGTGCTCCTTGATCAGCCCGCCCAGCGCGAGGCCGGAGATGACCGCCGGCACGAAGGCGATCAGCAGGTTGCGCACGAAGCGCTGCGCCACCGCCTCGTGCGTGATGCCGGCCACCGTGGCCCGCAGGCGCACCCGGTACTCCCAGATCACGGCGAACATGGCGCCGGTCTGGATCGCGATGTCGAACACCTTCACGATCTCGCCGGTGAAGTTGAGCAGCGACGCGGTCAGGATCAGGTGTCCGGTGCTCGAGATCGGCAGGAACTCGGTGAGTCCCTCGACGATGCCCATGATCGCGGCCTTGACGAGCAGCAGGATGTCCAAGAAAACGTCTCCGGTGCGGCAAAGCGATCGATGTTAGCTGCCGACCCTGACCGCGCCGCGCCGCCGGGCCACGGCGATTCCCATGATCGCGGGGATGCGTGAAGGCTTCACCGATCTTTACCGGATTGCCACCGGCGAGGCACCGTCGCGACGGCGCTCAGCGGCATCCTCGGCACTGCGGTCGGGATCTGCCGTGCCCGGTTTGACCCCCTTGCGGGCCGGCGCTACATTAATGACCGATCAGTCAGTAAATCCATGTCACGAACTGCCGACTCCCTCCCCTCCACCCGCCAGCGGCGCAAGGAAGCGCGCCCGCAGGAGTTGCTCGACGCCGCCCTCGATCTGTTCGTCGAGAAGGGCTTCGCGGCGACGCGCTCGGAGGAGGTGGCGGCGCGCGCCGGCGTCTCCAAGGGCACCCTCTACCTCTACTACCCCAGCAAGGAAGAACTGCTGAAGGCGGTGATCCGCGAGAACATCTCGCAGGAGATCGCCGAGGGCGAGGACATCGTGCGCGGCTTCGACGGGCCGACGGCCGAGTTGCTGGCCCACCTGATGGCCGAGTGGTGGCGCCGCATCGGCGAGACCCGCGCCTCGGGTATCTGCAAGTTGATCATTTCGGAAGTTCGCAACTTCCCCGACATCGCGCAGTTCTACCTCGACGAAGTGGTGCTGCCGGCCGAACGCATGATCGGCGGGGTGGTGCAGCGTGGCATCGACCGCGGCGAGTTCCGCCCGGTGGCGGTCGACGACGTGGTGCATGCCCTGATGGCGCCGATGCTGTTCCTGATGCTGCACAAGCATTCGATGGGCGCCTGCCCGAATCTGGACCGCCGCCTCGACGCGCCGCGCGTGGTCGCAATGCAGGTCGACCTGGTGCTCAACGGCCTCGTGCCGCGCACTGCGCCACGCGGCGGCCCGCGGAAAGCGAAGGCATGAAGCGCCGGGCGGCGTGGTGGATCGGCGCCGCCGTCGTGCTGCTGCTGGTCGGCGCGGCGCTGGGCGGCGGCCTGCTGGCACGCAAGGCCGAGCAGGGCCGCATGCTGGCGCGCCCTGCCGACGTGGCCCTCGAACTCGCGCCGCTGGACGTGGCCCGGGTTCAGCCGCGCGAGCTGCTGCGCACGCTCGAGATCACCGGCGCACTGAAGGCGGTGAATTCCGCGGTGGTGAAGGCCAAGGTGGCGGGCGAGGTGCAGCAGCTCAGCGTGCGCGAGGGCGATCGTGTCACGGCCGGCCAAGTGCTGGGTCGAATCGACGCGACCGAGTACGCCTGGAAGCTGCGCCAGGCGCAGGAGCAGTCGGCCCAGGCCGGCGCGCAGCTCGACATCGCCGAGCGCGCGCTGGAGAACAACCGCGCCCTGGTGAATCAGGGCTTCATCTCGAAGAACGCGCTCGACACGTCGGTCTCGAACGCGGCCGCCGCACGTGCGGCGTTGCAGGCGGCCCGGGCGGCTGCCGAACTGGCGCGCAAGGCCCAGAACGACACGGTGCTGCGTGCGCCGATCGCCGGCGAGGTGTCGCAGCGCGCTGCGCAGCCCGGTGAACGCGTGGCGGTCGACGCGAAGCTGGTCGAGATCGTCGATCTGTCGCGGATCGAGCTCGAGGCGGCGGTCGCGCCCGAGGACGTGGGCGCGGTACGCATCGGAGCGGCCGCCCGCCTGCAGGTCGACGGCATCGCGGCGCCGGTGCTGGCGCGCGTGGCCCGCATCAACCCGGCCGCCCAGGCCGGCACGCGTGCGGTAATGGTCTATCTCGCGGTCGAGCCCCAGCCCGGCCTGCGCCAGGGCCTGTTCGCCAAGGGGCGCATCGAGCTGGAGCGCCGCACCGCGAGCAGCGTGCCGGCGACGGCCGTGCGCATCGATCAGGCACGCCCCTATGTGCTGGCGGTCGAGGACGGCCGGGTGGTGCAGCACGGCGTCGAACTGGGCCTGCGGGCGGACGCCGCGGCCCGCGGCGACGAGGCGCTGGTCGAGGTGAACTCCGGCATCGCCGACGGCAGCACGGTGCTGCGCGGCACCGTGGGTGCGGTGCGCGAGGGCACCCGGGTGCGGCTGCCAGCGCCCGGCGAGGCGCCCGCGCCGGCCACCGCGTCGGCCTCTTCGGGCGCCACCACGACGCGCTGAAACGCAGGACAGCGACCGCCCCATGTGGTTCACCCGCGTCTCGATCGCCAACCCGGTGATGGCCACGATGGTGATGCTCGCCTTCGTCGTGCTGGGCCTGTTCAGCTACCAGCGGCTGTCGGTCGACCAGTTCCCCAACATCGACTTTCCCACCGTCGTGGTGCAGTTCGAATACCCCGGCGCCTCGCCCGAGATCGTCGAGAGCGAGGTGACGAAGAAGGTCGAGGAGGCGGTCAACACCGTCGCCGGCATCAACTCGCTGTACTCGCGCTCCTACGAGGGCAGCTCCATCGTCATCATCGAGTTCAACCTCGACGTCGACGGCCGCAAGGCCGCCGAGGACGTGCGCGAGAAGGTCGCGCTGGTCCGCCCGCTGCTGCGCGAGGAGGTCGAGGAGCCGCGCGTCTCGCGCTTCGACCCGGCCAGCCAGCCGGTCTTCAACGTCGCCGTGCTGTCCGAGGACGGCCGGCGCAGCACCCAGGAGCTCACCACGTGGGCCACCCAGGTGCTGCAGAAGCGCCTGGAGAACGTGCGCGGCGTCGGCGCGGTATCGCTGATCGGCGGGCTGGAGCGTGAGATCAACATCTACCTGCGGCCCGCGGCGATGGAAGCGCTGGGCGTCAGCGTGGAGCAGGTGCTGGCCGCGGTGAAGAGCGAGAACCAGGAGCTGCCGATGGGCGCGATCCGCTCGCGCGAGCAGGAGCGCGTGGTGCAGATCAACGCGCGCATGAAGACGCCGGAGGATTTCCGCGACATCGTAGTCGCGCGCAAGGGTGCCGCCGGCAACAACCTGAGCGCTGGCGCGCCGATCCGGCTGCGCCAGCTGGCCGACGTGGTGGACGGTCCGCAGGAGCTGGAGACGCTGGCGCTCTACAACGGCCAGCGCACCGTGCTGCTGTCGGTGCAGAAATCTCAGGGTGAGAACACCATCGCCGTGGTCGACGGGCTACAGCGCGCACTGGAGAACGCCCGCGACGTGACGCCGCCGGGCATCCGCACCGAGATCAACCGCGACAACTCGCGCTCGATCCGCGTGTCGGTGGCGAACGTCAAGCGCACGCTGATCGAGGGCGCGGCGCTGACGATCCTGATCGTGTTCCTGTTCCTCAACTCCTGGCGCTCCACCGTCATCACCGGCCTGACGCTGCCGATCGCGCTGATCGGCACCTTCCTGTTCATGTACGCGTTCGGCTTCACCATCAACACCATCACGATGATGGCGCTGAGCCTGTGCGTGGGCTTGCTGATCGACGACGCGATCGTCGTGCGCGAGAACATCGTGCGCCACGTGCAGATGGGCAAGAGCCCGCACCAGGCCGCACTCGACGGCACCCAGGAGATCGGCCTCGCGGTGCTGGCCACCACGCTGAGCATCGTCGCGGTGTTCCTGCCGATCGGATTCATGGGCGGCATCGTGGGCAAGTTCTTCCACGAGTTCGGGCTCACCATCGTCGCGGCGGTCCTGATCTCGATGTTCGTGAGCTTCACGCTCGACCCCATGCTGTCGAGCGTGTGGAACGACCCGCAGGCTCACGGCATCCACCGCGGTCCACCGCTCACGTTGTACGACCGGACCATCGGTCGCGTCACTGGCGCGTTCGACCGTTTCACCGGCCGGTTGTCGAACGGCTACCAGCGCATCCTGCGCTGGTCGCTCGCGCACCGGCTCGCGACGCTGGGCCTGGCCGCTGCCACCTTCGCGGGCAGCTTCTTCGTCATCCCGCTGCTCGGCGCCGAGTTCGTGCCCAAGGCCGACTTCTCGGAGACCCAGCTCAACTTCTACACGCCGGTCGGCTCGTCGATCGAACTCACCGAGCAGCGCGCGAAGCAGATCGATCAGGTGCTGCGCGAGATGCCCGAGGTGCGCTACACCGTCACCACCATCAACAGCGGCCAGGCGCTCGGCAAGATCTACGGCGCTGTCTACGTGCGGCTGGTCGACCGCAAGGATCGCGAACGCGACGTGGCGCAACTGGCGGTGCCGCTGCGCGAACGCCTTGCCGGCATCCCCGGCATCACGGTCACCAACATCGGCCAGACCGACCTGGGCGGCGGCAAGAGCCTGCAGTTCTCGATCCAGGGCCCCGATCTCTCCGAGTTGGCGCGCCTGTCCGCGCTGATCACCGCGAAGCTGCGTGACATCCCCGGCCTGGTGGATCTGGACAGCACGCTCAAGCCCGACAAGCCCACGGTGTCGATCGAGGTGAAGCGCGACGCCGCGGCCGACGCAGGGCTCAACGTCGACGCGCTCGCCGGCAGCCTGCGCACGCTCGTGGCGGGCACCACGGTGGGCAACTGGCGCGCGCCGGACGGCGAGAACTACGACGTGAACGTGCGCCTCGCGCCCGAGAGCCGCCACTCGCTGGCCGACCTGGCGCGGCTGCCGCTCAACGTGACGGCCGCGGCCGACGGCACGCCGCGCATCGTGCGACTGTCGCAGGTGGCCGAGGTGAGCCCGTCGACCGGCCCGAACCAGATCAACCGCCGTGACCTCAATCGCGAGATCAACATCGACGCCAACGCCTTCGGCCGCAGCTCGGGTGATGTGTCGGCGGACATCCGCAAGCTGCTCGACAGCGTGGCCTGGCCGCCTGGCTACCGCTACAGCTTCGGCGGCTCGACCAAGAACATGCAGGAGTCGTTCAGCTATGCGATCGGTGCGTTGGCACTGGCCGTCGTCTTCATCTACATGATCCTCGCCAGCCAGTTCCGGAGCTTCCTGCAGCCGCTGGCGTTGATGAGTTCGCTGCCGCTCACGCTGATCGGCGTGGTGCTGGCGCTGCTGGCGTTCCGCTCCACGCTCAACATGTTCAGCATCATCGGCATCGTGATGCTGATGGGCCTGGTCACCAAGAACGCCATCCTGCTGGTCGACTTCGCGATCCGCTCGCGCGAGGGCACGCACGGCGCCGCCGGGGAGCACGCCCCGATGGGCCGCGAGGACGCCCTGCTGCACGCCGCGCAGGTGCGCCTGCGGCCGATCCTGATGACCACGCTGGCCATGATCTTCGGCATGGTGCCGCTGGCCTTTGCGCTCAGCGAGGGTTCAGAGCAACGCGCGCCGATGGGCCAGGCCGTGATCGGCGGCGTGATCACCTCGTCGTTGCTGACGCTGGTGGTGGTGCCGGTGATCTACTGCTACCTTGACGACCTGGCCAGCTGGGCGCGTCGCCGCTGGCACCCGCACCGGCCGGCGCCGGGTGGTACCGCACAAGCGGACGCCCTGTCGTGAGACCGATACCACCCCCGAAATAGAATTCGCCGCCCTGCAAACCCCCTTCCGCGAGAGCCTCATGAACATCGAACAAGCCCGCTTCAACATGATCGAACAGCAGATCCGCCCCTGGGATGTGCTGGACTCCTCGGTGCTGTCGCTGCTGGCCGTGGTACGCCGCGAGGAGTTCGTGCCGTCGGCCTACCGCGCCCTGGCCTTCACCGACATGGAGCTGCCACTGGCCGAGGGGCAGTTCATGCTGTCGCCCAAGGTCGAGGCCCGCCTGCTGCAGGAGCTGGCGGTGCACAAGCACGAGCGCGTGCTCGAGGTCGGCACGGGGTCGGGCTTCATGGCCGCGCTGCTTGGCCACAAGGCCCGTGAAGTGCTCAGCCTCGAGATCCGCCCCGCGCTGGCGCTGCAGGCCCGCATCAACCTGCAGCGCGCGGCGGTCGTCAACGTCGAGGTGCGCGAGGCCGACGGTTCGCGCGCCACGGCAACCGACGGCCCGTTCGACGTGATCGCGCTGTCGGGCTCGGTGGCCGAGATCCCGCGCGGCCTGCTCGACCAGCTCAAGGTGGGCGGGCGGCTCGCCGCCATCGTCGGCCGGGATCCGGTGATGCGCGCCGTGCTCGTGACCCGCACCGAGGGCGGCGGCTTCCACAGCGTGGAGCTGTTCGACACGCTTGCGCCGCGACTCGACGGCTTCGGCGAACCCTCCTCCTTCAGTTTCTGATCCCGCGTGCCGGGTCCCTGCAGAAAGATCCCCATGCCCCAGCGTTCCCCGCACTGCCCGCCGTCGCCGCTGCCGCGGCGGCACCGCCTGGCCCGGGCGCTGACGGCCGGTCTGCTGCTCGGTGCCGCCGCGGTGGCGCAGGCTCAGAGCCTGCAGTCGCTGTACGACGCCGCACGCGGCTACGACGCCAGCTACCTGGCGGCCCGCGCGCTGGCCGATTCGGCACAGTTCCGCTACGAGCAGGTGAAGGCGCTCAACCGCCCGAGCGTGGCCCTGTCGGCGAGCACCACCCGCAGCGAGACCGACACATCGGCCGGCAGCGCGAGCGGCACCAGCACCGGCGCGCAGATCTCGGCGCTGCAACCGCTGTTCAACCGCAGCAACAGCAGCACGATCGATCAGGCCGAGAAGAGCTATGCGGTGTCGATGGCCGACCTCGAGAGCGCCGAGCAGGACCTGGTGGTGCGGCTGAGCCAGGCCTACTTCGACGTGCTGGCGGCACAGGACACGCTGGCGACGACACGCGCCAACAAGACCGCCATCGCCGAGCAGCTGGCCTCGGCGAAGCGCAATTTCGAGGTCGGCACCGCAACCATCACCGACACGCGCGAAGCGCAGGCCCGCTACGACCTCGCCACCGCGCAGGAGATCGCCGCCGAGAACGACCTGCGCGTACGGCGCATCGCACTCGACCAGCTCGTCGGGCGCACCGACGTCGAACCGCGGCCGCTGACGGTCCCGGTGCAGCTGCCCGAGGTGCTGCCGGCCAACGTGGAGGACTGGGTGACGCAGGCGGGCCAGTCGCCCAGCGTGCGCAAGGCCCAGCTGGCCTACGAGGTGGCGCAGCTCGAGACCGAGAAGGCGCGTGCCGGCCACCTGCCGACAGTCGACCTGGTGGGCGGCGTCGGCCGCAACCGCAACACCGGCCGCACCGCCGGCAGCGGTCTGAGCGGCAGCACCACCAGCGCGCAGATCGGCGTGGAGCTGAACCTGCCCCTGTTCGCCGGCTACTCGATCCAGAACCGCGTGAAGGAAACGCTGTCGCTGGAGGAGAAGTCGCGCAACGACCTGGAGTTCGCGCGCCGCAGCGTCACCCAGGGCACGCGCCAGGCCTACTTCACCGTCCAGTCGGGCCTGGCCACGGTGAAGGCCCTCGAAGCCGCCGAGGCCTCCAACAAGCTCGCGCTCGAGGCCACCCAGCTCGGCTACAAGGTCGGCGTGCGCGTCAACCTCGACGTGCTGAACGCGCAGACGCAGCTCTACACCACCCAGCGCGACCTGGCGCGCGCCCGCTACGACGTGGTGCTGGGCAACCTGCTGCTGCGCCAGGCGGCGGGCACGCTCAAGCCCGACGACGTGGGCAGCGTCAACCGGCTGCTCGCGCCCTGAGACTCGCCGGCAGGGCCGCGCGCCATCGCACGCGGCCGCACGGAACGCCCAGCCCATGTCGCCCCCGCCGCCGCCCGTCGACGCCGCGCTCGTGATCGCCCGCACCCGGGCGTGGCTGAGGCATGCGGTGATCGGCCTGAACCTCTGCCCCTTCGCCAAGGCGGTGGAGGCCAAGGGCCAGGTGCGCTATGTCGTCAGCGAGGCCGCCGAGCCCGAGCGCCTGCTCGACGAGCTCTGCCGCGAACTGCGCGCGCTGGCCGAGGCCGACCCGGCGGAGGTCGACACCACGCTGCTGATGCATCCGCAGGTGCTGGGCGATTTTCTCGACTACAACGACTTCCTCGACCGGGTCGATGCCGCGATCGAGCGCCTGGGTTTCGAGGGCGTGCTGCAAGTGGCGAGCTTCCATCCGGACTACCAGTTCGCCGGCACCGCGCCCGACGATGCCGAGAACGCCAGCAACCGTGCACCCTACCCGACGCTGCACCTGCTGCGCGAGGCCAGCATCGACCGTGCCGTGGCGGCCTTCCCCGAGGCCGAGTCCATCTACGAGGCCAACATCCGCACGCTGCGCGGACTCGGCCGCGAGGGCTGGGCGGCGCTGCAGGCCGACATCGAGCGCGACGCCCGCGATGCCCGCGACGCGCCCGACACGCGCTGAGCCGCACCGCGCCGTGTCCGCGCTCCCCTATTTGGCCCACTACCCCGAGGCGCTGCAGGCCCAGGTGCGGGCGGCGCTCGCGCGGGGCGGCCTGGCCGAGGGCCTGCGGGCGCGCTACCCGGAGGCCCACGAGGTGCGCACCGACCGCGCGCTGTACGACTACGTCACCGGCCTCAAGTCCCGCTACCTGCGCCAGTCCGAGCCGCTGAGCAAGGTGGCCTACGACCCGCGCCTGCACGTGATCCGCAACGCGCTGGGCACGCACACCGCCGTGTCGCGCGTGCAGGGCACACGCCTGAAGGCCAAGCGCGAGATCCGCGTGGCCAGCCTGTTCAAGGAGGCGCCGGCGGCGTTCCTGAAGATGATCGTCGTGCACGAACTCGCGCACCTGAAGGAGCGCGAGCACGGCAAGGCCTTCTATGCGCTGTGCACGCACATGGCCCCGGACTACCACCAGCTGGAGTTCGATCTGCGGGTGTGGCTGACGGTGGCCGAGCTGCCGCAGCGCTAGCCGATCGAGAAGCCCCGGTAGCGCTCCGCCGCCACCTCGGCGCACAGCTTGCGGTAGGCGCCGAAGCCGCCGATGTAGGGCATGAACACACGCGGCTTGCCCGGGACATTGGCGCCCATGTACCAGGAGTCCGCGCGCGGCAGCAGGGTCTTGTCGGCCAGCTCGTTGACGTGCGCCACCCAGGCCTCCTCGGCGTCCGGCGTCGGCTCGATGGTGGCCGCCTTGTGAGCGCGCAGGTAGTCGATGCAGTCGGCGATCCACTCGACATGCTGCTCGATCGAGGTCGGCATGTTGCCGAGCACCGACGGGCTGCCAGGGCCGGTGATCATGAACAGGTTGGGGAAGTCGGCAGTCGAGACCCCGAGGTAGGTGCGCGGACCGGCCGCCCACTTCTCGCCGAGCGTCACGCCCCCGCGTCCGCGGATGCCCAGTCGCGTCAGCGGGCCTGTCAGCGCGTCGAAGCCGGTGGCGAACACGATGATGTCGAGCGGATAGGTCTTCTCGCTGGTGCGGAGGCCCTGCGCGACGATCTCCTGGATCGGTGTTTCTCGCAGGTCGACCAGCACCACGTTGTCGCGGTTGTAGGTCTCGAAGTAACCGGCGTCCAGCGGCAGCCGCTTGGTCGCGATCGGGTAGCCCTGGGGGATCAGCTTGCGCGCCACCGCGGGGTCACGCACCGCCTCGCGGATCTTCTGGCGCACGAAGTCGGCGGCGGTCGCGTTCGCCGCCTCGTCGACCAGCAGGTCCTTGTAGCTGCCGAACATCCACTCGAAGCCGCCCTTCTGCCAGTTGGCCTCGTACTGCCGCTGGCGCTCCTCGGCGTCGACGTCGAAGGCACCGACGCTGCTGAAGTCGTACGGTTGGCCGATCGAGCTCCACTTGCAGGTTTCGCGGATCTGCCGGATATCGCGCCGCAGCCGGGCCTGCTCCTCCGGACCGAGGTCGCGATTGCCGTTCGGTACGCTGAACTGCGGCGTGCGCTGGAACACCGTCAGGTGAGCCGCCTGCCGGGCGATGATGGGGATGGCCTGGATCGCGCTCGACCCGGTGCCGATCACGCCCACGCGCTTGCCGCTGAAGTCCACGCCCGCGTGCGGCCAGGCGCCGGTGTGGTGCTGCTCACCCTCGAAGCTGTCCCTGCCGGGGATCGCGGGCACCTGGGCCGACGACAGGCAGCCCACGGCCGTGATCAGGTAGCGCGCCTCGACCCGTTCGCCGGTCTCGGTCTCGACCGTCCACAGCGCGCGCTGCTCGTCGTAGGTGGCGCCCGTCACCGCGGTGTCGAAATCGAAGGCCGGCTTCAGGTCGAGCTTGTCGGCCACGTACTCCAGGTAGCGGAGGATCTCGGCCTGCCCGGGGAAGCGCCGGCTCCATTGCCAGCCCTGCACGAGCTCGTCGGAGAAGGAGTACGAGTAGACCCACGACTCGGAGTCCGAACCGGCCCCCGGATAGCGATTCCAGTACCAGGTGCCGCCGACCCCGCCGCCGCGCTCGAAGGCGCGCAGCGACAGCCCCATCTCGCGCAGCCGGTGCACCATGTAGAGGCCGGCGAAGCCGGCCCCGATGACCACTGCGTCCACCCGGGCAGCCCGGCTGCCGCGCTCCTCTTTCACCGACATGGCAAGGGGCTCCTTCGGCATCACGCTGCTCGTCTCGTCGCGCCGGCTGGTCAGTCGATCAGCCTCAGGGCCCGGGCGGCATTGATGGCCTGCAAGCGGTTGCCGACGCCGAGCTTCGAGTAGATGTTCTTCAGGTGAAACTTGACCGTGTTCTCCGAGACGAACAGCCGACCGGCGATCTCGCGGTTGGAGATGCCGTTGAAGAGCGACTGCAGCATCTCCTTCTCGCGGCCCGACAGCGGTTCGACATGGAAGCCGTCGTGCAGGCCGGGGCGTTCCATCACGTCGATGCGCTGGCGCGCCGGGGACTCGCGGAACGGGAGGAATGAATCCATCGGTCGATGCTTCGCGGGAGAGTGGCAAGGAGGGCCACGCACCACCGTCACGGCGGCGTCGGCACGGCATGAACCTTAAAGTTCACGGGCCACCCCACCCAAGCACGTAGTTTCCCTAGGCGTTTTTGTACCGCGCCAGAACAGCTTTCACGGCCGCGGCAGACGCGCGGCCCGCTGCGCTGCGGAGGCTAGGGCACGGTGCGCCGCAGCGCCTCGAAGAACAGCTCCGACTGCAGCCGCTCGCCCAGCGTCTGCTGCGCCACGTGCGCGGCGATGGTCGGCGCCACCGGGGCCAGCGGCCGGCCTGTCGAGCCGGCCAGCACCTGCGCGGCGCAGGCACGCTCCAGGTAGTAGAGGTCGTCGTAGGCATGCGCCATCGAGGCGCCGCAGACCACCACGCCGTGGTTTCCGAGGAATACCACGTCGGCCCCCTGCATGGCACGTGCGATGCGTTCGCCCTCCGATGCATCGAGCGCGAGACCGTTGTAGTGCGCGTCGACGGCCACGCGGCCTTGGAAGCGCATCGCGTTCTGCGACAGCGTGGTGTCGAGCGCCCGATCGACGGTGAGCGTGAGCGCGGTCGCGTACGGCATGTGGGTGTGCAGCACGCAGGCCTGGCCGGCGATGCGGTGGATGGCGGCATGGATGAACATCGCCGTGGGCTCGACGTCGTGGCGGCCTGCCAGCCGGGCGCCCTGCACGTCGATCATCACGATGTCGTCGGCGCCGATCTCGCTCCACAGCAGGCCGCGCGGATTCAGCAGGAAACGGCCGGAGCCGTCGGGCAGTTCCACGCTGAAATGGTTGCACACGCCTTCGGCCAGGCCGTGAAGCGCGGCGGCCCTCAGCGCCAGCGCCAGGTCGGCGCGCAGCCGCGTCACGGCGGCGGAGTGGAAGTCTGCGTGCTGCTGCGGATCGGTGCGGCTCATACGGGCCAGTCTATCGGCTCGCCGGCATCCGGCGCGACCGGCCCGTGCTGGCCTGCAACTTGCACGAGCGCTGCACACCCTCCAGGACGCGCCATGTCTGCCACCTTCATCAAGGCCGCCGAAGTCTGGATCCCCAGCGCCGACGGCACGCTGCTCGAGTTCGGCTGCGGCGGCTTCGGCCCGGCGCGCAGCTTCGCGACGATCAGCCGCTCCATGTGCTTTGGCCGTGGCGAGGGACTGCCCGGCCGCGCCTGGGAAGAAGGCCGCCCGGTGCTGCTGCGGCAGTTCGAGGGTTCGATCTTCCAGCGCACCGCCGCCGCCCGCACCGCCGGCATGGACTGCGCCATCGCCCTGCCGCTGTACCTGCACGACCGTCTCACGTCGGTGCTGGTGGTGTTCTGCGGCCACGTGCCCGGACAGGCTGGTGCCCTGGAACTGTGGCACCACGACCCGCGCATCACCACCGACATGACGCTGGTCGACGGCGCCTACGGCCCCGGCGCTCAGGCCTTCGAGGCGATCTCCCAGGAGACCTACCTGCCGCGCGGCGTGGGGCTGCCGGGCCTGGCCTGGCAGCGCGGCGAGGCGGTGTTCGTCGAGGATCTGCCGGCCGCGCCCGGCCGCTTCCTGCGCAGCGAGGAGGCCGCAGCGGCGGGCCTGCTGCGCGGCCTGGCGATTCCCGCGGGCTCGCGGCTCGCCGATCGCCACGTGGTGGCCTTCCTGGCGAGCGCGCGGCTGCCGCTGGCGCACCGCATCGAGCGCTGGGTGCCCGACGCGGCGCAGTCCGAACTGCGGAGAGTCGAGGCCTTCAGCGAACTGCACGGCGGCCGCTCCTCGGGCATCGCCCAGCTGCCGCTGTCGTCGACCGGCAGCTCGCTCGTCAAGGCCCTGCAGCGCGGTGTGCCGGTGATCAACGACTTCCCGGCCGACGAGCCGGGATCGCCCGCCGCTGCCGCGGTGGGCATCGGCGCGACGGCGCTCGTGGCGATCCCGGTGGTATGGGAGGACGCCGTGGTGGAGGTCGTGGCGCTCTACCTGTAGTCGCGCCGGACCCGCCGCGACGCGGCGCAGAATGCCGCGATGAAACCCCCCAAGCGACTGCAGTCCCTGATCGAGGAAGGCCTGATCGACAGCGTGGTTCGCCAGCTGATGAGCGGCAAGGAAGCCATGGTCTACGTGGTGCGCTGCGGCGACGAGACGCGCTGCGCCAAGGTCTACAAGGAGGCCACGGAGCGCAGCTTCCGCCAGGCGGTCGACTACACCGAGAACCGCAGGGTCAAGAACACCCGCCAGGCCCGCGCCATGGCCAAGGGCACGCGCTACGGCCGCCAGGCCCAGGAAGCGGCGTGGCAGAGCGCGGAGGTCGACGCGCTCTACCGGCTGGCCGCCGCCGGCGTGCGTGTCCCGCGCCCTCACAACTTCCACGACGGCGTGCTGTTGATGGAACTGGTGACCGACGCCCATGGCGATGCGGCCCCGCGGCTCAACGACGTGGCGTTCACGCCGGAGGAAGCGCGCCGCCACCATGCCGCGCTGCTGGCCGAGGTGGTGCGCATGCTGTGCGCCGGCGTCGTGCACGGCGACCTGTCGGAGTTCAACATCCTGCTGGCCGCCGACGGCCCGGTGATCATCGACCTGCCCCAGGCGGTGGACGCCGCCGGCAACAACCACGCGAGCCGCATGCTGCTGCGCGACGTGAGCAACCTGAGCGGCTACTTCGGCCGCTACGCGCCCGAGCTGCCGCGCACCGACTTCGGCCCCGAGATCTGGGACCTCTACCAGCGCGGCATGCTGCATCCCGACGTGGTGCTCACCGGCCGCTTCGACCGCAGCACCGCGGCGGTCGACCTGGGCAGCGTGCTGCGCGAGATCGAGGACGCGCGCGCCGAGGAGGCGGCCCGCCGGCAGCGGCTGCAGACGGTGGTGTGAACGCCCGAGGTCGGGCTCGCGCCCGGCTCAGGACCACATCCACCACGCCCACCACAACAGCAGCGCGATGAACACCGCTCGCAGCGGGTTGGTGCGCCGGGTGAACCAGGACAGCAGCTCATCGTCGTCCTCGTCGCCGCCATGCCGGCCCGCGGTGTCGGCGCGCATGCGCAGGATCCACTCCCGCTGACGCGGCAGGTCGGCCGACAGGGCCGCCATGCGGCGCGCCACCGTGTGCGGCGCCGGCTTCTCGGCATGCGCCTGGAGTTGCGGCCCGAGCACCGCCACCTGGCGGTGCGCATCGGCCAGTCGGCTCACCGCCAGCGTGGCGCCGCACTGCGCGCACTGCATCGCCTGCCCGGGCGCCAGCGCCGCGCCGCAGGCCCCGCACTGCAGCGCCCCGCGGTGGGTTGCGGTGGCGTGCACGGGGTGGTCTTCGGTGGCGCCTTCCGGGTCCAGCGCACGCGCCAGCCGGGCGACGTCGAGCAGGCTCGGCACCGAGCGGCAGTGGCCGCACTGCGCGTCACCGCCCGCGATCGGCGCACCGCAGTTCACGCAGTCGATGTGGCCATCGCGCCGGATCAGCGCGGCCCGGTCGGCCGACGACAGCGGCCGCACCAGACCTTTCTCGAACAGGAACTCCGCGAACGACTGGTAGGCGCCGTGCCGCTTCGGGCATTCGAGCTGCAGCGAGCGGCCCCAGCGCGAACGGTTGTGCACGGTCTTCAAGCCGCTGCGGCAGCGCGGACAGGCGGCCTGTTGACGCAGCGGCTGGTGCGCCAGCGACTGGGCCTGCGCCATGTGACCGATCAGTTCCAGGATCGCCGGTCCGTTGAGGCGCGCGGACTCGATGACATCGAACCACACCAGATGGCAGGGCGCGCAGAGGTCGACCTCCACCGCCTGCCCGTAGTGCCCGCGCAGCGCCAGCACCTGCATCGGCCCCTGGCAGTTGCCGCAGATCAGCGGCGGCGCCCCGGCAGGGCCAGCGGCGGGGTGCGCCGGATTCGAGGGGTTGGTGGCCGACACGCCAGCGTCAGTAGGTGATCTCGTAGCGGTAGCCCTTGAAACGCAGCACCGCGGCCTTGAGCTTGATCTGCTCGAGCACGAGTTCGGGACCGAGCTTGTCCTTCTCGTGGAAGATCTGGCCGTTGATGATGAGGAAGCGGTTGGCCGCCTCCGCGGAGTAGATCGAGCCGCCGACCGCGATGGCCGGCAACTGACGGCGGATGTCGTCGGGCAGTTCGGCGACGGTGTGAACCCGGCCCTCCGCCGCCACCGGAGCGGCCGGCTTCTCGGCAGGCGCCACTGCGGGCGCTGTCGCCGGCACCGCACGGCGGGTCGTTGCCGGTACGTCGCGCACCACCGGCGCGGGCGGTGCTGGCGGCGCGATCGCGAAGGCCGGGGCCTCGGCGCGCGGCGGCGGGGCCGGAACCGGCACCGTCGGGGCGGGCGGGATCGCGGGGGGCGGTGGCGGCGCCGGGGCCACCTCGGGAGCCGGAGCCACCGCGGGCGCCGTCGCCACCGGCGGTGCGGCCGTCTCGACCGGTGGCGGCGGTGTCACCACGGCCTCCTTCGTGGTATCGCGACCGAGCAGCAGCCACAGCAGCGGGCCGATCAGGCCCACCGAGGCACCGACGATGATCCACAGCCAGGGTCGGGGACGCGAAGGCGAGCCGGCCGCCATCGCGGCCGAATCGGGCGGCACCGGCTGCGCATGCAGGTCGGGCAACGCGCCGCGTTCGCGATCGCGTTCGGCGTCGGCCTTGCGGAGGGCTTCGAGGATGTAGGACATCGGTACGTCACTCGGTCTGCAGGCGGGGCTCGTCCACGCCGGTGGCGCGGTTGAGCTGCATCAGTGTGATCGGCCCGGCCAGACCATCCGGTGCCAGACCCTGGGTGGACTGGAAGGCGGCGATGCGCGGCTTGAGCGCCGCCGCCGACGTCTCGCCCGGTGCGGCGTCGCCGGCCGCGGTGGCCAGCCGTGCGGCCAGCCAGTCGGCGGGGATGGCCGCCTTGCCCGCCGCGGCAACGGTGTAGCCCGGCGGCACGCGCCACAGTGTCGTGAAATCGCCGCGCCACAGGCGCGTGAAGGAACCGAGCGTGAGGGTCTGCGCGACGCCGCCCATGCGCAGCGTCGCGCTCTGCGCCGTGAGGCCGGTGAGCTGTGCATAGACCGGCTGCCCGGCCGCGTCATTCAGGCTCACGATGCCGGGCCGACCGAGCAACCGCACCAGCGCGAGATTGCTGCGACCCGCGTGGCAGTGCACCTGCTGCGCCGGCACAAGCAGGCACGGGTCGCCGTCGTCGGCCAGGCTCAGCTTCCAGGCCGGCGCCAGCTCCCGCAGCGCCTCGTTCGGGTCGCGCACCAGGGTCTTGAACTGCGCCTGCAGATCGGCAGCGGCCAGCGCCAGCGGCGCCGGCGCCGAGGCAGCCACCGAGGCGGCGGCCGCCGGTGGCGGGGCCACCGCCGCGGTAGAGGCCGCCGCTTCGGGCGCCGGCTTCGCCGAGGCCGCGACCGCCGTCACCGCGCTCGCGGCGCCGCGTTCCGATGACGACCGCCCGCCGCCGAGCATCCAGCTGCCCGCCGCGAACAGCACGGCGCCGCCGACCAGGCCCAGCCCCAGCACCGCCGGACGCCGCTGCAACCAGCGGCGCGGGTTCATCGGCGACGGGGTCTCGAACACCTCGCGCGCGGCCTTGTCGACGATCTCGCGCCGCACGCGGTGCGCGCCGGACGAATAGGCGCCGAGCAGCGCCCGGTCACACAGCAGGTTGATGCGGCGCGGCACGCCGCGCGACAGCTGGTGGATGCGCTGCACCGACTCGCGATCGAAAGGCAGCGCGCGGTTCAGGCCCGAGATGGTGAGTCGGTGCCGGATGTACTGCAGCGTCTCGGTCTCCGTCAGCGCCTCGAGGTGGTAGCGCGCGATCACGCGCTGCGCCAGCTGCTCCAGTTCGGGCCGCGCCAGCATCTGGCGCAGCTCGGGTTGCCCGATCAGCACGATCTGCAGCAGCTTGCGCTCGTTGGTCTCCAGGTTGGTCAGCAGGCGCAGTTGTTCCAGCACGTCGGCCGACAGGTTCTGCGCCTCGTCGATGATCAGCACGTTGCTCTGTCCGACCGCATGGGTCTGCAGCAGGAAGCGATTGAGCGGATCGAGGTAGTCCTTCACCGTGGCCGCGCCGGGGCCCGGGTGCGCGTAGGGGATGCCGAACTCGTCGCACACCGACTTCAGCAGCTCCTCGACGGTGAGCTTGGGGTTGAAGATGTAGGCGACGTTGCAGCGCTTGGGCACCTGCTCCAGCAGCAGGCGACACACCGTGGTCTTGCCGGCCCCGATCTCGCCGGTCAGCAGCACGAAGCCGCCGCCGCCGCGCACGCCGTAGAGCAGATGGGCCAGCGCCTCCCGGTGCCGCTCGCTCATGAAGAGGAAACGCGGGTCGGGCGCGATCGAGAAAGGCTCCTGGCTCAGGCCGAAGAATTGCGCGTACATGGTGCAGAGGATACTTTCCGGCGGAGCCGCGGCCTTCCGGGCCGGTTCTGCTCGAGGCAGCGGCTCACGCAGCCAGGCGCCGCAGCGTCTCGTCGGCCAGCGCGAGGCTGGCCGTCAGGCCCGGCGACTCGATGCCGAGCAGGTTCACCAGGCCCTCGATGCCGTGCTCGGCCGGGCCGTCGATGCGGAAGTCGGCCGCCGGCTCGCCCGGGCCCGACAGCTTGGGTCGCACGCCGCTGTAGGCCGGCTGCAGCGCGCCGTCGGGAAGCGCCGGCCAGTAGCGGCGGATCTCCGCATAGAAGCCATCGGCGCGCCGAACGTCGACGCGGTAGTCGAGCGTGCCGTCACCGCCCGCGGCGGCGGGACCGGGCTCGACCCATTCCACATCGGGCCCGAAGCGCGCCTGGCCGCCGAGATCGAGCGTCAGGTGGACGCCGAGGCCGGCCACCTCCGGCATCGGGTAGATGAGATGCGAGAACGGCGCCCGGCCCGGCAACGCGAAGTAGCTGCCCTTCGCGAACCGGCCCGGCGGCTGGAAGGCCGGCGCCAGCCCCTCGGTGCGCCGTGCGAGCGCCGGCGCCCACAGCCCGGCGGCATTGACGACGATGCGCGCGCCCAGCGTCATGCCGGCTGCCTGCACACGGTGCGGTCGCCCGACCTCGATGCGCTCGACGCGCGAGGCCAGCGCCACCGCGCCGCCGGCCGACTCCAGGTCGCCCTGCAGCGCGAGCATCAGGCCGTGGCTGTCGACGATGCCGGTCGACGGCGACAGCAGTGCCTCGCTGCAGGCGAGCGCGGGTTCGAGCGCACGCGCAGCGTCCGGCGTCAGGAGTTGCAGGTCGTCGACGCCGTTGTCGGCCGCACGCCGGCTCAGCGCGTGCAGCGCCGCATGCTGCGTCGGCCCGGTCGCGACGATCAGCTTGCCGCAGCGCCGGTGCGCGATGCCGCGCTCGGCGCAGTAGGCGTAGAGCGCCGCCTTGCCGGCCACGCACAGCCGCGCCTTCAGCGAACCGGAGGGGTAGTAGAGGCCGGCATGGATCACCTCGCTGTTGCGCGCGCTGGTGACGGTGCCGATCGCGGTCTCGCTTTCAAGCACCACGGTCTCGAAGCCGCGCCGCGCCAGCGCGCGACCGACCGCCAGCCCCACGACCCCGGCCCCGACAACCACCGCATCGACCTGATCCATCCGCGCGCCCTCCCCGCCCGCCGGGTGCCCCGGCCTGAGATGCTACGGCCGGCCACGCCGGTGCCTGGCGACTCAGCGCCGGCTCGTCTTCTTGGCCGAGCCGAGCCGGCGCGCGTTGGCGGTCGCGGTGCGGTGTACCGGCGCGAGCGCGCTGTGGGTCACGCGCGCCGCTGCATCGGAGGCACGCTGCAGCGTCGGTGCGCGCCGCATCACCGTGCTGACCAGCGTCTTGTGGCGACGCATCGCCTGGGCCGGCGTGCGGCTGCCAGCCAGCGCGAAGGCGTTGTTCATGATCGCCAGCCAGCCCTGCAGGGCCTGGGCGTTGAGCGTCTGCACCGCCGGAGTCCAGGCGCGACCCAGGGCGGCAGCAGATTGCGAGAAGGCGTCCAGCTTCTCGCTGCCCATCAGCGCGAACTCGCGCTGGTCGGCGGCCGACGGCAGCGGCCCGGCCGACGCCATGCGCGCGCTGCGGGTCGCGATGACCTGGGACGACGCGAGCAGCATCTCCTGCGTCTTGCTCGCGACGCCCAGCCACAGACCGATCGGGAAGAACATCGCAGCGGGAAGGTCGGTGGATTTCATGAAAGCTCTCGGGTCCAAAGGTTCAGGTATGCGGGTACCGGGTGACGCAGGGCTTACATCGAGTCCCGGATCGACATCGACAGCGAAAAAAAGCCGGCGCGAGGCCGGCTTGTCGGGAACGTGTCAGGCGGCTCAACTCTTGCCGTAGCGGGCCTTGGCATCGGCCACGCAAGTCGACTTGGCGTCGCCTGCGAGCGCATCGCACTTCTCGGCCTCGACCTTGTAGTTGGCCTCGCGCTTCTCATCACGCGCCTCCATCTGCGCCTTGCCGGTGGCGCTGACCAGCTTGGCATCGGCGCGCGCCTTCGTGTGGGCCGCCTTGGCTTCCTGGACGCACACGTCCTTGGCGTTGCCGGCGAGATCGTCACAGCGTTCCTTCGCGACCTCGTAGGCGGTGTCGGCCTTCACCTCGGCCACCTTCGCGCGGTCGCCGGGCTTGCCGGTGTACGCGGCCTCGAGCTCGGCCTTGGCGACCTTCTCCTTGGCCTCGGCCTCTTCCTCGCAGACGTCCTTGCCGTTGCCGGACAGGCGGTCGCAGGAGGCCTTGGCGAGCTTGTAGTCGGCGCCGATGCGGTCCTTGGCGGCCGAGTACTCGGCCTTGCTCATGCCGGCCGCGAAGGCGGGCGAGGCTGCGAATGCGGCGGCGGTACACAGGGCGAGAAGAGCGGGCTTGAATCGAAGGGGGGTGTGCATGAGGACTCCTGAGGTCGGGATAACGTGTGCGGAGTATTTGCGCCGCGCGCCGCGCCGGACATCGGACGCCGCCGCGAGCGCGGGTAGCGGCTGTCCTACAGGGCCCTGCGGCAGACCGCCCGCCCTGCCGCTGTGGATACCATCCACGAAACATGCGACTCAAGAGCAAGATCGTCCTCCTCGCCGTGGTGCCGCTGCTGGCGTCGATCGTGCTGATCGCGCTGGCCGTGCGCCACCAGGAGCGCGCGCTGGCGGCGCGCGAACGCGAGCTGGTCGAGAGCGCCTACATGAGCTCCAAGCGCACCGAGCTGCGCCACTACGTCGAGCTCGCGCGCAGCACCATCGCGCCGCTGTACGACTCGGGCGACGACAGCGAGGCCACGCGCCAGGCCGCGATGAAGCTGCTGGCGTCGCTGGACTACGGCACCGACGGCTACTTCTTCCTCTACGACCTGCAGGGCCGGAGCCTGATGCACCCACGCCAGCCCGAGCTGGTGGGCAACGACCTGTGGGAGCTGCGCGACGAGGCGGGCCACCCGACCATCCAGCAGCTGATCGCCAAGGCGAGCGAGGGCGGCGGCTTCATCGACTACCTGTGGCGCAAGCCATCCACACGGCAGACCACGCCCAAGCTGGGCTACGTGATCGCGCTGCCGCGCTGGAACTGGATGCTCGGCACCGGCCTCTACCTCGACGACGTGCAAGCCACGATGGCGCAGCTGGACCATCAGGTGGCGGCCAACATCGAGACCACGTTCCTGTGGATCGCCGGCATCGCGCTGTCGGGCATCGCGCTGATCACGGTGTGCGGCCTGGCGCTCAACCTCAGCGAACACAAGGAGGCCGACGCCAAGCTGCGCCAGCTCGCGCAGCAGGTGGTGCAGTCACAGGAGTCCGAGCGCGCCCACCTCTCGCGCGAGCTGCACGACGGCACCAGCCAGACGCTGGTGTCGATCAAGCTGCTGATCGAGTCGGCGATCGAGCAGATCGAGCGCGAGCCGGCCCAGGCCGCCGTGCCGCTGGAGCGCGCCGCGGTGCGCCTGGCCGACGCGCTGACCGAGGTGCGGCGCATCTCGCACCGCCTGCGCCCGGCGATGCTCGACGTGCTGGGCCTGCCCGCAGCGCTGGAGCACCTGGGCCGGGAGTTCGGCGACCACAGCGGGCTGGCGTTCTCGATGCGCATGCGCGGGCCGTCGATCGAGTTGCCGGACGACGTGAAGACCGTGCTGTTCCGCGTGACGCAGGAGGCGCTGACCAACATCGAGAAGCACGCCGCCGCGCAGTCGGTGCGCATCCGGCTGGCGTTCCGGCCCAGCGGCCTGCGGCTCGCGATCCTCGACGACGGCCGCGGCTTCGACCTCGCCGCGGTGCAGCTCGACCCGCGTCGCGGGATCGGCCTGCGCAACATGCGCGAGCGCCTCGCCTCGATCGGCGGATCGTTCCGCATCCGCTCGCGCAGCGGTCTCACCGAGCTGATCGCCGACGTGCCCGAGGCGCAGCTGCGCCGCCTGAAGGAGGCCTGATGAGCCACGAACCCGACGCGCCCCGCGTCCGACTGCTGATCGTCGACGACCACCCGCTCGTGCGCGAGGGCCTGCGCTCGCGCCTGCAGGCGATCGCCTGGCTCGAGGTGGTGGGCGAGGCCGGCAGCGCACGAGAGGCGCTGGAGCTGATCCCGCAGCTGCACCCCGGCCTGGTGCTGATGGACGTCGGCATGCGCGAGATCAACGGCATCGAGCTCACCCGCCTGCTGGCGCAGCGCCATCCGGCGGTGGCCGTGCTGGTGCTCAGCATGTACGACAACCCCGAGTACGTGCAGCAGGCCATGCAGGCCGGCGCCCGCGGCTACGTGCTGAAGGACGCGCCCTCGGCCGACATCATCGCGGCCATCGAGGCGGTGTGCGCCGGCGGCACCTTCCTGAGTCCGTCAGTGTCCAAGCGCCTGTTCCGCGGCCAGGCGCCGAAGCCGCTGGTCTCGCACCGGGAGAGCGAGATCCTCGCCTGCCTGGCCGACGGCCTGTCGAGCAAGCAGATCGCCGAGCGGCTGGACCTGAGCGTGCGCACCGTCGAGACGCATCGCCAGAACATCAAGCGCAAGCTGGGCATCGAGGGTCAGGCGGAGCTGATCAAGTACGCGGTCGAGCACGGCCGGCGCTACCGCGAAGACGAGGGCTGAGGTCCTCCCTCACCCCGGTCTGGTCCCTAAGTGGTCCCACGCAGCCCCCTACGTGGTGCGACGCTTGTTTCAGGATGCACCGCTGCGGACACTGACGCCCATTCCAGTGCATCCGGGTCGGACGACCACGGGGGCACGGCCCCTCAGTGTTCAGGAGACCCCCATGACCCATCTACGCAAGCACCTTCCCTGGGTGCTCGTCGCCATCGTCGGCGCGTTCGCGCTGGCGACCATCGCGCTGCAGCGCGGTGAAGCCATCAGCGCCCTGTGGGTGGTGGTGGCCGCCCTGTGCGTCTACCTCATCGCCTACCGCTACTACAGCCTGTTCCTGGCGACCAAGGTGCTGGGTCTCGATCCGAACCGGCAGACGCCGGCACACCGCCACAACGATGGCCTGGACTACGTGCCGACCAACAAGTACGTGCTCTACGGCCACCACTTCGCCGCGATCGCGGGCGCCGGTCCGCTGGTCGGCCCGGTACTGGCCGCACAGATGGGCTACCTGCCGGGCATGCTGTGGCTGCTGGCCGGCGTGGTGTTCGCCGGCGCGGTGCAGGACTTCATCGTGCTGTTCATCTCCACGCGGCGCGACGGCCGTTCGCTCGGCGAGCTGGTGAAGCAGGAGATGGGCACGGTGCCGGGCGTCATCACGCTGTTCGGCGCCTTCATGATCATGATCATCATCCTGGCGGTGCTGGCGCTGATCGTCGTCAAGGCGCTGGCGCACTCGCCGTGGGGTGCGGTCACCGTGGGCCTGACGATCCCGGTCGCGCTGTTCATGGGCATCTACAGCCGCTACCTGCGGCCAGGGCGCATCGGCGAGGTCTCGGCGATCGGCTTCGTGCTGCTGATGGCGGCCATCTGGCTGGGCGGCTGGGTGCACGAGCATGCGGCCCTGTCCGCGCTGTTCGACTTCGACGGCAAGGCTCTCACCTGGATGCTGATCGGCTACGGCTTCATCGCCTCGGTCTTGCCGGTGTGGCTGCTGCTGGCGCCGCGCGACTACCTGTCGACCTTCCTGAAGATCGGCACCATCATCGCGCTGGCGATCGGCATCCTGATCGTCGCACCGACGCTGCAGATGCCGGCACTGACCCAGTTCGCGCAGGGCAACGGCCCGGTGTGGTCGGGCAACCTGTTCCCCTTCCTGTTCATCACCATCGCCTGCGGCGCGGTGTCGGGCTTCCATGCGCTGATCTCGTCGGGCACCACGCCCAAGATGCTGGAGAACGAGACGCACGCGCGCTTCATCGGCTACGGCGGCATGCTGGCCGAGTCCTTCGTCGCGATCATGGCGCTGGTGGCGGCCTCGGTGATCCAGCCGGGCATCTACTTCGCGATGAACAGCCCGGCCGCGCTGATCGGCACGACGCCGGAGGCGGTGGCGCAGACCCTGTCGACCTGGGGCTTCGTGATCACGCCCGACGTGCTGATCCAGACCGCCAAGGACGTGGGCGAGAACACCATCCTCGCACGCGCCGGCGGCGCACCGACGCTGGCCGTGGGCATGGCGCACATCCTGCACCAGGTGGTCGGCGGGCCCGCGATGATGGCCTTCTGGTACCACTTCGCGATCCTGTTCGAGGCGCTGTTCATCCTGACCGCGGTCGACGCCGGCACGCGCGCCGGGCGCTTCATGCTGCAGGACCTGCTGGGCAACTTCATCCCGGCGATGAAGCGCACCGACTCGCTGCCCGCCAACCTGATCGCCACCGGCCTGTGCGTGGCGACCTGGGGCTACTTCCTGTACGCCGGCGTGGTGGATCCGCTGGGCGGCATCAACACGCTGTGGCCGCTGTTCGGCATCTCCAACCAGATGCTGGCCGCCGTGGCGCTGACGCTGGGCACCGTGGTGCTGTTCAAGATGAAGCGCCAGCGCTACGCCTGGGTCACCATCGTGCCGGCGGCGTGGCTGCTGATCTGCACGCTGACCGCCGGCTGGCTGAAGCTGTTCTCGCCGGATCCGAAGGTCGGCTTCCTGGCCCACGCGCAGAAGTTCGGCGACGCGCTGGCGCAGGGGACGGTGCTGGCGCCGGCCAAGTCGCTCGACGCGATGCGCCACATCGTGGTCAACGACTACATCAACGCCAGCTTGTGCGTGCTGTTCATGCTGGTCGTCGTGAGCACGGTGTTCTATGCGGTCAAGTCGATCTTGAAGGCGCTGGGCAACCAGTCGCCGACCGTGCGCGAAACGCCGTTCGAACCGATGCCGCAAGGCGCCGGCGGCTGAACGCTCGCTCTGCTTCCACAGCGCCCGCCCCATGGCCTCCGGCAGCTTCACCGGCTTGTTGCAAGACGTCGAGAAGGCGGGCCGCTACCTCGGCCAAGCCATGCGCCTGATGGTCGGCCAGCCCGACTACGAGGCCTACGCGGCGCATGCCAGGACGGTCCACCCGGACCGGCCGGTGATGAGCTACGAGGACTTCTTCCGCGAGCGCCAGCAGGCCCGCTACGGGTCGCGCACCGGCCGCTGCTGCTGAAGCCGACCGGCGAGCCCCGCCTCGTTCGTTTCCCCGGGCGCCTGGCAAAACCGGGCGTCCGGGACCTTGAAGCCGGCGCGCATGACGCGCCGGCCGTCCGGCAGGAGGTCGCGGCGGACGGTCAGCCCGCAGCGACGCGCCGCGCCAGGTGCGCCATCGCCTCCTCGACCTGATCGACCAGCACCAGGCAGAGCTCGCCCGGCTTCAGCCGATCGAGCGCGGTGTCGATGGCGATGAACTCGCCGTGGATCTCCTCGACGTGGCGGGTGCGCGTCGCGCCCCGCAGGCCCTCGCGCAGCAGCGCGATCACCTCGCCGTCGGCACGGCCGCGCTGCGCGGCGTCCTGATACAGAAGCACATCGTCGAACGCGGCACCGAGGATCTGGGTCTGCTCGCGGATGTCGTCGTCACGCCGGTCGCCGGCGCCGCTGATCACCACCGCGCGGCGCGTGGCCGGCATCGCGTCGACCGCGGCCACCAGCGCGCGCATCGCGTCGGGGTTGTGGCCGTAGTCGGCGATCACCGTCGCGCCCTTGAAGTCCATCACGTTGAAGCGGCCCGGCGCGTTGTCGGCGTCGTTGACGAAACTCGCGAGGCCGCGGCGCACCGTGTCCCAGTCGAGCCCCACGCCCCAGGCGGCGGCCACCGCCGCCATGGCGTTCTCGACCTGGAAGCCGATCGTGCCGCCGCGCGTGAGCGGGATGTCGCGCAACAGCAGCTTCTCGCGCCAGGCGCCCTGCGCCGCGACCAGCGCGTCGCCCTCGACGTAGACGGTGCGCTTGCCCTGCGCGCGGTGCGTGGCCATCACCGGGTGATGGCGATCGGCCGCGAAGAAAATCACGTCACCGGGGCAGGTGCCGGCCATCGCGGCGACGTTGACGTCGGTCGCGTTGAGCACCGCGTAGCCGCTCTGCGCCACGTTCTGCACGATCACCCGCTTGAGCACCGCCAGATCCTCGACGGTGGTGATGTAGTTGAGGCCGAGGTGGTCGCCACTGCCGATGTTGGTGACCACCGCCACCTGGCAACGGTCGAAGCCCAGGCCCTCGCGCAACACGCCGCCGCGTGCGGTCTCGAACACGGCCGCGTCGACATCGGGGTGCATCAGCACGTTGCGCGCGCTCTTGGGTCCGCTGCAGTCGCCGCTGTCGATCTGGCGGCCCTCGACGTAGACACCGTCGGTGTTGGTCATGCCCACGCGCAGCCCGCTGGTCGCGAACAGGTGGGCGATCAGGCGCGCCGTGGTGGTCTTGCCGTTGGTACCCGTCACCGCCACCACCGGGATGCGGCCGTCGTCGCCGTGGCCGAACAGGTGCTGGATCATCGCCTCGCCGACGTTGCGACCCTTGCCGAACGAGGGCGACAGGTGCATGCGCAGGCCAGGCGCGGCGTTGACCTCGACCACGCCGCCGCTCTGCTCTTCGAGCGGGCGACCCACCGTCTCGCACACCACATCGACGCCGCAGATGTGCAGTCCGATCATCTGCGCCGCGGCGACGGCGCGCGCGGCCACCTCGGGGTGCACGTCGTCGGTCACGTCGGCGGCGGTGCCGCCGGTGCTGAGGTTGGCGTTGTTGCGCAGGATCACGCGGCGGCCCTTCTCGGGCACCGAATCGGGCGCCAGCCCCTGCACCTGCAGGCGCGCGACGGCGATCTCGTCGAAGCGGATCTTGGTCAGCGAGGTGGCATGCCCGGTGCCGCGCCGCGGGTCGGCGTTCACCAGATCGACCAGTTCGCGCACCGTGTGCACGCCGTCGCCGATGACGTGCGGCGGCTCGCGGCGCGCCGCCGCCACCAGCCGGTCGCCCACCACCAGCAGGCGGAAGTCGCTGCCGGGCAGGAACTTCTCGACCATCACGTCGCCGATCTCGGCCGCGGCCTTGAAGGCCACATCGAGGTGGGCGCGGTCGACGATGTTGACCGTGACCCCCTTGCCCTGGTTGCCGTCCTGCGGCTTGACCACCACCGGCAGGCCGATCTCCAGGGCCACGGCCCAGGCCTCGTCGGCGCTCGCCACCAGCCGGCCGATCGGCACCGGCACGCCGGCGGCACGCAGCAGCGTCTTGGTGAGGTCCTTGTCCTGCGCGATGGCCTCGGAGACAGCGCTGGTCGAGTCGACCTCGGCGGCCTGGATGCGGCGTTGCCGCGACCCCCAGCCGAACTGCACCATGCTGCCCTGCGTCAGGCGGCGGTAGGGGATGTTGCGCGCCAGCGCCGCATCGACGATCGCGCCGGTGCTGGGGCCCAGGCGCACGTCCTCGTCGGTCTCACGCAGGCGCGTGATCGCCGCATCGACATCGAAGCCGCGAGCGTGCAGTGCCGCATCGATCAGTTCGCGGGCGAGGTCGAAGGCCAGTCGACCGACCTCTTCCTCGCTGTACTCGACGACGACCTGGAAGACACCGGGATCGACGGTCGCCGAGGTGCGGCTGAAGGTCACCGGGCAGCCGGCCTGCGCCTGCAGCGCCAGCGCCGCCGCCTCGAGCAGGTGGGCCAGCGAGACCGGCACGCCCGGCACCGCGGTACGCAGCGCGCCGATGGTCGGGAACAGTGCCCGCAGGCGCGCCTCGAGACCGACCGGATCGGCGATCTCGCATTCGGGCGCGGTGCACGAGACGATCGCCTCGATCGCGGTGTGCCGGCTCCACAGGTTGGGGCCGCGCAAGGCACGGATGCGGGAAACTTCCATCGCTGCTGCTCTTCGGGTGGTTCGGGCAGATCGCCGTTCGCGTCGATTGTCGGGGCCCCGGCGGGGCTCAGTGCGTGGTCTTCGGTTCGAGCTGGAAGGTCTCGATGCCGGCGGCCGCCAGTTCGGGCGCGATCCCCAGCGCCCAGGCGGCGGCGATGGCCGCCAGCATGGTCTCCGGCGGCACCTCGGCCATGCGGCCACGGGTGAATTCGGGTCCCTGCGTCTCGACCCCGCCGGTGGCCAGGATCGCGCGGCCGTGGCGCAGGAACACGGCTCGCCCGCCCTGGGCGCGCTGCGCCTGCAGGACCGGTGTGGCTGCGTCGACGCCGTAGAGGATCACCTCGCCGTCGCACAGGCCGGCCAGTTCGGCCACCCGCTCGTCGTCGGCATTGAGCACCGCCACGCCGTCCGGCAGTACCACGTCGACCTGGGTGCGCAGCACCTTGAGCATCTGGTCGGATTCGCGAATGTCGAACGCCGTCAGCGCCGCGGCGCCGTCGAGGTCGGTGACGACGCCGACCTGGCAGCGGTCGTAGGCGAGGCCGTCGCGCAGGATGGCCTCGGCGCCGTTCTCCACCACCGCCACCTCCACCTGCCGGTTGATCAGCAGCCGGTGGCTGGCTTCCCAGTGCGCGCAGTCGCCGTGCTCGATCCGGCGTCCGCCGAGGAACAGGCCGTCGCGGCAGGCCAGCCCGACGTGGCGGCCGCTCAGGTGCACCAGCCAGGCCACCAGCCGGGCGATGGTGTGGGTGCCTCGGGTCCCGGCCACGCCGACGATGGGAATGCGCCCGCTTTCCGTTTCGGCGAACAGGTGGTCGATGATGGCTTGGCCGACCGGCCGCGGCATGCCCTCGGCCGGCCGCAGGTGCATCAGCAGCCCGGGGCCGGCGTTGACCTCGACGATCGCGCCGCCCTGCTCGGCCAGCGGGCGCGAGATGTCCTCGGCCACGACGTCGACGCCGGCGATGTCCAGGCCCACCACGCGCGCGGCGAGCGACACGATGTGGTCGACCTCGGGGTGGACCTGGTCGCTGCAGTCGATCGCGACGTTGCCGTTGCGCTGGATCAGCACGCGGCGGCCGCTGGCCGGCACCGCATCGGGCGCGAGCCCCTGGCGCTGCAGGTCGGACAGCACCGCGCCGTCCTTGTCGGTCTCGATCAGGCCGAGCGGGAAGTCCTCGGTCTCGCCGCGCCTCGGGTCGGTGTTGATCTGGGCGTCGACCAGCTCACTCACCGTGGAACGGCCGTCACCGGTGACCCAGGCGGTCTCGCCGCGCGCTGCGGCCACCACCCGGCCGCCCACCACCAGCAGGCGGTGCTCCTGGCCGGGCACGTGGCGCTCGACCATGACCTCGCTGCCGTGCAGGTCGGCATAGGCATACGCGGCCTCGATGTCCTCGCGGCTGGTCAGGTCCAGCGTGACGCCGCGGCCGTGGTTGCCGTCGGTCGGCTTCAGTGCCACCGGCAGGCCGATGTCCTGCGCCGCCTCCCAGGCGGCCTCGACGCTGTCGACGACCTCACCCTCCGGCACCGGCACGCCGCAGGACTTGAGCAGACGCTTGGTCAGGTCCTTGTCGCCGGCGATGCCCTCGGCGATGGCGCTGGTGCGGTCGGTCTCGGCGGTCCAGATGCGGCGCTGGCGGGCACCGTGGCCGAGCTGCACCAGGTTGCCGTCATTGAGGCGGATGTGCGGGATGCCACGTTCGGTGGCGGCGCCGACGATGGCGGCGGTGCTGGGCCCGAAATAGGTGTCGTCGACCTGCTCGCGCACGCGGGCCACGGCCGCAGCGACATCGAAGGCCTCATCGTTGATGGCGGCCATCAGCAGCCGGTGGCCTTCGGCCAGCGCCGCGCGCGCGACCTGCTCCTCGCGGGCGCGAAACACCATCCGGTAGACACCCCGCTGCGACGTGCTGCGAGTCTGGCCGAAACCGGTGGGCATGCCCGCCAGGTTGAGGAGCTCGATGACCACGTGCTCCAGCACGTGGCCGCACCAGGTGCCCTCCCGCAGGCGCTGCAGGAACCCGCCCCGCTCGCCCACGCCGCAGTGGTGCTCCTCGAGCGCCGGCAGCAGCGCGCACAGGCGCTCGTTGAAGCCGGGCAACAGATGGGAGGGGTGGTCTTCGAGCTCGCCGAGGTCGAGCCAGGTTTCCAGCACCGGACGGTAGGTCCAGATGTTGGGGCCGCGCAGGTAATTGATGCGGAGCAGTTGCAGGTCGTTTTTCTTGCTCATTTTCGGCGGGGACGAGGCGCCCGGGCAGCCCAGGACCGACGCACGATTGTGCGCCCGACCGGCTCCTTGGCACCACGCTCCGGGCCGCATTCCATGCGGCACGCCAACCCGGCATCGGTCAGAATCTCGGGCCCTTCCGAGGGATTGAGGGCCGCCTTGTGGGTCTTCGAGAACAAATCAGAATGCATCATCACCATCCAGTCGGCGTCCCAGCGGACGGGGCCTCCCCCGCGCGCATCGCGCTCCAGTCGCAGCTCGCACCGGAAGAGAACGTGCTGGCGACGCTGGAGGTTGACCTGGACGCACGGCTGCATTTCGGCGCCGGGCTGCTGGCGCTCACCGACCGCCGCCTGCTGGTCCGCGAACCGGGCGCCGCCGCCTGGCAGGTCTGGCCGCTGGACAGCGACCTGACGCTGCGCCACACCGACCACGCCGGGGTCGGCAGCCTGGAACTGCACGATCCGGCAACCCGGCGCGCCGGCTGGCGCTTCACGCTGCGTCACAACGTGCAGGCGCTGCGCCTGCTGAAACTGTTCGAATTGCAACAGACCCGCCAGCGCACCGGCGAGTCGCCCGGCGACGACGGCACGCTCTGCCCCAGCTGCCAGGCGCCGCTGCCGCCCGACAGCGACGACTGCCCGCTGTGCGCCCGGGAGCTGAACACCCCGCCCTCGACCTGGGTGCTGCTGCGGCTGTGGCGCTTCGCCCGGCCCTACCGCAAGGAGCTGGCGATCGGCTTCGGGCTGACGCTGGCCTCGACCGCGGCGACGCTGGTGCCGCCCTACCTCACCATCCCGCTGATGGACGAGGTGCTGATCCCGTTCCAGAACGGCCAGCAGATCGACCCAAAACTGGTGCTGATGCTGCTGGGCGGCCTGCTGGCGGCAGCGCTGGCGGCCTGGGGCCTGAGCTGGGCGCGCACCTACCTGCTGGCGCTGGTGTCCGAGCGCATCGGCGCCGATCTGCGCACCACCACCTTCGAGCACCTGCTGCGGCTTTCGCTCGACTACTTCGGTGGCAAGCGCACCGGCGACCTGATGGCGCGCATCGGCTCCGAGACCGACCGCATCTGCGTCTTCCTGTCGCTGCACGCGCTGGATTTCGCGACCGACGTGCTGATGATCGGCATGACCGCGGTGATCCTGGCCTCGATCAACCCCTGGCTGGCGCTGGTGACCCTGCTGCCGCTGCCCTTCATCGCCTGGATGATCCACCTGGTGCGCGACCGTCTGCGCACCGGCTTCGAGAAGATCGACCGCGTGTGGTCCGAAGTGACCAATGTGCTGGCCGACACGATCCCCGGCATTCGCGTGGTGAAGGCCTTCGCCCAGGAACAGCGCGAGGCCGACCGCTTCCGCGACGCGAACCAGCACAACCTCGCGGTCAACGACCGGCTCAACAAGACCTGGAGCCTGTTCTCGCCGACCGTGTCGCTGCTGACAGAGGTGGGCCTGCTGGTGGTGTGGGCCTTCGGCATCTGGCAGGTCAGCAAGAACGAGATCACGGTCGGCGTGCTGACCGCCTTCATCGCCTACATCGGCCGCTTCTACGGCCGGCTCGACTCCATGAGCCGCATCGTCTCGGTCACGCAGAAGGCGGCCGCCGGGGCCAAGCGCATCTTCGACATCCTCGACCATGTGTCGAACGTGCCCGAGCCTGCCCATCCGCAGCCGATCGGTCGGCTGCAGGGCCGCATCGAGCTGGCCGACATCGGCTTCCGCTACGGCTCACGCACCGTGATCCGCGGGCTGCAACTCGACATCCGACCGGGCGAGATGATCGGCCTGGTGGGCCACAGCGGCTCCGGCAAGAGCACGCTGGTCAACCTGATCTGCCGCTTCTACGACGTGACCGATGGCGCGATCAAGGTCGACGGCACCGACATCCGCCGCTTCGGCGTGGCCGACTACCGGCGCCACATCGGCCTGGTGCTGCAGGAGCCCTTCCTGTTCTTCGGCACGATCGCCGAGAACATCGCCTACGGCAAGCCGGGCGCCACGCGCGCCGAGATCGTGGCCGCGGCCCGCGCCGCGCATGCGCACGAGTTCATCCTGCGGCTGCCGCAGGGCTACGACTCGCTGGTCGGCGAGCGCGGCCAGGGTCTCTCGGGCGGCGAGCGCCAGCGCATCAGCATCGCGCGCGCGCTGCTGATCGACCCGCGCATCCTGATCCTCGACGAGGCCACCTCCTCGGTCGATACCGAGACCGAGAAGGAAATCCAGAAGGCGCTCGACAACCTGGTGCAGGGCCGCACCACCATTGCCATCGCGCACCGCCTTTCCACGCTGCGCAAGGCCGACCGGCTGGTGGTGATGGACCGCGGCCGCATCGTCGAGGTGGGTCCGCACGACGCGCTGATGGCGCAGCGCGGTGCCTACTGGCGGCTCTACGAGGCGCAGCTGCGCCGCGTCGAAGGCGACGACGGCGAGGCGGCGCTGGACCAGCCTTCGCCGTCGACACTGTCGCCGTCGGCCCACCCGACCGAACTCGCATGAACGGAGCGCCCGCGATGGACGAGAACCGCGACCTCCGGCTCGAACGCAACGCCTTCGGTCGCCTGGTCCTCACGGCCGCGGACGGTGCGGTGCACGACGGCGTGCTGCCGGTGCGCGCCTTCCCGATCGCCGCGCCCGACGAAGGCGTGTCGATCGTCGGCGCCGACGGGCGCGAACTGCACTGGATCGAGCGCCTGAGCGCCCTGCCACCGTCCCCGCGCGCCCTGCTGGAGGCGGAGCTCGCCAGCCGCGAGTTCATGCCGACCATCCTGCAGATCAGCGCCGTGTCGACCTTCTCGACGCCCAGCAGCTGGACGGTCGAGACCGACCGCGGCAGCACGAGCTTCGTGCTCAAGGGCGAGGAGGACATCCGCCGGCTCGGCAACGGCGCGCTGCTGATCGTCGACAGCCACGGCATCCAGTTCCTGGTGCGCGACCGCCTGGCGCTGGACCGGCGCTCGAAGAAGCTGCTGGAGCGCTTTCTCTAGGACCGGTTGACGCCGCCGGTCACGGCATGCCGTGACAGCAGCGACGGCGCCGTGACGCGATTGCGACCCTCGCGCTTGGAGGCGTAGAGCGCCTCGTCGGCACGCGAGAACCAGCTCTCGCCGTTGTCGCTGGGCCACAGGTCGGCGACGCCGAGCGACACCGTGATCTGCCCGACCTGCTGCTCGCTGTTGCGGCGGCGGATGCGGCTGTTGGCGATCGAGGTGCGGATGCGCTCGGCCAGCTCGACCGCGCCCTTGAGCGGCGTCGACGGCAGCAGCAGTGCGAACTCCTCGCCGCCGATGCGGGCGGCCAGGTCGTCGTTGCGCACGCTCTCCTTCAGCACCCGCGCCACCGCCATCAGCACCTGGTCACCGAACAGATGGCCGTGGGTGTCGTTGACCAGCTTGAAGTGGTCGATGTCGACCAGCACCAGCGACATCGCCGCCTCGCGGTCGGCCAGGAACTTGGCGATGTGCTGCTCGAAGGAGCGGCGGTTGTGCAGGCCGGTCAGGCTGTCGGTCTGTGCCTCGCTGCGGGCGGCAGCCACCTCGGCCCGTAGCTGCGCGATCTCGCGCTGGTTCACGTCCAGCCGGCTCTGCAGCTGGCGCATCGCTTCCGACATCTCGCGCGTGCTGTCCACCACGCCCTGCAGCACCGCGCCACCGTTCGCCTCGCGATCGAGCTCGGCCTGCCACTGCGACAGCGACTGGTCGAAGGCCGAGGTGCGGTCGGTCGCCTCCAGCGCATCCTGCTCCATGCTGCGCAGGATGCGGCGGGCGTTCTCGGCCACCCGCTCGGAGGTCTCGAGCCCGACCGGCGCGACATAGGCCTTGAACAGCCGGGCCACGTCGGCCTCGGTCAGGGCCCGCCCGTCGGCGGTGAGCCGCTCGATCTCGGCCTTCAGGTCGCTGCTGCGGCCCGACACATACTCGTACCAGACCGCGTAGTTGATGGGGTGCAGGGCGACCGAATGCTTGGCCATCTGCGGGAGCGCGAGCCTCAGAAGTTCGCTGCTCCGCTCGACACTGTCGGGGTAGTTGCCTGAGATCACTGCAAGCTCTTGTTGTCTAGTTGCTGCCGTGCCGACGTCCGCCTCGCCACCCGGCGCGCCACGCGCTGCACCAGGACGGCCGCCGCAGCGGTCAGGGGTCGGCGCGTCCTCCGCTCGCCTGCCTCCCCGACCTGTACTGCCCGCTCGGGGATGCGGCCGGTGGCACGGCTCCGACAACACCCTCCAAGTGACATGAGTCTAACAAGTTGCACCGCCGGCCCCCGGGTCATCACGGATACCGGAGCCAAAACCTCAGCTCAGCGCGGCCACCACGTCCGGCGGCGCCTGCACCAGCTCGATCAGCACGCCCTCGCCACCGACCGGGAACTCGTCGTTGCCCTTGGGGTGGATGAAACAGATGTCGTGACCGGCCGCGCCCTTGCGGATGCCGCCGGGCGCGAAGCGCACCCCGTTCTCGCTCATCCACTGCACCGCCTTCGGCAGGTCGTCGACCCACAGGCCCACGTGGTTCAGCGGCGTGGTGTGCACGGCCGGCTTCTTGTCGGGATCGACCGGCTGCATCAGGTCGACCTCCACCGCATGGGCGCCCCGGCCCATCGCGCAGATGTCCTCATCGACGTTCTCGCGCTCGGAGACGAAGTGCCCGGTGACCGACAGCCCCAGCATGTCGACCCACAGCGCACGCAGGCGCTGCTTGTCCGGCCCGCCGATGGCGATCTGCTGCAGGCCGAGGATGCGGAAGGGTTTGCTGCTCATCGCGGTCGCCTCCTCATGCAAAGCGGATGATCGGCTGGTCGACCGACAGGCTCTCGCCCTTGCCGGCCAGCACCTCGGCCACCGTGCCGTCCTGAGCGGCGATCAGGATGTTCTCCATCTTCATCGCCTCCACCACGGCCAGCTTCTCGCCGGCCACCACGGCCTGCCCCGGCTTCACCACCACGTCGGCCAGCAGCCCGGGCATCGGCGCGAGCAGGAACTTGCTGGTATCGGGCGGCGCCTTGTACGGCATCAGCTTCTGCAACTCGGCCGCACTCGGCGACAGCACCAGCGCGTCGATGCACAGGCCGTTGTGGTTGACGCGCAGGTCCAGGCCGCGCCGCTCGACCTGCGCCGTGAAGGGACGGCCGTTGCAGGAGCCGCCGATGCGCACCTCGCCGTAGCGCCAGTCGCTCTGGAATTCGTAGCGCTTGTCGCCCAGCGTGACCACCACCGACCCGTTGACGTGCACCTGCACCGGCCGGTGGGTGGAGGCCCCCTGCTCGCCGCGCAGCACGACCACGTAGTCGTCGCCGATGCGCAGGCCGTGCCCGGGCAGCTGCCCGGTGATGGCCGCCGAGCGCGCCAGGAACTTGCGGTTCACCGCTGCGGCCAGCGCGACGACGAAGTCCGGGTCCTCGTGCACCACGTCCGAGGCCTTGAAGCCCTTGGGGAAGTGCTCGGCGATGAAGCCGGTGTTGAAGTCGCCCGAGACGAAATCGGGGTGCGCCAGCAGCGCCGCCTGGAACGGGATGTTGCTGCTGATGCCGCGGATCACGAAGGCGTTGAGCGCCTCGCGCATCTTGGCGATCGCGTCGAGCCGGTCCGTCCCGTGCACGATGAGCTTGGCGATCATCGAGTCGTAGTACATCGGGATCTCGCCGCCCTCGTAGACGCCGGTGTCGACGCGCACGCCGCCGTCCCAGGGCATCGGCAGCGCGGCTTCCATCGTCTGCACCGGCGGCTGGTAGCGCACCAGGCGGCCGGTCGACGGCAGGAAGTTGCGGTACGGATCCTCAGCGTTGATGCGGCACTCCATCGCCCAGCCGGTGCGCCGGATGTCGGACTGCGCGAACGGCAGCTTCTCGCCGGCGGCCACCCGGATCATCAGCTCGACCAGGTCCACGCCGGTGATGCACTCGGTGACCGGATGCTCGACCTGCAGCCGCGTGTTCATCTCGAGGAAGTAGAAGCTCTGGTCCTTGCCGACCACGAACTCCACCGTGCCGGCGCTCTGGTACTTCACGGCCTTGGCCAGCGCCACGGCCTGCTCGCCCATCGCCTTGCGCGTGACGTCGCTGATGAACGGCGACGGCGCCTCCTCGATCACCTTCTGGTGGCGGCGCTGGATCGAGCACTCGCGCTCGTGCAGGTAGACCACGTTGCCGAACGAGTCGCCGAGGACCTGGATCTCGATGTGGCGCGGCTGCTCGACGAACTTCTCGATGAAGACGCGGTCGTCGCCGAAGCTGTTCTTCGCCTCGTTGCGGCAGGAACTGAAGCCGTCGAAGGCCTCCTTGTCGTTGAACGCCACGCGCAGGCCCTTGCCGCCGCCGCCGGCGCTGGCCTTGATCATCACCGGGTAGCCGATGCCCTGGGCGATCTCCACGGCGCGCTCGGCGGAATCGATCGCGTCGTTCCAGCCCGGGATGGTGTTGACCTTGGCCTCGTTGGCGAGCTTCTTCGAGGCGATCTTGTCGCCCATCGCCGCGATGCTGTAGTGCTTGGGCCCGATGAAGACCAGGCCCTCCTCCTCGACGCGGCGCGCGAAGTCCTCGTTCTCCGACAGGAAGCCATAGCCGGGGTGGATGGCCTGCGCGCCGGTCTGCTTGGCCGCCGCGATGATCTTGTCGGCCACCAGATAGGACTCGCGGCTCGGCGCCGGCCCGAGCAGCACCGACTCGTCGGCGAGCTCCACGTGGCGCGCGTCGCGGTCGGCCTCGGAATAGACCGCGACCGTCGCGATGCCGAGCTTCTTCGCGGTCTTGATCACGCGGCAGGCGATTTCCCCGCGGTTGGCGATGAGGATCTTAGTGAACATGCCTGGCTCCCGCGGTGAACTCGCCTGCGTGCGCTCCGCGCACCAGGCAATCTGGCTGCGCCGCAACGGCCTGTCGGCCGTTGTCCCCGCGGTTGGCAATAAGAATCTTGGTGAACATGTCTCGTTCCCTCGCCGCGTCAAAGAGGAATGTTGCCGTGCTTGCGCCACGGGTTCTCGAGCTTCTTGTCGCGCAGCATCACCAGCGAACGGCAGATGCGCTTGCGCGTCTCGTGCGGCTGGATCACGTCGTCGATGTAGCCGCGCGCACCGGCCACGAAGGGGTTGGCGAAGCGCTGCTTGTACTCGGCCTCGCGCGCGGCCAGCTTGGCCGGGTCGCCCTTGTCCTCGCGGAAGATGATCTCCACCGCGCCCTTCGCGCCCATCACCGCGATCTCGGCGTTGGGCCAGGCGAAGTTCACGTCGCCGCGCAGGTGCTTGGAGGCCATCACGTCGTAGGCGCCGCCGTAGGCCTTGCGGGTGATCACCGTCACCTTGGGCACGGTGCATTCGGCATAGGCGTAGAGCAGCTTCGCGCCGTGCTTGATGATGCCGCCGTACTCCTGGCTGGTGCCCGGCATGAAGCCCGGCACGTCGACGAAGGTGACCACCGGGATGTTGAAGGCGTCGCAGAAGCGCACGAAGCGCGCCGCCTTGATGCTGCTCTTGATGTCCAGGCAGCCGGCCAGCACCAGCGGCTGGTTGGCGACGATGCCGACCGTCTGCCCCTCCATGCGCGCGAAGCCGATCAGGATGTTCTTCGCGTACTCGGGCTGGAGTTCGAAGAAGTCGCCGTCGTCGGCCACCTTCAGGATCAGCTCCCTCATGTCGTAGGGCTTGTTGGCGTTGTCAGGCACCAGCGTGTCGAGCGAATAGTCCAGCCGCTCGGCCGGGTCGCCGCCCAGGCGCACCGGCGCCTTCTCGCGGTTGTTCAGCGGCAGGTAGTTGTAGAAGCGTCGCAGCATCAGGATGGCCTCGACGTCGTTCTCGAACGCCATGTCGGCGACACCGCTCTTGGTGGTGTGCGTGATCGCGCCACCCAGCTCCTCGGCCGTCACTTCCTCGTGCGTCACCGTCTTCACCACTTCGGGCCCGGTGACGAACATGTAGCTGCTGTCCTTCACCATGAAGATGAAGTCGGTCATGGCCGGCGAGTAGACGGCGCCACCAGCCGACGGGCCCATGATCAGGCTGATCTGCGGCACCACGCCCGAGGCCATCACGTTGCGCTGGAACACCTCGGCATAGCCGCCCAGCGAGGCCACGCCTTCCTGGATGCGCGCGCCGCCGGAGTCGTTCAAGCCGATGACCGGCGCACCGACCTTCATCGCCTGGTCCATCACCTTGCAGATTTTCTCAGCGTGGGCCTCGCTGAGCGCGCCGCCGAACACGGTGAAGTCCTGGCTGAAGACGAACACCAGGCGGCCGTTGATCATGCCGTAGCCGGTCACCACGCCGTCGCCGGGGATCTTGTTATCGGCCATGCCGAAGTCGGCGCAGCGGTGCTCGACGAACATGTCCCATTCCTCGAAGGTGCCGGCGTCGAGCAACAGCTCCAGCCGCTCGCGCGCGGTGAGCTTGCCCTTGCCGTGCTGCGCCTCGATGCGCTTCTCGCCGCCGCCCAGGCGGGCCCGCTCGCGTCGCCGCTTGAGCTCTTCGATGATGTCGTGCATGGGGATGGTCCTCTCGGCCTGGATGGATGTGTCGGGTGGGACGGAACGGGGCAGAAGTCGGTGCGTGAATCAGTCGGCGAGGTCGAGCAGGCGGCGTGCCGCGACCGAGGCCGCCAGCCGACCGGCGCGCACGTCGGCGCTGGTGGCGGAGAGCGCCTCGCGCACGGCGGGGTGGCCGCGAAAGCGCGCCTTCAGGCCGGCCTCGATGCGCTCCCACATCCAGGCCTGGTCCTGCTGGTGGCGGCGCGACGCGAGCCGGCCGCTCTGCGTCTGCAGTTCGCGAAAGCGCTCCACGGCGACCCAGAACTCCGCCAGACCCACGCCCTTCAGCGCGCTGAGCTGCAGCACCTGCGGATGCCACAGCTGGGCATCGTGGTGGGCCGTCATCGGGTTGCCGTGCTGCCCCAGCAGCCGCAGCGCCGAGGTGATCTGCGCACGCGCCCGCGTGGCGGCGGCCTCGTCGAGGTCGGCCTTGTTGATCACCACCAGATCGGCCAGCTCCATCACGCCCTTCTTGATGGCCTGCAGGTCGTCGCCGGCGTTGGGCAACTGCAGCAGCACGAACATGTCGGTCATGCCGGCCACCGCGATCTCGCTCTGGCCGACGCCGACGGTCTCGACGATCACCACGTCGTAGCCCGCCGCCTCGGCCACCAGCATCGACTCGCGCGTCTTCTCGGCCACGCCACCCAGCGTGCCCGAGGCCGGGCTGGGGCGGATGTAGGCGCGCTCGTCGACCGACAGCCGCTCCATGCGCGTCTTGTCGCCCAGGATGGAGCCGCCCGAGACGCTGGACGACGGGTCCACAGCCAGCACCGCGACGCGGTGCCCGCGCTCCACCAGGAACAGCCCCAGGCTCTCGATAAAGGTGGACTTGCCGACCCCCGGCACGCCCGAGATGCCCAGCCGCAGCGAGCGTCCGCTGTGCGGCAGCAGGGTGTTGATCAGCTCGTCGGCGCGTGCGCGATGCTCCTCGCGCGTGGACTCGAGCAGCGTGATGGTCTTGGCGATGGCGCGGCGCTGCACCGGCCCGGCCGGGCCGAGCACGCCGTCGATCAGCGTCTGGTCGGAGGCGGCAGCCATCGGATCAGGGCGCGGCGATGGCCTTCTTGATCTGCTCGAGCACGTCCTTCGCCGAGGCCGGGATCGGCGTACCGGGACCGTAGATGCCCTTGACGCCGGCCTCGTAGAGGAAGTCGTAGTCCTGACGCGGGATCACGCCACCGACGAACACGATGATGTCGTCGGCGCCCTGCTTCCTCAGTTCGGCCACGATGGCCGGCACCAGCGTCTTGTGGCCGGCGGCCAGCGTGGACACGCCGATCGCGTGCACGTCGTTCTCGATCGCCTGGCGCGCGCATTCGTCGGGCGTCTGGAACAGCGGCCCCATGTCGACGTCGTAGCCGAGGTCGGCGAAGGCGGTGGCCACCACCTTGGCGCCCCGGTCGTGGCCGTCCTGGCCGAGCTTGGCGATCATCACGCGCGGCCGGCGGCCGTGGTCGTCGGCGAAGGCCGCGATCTCGGTCTTGAGTTGTTCCCAGCCTTCGGCCGAGTCGTAGGCAGCTGCGTACACGCCGGTCACCTTCTGCGTATCGGCGCGGTGGCGCCCCCAGACCTTCTCGAGCGCCGAGGACACCTCGCCGACCGTGGCGCGCAGGCGGATCGCCTTCACGCTCAGGTCGAGCAGGTTGCCCTGGCCGGATTCGGCGCATTGTGTCAGCGCGTCCAGCGCCGCCTGCACCGCAGGTGCGTCGCGGCGCGCACGGATCGCCTTGAGCCGCTCGATCTGGCTGTCGCGCACCTTCACGTTGTCGATGTCGAGGAAGTCGACCACGTCTTCCTTGTCGAGCTTGTACTTGTTGACGCCGACGATCACGTCCTTGCCGGAGTCGATGCGGGCCTGCTTCTCGGCCGCGCTGGCCTCGATCTTGAGCTTGGCCCAGCCGGAGTCCACGGCCTTGGTCATGCCCCCCATCGCCTCGACCTCCTCGATGATGGCCCAGGCGGCATCGGCCATGTCCTGGGTGAGCTTCTCCATCATGTAGCTGCCGGCCCAGGGGTCGACCACGTTGGTGATGTGCGTCTCTTCCTGGATGATGAGCTGGGTGTTGCGCGCAATGCGCGAGCTGAACTCGGTGGGCAGCGCGATCGCCTCGTCGAGCGCATTGGTGTGCAGCGACTGCGTGCCGCCGAACACCGCCGCCATCGCCTCGATGGTGGTGCGCACCACGTTGTTGTAGGGGTCCTGCTCGGTCAGGCTCCAGCCCGAGGTCTGCGAGTGGGTGCGCAGCATCAGGCTCTTCGGGTTCTTGGGCTCGAACTCCTGCATGATCTTCCACCACAGCATGCGCGCGGCGCGCATCTTGGCGATCTCGAGATAGAAGTTCATGCCGATCGCCCAGAAGAAGCTCAGGCGGCCGGCGAACTCGTCGACGTTCAGGCCCTTGGCGAGCGCGGTGCGCACGTACTCCTTGCCGTCGGCCAGCGTGAAGGCCAGCTCCAGCGCCTGGTTCGCACCGGCCTCCTGCATGTGGTAGCCGGAGATCGAGATCGAGTTGAACTTCGGCATGTTCTGTGCCGTGTACTCGATGATGTCGCCGATGGCCCGCATGCTCGGCTCGGGCGGGAAGATGTAGGTGTTGCGGACCATGAACTCCTTGAGGATGTCGTTCTGGATGGTCCCGCTCAGCTGGTCCTGGCGCACGCCCTGCTCCTCGGCCGCGACGATGTAGCCGGCCAGCACCGGCAGCACCGCGCCGTTCATGGTCATCGACACCGACACCTTGTCGAGCGGGATGCCGTCGAACAGGATCTTCATGTCCTCCACGCTGTCGATCGCCACGCCGGCCTTGCCGACGTCGCCGGTCACGCGCGGGTGGTCGCTGTCGTAGCCGCGGTGGGTGGCCAGGTCGAAGGCCACGCTCACGCCCTGCCCGCCGGCGGCCAGCGCCTTGCGGTAGAAGGCGTTCGATTCCTCGGCGGTGGAGAAGCCGGCGTACTGGCGGATGGTCCACGGCCGCACCGCGTACATCGTGGCCTGCGGACCGCGCAGATAGGGCGCGAACCCGGGCAGCGTGTCGGTGTGCGGCAGACCCTGCAGATCGGCCGCGGTGTACAGCGGCTTCACAGTGATGCCTTCGGGCGTGACCCAGTTCAGCGCCGACACGTCGCCGCCGGGGGCCGACTTCGCGGCGGCCTTGTGCCAGGCCGCCAGGGCCTCGGGCGAAAGTACGGGGCGATCGGACATGGCGAATCTTTCCTGCGGTGAACGGTGTGCGAGGCGCCGCGGCATGACACGAGGCCACGTGGCGCACGCCAGACTCCGGAAATCCGGGCTGGACGGCGAACTGAGGCGCGATCATAATTCAAAACTGAATTACAAACACGTCTTGTGTGCGCTGCACCAAGACGACTGCCGCCGGGACCCATGTCCGAACCCACCCTCACGCTCGCCAGCACCGCCCTCGACCGCACGCCTGCCGACTCCGCGGCCGGCGCGCTGCCCGACCGCGCGCTGTACGAGCAGGTGGCCGAGGCGCTGCGCGCGCGCATCCTGTCGCACCGGCTCGCGCCGGGCAGCTGGATCGACGAGAAGGCGCTGGCGGTCGAGTACGGCATCAGCCGCACGCCCCTTCGCGAGGCGCTGAAGGTGCTGGCCGCGGAGGGCCTGGTGACGATGAAGCTGCGCCGCGGCGCCTACGTCACCGAGGTGTCGGCGCGCGACCTGACCGAGGTGTTCCACCTGCTCGCGCTGCTGGAGAGCGATGCCGCCGCCGCCGCCGCCAGCCGGCTCACGCCCGAGCAGCTGGCCGAACTGGAGACCCTGCACGAACAGCTCGAACGCAACCTCGGTGACCGCGACCGCTTCTTCGCCGCCAACGAGCGCTTCCACCTTCGCCTGCTCGAACTGGCCGACAACCGCTGGCGCGTGCAGATGGTCGCCGACCTGCGCAAGGTGATGAAGCTCAACCGCCACCACTCGCTGTTCAAGCAGGGCCGGCTGGAGGCGTCGTTGAACGAACACCGCCAACTGATGGCCGCGCTGCGCGCGGGCGATGCCGAGCAGGCTCAACAACTGATGCGCCGGCATCTCGCCAACGGTGAAGAGGCGGCGGCGATGCGCTGAGCCTGGCCCGCGCGCTGCTGACCAGGCCATCGGGTGAACGGCTCCGTTCGTGTCCCCCGGCGTCGGCCTCCCGGCCGACCCCTCCTCCTCTACCTCACTTCGCCATTCACCCGACGCCCTGGTCGCACGCACCACCGCGACACGCGAAGGCTTTACAACCCCGGCACACCGCGGTGTATCGAAGCGCCGTGACGGGCCGCTGTGTGGAGTGAAGTAGAGGAGGAGAGCCCGGCCGGAGGGCGGGCTCGGGGGACATGAACGCAACACAGCGGCCCGGCACGGCTCCCGCTCAGCCCAGCAACCTCAAACGCCACACAAGCTCATCGCATCCCCGGCGCCTGCGTGATCTGCGCGCGAATCTCCGCCAGCTTCGCCTTCAGGCTCTGCCGCTGCTGCGGTGCCAGGCGCAGCAGCATCTTCTGCCCCGCCGACCGCGCCTCCAACGCCGGGTCGGCGAACTCGTAGCGCACCCACGGGCGCGCGGGCTGGACGGGCCCCTTCACCTCGGTCAGCACGACCGCCAGCGGGCCCGCCGGCTCCGGCGTCTGCAGCAGGTGGTCGATGACGTCGACCAGCCGGTCGTTGAAGTAGCCGCGCGGATAGCCCAGTTCCTGGTAGGCCTGCTGGAACAGCGAATACAGCCGCACGTACAGCGCGACCGCGCGAGCGGTGTCCACCGACTCGACGAAGGCCGTGAAGGCCGCATAGCGCGCGCCGTTGGCCGCAGCGATCACGCTGCCGCCGCCCGCGCCGGGCTCGACCGTGAAGCGCCCCGCGCTCGGGTTGACGGGCCACAGCCGCGGCGCCGCATGCGGCCGGGCCAGGTTGTCCACGGTCGCGACGACGCGGCGCGCGAAGCCGTCGACCTGCAGGAACTTGAGTACCGCCGGCTGCCCGAGCAGTTCGACGAGCGCCGAGCGGATCGCGGCGTCGGCGCGCTCCGGCGTCGCCGGGGCCGACGCGCCGGCCGCCGCATCGCTGCCCTGCGCATCGATCGGGTGCCGGATGGCGGGCTCGGCCGGCACCGAGGCCGCCGCAGGCGGCGGCGCCACCTCGGCGACCGGCGACGTCGGCACGGCCTGGGGTGGCTCCGGCGTGCGCTGGCGCCAGTACAGCAAGGTGCCGACGGCGATCGCGAACGCCAGCCCGGCCACGCCGTAGATCAGCCTGTTGTTCATCATGCTGCCCACCTCCTGCGATCCGTGCGGCACGCGCCACACCATTGTGAGGTGGACGCAGGTGCGTCACCGGAAGTTCCGGCGCCGCACCGCCTGATGTAGCGGAGCCGGGCCGATCTACAGCGTGTGGGTCACCAGCATGAAGTCCGGGTCGTCGGCGAAGCGCTTGACCGCGAAGCCCAGCGAGCGCATGAGCTTGAGCATGTCGGCGTTGTTGGCGAGCACCAGCCCGTCGATCTCGCTCAGGCCCTTCTCGCGCGCCACGTCCATGATGCTTTCCATCAGGCGCGAGCCGATGCCGCGGCCGTTGAAGTCGTCGGCCACCACCAGCGAGAACTCGCAGGTCGAGTGATCGGGGTTGGTGATGTAGCGCGACACGCCGACGATGCGCTCGGTCTCGGCCATCTCGCCGTCCGCCCCCGCGTTGCGCTCCTTGACCACCGCCACCAGCGCCATCTCGCGGTCGTAGTCGATCAGCGTGAAGCGCGCCAGCATCGAAGGCGACAGCTCGGTCAGCGAGGACACGAAGCGGAAGTAGCGGCTCTCGGGCGACAGGTGCAGCACCAGGTCCTGCAGCATCCGCGCGTCGTTCGGCCGGATCGGGCGCACCGTGTACTCGCCGCCGCCGCGCAGCGGCCAGACCTGCTCGTAGCGTGTCGGATAAGGCAGGATGGAGAGGTGCGAGTACGGGTTGGTGCGGCCACCCGCCGCCTGCGGCGCGCTGTCGATGACGATGCGCGCATCCACCGCCACCGCGCCGGATTCGTCGACGATGATGGGGTTGATGTCCATCTCGCGCAGCTGCGGCAGCTCGCACACCATCTCCGACACGCGCAGCAGCACCTGCTCCAGCGCGTCGAGGTTCACCGCGCTGGCGCCGCGCCATTCGCCCAGGGTCTCGGCGACGCGCGAGCGCTCGATCAGCCGGCGCGCCAGGAAACGGTTCAGCGGCGGCAGCTCCATCGCGCGGTCGTTGATCAGCTCGATCATCGTGCCGCCGGCGCCGAACACGATGACCGGACCGAACGGGTCGTCGGTCACCAGGCCGATGTAGATCTCACGGCCGCGCCGGGCACGCGCCATCTTCTGCACCGTCACGCCGTTGATCCGGGCGCCCGGTTGCAGCCGCGCCACCCGCTCCACCATGTCGGTATAGGTGTCGCGCGCGCTCGCGCCGTTCATGATGTTGAGCGCCACACCCTCCACGTCGGACTTGTGGCTGATGTCGGACGAATCGATCTTCAGCGCGACCGGGAAGCCCAGCTGGGTGGCGATCATCATCGCCTCGTTGGCGCTGCGCGCGAGGATGGTGTTGGTGACCGGGATGTGGAACGACGACAGCAGCGTCTTCGACTCCATCTCCGTCAGCACCTTGCGGCGCTCGGCCAGCACGCTCTCGATCACCAGCCGCGCCGCCTCGATGTCGGGCTTGGCCAGCGTGGACAGCGGCGAAGGCGTCTGCTGCAGCAGCAGCTGGTTCTGGTAGAACGAGGCGATGTTGCCGAAGGCCCCGACCGCCGCCTCCGGCGTGCGGAAGCCGGGGATGCCTGCCTCGTTCAGAAGCTCGCGCGCCGCGCCGACCGACGCATCGCCCATCCAGCATGACAGCAACGGCTTGCCCATCGTGTGCTTGACCTCCACCAGCGCGCCCGCGATGTCCGCCGCATCGACGCCGACCTTGGGCGAGTAGACGGTCAGCACGCCGTCGATCTGCGTGTCGTTGCCGGCAGCATCGATGGCGGCGCGGTAGTGCTCGGGGCCGGCGTCTTCCGACAGATCGATCAGGTCCGACAGCGAGGCCAGCGGCGGCAGCTGCGGCGCCAGTGCAGCGGCCGACTCGGCCGACAGCCGGCCCAGGTGCAGGTACAGCTCGTTGACCCAGTCCGCCGCCAGCACGCCGGGCCCGCCGCCGTTGGTCACGATCGCGAGGCGCCGACCCACCGGGCGGTAGCGCGAGGCCAGGCATTTCGCGGCCGAGAACAGCTCGACGAAGGAGCGCACCCGCACCGCGCCGGCACGGCGCAGCGCGGCGTCGAACACGTCGTCGCTGCCGACGATGGCGCCGCTGTGGGTCTGCGCGGCCTCGTTGCCGGCCGGCTTGCGACCGGCCTTCAGCACCACCACCGGCTTGGCCTTGGCGGCCGAGCGCAGCGCGCTCATGAAATGGCGCGCGCTCGAGATGCCCTCGACGTAGACAACGATGCTGTGCGTCTGCGCGTCGTTGGCCAGGTAGTCCAGCACCTGAGCGATGTCCACCGAGGTGTTCGGGCCCAGGGACACGACGCTGGAGAAGCCCACCGCGTTGGTGCTGGCCCAGTCGAGCACCGAGGTGGTGAGCGCCCCCGACTGCGACACCAGCGCCAGTGAACCGGGCTTGGCCAGCGGCCCTGCCGCGCTGGCGTTGAGCTGCAGCGCAGGACGCTGGAACCCCAGCCCGTTGGGTCCCAGCAGATGGATGCCCTCGCGCTGTGCGATCTTCTTCAGGGTCGCCGCGGCCTCGGCGCCGATGCCGCTGGACACCACCAGCGCCGAGCGACAGGCGAGCCTTCCTGCGACCTCCAGTGCGGAGGCCACCTGCTGGGGCGGCAGCGCGATGACGGCCAGGTCGGCCCGGGTCTGCGCCAGCTCGGCCAGCGTGCCGGTCGCATGGATGTCCAGGAACTGCAGCGCGCCGGCATAGGGCTGTGCCCGCAGGGCCTGGTGCAGCACCCGGGCCTGGGGCGTCTGGCCGGTCGGGTCGTCGGGCGCCCCGGCCAGCACGATGATGGATTCGGGCGAAAAGAGCGGGGTGAGGAAGTGCTTGTCCATGAGGTCCAGTCTGCGCCGATCGGAGCGCCGGGCGTGCACCGCGGCATGCAGCGACCTTCGGGGCATCGGATGACACGGTCCTGACAACGCCCTCCCCAGGCGCAGTGCTCTGCGCCAAAGGGTGCCGCAGACGGACGTCAGACCAGCAAGGCCACCACGAAGATGCCGATCATCATGAACGAGATCGCGATCTTGGCGACCAGCCCCGCCATGACGCCCAGCCAGGTGGCGAAGCCCACCCGCACCGCGCGCTGCTCGTCGCGACGCGCCACGTACTCGCCGACGGCCGCGCCGACCAGCGGCATGAAGAGCACGCCGACCAGGCCCATGAAGATGCCGGCCACGGTGCCGAGCGCCGCACCGAGGATCGCTTCCCGGCTGGCGCCAGCGCGGCGCGCGCCCAGCAGCCCGGCCACGAAGTCCGCCGCCCAGGCCACCACCGCCAGCACGCCGACGGCGGCGAGGCTGCCCCAGCCGACACGCGCGAAGTCGTCGATCCAGGCGCCGAGCAGGATGCCGGCCAGCACCAGCAACGTGCCGGGCAGCGCCGGCAGCACCGTCCCCGCCAGCCCCGCCACGATGAGCGCGACGCTCAGGATCCACAGCCAGCTGTCGCCCATGTCGAGCCCTTCCGCACGAGTTGTTCACGGACAGATGGCGTTCGCGCGCCGGAGTTCAATCGACGGGAGCGTCGGTGAGCCGATGCCGGGCCGTGATCGCCCTCAAGACCCGGCCCCTCCAGCCGATAAGTCAGCGGACTCACCGCTCATGGTGACGCTCCCGAAAGGAACTGCCTTGCCTCCCGCCTTGACGATCACCGGCCTGCAGGACGAGACGCTGCGCACCTCGCTGTGCCTGATGCGTGTCCTCGAGAACAAGCAGATGGGCATGCACGCCGGGGAGTACCGCGCCGCCGCGGCCGAGCTGAGCGGCGCGCTGCGCGCGCTGGCGACCGACGACCTGCGGCTGGTGGCGCGCAGCATGATGCCGGTGCTGTGCGAGCTGGCCGAGAACGTGCTGTTCGAACGTGCGCACCGGCTGGTGCTGGGCGGCGGCGCCGAGCGTGAACGCGCGCTGCAGGTGTCCGAGGCGCTGTGGGCCCGGATCTGACCTGAGCCGGTCGGCGCCGCCCACGGCGGCGCGGCCAAAGAAAAAGCCCGCAGGCAGACTGGAGGACCAGGGCCGCGGGCTCATCTACCGAACGCACATCGCGCTGAGCAGCACGAGGCGACGGGTTCTTTCGGCGCAGGTGACGGGTTCCTGGGTCCGCCCAATCGTGCGGTCGGTTTGTCGCCGAAGTGACTGCACTGTAGTTCGATTCGCGCAGGATCGATCCCCTGAACAGCACCGCCACGCGGGCCCAGTTCGGGCGATCGGCGCCCCTTCGAGAACGACAAGACGCGGAGACATGAGATGCCCAACAAGGTTCTGATCGCCGGCGCCAGCGGCGTGGTCGGTGCGGCCGCGGTCGACGCCTTCCTCGCCGGCGGCTGGGAGGTGGTGGCGTTGTCGCGGCGGCGGCCCGAGCTGACGCACGAGCGGCCCTACACCCACCTCGCGGTCGACCTGCGCGATGCCGCGGCCAGCCGCGCCGCGCTCGGCGCACTGACCGGCATCACCCACGTCGTCTACGCCGCGCTGTTCGAGAAGCCCGGTCTGATCGCGGGCTGGAGCGAACGCGACCAGATGGAGACCAATCTGGCGATGCTGCAGAACTGCCTGACGCCGCTCACCGGCGCGGGCAGCGGCCTGCGCCATGTGAGCCTGCTGCAGGGCACCAAGGCCTACGGCATCCACCTGCACCCGATGCCGATCCCGGCGCGCGAGCGCGCGCCGCGCGATCCCCACGCCAACTTCTACTGGCTGCAGGAGGACTACCTGAAGGAACTGGCGGCGGCGCGGCACTTCGACTTCACCATCCTGCGCCCGCAGCTCATCATCGGCGCGGCCTACGGCGTCGCGATGAACCTCGCACCGGTGATCGGTGCCTACGCCGCCGTCTGCCGCGAGCTCGGCGAGCCGTTCGGCTTCCCGGGCGGCGTGTCCTATGTGTGGGAAGCGGTCGACGCGCGCCTGCTCGCCAATGTCTTCGTGTGGGCCACCTCCAGCCCGAAGGCGGTCGGCCAGCACTTCAACGTGACCAACGGCGATGTCTTCGAGTGGCGCAACGTGTGGCCGGCGATGGCCGCGACGCTGGGCGTCGAGCCCGGCCCGGACCGGCCCCGCGCGCTGGGGCAGTTCCTGCCCGGGCACGCCGCGGTGTGGGACCGCATCGTGGCGAAGCACGGACTGCGGCCGGTGGCGCTGCCGGCGCTGCTCGGCGAATCGCACCACTACGCGGACTTCTGCTTCGCACACGGCGCGACCGAACCGCCGCCGCCCGCCTTCGTCAGCGCGATCAAGCTGCGCCAGGCGGGCTTCCACGAGGTGTGCGACAGCGAAGACATGTTCTGCCACTGGCTGCGCAGCTTCATGGCGCGCGGCATCCTGCCGCCGGCCTGAGCCCTAGCGAGCGGCCGGCAGCCCCTGCAGGATGCTGCCGCGCACCGGCGCCGCCGTGAGGGTGCGCCGGAGCAGCCGCCAGGACCACGGCTCGCGCCGGTTCCAGGGCAGCAGCGACAGGCCGCGGGCCAGCAGGCAGTAGCCGAACAGCACCTGGGCCGTCGTGCCGATGGCAGGCACCCAGAACAGCCCCTTCATCGGCGGCCACGCGGCCAGCAGCAGCAGGCCCGTGAAGGCCAGCCGCACCTGCACCGGAAAGGCCGCAAAGCGGCCCTCGCGCCAGCGGAAGTGCAGGACCTGCAGCGCACTCAGCGCGGTGGCGGCGTGGAAGGCTCCGGCCCACCCCGCCAGCCCCGCGATCAGCAGCGCCGCCGTCACGGCCCAGTACCACCAGCTCAGTTCCCGGTACATCAGCATCACGGCGGCCTCCTGCTGCTCGCACATCAACATCGGCTCAGAAGCTCAGCGTGGCCGCGCCGCGCTTGATCAGCTCGTGCATCACGCTGGAGCCGGCGATCACCACGCCTTCGATCAGCTGCTCCTGGGCATAGCCGCGGCTCTTCACGCACGGCGTGCAGGCCCACAGCGTGCCGCCTCGCGCGACGAAGTCGCGCAGCATGTCCGCCAGCGGTTCGAGCGGCTTCACGTGGGTCGTGTCCGACGCACCGCGCCGCACGATGTCGACACCCGAACTGGTGAGAAAGATCGACACCTTCAGGCCGGCCGTCATGCCGCCGAGCGCGATGACCATGCCTGCCGAGGACAGCTCGTGGTCGATGCCATGCGTGATCACCACCACCAGATCTCTCGATTCCGTTGCCATTGACAGCCTCCTTGCTGCATCCTTGATGACGTCAGCTTAGGTCGATCGCCCCGAGGAAGCCATGACCGAAATGCCGCCCGTCTTGCCCGAAACGCCGCCGGCCCCGCAGGCGTCCGACCTGCTGTCGGACCTGCTCGGCAGCATGCATCTGGCCGGCATGGTGCTGTTCCGCGCCGCGTTCCGCGAGCCCTGGGCGGTGCTCACGCCGGGGTCGGCACAGCTGGCGCGGGTGCTGCCGTTCCGCACCGAGCACATCATTCCCTTCCATGTCATCGCGACCGGCAGTTGCCGGCTGGCGCTGCCTGGGCACGAGCCGGTGTGGCTGCGCGAAGGCGATGCCGTGTTGCTGCCCTACGGCGACAGCCACCGCCTCGAAGGCCTCGAGGAGACCGCGCCGGTGCAGGTCGGCCAGCTGCTGCCCTGCCAGCCCTGGAAGGACATGCCGCAGGTGGAGCATGGCGGCGGCGGCGCCGTCACGCACATCATCTGCGGCTTCCTGCAGTGCGACGAGCTGCTGTTCCGCCCCATCCTGCGGCATCTGCCGACCCTGCTGCACGTGAGCCCCGACGCCACGCCGGCCGACCACTGGCTGGGCAGCACCATCCGCCACACCGCCGCCGAGGCCAGCCGGACCACGCCGGGCTCGCGCAGCATGCTGCCGCGGCTGACCGAGCTGATGTTCGTGGAGATCCTGCGCAAGCACATGCAGGGCCTGTCGGACGACGAGAACGGCTGGTTCGCCGCGTGCAGGGACCCGGTGACCGGCTCGGCGCTGAAGCTGCTGCACGATGCGCCGCTGCAGGACTGGAGCGTGGAGCGGCTGGCACGCGCAGTCGGCGTCTCGCGCACGGTGCTGGCCGAGCGCTTCCGTCACTACCTCGACCAGCCGCCGATGCAGTACCTGGCGCACTGGCGGCTGCAGCTCGCCGCCCAGCAGCTGAAGACCGGCGACCAGCCGCTGAAGACCATTGCCGACCGGGTGGGTTACGAGTCGGAGGCCGCCTTCAGCCGCGCCTTCAAGCGCCACTTCGGCCTGCCGCCCGGCAGCTGGCGGCTGCGGCAGGGCACGCACTGAGCCACGGCCGCGGCCGGCGTCAGCGCGCGCCGGCCTCCTGCTCGATCAGCCGCTGCAGCAGGCGTCGCACCTTCACCGGCGCGACGTCGTTCGTCATCAGCACCGGATTCAGGCCGAAGAAGTCGGTGGTGTCCATCTCGTTGTGGATGGCCTGGATGATCGGGCCGTCCTCGGTCTCGAAGGCGGTGTGCATGGCCTGGATCTTGGCCGCGTTGTAGCCCGCGTCGTCGACGACGTGGTTGCGCCGTGTGGCGAAGAAGTAGTGCGTGGTGTTCGCAGTCTCCGGCGTGCAGGTGTGCAGGTCGTACTGGCCGATGCAGTTGACCAGGTCGAGCGCGCCGTCGTTCTGCGTCGCACCGACCGAGAGCTGGATGTTGGCCGGCGGGCTCCAGCTCACCTCGATGAAGTGCCGGGCCTGCGTCTTCGGTTCGGGCAGGAAGTCCGCCAGGATCAGCAGCGGCGGCGTCTGCTGCCATTCCCAGCGCGCCGCGACCGACTCGGTGCCCTCGCGCAGCTTCGGAATCTGCGGCGACAGCTGCCCGCGCGTGGTGATGATCTCGCCGTGCACGTGGTCGACGTGGCTCAGGTCCATCACGTTGTCGATGATCAGCTCGTAGTTCGCCTTCATGTGCATGTAGGTGAAGGCGACGCCGGTGTCGGGGCCCTTGTCGAGCTCGCCGAAGTCCGGCAGCCGTGCCAGGTCCGGCGCGTCCTCGCCCATCCAGATCCACAGGAATCCGTAGCGCTCCTCCAGCGGGAAGCTGCGCACCTTCGCCGCCTTCGGGATCTGCCCGTTGCCGTGCGGGTTCTTCGTGCACTGCCCCGTGCAGTCGAACTGCAGCGCGTGGTACAGGCACGCCACCTCGTCGCCGATCCGCTTGCCCAGGTGCAGCGGCGCGAAGCGGTGCGGGCAGCGGTCGTGCAGCGCCACCGCCGTGCCGTCCTGCTTGCGGTAGATCAGGATCGAGGTGTCCAGGATCTTGCGGTGGAACAGCGCCTGCGCTCCCACCTCGGTGGACAGCGCCGCCACGTACCAGGCGTTGGTCAGGTAGGACTGCTTCAATTCGATCTTCTGCTCCATCTTTCTGTCTCCTGAGGGGGGTGCCGGAACACTAGAAATCGATCACCAGTCGCGCCGACTTCGAGCGCGAGCAGCACGGCGTGAAGCAGTGGTTGGCGGCGTGCTCCGCCGCGCTGAAGTACATGTCGCGGTGCTCGGGCTCGCCCTGCACGACGCGCATCACGCAGGTGCCGCAGACGCCCTGCTCGCACGACACCGGCACATCGATGCCATGGGCGGCGAGCGCCTGCACCACGCTCTGGCCGGGCGCGACCGGCACCACCTGCCCGCTGCCGGCGATCTGCACCTCGAAGCCGCGGTCCGCCGAGCTGTCGACCGCGGCGCCCGCGAAGTACTCGTAATGGATGTTGCCCTCCGACCAGCCCAGCGCGCGGGCGGTCAGGATCACGTGGTCCATGAAGCCCTTCGGTCCGCACACGTAGAGGTGCGTCGTGTCCCCCGCCTGCGCGAGCACCGCGCGCGCATCGAAGCGCTGCGCGGCGTCGCCGTCGTCGAAGTGGAAGTGCACCTGCGCGGCAAACGCCGCGGCCCGCAGCCGCGGCACGAAGGCGGTGCGCGCCGGGGAGCGGCTGCAGTAGTGCAGCTCGAACGACGCATCGGCACGCGCCAGCTGCTCGGCCATGCTCAGGATCGGCGTGACACCGATGCCGCCCGCGAGCAGCAGCGTGTGGCGCGCCGGGACCAGCGCGAAATGGTTGCGCGGCGCACTGATGCGCAGCCGGCTGCCAGGCAGCAACTGCGCGTGGGCGCTGCGCGATCCGCCGCGCCCCGCCGCCTCCAGCAGCACGCCGATCCGGTAGTGACCGCGCTCGGCCGGGTCGTTGCACAGCGAGTACTGCCGCACCATGCCGTTCGGCAGTTCCACGTCGATGTGCGCCCCGGCGTCGAAGCCCGGCAGCGGCCCCCCGTCGGCGCGCCGCAGCTCGAAGCTCGCCACGCCCTCGGCCGCCGTCTCGCGCCCGGCCACCGTCACCTCCAACCATCCATCGTTCGTCACTGCGGGTCTCCATGCTCGGCCCGACACTTGCGGCCGGTTCAGGACACGAAGAATTGCAAGCGCGGTGCCATGCCAGCACGGGCTCTCAAGTCCTTGATTCGCTTGCGGTTTTTTGACGGACTCGTGGAAACCCGAGGTTCCGGACCGGGGTCGCAGATTCATCATTTGCGACAACGAGAAAATGCGGATTGCCGCTTTTGACGAACAGGCCGGCCCCGACCGGACCGAGGAGACAGCATGCCCCCCACCACCCACGCGGCGCCATCGGCGACGGTCCGCGCCGACGGACCGGACGACCGCACGCTCACCGAGCACCTGCGTTTCTCGCCCGACGCCGGCCACATCGTGCTGTTCGAGCAGCGCATGCTGCTGATGCACGCGTCGTCGTTCGCCGAGCTGCGGCGCGAGCTCATCGAACAGCTGGGCACCGGCAAGGCGCGCGAGCTGTTCACGCGGCTCGGCTACCAGCAGGGCTTCGAGGACGGCCAGCGCCTGCGCGCCCTGTGCGGCACGGACCGTGACCGCATGCTCGAGCTCGGCCCGCGCCTGCGCGAGATCGAAGGCTTCGTGCGCAACCAGCCGATCGACGCTATGCAGTTCGACCTCGAAGGCGGCGAGTTCTGGGGCGACTACTACTGGACCTCCTCCTGGGAGGCCGAAGCCCACCTCAAGCACTGCGGCGTGTTCGGCGAACCGGCCTGCTGGATGATGGTGGGCTATGCGAGCGGCTGCTGCACCGCCATCCTCGGGCAACCGGTGCTGTGGCGCGAGATCGAGTGCGTGGCGATGGGCCACGAGCGCTGCCGCGTGGTCGGTCGCCCGCTCGCCGCCTGGGACGACCTGAGCGAGCACGAGACCAACTTCCTGAAGATCGAGTCCTTCGTGCGCACGCCACCGAAGGCCCGGCCGACCCGCAGTGCGCCGGCCAAGGTCTGCGTCCCGGGCGAGTTCGACGACTTCGTCGGCACCTCGGCCGGCTTCAACGCGGTGGCCAACCTGGTCCGCCGTGTCGGTGTGACCGACTCCACCGTGCTGTTCCGCGGCGAGAGCGGCGTCGGCAAGGAGCGTTTCGCACGGGCGCTGCATTCGGTCAGCCGCCGGCACGAGCAGCCGATGGTGTCGATCAACTGCGCGGCGATTCCGCCCGATCTGGTGGAATCCGAGCTGTTCGGTGTCGAGAAAGGTGCCTTCACCGGAGCCGACCATTCGCGGCCCGGACGCTTCGAGCGGGCCCACGGCGGCACGCTGTTCCTCGACGAGATCAGCAGCCTGCCGCTGCCGGCGCAGGGCAAGCTGCTGCGCGTGCTGCAGGAGCGCGAGATCGAGCGCGTGGGCGACGTGCGCGTGCGCAAGGTCGACGTGCGACTGGTCGCGGCGTCCAACCGCGACCTGCGCGACGAGGTCGAGGCCGGCCGATTCCGCGAGGACCTGTTCTACCGGCTCAACGTGTTCCCGATCGTCATTCCGCCGCTGCGCGAGCGCCTGGAGGACATCCCGCTGCTCGTCGCACTGTTCCTGGAACGTTGCAACCGGCGCTGCGGCAAGCGCGTCGCCGGCCTGACCACGCGCGCCTACGACGCGCTGTGGGACTACCACTGGCCCGGCAACGTGCGCGAGCTCGAGAACATGGTCGAGCGCGCGGTGATCCTGGCCGACGACGACGGCAAGATCGACGTGCAGCACCTGTTCTCCGGCGGCGAGCAGCTCAAGCTGCGTTCGCTGAGCGTGGGCGCGCACGGCGAGCTGGTCCCGCGCGCCGGCGAGGCCAGCGACCAGTGCAAGCGACTGGCCGACGACCTGCTGGCCCGCCTGCCGTCCTTCGAGCAGATCGAGTCGCTGCTGTTCGAGCGCGCGATGGAGCGCAGCGACGGCAACATCTCCGCGGCCGCGCGCCTGCTGCGCCTGCGGCGCGGCCAGGTCGAATACCGCCTCAAGAAGCGCGAGTCCTGAGGCGCGCGGCGACGCCCGCCCTCAGGCGCCGCGCCTGTCGTCCTGGATCAGCTGCCGCAGGCGCCGCCGCACCTTGACCGGTGCCACGTCGTTGGTCATCAGCACCGGGTTCAGGCTGAAGAAGTCGGTGGTGCCCATCTCGTCGTGCACGGCCTCGATGATCGGCCCGTCCTCGTTCTCGAAGGCCGCATGCATGGCCTGGATCTTCATGGCGTTGTAGTCGGCGTCCTCGACGACGTGGTTGCGCCGTGTCGCGAACCAGTAGTGGGTGGTGTTCGCGGTCTCCGGCGTGCAGGTGTGCAGGTCGTACTGGCCGATGCAGCCGGCCAGGTCGAGCGCGCCGCCGTCCTGCGTCGCGCCGACCGAGAGCTGGATGTTCGCGGGCGGCGTCCAGGTGATGTCGAAGAAGTGGCGCGCGCCGGCCGCGGGCTCGGGCAGGAAGTTGGCGAAGATCAGCATCGCCGGCGTCTGCTGCCATTCCCAGCGGGCGGAGATGGCCTGCTCGCCCTCCCGCATCTGCGGCACCAGCGGCGACAGCTGCCCGCGCGTGGTGATGATCTCGCCGTGCACATGGTCGATGTGGCTCAGGTCCATCACGTTGTCGATGATCAGCTCGTAGTTCGCCTTCATGTGCATGTAGGTGAAGGCGACGCCGGTGTCGGGGCCCTTGTCGAGCTCGCCGAAGTCCGGCAGCCGTGCCAGGTCCGGCGCGTCCTCGCCCATCCAGATCCACAGGAATCCGTAGCGCTCCTCCAGCGGGAAGCTGCGCACCTTCGCCGCCTTCGGGATCTGCCCGTTGCCGTGCGGGTTCTTCGTGCACTGCCCCGTGCAGTCGAACTGCAGCGCGTGGTACAGGCACGCCACCTCGTCGCCGATCCGCTTGCCCAGGTGCAGCGGCGCGAAGCGGTGCGGGCAGCGGTCGTGCAGCGCCACCGCCGTGCCGTCCTGCTTGCGGTAGATCAGGATCGAGGTGTCCAGGATCTTGCGGTGGAACAGCGCCTGCGCTCCCACCTCGGTGGACAGTGCCGCCACGTACCAGGCGTTGGTCAGGTAGGGGATCTGGGTTTCCATGGAATGTCGTGTCTCCGTTGTCGATGGACCTTGCCGTCGGGGGGCTCGCCACGGCCGCACTTCGGGCGGTGCGTGAAGGCGCATTAGCAATCGCAGGGCCAAGCCGGAGCGGCGCGCCAAGCCCTTGATTGCGAACGTCTTTTTCACCAGTGCCGGTGGCGACGGGGGCGCGTGCGGCCGCTCGGGTTCCGCATCTGCCGCAATGCCGGGGCATCGATTTCTGCATTTCCCGCAGGGCGATCGCGGTGCGCGGACCGCCGAGGATCGGGTATGGTCGGCTGTCTCACGCACCCGCTTCCCTGAGCTCGCGAGACCCCCATGCCCAGCGAGAACCCGCCCCGAACACCGCAGGCCGCCCACCCGACCGAACGCCGGACCGGCCGCGACCGGCGGCGCACCGAGTCGCCCGAACCGCCCGGCGGCCGCGAGCGCCGGCGCAACGTGGAGCCGCGCAAGCCCGACGTGGCCGAGCTCGACCTGTCGCTGTCCCAGTGGGACGCCCTGAACGAACTGCCGACACCGAAGAAGTAGGCCCGATCGCGAGCGACGAGACGAGGCGATGACCGCCGCCGCACCCGCAGGCCGCGCGCCGGTGACGCTGTACCGGGCCCTCTGGCGCCATGCCGAGGGCGCGCGCGGGCAGCTGCTCGGCGCGGCCCTGCTGCTCACCACCTCGCAGCTGCTGCGGCTGGCCTTGCCCTGGCTGGCCGGACTGGCGATCAATGCGCTGCAGGGCGGCGACCTGCGCGCCGCCGGCCGCTGGATCGCGGCGCTCGCCGCCCTCTACCTGCTGTCGTGGGCGGCCCACGGCCCCGGCCGCATCCTCGAACGCAACGTCGGCCTGCGCGTGCGCGAGACGCTGGCCGATGCGCTCTACGCACGCATCGCCGCGGCCCCGCTGGCCTGGCATGACGGCCACCACTCGGGCGAGCTGCAGCACCGCGTGCACCAGGCGAGCCGCGCGCTGTCGGACTTCGCGCAGACGCAGTTCGTCTACCTCGCCAGCGCCGTGAACCTGGTGGGGCCGCTGGTGGCGCTGACGCTGCTGTCGCGCAGCAGCGGCGCGCTGGCGCTGGCGGGCTACGTGCTGATCGGCCTGGTGATCCTGCGCTTCGACCGCGCGCTGATGCAGCTGGCGCGCGCCGAGAACGACGCCGACCGGCGCTACGTCGCAGCGCTGCTCGACTTCCTGGCCCATGCGTCGACCGTCATCGGGCTGCGGCTGTCCGCTGCGTCGCGCACGCTGCTGGCGCGGCGTCTCGGCGCGGTGTCGGCGCCGTTGCGGCGCAGCGTGCTGCTCAACGAGGGCAAGTGGTGTGCGGTCGACGTGATGGGGCTGGCGCTCACCTGGGCGCTGGTCGCCGTCTACGTGCTGAAGACGCGCACGCCGGGGGCGCAGGCGGTGATGCTGGGAGCGGTGTTCATGGTCTACCAGTACGCCCAGCAGGCGGCGGGCGTGGTGAGCTCGATGGCGGCCCACTTCCAGTCCTTCGCGCGCATGCACGCCGACCACGGCAGTGCTGCACCGATCGAGGCCGCGCCGTCGCGCGCCGCCGACCCGGCCGATGAGCGCATCGACGCCGACGCCGACTGGCAGGTGCTGGGCGTGGACGGGCTGGCCTGGGACTACGCGGCACGCGACGCCGCCGCCGACGGCGGCGGGCGCGCGGTCCAGGGCCTGCGCGAGGTGGGCCTGGCGCTGCGGCGCGGCCAGCGCGTCGCGCTGGTCGGTCCCAGCGGCGGCGGCAAGAGCACGCTGCTGCGCGTGCTGGCCGGGCTCTACACGCCGAGCGGCGGCCGGCTCGCGCTCGACGGCCGGGCGGCCGACTGGCCGCGGCTGCGCCGACTGGCCACGCTGGTCCCGCAGGAGACCGAGGTGTTCGAGGCGAGCGTGCGCGAGAACCTGGACTTCGGCCGGGCCTGCGCCGACGCCGATCTGCACGCCGCACTGCACGTGAGCGGCTTCGACGAGGTCCTGGCCGCCCTCGGCGGCGGTCTGGACACGGCCCTGTCCGAGCGCGGCTTCAACCTGTCGGGCGGCCAGCGGCAACGCCTCTGCCTGGCGCGCGGTGTGCTCGCCGCGCGCGGCAGTTCGCTGCTGCTGCTGGACGAGCCCACCAGCGCCCTCGACGCCGCGACCGAGGCGCGCGTGCTCGAACGCATTGCGCAGGCCTTCCCGGCGGCCTGCCTGGTGGCGTCGATCCACCGCCTGAGCCTGCTCGATCGCTTCGACACCGTCGTGCTGATGGCGGCTGGCCGCGTGGTCGATGCCGGCCCGCGCGACGCCGTGCTGGCGCGCCAGCCGACGCTGCGAACCGTGCCGGTGCCGCATTGATCGACGCTCCACATCGGGCATCCTTCACGACCGGCCCGACCGGGCCGCCGTGTCGGGCCGCGAGGCCTGCGATGCTCACCCCGAATGGCCGATATCCCTGTTCCCGAACGCAGCGGCTCGATGACCCCGACGATGCTCTCCCCGCAAACGAACACGCAGGCCGACCGACCGCCGGCATGGTGGGTCTACCTGCTGCTGCCCTTGCTGCATTTCGCCAGCGTCAAGCTGACCTTCCTGTGCGCCGTGTCGCCCGAGAACGAGGTGGTGATCTGGCTGCCCAACGCCGTGCTGCTGGCAGCGCTGCTCCACTTCCGCGGCCGGCGCGGCGGCTGGCTAGCCCTGCTGACGTTCAGTTCCGACGTGCTCGCCAACCTGCCGGTGTTCCCGCCGCTGCAGGCGGTGCTGCTGAGCCTCGTCAACCTCACGGAAGTGACGCTGGCCTACCTGCTGCTGCGCCGCGCAGGCACGTCGCCGGCGTTGGACCGGATCCAGGACCTGGGCAAGTTCGTCGTCATCGGCCCGCTGCTCTGCGCGCTCGTCGCCGCGCTGCTGGCGAGTCTGGTGCTGCAGGCGATGGACGGCGTGAAGACGCCCTATCCCACGCTGGTGCTGCTGTGGTGGTTCGGTGACGGCCTGGGGCTGCTGATCTTCACGCCGATGCTGCTGGCGCTGGCGCAGCCCGCGCCGGAGCCGATCCGGCTGCGCTGGCAGGACGGACCGGTGCTGCTGTTCACCGGCGCGCTGGCAGGGCTGATCCTGTCGGGGCAGTCGGAGCGCTGGAGCGGCGTGCCGCTGACGCCGAACCTGCTGCTGCCGCCGATGCTGTACATCGCAGTCCGCTTCGGCACGCGCTGGACCGCGCCGGCGGTCGCGCTCATCGCGCTGGCGGCCGCCTGGGCCCAGACCACCGGCCACAAGCCCTTCGGCGAGGCCTCGCCGCACGAACTGATCCTGCGCACCCAGGAGTTCATCCTGACGCTCAGCATCGTCGGCATGGGCTTCGCCACGCTGCTGAGCGAGCAGCGTGCGCTGACGCGCAGCCTGGAGGACAAGGTGCGCGAGCGCACCCTGAAGCTGGAGGAGTCCAACAGCCAGCTGGGCACGCTGAGCACCACCGATGGCCTGACCGGCATCGCCAACCGGCGGCGCTTCGACGAGTTCATCGCCGGCGAATGGCGCCACGCCCGCGTCACCGGCCAGCCGCTGGCGCTGGCGCTGCTGGATGTGGATCTGTTCAAGCATTACAACGACCGCTACGGCCACCAGGCCGGCGACGACTGCCTGCGCACCATCGCGCAGGTGCTCGGCGCCAACGTGCGCCGCGCCGGCGACCTGGTGGCGCGCTACGGCGGCGAGGAGTTCGCCCTGGTGGCGGTGGCGGCCGACGAGGCCAGCGCGCTCGCCATGTCGCGCGGCATCTGCCAGGCCCTCGAGGCGCTGGCGCACCGCCACGAGCTGTCGCCGTTCGGCGTGGTCACCGCCAGCATCGGCGTGGCGGTGCTGGTGCCCGGCGAGCACGACACGCACGAGACGCTCATCCGCCGGGCCGACCGGGCGCTCTACCAGGCCAAGGCGAACGGCCGCAACCAGGCGGTGCTGGCGGGCGACGCCCCGGCCTGACCCGCACCCCGGCGCACCGCGCGCCCTGTGTCCGACTATCCTTCGCGCTTGCCTCCGGCGGCGTGATCGATCGTGTCGCGCCGCGCCGTTCCACCGCTCGCGCCCCTGAAAGGACCGCCATATGCCCCGTTGGGCCCTGCTCCTGCCGCTCGCCGCCGCTGCCCTGCTGGGAGCCTCGCTGGCCCTGCCGATGAACGCCGCCATCGCCTCGGCCTGCGCCGTCGCCCTGATCGGCGCGGTGATCGCGGCAGTCCACCATGCCGAGGTCGTGGCGCACCGCGTGGGCGAGCCGTTCGGCACGCTGGTGCTGGCGATCGCGATCACGGTGATCGAGGTGGCGCTCATCGTCTCCATGATGCTGGCCGGCGGCGAGGGCAAGGCCGAGCTGCCGCGCGACACCATCTTCTCGGCGGTGATGATCATCTGCACCGGCGTGGTCGGCATCTGTCTGCTGGTCGGCGGCCTGCACCACCACGAGCAGTCCTTCCAGCTCGACGGCGCGAACTCCGCGCTGGCGGCGCTGGTGGCCATGGCGGGCCTCTCGCTGGTGCTGCCGTCCTTCACCACAAGCTCGGACGGCGGCACCTACACGATCTCGCAGCTCACCTTCGTCGCGGTCTCCTCGCTGGTGCTGTGGGCGGTGTTCGTGTTCGTGCAGACGGTGCGCCACCGCGACTACTTCCTGCCGCCGACGAATGCCGACGACGAGGACATCCACGCCAAGCCGCCGTCGAACGGCCAGGCCTGGGCCAGTTTCGGCCTGCTGCTGATCGGCCTGGTGTCGGTGGTGGGGCTGGCCAAGCAGCTGTCGCCGACCATCGAGGCGGCGGTCGCGGCCGCGGGCGCACCGAAGGCCGTGATCGGTATCGCGATCGCGCTGCTGGTGCTGCTGCCCGAGACCTGGGCCGCCGTGCGCGCCGCCCGCGCCGATCGCCTGCAGACCAGCATGAACCTGGCGCTGGGCTCGGCGCTCGCCAGCATCGGACTGACCATCCCGGTGGTCGTGGTGGCCGCGGTGCTGCTCGACCTGCCGCTGGTGCTGGGCCTGGCGGCCAAGGACCTCGTGCTGCTGCTGCTGACCTTCATCGTGGGCGCCATCACGCTGGGGACCGGGCGGACCAACCTGATGCAGGGCGCCGTGCACCTGGTGCTGTTCGCGGCCTTCCTGTTCCTCTCGCTGGTGCCCTGACAGGTCCCACGGCTCAGCGCGGCGCGGCCACCACCTCGCCTGCGCTGCTGACATCCACCCGCTGGTAGTCGGCGGCATACTTTTTTCGCATGCGCACCAGATCCTTCTGGTAGCGCCGGCCCAGCATGTCCTTCTTGTCGACGTCGAGGATGCGGCCGGCCACCTTGAAGAACTTGCGCTCCTCTTCCTTCAGGTGGTGCCGCACCTTCTCGCCGAGCCGCTTCGCGGTGTCGAGCCAGGCTTCGCCCTGCTTGTCGGACACGCTCAGTTCCTCGCACAGCTCCTCGATCTGGTGGTGCTCCGACAGGGCATGCCGAGACGACGACAGCCCCGGATCGGTCATCAGCAAGGGCACGTAGAGGAAGCGTTCCTCGGCGGCGGCATGCGCCTCGAGCTCCACCTTGAGCTGCAGGAAGACCTGCTCGCGCTGCGCCGTGGAGGCGCGCGCCGCCGTCAGCCGGCGGCACAGCTGGCGCTGGATCTCATGGCTCTCGTGCAGCAGATCGAACAGGCTCGCGGACATGGTGGCGGTTCCTCCGGTTGGGTACCGGGCCAGTATTGCGTTCGACAGCAGGCACTGTCCACCCGCCGCCGCGAGGTCGCGGCACAGGCGCGCAGCCGTCAGCGGCGTTGTCCTACACGGCAACGGCTGCCGCGGCCCGCGACCGCAGCGCGAGACCGGCCACGAAGGCCCGTCCGATGAGCAGCAGACCCACCGCGCCGATCGCCAGGAAGCCCGGCGGACCGATCACCCCCACCAGCCACCCGCCCAGCGCCACGCCGGCCGACTGCCCGAGGAAGAAGCACGAGGCGAAGGCGGCGACGGCCGCACCACGCCGGTCGGGCGCCATCTGCGTGGCATTCACCTGCAGCGTGTTGTGCACCATGTAGAAGCCCAGTCCGGCGACGAAACATCCGGCCAGCGCCCAGCCCCAGCCCGGCCCGAAGCCGACCGCGACAAGCGCCCCGCACATCATCAGCGAGCCCCAACGTGCCAGGCCGGCCTCGCCGAGCCGCCGCACCAGGGGGCCGGACGAAACGGCGAAGGCGAAGCCGCCCAGCCCGAACAGCATCACCAGCGCGCCCGCGGCCGACAGCGAGAGCTGGAAGGCCTCGTGCACGTGCGAGGCGATGAAGGCGAACGGCCCGAACAGGAACAGGCCCTCGAGAAACACCAGACCGAGGACCACCCGAGCCCAGGGACGCGCCAGCACGCCGCCGAACTCGGTCGCGATGCGGCGCAACGGCGACCCGTCACTCGCCGCGCGCACCGGGCGGGCGGCGTCCGGCAGACGCCGGTTCAGCGCGAACAGCGCGACGCTCACCAGCGCGAAGAAGCCCGCGAGCAGGAAATAAGGCGCGCGCCAGCCGAGGTGATCGGCCGCGAAGCCTCCCAACCAGACGCCGGCGGACAGGCCACAGATCTGGCCGATCAGGAAGCGCGCAAGGACGGGCTGCCGGCGCTCGTAGTCGACGACGTCGCCGATCCACGCCATCGACAAGGGGATCACCGCCGCCGCGGTGGCTCCGGCCAGCACGCGCGCCAGACGCAGCGCATCGAAGCCGGGTGCCATCCCGCACAGCACCGACGTGAGGGCGCAGGCCGCGGTGGCCCAGGCGATGACGCGGTACTTGCCGTAGCGATCGCCGACCGGACCGAAGAACAGCTGGGCCAGCCCGTAGGCCGTCGCAAACAGCCCGATGACCTGCGAAGCCTGGCCCAGCGTGAGGGCGAACTCGCCGGCCAGGCGCGGCAGCAGGGCATCGTTCACCCGCATCGACAAGCCGCTGCCGAAGGCCGCCAGCGCCAGGCAGGCGACCGCTCCACGCGGCAGCGGCGGCGAGGAGGAGGAAGAAGAAGGAGACGGCGGCGCGGCAGCGTTCATCAGGCGGGAGCGAAAGACGGCGCGTCCGGACACGGGCGGGCCGGAGAAAACCAGCGGCGACTCTAGGAGAGCACCGTGGTGCGTGTGCCGGCAAGGTCTCTCGCAGCCGTGCTAGCCACACGACGTCCGGCATGTCAGGTTTCGATCCGGGCCCGCAGCTCGCGCGGTGAACAGCCGAAGCGCCGGCGGAAGGCGCGGCTGAAGTGGGCGGCATCCTTGAAGCCCCACGAGTACGCCAGTTCGCTCACGCGGCGCAGACGCTGCTGCGCGGCGCACAGGTCGCGCCGCGCGGCTTCCAGGCGCTCGGTCTGGATCCAGTCGGCCAGCGAGCAGGCCTCGCCGGCCCAGGCCCGGTGCAAGGTGCTCGGTGACACGCCGAGGCGCTCGGCGATGCGGACCACCGTGAGATCCGGATCGCGCAGCCGCTCGCGCACCAGCGCCTTCACCTGCTGCCGGTGCAGCGCGACGAGCCGCGACACCGGCGGCGGCCGGGCGCCCGGCAACGTCGACAAGCCGGCGATCAGGATCTGCGTCACGCTGTCCGCCACGGCCGCAGCCGACTCGGGCGCCAGCGTGGCGATCTCGGCCGACAGCGTCTCGATCATGCCGATCATCAGGTGACCGGCCCCGCGCCGGCCGCTGACCGCGCAGGCGGTGAGCGACGGCGTGTCGGTCAGGGCGGTGCGCAGCGTGGGGCCGGGCAGCATCAGCACGTACTGCTGGAATGCCGCGTCGAAACGCAGCTCGTAGGGCCGCGTGCTGTCGTAGAGGGCGAAGTCGCCGGGCGACAGATGGGCCACGCGTCCGTCCTGCACGACCGCGCCGCAGCCCTGCGTCTGGATGCTGACGAGGAAGTAGTCCTCGCTCGCCCGCGCGATCTTGGCCGGCGTGCGGCGCACGCGCTGCGCGCTGGCCGTCACGCGCGACAGCGTCAGCGTGGACAGCGCATCGGCGGCGATCTCGCCTTCGAACCGCGAGGCGTCGCCGATCGCGTCGCAGTCCAGCTGCACATAGGTGTCGCAGACGCCATCGGTCCAGTACGCCAGGCGCTGGGCGGGCTCGACACCGACAGTGGTGAACAGGGTGGGCATGGGGCTGCAGCTCAGGGCCTGAGAACGCCATTCGCAACGCGGCCAGGCCGCGCGCTGCGTGCTGCGGTCAAGTACCGCGCCTCGTCCAGGCAAGACGCCGGGACCGATCCGTCGCATGCTCCGCTCCATTGCACGACAGGAGCCTCGCCATGCCGGTTTCGCACCCCAAGTTCCGCGCTGCCGCCGTCCAGGCTGCGCCGGTGTTCCTGGATCTCGACGCGTCGATCGACAAGGCCGTGGGCCTGATCGCCGAGGCCGCCACGCAGGGCGCGCAGCTCGTGGCCTTTCCGGAAACCTGGCTGCCCGGCTACCCGTGGTTCATCTGGCTCGATTCGCCGGCCTGGGCGCTGCAGTTCATCCAGCGCTACCACGATCACTCGCTGGTCGACGGCTCGCCGCAGGCCGATCGCATCGCCCAGGCGGCCCGCGACCACGCCATCATGGTCGTGATGGGCCACAGCGAGAAGGCCGGCGGCAGCCTCTACATGGGCCAGTGGATCATCGACGCCGAGGGCCGCACGGTGGCGCGGCGCCGCAAGCTCAAGCCCACGCACGTGGAGCGCACCGTGTTCGGCGAGGGCGACGGCAGCGACCTCGGCGTGCACGACACCGCGCTCGGACGCATCGGCGCGCTGTGCTGCTGGGAGCATCTGCAACCGCTGTCGAAGTACGCGATGTACGCGCAGGACGAGCAGGTGCACATCGCCGCCTGGCCCAGCTTCTCGCTCTACCGTGGCGGCGCCCATGCGCTGGGCGCGGAGGTGAACACCGCCGCCAGCCGCATCTACGCGGTGGAAGGCCAGTGCTTCGTGGTCGCCCCCTGCGCCACGGTCTCGAAGGAAATGGTGGCGATGCTGTGCGGCGACGACCCGACGAAGCGACAGCTGCTGCTCGAAGGCGGTGGCTATGCGGGCATCTACGCGCCCGACGGCCGCCTGCTGACCGAGCCGCTGCCGGAGCACACCGAGGGGCTCGTCCACGCCGAGCTCGACCTGGGCCTGATCACGCTGGCCAAGGCGGCGGCCGATCCGGCCGGCCACTACTCGCGGCCCGACGTGACGCGCCTGCTGCTCGACAAGACACCGCGCGACCGCGTGGTGCTGGCGCCGCAGCGCCCTCCCGGCGCGTCGGCAGGCGCCGCCGAGGCCGCACCACCGCCGTCCGGCACATCGCCCGGTGACCCGGCCGCTGCCGGCCCGTCGACCGCGCGCCGCACGGCTTGAGCGTCGGGCGATCGCCGCGTTCACCACGCGCGCTCCTCGCGGCTCAGCCGCCGGGGGCCGCCGGCGGGGCTGCCGCCTGCACGGCCGGCAGCCCGCCGAGAAAGAGGTCGGCCACGATCGGCGCCAGCGCGGCATGGTCGAGCGGGCCTTCGGGCTTCACCCAGGTGAACATCCAGTTCACCATGCCGAACAGCAGCATCGTCAGCGGCTTGGCCATCGCGGCCTCCTTCAGGTCCGGCCGCAACGCCACCACCGCCGCGGCGAACGACGCCACCACCTGCCGCTCCTTGCCGAGGATGCGTTCGCGGTCGCCCTCTTCCAGGAACTTCACGTCCTCGGTGAGCACGCGGTGCGCGTCCTGCGCCCCGGCGTACTCGCCCACCAGGCGGGCGATCAACTCGCGCAGCCGCCGTTCGGGCGCCAGCGTCGCGTCGGCGTCCACCTCTTCGACCAGCCCCTGCAGCCGCGAGACATGCCCTTCGGCGATGCTGACGAGCAGCGCGTACTTGTCGCGGTAGTAGTGGTACAGCGTCGCCTTCGAGACCCCGCAGGCCTCGGCCACCTGGTTCATCGTGGTGGCCGGGTAGCCGCGCCGCGCGAACAGGCGCGCCGCGTGCTCCAGGATCAGGTCGAGCTGGTCTGCATATCCGGGCAGGCGGCCACGGGCCATCGGGTGTCCTCGTCTCAGCGTTCGTCGAAGGAGAGCACCACGCGGTCGGTCAGCGGGTGCGCCTGGCAGGTGAGGACGAAGCCGGCGGCCACCTCCTTCCTGTCCAGCGCGAAGTTTCGCTCCATGCGGACCTGCCCCTCGATCAGCTTCGCCCGGCAGGTGCCGCAGACCCCGGACGTGCACGAGAACGGCACCTCGAGCCCGGCCGCCGAGGCCGCGTCGAGCAGGCTGGGTTGTCCCTTGGTGAACGAGATCTCGCGCCGCAGGCCGTCGCGGATGATCGTGACCTTCGCCTGCTCGGCGTCGCCGGGCCGGGCCTCGTGGACCACCGCGTCGGCCGTGCCGCCGGCCGGCTGCGCGACGCCGAAGCGTTCGATGTGGATGCGGTCCTCCGGCACGCCGGCCGCCCGCAGCGCCGCCTCGGCCTCGTCGTTCATCTGGAACGGGCCGCAGACATAGGCGTGGGCGATGCCGGCGGCCGGTACCAGGACGGACAGGAACTCGCCGATCTTGTGGCGGTTCATCACGCCGCGGTTCAGCGGCGCGTCGGTGTGCTCGTCGGAGAACACGTGGTGCAGCACCAGCCGCGTCAGGTAGCGGTTCTTCAGGTCCTCGAGCTCCTCCTTGAACATCGTCGAGTTCAGCAGCCGGTTGCCGTAGATCAGCGTGAAGCGGCTGTGCGGCTCACGCGCCAGCACCGTCTTCATGATCGACAGGATGGGCGTGATGCCGCTGCCGCCGGCGATGCCCAGGTGGTGGCGCTTCGACGCCGGATCGAGCGGCACGAAGAAGCGGCCCTGCGGCGCCATGACCTGGACCACGTCGCCGGTGCGCAGGTGCTCGTTGATCCAGTTCGAGAACACGCCGCCGCGCACCTTGCGCACGCCCACGCGCAATTGGCCGTCGTCGACACCGGCGCAGATGGAGTAGGAGCGGCGCAGGTCCTGCCCGTCGATCTCCTTGCGCAGCGTGAGGTACTGGCCCTGCGTGAAGCCGAACACCTCGCGCAGCGCAGGCGGCACGTCGAACGTCACCACCACGGCCTCGGCCGTGTCGGGCTCGATGGCACGCACGCGCAACGGATGGAAAAGCAGGCTCATGAACCAGTGCGATCAGAGCGGCTTGAAGTGCTCGAACGGCTCGCGGCAGCTCAGGCAGCGGTACAGCGCCTTGCAGGCGGTCGACCCGAAGGCCGACAGCCGCTCGGTCTGGCGGCTGCCGCAGCGCGGGCAGGCCAGGGGCGCCGGTCTGCCGCGGCCGAAGAAGCGGATCGGCGCCGCACCGTCCGGTCGGACGGACGGCCCCGGCGGTGCGATGCCGTAGGCGGCGAGCTTGCGGCGGCCGGCCTCGCTGATCCAGTCGGTGGTCCAGGCCGGCGCGCGCTGCAGCGTCACGCGGGCGGGCCCGAGGCCGGCATCGTCGATCGCGGCCCGCACCTGGTGCTCGATCACCTCGGTGGCCGGACAGCCCGAGTAGGTGGGCGTCAGCACGATCTCCAGGCCCGCACCCTCGGCGCGGACCGCCCGCACGATGCCGAGATCGCAGACCGACAGCGCCGGCACCTCGGGATCGAGCACCTCGTCCAGTGCCGCCCACGCCTGCTCGCAACGCACGGCGTCGTCACGGTCGACCGCCTCGCGCGCCGTCGTCACCGCGCTCACCACGCACCTCCCGGGTAGGCCCGCTGCAGGTACTGCATCTCGGCGAGCAGGTAGCCCATGTGCTCGCTGTGCACGCCGCGGCTGCCGGTGCTCGTATAGCCGCCGGTTGCCGGCAATGCCAGGCCGGCTTCGGCGAACACGGCCGCCATCTCGGCCAGCCAGGGCTCGCGCAGGTCGGCGCGACGCGGGCCGAGCCCGGCCTGGCGGGCGTGTTCGTCGACCGCGTCGGACTCGAACAGCTCGGGGGTGTAGCGCCAGGCCTGTGCCAGCGCCGCCTCGATGCGGTGGCGCGATTCGTCGGTGCCGTCGGCGAGCCGCACCACCCAGTCGATCGCGTGCTGCTGGTGGTAGCGCACCTCCTTGACCGCCTTGCCGGCGATCGCGGCCACCTCGATGTCGCCGGAATCGCACAACCGCTCCCACAGCAGCCGCGCCCAGCCGGCGACGAACAGGTTGCGCAGCACGGTGAACGCGAAGTCGCCGCGTGGCAGTTCCACCAACGTGAGGTTGAAGTAGTCGCGCTCGTCGCGCAGGAAGGCGAGCTGGTCCTCGTCGTGGCCACGGCCCTCGAGCTCGCCGGCCCGCGTGAGCAGCGCACGCGACTGGCCCACCAGGTCGAGCGCCATGTTGGTCAGCGCGATGTCCTCCTCGAGGATGGGCGCATGGCCGCACCACTCGCCGAGCCGCTGCGCCAGGATCAGCGTCGTGTCGGCGATGCGCAGCAGGTACTGCACCGCGGGATCGCGCCGGAGTTCGATGGATTGCGTCATGCCGGCCTCGGTTCACATGTGATCGACCGACTTCGGCAGCGCGTAGAAGGTCGGGTGGCGGTAGACCTTGTCCTCCATCGGGTCGAAAAAGGCGCCCTTCTCGGCCGGGTCGCTGGCGGTGATCTGGTCCGAACGCACCACCCAGAGGCTCGTCCCTTCCTGACGGCGCGTGTAGACGTCGCGCGCGAGCTGGATCGCCATCTTCGCGTCGGTGGCGTGCAGGCTGCCGCAGTGCTTGTGGTCCAGGCCGGCCTTGCTGCGCACGAAGACCTCCCACAGCGGCCATTCGGTGTCGGTGCTCATGCGACCTCCTCCTTCGGTGCCTGCTTGCGTGCATGCGCCAGCGCGGCCTCGCGCACCCAGGCGCCCTCCGCCCAGGCCTGCACGCGGGCGGCGAGGCGCTCGCGGTTGCAGGGCCCGTCGCCGGCGAGCACGCGCTTGAACTCGCTCCAGTCGATCGGCCCGTGGTCCCAGTGCTCGCGCTCGGCGTTCCACCGCAGCGCCGGATCGGGCAGCGTGACGCCCAGCACCTGGGCCTGCTCCACCGCGGCGTCGATGAACTTCTGCCGCAGCTCGTCGTTGCTGACGCGCTTGATGCCCCAGCGCATCGACTGCGCCGAGTTCGGCGACTGGTCGTCCGGCGGGCCGAACATCATGATCGACGGCCACCACCAGCGGTTCACCGCGTCCTGCACCATCGCCCGTTGCGCGTCGCTGCCCTGCTGCATCATCGTCAGCAGGGCCTCGTAGCCCTGGCGCTGGTGGAAGCTCTCCTCGCGGCAGATGCGCACCATCGCGCGCGCATACGGCGCATAGGAGCAACGGCAGATCGGCACCTGGTTCATGATCGCCGCGCCGTCGACCAGCCAGCCGATCGTGCCCATGTCGGCCCAGGTCAGCGTGGGGTAGTTGAAGATCGAGCTGTACTTGGCCTGGCCGCTGTGCAGTGCCTCGAGCAGCTGGTCGCGCGATGTGCCCAGCGTCTCGGCCGCGGCATAGAGGTAGAGGCCATGGCCGCCCTCGTCCTGCACCTTGGCCAGCAGGATCGCCTTGCGCTTGAGCGTGGGCGCGCGACCGATCCAGTTCCCCTCGGGCAGCATGCCGACGATCTCGGAATGCGCGTGCTGGCTGATCTGGCGCACCAGCGTGCGACGGTAGTGCTCGGGCATCCAGCCCTTGGCCTCGATGAACTCGCCGGCATCGATGCGCTCGTCGAAGCGCTGCTGGAGCCGCGCCTCCTCGACCGAGCGGACCGCCGGGCGCTCGTCCTTCGGCGCGCTGTCCATGGCTTGCGTGTACATGGTGCGGGTTCCTTACTTGGGTCGCCTGTCGATCACGCGGCGGGCCTTGCCGACCAGCGTGCGTTCGATCGAATCGGGCAGGCCGACGCTGACCGTCGTGTTCACGCCGATCAGCGTCTTGATGCGCTGCTGCAGCCGCGCACCGAGGGCAACGCGGTCGACCCCCGCATGCGCCGGCTGCACCTCGCAGCGCACCTCCACCTCGTCGAGCAGGCCCTCGCGCGTGACCACCAGCTGGTACTGCCCCGACAGCGGGCCTTCCTGCAGCACCAGCTCCTCGATCTGCGTCGGGAACAGGTTGACGCCGCGGATGATCAGCATGTCGTCGCTGCGTCCGACGATCTTGCTCATGCGGCGGAACGAACGCGCTGTCGGCGGCAGCAACCGCGTCAGGTCGCGCGTGCGGTAGCGGACGATGGGCAGCGCCTCCTTGGTCAGCGAGGTGAAGACCAGTTCGCCCTCGGCGCCATCGGGCAGCACCTCGCCGGTCTCGGGGTCGATGATCTCCGGGTAGAAATGGTCTTCCCAGATCACCGGCCCGTCCTTGGATTCGATGCACTCGTTGGCGACGCCCGGGCCCATGACCTCGGACAGGCCGTAGATGTCGACCGCGTCCAGGCCGGCCCGGCCCTCGATCTCCTGGCGCATCGCCTCGGTCCAGGGTTCGGCGCCGAAGATGCCGACCTTCAGCGAGCTCTCGCGCGGGTCCAGGCCCTGGCGCACGAACTCCTCGATGATCACCTGCATGTAGCTGGGCGTGACCATGATGATGTCGGGCCGGAAGTCGCACAGCAGCTGCACCTGCTTCTCGGTCTGTCCGCCCGACATCGGGATGACGGTGCAGCCGACCCGCTCGGCGCCGTAGTGCGCACCGAGGCCGCCGGTGAACAGCCCGTAGCCGTAGGACACGTGGACGAGATCGCCCGGGCGCCCGCCGGAGGCGCGGATCGAGCGTGCCACCAGCTCGGCCCAGGTGTCGATGTCCTTCAGCGTGTAGCCCACCACCGTCGGCTTGCCGGTGGTGCCGGACGACGCATGGAGGCGGGCCACCTGCTCGCGCGGCACCGCGAACATGCCGAACGGGTAGTTGTCGCGCAGATCCTTCTTGGCGGTGAACGGAAACCTGGAGAGGTCGGCGAGCTGCTTCAGGTCGTCGGGGTGCACGCCCTGGGCGTCGAACGCGCGCCGGTAGTGCGGCACCCGGTCGTAGGCGTGGCGCAGGGTCGCACGCAGGCGCTGCAGCTGCAGCGCCGAGATCTCGTCGCGGCTGGCGGTCTCGATCGCCTCGAGGTCGCCGGGGGCGGGGCGTTTCACGGGCATGACGGTCTCCTCGTTCAGCGGCCGGCGGACGCCACCGCGGGCTTCCCGCGCATCGCGTAGGAGCGGCCGCGGAACACCGCGAGGCATTCGCCGCGCTGGTTGTGGACGGTCGCGTCGTAGACGCCGGTGCGGCCGGCGCGCGACACCTCGGTGCAGCGCGCCTCCAGCAGGTCGCCGAGCTGCCCGGGGGCGAGGAAGTCGATCGCGAAGCCCGAGGCCACGGTCAGCTCGTTGCCGGCATTGCACGCGAAGGCGAAGGCGGAGTCGGCCAGCGTCGCGATGAGGCCGCCGTGGCACATGCCGTGGCCGTTGAGCATGTCCTCGCGCACCCGCATCGTCAGCACGGCGCGGCCCGGACCGATCTCCGTGACCTGCATGCCCAACGCCTGCGAGGCGCGGTCGCCGGCCCACAGGCCGTCGCGCACCTGCTCGGCGAGGCGCTGCGCGGAAGCGGGTTCGTCGGTCATGGCAGGGCTCCGGGTCCGGGGGGCGGTGAGGAACAGCGCGTTCAGCGGTCGGTGAAGCGCGGCGCGCGCTTGCCGAGGAAGGCGCTCACGCCCTCGAGGTAGTCATTCGAATGACCCTGCACGCGCTGCAGCTGCTGTTCGCGCTGCAGCGCGGTGTCGAAGTCGAGCGTCTGGGCGGCGTCGATCGCCTCGCGCGTGGCCGCCAGCGCGCGCGTCGGCATCGCGGCCAGACGGTCGGCCAGCGCCTGGGCCTCGGCGCGCAGCGCTTCGTCGTCGACGCACTGCCAGATCAGGCCGAGCCGCTCGGCCTCGGCGGCCGGCAGCTTGTCGCCCAGCAGCGCCAGGCCGAGCGCCTTCGCGCGGCCGGCCAGTCGCGGCAGCAGCCAGGTGCCGCCGGTGTCGGGCACCAGGCCGATCTTCGTGAAGGCCTGGATCAGCACGGCCGAACGCGCCGCCAGCACGAGGTCGCAGTTCAGCGCCAGGTTGGCGCCGGCGCCGGCCGCGACGCCGTTGACCGCGGCCACCACCGGCACCGGCATCGAGCGCAGGCGCAGCGCGAGCGGGCGGTACCAGCGCTCGATCACGGCACCCAGGTCCTTGCGCTCGCCGCGCGCGGGATCGACCGCGACGGCCGGGTCGGCCAGGTCCTGGCCGGCGCAGAAGGCGCGGCCGGCCCCGGTCAGCACGACGCAGCGCACGCCGGCGTCGCCGGCCGCCGCGTCGAGCTCGCCGCGCAGGCGCCCGAGCATCTCGGTGGTGAAGCTGTTCAGCGCGGCGGGACGGTGCAGCGTCAGCGTCCGCACGCTGCCGGTCTGCGCGACGAGGACCGTGGGGTCGGACATCGGTGCTGCCTTTTCTGCCAGGGAATGCCGGGACATCTGCCGTGTGCGCTCGGGCAATGCATGATTGACCGACCAGTCGGTAGACTATATGTTCCGGTTCGGGCTCCTGCCCATCCCTGCAACTACCTACCCGGAGCCGCCATGCCCTGCTACGCCATCGACGGGGTGCTGCCGGTTGTCGATCCGAGCGCCTACGTCCACCCCACGGCGGTGCTGATCGGAGACGTGATCGTCGGCGCGCACTGCTACATCGGCCCCTGCGCCTGCCTGCGCGGCGACTTCGGACGCATCGTCATCGGGCCGGGCGCCAATGTGCAGGACAACTGCGTGCTGCACGGCTTCCCGGACCAAGCGACCGTGGTCGAGAAGAACGGCCACATCGGCCACGGCGCGGTACTGCACGGCTGCGTGGTGCGGCGCGACGCGCTGGTGGGCATGAACGCGGTGGTGATGGACGAGGCCGAGGTCGGCGCGCAGGCCATCGTGGCGGCCTGCGCCTTCGTCCCGGCCGGCATGCAGGTGCCGCCGCGCACGCTGGTGGCCGGCACGCCGGCCCGGCCCAAGCGGCTGCTGAGCGACGCCGAGATCGCCTGGAAACTCGAAGGCACCCAGACCTACCAGGACCTCGCGCGGCGCAGCCGCGACTCGCTGCGCGAGGTGCAGCCGCTCACCGCGCTTGACGCCGACCGGCCGCGCCTGCAGAGACTGGCGCTGCGGACGCTGATCGCGACGAAGCGTGCCTGAGGCCGGCGTCGCGCGCGCGACTGTCCTCACCGTCCGGCAATCGCACACTCATCGCTCCTGCCCCTTCACCCCACCCAGGCGGACCCCATGCAAGCACTCTGGCAACACAGCGCCCTCGAACTGGCCACGCTGATCGCACGGCGCGACGTGTCCTGCGTCGAGGTGATCGAGGCCCATCTGGCGCGCATCGAGGCCGTCAACCCGCGCGTCAACGCCGTGGTCCGTCTGCTGGCCGACGAGGCCCGCGCCGCCGCCGTGGCGGCCGATCGCCAGGTGGCGGCAGGCGCCGCGCTCGGCCCGCTGCACGGCGTGCCGATCACGGTGAAGGAAAACATCGACATGGCCGGCCTGCCCACTCCCTGGGGCGTGCCGGCGCTGGCTGGCGCGGTGGTGCCGGAGGATGCGCCGACGGTGCAACGCATGCGCGCGGCCGGCGCGATCCCGATCGCCCGCACCAACCTCCCCGACCTGGCGCTGCGGGTGCACACCGACAGCAGCCTGCACGGCGCCACGCTCAACCCCTGGAATCCGGGGCGCACCGCCGGCGGCTCGAGCGGCGGCGACGCGGTGGCGCTGGCCACCGGCATGGCCGCGATCGGCCTGGGCAACGACATCGGCGGCTCGCTGCGCAACCCGGCCAATGCCTGCGGCATCGCGTCGATCCGGCCGTCGGCGGGCCGCGTGCCCGACGCCGGCTTCGTGCCGGCCGAAGACCGCCTGTTCGCGGTGCAGCTGATGAACGTGCAGGGCCCGATGGCACGTCGCGTGGCCGACGTGCGTGCCGCGCTGCAGGCGCTGATGGGCGCGCACCCGCGTGATCCCTGGTCGATCTCGGCGCCGCTGGTCGGCGCCGCCGAGCCCGGACCGCTGCGCGTCGCGGTGCTGCCCGAGCCACCGGGTGGCCGCACCGATCCGCGCGTGGCCGCCGCGGTACGGCGGGCCGCCGCGGCGCTGGCCGATGCCGGCTACGAGGTGACCGAGATCTGCCCGCCGCGCTACGAGGACGCGATCACCGCCTGGGCGCAACTGCTGTTCGGCGACTTCGAGGCGATGACGCCGCAGCTGCTGCCGATGATGGGGCGCGACGGCGCGGCCTTCTGGGAGATGCTGCGCGCCATCATGCCGCCGTGGGCCGACACCGCGGCGGTGTCCGAGCTGTTCATGCGCCGCGATGGCATCGCGCGCGACTGGTCGCGCTTCATGGCGACGTATCCGCTGCTGCTGTCGCCGACCTGGTCGCAACTGCCGTTCGAGCCCGGCTTCGACTGCGCCTCGCCCGCTGGCGCCGCCGACACCGCGGAGATGATCCGTCCGGTGCTGCCGGCCAATCTGATGGGCCTGCCCTCGGCCTGCGTGCCGGCGGACCGCGACGAGGCCACCGGCCTGCCGATCGGCGTGCTGCTGACCGGCCGGCGTTTCCGCGAGGACCAGTGCCTCGATGCCGCCGAAGCGATCGAGCGGCGCTTCGCGCTCGCCACGCCCATCGACCCCGTCGGCTGAGACTCAGAGGTCGACCGGCAGCTCCAGGTGCTGCCGGTAGATGAAGTCGCGGTGCTCGCCGAGGATGGGGACCGCGGCGGCCCTCACCACCGGGTCGCCGGTCGTGTACACGGCACGGAACAGCGGCGTCATCGCGCACAGGTCCTGCGGCAATGGCGAGACCAGCGCGTAGGCGCAGGCGGCATAAAGGTCCAGCGCGGTGAGCGAGGCCCCCACGCAGTAGCGGCTGCCGCGCTCGCGTTGCGATCGCAGCCGGTCGGCCAGCAGGCCCATCACCTCGGCGCAGCGAGCGGGCGCCGCCGCCGCGGCAGCGTCGCCGCACCCGTACTTCCGGCCGAGGAACCTGAAGCTCTCGCGGATCTCCGGCGGCTGATCGGGGCCGGAGAAGTCGCGCACCATCAGGTGCCGCCGGTTCCACACGAAGCCGTTCTCGCCGAAGATCTCGTTGGCCAGGCCGAACATCAGCATCCGCTCGTCGACATCGCGCGGGATCAGCGCCGGCTCCGGCGCCAGCCACTCGAACAGATACAGCTGTTCGATCCACGTCGACCGCGGCGGCTCCCCGTTCCACACCGCGACCGGCGCGGTGGCCTGCGCGGTCCAGCGGATCAGCGGCAGGTTGGAACCGAGCAGTTCCTGCCTCACCTTCACGTGCGCGAGCTTCTTGACGTGCAGGATCGCCTTGGCCGCCTCGCTCCACGGGCCGGGCACGCCCGGCGTGAGCACCACGCGCAGGCCGGGCATCCCGACCGCGTCCTCCACGTCGACGTAGTGCGCCATGCGATGGGCCTCGGTGGACTCAGCGATCGACCGGCGGCACGTGACCGCCGAGTGATCCGCGCGCGGAGATCTCGATCCAGTTCCCGTCGGGGTCCGCGACGAAACCGTAGCGCGCGACCGTGCCGAAGGTGACGGGGTCGCGCGCCACGCTTCCACCGCGCGCGACGATCTCCTGCATCGCCAGGTCGGCATCGTCGATCTGGACGGTGAGGTAGCGGAACGCCAGGCCGACGAAATCGTTGCAGGGTCGCCCGCCCGGGCCGGGCGTGACGAACAGCAGCGTGTCGCCGCAGCGCGCCACGTCTTCGGCGACGCGGTCGAACGCCATCGCCTCGGTGTAGAAGCGCATCAGCCGCGCGGTGTCCGGCGTGCGCACCGTGATGCCGATGCCCACCACGCCATCGGTGCCGCTCGGCACCACGCGGACCGCGTCGCCGTCCGGGTGCCGGCCTTCGTAGCGGCGGGCATCGGGGCCCGCGATCGTCAGGCCGACGTAGCCGGTCGGCGGCTGCCCGGGCAGCGGCGTCGGGTAGTGGTTCACCTTGACGACGGAACCGTGGGCGTCGTAGCGGTGCTGGACGGTGCCGTTGCCGAAGTCGAGCTCATGGTCGAGGCGCAGGCCCACGGTGTCCGACCAGAAGCTGCGCTGCTGCGCGATCTGGTTGGTGAACAGGCCGATGTCCAGGTGCGGCTTGAGCAGGCGCATGGCCGGTCCCTCAGGCGCCCAGCGTGTCGAGCGCGTGGTTGTCGATCGCCTGGTGCGCGCCACCGGTGATCATGTGTGCGAACAGGCGGTCGCCCCGTTCGGTGCGTTTGACGATCACCGTCGCGGCGATCGCGACCGCGAGCACCGCGAAGCTGTAGTGCCGGTAGTCGGCCATCGCGTGGTCGAAGCTGTAGTCCTGCACGCCGTGGGCGCAGAGTGCCTCGTGGTAGCCGGCGAGCAGCGAGCGCTCGTGCTTGCGGCGCGTCTCGCGGTCGAACGCTCCCCCCAGGAAATAGGCGGTGTCCATGCCGGTCCCGAGGAAGTTGCTGGTCTGCCAGTCGACGATCGCGACCCGGCCCCCCGCGGGATGGAACAGCATGTTGTCGGGCCGAAAGTCGCAGTGCGAGTAGCACTTGGGCAGCGGCCGCGGCCGGTTCCAGTGCGCGTGGTGACGGACGTAGCGCTCGCAGACATCGGTGACCTCGGCGGACAGCATGCCGTCGTAGGTGCGCTTGAAATAGTCCCACGACGACTCGATCAGCTCGGTGGTGTAGAAGCCCTGCGCGCCTTCGGGCACGTAGAGCCAGGGCTGCTTCATCAGCTCGAGGTCGTTCCAGTAGGCCGCGTGGAGCCGGGCCGCCTCCGACAGCGCGCGGCGCGCCTCGTCGACGCTGCAGCCGCGCATCTGGTCACCGGGCCGGGCCGGCGCCAGGTCCTCGAACAGCAGCACGAAATCGTTGGCGGCATCGATCTCCGCGACGTAGGTCCGCGGCACGTGGATGCCGGCCTTCGCGGCCGCCTCCCGGTAGAACATGACCTCCGAGCGGTAGAAGCCCATCGACCGCCCGGTCTCCGCCGCCGTGGCATTGGCGGACGGGAACTTGCCGACCACCGACTTCGGCGCGTCGGGCGGCGGCGTGCCGGCGTACTCGAGGTGGAAGCGCCGGGTCTCGCCGAGCTGTCCGGTGCCCACCGACTCCATCACCAGTCCGGCGACCCGGGCGTTCACGCCCCCGGCGGCCAACGCGGCCGTGATCCACGCAGGGGTCACCGCCTCGGGCGGCACGATGGCGACAGGCTGGCTCATGGGCAGGTCTCTCCGGGTTGCTCGCGGCGCAGCTTAGGGCGCGGGCACGCCGAAAGATGGCTCATTCCGGACACCGCTCTTGCCCAGGCGTGACAGGCAGCCTGGGCAGGCTGCGGCTATCCTCGTCCCGATGCAGCACATCCTCACGGCCACAGGCGTCTCCAAGACCTACCGCTCGGGCTTCCACGCGCTCAAGGGCATCGACCTGGCGATCCGCCCCGGCGAGATCTTCGCGCTGCTGGGGCCCAACGGCGCCGGCAAGACCACGCTGATCAGCATCGTCTGCGGCATCGTCAATGCGAGCAGCGGCCGCATCGAGGTCGACGGGCACGACATCGTTCGCGACTACCGCGCCGCACGCTCGCTGATCGGCCTCGTGCCCCAGGAGCTGACGACCGACGCCTTCGAATCGGTGTGGAACACGGTGTCCTTCAGCCGCGGCCTGTTCGGCAAGCCGCCGGACCCGGCACACATCGAGAAGGTTCTGAAGGCGCTGTCGTTGTGGGACAAGAAGGACAGCAAGATCATGGCGCTGTCGGGTGGCATGAAGCGGCGGCTGATGATCGCCAAGGCGCTGTCGCACGAGCCGCGCATCCTCTTCCTGGACGAGCCGACCGCCGGCGTCGACGTGACGCTGCGGCGCGACATGTGGCAGCTGGTCCGCGAGCTGCGCGCCACCGGCGTGACCATCATCCTGACCACGCACTACATCGAGGAAGCCGAGGAGATGGCCGACCGCATCGGCATCATCAACAAGGGTGAGCTGGTCCTCGTCGAGCAGAAGGCGGAGCTGATGCGCAAGCTCGGCCGCAAGCAGCTGACACTGCAGCTGACGGCGCGGCTGGCGCAGGTGCCGCCCGCGCTGGCCGCCTACGCGCTCACGCTGTCGGCCGACGGCCTGGAGCTGACCTACACCTACGACACGCAGAGCGGGCGCGCCGGCATCGCCGCGCTGCTGGACGCGCTGAGCGGGCTGGGGATCGCCTTCAAAGACCTGCACACGACGCAGAGCTCCCTGGAAGACATCTTCGTCGGCCTGATCGAGGACAACACCCCATGAGCATGAACCTGCACGCGGTGCGCGCGATCTACCGCTTCGAGATGGCGCGCGCGTGGCGCACGCTGATGCAGAGCGTGATCTCGCCAGTGATCTCCACCTCGCTGTACTTCGTGGTGTTCGGTGCGGCGATCGGCGCGCGCATTCCCGAAGTGGACGGCGTCAGCTACGGCGCCTTCATCGTGCCGGGGCTGGTGATGCTGTCGCTTCTGACGCAGAGCATCTCGAACGCCTCGTTCGGCATCTACTTTCCCAAGTTCACCGGCACGATCTACGAGCTGCTGTCGGCGCCGGTCTCGGCCTTCGAGATCGTGCTGAGCTACGTGGGCGCCGCGGCCACCAAATCGGTCGTGCTCGGGCTCATCATCCTGGCCACCGCCTGGCTGTTCGTGCCGCTGCGCATCGAGCACCCGGTCTGGATGCTGCTGTTCCTGGTGCTGACGGCGGTGACCTTCAGCCTGTTCGGCTTCATCATCGGCATCTGGGCCGACGGCTTCGAGAAGCTGCAGGTGGTGCCGCTGCTGATCGTCACGCCGCTCACCTTCCTGGGTGGCAGCTTCTATTCGATCGGCATGCTGCCGCCGTTCTGGCAGACGGTGGCGCTGTTCAACCCGGTGGTCTACCTGGTGAGCGGCTTCCGCTGGAGCTTCTACGGCACGGCCGACGTGCACATCGCACTGAGCCTGGGCATGACCTTCGCTTTCCTCGCCGGCTCGCTGGCCGTCGTGGCCTGGATCTTCCGCACCGGCTACCGGCTGAAGACCTGAAGCGCGTTCAGGCGCCGGCCGGGCCCTCGATCAGCACAGCCCGGAAGTCGTTCACGTTGGTCAGCGTCGGGCCGGTGACGATCGAGTCGCCCAGCGCCTGGAAGAAGCCGTGGCCGTCGTTGTCGTCGAGGCTGGCGCGCGGGCGCAGGCCGAGCGCCCAGGCACGCACCAGCGTGTCGGGCGCGGCGCAGGCGCCGGCGATCTCCTCGACGCCGTCGACGCCGTCGGTGTCGCCCGCGATCGCATGCACGCCGGGCAGGCCGTCCAGCGCGATGGCAAGCGACAGCAGGAACTCGACATTGCGGCCACCGCGGCCGCGGCCTTTCAAGGTGACCGTGGTCTCGCCGCCCGACAGCAACACGCAGGGCGGGCGGAACGGCTGGCCGTGCAGCACCACCTGCCTTGCGATGCCGGCGATGGTCTTGCCGACCTCGCGTGCCTCGCCCTCGAGGCTGTCGCCCAGGATGTAGGGCGTGAGGCCGGCGTCGCGAGCGATCCGCGCCGCCGCCTCGAGCGCGATCTGCGGCGCAGTGATGATGCGCGTCTCGCTGCGTGCCAGGCGGGGATCGTGCGGCTTGACGGTCTCGCCGTCGCCGCTTTCCAGCAGCGCGCGCACCGCCGGCGGCAGCGCGATCCGGTAGCGCTGCACGATGGCCAGCGCGTCGGCACAGGTGGTGGGGTCGGCCACGGTCGGGCCCGATGCGATGTCGATCGGGTTGTCGCCCGGCACGTCGGAGATCAGCAGGCTCACTAGCCGGGCCGGGTGGCAGGCGGCGGCCAGCCGCCCGCCCTTCAGCGACGACAGGTGCCGACGCACGCAGTTCATCTCGGAGATCGTCGCGCCGCTCTCCAGCAGTGCGGTGTTGACGGCCTGCTTGTCGGCCAGCGTGAGCCCGGGGCCCGGCGCCACCAGCAGCGAGGAGCCACCGCCGGAGATGAGAGCGATCACCAGGTCGTCGGCGCGCAGATCGCTCACCAGCGCACGGATGCGTTCGGCCGCGCGCAGCCCGGCGGCGTCGGGCACCGGGTGGGCGGCCTCGACGATCTCGATGCGCTCGCAGGGCACCGCATAGCCGTAGCGGGTGACCACCAGGCCCTGCAGCGGGCCGTCCCAGTGCTGCTCCAGCACCCGCGCCATCGCGGCCGAGGCCTTGCCGGCGCCGATCACGAAGGTGCGGCCCGTCGGCTTCTCGGGCAGATGGGCCGGCAGGCACAGCGCCGGCTGCGCCGCAGCCACGGCCGCGTCGAACAGCGCGCGCAGCAGCGGCCGGCGATCTATCGCGGTGGCGGCGGTCACGGTCGCTCAGGCCGCGGCCACGTCGTGGCCCGCCATCAGCTCCAGCGCCCGCACCAGCGCGGAGTGGTCGAGGTCGGCCATGCCGTTGGCGGCGCAGGCCTGCATCAGCTGAGCCGCGCCGGCGGTCTGCGGCAGCGACACGCCCAGTTCGCGCGCGCCCTGCAACGCGAGGCCCAGGTCCTTCTGGTGCAGCTTGATGCGGAAGCCCGGCGCGAAGCTGCGCTTGATCATGCGTTCACCATGCACTTCCAGGATGCGGCTGGCCGCGAAGCCGCCCATCAGCGCCTGGCGCACCTTGGCCGGGTCGGCGCCGGCCTTGCTGGCGAACAGCAAGGCCTCGCCGACCGCCGCGATGTTGAGCGCGACGATGATCTGGTTGGCCACCTTGGTCGTCTGGCCGTCGCCGTTGCCACCGACCAGCGTGATGTTCTTGCCCATCGTCTCGAGCAGCGGGCGCACGCGCGCGAACACCGCCTCGTCGCCGCCGCACATGATGGTCAGCGAGGCCGCCTTGGCACCGACCTCGCCGCCGGACACCGGTGCGTCCAGGTAGTCGGCGCCGAGCGCGTTGATGCGCTGCGCGTAGGCCTTGGTGGCCATCGGCGAGATCGAGCTCATGTCGACGACGACCTTGCGCACGCTGCCGGCGCCGCTCTCCAGACCGGCGGCGATACCGTTCGCACCGAACAGCACGGTCTCGACGTCCGGCGTGTCGGGCAGCATGGTGAACACCACCTCCGCGTTGCGCGCCACCTCGGCCGCGTTGGCGCAGGCCTGCGCGCCAGACGCGGCGATCGCCTCGGGCAACTTGCCGCGGGTGTGGACGAACAGCGCGTGGCCCGCGGCCGCCAGGTGCAGCGCCATCGGCGTGCCCATGATGCCCAGGCCGATGAATCCGATCTTCATGGTGAGGTCCTTCTCTGTGCGTGGATCAATAGCCCTGTGCGCTGCCCGACGTCGGGCGGTCGCGCATCTTCGCCACCACCTGCTGCGCGCCAGCGGCCATGAGCCGCGCGTCGGAGCTCACAGTGACGAACTGGAAACCCTTGGCGATGCGCGCGAGCGCGGCCTCGGGGCTGCCGTTGTGGATCGCGGCCACCACGCCGTGCGCCTTGGCGCGCGCCAGGATGTGGTCGATCGCCTGCGCCACCGGCGGGTCCACGTCGTCGAAGGTCGGCGTGCAGCCGAGCGCCAGCGACAGGTCCGAGGGCCCGATGTAGATGGCGTCGAGACCTTCGACCGACAGGATGTCGTCCAGGTTGTCGAGCGCCTGCGCGGTCTCGATCATCGCGAAGGTGACGATGGTGTCGTTGGCGTGCTGCGCGTAGTCGGCGCCACCGTACAGCAGCGCGCGCACCGGGCCGAAGCTGCGCGTTCCGCGCGGCGCGTAATGGGTGTACGCCACCAGCTTCTGCGCGTCCTCGCGGGTGTTGACCATCGGGCAGATCACGCCGTAGGCGCCGGCATCCAGCGTCTTCATCAGGATGCCGGGCTCGAGCCAGGGCACGCGCACCACCGGCACGGTGGCCGTGGTGGAGAGGGCCTGCAGCATCGGGACCATCGCCTGGTAGTCGACCACGCCGTGCTGCAGGTCGATGGTGAGTGCGTCCCAGCCCTGGTGGGCCATGGTCTCGGCCGAGAAGCTGTTGGGGATGGCGAGCCAGCCGTTCAGGGCGGCGCCGCCGCTCTTCCAGATCTCGCGCAGGCGGTTGGGTCTCATGTTCATCCTCTCGGCGTTCGTGGGTCCGTTCGTTGATCGATCAGTCCAGCGGCGCGGCCGTCACCAGCCGGCCCTCGGCGAAGAACAGCGCCAGGTTGTCCAGCACGCGCTGGCCCATCGCCTGGCGCGTCTCGCGCGTGGCGCTGGCGATGTGCGGCAGCAGCACCACGTTGTCCAGCGCGCGCAGTGCGGCCGGCACCTGTGGCTCGTGCTCGAACACGTCGAGCGCCGCACCGGCGATGCGCCGCTCGACCAGAGCGTGCACCAGCGCCGCCTCGTCGACGACGGAGCCGCGCGAGACGTTGACCAGGAAGCCTTCGGGGCCGAGCGCGCCGAGCACCGCGCCGTCCACGAGGTGGCGCGTGCCGGCACCGCCGGCGGCAATGACCACCAGGAAGTCGGCCCATTCGGCCAGCGCCACCAGCGACGGTTCGTGCGGCCAGGGCGCGTCGGCGACCGGGCGGCGCGAGTGGTAGCGGATCGCCATGTCGAAGCCGAGCGCGCGCCGCGCGATCGTGCGACCGATGCGGCCCAGCCCGACGATGCCGAGCCGCGCGCCGCTGACGCGGCGACCGAGCGGGAACGCCGGCGCGCCGGCCACGCCCCAGCGGCCGGCGCGCACGTAGCGGTCGGCCTCGGGCGTGCGGCGTGCCACGTCGAGCAGCAGGGCCATCGCGAGATCGGCCACGCAGTCGTTCAGCACGTCGGGGGTGTAGCCCACGGCGATGCCGCGCCGCGCGGCGGCCGCGAGGTCGATCTTGTCGAGCCCCACGCCGAAGCTCGAGATCACGCGCAGCGACGGCAGCGCGTCGATCAGCGCCGCGTCCGCGCCGCTGCCGCCGGCCGAGGTGACCAGGCCCACGAACTCGGCGCCGCGCGCCGCCAGGAAGGCCTGCGGGTCGGCCTCGTCGGCCAGGCGGTGCAGGTCGTGGGCGGCCGCCAGCCGCTCCTCCAGCCAGGGCAGCAGGCGGCCGATCTGCAGCACGCGGGGCTTCGTCGACATCATTCGATCTTCACCCCGCCCTGCGCGACGACGCTCGCCCAGTTCTTGCGCTCGCGCTCGAAGAAGGTGGCGAACTCGGCCGGCGTCATCGTGTAGACCTCGGCGCCCTGCGACACCAGGCGCTCGCGCACTTCGGGCGAGCGGATGATGCGCGACAGCTCGGCCGCCACCTTGGCCACCACCGCGGGCGGCGTGGCCGCCGGCATCAGCACGCCCTGCCACGTGCCCGACTCGAAGCCCTTCACGCCCTGCTCGGCGATCGTCGGCACGTTCGCCAGCAGCGGCACGCGCGTGGCCTTGGAGACGCCCAGCACCTTCAGCTTGCCCGCCTGCACCTGTGGCAGCGTCGCCAGCATGCCGTTCATCAGCACCTGGGTCTGACCGGCCACGGTGTCGCCGATCGCCTGGGCGCCGCCCTTGTACGGGATGTAGGTCCACTGGGCCTTGGTGGCCTTCTCGACCGCGACGCCGGCGAGGTGCGGCGCGCTGCCGATGGCGGTGACCGCGAAGTTCAGCGGCTCCTTGTGAGACAGCGCCACCAGTTCCTGCAGGTTGTTGGCCTTCACCGACGGGTGCACCACCAGCAGGTGCGGCGAATAGGCGAGCATGCCGACGCCGCGCAGGTCCTTGCTGGGATCGAACGGCAGCTTGGCGTAGACCGAAGCGGTGATCGCCAGCGCGCCCACGTCGCACAGCAGCAGCGTGTGGCCGTCGTTGGCCTTGGCGACGAAATCGGTGCCGGTGTTGCCGTTGGCGCCGGGCTTGTTCTCGACGATCACCGTCTGCTTCAGCGCCTCGGACAGCGGCCCCGAGATCGCGCGGGCGATGATGTCCGACGAACCGCCGGGCGAGTACGGCACGACGATGCGGATCGTCTGCGTGGGCCAGGCCTGGGCCTGGGCGCCGCCGGCGGCCAGCGCCAGCGTGGCGGTCAGGGCGCGGACAAAGATGCTTCGAATCATCGGGGGTCTCCTCGGTCGGGGTCGGGTCGGGGGCGGACAAGGCGGCGACAAGCCTCTCATTAGTTGTACGTCATCGTACAACATGAAGGATGACGGACCACTGGGGATTGCCCGGTATCGGTCCGCTTGCGCCCGCCGCCGCTCAGGCCCGGGGCTGGCGCGCCTGCGCCGCCGCGCCGGCGCGGCGGCGGCGCTCGCGGCTGTTGGCCAGGTGGGTGCGCATCGCGGCGCGAGCCGCCTCGGCATCCTGGCTGGCGATGGCGTCGTAGATGCTCTCGTGCTCGCCGTTCACGCGGCGCAGGTAGTCGCGTTGCTCGGCGCCCTGCGCCTGCGGCACATCGAGCCGCGCCCGCGGGATGATCATCGCGCCCAGCGTGCCCATCAGCTCGGCGAAATGGTGGTTCTGGGTCGCGCGCGCCACCTCCAGATGGAACTGGAAGTCGGCGCCCACCGCGTCGCGCCCCGCCTCCACCGCGGCGGCGAAGGCATCCAGCGCGCTGCGCATGGTGGCCAGGTTGTCGGCGCTGCGGCGCTGCGCGGCGAGACCGGCCGCCTCGGTCTCGACGCCAATACGCAGCTCCAGCACCGCGATCACGTCGCGCAGCGTCGCGAACTGCTCCGGTGCGATGCGGAACGGCGCCGCATCGCCGAACCCGACCACGAAGGTGCCGACACCATGCCGGGTGGCCACCAGCCCGCCTGCCTGGAGCTTGGAGATCGCCTCGCGCACCACGGTGCGGCTGACACCGAACTCCGCCATGATCGCCGCCTCGGTGGGCAGCTTGGCCCCGGGCGCCAGGCGGCCGTCGCGGATGCGGTCACCCAACGCATCGACCAGCTCGAGCGCGAGCGTGCGGGGGCGGCGGCGAGGCGCGAAAGGCATGTCCATGTCGGGAGGACCCGGTGATGGCGGCCTCGGGGGCCGGGGTGGATGGGCAGCAGTTGTATGACAACCGCCACGCAAAAGCAAGCGATCGGGCCGACATCATCGCCGAGACGGCCACCGGTTCAGCGCAGCATGCAGGGCCGTTTTGGATCGAAGCGCCAGTTCGGGATCAGGTGCTGCATCGCCACCGCGTCGTCGCGCGCGCCCAGGCCGTGCTCGAGGTAGAGGCGGTGGGCCTTCTCGACCTCGGCCATGTCGAGCTCGATGCCCAGGCCCGGCCGCTGCGGCACCCGCACGTGGCCACCGACGATCTGCAGCGGCTCCTTCGTCAGGCGCTGTCCGTCCTGCCAGATCCAGTGCGTGTCGATCGCGGTCACGCGGCCCGGCGCCGCGGCACCGACGTGGGTGAACATCGCCAGCGAGACGTCGAAGTGGTTGTTCGAGTGCGAGCCCCAGGTCAGGCCCCAGTCGCGGCAGGTCTGCGCCACGCGCACCGAGCCGGCCATCGTCCAGAAATGCGGATCGGCGAGCGGGATGTCGACCGACTGCAGCGACAGCGCGTGCGTGAGCTGGCGCCAGTCGGTGGCGACCATGTTGGTCGCGGTCGGCAGGCCGGTGGCGCGGCGGAACTCGGCCATCACCTCGCGGCCGGAGTAGCCCTCTTCCGCACCGCAGGGGTCCTCGGCGTAGGCCACCACGCCGCGCATGCGCTGGCCGAGGCGGATCGCGTCCTTGAGCAGCCAGCCGCCGTTGGGATCGAGCGTCACGCGGGCGTCGGGGAAGCGCTCGTGGATCGCGGTGACCGCGTCGACCTCGGCGTCGCCGGCCAGCACGCCGCCCTTGAGCTTGAAGTCGTTGAAGCCGTAGCGCGCGCGCGCCGCCTCCGCCAGCCGCACCACCTCCTCGGGCGTCATCGCCGGCTCGTGGCGCAGGCGCTGCCAGTCGTCGGCGTCGGTCGCCTCGTCGGCCGGGCCCGCGTAGGCCAGGTCGGTCTTCGTGCGGTCACCGACGAAGAACAGGTAGCCGAGCATCTCGACCGACGTGCGCTGCTGGCCCTCGCCGAGCAGCGCCGCGACCGGCAGCTCGAGGTGCTGGCCCAGCAGGTCGAGCAGCGCCGACTCGACGGCCGTCACGACGTGGATGGTGGTGCGCAGGTCGAAGGTCTGCAGCCCGCGGCCGCCGGCGTCGCGGTCGGCGAAGCGCTCGCGCACCGTACGCAGCACGCGCTGCACGTCGCCGACCGGTTGGCCGACGACCCACTCGCGCGCGTCCTCCAGCGTCTGGCGGATCTTCTCGCCGCCCGGCACCTCGCCGACGCCGCTCCGCCCGGCGTTGTCGCTCAGGATCACGAGGTTGCGGGTGAAGAACGGCCCGTGCGCGCCGCTCAGGTTCATCAGCATCGAGTCGCGCCCCGCGACCGGGATGACGCGCATCGCGGTGACACGCGGCGTGGAAGACAAGGAGGTGTTGAGCATGGAAGTCCTAGCAGTTCGAACCGGTCTGATCCAGCAGCCGCCGCGGATCCGGCTCCGCCGGTCCGCCAGCGGCGCCCCCTCGAGGGGGAGCGCCGAAGGCGCAACGGGGGTGGGCCAATCAATCTGCAGTGATCTTGCGCGTCTCGATCACGTTCTTCCAGCGCGCGTACTCGGCCTGCTGGAAAGCGGCGAACTGCTCGGGCGTGTTGGCCACCACCTCGATGCCGATCTCGGCCAGCTTGTGCTTCACCTGCGCGTCGTTGAGCGCGGCGACGAGCGCGGCGTGCAGCTTGCCCTTCACGTCGGCCGGCAGGCCCTTCGGCGCGGCGACTGCCTGCCACGAGTAGACGTCGACGCCCTTCACGCCGCTCTCGACCAGCGTCGGCACGTTCGGCAGCACCGCCGAACGCTTGTCGCCGGTGACCGCGATGGCGCGCAGCTTGCCCGCGTTGATGTGCTGCAGCACCGCGTTGACGTTCTGGAACGAGGCGTCGACCTGTCCACCCAGCAGGTCCTGGATCGCCGGCGCGCCGCCCTTGTACGGGACATGCGTGCCGCTGGTGCCGGTCTGCAGCCAGAACAGCTCGGCGGTCAGGTGGTCGGACGAGCCGTTGCCCGACGAGGCCAGCGTCATCTTGCCCGGCTCCTTCTTCGCCGCGGCGATCACGTCGGCCACGGTCTTCAGCGGCGAGGCCGCGGGCACCACCAGCACGTTGGGCGCCTGCACCGCAACGGTCAGCAGGTCGAAGTCCTTCAGCGCGTCATAGGGCATGCCCTTGATCAGGTGCGGCGCGATCACGAACGGGCCCAGCGAAGACAGCAGCAGCGTGTAGCCGTCCGGCGCCGCGCGCTTGACCTGCCCGGCACCGATGGTGCCGGTGGCGCCGGCCTTGTTGTCGACGATGAAGGTCTGGCCCAGCTGCTCCTGCAGCTTGGGGGCGATGGCACGCGCCAGCGTGTCGGTCGAGCCGCCCGGCGGGAAGGGCACGACGATCGTCACCGGCTTGTCGGGCCAGGCCGCGGCCTGCGCGGAAAGCGAGCCCAGCGCGGCGAGCGCGAGGCACAGCGAGGTCAGCAGCTTGTTCATCGGGTCAGTCTCCTGGTGCGGCGAGGTCGCCATCTGGTAGCGCTATCGTCTGAAAATGGTAGCGCTACCGTTCGAGATTGCAAGCCACCTCAGATAAGTGAAAACCCTGATCAGCTGCTGCCGCGCTCGATGACGCGGAAGCCCACGTCGACGATCTTCTCGCCCACCGTGCGGCCGTCGGCGCGGTCGACGATGAAGCGCGCCGCGCGCTGGCCGATGCCGGTGCCGTCGATGCGCACGGTACTCAGCGCCGGCTGGGTATCGGCGGCGAAGCCCAGGTCGCCGAAGCCGACCACCGCCAGCTGCTGCGGGACCGCGATGCCGCGCGCCGCGGCCTCGACCAGCACGCCCAGCGCCAGCATGTCGGAGCTGCAGAACACCGCATCGACCTCGGGCCGCTCGGCCAGCAGGCGTGCCAGGCCGCTGCGGCCGCTGCCCAGCGTGGTGGGCGCCGGCACGCGCAGCGCCGGGATCTCGGCCGCGTCGCGCACCAGGCCCAGGCGCAAGGCCTCGTCGACGAAGCCGCGGTTGCGACGCAGTGCGCGCTCGTCGTCGGCGCTCAGCAGTGCCGGGCGGCGCCGGCCCTTGGCGTGCAAGTGGCGGGCCACGGCGGCGGCCGCTTCCGCATGGGAGAACCCGACCAGCATGTCGATCGGCGTCGGCGTGAGGTCCCAGGTCTCGACCACCGGGATGCCGCTCGCCAGCAGGCGGCGCCGGCCCTCCGGCGAATGCAGGATGCCGGTCAGCACGATGCCGTCGGGCCGGCGGCCGATGATGGCCTCGAGCAGCGCGTCCTCACGCGACTCGGTGTAGCCGCTCTGCCCCAGCATCAGCTGGTAGCCGGCGTCGGCGAGCGCGCTGGTCAGCGACTGCACCATCTCCATGAACACCGGCCCGGCGATCGTGGGCACGACGGCCGCGACGAGCCGGCTGCGTGCCGAGGCCAGGCCGCCGGCGAGCCGGTTCGGCACGTAGCCGGTGCGCGCCACCGCCTCGCGCACGCGCGCCAGCTTGTCGGGCGCCACCTGGTCCGGCGTGTTCAGTGCGCGCGAGGCCGTGATCGGCGAGACCCCGGCGAGGCGCGCCACGTCACCGAGCGTGATGCCGCCCCCGCGGCGCGAGCGGCGGGGCGCGGTGGCGTCGGGCGCTGTCATCTCACGAGTGTAGTGGAGATGACACCGCTACCATCCACATCGTCGCGCTGCCCGGCGCGGCGAGCGGACGGGCTTCAGGCTCTCAGGCGGCCAGCTTGTGGCGTTCCTCGGGCACCGCCGGGTCGGCGGCCCGGTCGCTGCGCACCACCGTGGGCTTCAACATGAAGCAGGCCAGCGCCGGCAGCAGGATCAGTGCGCCCAGCATGTTCCAGAGGAACATGAAGGCGAGCAGGATGCCCATGTCGGCCTGGAACTTGATGTCCGAGAACGCCCAGGTCGCCACACCCAGGGCCAGCGTCAGGCCGGTCAGCATCACCACCTTGCCGGTGAACAGCAGTGCCCCGTAATAGGCCTGGGCCAGCGTGTGGCCCGCACGCAGCCGGGCCAGCATCACCGACAGGATGTACAGCGCGTAGTCCACGCCGATGCCCACGCCGAGCGCGATGACCGGCAGCGTCGCGACCTTGACGCCGATGCCCAGCATGACCATCAGCGCCTCGGCCAGCAGCGAGGTCAGCATCAGCGGCAGCACCGCCACCACCACGGCCCGCCAGGATCGGAAGGTCACGAAGCACAGCACCACCACGGCACCGTAGACCAGCGCCAGCATCTCGTACCAGGCGCGCTGCACGACGATGTTGGTCGCCGCCTCGATGCCGGCGCTGCCGGCGGCCAGCAGGAAGCGCGCCTCGTCGGAGTCGTGCTGAGCCTTGAAGGCCTCCACGGTCTCGACCACGCGGCTGAGCGTGGCCGCCTTGTGGTCCTTCAGGTAGACGTAGAGCGGCAGCAGGTCGCAGCTCGCCGGCAACAGCTCGCGCGGCGCGTAGGTGAGCAGGGTGCCGAGCGCGGCTTCGTTCGGCACCAGCTCGTACCACTTGAGGTTGCCCTCGTTGTAGCCCACCGAGGACAGCTTGGCGAGCGCGGGGGCCGAGCTGGTGGAGTCGACGCCGGGCAGCTGCTCCAGGGCCCAGGCCAGCTCGTCGATGCGCGACACCACCGGGTAGCTCACGCAGCCCTTGTCGGCGGTCTTGACCATCACCACCAGGATGTCGGCGCTGGCGGCGTAGTTGGCGACCATGAAGGCGCTGTCGCGGTTGTAGCGCGACTCGGGGCGCAGCTCCGGCGCGCCGGGGTCCAGGTCGCCGATCTGCAGGTGCAGGCTGGCCGCGAAGCCGAGCGCCGCCAGACCGGCCGACACCGCGATCGCGCCCAGCGCCCACTTGCGCTCCGTGAAGCGCACCAGCGTGTGCCAGACGCGGTGCCGCTCGCCGCCGGCGCTGTCGGCCAGCTCGGTGCGCAGGCTGCGCTCGGCCGCCCGGCGGCTCACGCCGGTGTAGGACAGCAGCACCGGCAGCAGGATCAGGTTGGTGAAGATCAGCACGCCCACGCCCAGGCTCGCCGCGAGCGCGAGCTCCTTGATCACCAGGATGTCGATCACCAGCAGCACCGCGAAGCCCACCGCATCGGCCAGCAACGCGGTCAGCCCGGCGAGGAAGAGGCGGCGGAAGGTGTAGCGGGCCGCCACCAGCTTGTGCGTGCCGCGGCCGATGTCCTGCATGATGCCGTTCATCTTCTGCGCGCCATGGCTCATGCCGATCGCGAACACCAGGAACGGCACCAGCATCGAGAACGGGTCGAGCCGGAAGCCCAGCGTGGGCAGCAGCCCGAGTTGCCACACCACCGCCACCAGCGAGACCGACACCACCAGCAGCGTGCTGCGCAGGTCGCGGCTGTACGCGCAGACCATGGCCGCAGCGATCACGATCGCCACCGCGAAGTACTTCAGCACCTCCGCCAGCCCGTCGATCAGGTCGCCGATGATCTTGGCGAAGCCGGTGATGTGGATGCGGATCGTGGCCGACTCGTGCTTCGCGCGCAGCGCCTCCACCTGGCGCGCGAACTCGGCGTAGTCGAGCGCCTGGCCGGTGGCCTCGATGCGGCTGAGCAGCGGCACGTAGATGATGCTGGACTTGAAGTCGTTCGCGACGAGCTGCCCGATCTGCCCCGAGCGCTCGATGTTGGAGCGCACCTTCTGCAGCGCCTGCGGCGATCCGTCGTAGTCCTCGGAGATCACCGTGCCGCCCTCCAGGCCCTCCTCGGTCACCGCCGTCCAGCGCACCGCCGGCGTCCACAGCGACTTCATGTAGGCGCGATCCACGCCGGGCAGCAGGAACACCTCGTCGTTGATGCGTGCGAGGGTCTCGAGGTAGGTCTTGTCGTAGATGTCGCCCGAGGTCGTCTCGACCGCGATGCGCACCGAGTTGCCCAGGCCGCTGAGCTTGCCGCGGTACTCGAGGAAGTTGATCACGTACGGGTGCGTGGTCGGGATCATCTTCTCGAAGCTGGCATTGAGCTGCAGCTTGCCGGCCTGCCAGCCGAGCAGCAGCGTGACCAGCAGGCAGGCGATGACGACGAGCGGTCGGAAGTTGAAGAAGGCGCGCTCGAGCAAGTTGCCCGAGCGGCGATCGAAGTCTTCGACGCGCGCGATCACGGGATGCGGGTCGAGGCTGGAGTCTGCGTGCATGGATGGTGTCGATGAAGGAACAGCGCCGCGGCGTCAGCGGGCGGCGGGCGGGGCAGCCAGGTCCACGCGCTGCGGACCCCGCAGCCCGGCCAGTGCGAGGGCGCCGTCCTGCGTGGGCACCAGGCCGGCGATCGGCGGCTGGGGCGGTCCGTCGCGGCGCTGGAAGCTGCGCCCCTGGTCACGGCTGACCAGCAGGTCGCCGGCCGAGCTGCCGAGCACGAGCGTGCCATCGGCCAGTTCGGCCGCGCCGCTGATCGAGACGGGCAGCTCGGTGCTCGCCTGGGTCCAGCTCGAGCCGCGGTCGGCCGACACGTAGGCCGCACCGCGCAGTCCGTAGACCAGCAGGCGGTCGCCGCGGGTGGCCAGCAGGCCGAACCAGCTGCCCCGGTAGGGCGACTCCAGCGCGGCGAAATCACGGCCGCCGTTGTCGGAGCGCAGCAGCAGGCCCTGCTCGCCGGCCAGCACGATCGAGGCGCCGCTGACCGCGACGCCGTAGAGGTGCAGCGAGCGCGGGTTGGGCAGTCGAGCGCTCAGCGGCGTCCAGGTGGCGCCACCGTCCTCCGTGCCGAGCGCGAGGTTGTAGGCGCCGACGACGATGCCGCGCCGAGCGTCCTGGAAGTGCAGCGCGAGCAGCGGCTTGTCGGGGCCGTCGTCGGCAAGCAGCTGGACGTAGTCGCGGTAGGCCGGCGCGGCGGCCGCGTCGGCGCGTGCCGCCTGCTCGAACAGCGCCGGCAGCTGCAGCCCGTCGAGCTGCTTGGTCCACGTTTCGCCGCCGTCGCCGGAATGCAGCACGACGCCGAGGTGGCCGACGGCCCAGCCCTGCCGTTCGTCGACAAACTGCACCGCCGTCAGGCTGGCCCGCACGGGGGTGGCCGCCTGGCGCCAGCGGGCGCCGCCGTCGTCGGACAGCAGCACGATGCCGCGCTCGCCAACGGCGACCAGTCGCTTCCCGGCGGCCGCCACCGCGAGCATCGTGGCCGACAGCGCCCGCGGCGACTGCAGCGCGGCCTGCTGCAGCACGCCGAAGCGCGGTGCCGCGGTGCCGGCAGCGCCGACCGGCACGGCGGCGGCGACCGCCAGGCACAGCGCCGCGGTGAGCGCGATCAACGAGCGCGATGGAGACATCGGCAGTTCCCTGGACATGGAGCGTCGAAGTGGAGAAAAAAGCGGCCCGGTCGGACCCCGAGGGTTCCTGTGTCTGCCGGGCCGAAGCGAGGAGACTTCAGCGCGCCCCGGTGGCGATGGCCTCGGGGCTCAACATGGCTTCGTTGAGCTGCTTCGGCACTTCGGGCACGGGGAAGTGCTGCGGCAGGTCGTTGAAGTTGCAGTTGTAGTAGTACTGGCCCGTCAGCAGGTTGATGATTCCCCACTGCACCGTGCTCACGACGGCGGGGATGTCGGGCGCCAGGTAGGGCAGCGTGTACTGCAGGTGGTAGAGCTGGCCCTGCGCGTCCCAGTGGTCGGCCATGACCATCTTCCAGCCGTCCTCGTCGATGTAGTAGCGGCGCTTGGTCATCACGTGGCGCTTGCCGGGCAGCAGCGTCGCCTCGACGACCCAAACGCGGTGCAGCTCCCAGCGCACGTGGTCGGGGTTGAGGAACTTCGGCGTCACCAGCTCGTCGACCTTGGCCAGCGCCGTCTTGTTGGAGTTGTACGGGATGTACATCTCCTGCTTGCCGACGATCTTGTACTCGTGACGGTCGATCGGGCCCATGGTGCCGAAGGACTCGTCGAACAGCCCGGTGCCCGAGGTCACGGTGTCCGGCGTGTCGTAGGCGATCGAGGGTGCCTTGCGCACGCGGCGCTGGCCCACCAGGTACTGCCACACGCCACGCGGCACCTTCTCCTCGTTCACGGTCTCGTGCAGCAGGATCACTTCACCGGCCACCGCCGACGGATCCGACTTGACGAAGGACCCCATCTTGTAATGGGTCGGCTTGGCCAGGTAGCTGTCGCGCGCATCCTTGTAGTAGTACGGCCACAACCACGACATCAGCCCGGCCGACGACAGCGTGCGGTGCCCGTCGCCGGTGACCACCCAGGTGTTGAGCTGGTACTTCTGTGCCACGCCCTCCCAGGCCAGCCGCGCGTTGAGCATCACCTCGATGCCGGTCTTGGGAATCGGGAACGGGATGCCGCCGTAGGCGTCGACCACGCCGTAGCCGTTGTCGGCCACCTTCGCGGAGGTCGCGTTCTTGAAGGTGTTCTCGTACACCCAGGCCGGCGCGGCCGCGCTGCGGTGCGTCGGGTACACGTCGATGCGGAAGTCGGGGTACTTCTTCATCAGCGTCTTGACGCCCTCGCTCAGCCGGGCGTCGTACTGCGCGGCGTTCTTGGCCGAGATCGACGCCACCGGCTTCTCCGCCGCGAACGGATCGGGTCTCGGCTGGCCGTTCTTCCAGCCCGGCGCGACCTTGGTGTAGCCGCCGTCCCAGGCCGGGATCGAGCCGTCGGCGTTGCCGGCCTTCTCGGCGCCCAGCGGCGTGAGCGTGGTCTTGAGCTTGGCGGCTTCTTCGGCGCTCACCGCAGCGAGCACCGGCTGCGCGGCGAGGGATGCCAGCGCGAGCGCGACGGCGAACGAAATCTTGGGGGTCTTGTTCATGCCGGTCTCCATCAAAGGGCACGCTGCAGCGAGAAGGAAATGAAGTTGCGGTCCTTGTAGAACTGCTTGTAGGAGAGCACCGGCGTGGGCGAGTTGGCCGGCGTGAGGAAGGTGTCCTCGCCGCCATAGAAGCCGGTGTAGGTGAGTCCGGCCTGCCAGACCGTGCGGTAGGTCGCCTTCACGCCGATCGAGAAGTCACCGCCCTTGGAGCTGCCGCCGTTGAAGTTGAAGATCGACGACGAGCGGCCGTAGAAGTTGTAGCCCACGCCGATCGGCAGCGAGAGGTCGACGCCGTCGACCACCTGGAAGTACGAAGGCTCGAAGATGAAGCGCAGCGCCGCGGCATCGCGCGTGGTGTTGGGATCGAGCGCCCCCGGGTTCTTGTCGATGCTCAGCCGGCGGTTCCACGCCACCTCGCCGAGGAAGGCGCCGGCATCCCACAGCCGCGTCTCCGACAGCACGTAGATGCCCGACACCTGCGCATGCGCCGTGTTGCCGACGGCGTAGAGCGGATGGGCGTCGTTGTCGGCGAGCACGCCCGGCAGCACCACCTGCGGGTCGCTCACCAGCGAGGCGTTGCGGCGGATCGAGCCCTCGAAGGCCAGGTTGAGCTGGCCGATCGAGGTGGTCGCGCTGGCGCCGTAGGTCTTGATGCCCTCGTGGTAGACCTGCTGGATCGCGCCGACCCGGCCGCTCACCACGTCGGGCGCGGCCGACGGCGTGAGATACAGCGCGGCACCCTTGTCGTGGTAGCGCGCCGCGTAGACGCCGAACTCCCATTCGCTCCCGGTCGGGGCCCAGCGGAACTGCAGGCCGCCCTGCCCCGAGTTCCTGGCCTCGATGTCGGCGCCGCGCCAGAATGCCGCCGCGCCGCCGCCAGGGGTGATGGGGGCGCCGACGATGAAGCGCTCGGCGCCGTCGCCGACGAAGTCGAAGGCGCTGAGGTAGCTGCCGGCGGCCGGGATGATGCTCTCGCGGAACTTGAACTGGTAGTACGCGCCCAGCGTCATCTGCGAATTGATCTGGAGCACGCTGGAGATCTGCTCCACCGGCCGCAGGATCTCCTTGAACTGCGAACTCGGCACGGTGAGCAGCTTCACCAGGTCGACCGGCCCCTGCGCGGCCGCGATGCCGTTCGAGCCGAAGAACAGGCTCTCGCCGTAGATCAGCGTGTGGCGACCGAGCCGCACCGTCAGCGGCATCGAGCCGAGATCGGTCTTGCCGAACGCGAAGAAGTCGAGCACCTCGGCCTTGCGCCCGTGCAGCTTGCGCGTGGCGTCGGTGAAGCGGTCGGGGCCGACGCTGGTGGAGTTGGCCGAGGCCGGTGAGTCGTGGTCGTTGCGGCGGTTGTAGACCGTGTCGTACCAGGCCGCACCGCTGGCACGGAAGCCCAGGCTCTTCCAGCCCACATCGACCTCGGACAGCAGGTCGATGCGGTTCGAGATCAGGCCCTTGTCGAAGTTGCGGTCGCCGTCGTCGAGGTTGACGTCCTGGAGCAGCCGCTCGGACTGGCTCTTCACGCGAAACGCGTTGCTGTACTTGAAGGTGTTGTCCCAGCGGAGCTTGAGGTCCGGGTTGTCGGTCCGGATCTCGAAGGCGTGTGCCGCGCCCCCGGGCAGGCCAAACGGCAGGGCGAGCGCCGCCGCCGCCACGCAGCGCGTGCCCAGCGCACGAGACGCCGCACACGACCGCCCAAAGGCCGATGTCGATATCTTTCTCATCTTGTCTCCGTTGTCGATGGGTGTTGTTGACTGACGCATCACCGCCGCACTTCGTCCGGTGCGTGGAGGCCGGGATTGCAAACGCGATGCCATGCCGCAGGGCGATCGCAAGCGCTTGATTTCAAAGAACTTCTGCCGCGTTTCAGTGAAAACCCGCGCCCTCCGCGGACCTCGTCCGCTTCGGCATTTGTCGAAACGCCGCGGGGTCGATCTCCGCATTTACCGAAGCAGCGCATCGCCTTGCGTCCGGTCAGGCCGGAACGATCTCGATCGCGCGCGCCTCCGCCTTCAGCAGGCGGTCCAGCACCCACAGCAACTTGCCGGGCCCCGCGTCGTGGACGATGTCCACGCTGGGCGCGTCGGGGCGCTCGCGCATCCGCTGGTACTGCCCTTCGAGCATCGCCTTGTCCTCGAGGAAGGCGTCGTTGTTGGCCTCGTGCATCAGGTCGGTGAGGCCCGGCATGTCGGTGGCGCGGCTGCAGCCCCAGGAGTAGTAGTAGTCGCAGGAGTGCGCGTCGCGCGGCGTCACGGCCTGGCTGGAGAAGGTGTCGAGCACCAGGCGTCCGTTGGTCGGCCCCTCGGTCGCGCTGCCCACCTCGTGCACCGAGAAATGCAGGATGAAGTTGCATGGCACGCTCATGCGCACATGGACCTGGATGTCGAACAGCGCGCCCTCCGGGAACAGGTGCCTGGCGAAACTGGGGGGCGGCGTGCGGCGCACGCAGTAGCGGGTGTCGATGCCGCGCTCGGTCAGCTCATGGCGCGGCTTGATGTTCGACCAGGCATCCGATCCGCCCAGCGTCTGGCTGTGCACCCAGGCCACGTGGCTCAGGTCGGCCAGGTTCGCGATCTCCTGCCGGTAGTTGGTGTCGACGCGCACATAGCCGAGCCGCAGGTTCCAGGCCGGGTCGCCAGGACCGATGGCCTCGCAGATCAACGCCGGGTCGGCCTTCGCGGGCTCGCCCATCCAGACCCAGATCCAGTTGTCGCGCTCGACGACCGGGTAGGTGCGCACGCAGGCCTTCTCGGGGATCCGGCTCATGCCCGGGATCTCGGTGCAGCGGCCGTCGGGCCCGAACTTCATGCCGTGGTACATGCAGCGGATCGAGTCGCCCTCCTTGCGCCCCAGCGACAGCGGTGCGTGCCGGTGGCAGCAGCGGTCCTCCATCGCCACCACCGCGGCATCGGGTCGACGGTAGAGCACCAGCGACTCGCCGGCGATGCGCCGCGCCAGCAGGCCGTCACGGCCCAGGCTCAGGTCCTTGTCCCACCCCGCGCAGTACCACGCGTTCTTCACAAACATCGCATCTCCTCGTTGGCTGGTGATCGGCGGCCCGCTGGCCTCCGCGGCGGCACACCGCAAGCCATAGGCCATCGGACGCCGTGCGTCGTGCAAGGCGTCGACTGCTGCACCGCAGCGTCACCGCCGGCGGTGCGCACCTCCATGGGAGAGAGGTAGCTGCGAAAGGGCTCGGTCGGGGCGATGGCTGCTGCATCGCAACAGCTGCTCCATAGTGGAAAGCGCTGCCCGGCCTCGCGTCGCGAGCGAACAAAATTCCTCACTCACCGAGGACTCGATGAGCAATCCTCTCCATTCGCATGCGCACGGGATCACGTCGATGAACGCTTCACCTGCACCGAACGCCGCCGACTTTCTCCACGCGCATTACCTGGCCAGTCGCAGCGACCCGTCGGCCACGGAGCTCCGGCCCACGCACCGCGAGTTGGCGGAGTGGCTGACCTTCGACCCGGACACCGGGCGCATCTGGCTCGACGACGAGCGCATGGTGATGCTGAACCACCAGACGCTCGGCTCGCTGCGCAGCGAACTGATCCAGGGCGTCGGTGTGGAGCGGGCGCGCGGCATCCTCACCCGCAGCGGCTACATCGCCGGCATGCGCGACGCGCGCTTCGTGGCCTCGCACTGGCCCAAGGAAGACCCGGTCGGCAAGCTGCTGGCCGGCACGCGCCTGTTCGGCCTGCAGGGCCTCGCCCGTGTCGAGGCGGTGCACTTCGACTACGACCCCGAGCGCATCGCCTTCAGCGGCGAGTTCTTCTGGCATCACTCGCTGGAGGACGACGAACACATCAACGCCTTCGGCGTCGGCACCGACGCGGGCTGCTGGCTGCCGATCGGCTACGCCAACGGCTACGTCTCCACGCTGCTTGGCACGTCGATCATCTTCCGCGAGCTCGAGTGCCGCTCGACCGGTGCCTCGGTCTGCCGCGTGATCGGCAAGGCCGCCCGCGACTGGGACAACGTGGAGGAAGACCTGCGCTACATGCAGGCCGAGGGCTTCGTCGGCGAGCGCCCGGGTCCGGAACCGACGCCGCGCGACGGTCCGCGCCTCGGCGTGCACGACGCCGCGGCGGATGCGGCGCCGCGCATGGTGGGCGTCTCGTCGAGCTTCAATGCCGCCTGCCACTCGCTGCGCAAGGTGGCCACCACCACCGCGACGGTCCTGTTCTTCGGCGAGTCCGGGGTCGGCAAGGAGCTGTTCGCCAAGATGCTGCACGAGATCAGCGAGCGACGCGACGGGCCCTTCGTGTCGGTCAACTGCGCGGCGATCCCGGAGAACCTTGTCGAGGCCGAGCTGTTCGGCGTCGAGCGCGGCGCCTACACCGGCGCCCACGCGTCACGGCCGGGCCGCTTCGAGCGCTCGCACCGGGGCACGCTGTTCCTCGACGAGATCTCGTCGCTGAGCCTGGTCGCGCAGAGCAAGCTGCTGCGCGCGCTGCAGGAGAGCGAGGTCGAGCGGGTCGGTGGCACCCGCCCGATCCGGCTCGACCTGCGCGTGGTGGCCGCGTGCAACGTCGACCTGCGCGAGGAAGTCCGGCAGGGGCGCTTCCGCGAAGACCTGTTCTTCAGGCTCAACGTCTACCCGATCCACCTGCCGCCGCTGCGGGCCCGCAGCGAGGACGTGCCTCTGCTGATGACGCACTTCCTCAAGCTCTACGGTGCCCGCTACGGCCGGCAGATCCACGGCTTCACGCAGCGCGCGATGCGCGCGATGCTGACCTACACCTTCCCCGGCAACGTGCGCGAACTGCAGAACATGATCGAGCGGGCCGTGATTGCCGCCAGCGACGAGCCGCAGATCGATACCGTGCACCTGTTCCGCGACGAGCTGTTCAACGCGAAGTCGACCTTCGCCGTCGGCGATCAAGGCCGATTGGCCGACACCGAGGGGTCGGCGCCCTCCGCGCCGCATCCGGAGCCCTCGGGCGACGAGACGCTGCTCGACCGGGTGCTCCGCCTGCGCAGCGCGGTGCGGAGCCCTCAGGCGTCCGACACCTGGCTCGAAGAACTGGAGACCCAGCTCGTCGAGGAAGCGGTGCAACGCTGCAACGGCAACATGGCCGCCGCGGCACGGCTGATCGGCATGGCGCGGACGCAGGTGGTCTATCGCATGCGCAGGAAGAACGTGACGACTCAGGCGAGGGCCTGATCCACCATCTCCACCCAATGCTGCACCGGCACGGCCGTCCCGGACTGCAGGTGCAGGATGCACCCGACGTTGGCCGAGACGATCACGTCCGGCTCGTGCGTGTTCAGGCTCGACAGCTTGCGATCGCGCAGCGCCGTCGCGATGCCCGGCTGCAGCACGCTGTAGGCACCGGCCGAGCCGCAGCACAGGTGTCCATCGCCGGCCGAAGCCGTCACGTCGAAGCCGAGCGCCGCGAGTGCGGCCTCGACACCGCCGCGCAGTCGCTGCGCATGTTGCAGCGTGCACGGCGTGTGCACCGACACCCGGCGCTCGGCCCCCTGCGGCCGCATCCTGGCCCGCAGGGCCGGCAGCAGGTCGGGCAGCAGTTCGCTCAGGTCCCTGGCCAGGGCGCTGATGCGGGCGGCTCGTTCGGCATAGGCCGGTTCGTGCGCGAGGGCCTCGCCGTACTCCTTGACCACCGCGCCGCAGCCCGAGGCATTGACGAGGATGCATTCCACGTCGCCGGATTCGACGGCAGGCCACCATGCGTCGATGTTGCGACGCATGTCCGCCAGCCCGCCCTCGGCGTCGCTCAGATGGGTGCGCAAGGCCCCGCAACAGCCGCCCTCCGCGGCGACCAGGGTCTGGATCCCGGCGGCATCGAGCACGCGCGCCGTCGCGGCGTTGATGTTCGGCAGCATCGCCGGCTGCACACAGCCCTGCAGCAGCATCACCTTGCGCGGGTGCTCGGTGCGAGGCCAGTCCGACGCTCGCGCGCCCGCGCGCCGCGGCAGCTTCTTCTTCAGCACCCCGGGCAGCGCCGGCCGCAGCAGCTGCCCCAGGCGCACGGCCGGACCGACCAGCGGCGACGTCAGGCCTTCCTTCAGCACCCAGCGGACCGCGCGCTCGGCCACCGGCCGCTGCACCCGGGCGTCGACGACCTGGCGACCGATGTCGACCAGCCGACCGTAGTGCACACCGCTCGGGCAGGTGGTCTCGCAGTTGCGGCAGGTCAGGCAGCGGTCCAGGTGACGCTGCGTGCTGCGGCTGGCCTCGCCGCCCTCGAACACCTGCTTGATCAGGTAGATGCGCCCGCGCGGGCCGTCGAGTTCGTTGCCCTCGAGCTGGTAGGTGGGACAGGTGGCCGTGCAGAACCCGCAGTGCACGCAGCTGCGCAGGATGGCTTCGGCTTCGGCGGCTTCGCGATCGCCGTGGAACTCGGGACTCAACTGGATTTGCATGACGGTCTCAGAGGCCTTCGTGGAGCCGGCCCGGGTTGAACAGCCGCTCCGGATCGAAGGCCTGCTTGAGCCGATGGTGCAGCTGCAGCAGCGCCGGCGAGAGCGGTGAGAACGGGCCGGCTTCCCGGCCGTCACCACGCATCAGCGTGGCGTGGCCGCCCACGCGGGCAGCCGCCTGACGCACGCAGGCGATCGGCTCCCTCGACCGGAGCCAGCGCAGTGCGCCTCCCCATTCGACGAAGGTCTCGCCCGACAGCTCGAGCGGCGGCACGCCTCGCGGCACCGACAGGCGCCAGAGCCGCACGCCCCGGAGCTGGGCCGAGGGATCGAGGTCGAAGAACGGATGCAGCTGGTCGCGCACCGAGGTCCACCACGAAGCGGCAGCCCGCTCGTGAAGTTCGTCCCCACCCAGGGCCACCCGGGCGGCCCGCACCGCCGCGGCGGCACCGTCGAGACGGACCCGCAGGTGCCCGTCGTGCCAGGCCGTGGCGCCGATCGACAGCGGTTGCGAGGCCCAGGCGGCGAGCCGTCTCAGCGCATCGGCCTGCGTCGCGCAATCGAGACTGATCGTCACCGAGGCCGGTGGCCGGGGTAGCACCTTCAGCGACACCTCGAGCAGCACGCCGAGGATACCGAGCGAGCCGGCCATCAGCCGCGACACGTCGTAGCCCGCGACGTTCTTGATCATCTGCCCGCCGAAGGAGAGGCATTCGCCCCGCCCGTTCAGCAGACGCACGCCGAGCACGTGGTCGCGCAGCGCCCCCGCCGCGATCCGGCCGGGCCCGCTCAGGCCGGCGGCGACCATGCCACCCACGGTGCCGCCGGGCGCAAAGCGCGGCGGCTCGAAGGCCAGGTGCTGGCCCCGATCGGCCAGCAGCGCCTCCAGCCTGGCGAGCGGCTCGCCGGCACGCACCGTGACGACCAGCTCGGTGGGCTCATAGCTCCGCACGCCAGCCAGCGGGCGCAGGTCCAGCAGGTCGCCGTGCGGCGCTCCGCCGTAGAAGCGCTTGGTGCCGCCGCCGCGGATCTCGAGGCGTCGGCCTTCGTTGCGAGCCTCGAGCACCTGCTCGACCAGGCGGAGTTCGGTCGCGTCGGAGGGCGAGAGCGGTTCCATCGTCAGAAGCGCGGCAGGTCCGCGAACGGCAGGCGCCCGCCCCTCACCGTCATGCGGCCGTACTCGGCACAGCGGTTCAGCGTCGGGATGGCCTTGCCGGGATTGAGCAGCGAGCGCGGGTCGAAGGCCTCCTTCAGGCGCAGCATCTGCTCGCGTTCCTCCTGCGTGAACTGCACGCACATCGAGTTGAGTTTCTCGACGCCCACGCCGTGCTCGCCGGTGATGCTGCCGCCCATCTCGACGCTGGTCTCCAGGATCTCCGCGCCGAAGCGCTCGGCGCGCTGCAACTGGTCGGGGTCGTTGGCGTCGAACAGGATCATCGGGTGCAGGTTGCCGTCGCCGGCATGGAACACGTTGCAGCAGCGCAGGCCGTAGCTCACCGACATCTCGCCGATGCGGCCCAGCATCTCGGCCAGCTTGCGGCGCGGGATGGTCGAGTCCATGCAGAGGTAGTCGGGGCTGATACGCCCGCTGGCCGGGAACGCGTTCATGCGCCCGCTCCAGAACTTCAGGCGCTCGGCCTCGCTGGTGCTGATGTCGAAGCGTGTCGCGCCGGCCCCTTCCATCACCGCCACCATGCGGGCGATCTCCTCCTCCACCTCCTCGGGCGTGCCGTCGCTCTCGCAGATGAGGATGGCGTGGGCGTCGAGGTCGTAGCCGGCGTGCACGAAGTCCTCGACGGCGGCGGTCATCGGCTTGTCCATCATCTCCAGGCCGGCCGGGATGATGCCGGCGCCGATCAGCGCGGCCACCGCGTTGCCGGCCTTGCGCACGTCGTCGAAGCTGGCCAGGATGGCGCGCGCCAGCAGCGGCTTGGGCACCAGCTTCACGGTGACCTCGAGCGTCACCGCCAGCATGCCCTCGGAGCCGATCACCGCCGACAGCAGGTCCAGGCCGGGCGCGTCGAGCGCCTCGGAGCCGAACTCGACCGGCTCGCCGTCGGCGAGATAGCCCCGCACGCGCAGCACGTTGTGCAGCGTGAGCCCGTACTTGAGGCAATGCACGCCACCGGCGTTCTCGGCCACGTTGCCGCCGATGGTGCAGGCGATCTGGCTGCTGGGGTCCGGCGCGTAGTAGAGACCGTGCGGCGCCGCGGCCTCGCTGATCGCCGCATTGCGCACGCCGCACTGGACCGTGGCCGTGCAGGCGATCCGATCGACGGACACGATGCGGTTCAGGCGCGCCAGCGACAGCGTCACGCCGCGCTCGTGCGGCAGCGCCCCGCCGGACAGCCCGGTGCCCGCCCCGCGCGACACCACGGGCACACCCAGCGCATGGCAGGTGCGCAGCACGTCGGCCACCTGCGACTCGGTTTCGGGCAGCACCACGACCAGCGGCTGCGCGCGATAGGCGGTCAGACCGTCGCATTCGAACGGTCCCGTCTCTTCCTTGCGGAACAGGATGGCGTGGCGCGGCAGCACGGCACTCAGGGCCTCGACGACCCGCGTCTGGAGCGCAGCAGGGGAGGCCGAGGCGGCAGCCGCCCGGCTCGAAGGGGATCCGGACATCGCGAATCAGCCGTCGAAGGAGGTGCGCCGCGCGATGTCGAGCAGCGTCTTCCACGGCAGCAGCAGGTCGTCGCTGCAGGTGCTCGCCGAATCGATGTAGGCACGCAGCCGCCGGCCCTGCGTGATGGCGCGGGGCGCCGGTTCGACACCGGCGTCGGCCGGCCGCGCCGCCTGCCGGTCGAGGCAGCGCATCGGTTCGAGCACTGGCGCCGGGAACACGTCGACGAGCAGGTCGGCGCTGCGCCGGGCCACGCAGGCTTCCTCGCGGCCGTCGAAGTAGCGCGCGAAGTCGTGCACCAGCGCGGCGGTGATCAGCTGGTCGCAGGCGCCGGCCCGACGTGCCAGCGTGGCCGCACGCTGCCCGGCCCAGCCCGCGGAGGCCAGGGCCGCGCCACGGGGCAGGCGCCGCTCGAACTCGTCGAAGCTGCGCGGCGGACCGGCGCGCAACGGTCCCGGACTCGCCGCGGGGCCGACCGCTCCCGCCGGAAGGGGGGCTGGAATCTCCACGGTGCTCTCTAGTGCGCGAACACCGCCTGGCTTTCCTCGATGTCCCAGGTCTCCTCTTCCGCCTCGCGCCGGACCCGGTCGCGCTCCCGGCCCAGCCGGCCGGAATCGATCAGGTGGCGGACGCAGGTGACGCGCAGGAAGGATGCGAAGTTGGCCGACTCCGAACGGTGCGTGGTCGCCTCGTCGTACAGCTTGGTGATCAGCGCGTTCGTCGTGCACTTCTGTTCGGAGGCGATGTCGGACAGAACCCGCCACATCAGGTTCTCGAGCCGGATGCTGGTGATGACGCCGTGGATGCGGACGGATCGCTGCCGAGGTTCGTACTGGAGGGGATCGGCCTGGACATAGAGCTTGCACATCAGGGAGTCCTTCGCGGTGCATTGGATGCGGGCCGCTCGATGGAGTGTTTCACGACGAAGGCGGTCATCGGTAATACGCCGGCATGACGTGCCCGGCCCGCACCGGCTTTCACCGCCCCGGAGCCGGTCGGGGCTCCGTGCTGCGGTGGATCGGTGCGCGGCGAAACGTCGCGTACTGCTCGCGCTTCAGTTTTCGCCATCGTTGCTCGCCTTCACGACATCGTCGAGCTGGTAGCGCTCGACCTTCCGGTACAGCGTGCTGCGCGAGATGCCGAGCACCCGTGCAGCCAACGCCAGGTTGCCGTGCACGCGCTGGATCGCCTGCAGGATGGTCAGGCGTTCAGTGGCCTCCAGGCTCGTGAGATCGGCGTCGAGCGCCGGAGCCTTGGCGCCGTCGAGCGTCGCCAGCAGTTCTGCCGGCAACTCCTCCCGCCGCACCACCTCGTCATCGGAGGTGAGCAGGAGCGACTCGATCACGTTGCGCAGTTCACGCACATTGCCGGGCCAGGCATAGGCCCGCAACAGCTGCCGAACGTCCGGGCCGATCTCCCGGCTCGCGACGCCATGGCGCACCGACAGCGTCCGCACGAAGTGGTCGACGAGCAGGTCGACGTCGCCATCGCGTTCCCGCAGGGCCGGCACCTGGATCCGCGTGACGCCGATGCGATGGAAGAGATCGCGACGGAAGCGCCCTGCCTCGACCTCCTGCAGCAGATCACGGTTGGTCATCGCCACCAGCCGCACGTCGACCGGCCGCGGCGTGGTGTCGCCGAGCCGGTAGACCACGCCCTCCTCGAGCGCGCGCAGCAGCACCGGCTGCAGGTCCAGCGGCAGCTCGCCCACCTCGTCGAGGCACAAGGTGCCGCCGTGGGCGAGTTCGAAGCGCCCGGCTCGTCCTTCGCTGGTGGCCCCGGTGAAGGCGCCGCGCACGTGCCCGAAGAGCTCGCTGCCGATCAGCTCCTTGGTCGTCGCGCCGCAGTTGAAGGCCACGAAGCTGCCGCCCTTGCGCTCCTCCTCGTGCAGTGCGCGGGCGAACAACTCCTTGCCCGCTCCGGTTTCGCCCTGGATCAGCACCGAGACCCGGCGACGCCCGAGCAGCTTGGTGCGTTCGATCGCGCCGCGAAAGACACTGCTGGCGCCCACCACGCCCGGCAGGCACTCCGGTGCCGGGGCGGCGGCGAGGGTCGGCGCGGCCGGTGCCGGAAGCTGGGGCAGATCGCCTTCCGGGCGCTGCAGGATCCGGCCGATCGAGCGCTTGGGCACGATCAGCAGCGCGCCGATCGCGCTGCCGTCGAGGCGCACCGGGTTCATCCATTCGCCCAGCAGCCCGTCCGGCAGCCGGTTGTTCCAGGCGGAGATCTGGCGCCCCTTGAGACCGTCCGCCAGCCGCACCGCGAGATCCGGCGTGAGGCAGCCGCTGCTGTGCACGATGCGCGCGTTGCGGTCGATCACCACCATGGCGGCGGCGCCGGCCCGCCCCGGGTGGTTGAGGCAGGCCTCCAGCAGCACGTTGTGCTCGCGGCTGGTGCGCTCGGCCAGCACCGACTCGATCTGCCGGGCGCACGCCACGGCGAGCGCGAGGTTGTTGAGCTGGAAGGTCGCGGGCGGGCCCGAGATATCGATCACGCCGAGCAGCTGATCGGTGCCGGACAGGTAGACCGGGGCGGCCGCGCAGGTCCAGCTCTTGATGCCTTCGCAGAAATGCTGCGCGGCATGCACCTGGATCGGCCGGCCGGTGGCCAGCGCGGTGCCGATGCCGTTGGTACCGACCACGCTCTCGTTCCAGTTGCCGCCGTGGGTCAGGTGGATATCCTGCGCCGCGTCCAGCGTGCGCGCATCGCCCGATGATTCGAGCACGATGCCGGTGGCATCGGTCAGCAGCATGATCGAGCCCGACTTCGCGAGCAGGTGTGCCGACGACATGAAGATGCCCTGCGCGGCCCAGACCAGATCGCGGTTGCGCAGCCGGAGCTGCTCGAGCTCGTCGTCGCCCCGGATCGCGAGCGGGGCCTTGCGCGAGCCGGGTTCGACGCCGAAGCGGCGGCTGCGCTGCCACGACGACAGCACGTGCTTGGGCACGGCCGACTGCACGAGCGACTGCCCGGAGACGAACTGCTCCCAGGCCTGTGTGGTCTCCCGAACACCTTGCGGCTCGAACTCGCCTTGTGGCCCGATCGACAACGGCGGCGTCGTCACGGGCTTGGGGAAATGGCTGTTGACCATGGCTGTCTCCTCCGACCTGCGGGCTCGTCCGGGCGTGGTGCCTCAGCGCGCCTTGCTTGTTCCGGGATTGGGCGTCACGCGCCCCTGCATTGCCATCGGGGCCGCACCCTAGGCAGCTCGCTCCTCCAGCACCGCCGGTGCAGACAGTTTCAGGGGCACGCACGAGATCCACAACAGCAGGGTCGTCAAGGCACCGACCAGCACGTAGGCATACCAGGGCGCACCGTCCGCGGAACCTGCAGCCAGCGTGCGCCACACCAGCCAGGCGTTCAGCGACACGATGCCGGCCGCGGCCGACCAGGCGGCGACCCGGACCCAGCGCGGGCTGGCGAACTGACCCATCAGTTGTCGATCGCTCGTGAACCGGACCAGCGGCACGATGGCGAACGGCAGCTGCAGGCTCAGCACCACCTGGCTCATGATCAGCAGCTGCAGCACGCCGGCATCGCCCTGGTAGAGCAGCACCCCGACGGCCGGCACGATGGCCAGCCCGCGGGTCAGCAGCCGGCGCGCCAGCGGGCTCATGCGCAGCGACAGGAAGCCCTCCATCACCACCTGGCCCGCCAGCGTGCCGGTGAGCGTGGAGCTCTGGCCGGCGGCGAGCAGTGCGATCGCGAACACGGTGGCCGCCAGCGTGGTGCCGACCAGCGGCGTCAGCAGGCTGTGCGCCTGCTGGAGCTCATTGACCTCGATGCCCTGCGTGAAGAAGGTCGAGGCCGACAGCACCAGGATCGACGCATTGATGATGAACGCGATGTTCAGCGCCAGCAGCGTGTCGACGAAGTTGTAGCGGATGGCCTCGCGCTGGCCCTGGGGGGTGTGCGAGATGCGACGCGTCTGCACCAGCGACGAATGCAGGTAGAGGTTGTGCGGCATCACCGTCGCGCCGAGGATGCCGATCGCGACCAGCAGGCTGTTGGCGTCGATGCGCGGGACCAGGCCGCCGACGATGTCGCCGAGCACCGGCTGCACCAGCACCATCTCGATCGCCATGCACACGCCGATGGTGAGCACCAGTGCGGCGACCACGGCCTCGAGCTTGCGGATGCCGTAGTGCTGCAGCACCATGATGAGCATCACGTCGAAGGCGGTGATGACCACACCCCATAGCAGCGGGATGCCGAACAGCATGTTGAGTGCAATCGCGCTGCCCAGCAGCTCGGCCAGGTCGCAGGCGATGATCGCCAGCTCGCACAGCACCCACAGCGCCATCGACACCGGGCGCGAGTAGCCGGCCCGGCAGGCCTGGGCGAGGTCGAGTCGACCGACGATGCCCAGCCGCGCGGCCAGACTCTGCAGCAGCACCGCGATGATGTTCGACGCCAGCAGCACCCACAGCAGCTGATAGCCGAAGCGCGCGCCGCCCTCCAGGTCGGTGGCCCAGTTGCCCGGGTCCATGTAGCCCACGCTCACCATGGCCGCCGGCCCGATGAAGCCGAACATGCGCCACTGTCCCGGGACACGCCAACGCATGTCCACGCTTTGCTCGAGGTTGGTCATGTCCCCTCCTTCTTCTTGTCGTGCCTGTCGCCCAACATCCCGGCCGTCAGAACCAGTGCCCGACGAGTCCGGCGATGGCGATCACGAGGCCTGCGCCCGTGATCACCAGTCCGCAGATCAGCCGGGTGCGCCGGCGACGCGTCATTGCCGCCCCAGCCGCTCCGCACCCCCGCCCAGCGCCGGGCCCGCGGTGGGGTCCATGTCTTCCGGCTTCTTGGCGATGAGCGTCTGCGTGGTGAGGATCAGCGCCGCCACCGAGACGGCATTGCGCACGGCGCTGTAGCTCACCTTCACCGGGTCGATAATCCCGACCGCCGCCAGGTCGACGAAGCGGCCGTCGCGTGCGTCGAGCCCGACCCCCGGCGCCGAGTCCAGCGCCTTGCGCACCGCCGCCGGGCCGTCGAGGCCGGCGTTGGCGGCGATGTGGCGCAGCGGCTGCTGCAGCGCGCGCTGCAACAGGCGCACGCCTTCGCGCACCGCACCCTCGCTGCGCGCCACCTCGGCGTCCAGCCCGCTCGACACCCGCAGCAGGGCCAGGCCGCCGCCGGGGACCACTCCTTCGGCGACCGCAGCGCGTGCCGCGTGGATGGCGTCCTCCACCAGGTGGAGGCGGCGCTTCTGCTCCACCGGCGTCGCACCGCCCACCTGCAGCAGCGCGGTCCCGCCCGACAGCTTCGACAGCCGCTCCTTGAGCTTGTCCTTGTCGATGTTCGGCGGCGCCAGTTCGTGCTGGCGTGCCACCTGCTGGCGGCGCGCGGCGATCAGTGCCGGATCGCCACCGCCGGCGCTGATGACCGTCTGGTTGGACGAGATCCGCACCTGGCGCGCGCGGCCCAGGTCGCGCAGTTCCACCGCGCCCAGGCTGCCGCCAAGGTCGCGCGCGATCACGCGGCCACCGGTCAGGATGGAGATGTCCTCCAGCATGGCCTTGCGCCAGTGTCCGTACTCGGGCGGATGGATGGCCGCCACCGGGATGCCGGACTTCTCGCGCCAGGCCAGCAGCGTGACGATGCACGCCGGAGCCACCTCGTCCGCGATGATGAGCAGCGGGCGCTTGGCCTCGCCGGCCAGTCGCAGCAGCAGCCCGACCTCCTCCTGGGTCTGCAGGCGCTGGTCCGTCATCAGGATCAGTGGCTGCTCCAGCACCACCTGCATCTTCTCGACGTCGGAGATCATGTGGTGCGACAGGTAGCCGCGGTCGAAGGCCATGCCGTCCACCACGTCCAGCACCGTCTCGACGGTGGTGCCGAACTCGACGTCGACGATGCCGTCGGCGCCCACGCGTTCCAGGGCCTCGGCCACCAGGTGGCCGGTCGTCTCGTCGTTCGCCGCCACCACCGCCACGGCGCGCAGGGCCTCGGTGTTCGCCAGCGGCGTCGCCGCCGACTTCAGCAGCCCGATGGCCGCGGCCACGCCGCGCTCCAGGCCTTCCACCAGCTCCACCGGATTCGCGCCTTTGGCCAGGCAGGCCAGGCCGTCCTGCACCAGCGCATCGGCCAGCACCGTGGCCGTGGTGGTGCCATCGCCGGCGATCTCGTTGGTCTGCTTCGAGACCTCGCGCAGCACCTGCGCGCCGATGTTCTCGAACGGGTCCTCGAGCTCGATCTCGGCGGCGATGCTGACACCGTCGCGCGAGATGATCGGCGTGCCGATCGGGCGGTCGATGATGGCGTTCATGCCGCGCGGGCCCAGCGTCCCGCGGACCGCCTTGGCCAGCTTCGCGACACCCCGGCCCAGCGCCAGGCGTGCCTCTTCGTCATGCAACATGATGTTGGGCATGGCTCGTCTCCTCTGTCTCTCGTGTGGCTGGCTGTTCAAGTGCCCCTGCGATGGACGCCGCGGCGCCCATCGCAGGCGGGGGCACTATTCGTACTGCATCGCTTCTTCCATGTTCCCGAACAGGACCACGGTGTTCTCGTCGACCATCACCATCCGACCGTAGTGGGTCGAGGTGGAGATCTCGAACAGGTGGGGCGTCATCTCGCGGCCCAGCGTCTCGGCGATCTCGTCCATCTTGAACTCGATGCGGCCCTCGCCGTCGATGCGGATCATCGCGGGCATGTAGGTCACGCGGATGCCGGGCTTGGTGGCCATCAGCTCGGCGATCGCGCGCGCCTCGACGCTGTCGTTCATCGTCACACCGCACTGGTGGGACACGGTTTCCTCGAAGGCCAGATCCTTGAAGGCCTTGAAGATCGAACTGCTGTTCGTGGTAGCTGACATGGTGTTGTCCTTGGTTCAGTGGGGTCGGGGGGCGTCAGGCGGCCAGCGAGGCCGGCAGTGCCACGCCGATCTGCTGCGAGATGGCCTTCACGCGCTCGACGGCGGCGGCATAGGCAGCCTCGAACTGCGCGACCTTGGTGCGCGGCAGCGACCAGATCGGCTGCAGGTTCTTGGCGGCGCTCACGGCCATGTCGCCGTAGCGCGCCATCCAGCCGGCGAACAGGGCCTTGTTGTGCGCGCCGTGGGTGGCGTCGGCGGTGAGCATGTGGAACAGCTCGACCGAGTTGGCGAGGTTGCGCTGGTAGTCGCCTTCGGCCGAGGACACCACGGTCGGCGTCAGGAAGTCGTTCTGCGCGGCGGCGGCCTGCATGAAGAAGCCGCTGCGGAACAGCTCGCCCACCAGCGGCTCGAACACCATGTTCACCGCGAAGTACTTCTCGAGGTAGTCGGTCGCACCGCCGATGGCCTCGATCAGCTGGCGCGTGGGTTGCCAGATCGGATCTTCCAGCCACTGCGTCTTGCCGATCTCGGCGTCGAAGCCCTCGATGTCGAGGCCGATGTCACCGAGGTAGAGCGTGATGTCCTGGGCGAAGCGCAGCTTGTATGACGAATTGGTCAGGATCGTCGAGTTGATCATCTGTGTGTAGCCGTACCGCTGCGCGTGCATCAGCGAGGTTCCGAGCCCGAACTCCGCATGCTTGTAGGCGCCGAGATGCTTCTCCAGGACCTTGACCCAGGTCTTGTCGTAGCGCTGCGCGGCGCCCGAGCGGCGCGCGTTCTCGATCGCCTGCGAGATCATCCCGACGATGGTCGACTGGCGCTGGTAGTGGGTGCGCTCCCACTCCTCGTCGACCGAGCGGTAGACGTGCCAGTCGCTCGAGCGCGCGGCGGTCCACGATTCGGTGTAGGTGGTGTCGCCGTTGCCGAAGGACATGATCCAGTCCTGCAGCAGGTAGCGCTTCGGGTCGGGCTGCACGTCGAGGGTCATGTCCTCGTAGTGCGTCGCCTTGCGGCCCTTGGGGGTGAAGTAGTTGTACTTGCGGCTGTCCCAGCCCGCGAAGCGCGCGGAACCGGCGGCGCCCGTCGCGGTCGACGGGGTGTCGGGCGTCGTGTTGTTGGTGGCTTGGCTCATGTCTCTCTCCTGATCAATGAACGTGGTTGGGTGCGCTGGCGCTGGCCTGGGTGAACTTGTCGACATAGGTGCGGTCCAGCGCGACGCCGAGGCGCTGCAGGACCGGCAGCAGGGCATCGACCATCGGCGGCGGGCCACAGGTGTAGGCATCGACCTCGCCGGGCTGGGGACGCGCACGCTGGATGCGCTCGACGGCCTCGTGCACGAAGCCGGTCTCGCCCTGCCAGGCGTCTTCCTCGGTGGCCTGCGACAGCACGGGGATGAATTCGAAGTCGGGGAGCTTGGCGGCGATGGCCGCGAATTCCTCGACGAAGAACAGGTCCTTGCGCGTGCGGGCGCCGTAGTAGAAGCGGATCGGCCGCTGTTCGCCGCTCTCGATGTGATCCTGCAGGATCGACCACAGCGGCGACATGCCGGAGCCGCCGCCCACCAGCACCATCGGACCCGGGCGCTCCTCGCGGCGGAAGCAGCTGCCGTACGGGCCCTTCAGCGTGACCGGCGTGCCGGGCTTCAGGTCACCGTCGAGCAGCGAAGAGAACGCGCCCTCCGGGTACTTGCGGATGATGAAGCGCACCGTGTCCGGCGAGCTCTGCGTACTGGCCATCGAGTAGGAGCGCGTGACACCGGCATGCGGCACGCTGAGCTCCACGAACTGGCCGGCCCAGAACCGGATCGGCTGCTCGACCTTGATCTCCAGCATGCGGATGTCGTGCGTCAGCGAACTCACCGACACCAGCTCGCCTTCGAAGGTCTTGATCGCGATCGAGCGACGCATCGCGTCCTCGTCGTAGTTCAGCAGTTCGACCGTGAGGTCGCTGTAGGCATAGGTTCTGCACAGCAGCACCTGGCCGCCGTCGCGCTCGTGGTCGGGCAGCGCGAACGTGGAATGGCCCTCGACCTCGGCGTCGCCGTCCAGCACCACGCACTTGCAACTGCTGCAGCGGCCTTCACGGCAACCGTGAGGCAGGGCGATGCCCTGCCGGAACGCCGCATCCAGGACCCACTCCCCCTCTTCCACCTCCATCTCGACGCCGACCGGCTCGAAACGAACGGTGTGGACTGTTTTTGCAGACATGTCTGTCCCCGAATAATCTGGTCCGCCCCGGGCGGCACCGCCGCCCGGGACCACTGAGAACCGCGTCAGAACGGCTTGATCTTGAAGCCGGCGCGGTAGGAGGCGATGTGCTTCTCACGCGCCTCGGGCGTCATCTCGCGCAGAAGCACGAGCGGGCTCTGGAGCTGGTGGCCCCGCACGTGATCCAGCGTCCACATGTGCTTGTCGTCGAAGCGCAGGTGGGGCTGCGAGACCAGCGTCTTGCCGTCCGAGCGGACGAAGCCGAGGTCCTTGATCGCGTCGGCCAGGTCCCAGCCGTGGTAGCACTCTTCCCATTCGCGGCGACCGCTGAAGCGGCCCATCGCCGGCGTCGGGCGGCCCTCGTACTCGGCGGCGAAGGCCGTCTTGTGGGTCCAGCGGCACAGCTCGGAGCAGTAGGTGTAGAGCTTGCCGTCGACCTCGTCGACCACCAGCTCCTCACGGATCACCGCCGGCACCATGCAGCTCCAGCAGCGGTGCGGGTAGACGTAGCCGTTCTCCTGGTCGAACAGCATGTTGGTCTCGCCCGGCACGCTCTTGCGCTCGTACCACTTCCAGAAATCGCCGAACTCGGCGTACCAGCCCGGGTACTTGTGCTCGAACCACTCGAAGTCCTTCTCGGTCTGGGCTTCGATGCGCCAGAAGTTGGCGGGCCAGCCGACCGCGAAGAACTGCGCGACCTTGTGCACGTAGTTCTTCTTGACCAGGCGGTCCCACGCGGCGGAGACGTCGTCGTGGTGGATCTTGACGCCGTACTTCTCGAGCGGGAGCAGGTAGGTGCGGTAGTAGTCCTCGTAGATCCAGCGGTGCCAGAGCTCGGCGTAGGACTCCTTGTTCTTGCTGCGGTCGGTGGTGCCGTACTCGATGATCGTGCCGATGGCGGCGTCGACGATCGCGTGGTTCTGCCAGAACGCGTAGCGGATGTCGCGCTCGAGCAGCAGGTGGTTGTCGGGGTCGTTGACCACCGACATCAGCAGCGAGTGGCCGTTGCCGATGTGGCGCGACTCGTCCGACTGCACCGACAGGAACACCGACGACAGCGCGTAGTCGCCGTTGCGGGCAGCTTCCGACGGCATCGCGACGAACAGCGTGTTGGTGAAGCCGGTCTCGGCGACGACCTGCAGGTAGATGTTCGCGGCCGTCAGCGCGTCACCGGTCAGGAAGCCTTCGGCGAACTGGCGGCCGATGGTGGTGGCGTAGCACTTGCCGAACGCGGCCTCGGTGATGTCGAAGCCGGCCGGGTCGATGTAGTTCTCCATGTACCACTTCTTCAGGTTCATCTGAATCGTGGAATGGCGGAACTCGTCGACCATCTGCATCGTGAAGCCGGTGCGCAGCTCCTCGCCCGGGGCGAGGCGGCCGAGCATGGACATCGAGCGTGCCGCCGAGATCTCGGGGAAGGGGATGATCGCCAGGAACAGCTTCATCCACTCGACCCAGCGCGGCTTGGTGTTGCGGAACATGTCGCCGCGCAGCGCCGCGTCGAGCGCGCCGTACACGCGGTTGTCCTTCTCCTCCTGCATCGGGAAGTAGGAGCGCAGCACCTGCTTCATCGGGTCGCGCGGGGCCTTGCCGATCTTGTAATCGGTCGGGAAGGTCATCGCTTCCTGGACATAGCTGGGCTGCCATCCGAGGTCGGCGATGCGCCGAGCCGCCTCGGCCACGCTGATCCCTTTCTGGGACGTGATCTTGTTGAGCGTCAAACCTGCTGACATGAAGGTCTCCTTTACTGCTGATCCGTTCGGACCGGTTTGCTGTGCGTCGAGGCCGCGCGGTCGTGCCGCCGACCTGTCCTTGGGCCAGGGCCCCTCCTCTCCATAGCGATCGCTGTGCCACTGCTCGCAATCCCTAGCGAGTCGCCCTTCTTCCCGGGAGAAGCCACGATCGGAGCGCGCATCTCGATCGCGCGGCCGTTTCGTTCTGGGTCAGAGACGACCGCCGTGCGTCCGAGCGTGAGACGCGCCGCTCTCAGGGTCGTGCGACGCCCGAGTTCGCGAAACGGGACGGCGTTGCGCACGGGGCACCCTCAGGCCGCGGCCACCACGCCGGCCGGCGCATCGGCCGCCTTGTCGCTGCCGTCGGGCGCCGCGTGCTGGGCGACGAAGCGCGCGGCGAGCACCAGCGTGCCGATGGCGAAGTCGCGGCCGTGGGCCGTGCTCATCTCGTTCGCGATCTCGGCGATCTGCTGGAAGTAGTTGTCCTTCGATTGCGTCTCTTGGTCGTTCATGTCGATCTCTCCTTCTCTGAAGTCGGCCGCGCCGCCGCGGACCGGTGGTGGCTGAACACGGGGTCGGGCAGTTCGATCCAGCCCAGCCACCCGTCCTGCGTGCCGAACGCCAGTCGCTCGCCGTCGGGCGACCAGGCCAGCGCCGAGGGCGCGCCGCCGCCTGCGCCCTTGAGCAGCAGGAAGCTGTCGCTGCCGGGCTGGCACAGCGTGACGGCCCCGCTGTGGTAGCCCGCGGCGATCACGGGGTAGCGCGGATGACAGGCGACGCTGGTGACCGGCGCCTTGCTCTGGATGCCGCACTCGCGCGGCGCCTGCGAGGCGCCGGGTCGCGCGAAATCCCAGCACACCGGCCGCAGCGCACCGCTGGTGGCCAGTTGCGTCCCATCGGGCGTGAACGCCAGCGACAGCGGCTGACCCGGATAGCCGGCCATCTCCATGTCGCCGCCGTCCTGCACGCGCCAGCCGTGCAACGCGTTCTCCTGCATGCCGGTGACCACGTAGCGCCCGTCCGGGCTCCATGCGATCGCGCGGTGGTAGCCCGGCCACGCCAGGCGTCGTGGCAGCGCGGCCTCATGCCACAGCGTCACGCCACCGGAATGCGCAACGCCGAGCGTGCGCCCGTCGGGACAGAAGGCGATTGCCGTGGCCGACGCCGGCAGCTCGATCTCGTCGGTCCCGCCGTGGCGCAGGCGCGCCACGCGCTTGCCGCCGGCATAGACCACGTCGCCCGATCGCCCGCAGGCCACGGCATCGATCCACAGTCCCTGCATGCGTGCCAGCTCCTCGGGTTCGGCGCCCGGCCGCACGCGCATCACGCGGCCATCGTCGCCGCCGGTCACGAAGCTGCCGTCGCCGTCGGAGGCGAGCGCGTGGCAGCTTCCCGCATGCGCGGTCACGACGGTCGGTGCCACGGCCGGCGCATCGGCCGGCACCAGGCTCGCACCGCCACCCTGGCGCGCTTCGAGGCGTGGGCCCTGGGGCCAGCGCACATCGGCGAACGCCACGCGGCCGTCCCCCATCGCACAGGCCGCGGTGCGGCCGTCGTGACTCCAGGAGATCGAGACGACCGGGGCCGTCATGTCCCATTGCGTGCCCAGCACGTCGAGCAGAGGCGGGTTCATGGCAGGTTCCTCCGGCACGGTGTCGACGGCATCACGGCGTCACCTCGACTTGCGCAAGGCACGCTTCCAACTGCTCGCGCAGCGCGATCGCGCTCAGGTCGCGACCGATGAACACCAGCCGCGACCCCCTCGGCTCACCGTCCTTCCAGGCGCGGTCCATGCCGCTGTCGACCGTCATGTGCACGGTCTGGAAGACGAAGCGCTTCTCGCTGCCACGCAGCGACACGATGCCCTTGCCGCGCAGCAGGTGCTCGCCGTTCTCGCGAACGAAGCGCAGCAGCCAGCCGACGAACAGGCTCGGGTCGAACGCCTGCTCGATGCTCAGCGACACGCAGCGCAGGCCGTCGCCGTGCCGGCCCTCCTCGACCTCGACGTAGGCATGCGGCACGCGGCCGATGCGGCCTCGCTGGATCTGCAGCGGCGGCACCCGCAGGCGAGAGAGGTCGAAGGCGCCGCGGCCGATCAGGCGGTCGAGCTCGATGTCGCCTCGCTCGCAGCGGACCACCTCGGCGGTCGGGTTCACGCGCTCCACGGCGATCTCGGAGACGGCCAGCTCGTCGGCCTTCGCGAGATCGCACTTGTTCAGCAAGACCAGGTCGGCCTGCGCCAGTTGCGCGCCGGCCTCCGGCGCGGCCTGCAGTTGCCTCGCGAGGTGGCGCGCGTCGGCCACGCAGATCACGCTGTCCGGCTGGGTGTGCTGGCGCAGGAAGTCGTCGAAGTGCAGCGTCTGGATGACCGGCGCCGGATCGGCCAGGCCGCTGGTCTCGATGATGATGCCGTCGAAGCGACCCGGCCGGCGGATGAGGCCGCTCATGACGCGGATGAGGTCGCCGCGCACCCGGCAGCAGACGCAGCCGTTGTTCAGCTCGTGCACCTCTTCCTCGGCGCCGACGACCAGCGAGCCGTCGATGCCGAGTTCGCCGAACTCGTTGACGATGACGGCGTAGCGCTTGCCGGCCGCGCCTTGCAGGATGCGATTGAGCAAGGTCGTCTTGCCGGCGCCGAGGAAGCCGGTGATCACGGTGACTGGAATTCTCGAAGTCATGCTGCGGTCCTTTGGTCTGCCGCGGTTCGGGGTTGTGCGCCCGCCTGCCACGGTCTTCGTGTCCATCCCCGATCGCCCGCGATGCGGTCCGAGGGTCGCCCCCAATGCGCAATCGCTATGCCATCCGCGGCGCGCACCGGCAAACGCGCGATAAGTGCTTGATCGATTTCAGGATTCGCGGCACCCCTCGCGGTTTTCACCTAGGCATCGGCGCGCCCATCTGTCGCGTTTTCGGACACTCGGTCAGGTCACCTTCCGGGGGCCGCTCGAAGGTGCTTTCCCTAGTAATTAACGGACCACCACCTGCTCGAGGAATGGCGCTGGAAAACTCGTCTCGCGTCGTGCGGCGATTCGCACGAAACGACGAAGGAGACACATCCATGAAGACCATCGCTATTTCGCTGATCGTGCCGACCGGGACCTGCACCGAAGAAGACGGACGCGTCCCGAAGCTCGATCTGCCGCTGTCGCGGCGCGAGTTGCTGAAGGGCTCCGGCGTGCTGATGGGCACGCTCGCGACCGGCACCCTGCTCGCGACCCTGGCCCCGTCGCCCGTGTGGGCCGTTGCCATGACGAAGCTCGGTGATGCGGAAGGCCGCACGCTGCTGACGCTGGGCCGCGTGCTGTACCCGCACAAGAAGCTCGACGACGCCGTCTACGCCCTGCTCGTCAAGGACCTCGACGCCAAGGCGAGCACCGACCCGAAGCTTCTCAAGCTGCTCAAGGACGGCGTGGCGCGCCTCGACCAGCTCGCTGGCGGCCGCTTCGAGAAGGCCACGCCGGAGAAGCAGCTGGAGATCGTGCGCTCGATCGAGAAGACGCCGTTCTTCGCCACCGTGCGCGGCCAGTGCGTCACCTCGCTGTACGACAACGACATGGCCTTCGCCGCACTCGGCTACCCCGGCTCGGCCTGGGAGAAGGGCGGCTACATCACGCGCGGCTTCCAGGACCTCACCTGGCTGCCGGCGCCGCCCACCGAGGCGAGCCCGCCGCCCTACATGGGCTGAGCCCCTTCGTCGCCCCGACAACCCAGCTAACGCGAGGCTAGTACCCCCATGAAGACATTCGATTTCAACGACGACGCGGTGGTCGTCATCATCGGCTCCGGCGCCGGCGGCGGCACGCTCGCCAACGAGCTCTGCCAGAAGGGCATCAAGGTCGTCGTGCTCGAAGCCGGCGCCGTGCAGTCCAACGCCAGCTTCATCAACGACGAGTGGAAGTCCTTCGGCCAGCTCGCCTGGCTGGACAAGCGCACCACCTCGGGCAGCTGGCGCGTTGCCAAGGACTTCCCCAACCTGCCGGCCTGGATCTGCAAGACGGTGGGCGGCACCACCACCCACTGGGCCGGCGCCTCGCTGCGCTTCCAGGAGCACGAGTTCAAGACCCGCACCACCTACGGCAACGTGGCCGGCGCGAACTTGCAGGACTGGCCGCTGACGCTGGCCGAGCTCGCACCCTACTACACGCGCGCCGAGGACAAGATGGGCGTGACGCGGACCCACGGCATCCCCGGCCTGCCCGGCAACAACAACTTCAAGGTGATGTACAGCGGGGCCACCAAGCTCGGCTACAAGGAAGTGCACACCGGCAACATGGCGATCAACAGCCAGCCGCGCGACGACCGCGCACGTTGCCTGCAGCTGGGCTTCTGCTTCCAGGGCTGCAAGAGCGGCGCGAAGTGGAGCACGCTCTACACCGAGCTGCCCAAGGCCGAGGCCACCGGCAACTTCGAGCTGCGCCCCGAGAGCCACGTGACGCGCATCGAGCACGACGCCAAGGGCAAGGTGACCGGCGTCGTCTACTTCGACAAGGACGGCAAGGAACAGCGCCAGAAGGCCCGCATCGTGGCGGTGGCCGGCAACTCGATCGAGACGCCGCGCCTGCTGCTGCTGTCGGCCTCGAAGATGTTCAAGGACGGCCTGGCGAACAGCTCGGGCCAGGTGGGCCGCAACTACATGCGCCACGTGACCGGCTCGGTGTACGGGCTGTTCGAGAACCCCGTCCACATGTACCGCGGCACCACGATGGCCGGCATCGTGCGCGACGAAGCGCACAACAACACGAAGCGCGGCTTCGTCGGCGGCTACGAGTTGGAGACGCTGTCGCTGGGCCTGCCCTTCATGGCCGCGTTCCTGAACCCGGGCGGCTGGGGTGCCGACTTCTCCGAGTACCTGGAGAACTACACGCAGCTGGCCGGCATGTGGATCGTCGGCGAGGACATGCCGCGCGAGACCAACCGCGTCACGCTGCACAGGACGCTGAAGGACAAGTGGGGCAGCGCGATCCCCAACGTGCACTTCGACGACCACGAGAACGACCTGAAGCTGCGCGAGCACGCCTTCACCCAGGGCCAGCGCGTCTACGAGGCGGCCGGTGCCCGCAAGTCCTTCCGCACGCCGCCCTACCCGTCGACGCACAACCTCGGCACCTGCCGCATGGGCGCCTCGGCCAAGAGCAGCGTCTGCAACTCGTACGGGCAGACGCACGACATCGCGAACCTGTTCATCTCGGACGGCAGCCAGTTCACCACCGGCGGCGCGGAGAACCCGACGCTGACGATCGTGACGCTCGCGATCCGGCAGGCCGAGTACATCGCCCAGCAGATGAGCGCCCGGGCGATCTGAGCCCAGGTCGCGCGGGGCGGCACGCCGGGAGGAGCCGGCGTGCCGCCCTCCCGAGCGGTCCGGGCCCGACCCCCGGACCTCCCAAGAACGGTGCCTGACGCGCACGACGCGCCACGGCGCTCCAAGGAGACAGATCCATGCTTGCCCAGTTTGAGAAATTCGGAGGTGGTGCGCGCGGCGCGGTCAACCTGCTCACCTCGGCCCTGCCGATCGCCATCATCGGCGGCCTGCTCTACGCCGGCTTCTTCGTGAAGGCCGAGGCGGTCATCAAGAAGGTCGAGCCGAAGGCGGTCGAACGCCGCGACAACTTCTTCAGCATCGCCACGCCGAACGACCAGGTGGCCTGGGCCGCAGGCAGCGGCGGCAAGATCGTCCACACGGTCGATGGCGGCAAGACCTGGCAGCGGCAGTCGACCGCGACGCTGGAGAACCTGCAGGGCATCGCCGCGTGGGACGCGATGCACGCTGTGGCGGTGGGCAACAACGGCGTGATCCTCGTCACCACCAACGGCGGCAATCTCTGGACGGCGGCCACGCTGCCGAGCTCCGGCAACCCGAACAAGCTGTTCCGCGTGCGCATCTTCGACGGCGTGGCCTGGGCGGTCGGCGAGTTCGGCGCGCTGCTGCGCTCCGACGACAAGGGCCAGACCTGGACGCGCGCGCTGCCCGAGAAGGACCGCGCCTGGAATGCCGTGAGCTTCATCGGTCAGACCGGCTGGCTGGTCGGCGAGTTCGGCGCGGTGATGCGCAGCACCGACGGCGGCGCCAACTGGACCGACATCGAGACCAAGAACAAGGTCAGCCTGATGGCGGTGAGCTTCCGTGACCCGCAGCACGGCGTGGCCGTGGGCCTCGCGGGCACGCTGGTCGTCACGAACGACGGCGGGCTCACCTGGAGCGACGTCGAACGCCCGACGCGCGAGCACCTGCTCGACGTCATCTGGGACGAGAACCGCTGGACCGCGGTCGGCGACAAGGGGGTCATGGTGAGCTCCGATGCCACGGCGCAGACCTGGAAAGCCCGCCGCATCTCGGACGGCGACGTCTCGTGGCGCACCCAGATCGCGAAGTCCGGCCCGCGCTACTACCTGGCCGGCGCCAACCTCGCCGTGCTCGAAGGCGACCAGCTGACCGTCGCCGGTCGCTGACACGAACAAAAAGGAGGAGACGGCTGTGAAGAATGCAACGTTCGGAAAAATCGAGAGGGCGTTCGAGCGCCTGATCCACCACCGCCGCTGGGTGGTGCTGACGGTGGCGCTGCTGACGGCGGTGATGGGCTACCTGGCCACCCACGTCGAGGTGAAGACGATCTTCAGCGACCTGCTGCCGAAGAACCACCCCTATGTGGCGGTGAACCAGAAGTTCAAGTCGACCTTCGGCGGCTCGAACATGGTCAGCATCATGGTCGAGACCGACAATGGCGACATCTTCGACACGAAGGTGCTGCAGAAGGTGCAGAAGCTGACGGTCGGCCTGCAACAGGTCGACAGCGTCGACACCTACCAGATCGTCTCGATCGCCTCCAAGAAGATCAAGGAGGTGCGGGCCTCGACCGAGGGCGTGGAGTCGCGCCCGATCATGTGGCCCAACCTGCCGCAGACCCCGGGCGAGATGGCGGTGCTGAAGGAGGCGGTGCTCAACAACCCGCTGATCTACGGCCCCTACGTCTCGATGGACCTCAAGGCCACGCTGATCACGGCCGACTTCCTCGACGGCGAGATCAACTACAGCAAGGCCTTCGACCAGATCATGGGCTTGGTCAAGGAGGCATCGGGCGACGGCGTCAAGGTGCGGGTGGTGGGCGAACCGGTGCTGTACGGCTGGGTCAACTTCTACCTCGACGAGACGCTCAAGATCTTCTTCGCAGCGATCGCCTCGCTGGTGCTGATCCTGATGCTGATCACGCGCACCTGGCACGGCACCCTGCTGCCGCTGCTGGCCGGCGTGGTGAGCGCGATCTGGGCGCTCGGCGCCGCCCGGTTGATGGGCTTCCACCTCGACCCGCTGGTGATCGTGGTGGCGTTCCTGATCACCGCGCAGGCGATCTCGAACTCGGTGCAGCTGATATCGCGCTACGACGACGAGATCGCCGCCGGCGCCACCAGCTCGGCCGCCGCGGCCCTGGCCAGCGTGAAGAACCTCTTCAAGCCCAGCATGCTGGCGATCGTGGCCGACGCCGGCTGCGTGCTGGTGGTGGCGCTCACGCCGATCCCGATGCTGGAGAAGATCTCCTACATCGGCACGGTGTGGATCTTCTCGATCCTGGTCAGCGCGCTGCTGCTGACGCCGGTGATGCTGTCGTACTTCAAGCCGAAGCAGAGCTACGTACATCCACTGAACATCCGCCCGCTGCTCGACGCGGTGCTGCGCCTGTGCGCCAAGATCGTGACCACGCGCTGGCGCTACGGCGTGCTGGGCACCGCGCTGGTGGTGTTCTTCGTGTCGGGCTGGTACGCCTTCAACCTGAAGGTCGGCGACGCGAACCCGGGTTCGCCGATCCTGTGGCCGGACTCCTCCTACAACCGAGACGCCACCGATATCAACCGCCAGTTCCAGGGTTCGGATCGCATGTTCGTGGTGGTCGCCGGCAAGGAGAAGGGTGCGCTGCGCGAGCCGGAAGTGCTCAAGAGCATGAGCGACTTCCAGCGCTACATGGAGGCCCAGCCGGAGGTCGGCGGCAGCATCTCGCTGGCCGACGTGCTGCCCCAGGTGCGCCGCGTGCTGCGCGAAGGCAACCCGATGTACGCCGAACTCGGCAACGACGCCAACGAGAACGGCGAGCTGACCTACATGTTCGTCTCCGGCTCCGACCCGGGCGACATGGACCGCTACGCCGACGCCGACGCGAAGAACGGCGCCGTGACCCTGTTCTTCCGCGACCACCAGGGCGAGACCATCCGCACCGCGATCGCCCGCGTGCAGGACTACGTGGCGCAGAACGCGATGGAGAAGGCGGACTACCTGCTGGCCGGCGGCCTGGTGGGCGTGCTGGCGGCGGTGAACGAGGTCATCCTCGCGGGTCAGATCGAGGCCATCGCGCTGGCACTGCTGGTGCTGGTGGTGTGCTGCACGGTGACCTACCGCTCCACCGTGGCCGGGGTGTTCTTCATGATCCCGGTGATGCTGTCCAACACCATCACGTTCAGCTACATGGCCTGGCACGGCATCGGCATGAACATCAACACGCTGCCGGTGGTGGCGCTGGGCATCGGCCTGGGGGTGGACTACACCTTCTACATCGTCGACGGCATCCGCGAGGAACTGCACCACTCCGACAACGTCGAGGCCGCCATCATCAAGGCGCTCAGCAGCGCCGGCCGCGGGGTCCTGATCACCGCGCTCACGCTGATCACCAGCGTCGGGCTGTGGAGCTTCTCGTCGCTGCGGCTGCAGGCCGACATGGGCCTGCTGATCGCGCTCTGGCTGTTCATCTCGGCCTTCAGCGCGCTCTTCATCATGCCGGCGATCGTCTACGTGTTCCGCCCCGCCTTCATCGTGGGCAGCAAGCAGCGCCCGATCGAGCGCGCCAGTTCCGCAGTGGTTGTGTGAGGGTGCCAGCCACTCGCGACGGCGCCGCTCCGGCGACGCCGTGCGGATCCGTGCTGGCTAATTTCTGGTTCTAGTGAAAAGACGAAAGGAACGGAGACATGAAACGAAACAAGCGCTTCAAGCAGATCCCCGGGATCGCCCTCGCGGCGGCCCTGGGGGGCATGGCCACCTCGACGGTGCACGCCGCCACCGAGGAGGCCAAGAGCAACGCCGGTGACGGCGACTACGCCTTCGCACTGTCCGGCTACGCCCGTGGCTGGGTGTCGATGAACCTGCAGAACCAGCCCGAGCTGGAGCAGCAGGGCAAGAAGAGCCGGGGCAAGCTGTCGATGGTGCGCGGCTCCGTGCTGCTCGACGCCGACGCGAAGACCGGCCCGATCAAGTGGAAGGCGATCACCCGTCTGGACCGCGAGTACAAGACCAACTACCTCGAGGACCTCGAGGACCTGCGCGCCACCAACGGCACCACCGGTGGCGAAAGCATCATCAAGAACTACAACAACTTCGACGTGCGCGAGTTCTGGGCCGAGACCAACCTCGGCGACCGCACCACGGTGAAGTTCGGCAAGCAGCAGTTGGTGTGGGGCGAGTCCGACTTCTTCCACGCGATGGACCTGGTGCACGGTTACGACCTGAGCTGGCGCCTGTTCTTCGAGGGCGAGAACGAGGAGTGGCGCAAACCGCTGATCCTGCTGTCGACCAAGATCCGCATCCCCGAGGCCGACGGCATGCTGGCGGCCTACATCCGCCCGGGCTGGGACCGCTGCCAGGACATCGGCAACACCTACGACATCGGCGGCGGTCGCTGGTTCTTCCAGCCCTACCGCGGCTTCGACCTGCACGAGGTGACCAACAAGAACTGCAGCCACCCGTCGGGCGACTTCCGCGACGCCACCGGCGGCGTGCGGTGGGCCGGCGAGGCCTTCGGCATGAACTATTCGTTCGCCTACCTGAAGACCTTCTCGGCCGATCCGGTGGCCAACTCGGGCTCGCCCGGGAAGAGCTACGAGGGCGTCGCCGCCACCGGCGGCGTGTTCGACCTGATCCACCCGAAGATCGACGTGTTCGGGGCCACGGTGAGCGGCTACAGCGACACGCTCGACGCCGTGCTGAGCGCCGAGGTCGCCTACACGAAGGACCAACCGTTCAACGTGGGCAGCGGCGCCTTCAATCCCGGCAACTACGCGTCGGGCATCGGCAATCCGGGCATCGGCCTGAACGGCGTGAAGCTCAAGGACACGCTGACCACGATGCTGCGCATCGACAAGAACCTGAAGTTCGAGGGGCTGCTGGGCACGAGCCGGCCGTCGTTCTCGTCGATCCAGCTGTTCAACACGCAGATCCTCAACTACGAGGACAGCGATGACCTGGTCCGGCTGTTCGCCTACGGCTCCAAGATCAAGGAGCACAGCACCATCCTGACCGCCTTCACGGTCCTCAACTACAAGAACGACGAGATCAACCCGGGCTTCGCCATCGGCTTCGATCTGAGCAACGGCGGTGGCTTCGCGATCCCGAGCGTGGCGATGACCTTGTCCGACAAGTGGGTGGCCAAGCTCGAGGCCGACCTCTTCTGGGACGGCGGCAAGAGCAACAAGACGCAGTTCAGCGGCGAAGGCTCGCAGCTGTTCGGCTACTTCAGCAAGGCCAGTCAGCTGGTGTTCCGCCTGACCCGGCAGTTTTGATCACAGACAGGAGACATGAAGATGAAAACCGGAAAGAACATGACCAACCGACGCAGCGTGCTGCGCACCGGCTTCGGTGGTGCCGTGGCCCTGGCCGCCGCCCTGGTGGCCACCCCCGTGATGGCGAAGGAGCTCGAGGCGGGCTTCGTCATCAACAAGGGCAACTTCGACAGCATCAAGAACGACACCTTCGAGGGCAAGACGATTGCCAGCATGGTGCCGGAGAAGCTGGAATGGATGATCAGGAACTACGACCTGACCATCAAGCTGGCCAACTCGAAGAAGATCACGATGGACCCGAAGTACGTCCAGGCGACCAAGGACGGCGCCAAGGACGTGAAGTTCAACCCGGCCGACCGCACCGTGTCGGGCTGGAAGGCGGGCATGATGTTCCCGCCCGAGTCCATCAAGATGGACGACCCGCATGCGGGTGACAAGGTGATCTGGAACCTGCGCGCCGCCACCTACGGCGCCACGATGGACCTGCGCGACATCGCCTGGGCCTTCCTCGACGCGAAGAAGGGCTACGAGCGCGTGCAGGCCTTCCAGTCGCGGCGCTACTACATGGAGGGCCGTCTCGACGGTGGTCCGGTCTCCGAAGGCGACGGCACGATCGCGCAGAAGACCTACTTCGTCGCGACCTACCCGCAGGACATCCGGGGCCTGGGGCTCTTCTCGGTCCGCTACAACCAGGCCGACTCGAAGAAGCCCGACGACTCCTACGCCTACCTGAAGTCGGTGCGCCGCACGCGCCGTCTCTCCGGCGGTGCGTGGATGGACCCGATCGGCGGCACCGACCAGCTGTATGACGACTGGGACATCTGGGACGCCGCGCCCACCAAGTACAAGTCGAACAAGCTGATCGAGAAGCGCTGGGTGCTGGCCATCGCCCACAGCCCGGAGATGAGCGTCGACGTCAAGCAGCCCTGGACCGAGCCGGCCAAGCGCTTCCCGCGCATCGGCATCGACATCCCGCCGCACTTCAACCCGGCGCCGGACATCGGCTGGGAGCCGCGCGAGGTGTACGTGGTGGAGGGTACCTGCCCCGACGAGCACCCGTACAGCAAGAAGGTGGTGTACATGGAAGTCGACTTCCCGCGCCCCTACCTCGGCTATGCGCTCGACCGCAAGGGCGAGTTCTGGAAGATGTTCATCTTCCAGAACCGGCCTGACGTCGGCGACGACGGCTACAAGGCGGTCATGCCCGTCATCGGCCACATCATCGACGTGAAGCGCGGCCACGCCACCAACTGGTCGTCGAACATGAAGTCCAACCCCAAGGGCGTCAAGGAAACCGACGTGGCGCTGAACATCCTGGAAGAGGTCGCGACCGGCACCGGGAAGTAGACGGCAGACCGTGCTGCCGGGGCCGCCGGGTCGCTGCGTTCGGGCACTGCCTCGAATGCCGGCCCGGCGGCCTTTGCACTTCGCGCACGGCAGGCCGGGCCCCGCGCCACAAACACAGAACATGAGACAGAGAGACGCCGTGAAGCCCCTGACCGCGGCAGCCGCCTTGCTGTGCTGCCTGGCGCCCGCACACGCCGGCGACGGCATCAGCACCGACCGGCCCGATTTCGTGGAATCCAGCCAGGTGGTCGGCAAAGGCCGGTTCCAGCTGGAGACGGGACTCGCCCGGGAACGCAGCGGCGATGCCGCGGGGAACCGGCTGAGGGTGGACTCGACACCGACGCTGCTGCGCCTGGGTGTCAGCGAGACCCTCGAACTGCGGATCGAGACCGACGGTCATCTGAGGTCCCGATCCGAGGCCCCGGCCGCCTCGCGCGTCACGCGCGAGCGAGGCTTTGCGGACACCTCGCTCGGCGTCAAGTGGCACATGCAGGATGGCGATGAGGCGGCCGGGCGCCCGGCCGTCGCCTGGCTCCTGCATGTGGACGTGGACACGGGATCGGCCGCGTTCCGCGGCAGCGGCCTGCGCCCCTCCCTGCGCGTGGTCGGCGAGTGGGAGCTGGACGGCGCGATGTCGGTGGGCGCCATGGGCGGCATCGCGTTGGATCGCGACACCGACAGCGGGCGGTTCGCCACCGGCATTCTCGCGGTGACCGCGGGCAAGTCGTGGACCGACCGCTTCCGCACGTTTGTCGAGCTGGCGGGCCGGCAGCTCGCCCCGTCCCGCCACGGCGGGTCGGTGGTGAGCGTCGACGCGGGCACCGCCTACCTCCTGAGCCCCACGGTCCAGGTGGACGCCGTGGTCTCGCGCGGCATCACCCACACCTCACCGGACTGGGAGTTCGGTGCCGGACTGTCGATCAGGTTCTAACCCAGGAGATCGCTTCCCCATGAAGACACGCACCTTCCTCCTCAGCGTCGCCGGCTTGCTGCTCGCGACCGGCACTTGCTTCGCTGCGGGCGCCCTGTCGGTCGAGCGCGAAGTCACGATCGACACCTCGCCGGCCACCGTCTGGAAGCTGGTGGGCAATTTCAACGCCATCGACGTCTGGCACCCGGCGGTGCTCAAGAGCGAGCTCCAGGGCCAGGCCGGCCGGACCGGCGCCCGGCGGCTCCTGACGCTGGACGACGGCGCCACGCGGCTCGAGAAGCTGCTGTCGTACAGCGCGGCGCAGCGCAGCTACAGCTACGCCATCGTCGAGAGCGCCCTGCCGGTCGCCAACTACAAGGCGACCATCACGCTCACGCCGGCCGAAGAGGGCCGCACGCGGATGACGTGGCGTTCGACCTTCGACGCCCACGGCGTCAGCGACGAGCAGGCGACCACGATCATCGGCGCTCTCCAGGACGCCGGGATGGCCAAGCTGCGGGCCAACTTCAGGCAGCCTTGAACAGGAGACCCTGCACATGAACACCCTCCTCCGCCACGCCGCCGCGACGGGCCTGCTGATGGCCCTGGCCGGCCCGAGCCATGCCGACGGCGCGATCTCGTTCTCGCGCGACGTCACGATCGATCGCTCGCCGGCCACCGTCTGGAAGTACGTGGGCGACTTCAATGCGACCGACCTCTGGCACCCCTCGGTCCGCAACAGCACGCTCACCGGCCGCAGCAACCGGCCGGGTGCGATCCGCACCCTCACGCTCACCGGCGACAGCCAGATGGTGGAGAAGCTGCTCGCCTACGACGCCGCGAAGACCCGCTACACCTACACCACGCTGAAGAGTCCGTTCCCGATCAAGAACTGCATCTCGACGCTCTCGGTGAGCCCCACCGCGGACGGCAAGACGCTGCTGACCTGGAGCGCCAGCTTCGATGCCGTCGATGTGGACGAGGACATCGCGACCGAGTGGGTCGGCATCGCCTTCGATGGGGGGCTGGGCAAGGTGGCGACCCATTTCGAGAAGGCACCGTAATCCAGCTTGCCGGTCAGGCGCCGACGAGCGGCGTCCAGCAATCGGACGGATCGCGGCGCAGCACGTCTCGAAACACGACGCTCGCCCCGCACGCGCCGCGGCCGCGGGGCGCGCCTCCCCTGGAAGACGAGGGCGACTAGGCATCTGGAGCATTGGCATGCGATTCGCACGAGTCGGCCCAAGGTGAAAACCCGGCGACCCGACACGACAGGAGGCCCACCATGCCCGACCCCACAGCCGACGACCCTGACGAGGCCGCCCGCGAAGCCACCCGCTACCAGCTGCGATTCCAGTCGCTGTTCGATGCCGGACGTGCCTACGCCTTCCCGTGCGACGCCGCGGGGCAGGTGCGCATGGACGGACTCGGCGAGCACGAGCTCAACAGCTACCTGTATGCGCGCGCGCTGGTGGGCCGCGACTTCGCCGTGCCGCGCGTGTACGCGCGCCGACGCCCCTGCTGACGCCGACGCGGCCCGCGGCCGCGGGCCGTCGTTCAGGGCACGAGCACGGCGCGCCCCTGGATCCTGCCGTGGTGCAGGTCGAGCAGCGCCTGGTTGGCGTCCTTCAGCGCGTACTCGCGCGTCGCCAGGTGCACCCGCCCGCGGTCGGCCAGCGCCATCAGCTCGACCAGCTCCGCATACGTGCCGACCAGGTTGCCGACGATGCTCTTCTCGCTGGTGATCATGTCGATCGACGGCAGCTCGATCCGTCCGCCGTAGCCGACGACGTAGTAGGTGCCGGCGTTGCGCGTCATCGCCAGGCCCCTGGAGATGGCCTCGCCCTCGCCGACGAAATCGATGACCGCCTGGGCGCCCTTCCCCTCGGTGAGCTCGAGCACGCGCTCCAACGCCTGCTCGTCCGCCTTCACCAGATGGTGGGCCCCGCAGGATTTGGCCAGCTGCAGCGCGGCGTCGGCGCGGTCGACGACGATGATCTCGGCGGCGCACAGTGCCGCCAGCACCTGGATGCCGATGTGCCCCAGCCCGCCGGCGCCGATGACGACCGCGTACTCGCCAGGCAGCAGGTGGCGCGAGGCCTTCTTGGCGGCGCGGTAGGCGGTGAGCCCGGCGTCGGTGTAGGGCGCGACATCCTTGGGCGCCAGCGTCGACGGCAGCTTGATCAGCGAGCGCTGGTTCGTGCGCAGGTACTCGGCATAGCCGCCGTCGGCATTGATGCCGGGGAAGCGGCTGCCGTCGGCGTGCATGTCGTCGCCGCGGCGGCAGGCCAGGCAGTGGCCGCTGGTCACGAGCGGATGGCAGATCACCGGGTCGCCGACCTTCATGCCGCTCACCGCCGAACCCACGGCCTCGATCCAGCCGGCGTTCTCGTGGCCCATGATGTAGGGCAGTTCGACGTCGACCTTGCCGCGCCACAGGCCCTCGACCACGTGCAGGTCGGTGCGGCACACGCCGGCACCGCCGATGCGCACGATGACGTCGGTCGGGCTCTCGATCTTCGGGTCGGGCACGTCGCCGTAGCGCACGAAGCTGTCGCCGCTCAGCGACTCGTTGTACTGGTGCAGCACGGCGGCCTTCATGGCGTCTCCTGGTGTCCTGTCGGGGGGTGATCAGCGCGCGATCAACTCGCGTCGACCGTCTTCGAGCTTCTGCCGGATGTGTGTGGCATCGTTCGTCGCGTCGCTGGTGCGCTTGGACAGCGCGCGGATCTCGCTGGCGATGACGGAGAAGCCACGGCCCGCTTCGCCGGCTCGCGCGGCCTCCACCGCGGCGTTGATCGCGATCAGATTGGTCTGCTGGGCGATGCGCTGGATCGTGCCGACGATGTCGCCGATGTCCTTCAGGCTGGATTCGAGCTGCGCGTTGTACCTGACACGCTGCCGCTCGGCCTCCTCCCGGTCCCTTTCGGCCTGGATGTCGGCCAGGGCCCCGACGGCCCGCAGCGCGGTGCCGTCGGCGGCCCGCTGGGTCTGGCCACGGGCGCGGAACCAGCGATAGCGGTCGTCCTTGCACCGCAGCCGGTAGCAGACGTCGTAGGGGGTGCGGCCGGTCTTGTCGGTCAGGTGCTGCACGAAGGCCGTCATCGTGCGGTCCTTGTCCTCCGGGTGCAGGCGTGACGCCCAGCTGTCGAGCACGTTCGGGAACTCGGCTTCGTCGGCGAAGCCCAGCAGGCGGCGGAACTGCGGCGACCACCAGAACGCGTTGCGGGGATTCACCGGATCGCCGGCGACCACGGCCAGGTCCCAGACGCCGTCGTTGACGATCTCGCGCGACAGCTCGAAGCGCGTGTGCGTCACGTCGAGCGCCTGCTGGAGCTTCAGGTCCTCGTCGATTGGAATGAGGGTGCCCGCCACGCGCAAGGGGGTGCCGTCGGCCGCGCGCAGCGTCTCGCCCCGCGCACGGAACCAGCGGCACACGCCATCCTTGCAGCGCAGGCGGTAGGTCACGTCGTACGGCGTGCGACCGGAACGGTCCTGCATGTGGGCGGCGAAGGCCTGCAGCGTGCGCTGCTTGTCCTCCGGGTGCAGCAGGTCGGACCAGCTGGACAGCACGTCGGGAAAGTCGCGTTCGTCCTGGTAGCCGAGCAGCCTGCGGAACTGCGCCGACCAGCAGAACGGGTTGCCCGCGCCGGCCGCATCGTCGGCGGGCACTTCCATGTCCCACAGACCTTCTCCCGACGCACGGCGGATCAGGTCGAAGCGCATCTGCAGGCCTTGGATCTCGGCCTGCAATGCCGCGACCTGCCAGTGCAACCGTGCCACCTCGGCGCCCTTCTCGTCAGGTTCCTGCGGTGCGTCCCGGCGCGCGCGGAAGAAGGACACCCTCATCGCCATGGTCGAGGCCTCATGCGAAGCGGTCCTTCCAGGCCCTCAACGCAGCGAACACCGCCACGTCGTCCATCGCATGGCCGACCGCGGCCCGGCGCCGCGCCGCGTTCGCCACCGCCGGGTCCTGGCAGCGCAGGAAGGGGTTGATCAGGCGCTCCTGCTTGATGGAACTGGGCAGCGTGGGCTCGTCGCGGGCCCGCAGCGCCAGGCATCGATCGAGGTGCTCCACCACGTCGCGATTGCCGGGCTCGACAGCGTTCGCGAACCGCAGGTTGCCCACCGTGTACTCGTGGGCACAGCACACGAGAGTGTCTCCGGGCAGGCCGGCGAGCCGGTCGAGCGACGCGAACATCTGCGCCGGCGTGCCCTCGAACAGGCGCCCGCAGCCGCCGGAGAACAGCGTGTCGCCGCAGAACAGCAGCGGACGACCGTCGAAGTCTTCGGCGTAATAGGCGATGTGCCCGGCGGTGTGCCCCGGCACGTCGATCACGCGGAAGCGCACGCCCAGGGCGTCCACCTCGTCGCCGTGCAGCAGCCGGATGACGGGCTCGGGCAGGCGCTCGCGCGCAGGCCCGTAGACCCGGGCGTTGCGCACCGATCGCAAGTGTTCGACGCCACCCGTGTGGTCGTCGTGGTGGTGGGTCAGCAGGATCCCTTCGAGGATCAGGTGGTGCTTGTCCAGATAGCCGAGCACGCCGGCCGACTCGCCCGGGTCGACGACCCACGCGCGGTTCCCGACGCGAAACAACCAGATGTAGTTGTCGGCAAAGGCCTTGATCGACACGAGGGCGGGCACGTTCCTCTCCTGGCAGCGCTGAGCAAACTCACCGAGCCGCGCGGGACCTGATCGAGGTCGGACGCGCGACGCATCGTTCCCGGACCTCCGGCCCGGGCCTGCAACGATCGCTAGCGGTAATGCCCGTGCTGTTCCAGCACCTCGATCTTGTAGCCGTCTGGGTCCTGCACGAAGAAGAACCGCGCCAGCAGTTCCTCGCCTCGCTTGAACTCCTTGACCGCGGTCGGCGCATAGCCGAGCGCATCGACCTGCGCCCGCTTCGCGCTCGCGTCCGGCACGACGGCCGCGACATGGCCGTAGCCCGTGCCGTGCGTGTAGTCGTCCTCACGCCCCTTGTTGAGCGTCAGCTCGATTTCGAAGTGACAGCCTTCGGCGCGCAGATAGACGAGCGTGAACTCCGGGAAGTCGAGCCGATGGGACTCCTTCATGTCGAGGACGGCTTCGTAGAACTTCAGCGAGCGCTCGAGCTCGCGGACCCGGATCATGGTGTGAATGAGCTTTGCCACGTGTACTCCTGTGACTGGCGGGGTGCGAGTGCGCGTCGAAGACGTCGATGGACGCACGCGGATCCGGCGATCTCGCTCCCGGGGGATGGTCGACAGTTTTTCATCGACGGGCCCGCAGCGGGTAGTACGCGGGTAGCGACGACTGGAGGTTGCGCGCCGCTTCCGCGCGTGCTCGGGAAGACGACCCGGCTCATGAAGCCGAGACCATGGGCCACTCAACTTCAACGCTATGCCGGATCGAGATGTCCGCGCGGGCCCTGCCAGCAACGCGCGTGGTCGACCTGCCGCAGCGGCGAGGCCGGCGCCGGAAGAGTCGGGCGCCAGGCGCGGCGCACCTCGAGCATGAAGGCCATGGGGCCGAGGATCACAACGGGCGGCATAGCGAGCGCCGGGACGTCGCTGACCGGCCGGTCGCCGTCGTCGCAGGGCTTGAACGGTGCGTGCATCGCGACCGGGAGGATTCCCAGGGCCAGCTGCGGCGAACTGCGGACCCCCAGCCCGTCGGGCAGCGTCTACGACGCCCGCCACAGCATCCCTGGTGGATCAATCCGGCGACGAGCCTCGATCCGTCGGACCCGGAGAACGGGGCCGTGTAGCGACCCCCGAGTACAGACTGGTCAGCCATCTCGGCCCGGGCCGGTAGCGGCGCTGCAGACTTTCGATCCAGAAGCCCGCCGACTCGATCAGCCCCGGCATCTCGCGGTTGAGATGGCAGCCGCCGGCCAGCGGCCTCCAGTACGGCGTGAGGCGGTCCTGCCAGCGCCGCACCGACGCGTCAGGCGCGGCACCGTGCTCCAGGAACAGCAGGCGCCCGCCCGGCACCAGCACGCGGTAGACCTCCTTCAGCGCCTGGGCCGCATCGGGAATGGTGCAGAGCGTGAAGGTGGACACCACGCAATCGAAGCTGCGGTCGTCCACCGGGATGCGTTCGGCCGACAGCGGCAGCGCCTGGATCTCCAGGCCTGCGGCCTCGGCCCGGCGCCGGGCCAGGGCATGCAGGCCGGGATCGACACCGCACAGGCATTGCAGTCCGGCAGCGCGGTAGTACGGCAGGTTGCGTCCCGTGCCCATGCCGATCTCGAGCACCCGGCCCGAGGCCTGCGGCACCAGCTCCGCGCGCCCGCTCTCGAAGCTGGGCAGACCACAGATGACATCGACCGCGCGCGGCAGGATGTGATCGTTGTAGAAGTTGCTCATCCGTGCGCACCGAGGATTGCGGTGGCGGCGAGCATACGCCGCAGCCCCGGCCTGCCACTACGACAGGCAACTGACGAACCGGGCCGGCGCGGGCCTGGGCGACACGGGTCGCCGTCCCACCACGGTGCCCACGTTGACGAAGCACACGGCCTGCTCCTGCGGCTGCACGCCGAACAGGCCGCGCAGGCGCGTCGACGCCATCGCACGGCCGCTGGTCAACCCGCTGCCGAAGCCCATCGAGTGCGCCGCGAGCAGCAGGTTCTGGAGCGCGGCGCCGAGCGAGACGAGCCGCTCGGCCGCGGGAACGGCGTCGGCATCGCGCTCGTCGTCTCGCAATCTCGCGATCGCGAGGGCGATCCACGGGGCACGCCAGGCCTTGAGCCGGGCTGCCTCGATCTGGACCAGGGTCGCGCCGGGATCACGGTCGATCAAGGCCAGCGCGAAGGCCTCGGCCAGGCGCGCGCGCTGATCGGCAGGAACGATCACGAAGCGCCAGGGTACGAGCCGGCCGTGGTCCGGCGCCGTCGCGGCGGCGCAGAACAGGCTCTCGATCTGGTCCGCGTCGGGGCCCGGCTCGACCAGACGCTTCGGAGACGTGTGCTGCCTTGCGGCCATCGTCGCCCGCAACTCGACACCCGCCCTCGACGCGCCGTCGTCATCGCACGCTGGCAGCGACGGCGTGCTGCGGCCCCCGGCTTCTTCGGGCGCGACGAACGTCACTGCGTCCACGTCGGATGGAACCCGGTGCTGCGCCACTCGACCGGCGAGCGTGTCGCGGCCGCTCTGCCGGCCAGCCCGGCAAGCATCGCCTCCCAGGCCGCCTCGTCGTCGTCCATGCCCTCGGCGAACCGGCGGCACAGCGCGAAGCGCACGAACCGCTGCCCCCGGGCGAGCGCCGCGGCGAGCGCCTCCTGAAGCTGAGGCCAGGTCTGCTCCTGCGGCAGCACGTCGTCGCAGAACACCGGGCGCATCGCAGGCAACTCCTTGACCACGACCCGTGCTCGATAGACCGAGCAGCCGGCGTCCGCCACGGCGCTCACCTGGATGCTGTACTCGGCACCGCGTTCGTCGGCCTCCACCATGGCGAGTCTCCTCCGGTCGGTCAGGCAGGCGCCGCCGGAGCGGCAGCGTCGCCGGGGTCGATCAGGTAGCTGTAGCCGTGCTTGCGGAAACCCAGGCCCTCGTAGAAGGCATGGGCCTTCTCGCGATTGACGTGGCTCGACAGCACCAGCTTGTAGCAGTCGCGCGCCGCACACAGCTTCATCGCGAACTGCATCATCCGCCGGCCGATCCGCTGTCCCTGGGCGTCCGGCGCCACGACCACGTCTTCCACGATGCACGAGTCGCGCGCGCCGTGGGAGATGCCGCCCACGAAGACCACCGCGAAGGTACCCACGATGAGATCGTTCGACTCCGCCACGTAGATGTGGTGCAGCGGGTTCGCTTCCAGGTCGAGAAAGCGCGCCCAGGCGTGCTCGATCGGCATCTCGGGCTCGGGCGTGATGTCGAGCTGCTTGTAGAACTCCAGGAGACGCGGCACGTCGGACAGCCGCGCGGCGCGTATCTCGAGGTCCTTCACGGCGGTTCTCCGGTCCGGGCGGCTAGACGCCGAGCTTCAGCACGCGCTTCGCGTTGCCGTACATCACGTCGTCGATCACGCCCTCCGCGAAACCGAGGGTGCGGTAGTCGTTGATCGACTGTCCCATCGGCCGGAACGGGTAGGAGCTGCCGAACAGGATCTGGTGGCGCATGCAGCCGTTCGCGGCCTCGACGTAGAGCGAGCCTCCCGGCGCGAAGATGTACATGTCGGGCACGATGAACACGTTCTCCCAGCGGAACGCGACGCCGATGATCTCGTTCACGTACGGATAGAAGCCGTGGTAGCAGATGATCGACAGCTTGGGGAAGGCCTTCGCCACATGGCCAACCGCGGTCGGCGTCACCATGTCGAGGCTCGGCGCGGTGGGGCCGGACATGATGGAGACTGGCACGCCGAGCTGCGCGCAGGCGTCGTAGATCGGGAACAGCATCGGATCGTCGGCCTTGCACAGCGGGCTGCCGAAGCCGGGCTCGACGTTGATCGCCTTCAGGTCGAGCTGCCGCACCGCGCGCTCCACCTCGTCGATCGCCGCCTTGACGCCCCAGCGGTGCGGATCGATCGAGCCCACCCCGACCAGTTCCTTGTGGCCCTTGACGAGGTCGTGGATCTCGTCGTTGGAGTGCTTGATGCCGGGTGTGTCGCGGCCGACGACCACCGCCGCCGTTATGCGCGTCTCCTTGATGTCGCGCAGGTAGCCATCGATGTTCTTCGAATGCGTGAAGTGCTCCAGGTCCCGCGAGCCGACCCGGCCGTTCAGCCACTTCACGACCTCGAACTCCGGCGTGCCGCGCGTCTTGCCGTAGAAGTCGTGCAGGAACGCAGGGCGGCTGCGCATGTCGATCACCTTCTTGCTGGCCATGGATCGTTCTCCTTCTTGGATGGTTCGTTCGTTGTTCGGGTCGACGGCGCGACAGGTTTCATTCCGGCTGCTTCGCCTCGGCCGGCGCCTTGCCGGTGCGCTTGGCATAGGCCTCGATGAAGTCCGCCGCGGCGCGGCTGCCGCCCGAGAAGGACTTCATGGCCTCCTCGTGCAGCAGCGACAGCGCCTGCATCTTGATTTCGTTGGCGCGCTCGCTGTCGAAGGCGTTGGCCAGCCTTCGCGGCCGCGGGATGTCCACCTCGAGCGTCGCCCTCACCTGCGTCGGGATGTTCGTCATCACGATCAGGCGGTCGGCGAGGAAGATCGCCTCGTCGATGTCGGTGGTCACGAAGAAATTGGTGCGGTGAGACTCCTCGTACAGGCCGGAGTAGTACTCCCACATCAGCTCCTTGGACATCGCGTCGAGGCCGCGGAACGGCTCGTCGAGGATCATCACGTCGGGGTTGTTGATCATGGCGCGCGCCAGTTCGGCACGCCGCTGCATGCCACCCGACAGCTGCGTGGGGTACTTGCGGCTGAAGGCCTTGAGTCCCACCTTCTCCAGCAGGAAATCGGCCTGCGACTGCGTCTGCCCGTTCTGCTCACCGCGCGCGCGCGGTCCGTAGAGGATGTTGTCCATGGTCGTCATCCACGGGAACAGCGCGCTTTCCTGGAACACCACGAGACGGTCCTTGCCGGGCCCGGTGATGGGCCGCCCGTCGATCTGGATGCTGCCGCTGTCGGGCTTCTCGAAGCCCGCGAGCAACCGGATCAGCGTGCTCTTCCCGCAACCCGACGGGCCGATCATCACGGTGAGCTTGTTGCGCTCGATCGTGAACGAGCAGTCCTGCACCACGGTCTTGGCGAACGGTCCGGTGCCGTAGGTCTTGGTGACGTTGCGGACCTGGATCTCGCCGCGCGTGCTGCCCGAAGGCTTGTGTTGGGCCATCGTGCACTCCTCAACGCTGTTTCAACCAGGGCGTGACCAGTCCGCCGAGCGCGCGCAGCGCCTCGCTGCAGGCGAAGCCCGCGATGCCGATGCTGATCATGCCGACGACGATCTGCTCGTACGAACCGCCCACGTACGAGTTCCAGATGAAGAAGCCCAGTCCCCCGCCTTCGGCGCTCTTGCCGCCCCCGGAGATCATCTCGGCCGCCACCACCACCTCCCAGGTGATGCCCATGCCCACCGCGGAGCCGACCACGATCGACGGCAGCGTGGCCGGCAGCACCACGCGGCGGAAGATGTCCCACTGCGACGCGCCCATCGCCTGCGCCGCCTGGAAGTAGCGCACGTCGATCGACTTGGCCCCGCCGACGACGTTGATGACGATGGTGAAGAAGGCGCCGAGGAAGGTCACGAAGGCGATCGACATCTCGGCCGTCGGCCAGAAGATGATCGAGGCCGGCACCCAGGCCAGCGGCGGGATCGGCCGCAGCAGCTCGAAGCTCGGGAACACGACGCCGTGCACCGCCTTGCTCACGGCCATCATCAGGCCCAGCGGGATGCCGATCAGCATCGCCGCGCCGAAGCCCGCGAGCACCCGCACCAGGCTGAGGTACCAGCTCTCCCAGTAGCCGGCGTTGCCCAGCAGGCCTGCCCAGGCCTTGAGCACGCCGCTGGGCGCCGGCACCTGGCCGATCCAGGGCAGCGCGAAGCCCAGCCATTCGGGCGAGCGCGCGCCCAGTTCCCACAGGATGACGAAGGCCGTCAGCGCAATGATCGCGCGCAGCGTCGAGCGGCTCAGCACGCGCTGGCGAAACCGGGTGATGCCATGGCTCATGGTTCAGCCCTCCTTCTCGCCGGCCGCGAAGGACTTCTTCGCTTCCTCGTGCACGATCGCACTGGTCTCCTCCATCAGCTCGCGGAAGCGCGGGCTGGTCAGCACGCTGTAGTCGCGCGGATGGGGAATGTCGACATCGAGGATCTTCTTCGGCCGGCACGGCCGCGAGGTCATGATCACCAGCCGGTGCCCGAGGAAGATGGCCTCCTCGAGGTCGTGGGTGATGAAGAAGATCGTGACCTTGTTCTTGTAGTAGATCTCCAGCAGCGCCTCGTGCATGACCGACTTGGTCAGCGAGTCGAGCGCTCGGTAGGGCTCGTCGAACAGCAGCACCTTCGGGTCGTTCATCAGCGCGCGCACGATCTCCACGCGCCGGCGCAGCCCCGACGACACCTCGCCGGGGTAGTTGTTCTCGGTGCCGCTCAGGCCGGCATCGGCCATCATGCGGCGGGCCTTCTCGTAGATCTCCTTCTTGCCCATCTTCCCCTGCATCAGCGGGCCGAAGGCGACGTTCTCGAGGTTGGTCTTCCATGGGAACAGCGCGCCGTTCTGGAACACCACGATGCGGTCCGAGCCCGGCTCGGCCTTGGGCTTGCCGGGACCGCACAGCACCTCGCCGTCCATCGTGATCGTGCCCGAGCTGATGCTGTGGAAGCCCGCGATCGCGTTGAGCAGCGTGGTCTTGCCGCAGCCCGAGGGCCCGACGATCATGCAGATCTCACCGGCCGCGATGTCGAGCGTGCAGTGGTCCACCGCCATCACGGCCGCGCCGTCGGGGTCGTAGACCTTGACGACATCGTCGATGCGGATCGCGCCCTGCGTGGCGGCCCGGCCGCCGGACTGCCGCTGTCTTTCCTGGGTGGTGTTCATCTCAGCGTCCTCCCAACGCCAGCTCGCGCACGCGCCACTGCATCATCATGTCGCCCACCACACGCACCATGGCGCTGGTCACGTAGCCCACCGCACCGAGCGTGACCATGCCGATCACGATCGTCGGGTACTGCACCATCGTGTACGAGGTGTTGATCACATAGCCCAGGCCGAACTCGCCAGAGACCATCTCGCCGGCCACCAGCGAGAACCACGCGACCCCGACCGAGATCTGCAGCCCCGTGAAGATGTAGGGCATGGAACCCGGCACGATGACCTCGCGGAACACCTGCCACTTGCTCGCGCCCAGGCAGTAGGCTGCGCGGCTGTAGGACTCGTCGATCGACTCGACGCCGAGCATGGTGTTGAGCGCCGTGGCGAAGAACGAGGCCAGGAAGGTCAGGAAGATCACCGGCGTCTCGGTGCCCGAGAACATCAGGATCGCCAGCGGCACCCACGCCAGGATGGGGATCGGCCGCAGCGTCTCGAAGATCGGGAACACGTACTCGCGGAAGGACTTCGACCAGCCGAGAAAGAGCCCGAGCGGCACGCCCAGCCCGGTGGCCAGGAAGAAGGCGGTGGCGACCCGCCGCACGCTGGCCCAGATGTGGTCGTAGTACTCCGGCGTGTAGATCGAGAGCCCGTACACCGGATGGCGGTTGAACATCTCGGTGAACACCGTCGTCAGGCCCGGCATGTCCCGAAAGCGCGGCAGCTTCCAGACCTCGACCGTGAAGTACCAGAAGCCCAGCAGCATGGCGTAGCCGGCCAGCATCATGTAGGGCTTGGGGCTCTTGAGCCACTGCGAGAGGCGGAACATCGTGCGCGCCCAGCCGTCGCCGCCGCTACCGCCCTGCGCCGCGCCGGAGTCGGCTGCGCCGAAATGCGGCACCCGCGCCGCGACCGACGGCGACGCCGAGAACTCGCGGGTGATCATGGTCGCGAAGCGGCTCATCACCACATCGCCGCGCGCCGGAGACTGCTTGATCAGCGCCATCAGCGCCCCGCCGTTGATGCGGATGGCCTCGGTACGCTCCAGGCACACCGTCCGGGCCATGCGGCGATTGCGACCGGTCAGCACGGCCGCCCAGCCGAACACGTCGCCCGGGCGCATCACCTTCTCGAGCAGTTCGCCGCCGGCTTCGCTACGCAGGGCGTGGTTCACGCTGCCGGAGGCGACGATGTAGACATCGTCGGCCTCTTCGTCGAGGTCGTAGATCATGTCGCCACGCGCATACGACTTCAGCTTCGACAGCTTCACGATCTCCTGAAGCATCTCCGGCGGTACCGTCTGGAACGGCATGGCTCGCTTGAGCACCGCACCGATGTGATCCATGCATCCTCCTGAATGGGGCCGAGTGGCGGCACCGCCTGCGGCTCCTGGCCGCGGCGATGACCGGCTGCTCTCTCTCGCTCGGGGCCGAACGGCCGGCTACTTCTTGCCGTACTCGCTGTCGGGCATGGCCTTGACCTCACCGATCGGCGAACTCAGGTTGCGCTCCTTGAGCACCTGCGCCGCCATGTCGTTCATCAGCGCGTCGGCGCGCAGCTTCTCGACGTTGATGCTCTTGATGGAGAACAGGAAGGCCGCGGACTGGTTGATCTGCGCCACCACGTCGGGCGTCAGCGTGAAGGGCATCTGCATGCGCACCGGGATCCCGCCGATCTCGGCCGGGTACTGGCCGTAGAGGGAGTGCCACAGCATCTTCTCGGTGAAGCCGGTCGCCTGCTGCGCGGCCATCGCCGCCACCTCCATCGCGTTCTTCGGGTCGGCGAGGAACAGCTGGGCGTCGAGCTCGGCGTTCAGCCAGGCCTTGGCGACGTCGGGACGCTGCTTGATCAGGTCGGCCCGCATGGCCAGGAAGCCGGCGTCCTTCTCGTTGACCGTCGCGCCGCTGGCGATGCGCCGCGCCAGCCCCTCCTCCACCAGCCGCGAGGCGGTGGGCTCCCAGATCGCCGCGGCATCGAGCTTGCCGGCGCGGAAGCCGCTGGTGATGACCTCGATGTTCTGGTTCATTATGGCCGCCGGCGCGACCCCCTCCTTGCGGAAGGCCTCCTTCGCGAAACGGTCGGCGCAGCTGCCCAGCGGGATGCCGATGCGCTTGCCCTCGAGCCACTTGACGCCTTCCTTGCCGTTGCCGAACTTGGGCGCGTCGTTGCGAGCCAGCAGGATGTTGCACTGGTCGAAGCCGACGCCGAGCGTCGCGACGATGCGGATGTCCGCCACCGATTCCTTGGTGGTCGAGACGATCGCCGGCATGTCGCCCATGTAGCCGATGTGCTGCTTGCCGGCCAGCATGGCGTTGACGATCACCGCGCCCTGCAGGCCGATCGAGAAGTCGACCGTGGAGCCCTTGGGCAGGTACTTCTCGTAGAACTTCTTGCCCCGCATGACCACGCCGGACCACGACTGGGTGTAGTACGGCTGGTAGCCGATCACCAGTTGGACCGGATCACCCGGCTTGCCGTAGTCGAGATCGGCGGCGAGCGCCGTCGAAGGAGCCCCGATGCCGAGGCCGCAAGCCACCGCCATCGCTGCGGCGGCCGCGCGTACACGCTGATTCATCCAGAACGTCATGCTTGTCTCCTTGTTGGTTCATGCGGTGCCCGCGCAGCGGGCCCGGTTTTATCGGACCATTCGACTCCCTCTGCGGGCTTCCTTGTTGTTGCTTGCCTTCCTTGCGCCGGTTCCTGTGCGGCGCGGTTCACTTGCCGCCCTGCGTGCGCAGATGCCGCGTGATCAGCGTCGAGAGCTGGCGCATCACGAGGAAGCCTGCTGCCGGCTCCTCCGCCAGCACCTTCAGGACGTCCTCGCCCTTGAGCCGCAGGAACGTGGACGGCTCCATGCAGGTGGCGCGGGCGATGCGGCGCGGCTGGTCCTGCAGCAGCGCGGCCCACCCGAACATCTCGCCCTTGCGCAGCATGAAGCCCGCCATGCGCGTGCGGTCCTCGCGGCCGATCTCGAATTCCACGCGGCCCGATTCGAGGATGTAGAGGTCGTCGGCCGGATCGCCGATGTCGTACAGCGCCGCCGCCACGCCGTGCTCCTCCCGCCGCGCCAGGGCGTCGAGCCGCCCGATCACCGCGTCGGAGATGCCCTTGAACAGCTCGCAGGCGCGCAGCGCACTGGACTGCAGCACGAAGATCTCGCCGTCGACGTGCTCGATCTCGTAGCGCTCCAGCGGCGCCTCGGCCAGCCCGAGGGCCTCGCCCGTCTTCACGTCCCACTGCCACAGGTGCTGGTGGCAGGTCAGCGTGCTGCCGTCGAAGAAGCCCTCGTCGAGGCACACGTCCTGGTGTGGGCACAGGCCCTGGAAGGCGTGGAATTGGTCGCCGCTGTTCACCACCAGGACCTTGCTGCCCGTGGCCGTGTCGTAGCACTTCATCCCCTGGCCGGGGATCTCGCTGGCGCTGCAGATGCGGATGCGCTTCATGGGGGGCCCGTCGTCAGCTGAACTTGTCGTAGCGGATGTTGTCGGTCGACACGCGCGCCATCAGCAGCATGCGCACGCAGGCGTCCACCGCCGGCGGCGGCCCGGCCAGGTAGGCGCGCACGCCCTGATAGCGCCCCTGCATGCCACGGCCGGCCACCTCGTGCACGAAGCCTGTCTCGAACTGCAGCAGCGGATGGCTCGCCCGCAACGCGTCGGACGCCGGCTCCTCGGAGAACGCGATCGTGACGCGCAGTCGCTCGCCACAGGCGGCGCGCAGGCGGCTGAACTCGTCGAGGAAGAACGCGTCCTTCATCGAGCGCACGCCGAAGAAGACGTCGCCGTCGTGGCTGGCGAAGTAGTCGGCCCGCGCGGCCCGCTCCAGGATCGACATCATCCCGGCGATGCCGCTGCCGCCAGCGATGCAGAGGATGTTCTTGTCGAGCTCCGGATAGAAGGTGGCCGCGCCAAGCGGACCGAACAGCTCGACCGCGGTGCCGGCCGGCGTAGCCGAGAACAGCCAGTCCGACAGCTTCCCGTCGGGCTTCTTCTTGATGACGAAGTCGAGCTCGAGGGCGTCCTTCGCGTGGTTCACCATCGACCAGCCGCGGTAGCCGTCGATCCCCGGCACCTGGACCAGCACGAACTGCCCGGCGTCGAACGACAGCGGTGCGGCCAGCGCGATGCGCAGCGACATCACGTCGTGAGTCAGCAGCCGGGCGGCGACGATGCGCCCGGACGCGGCGCGCGGGATGCAGACATCGGGCTCGAGGTCCTCGACGAAGCTCGCCACTTCGATCGACAGCGGGCCGCGCGCGGCGCACTGGCACATCAGGAACTCGTCGGCCTGCTTCAGGTACTTGCGGCCGGGCGCCTCGGGCCACAGGTCGTCGATCTCGCCCGACAGCAGTCGCGCCTTGCAGGTGCCGCAGGTGCCGCTGCCGCACTCGTAGGGCAGGTCGATGGCCTGGCCGAGCCCGGCGTACAGCACCCGGCTGCCCGGCTCGGCGTCGAACGCGTGGGCGCGGTTGCGCGCCTTGACTTCGATCTTCATGGGGTGGCTCCGTGGCCGGCGCTCAGATCGGGATGTGGTAGCCGAAGCCGAGCATCCGCGTGTCGAGCCGCACGTTGCGCTCGAGCATCCGCGGGCCCTCGGCGCCGAGCGCGACCCGGTCGTAGATCTTGCCGACCGCGAACAGCTCGGTCGTGCCGCCGTCCAGCGTGGTGCGGTAGGCCTGCACGGTGCTCACCACCTCGGCCTGCGCCGCGCCGTCGTCGAGCTTCACCGTGTACACGCAGACGTGGCGGGTCATCGGCGACTGGTCGCTGTTGTGCCGCGGCAGGTTGGTGAACAGCGTCTTCAGGCCCGGCTTGTCGTGCTCCAGCCAGGTCATCTCCTTGCGGATCTCGGGGCTGTAGGCGGTGATCCGGTACACGTAGGCCGGATCGCAGAGTTCGAGGTAGGCGTCGAACTTCTTCTCGTCCAGGGTCATGGCCGAGCGGCTGATCAGTTCGGTGATGGCGGTGCGTGTGTCCACGGTGTTCCTCGCGTCGGTGGTCCGGACTCAGGCGGCGGCCTGGGCCGTGCCGGCCTTGCCGTGCGGGTCATGGGCCATGCGGCCCATGCGGCGGCTCCATTCCGCATAGAAGTGGCGCATGCCGCCTTCGTCGTGGATGGTCATGTTCTCCTCGCGCCCGTGCAGCACCCACTTGCTGTCGGTGCGGTCGCGCATCGCCAGCCCCTGGCCATGCACCCCAAGCAGGTCCTCGTGCAGGTTGCGACCGAACGGCCCCCAGATGGTGTTGTGGTCGCGGATACGCTCGGCCCGCTCTTCGGGCGTGTCGCTCTTGAGGCCCAGACCGCGGAACTCGATCAGCAGCTTGTTCGGCCCCAGCGGGATCGCCGTGTCCATCCGCAGCACCGAGGTGCGCAGGTTGAAGGTCATGCCCGGGAAGATGTCGATCAGCACCCAGCCTCCCGGCGCCAGGCCGGGCCAGCCCACGCCGCGCGCCTTGCTGCCCTCGTAGGCGTCGTACTTGATCGCCATCGAGCCGACCGAGGCGTGGCCGTTGGGGTAGCCGGTGTACTTCCGATCGAAATAGCCGGGCTGGATCATCCCGGTGATGCGATTGAAGTAGTGCATGTAGTCGTGATAGAACTCGCTGTTCGTGTCGTGCCACAGCTTGTAGTTCGTGTTGACCACGGCCTTGTGATAGTGGAAGACCTCGAGCGGCATGTTCAGCTGCTCGTCGAGCATGCTCATCGAGTCGCCGATGTACTCACCGAGCGATGAGCACTGGTCATCCACGTTGACCCACACGAAGCCGCCGTAGCCGATCTCGGTCTTCACCTCGCGCAGGCCGGCCTGCTCGCAGCCGTAGCGGTCCTGGTAGCCCTGCTTGCCGCGCGAGATGTCGATGCAGTTGCCCTTCACGTCGAACGACCACGCGTGGAAGATGCAGGTGATGCGCTTGGCATTGCCTACCGGCTCGTAGAGCAGCGTGTTGCCGCGGTGCGGACAGATGTTGTAGAAGCTGCGGACCTTCATGTCCTCGCCGCGCACCACGATCAGCGGCGCGCCGCCCGGGTGGTTGAAGGTGCGGTAGTCGTAGGCGTTCTGCAGCTCCGACTCGTGGCACGCAATGATCCACACCTTGTTGAAGATCAGCTCCTGCTCCTGCCGGAAGATCTGCTCGTCGGTGTAGATGTCGGTGCTGACGAAGTGGGTGTCGGGGAAATTGGGGCGTTGCTGCCACTCGGTTGCATTGCGCGACATGCGGCTCTCCGTGAGTTGCGAAGACAGGGATGACACAGCGCTCGAGGTCACCGCTGCGTCCGTGACGACACCTTCATTGCACGGTCCGTGCCCAAGGGACAAATCGCGGTTTCCGGGCCGCGCGGAGGCCGAAATCGCGCTTCATCGAACCGATGTTGCGGCGCTTCCAAGGGTTTCCATCAGCGCGCCGGACCGACCGACGTTTCACAGCGAAACCGGCGACCGTTTCCATTCGAAACGCGCACGTGCCGATGCGCCCCGATGTCCACGCTGGCGTGCGTGGCACCAACTTTGCTGAACGAGGCGCTGGCGATGCGACGACGTGAGGGCGGCGCGCATCGCACCGCCCTCACGCGCGTCCCAACGAAAGCACCATGGCAACGACCGACCGCTGGCTCGCAAGGCTCCTGCCCATGCTGCAGTGGTGGCCGATGGTGAACCGGCGCAGCCTGCGCGCGGACCTGCTCGCCGGACTCACGGGCACCATCATCCTGGTGCCGCAGGCGGTCGCCTACGCCAGCATCGCCGGGCTGCCGCCGGCCTATGGCCTCTACACCGCGATCGTGCCGGTGATCGTGGCCGCGCTGTTCGGCTCGTCGCTGCATCTCGTGTCCGGCCCCACCGCCGCGTTGTCGATCGTCATCTTCGCGACGCTCAGCCCGCTGGCCGAGCCGGGCAGCGCGGCCTACATCCAGCTCGCGCTGAGCCTCACCTTCATGACGGGGCTGCTGATGCTGGCGATGGGGCTGGCGCGCCTCGGCGTGCTGGTGAACTTCATCTCGCACAGCGTGGTGATCGGATTCACCGCCGGCGCCGCGGTGCTGATCGCCACCAGCCAGCTGAAGAACTTCTTCGGCATCACCGCGCCGGCCAGCGCCTCGTTCATCGAGACCCTGCGCCTGTTCGTGCAGCGCCTGCCGGACACCAACGTCCACGTGCTGAGCGTGGGCATCGTCACGCTGCTGGCCGCGGTGGGCACGCGCACCTGGCTGCCGCGCGCGCCGCACATGATCGTCGCCATGGCGGTCGGCAGCCTGCATGCGCTGGCGCTGACCGCGCTGTTCGGCCCGCAGACGGGCATCGCGATGGTGTCGGCCATCCCGCGCAGCCTGCCGCCGCTGTCGATGCCGATCCCTTCGGGTGAGACCCTGAGGCAGCTCGCACCGATCGCGCTGGCGCTCGCGATGCTCTCGCTCACCGAGGCGGTGGCCATCGCGCGCGCGATCGCGCTCAAGTCGGGGCAGCGCATCGACAGCAGCCAGGAGTTCATCGGCCAGGGCCTCGCCAACGTGGTCGGCAGCTTCGCCTCGAGCTATGTCTCCAGTGGCTCGTTCACGCGCAGCGGGGTCAACCACACAGCCGGCGCGAAGACGCCGCTGGCGCCGGTGTTCTCGGCGCTGTTCCTGGTGCTGACGCTGGTGGCGCTGGCGCCGCTGGTGCGCTACCTGCCGATCGCGTCGATGGCGGCGATCCTGCTCGTCGTCGCGTACTCGCTGGTCGACGTGCACCACATCCGCGGCATCCTGCGGACCAGTCGCGCCGAGGCTGCGGTGCTGGCGGCGACGTTCCTCGCCACCCTGTTCCTGCACCTCGAGTTCGCCATCTACGTCGGCGTGCTGCTGTCGCTGATGGTGTTCCTGGAGCGCACCGCCCGGCCGGAGATCCGCGACGCGGTCCCGGCGCCGGGCGCGCACAGCTACCACTTCGTGCCGCAGACCGACGAGCCCGACTGCTGCCAGCTGAAGATGGTCTTCATCGACGGGCCCATCTACTTCGGCGCCGTCGATCACGTGCAGCGCCGGCTGCGCGACATCGACGCGGCCGATCCCGGCCACAAGCACCTGCTCGTGCTGGCGCCGGGCATCAACTTCATCGACAGCTCGGGGGCCGAGCTGCTGGGCCAGGAGGCGCGCCGACGGCGCCAGCTCGGCGGCGGCCTGTACTTCCACCGCCTGCACCCGTCGGCCGTCGACGTGCTGGCGCGCTCCGGCCACCTCGACGCCATCGGCCGCGAGAACCTGCATGCGATCGGCAGCAACGTGATCGACGCCCTCTACCCGCGGCTGGACCCGCAGATCTGCCGCCGCTGCCCTGCCCGCATCTTCAGCCAGTGCCAGCGCACGCTGCCCGACGGCACGCCGCGCGAGCCGGCCGGCACCCCATGATGGCCGGGCTGATCGCGGTCGCGCTGGTCGTCGGCGTGCTGATCGGCGCCGTGGGAGTGGGTGGCATCCTGCTGATCCCGGCGCTCAACCTGCTGGCGCCGCTGCCCATCCAGGCGTCGATGGCCACGGCCCTCTTCACCTTCATCTTCACCGGCATCGTCGGCACCTGGTTCTTCCAACGGCGCGGCAGCATCGACTGGTCGGTGACGCTGCCGCTGTGCGTGGGCGGCGCGCTGTTCGGCGCGGTCGGCGCCTGGGCCAACGCTCTGCTCGATGCCCACCTGCTCGGGCTGGTGCTGGCCGTGCTGATCGTGCTGGCCGGTGTCTACACGCTGCTCGGGGGCGGCGCACGACGCCGCACCGCCTTCGAGGGTCGGCCGCAGTGGCGGCGCGCGCTGCTGTTCGGCATCGGCGCGCTCACCGGCTTCGGATCCGGGCTCACCGGCGTGGGCGGTCCGGCGCTGTCCGTGCCGATGATGGTGCTGAGCGGCTTCGCGCCGCTGACCGCGATCGGCGCCAGCCAGGTGGTGCAGATCCTGGCGTCGGTCTCGGGCAGCGTGGGCCACTTGGCGCACGGCATCGTGGACCTCGAACTCGCCGCGCTGCTGACGGTGTTCGAGGTGGCCGGCGTGTGGATCGGCGTGCATCTCGCGCACGCCGTCGATGCCGCGCTGCTGCGCCGCGCCGTGGGCGCGCTGTGCGTCGCGGTCGGAGCCGGCCTGCTGCTGCGCGCGCTGTAGCGCGTCGGCCGCGCGGGGCTCTGCGTCAACCGCCGGCGAAGGCCGTCAGCGTGCCGGAGATGATGCGGTTGAGCTGGGTCATCAGGCGGTAGCCCAGCGTGTGATCCTGCTCCATCAGACCGAGCAGGCCGTTGCCGTCGATCGCCAGGAAGCTGCAGGGCGTGAGGCAGGTGGCGGTGGCGATGCGCAGGTTGCAGCTCGGCGTGAGCGCCGCCCAGCCGAACACCTCGCCGCGCCGCAGCATGTTGCCGGCACTGGCGTTGCGCTCGCCGTAGCCCACCGCGAGCCGGACCATGCCGCGCACCAGCACATAGACCAGGCTGGCCGGTTCGCCGACCCGGTAGACCTGCTGCCCCTCGTTGCAGTGCTGCACCTCGCTGAGCAGCGCGATGCGCTCGAGCTGGCGCGCGGTCAGGTCCTGGAAGAAACCCGTCTGCGCGAGGATCAGGTTCGGTGTCAGCAGTTCGGCGGATTCGTTCGACATGGCTGCTTTCCGTGCGGTTCACTGAACGCGGTGGAGGTGGTCTAGCTCGTCGCCGGCCGGTGCGCGCTCGCGCTGCCGGTGCAGGCCCCAGTTGCGGCGCCGCATCCAGAGCGCCTTGCGGCCGATGCCGAGCATCGCCGCAAGCTCGGCCTCGCCGTGCCGGTCCTGGTAGAGCAGCACGACTTCCTTGATGTACTCCTCCACCGACAGGGGCAACCCGCTGCCCAGCGGCAGGTGAGTCTCCTTGGCCGGCAGCGCGAGCGTTTCCTCCAGGTCGGCGGCGCTCAGGATGTCGGCATCGGCCAGGATCACCGCGCGCTCGATCACGTTCTGGAGCTCGCGCACGTTGCCGGGCCAGGAGTGGCGGTGCAGGAAGTCGATGAAGTCCCGGTCCATGCCGCTGACCCGGCTGCCGAACTTGCGGCTGAACAACTGCATGAAGTGGCGCGCGAGCAGCTCGATGTCGGCCCCGCGCTCGCGCAGTGGCGGCACGTGGATCGTGATGACGTTCAGGCGGTAGTAGAGGTCGGCGCGGAAGCTGCCGCTCTCGGCGCTCTCCTTCAGGTTGCGGTTGCTCGCCGCGAGGAAGCGCGTGTCGGTGATGTAGCTCTGTCCCGAACCGAGCGGTCGCACCTGGCGCTCCTGCAGCACCCGCAGCAGCTTCACCTGCACGTTGAGCGGCATCTCCGAGATCTCGTCGAGGAACAGCGTCCCGCCGCTGGCTTCGCGGATCAGGCCCTCGCTGGCCGAGGCCGCGCCCGTGTAGGCGCCCTTGACGTGGCCGAACAGCTCGGACTCGATCAGCTCGGCCGGAATGGCCCCGCAGTTCACCGCGACGAACGGCCGGTGCGCCCGATTGCCGCCGAAGTGGATGGCCTGGGCCACCAGTTCCTTGCCGGTGCCGCTCTCGCCCTGGATCAGCACGTTGGCCTCGGTGGCGGCCACGCGCTGGATCATGCCCAGCAGGCGCTTGACGCCGTCGCTCTCGCCGATGATGGCGTTCTGGGAATAGGCCTTGCGCAGGCTGCGCTTGAGGGCCACGTTCTCCATGCGGGTGCGGCGCTCGCCGAGCGCCCGCTCCACCGAGAACAGGAAGTCATCGTTGTCGAAGGGCTTGATCACGTAGTCGTTGGCGCCCAGGCGCAGCGCCTCGATCGCGCTCTCGACCGACGAGAAGCTGGTCATCAGGATCACCTGCGTCTCGGGGTTGGCCGCCTTGCTGGCCGCCACGATGTCCAGCCCGCTGGCGTCGGGCAGGCGCAGGTCGGTGATGACCATGTCGAACTCGCGGCTGCGGAGCTGCGCCAGGCCCTCGCCGCCGGTGCGCGTGATCACGCAGGTGTAGCCGGCGCGCTGCAGCAGCATCTCGACGCAGTCGCCGATGCCGTGGTCGTCGTCGATCACGAGCACCTGTTCCGACGGCCGCCGTGCCTCGGCCGGTGCTTCCCTGCGGGGCTGGCTGCTCATGCGCGTTCCCTGGGCAGCGCGACGCAGAACGTGGCGCCCTCGCTGCCGGTGTGTCGCAGCGAGAGGCTGCCGCCGTGCTCGTGGGCGATCTCGGTGCTGATCGCCAGCCCGAGCCCGGTGCCGTGCATGCTGGACTTGGTGGTGAAGAAGGGTTCGAAGATGCGGCCCACGGCCTCGGCCGGCACGCCCGGGCCGGTGTCACCGACCAGCACTTCGACCATCGGGCCGGCCTCGCGGGTCTCGATGCGCAGCGTGCCGCGGCCGGCCATCGCCTGAGCGGCATTGACGAACAGGTTCAGGAAGATCTCGCGGATCTGCCCCGTGTTGCCGAACACCTTCAGGCCCGCGTCGCGGCGCAGGTACTGCAGCTCCACGTCGCGCAGCAGGTCGTCCTGGCGCAGCACGTAGAGCGCCTCCTCGATGGCCTCGTCGACCGCGAAGCCGTAGCGCGGCTCGTCACCGACGCGCGAGAACTTCACCAGCCGCCGCGAGATGTCGAGGATGCGCTTGACGTTGACCGCGATGTTGTCGAAGCCCTTGTCCAGCAGCGCCGGGCTCGGCTGCTTCTCGGACCGCAGGATCTGCACGATGGAGTGCAGCGAGGTGAGCGGGTTCGTGATCTCGTGGCAGACGCCCGCCACCATGAAGCCCAGCGCCGCGAGCCGTGCCGTCTGCAGGTCGGAGGTCTGGAGCTGGCGCAGGTCGGTCTGGTCGACGATCACGAGGCTGGCCCCCCAGGGCGTGCGGCGCAGGAAGAGCCGCTCGTGCACCTGCGCCCCCGAGGGCAGCGTCCGCACGCTGTCGGCCTCCTGCGCGGCCGACCACGGCGGGCCGCCGCGCAACGACGCCAGGTAGTGCGGCGCACGCGCGCGCAGCGGCAGGTCGGAGTCGGCCTCACCGTGGCCGTATTCGTCGCTCGCACCCAGCACCGCGGCGTCCTCACCCAGCATCAGCATCGGCCACGGCGCGGCCGAGAAGATCTGTTCGAACACCTCGGCAAGATCGTACGTATGGCGCTGGGCTCTCATCGGTATCGGTCAATGGAACAGATGATGGCGGGGGCAGAACAGAGCGTATGGGCACGCAGTGCACGCAGCAATAGAGAGCGACCCCCACGCACCGATCGGCGCTCGCGCCGACCCCGTATCGAAGGGTGGAACAAACGGTACAGCGGCCTCTAGAATCCGGCTGTCGATTGCCGATTTCAGAACGACCGATGAACAAGAACAAGGCCCCCGCCGAAGCCTCCCAGCGAGACCGCATCCTCAAGACCGCGGCCCAGCTGTTTGCGGCGCGCGGCTTCCACGCGGTCGGCATCGCCGAACTCGGCGACGCGGTCTCGCTCGGGCGCGGCGCGCTCTACCACCACATCCGAAGCAAGGAAGACCTGCTGTACGACATCAGCCGCGAGTACATCGTCGACCTGGCCGCGCACGCCGCCGAAGTGGCACGCAGCGAGCTGCCGCCGGCCGAGCGGCTGGTGCTGCTGGGCGATTACCTGATGCTGAAGATCGCGTCGCACCAGGCCGAGCTGACGGTGTGCTTCCGCGAGGTGCAGTCGCTCACCGGCGAGCGGCACCGCGAGGTGATGGCGCTGCACGCCCGCTACGAGGGAGCGTGGAAGAGCATCCTGGTCGATGGCGAACGCCAGGGCGTGTTCCGCCCCTACGACGCCATCGTCCTCAAGGGCCTGCTGGGCATGTACTTCTACAGCTACCTGTGGCTCAAGCCTTCGGGCCGCGTCGGGCCGCGGCAGATCGCCGAGCGCTTCAACTCGATGGCGCTGCGGGCGCTGGCCGCCTGACGCCGCGGTCCCGCGGCGCCCGGCAGCCGCCGTTCAGCGCGCCGCGCTCGAGATCGGCGGGCAGTCGCGCATGCACCGCGTGGCCCGGGTGTCGGGCCGATCGTCGACCAGGAAGCCGTCGCGGTTGGGCATGCGCACCGCAGCCAACGTCTGTGCGCTCATCACCGCATCGGCCGGCACCAGCCCGTTGAGGTGCAGCAGATAGCCGCTGACCGCGTAGGTCTCGTCGTTCGTCAGCGACTGCGGCGCGTTCATCGGCATCGCACGCCGCACGTAGTCGAACAGGATCGGCGCATACGGATACATGCTGCCCGGCGTGAGTACGCGGCGATCGGTCTTGAAGGAGCCGATGCCACCGACCATGGGCCCGAACACCGGCCCACCGGCTGCGGCGGCGCCATGGCAGGCGGCGCACTTGGCGTCGAACACCGCCTTGCCCGCCGCGACCGAACCCGACCCCGGCGGCAGCCCCGCGCCGTCGGGGCCGCGCACGTCGATGTTCCAGGCCTGCAGTTCCTGCTCCGAGATCGCATGGCCGTGCGGCGAAGGCGCCGCCGCGTTCGGCGCGGCAGCCGGGACCGCGCAACCTGCCAGACAGCACGCGACGACGAGGCCGCACCACGACAGTTCAGGCGATCGCATTCTTCACCTCCCCGGCGGCATCGATGGACCACGGGAAGATGCCGTTGTGGTGCTGCACGAAGCCGGTGATCGCGCGGACCTTCTTGATCTCTTCCACGGTGGGTTGCACATAACCCGTCGAGTCGACGGCACGACTGGCGATCGACGTCGGTCGACCGTCCCATTTCCAGCGCAGCCTGAAGCGGGTCAGGCACTTGTCGAGCACCGGCGGCTCCAGCGTGGCCTCCTGCCAGGTGCGCCCGCCGTCGAGCGTCACGTCGACGGCGCGGATGCTGCCCTGCCCGGACCACGCGAAGCCCAGGATCTCGATCTCTCCGGGACGCACCGTCATGCCCCCCGACGGCGAGGTCACCACCGACTTGGCCTCCATCGCGAAGCTGAACTGTCGCCACTTCCCGTCCGGCATCGGGTCGGTGTAGCGCGCCGTCTCGCTGCGCAGGTTCCAGGGTTGGTCACCCAGCTTGATGCGGCGCAGCCACTTGATGCTGACATTGCCCTCCCACCCCGGGATGAACAGGCGCAGCGGGTAGCCGTTCTCGGGCCGCAGCATCTCGCCGTTGGCGGCGTAGACGATGAGTGCGTCCTCCAGCATCTTCTGCATCGGGATGCTGCGCGCGTGCGCCGCGCCGTCGGCGCCCTCGGCCAGTGCCCAGGTCGCTCCGGGCATCACGCCGGCCTCCTGCAGCAGCGTCGACACCGGGATGCCCGTCCACTGCGCACACGACAGCATGCCGTGCGTCTGCTGCACGGTCTTCGACGCGGCCTTGAGCCAATCGGTCAGGCCGTTGCCGGAGCACTCCATGAAATAGAACTTCGACACCGACGGGTACTTCATCAGGTCGGACATCGTGAACACCAGCGGCTGCTTCACCATGCCGTGGATCGCGAAGCGGTGCTCGTCGGGGTTGATCTCCGGAACGCCGTTGTGGTGGCGCTCGTAGATCAGCCCATTGGGCGTGACGGTGCCGTGCTGCTGGTGCAGCGGCGTCATGCTCCAGTCCGAGAAGTTCTGCTTGTTGACGAAGACATCGGTCCGGCGACGCTTCACGTGCGCCTCGAACTTCGACGGCATGCCGTACTCGCTCTCCGGCAGCGCCCGCCCCATCGCCAGGTTGGCGGCCGGGACCGCCAGCGGCGCGGCCGCACTGCGGCCGGCGGCGAGCGCGGTCACGCCGGCCGCCACCGCCGTGGCGGAGCGGCCCAGCAGTGCCCGCCGCCCCGGGTCGTGGGTGAGGGATCCGCCCACCTGCAGTTCGGTCCGGGCGGCCTCCATCAGTCGGGTCGTGTTCGAATTCTTCATGGTCGTGTTTCCTCGTCGAGCGCCCGGACGCGAAGGCCCCGGCGGCGGGTCATGGTGCGCGGCGCGCACGAGAACTGTACCGATCGGTCGGTAGAGTAACGAGCGCATCGCGCCGCTGTCAAGGCGAACGCGGCACTCGTTTACCCGGCCGCGACGAGAAGCGTGGTACTGTATTTACGAACAGTATCTTTTCGCACCCTCCTGCCTCCCCTTCCATGGCCGAACCGCGCCTGACCCGCCACCACCGTGCCCGCCTGCTGCAGATCTGGCGCTCGGCGGGCTGGCCTTGCCGGGACGGCATCGAGATCGACCTGCTGGCTGCGCAATGGCTCTGCGTGCACACCACGCCCGAGGGCCGCGACACGCTGCGACTCACCGACGCCGGCATCGAGGTGCTGGCCGATGCGCGCCGGCGTGGCGCGCGCGAACTCGGCGCACACGACCGCCTGGCGCAGAAGTTCGCCGAGCACCTGATGCGCGCGGGCCGCATCGTCTGGCGCGAACTGTCCCTGCGCGCCGCCATCGACGCGCCGCCGACCGGGCAGCCCGTGCCGGATCAGTCTCCCGCCGTGCCCACGCTGTGGCAGGACGCCGGCGCGGGCCACGCCGCGCCCGCCGGCGTGTGGCGCATCGCACGGCCCGACCTCTACTCGGTGCGCAACACCAGTGTCGAGGCCTATCTGCAGCCCATGGTCCACGAGGTGAAGGCGACGCGGGCCGACCTGCTGTCCGACCTGCGACACGCCGCCAAGCGGCAGGCCTACCAGTGGCTGTGCAGCGAGTGCCACTACGTGTTCCCGGTGGCGGTGGCGCGGCCCGAGGAAATCCCCGAGGCCTTCGGCGTCTGGGTGCTGCACGGCAGCCTTGAAGACGGTCACTTCGAGCAACTGCGCCCCGCGCGCCATGCCCGCTGCACGCTGCCCTTCGCGGTCTGGCTGGCGCTGGCCCGGGCCACGCCGCTGCGCAGCGACAGCGACATCGACAGCGCGCAGGCCCTGCTGGGTGACGCCGGACCGGGCCAGTCGTGAACCCCCGCTACACCGTCGCGGTGCGCGAACTCTGCGAGTTCGCTGCCAAGCAGGGCGATCTCGACCTGCGCTTCACACCCGCGCCCAGCGCGCTGGAAGGCATGGCCGGCCACGCGCTGGTGGCCGCGCGCCGCGGCCCGGGCTACCAGACCGAACTCAGCCTGCAGGGAGACCACGGCGCGCTGCGGGTGCGCGGCCGGGCCGACGGCTACGACCCGGCGCGGCAACGGCTCGAGGAGGTGAAGACCCACAAGGGCCGGCTCGACCGCCAGCCGCCCTCGCACCGCCAACTGCATTGGGCCCAGGCCAAGGTCTACGGCTGGCTGCTGTGCCGACAGCAGGACCTGGCGGCGCTGGACATCGCGCTGGTCTACCTCGACATCGGCAGCCAGCAGGAGACCGTGTTCACCGAGCGCTGCAGCGCCGGCGAGCTGCGGCAGCATTTCGAGCAGCAGTGCGAGCGCTTCCTGGCCTGGGCCGAGCAGCAGCTGGCACATCGCGGTGCACGCGACGCCGCACTGCAGGCGCTGGCCTTCCCCTTCGACGGCTTCCGCGCCGGCCAGCGCCCGCTGGCCGAGGCTGTCTACAAGGCGGCGAATGCCGGTCGCTGCCTGCTCGCCCAGGCGCCCACCGGCATCGGCAAGACCCTGGGCACGCTGTTCCCGTTGCTCAAGGCGGCCCCGGGGGCGAAACTGGACAAACTGTTCTTCCTGGCCGCCAAGACCTCGGGCCGCCAGCTCGCGCTCGACGCGCTGGAGCGCCTGGCCGTCGGCCCGCTGCGGGTGCTGGAACTGGTGGCCCGCGACAAGGCCTGCGAGCACCCCGACAAGGCCTGCCACGGCGAAAGCTGCCCGCTGGCCCGCGGCTTCTACGACCGGTTGCCGGCAGCGCGCGCGGCGGCGCTGGCACCGTCCGCAGAACGCCTGGTGCTGCACCGGGCTCGAGTGCGCGACGTGGCGCTGCAGCACGACGTCTGCCCCTACTACCTGAGTCAGGAACTGGCGCGCTGGGCCGACGTGGTGGTGGGCGACTACAACTACTACTTCGATCTCGGCGCCCTGCTGCACGGCCTGGCGCAGGCCAACCTGTGGCGGGTGGGGCTGCTGGTCGACGAGGCACACAACCTGGTGGAGCGCGGACGCCGGATGTACAGCGCCGAACTGCGGCCCGACACGCTGGCCGAGGCCCGCCGCTCCGTCACGGCGCAGACCGTTCCGGCGCTGAAGAAGGCGCTCGACAAGCTGCGCCGCTGCTGGGCCGCCCTCGACCGGGACCAATCGCTGCCCTACCAGGTGCATGCCGCCTTCCCCGCGCCGCTGAGGGCCGCGCTGCAACTGGCCTGTGCCACGATCGGCGAGCACGACGCCGAGCATCCACAGACGCAGGACGCCGCGCTGCGGGCCTTCCACTTCGAGGCGCTGCAGCTGCTGCGCCTCGCCGAACTGCTGGACACCCACTCGCTGCTCGATGTCACCCGGCCGCCGGCCGGCGCCGGGGCGCACCGCGCCGCGCCGTCGACGCTGTGCATCCGCAACCTGGTGCCGGCGCCCTTCCTGGCGCCGCGCCTGGCCGCTGCCCACACGAGCACGCTCTTCTCGGCCACGCTGCAGCCCAGGCTCTACTACGCCGACCTGCTGGGCCTGCCGGCCGACCACGCCGTCATCGACGTGGCCTCACCTTTCCAGCCCGGCCAGCTGCGGGTCGAGATCGCGCGCCACATCTCCACCCGCTACCGGCACCGCGCGGCTTCGCTGGACCCGATCGTGGCGCTGATCGCCCGCGAATTCGAGGCGCGGCCGGGCAACTACCTCGCCTTCTTCAGCAGCTACGACTACCTCGAGCAGGTGGCCGACCGGCTGGCCGCCCGCCATCCTCAGCTGCCGAGCTGGCGCCAGTCGCGGCGCATGCCGGAGGCCGAGCGGCAGCGCTTCCTGGCGCGCTTCACCGACACGGGCCAGGGCATCGGCTTCGCGGTGCTGGGCGGTGCATTCTCCGAAGGCATCGACCTGCCGGGCCGGCGCCTGATCGGCGCCTTCCTGTCCACGCTCGGCCTGCCGCAGGTCAACCCGGTCAACGAGCAGATCCGCGCCCGCATGCAGGCGATGTTCGGCGCCGGCGATGACTACACCTACCTCTACCCCGGCCTGCAGAAGGTGGTGCAGGCCGCGGGCCGCGTGATCCGCACGCCCGACGACCGGGGCGTGGTCCACCTGATCGACGACCGCTACGCACGGCGCGAAGTCCAGGCGCTGCTGCCGGCCTGGTGGATGCTGACACCGAGCCAACGCCTGCCAGCGAAAACCTATCCTTTCGGGTAGTGCCGTTTGCCGGCCGATGCGGAGAATGCGACGGCAGACGAACGGGTCGATGCGTCCGGAGCGCAGCGGCACGGCAAGGCACCGAGCATGCCCGCTGAGATTCGCCTGAACCCGCAACCGAGTTCATTGGTGGAGAACAGCATGGGCCTTCCAACCGCCGTCGTCGTCGGCGTGGGTGTCGAGCAGGGCGTGGGCGGCGCTGTCTGCCGGCGCTTCGCAGCCGAGGGCTACCACGTCCTCGCGGCGGGGCACACCGCCGCCAAGATCGGCCAGGTGGTCGACGCCATCCGCGCGGCCGGCGGCAGCGCGCAGGCCGTCGTCACCGACACCACCTCGGAAACCGATGTCGAGCGGCTGTTCGACCTGGCCATGACGCCGGGTGCGGGCCGCGAACCGGCCGATCTGGTGGTGTTCAACGCCGGCAACAACCAGGTGATCGATTTCCGCACGCTCACCGCGGCGCAGTTCGAGAGCTTCTGGCGCGTCGGCTGCTTCGGCGGCTTCCTGGTCGGCCGCGAGGCGGCGCGGCGCCTGGCACCGCTGGGGCGCGGCACGGTGATCTTCACCGGCGCCTCGGGCAGCCTGCGCGGCAAGCCGGGCTTCGCCCACTTCGCTGCGGCCAAGGCCGGGCTGCGCATGCTGAGCCAGAGCATGGCGCGCGAGTTCGGCCCCCTGGGCCTCCACGTGGCCCACGTCGTGATCGACGGCGGCATCAACGGCGAGCGCCTGCGCAGCGTGATGCCGAAGATGGTGGCGCAGCGCGGCGAGGACGGTCTGCTCGACGTCGATGCGATCGCCGAGACCTACTGGCAGCTCCACCGCCAGCCCCGCAGCGCGTGGGCGCAGGAGATCGACCTGCGCCCCTACAAGGAATCGTTCTGAGCCCCCGTGCGCGCACACCCGTGCGCGCTTGATCGTCAATGTTCGTCACAACAGGAGACCCGCTTGAAACTGCTCAATTCCTTCGGCCCCAATCCCCGCATGGTGCGGATGTTCATGGCCGAGAAGAAGATCTCGATCCCGTTCCAGGACTTCGACATCCTCGGCGGCGAGAACCGCAAGGACCCCTATCTCGCCAAGAACCCGGCCGGCCAGACGCCGAGCCTGGAGCTCGACGACGGCCGCGTCATCGCGGAGACGGTGGCGATCTGCGAGTACCTCGAGGAACTGCACCCGACGCCGGCGCTGATCGGCAACACGCCGGTGGAACGCGCCGAGGCGCGCATGGCCCTGCGGCGCGCCGAGCTCAACGCCTGCGAGCATCTCTACAACGCCTTCCGCTTCGGGCCCGGGCTGCCGCTGTTCAAGGACCGCGTGCGCTGCCTGCCCGACGCCGCCGACGGCCTCAAGGCCAAGGGCCTGGACGGCGTGGCGCTGGTGGATACGCTGCTGAAGGGCAAGTCCTACCTGTGCGGCGAGCGCGTCACGCTGGGCGACCTGGTGCTGTACTGCTGCCTCGACTTCTGCATGTCCACCGGCCTGCAGGTCGACCCGGCGCTCAAGAACGTGACCGCGTGGCTGGCGCGCATGAACGCGCGGCCCAGTGCCACCGCCTCGCTGTCGCCGGGCTGGCAGGAGATCGGCATGCGCGGCTGAAGCGCGCGCGCGAGAAGCAAGTTGCCTGGAGCAGCGGGGGCGTCGCTTCAGGCCGTGCCCGGGGCGGAGACGAGGATGGACTGCGCCATCTTCTTCACCGCCTCGCCGCCGCCGCCGAGCTGCAGCGGCTCGGGAATGACGATGCCGCGCTGCACCGCAGGCCGCGCCGCGATGGTGTCCAGCCAGCGCCGCAGGTGCGGCAGATCGTCGATGCTCACGCCGGCCCAGTCGTACAGCGACACCCAGGACCAGTTGGCGATGTCGGCGATGGAGTAGTCACCGGCCAGGAACTCGTGGTCGGCCAGCCGACCGTCGAGCACACGGTAGAGACGCTTGGTCTCGCTCTGGTAGCGCTCGATGGCATAGGGGATCTTCTCGGGCGCGTAGCGGTGGAAGACGTTCGCCTGGCCCTGCATCGGACCGATGCCGCCCATCTGGAACATCAGCCACTGGATGACGAGCGAACGCCCCTTCACGTCGGCAGGCAGGAAGCGGCCGTGCTTCTCCGCGAGGTAGATCAGGATCGCGCCGGACTCGAACACCGCGAAGTCGCCCGCACTGCGGTCGACGATCGCCGGGATGCGACCGTTCGGGTTGATGGACAGGAAGGCCGGCGTCTTCTGGTCCTGCTTCTGCAGCGACAGCGGATGCACCGTGTACGGCACCCCCAGTTCCTCGAGCAGGATGCTGGCCTTCCAGCCGTTGGGCGTGGCCGAGGTGTAGAGATCGATCATGCAGTGCGCTCCGTGCCGACTAGGGCGGGGTCGGCTGTGAAGTCACGATAGCCTGACTGCGCACGTAGTGCTGGAGTGCCACGAGATCGTCGTCCGTGAGGTCGGGGTATTTCGGCATGCCGCGCTGCACCAGGGCGCCTTCGAGTACGGTCCGCAACGCCTTCAGGTCCAGCAGCATCGGCGAGGCACGCAGGTCCGGCGCATAGCCTCCCGACACCGCGCCGGCGCTGTGGCACCAGACGCAGGTGCTGGCGTAGAGCGCACGGCCACGATCGACCAGCTTCTCGTCGGGCTTGAAATCCGCCGGCACGATGGGCCGGACGAACACGGGCTTGCCCACGTCGGGCATCGGCAGCTTGCCGTCGAGCGCGAAAGTCAGCAACTGCCGCGTCTGGCCGCCAAAGCCCCAGCCGTACTGCGCCATCGAGCTGCCGCCACCGAGCGACATGCCGGCACCGCCCCAGCCGACGAGCAGCGACACGTACTGCCGGCCGCCCACCGAGTAGGTGACCGGCGGCGCGCTGATGCCGGACCCGACGTGCACCGACCACAGCTGCCTGCCGTCGCGCGCGTCGTAGGCGATGAACGTGCCGTCGATGCGGCCCTGGAACACCAGGTTGCCCGCGGTGGTCATGGTGCCGGGGTTCCAGTAGTTCGGCTGGGCCACCTCCCACGCCTTCTTCTGCTTCACCGGGTCCCAGGCCAGCAGCGAGCTCACCCCGGCGTCCTTGGGGATGTCGCTGCCCAGGCCGATGTCGACCGCGACATCGAGCTGGCCGAAGTTCTCGGGCTTGCGCCAGTCGACGATCCGCACGCCCGTGTCGGTGAACAGCGCGGGCAGTTCGACCTTGGGGATGTAGACCAGCCCGGTCTTCGGATTGAAGGACATGGCATGCCAGTTGTGGGCCCCGTAGACGCTGGGCCATACCAGCTCCGAGCCGTCCTCGTAGCGCGCGCCCTCGGCCTCGATCGGCCGCCCGGTCTTCATGTCGATGCCGGTCGCCCAGGTCACCTTGGCGATCTTCTCGGCCGACAGCAGCTTGCCGTTCTTGCGGTCGATGACATAGAAGAAGCCGTTCTTCGGCGCATGCAGCAGCACCTTGCGCGGTCCGCCGCCCGGCCGCAGCTTCAGGTCGGCCAGCACCATGTCCATGCTGGAGTTGTAGTCCCAGGTCTCGCCGGGCACGGTCTGGTAGTGCCACTTGTACTTGCCGGTCCGTGCGTCCAGCGCCACGATCGAGCAGAGGAACAGGTTGTCGCCGCCGTCCGGGCTGCGCACCTTCCGGTTCCACGGACCGCCGTTGCCGGTGCCGATCAGGATCTGGTCGTACTCGGGGTCGTAGGTGAGGCCGTTCCACACCTGGCCGCCGCCGCCGTGCTTCCACCACTCGCCGGTCCAGGTCTTGGCCGCCATCGCCTGGGCCTCGTCCTCGAAGCCGTCGGCGGGATTGCCCGGCACCACGTAGAACTTCCACGCCAGCTTGCCGCTGTCCACGTGGTACGCACTGACGAAGCCGCGGCCCGCGCCGAACTCGGAGCCTCCGTTGCCGACGATCACCAGGTCGCGGAAGGCCTTCGGGTGACCGGAGATGTAGAGCGGTCGCTTCGGGTCGAAGGTCTGGGTGCTCCACAGCTTCTGGCCGGTCTTCGCGTCCAGGCCGATCAGCCGCCCGTCGATGGTCGCGATGACCAGCTTGCCCTTCCAGTAGGCCAGCCCGCGGCTGGAGTCCCACATGGCACGCAGGCGTTCGCCGCCAGCGTGCTTGATCGACTCCGGGTCGTACTCCCACAGCAGCTTGCCGGTCGCGGCGTCCACCGCGCGGGTCTTGCTCCAGCTGCCGGTGAAGTACATGACGCCGTCGACGATCAGCGGCGTCGACAGCAGAGAGCGGTCTTCGGGCAGCGCCATCGACCACGCGAGCCCGAGCCGCCCCACGTTGCCGGCATGGACCTGCGCCAGCGGGCTGTAGCGCTGCTCGCTGTAGTTGCGGCCGTAGGCCAGCCAGTTCGCACCCTGCTTCGGGTCGCTCAGGGCCGCGTCGTTCACCTCGGTGCCGGCGGCTGCCGACGGGGCGGACAGCCCGCAGGCCAGGCTCAGGGTCACGACCAGCCGGGCAACCAGCGCTGCGGGTGAGGGGGCGGGGCGTCGGTGCATCGTGCAGGTCTCCTTGGGCGTGCGCGATGATCCCGGCCCGCGTCGCCGCAGGCCACTACCCGCGAGGGTAGTTTTCCACCCGGGTGGGTAGGCTTGAACGCCTGATCCATGGCGACGCGGCGCGCGCGCCGGCGGGCTCAGTGCCGGGCCGCCCAGCGCGCCACGATCGCGTGCAGCGCGTCCAGCCCGTCGGTCAGCGCGGCCGGGCCCGGCTGCAGGATCAGCGGCGACTTGATCTCGTGCAGCTCGCGGTCGCGCACCGCGGGCACTTGGTCCCAGCCGGCACGGGCGGCCACCTTCTCGGGGCGGAACTTCTTGCCGCACCACGAGCCGATGACGATGTCGGGCGCGCGCGGGATCACCTCGTCGGGCGTCGCGAGGATGCGGTCGCGCGCCAGGCTCGCCACGGCGCGCTCGGGAAAGATGTCGTCGCCGCCCGCGATGCCCACCAGCTCGCTGACCCAGCGGATGCAGCTGATCTGCGGCTCGTCCCACTCCTCGAAGTAGACGCGCGGGCGGCGCGGCAGCTGCGCGGCGGCCTGCCGCACGCGCTCCACGCGCGCGGCCAGCGCGTCAGCATAGGCCTCGGCCCGGTGCGCCGCGCCGACCATCGCGCCGAGCCGGCGCACATAACCCAGGATGCCGTCGACCGAGCGGTGGTTGCTGATCCACACCTCCACGCCGCGCTGGATCAGCTCGCGGGCGATGTCGGCCTGGATGTCGGAGAAGCCGATCGCCAGGTCGGGCTGCAGCGCCAGGATCGGCTCGAGCTTCGCGCTGGTGAAGGCCGACACCTTGGGCTTCTCCTGCCGCGCGCGTGGCGGACGCACGGTGAAGCCGGAGATGCCGACGATGCGGTGCGCCTCGCCCAGCGCGTAGAGCACCTCGGTGGGCTCCTCGGTGAGGCAGACGATGCGTTCGGGAAAGCGGGCAGGCATGGACGTCATTGTCGCGGCCGGCCCGCGCCGGGCGGCGCGCCGCTCACATGCTGCGCCGGTACTGCCCACCCACCTCGAACAGCGCGGTGGTGATCTGCCCCAGCGAGCACACCCGCACCGCGTCCATCAGCACCTCGAACACGTTGCCGTTGTCGATCACGGTCTGCTGCAGCCGCGCCAGCATCGCCGGCGACTCGGCCGCGTGGCGGGCGTGGAAGTCGGCCAGGCGCTGCAGCTGCGACTGCTTCTCCTCGTCGGTGGAGCGCGCCAGCTCGATGTGGCCGGGCGTCGGGTCGCCGTGCGGGTTGCGGAAGGTGTTCACGCCGATGATCGGGTACTCGCCGGTGTGCTTGAGCATCTCGTAGTGCATGCTCTCCTCCTGGATCTTGCCGCGCTGGTAGCCGGTCTCCATCGCGCCGAGCACGCCGCCGCGCTCGGAGATCTTCTCGAACTCGGCCAGCACCGCCTCCTCCACCAGCTCGGTCAGCTCGTCGATGATGAAGGCGCCCTGGTTGGGGTTCTCGTTCTTCGCCAGGCCCCACTCGCGGTTGATCACGAGCTGGATCGCCATCGCGCGGCGCACGCTCTCCTCGGTGGGCGTGGTGATCGCCTCGTCGTAGGCGTTGGTGTGCAGCGAGTTGCAGTTGTCGTAGATCGCGATCAGCGCCTGCAGCGTGGTGCGGATGTCGTTGAAGGCGATCTCCTGCGCGTGCAGGCTGCGGCCGCTGGTCTGCACGTGGTACTTGAGCTTCTGGCTGCGCTCGTTGGCGCCGTAGCGGTCGCGCATCGCCACCGCCCAGATGCGCCGCGCCACGCGGCCCATCACGGTGTACTCCGGGTCCATGCCGTTGCTGAAGAAGAAGCTCAGGTTCGGCGCGAAGTCGTCGATGTGCATGCCGCGCGCCAGGTAGGCTTCCACGAAGGTGAAGCCGTTGGAGAGCGTGAAGGCCAGCTGCGAGATGGGGTTCGCGCCGGCCTCGGCGATGTGGTAGCCGCTGATGCTCACCGAGTAGAAGTTGCGCACGTCGTGGTGCACGAAGTACTCGGCGATGTCGCCCATCACCTTCAGGCTGAACTCGGTGCTGAAGATGCAGGTGTTCTGGCCCTGGTCTTCCTTCAGGATGTCGGCCTGCACCGTGCCGCGCACGTTGGCCAGCGCCCATTCGCGGATCTTGGCGGCCTCGGTGTCGGTCGGCTCGCGGCCGTTCTCGGCCGCGAACTTCTCCAGGTTCTGGTCGATGGCGGTGTTCATGAACATCGCCAGGATCGACGGCGCCGGGCCATTGATCGTCATGCTCACCGAGGTGCTGGGGTTGGTGAGGTCGAAGCCCGAGTACAGCACCTTCAGGTCGTCGAGCGTCGCGATGCTGACGCCCGAGTTGCCGACCTTGCCGTAGATGTCGGGCCGCAGGTCGGGGTCGTGGCCGTACAGCGTGACCGAGTCGAAGGCGGTCGACAGCCGCTTGGCCGGCATGCCCTCGCTCACCAGCTTGAAGCGCCGGTTGGTGCGGAAGGCGTCGCCCTCGCCGGCGAACATGCGCGTCGGGTCCTCGCCCTCGCGCTTGAACGCGAAGGTGCCGGCGCTGTACGGAAAGCTGCCCGGCACGTTGTCGAGCATCAGCCACTGCAGGATCTCGCCGTGGTCCTCGTAGCGCGGCAGCGCCACCTTGCGGATCTTGTTGCCCGACAGCGTGGTGTGGGTGAGCGTGGTGCGGATCTCCTTGTCGCGGATCTTCACCACGTATTCGTCGCCGGCATAGGCCTTCTGCAGGTCGGGCCACATGGCGAGCAGCTTCTTCGCGCGCGGGTCGAGCCGCGCCTCGCGGCTCACGGCCTGTTCCTCGAGCGCGTCGCGCGCCTTGTACTTGTCGGGGATGGCCTCGTGCAGCATGCGCGAGCTCGCCCGCAGCTGCTGGATCTCGCGGGCCAGGCGCGCCTGCTCGCGGGCGTGCCGCTTGTAGCCGCGCACGGTCTCGGAGATGTCGGCCAGGTAGCGCACGCGCGCGCCCGGCACGATCGGCGTCTGGTGGGTGCTGTGGCGCGTGCTCACCGCCGGCAACCGCCCCTCGCGCACCGGCAGGCCCAGGCCGGCCAGCCGCTGCTTCAGCGACTGGTAGAGCGAGGTCACGCCGTCGTCGTTGAAGCGGCTGGCCATGGTGCCGAACACCGGCATCTCCTCGGGCCGCTGCTTCCAGGCCTCCTGGTTGCGCTGCACCTGCTTGGCCACGTCGCGCAGCGCGTCGGGCGCGCCCTTGCGGTCGAACTTGTTGATCGCCACGAACTCGGCGAAGTCGAGCATGTCGATCTTCTCGAGCTGGCTGGCGGCGCCGTACTCCGGCGTCATCACGTACATCGGCACGTCGACCAGCGGCACGATGGCGGCGTCGCCCTGGCCGATGCCGGAGGTCTCGACGATCACCAGGTCGAAGCCGGCCACCTTGGCCGCCGCCAGCACCTCGGGCAGCGCGGCGCTGATCTCGCTGCCGGTGTCGCGCGTGGCCAGGCTGCGCATGAAGACTCTCGGGCCCTGGCTCCACGGCCCGATCGCGTTCATGCGGATGCGGTCGCCCAGCAGCGCGCCGCCGCTCTTGCGGCGCGACGGGTCGATGGAGATCACGGCGACGCGCAGCGCGTCGTCCTGGTCGAGGCGCAGGCGGCGGATCAGTTCGTCGGTGAGGCTGGACTTGCCGGCACCACCGGTGCCGGTGATGCCGAGCACCGGCACGTGGCACGCCTGGGCCTTCGCGTGCAGCGCCTGCACCAGCGCCGGGTCGGCCCGGCCGTTCTCCAGCGCGGTGATCAGCTGGGCCAGCGCGCGCCAGGCGCCCTCGGCGTGGCCCTGCAGCGCGTCCAGCGTCTTTGGCGCATGCGGCGACAGGTCGCGGTCGCAGCGCATCACCATCTCGCCGATCATCCCCTGCAGGCCCATGCGCTGGCCGTCCTCGGGGCTGAAGATGCGCACGCCGCTATCGGCCAGGTCGCGGATCTCGGCCGGCACGATGACGCCGCCGCCACCGCCGAACACCTGGATGTGCTCGCCGCCGCGCGCCTTCAGCAGCTCGACCATGTACTTGAAGTACTCGACGTGGCCGCCCTGGTAGGAGCTGATCGCGATGCCCTGGGCGTCTTCCTGCAGCGCCGCGGTCACCACCTCGTCGACCGAGCGGTTGTGGCCCAGGTGGATCACCTCGGCGCCCATGCCCATCAGGATGCGCCGCATGATGTTGATCGCGGCGTCGTGGCCGTCGAACAGGCTCGCGGCGGTGACGAAGCGCACCCGGTTCGTCGGGCGGTACTCGGCCAGGGCCTTGAACTCGGCGGACAGGTCGGTCATCGCGGGTCTCCTTGCTGCGGGCGCCCGGCGGGGGGTCCGCGGGCCGGGATCGATGCCTGATTTTCCGCGGGCGGGCGGGCCGGCGACATGCCCCGAGCCGTCAAGTGCCGCGCTCGTTTTTGCCACCCGCGGCAGCGCCCTACACTGGCCCCCGGAACATGGACAAGGACACCGTCTCGATCTATTTCGTGCGGGCCGCGCTGGCGCATCTTGCACCCGAGGCGCTGCCCGCGGTGCTGCGCGCGGCCGGCATCCCGGCCGAGATGCTGGCCCACCGCCAGGCGCGCGTGCCGGCCCGGGCCTTCGCGGCGCTGTGGCTGGCCGTCGCGCACCAGCTCGACGACGAATTCTTCGGCCTCGACGCGCGCCGCATGAAGGTCGGCAGCTTCGCCCTGATGTGCCATGCGGTGCTGCACTGCGGCACGCTCGGCCGGGCCCTGCGCCGCTGCCTGCGCAGCTTCTCGGCCTTCCTCGACGACCTGCACGGCGAGCTGGCGGTGGACGACGACCGGGCGGTGATCACGCTGCACAACCGCATCGCCGACCCGGCCGACCGCCGCTTCGCCGAGGAGACCTACCTGGTGATGCTGCACGGCCTGATGTGCTGGCTGATCGGGCGGCGCATCCAGCTCGCCCACATCGCCTTCGGCCACGCGCTGCCCGAGGAAGCGCGCGAGTACCGCGTGATGTACGGCGAAGACCTGGCGTTCGGCGCCGAACGCACCACCATCGAGTTCGACGCCGCGCTGCTGGAGGCGCCGATCATCCAGACCGAGGCCACGCTGAAGAGCTTTTTGCGCTCGGCGCCGCAGTCGGTGTTCCTCAAGTACAAGAGCACCGACAGCTGGACCGCGCGCGTGCGGCGCCGGCTGCGCCGCTGCCTAGGCGGCCAGGCCGGCTGGCCGACGCTGGACGACCTGGCGCTCGAGTTCCACGTCGCCCCGTCGACGCTGCGGCGCCGGCTGGAGGCCGAGGGTGGCACCTACCAGAGCGCCAAGGACGACCTGCGGCGCGATGCGGCGATCCACCACCTGTGCCACAGCCGGCTCAGCATCGCCGAGATCTCCACGCTGCTCGGCTTCCAGGAGCCCAGCGCCTTCCACCGCGCCTTCAAGAAATGGACCGGGTCGCAGCCGGGCGAGTACCGCGCGTTGCGTGCCGACGGCATGTCGGCGCCGGGCGCCGACGCCACCGCGCGGCGGCCGGCCACCGCCCCGGCACTGCTCAGCGGTTGACGTCGACCACGGTGCGTCCGCGCACCTTGCCGTCCAGCAGGCCGGGCGAATAGGCGATCACCTCGGACAGCCCGATCTCCTGCGTCATCTGCGCCAGCTGGTCGCTGCGCACATGCTGCGCCAGCAGCTCCCAGGCGAGGCGCCGCGTGGCCTCGTCGACGCGCATGCAGTTGATGCCGTACAGCGTGATGCCGCGCAGGATGAAGGGCATCACCGTGCCGGGCAGGTCGCTGCCCTGGGCCAGGCCGCAGGCGGTCACCGCGCCGTGCCACTGCGTCTGCGCGCAGGCGTTGACCAGCGTGTGGCTGCCCACCGTGTCCACCACGCCGGCCCAGCGCTCGCTCTGCAGCGGCTTGCCGGGCGACGACAGTTCCGCCCGGTCGAGGATCGCCGCGGCGCCGAGGAAGCGCAGGTACTCGGCCTCCGCCGGCCGCCCGGTCGACGCGACCACCCGGAAGCCCAGCCCGGCCAGCAGCGCCACCGCCACCGAGCCCACGCCACCGGCCGCGCCGGTGACCAGCACCTCGTCGGCGCCCGGCTCGAGGCCGTGGCGCTGCAGCGCGATGACGCACAGCGCGGCGGTGTAGCCGGCCGTGGCGATGGCCATCGCCTCGCGCGTGGTGAAGGCCGCCGGCAGCCGCAACAGGCATTGCGGCGACAGCCGCGCCTTCTGCGCCAGCCCTCCCCATTCGGTTTCGCCCAGGCCCCAGCCGTTGACCACGACGCGGTCGCCCGGCTGCCAGGCCGGGTCGCTGCTGCGCTCGACCACGCCGGCCAGGTCGATCCCCGGCACCAGTGGCCAGTTCTTCACCACCGCGCCGCGGCCGGTGACCGCGAGCGCGTCCTTGAAGTTGAGGCTGGAGTACTCGATGCGCACCGTCACGTCGCCGGGCGGCAACTGCGACTCGTCCAGCTCCACCAGCTCGGCATGGGTGCGCCGGTCCACCTGCGTCAGCATCAGGGCGCGGAACATGCGATCGCCCTCAGGCGTAGGTGTAGAAGCCGCGGCCGCTCTTGCGGCCCAGGCGGCCGGCGGCCACCATTTCCTTCAGCAGCGGCGCGGGCCGGTACTTCGGGTCGTCGAATCCCTCGCTGAACACCTGCATCACCGCGAGCAGCGTGTCCAGGCCGATCAGGTCGGCCAGCGCCAGCGGGCCGATCGGCTGGTTGCAGCCCAGCGTCATGCCGGCGTCGATGTCCTCGGCGCTGGCCAGGCCCTCCTGCAGCACGAAGATCGCCTCGTTGATCATCGGCACCAGAATGCGGTTGACCGCGAATCCCGGGCTGTTCTTCACCGCGATCGGCGTCTTGCCGATGGACTTGACGAAGGCCAGCGCACGCTCGCGCGTCGCGTCCGAGGTCTGCAGGCCGCCGATCACCTCCACCAGCGCCATCAGCGGCACCGGGTTGAAGAAGTGCATGCCGACGAAGCGCTCGGGCGCCTTCACCGCCGCGGCCAGCTGGGTGATGCTGATCGACGAGGTGTTGGTCGCGATCACCGCGTCCTCGCGCACCACCTCGGCGAGCTGCTGCAGGATGCGCAGCTTCAGCGCCAGGTTCTCGGTGGCGGCCTCGATCACGAGGTCGGCCCCGGCCAGCGCCGCGTAGTCGGTCGTGCCGCGCACGCGTGCCAGCGCCGCGGCGCTGGCCGCGGCCGTCAGCTTGTCCTTCTTGACCAGCCGCTCCAGGCTGTTGCCCAGCGTCGCGAGGCCGCGCGCGACCGCCGCGTCCGACACGTCGACCAGCGTCACGTCCAGCCCGGCCATCGCGCACACCTGCGCGATGCCGTTGCCCATGGTGCCGGCGCCGATGACGCCGATTGTTTGACCGCTCATGCAGCGACTCCTTCGATGATCTCCCGCCACTGTAGGCCCTGCCGGCCTGCGCATCGATGCCCGAACGCGTCGCAGGGGCTGGCGGGTTTTGCCACTGCACGCGCATCCGATGTCGGGCACCATCACTCCTCTTCCTATCCCCTGCAAAGACCATGCGCGCCACCTTCTACGAACGCACCGGAGCGGCCCGGGACGTGCTCCGGATCGGCGAGCTGCCCGACCCGGTGCCCGGCCCGGGTGAACTGCGCGTGAAGCTGCAGTGGTCCGGTGTGAACCCCTCGGACGTGAAGTCCCGCGCCGGCCTGCGCAGCCCGGTGATGCCGTTTCCCCGCGTCACGCCGCACAGCGACGGCATGGGCGTCGTCGACGCCGTGGGCCCGGGCGTCGACGCAGGCCGTCTCGGCGAGCGCGTGTGGCTGTGGAACGGCGCCTGGGCGCGCCCGGCCGGCACCGCCGCGCAGTACATCACCGTGCCCGAGCAGCAGGCCGTGCCGCTGCCGGACGGCGTGCCGGGCGAGGCCGGCGCCTGCTTCGGCATCCCGGCGCTGACCGCGCTGCACGCGCTGCTGGTGGACGGCGGCGTGGCGGGCAAGACGGTGCTGGTCGCCGGCGGCGCCGGTGCCGTGGGCCACTACGCGGTGCAGTTCGCGCGCCGGCTCGGTGCGAAGCACATCGTCGCCACCGTCAGCAGCGCCGAGAAGGCCGAACTGGTGCGTGCGGCCGGCGCCGACACGGTGGTGGACTACAGGACCGAGAACGTGGCCGAGCGCGTGCACCAGATCACCGGCGGCCAGGGCGTCGACCGCGTGATCGAGGTCGACGTGGTGGCCAACGCGGCACTGAACATGGAGGCCGTGCGGCCCGGCGGCGAGTGGGTGGTCTACGGCAGCGGCGCGGTGCAGTTCACGCTGCCCTTCTTCGCGCTCGCCGCGCGCAGCCCGCGCATCCGGCTGTTCATCGTCTACCTGCTCGAGGCGGCGGACCGCCGTCGCGCGATCGACACGCTGAACGGCTTCCTGGCACGCGGCGACCTCGTGCACCAGATCGCCGCGCGGCTGCCGCTCGAGCGCATCGTCGAGGCGCACGAGCTGGTCGAGAGCGGGCGCGCGATCGGCAACGTGGTGCTGTCGATCGACTGAACGCACCGCCGCCGGCCGGCGGCGGCCCGATTCAGGCGGTCACGAAGCCCTCGTAGCCGCTCGCCTTGACTTCCTCGCACTTGGCACGATAGGTGCCCGCGCCGCCGGCATAGGCCAGCAGGCGCCGCGGCTTGCCCTTGACGTTGGAGCCCATGTACCAGGAGTTGGTCTTCGGCACCAGCGTCAGGTTGGCGAGTTCGTCGTGGTGGGCCACCCACTTGGCCTCGGCCTCGGCGCTGGGCTCGATGGAATGGCGGCCCTGCTGGCGCACGAAGGCGATGCAGTCGGCGATCCAGTCCACCTGCTGCTGCAGGCAGGTGGGCACGTTGCAGAACGCCGCCGCCGGCGAGAACGGCGCCATCGTCATGAACAGGTTCGGGTAGCCGTGCACCTGCAGGCCCATGGTGGTGCGCACACCGTCCTGGGCCCAGGCATCGCGCAGCAGCACGCCGTCGCGGCCGCGGATGTCGACCTTGGTCAGCGCGCCGGTGCCGGCGTCGAAGCCGGTGGCGCAGATCAGGATGTCGAGCTCGTGCAGGCCGGCCGAGGTGCGGATGCCCTTCGCGGTGACTTCCTCCATCGGCGTGGCCTTGGTGTCGACCAGCAGCACGTTGTCGCGGTTGAAGGCTTCGTAGTACTTGGTCTCCAGCGGCACGCGGCGCGTGCCGAAGCCGTAGTCCTGCGGCACCAGCTTGTCGGCCACCTTCGGGTCCTTCACGCGCTCGCGGATGCGCTGGCGCACGAAGTCGGAGAACTCGGCGTTGACCTTCTCGTCGAAGAACACCTCGCGGAAGCCGCCGATCCAGAAGTTCAGCGAGCCGTCGTCCCACAGGCGCTGCAGGATGCGCTGGCGCTCGGCGGGGTCCACGTCGAAGAAGTTGCGGTCCTCGAAGTCGTAGTCGAAGCCGGCGAAGGTGCGCTGCACGCGCTCCTTCAGCATCGGGTACTGCGCGCGCAGCTCGGCGCGCGCCGCGTCGTCGTACTTCGGGTTGCGCATCGGGATGGTGTAGTTCGGCGTGCGCTGGAACACCGTCAGGTGCCCGACCTCGCCGGCGATGGTCTGGATCACCTGGATGCCGGTCGCGCCGGTGCCGATGATGCCGACGCGCTTGCCCTTGAGGTCCACGCCCTCGCGCGGCCACTGCGCCGTGTGCACGATGCGGCCCTTGAAGTTCTCGATGCCCGGCAGCGCCGGCAGCATCGGCACCGACAGGCCGCCGGTGCCCATGATGAAGTACTGCGCACTGACGGACTGGCCGTCGTCGGTGGTGATGGTCCAGCGCTGGGACGCTTCGTCATAGGCCGCCGCGGTCACCCGGGTCTTGAACTGGATGTCCTTGCGCAGGTCGAAGCGGTCGGCCACGTGGTTGAGGTAGCGCTCGGTCTCGTCCTGGGCGGGGAAGCGCTCGCTCCAGTTCCACTCGTCCAGCAGCTCCTTGGAGAACCAGTACTGGTAGATGTAGGCCTGCGAGTCGACCCGCGCGCCCGGGTAGCGGTTCCAGTACCAGGTGCCGCCGACGCCAGTGCCGGCCTCGTAGACCTGCACCTTCAGGCCCTGCTCGCGCAGCTTGTAGAGCGAATACATGCCGGCGAATCCGGCGCCCACGACGACGGCATCGACCTGCTTCGTTGCCTGCTGGACATTCGACATCAGGGTCTCCTCTGGAAATGATCGGCCCGATTGAACCCGCCGGCATTGCAAATTCCGCCACCCGGTCAGGTAGTTTTGGCCACCCGCTCCCCACCCACCCCCTGGGGGAAGCCCGCAGACCCGTCAGCTGCGCCGCAGCAAACAATCGCTGTTCCGCTGGTTGCCCTGCGAGCCGCATGCCCCCGTCGTCGCCCCACCGTCAGCTGCGATCGCACCCGCTCGAGGCCACGACGGACTGGCCCACGCCGCTGGCCGACGAGCTGGCCTCGACCGAACGTGGCTTCCCGTCGGACGTGCGGATGCACAAGCTGTTCACGCCGCCGGTGTACCCGGGCGCCGTGCCGCGACAGGCCATCCTCGACCGTGTGCTGCAGGACGACAGCCTGCGCGTCACGGTGCTGCAGGGGCCCGCCGGCCACGGCAAGTCGACCACCCTGCAGCAGATCAAGACCGCCCACGAGGCCCGCGGCTGGCGCACCGCCTGGCTCACCCTCGACGACGCCGACAACGACCCGCGACGCTTCGAGTCGCACCTGGTCGCGGTGATGAGCCTGCTGCACGGCCGTGCCGCGTCGCCCGGCGCCTCGCGCAGCGGCACCGGCGATGCGCCGCGCGATCTGGCCGACTGGATGCTCGACACCCTGTCGGGCCGCATCACGCCGGCCTCGATCTTCATCGACGAGTTCCAGGCGCTGCGCAACGAGGCCCTGCTGCGCTTCTTCCGCTCGGTGCTCGCGCGCCTGCCGGCCAACGTGCATGTGTTCATCGGCTCCCGCACGCTGCCGGAGATCGGCCTGGCCACGCTGATGGTCAACCGTGTGGCGTCGGTGGTGCGGGCCGACGACCTGCGCTTCACGCCGGGCGAGGTGACGCAGTTCTTCGCCGATTCGGCCAGCCTGCAGGTCAGCGCCGGCGAGGTGGACGCGATCTACCGCCGCACCGAGGGCTGGCCGGCCGGCGTGCAGCTGTTCCGGCTGGCGCTGGTGAGTCCCGAGGTGCGCATGGCGCTGGACGGCGCCGACGACCACGGGCCGCGCGAGCTGGCCGAATACCTGGCCGACAACGTGATGTCGCTGCAGTCGCCGCGCATGCAGGAGTTCCTGCTGAAGACCTCGCTGCTGCAGCGCCTGTCGGCACCGCTGTGCACCGCCGTGACCGGCTTCGAGGACGCGCAGGAGCTGCTGGTGCGGCTGGAGCGCTCCGGCCTGTTCCTGCGCGCGCTCGACTCCGACAACCGCTGGTTCCGGTACCACGGCCTGTTCTCGACCTACCTGGCCGAGACCCTGCAGCGCAACGGCCCCGAAGCGCTGCGGCAGGTGCACAAGAAGGCGGCGCAGTGGTGCCTGGCGCACGAGCTGCCCGAGGAAGCGATCCACCACGCGTTGTGCTGCAGGAACTTTCCGCTCGCGGCGTCCACGCTGACCGACTGGTCGTCGCAGCTGGTGGCCGGGGCCGAGCTGATCACGCTGGAGCGCTGGCACGACCGCCTGCCCTTCCACGAGGTGGCGCAGCGGCCGGCGCTGGTGATCCGCGCCGCCTATGCGCTGATGTTCCTGCGCCGCCGCCCCAAGCTGCGGCCGCTGCTGGAGCTGATGGCACCGCAGGCCGGCGGCGGCGACATCGTGCCGACCACCAACCCCGACCTGTGCCGCGCGATGTCCTTCCTGCTGGTGGACGACGACATGGCGGCGGCGGCCGACACCGTCGAGCAGGCCGGCGTGGTGCAGCGCGAGCTGGAGGGCTTCCCGGCCTTCGAGCTGGGAGCCGCCGCGAACGTGCTCGCGCTGGGCAAGGTGGCCAGCGGCGATTTCGAGGGCGCGCGGCAGGCCCTGGCGCTGGCGCGTGCACACCTCGGTCGCGGCGGCGGCTCGTTCGTCGGCGGCTACACCGCCGCCATCACCGGCAGCAACCTGCTCGTGCAGGGCCGGCTGCAGGAGGCGCTGGCGCACCTGCGCGACGAGAACGCGCAGGAGGCGCCGCTCGACACCTCGGTGGCCGGTGCGGCGCTCGCGGCCTGCCACATGTTCGCGCTGTACGAGGCCAACGACCTGGCGACGCTGGAGTCGCTGGCGCACCGCTTCCAGCGCGAGATCTCCGAGTCGGTGACGCTCGACTTCATCGCCGCGGCCCACATCGCCATCTCGCGCATGCACGAGGCGCGCGGGCGCTCCGACGAGGCCGTCGCGGTGCTCGACGAACTGGAGCGCATCGGCCACACCAGCCCCTGGCAACGCCTGGTGGCGGTGAGCGAGTGGGAGCGCGTGCGGCGTGCGCTGGCGGGCGGCGAGATCGAGCGCGCGGTGGCGCTGGCGACGCGCATCGCCCCGGACTCGCGCGACGACGCGCCGCACTGGATCCACCTGGCCGAGGACGTGGAAGGCTCGGGCTACGGGTGGATCCGCCTCGCCATCGCGCGGCACGACCACGCCGACGCCGCGCAGCGCATCGCCCGGGAGCGGGCGCGCCAGACCGGTCGGGTCTACCGCGACATCAAGCTGAGCGTGCTGGAGACCCTGCTCCAGCAACGCATGGGCGCCCGTAACGCCGCCCATCGCTGCCTGCGCAAGGCGCTGCAGCTGGGCCGACGGGGCCGCTACGTGCGCTGCCTGCTCGACGAGGGGGACGGCGTCATCGAGCTGCTGCGCGAGGCCTACCAGAACCTGCTGCGAGGTCACGAACCGGGCGGCGGCACCGGTACCGACCCGGACCGCGACTACATCGAGCTGCTGCTCGAGGCCTCGGGGACCGACCTGGGCCGCCAGGCCGCCGGCAACGCCCTGACCGAGGCACTGTCGGAGCGCGAAAAGGAGATGCTGCGTTTCCTGCTCGACGGCACCACCAACCGCGAGATCGCCGGACGGCTGTTCGTATCGGAGAACACCGTCAAGTTCCACCTGAAGAACATCTACTCCAAGCTCGGCGTCGGCAACCGATTGCAGGCCATCAACACGGCGCGGGCGCTGCGGTTGATCGACTGAACCGACGATCCTTGCTTCGTTACTTCGCTGGAAAGCGGCCTGCGCAGCGGTGGGGCGGGCACCGCGCCGGGCCGCTGTGTTGCGTTCGTGTCCCCCGGCGTCGACCTGATCGGCCGCCCCCTCCTCCTTAACCTCACTCCACACAGCGGCCCGTCACGGCGCTTCGATGCATCGTGCTACGCGGGGGGTGAAAGACCTTCGCATGTCCCGGTGGTAGGTGCTGACCAGGGTGTCGGGTGAATGGCAAAGTGAGGTAAAGGAGGAGGGCCGGGCGCAAGCCCGGCACGGGGGACACGAACGGAGCCGTTCACCCGGCGCCCTGGTCAGCAGTGCGGTAGCAGCCTCAGGCCGGCGTGTCGAGCAACTGCTTCAGCGCCCGATCGACCTGCTCGATGTAGCCCGCATCCAGCCCGAACAGCGCGATGTGGCCCCACAGGCTGTCGATCACCTTCAGCTCGCCCTTCGGGATCAGCCGCTGCTCGGCCGCGCAGTCGGCCGGCGGGAAGAACATGTCGGTGCTGATCGGCATCACCACCGTCTTCGCCGTGATGCGCGCCAGCGCCTTCGCGAGGTCGCCGCCGGTGTGCCGGCTCACGTCGCCGCGCTGCCACTTCCAGGCCATGCACAGCAGGTCGTTCGGGTCCATCGGCAGGAAGGTGGCGTCCAGGAAGTTCAGCATCAGGTCGTCGACCGACGAGAAGCCGAACGGCCGCCACAGCTCCTGCTTGTAGAACTCGGTGCTGAAGCCCATCACCGCCCACAGCCGCGAGTGCCGGCGCAGGCCCTCGCGCACCGCGTGCGGCTCGCGGTACCAGCCACCGGCCCAGGCCGGGTCGGAGGTGATGGCGTCGCACAAAGACTGCGCATACAGGAAGTCGTGCGGCGTGTTCTTCGCGGTACCGGCGATCGGCGCGGCGCGCTTCACCGCGTCGGGGAAGCGCACCGCCCACTCGTAGGTCTGCTGCGCGCCCATCGAACCGCCCACCACCAGCGCCAGCGTCTCGATGCCGAACCTGCCTTTCAGCAGCCGCTGCTGCGCGACCACGTCGTCGCCGATGCGGACCTTGGGAAAGTTCGCCATGCCGAGCGGCCACGCGGTGTTGTGCGGTGAGGTCGACAGGCCGTTGCCGATCTGGTTGGCGACGACGATGAAGTACTTCTCGGGGTCGAGCGCGCGCCCCGGGCCGATGTAGGCCTGCTCCATGATCTTGCTGGTGCCCGAGAACCAGGTGGGCACCAGGATCGCGTTGTCCTTCGCCGCCGACAACGTGCCGAAGCTGGCGTAGGCGATCTGGCAGTTGCGGATCGTGCCGCCCTCCTCCAGCACCAGGTCGCCGATGTTGAAGCTCTCGTAAGGGCCGTGCACGGCCTGCGAGTAGTACTCGTTGTCGACCATCGGGCCGCCTCCTCGTGTGGTTCGCGCTCTCCGACGCGCGCTCGACCGGATCAGGCGCTGGCCGTCTCGGCCTGGCGGAGCTGGTCGTACTCTTCGATCCGGAAGTTCGCGGTGGCCTTGCGGTAGTCGATGACGTTGCCCGACCAGTTGTTGCTGATGCGGCCGTCGGCGTGCTTGTACCAGCTGGTGCAGGAGCCCGCCCATGACGTGCCCTGCAGGTCCTTCTGCAGCTGGCGGTTGAACTCGGCCATCACCGCCGGCTTGACGTCGAGTGCCGCCACGCCGTGCGCCTTGGCCGCCTGCAGCGCGCGCACCGTGTAGTCGACCTGGGCCTCGATCATGTTGAGGATGGAGTTGTGGCCGAGGTTGGTGTTGGGGCCGTACAGCACGTAGAGGTTCGGGAAGCCGCTGACGGTGATGCCGAGGTAGGCCTCGGGCACCGGCTTCCAGGTCTCGCGCAGCGACTTGCCGCCGCGGCCCTTGATGTCCGACACACCGAGCAGCGTCTCGGTCTCGAAGCCGGTGCCGAACACGATGACGTCGAACTCGTGCAGCGTGCCGTCCTTGGTGCGGATGCCCTGCTCCTCGATGCCCGAGATCGCGGTGGTCTCGAGCGTCACGTTGGGGCGCACCAGGGCCGGGTAATAGTCGTCGGCGATGATGATGCGCTTGCAGCCGATGGGATAGGTGGGCCACAGCTTCTCGCGCAGCACCGGGTCCGCCACCTGCGACTCCAGCTGGGCGCGCGCCATCGCGGTGAACTCGGCCGCCTTCGGCGTGTCCAGGCGCATCGCGTCGTACCAGCTCTCGTGGTCGGCGAAGATCGCCGCCCGGCTGGCGTCGCGCGTGGCCGGCACAGCGTGGAAGATGCGCTGCTCGTCGTCGGTGTAGGGTCGATCGAGGCGCGGCACCACGTAGTTCGGCGAGCGTTGGAACACCGTCAGGTGCCCGGCCTGGCGTGCCAGTTCGGGGATGAACTGCGCCGCACTCGGACCCACGCCGATGCAGGCGATGCGCTTGCCGGCGAGCGGCACGTCGTGCCGCCAGCCCGCCGAATGGAACTGCGCCCCCTGGAAGCGCTCACGGCCCGCAATGCCGGCGAAACTCGGCCGGTTGAGCTGGCCCCAGGCCGGCACGAAGTTGCGCGCGAGCACGGTCTCGTTGTTCGCGGTGCGGATGCGCCACAGCAGCTGGGACTCGTCCCAGGTCGCATCAATCACCTCGGTGTTGAAGCGGATCTGCGGCTTGAGGCCGCTCTTCTCGGCCAGCAGCTCGATGTTGTGCAGAATCTCGGGCTGGTCGCAGTAGGTCTTGGTCCACTCGGGCCGCTCGGTGAACGACAGCCAGTAGAGATGCGACTTCACGTCGCAGGCCGCGCCGGGGTAGGTGTTGTCGCGCCAGGTGCCGCCGACGCCAGAGGCCTTCTCGAGCAGCAAGAAATCGTTCTCACCCTGCTCGCGCAGGCGCAGGGCCATGCAGAGCCCTCCGAAGCCGGTGCCCAGGATCGCGACGTTGTAGACCTTCATTGCTTCTTCTCCGAATTGTCTCGGCCCCGTTCGGACCGAAGTTCATGGTTCAAGGATGGGGTGGCCCGCGCTCGCTGCGGATCGCGGGCCGCAGGCTTGGGCGCTCAGGTCGCCGGGGTCTGGTAGCGCAGCCGCAGCTCGCGCTTGAGCAGCTTGCCGCTCGGGTTCTTCGGCAACGCGTCGGTGAGGATCACCGTCTTGGGAATCTTGAAGCGCGCGAGGCGCTGGTCGCAGAAGGCGATCACCGCCGCCTCGGTCAGCGCATGGCCGGCCTTGGGCACGATGACGGCCGTCACGGCCTCGATCCACACCGGGTGCGGCAGGCCGATCACGGCCACCTCCGACACGCCCTCGAGCGCGTAGATCGTTTCCTCGACCTCGCGGCTGGCGACGTTCTCGCCGCCGGTCTTGATCATGTCCTTCTTGCGATCGACGACGGTCAGGTAGCCCTCGGCATCGAGCACGCCGAGATCGCCGCTGTGGAACCAGCCGCCCTCGAAGGCCGCCCGGGTGCGCTCCTCGTCGCGGAAGTAGCCGCTCAGCAGCTGCGGCGAGCGGTGCACGATCTCGCCGATCTCGCCGACCGCCACATCGCGCATGGCGTCGTCGACCACGCGCGTCTCGACGTTGAGCGTCGCACGCCCCGCCGAGCCGGCCTTGCGCAGCTGGTCCTCCGGCTTGAGCACGGTGGCCACGGGCGCGATCTCGGTCTGTCCGTACAGGTTCCACAACCGCACCTTCGGCAGGCGCCGCTGCATCTCCTTCAGCACCTCCACCGGCATGATCGACGCACCGTAATAGCCCTTGCGCAAGGCCGACAGGTCGGTGGTGTCGAACTGCGGCGCGCGCAGCAGCGAGATCCACACGGTGGGCGGCGCGAAGAAGGACGTGATCCCGTCACGTGCCATCAGCGCGAGCAGGTTGTCGGCGGTCGGCTTGCCGGTGATGACGTTCGTCGCGCCGATGTAGATCGCCGGGCCCAGGAAGACATCGAGCTGCGCGCAGTGGTAGAGCGGCAAGGCGTGCAGGATCAGGTCGGACTCGCTGATCTCGGCATCGACGATGCAACTCACGTACTCGGCGATCACCGCGTCGTGCGTCAGCATCGCGCCCTTGGGCCGCGACTCGGTGCCGCTGGTGTAGACGATCTGCGCCAGCATGCCGCCGTGCAGCACCGGGCTGGGCACGCGGTCGCCGAACTCGAGCAGGTCCTCGAAGCGCGTGAGGCCCGCGGCCGGCTCGCTGGGATCCTCGCCGGGCAGCCACACGAGGCGCTCGACGGCGGTCCCGGCGCTGGCCTTGCGCGCCAGTTCGGTGAGGCCGCTGTCGGTGCAAAGCAGCTTCGCGCCCGAGTGTTCGAGGATGTAGCGCGCCTCGTCGGCGCTGAGCATGAAGTTGATCGGCACCAGCACCGCGCCGAGCCGCGCCACCGCGAAGCGCAGCGCCGCGAAGGCGTGCGAATTGCGCGCCAGCACCGCGACCCGATCACCGCTGGCGATGCTCTGCGCCGCCAGGCCTGTGGCCAGGCGATTGCAGACGTGGTCGAACTGTACGTAGGTCCACGCGGTGTCGCCGCAACGGATGGCGAGCTTGTTCGGATGGCGCTGGCGGGTGCGGCGCAGCAGGTCGCCCAGGGTCTGACGCGCAACGCTGTCGAGGATGTTCATGGCCTGGATAGAAAGAAGAACAAGAGCGGCGCTCAGTGGCCCTGGAAACGGGCCGGACGCCGATCGAAGAAGGCCGCCAGGCCTTCGCCGAAATCGGCGGTCGCGGCGCTGGCGAGAAAGGCATCGCGCTCGGCATCGAGCTGCTCGGTGAAACTTCGCTCGAAGCTGGCGCGCATCAGACGGCGCATGTGGCCATAAGCGAGCGTCGGGCCGCGTGCCAGCCGCTGCGCCAGCGCCTCGGCCTCGGCCTCCAGCGCGTCGGCGGCGACCACGCGGTTGACGAGCCCGATCTCCAGCGCCTTGCGCGCATCGAAACTTTCGCCCAGCAGCGCGATCTCGAGCGCGCGGCGCAAGCCCACCAGTCGCGGCAGCGACCACGAGGCGCCGAGGTCGCAACTGGTCGCGATGTTGATGTAGGCCAGGTTGAACTTCGTGCCCTCGGCGGCGATGGCCAGATCGGCCGCGGCCGCCAGGCTGAGGCCGGCGCCGGCCACTGCGCCATGCAGCGCGACCAGCACCGGCGCATCGATGCTCCCCAACAGACGCAGCGCCTGGTGCATCGGCGTGATCAGGCTGTCGGCCGCCGCCACCGGCGCGGCGCGCATCTGCGAGAGATCACCGCCAGCGGCGAAGGCGCGGCCCGAACCGCTGAGCAGCACGGCACGCACCGACGCGTCGTCGGCGAGATCACGGCAGGCGGCGAGCAGCGCCTGGGCCAGATCGACATCGAGCGCATTGAGCGCCTCCGGTCGGTCGAGGCGCAGACGCACCAGACCCCCGTCGCGGCTGACGAGCAGGCCCTTCATGAGGGTTGAACGGGAAGAAACTGAGCCGACATACGCATCCATCGTCGATCCGCGATCGGGCCCGATGTCGGGCCCGCGACGCAGGGGCTTGCTTGCCCTCCACGCGGTGGCCTCTGCAAGGGCATCGGCCGCCTGCAGGAATTGGACGCTGGAAGGTCCTTCGCACTCCCACCCGGAAGGGTAGTTGTGTCGTTTCGGTGCGTGACGCGCCCCACGGACCCATGGCCCCGGCAATTCGGTCTCGCGTTTACCCTGGCTCTCGGTAGAAGTCCGCTGGCGCTCGTACCGGGTCGGACCGAACAATCCACCTCGTTGTATCCCTCTGCCGGCCCGCCCGGCACTGTCGCCCATGTCGAAAACCGGTCACTCCGACGCCGGCCTCCGCCGTTCGAAGCCCGCCGACATCCCCGCCCCGGTGGTCGCGGCGCCACCGGGCACGGAGAAGCCTTCGTCCGGCCCTTCGCCGGCGTCGATGGAGGTCAGCACCCACAAGCTGTTCGCCCCGCCGATCTACCCCGGCGCCGTGCGTCGCCGCGTCATCCTCGACCGCGTGCTGCAGGACAACAGCCTGCGCGTCACGGTGCTGCAGGGCCCGGCCGGGCATGGCAAGTCGACCACGCTGCAGCAGATCAAGACCGCGCACGAGGCGCGCGGCTGGCGCACCGCCTGGCTCACGCTCGACGACGCCGACAACGACCCGCGCCGCTTCGAGTCGCACATGCGCGCGTTGGTGGGGCTGATGCGCGGCGGCGCCGCGCATCCGGAGGCCGACGCGGCCTGGGTCGGGGACGCGCCACCCGACCTGGCGAACTGGATGCTCGACAGCCTGTCGGGCATGGAGACCCACGCGTCGATCTTCCTCGACGAATTCCAGGCGCTGCGCAACGACGCCATCCTGCGCTTCTTCCGCTTCCTGCTGTCGCGCCTGCCGGCCCATGCGCACGTCTTCATCGGTTCGCGCTCGCTGCCGGAGATCGGGCTGGCGACGCTGCTGGTCAACCGCATGGCGACGGTGCTGCGCGCCGACGACCTGCGCTTCACGCCCGGCGAAGTGACGCAGTTCTTCGCCGAGTCGAAGGACCTGCGGGTCAGCGCCGAGGAAGTGGGCGCGATCTACCGGCGCACCGAGGGCTGGCCGGCCGGCCTGCAGCTGTTCCGTCTCGGCCTCGGCAGCCCGGAGGTGCGCACCTCGCTGGTCGATCCCGAGGACCATGGCCCGCGCGAGCTGGCCGAGTACCTGACCGACAACGTGGTCACGCTGCAGTCGCCGCGCATCCAGGAGTTCCTGTTCAAGACCTCGCTGCTGCGGCGCCTGTCGGCGCCGCTGTGCGCGGCCGTGACCGGCTTCGACGACGCGCAGGACATCCTGGAGCAGCTCGAGCGCTCCGGCCTGTTCGTCCGTGCGCTCGACTCCGACAACCGCTGGTTCAAGTACCACGGCCTGTTCTCGAGCTTCCTCGCCGACAGCCTGCACCGCAGCTCCGAACTCGAGGTGGTCAGCGTGCACGAGCGCGCGGCGCGCTGGTACCTGGCGCAGCACCTGCCCGAGGAGGCGATCTACCACGCGCTGTCCTGCCGCAATTTCTCGCTCGCCGCAGCGATCCTGAGCGAGTGGTCTTCGCGGCTGATCTCCAACGCCGAGCTGATCACGCTCGAGCGCTGGTATGACCGGCTGCCGTTCGACCACGTGGCGAACCGCCCGGTGCTGGCGATCAAGGCGGCCTACTCGCTGATGTTCCTGCGCCGGCGCGCCAAGCTGCGGCCGCTGGTGGACCTGATGAACCAGCACGCCGGCTGCGGCGACATCCTGCAGACCACCAGTCCCGACCTGTGCCGGGCGATGGCCCGCCTGCTGTTCGAGGACGACCTGCACGCGGCACTCGACATCATCGATCGCCCCGAGGTGCTCCAGCAGGAGGTCAGCGGCTTCCCGGCCTTCGAGCTCGGCGCCGCGTGCAACGTGCTGAGCTTCGGCCGCATCGCCGCCGGCGACTTCGAGGGCGCACGCAAGTCGCTGATGCTGGCTCGCGCGCACAGCGAACGCGGCGCAGGCTCCTTCGTGATGGGCTACACCACGGCCGTCAGCGGCGCGCGCCTGATCGTGCAGGGCAAGCTGAACGAGGCGATCGAGCGCTACCGCGCCGACATGCTGGCGCAGCACGCACCGCTCGACAAGTCGTTCGCGCCGGCGGTGATGGCCGCCGCGCAGATCTGGGCGCTCTACGAGGCCAACGACCTGGCGGCGCTGGAGCCGCTGTGCGCGCAGTTCCAGCGCGGCATTTCCGAGTGCGTCACGCTCGATTTCATCGCGCTGGCCTATGTGTCGATCTCGCGCATGCACGACGCCCGAGGTCGCTCGGCCGAGGCGCAGGAAGTGCTCGAAGAGCTCGAGCGCATGGGCCACGACAGCCATCTCGACCGGCTGGTTTCGCTGGCCGACTGGGAGCGCGTGCGCCGCGCGGTGCTGGCCGGTGAGCTCGACCGCGCCACGGCACTGGCCAAGCGCATCGCACCGGTCTGTCCGCCGCTGAACCCGCAGTGGATCTACATGGCCGACGACATGGAGGGCGAAGCCTTCGGTCGCATCCGCCTCGCCATCGCCCACCACGACCACGCGCTGGCCTCGCAGTTGATCGCGCGCGAGCGTGCGCGCCAGACCGGACGCGTCTACCGCGACATCCGGCTGTACGTGTTCGAAGCCCTGATGCTCCACGACAAGGGCTCGCCCAACGGCGCCCATCGCAGCCTGCGCAAGGCGCTGCAGCTGGCGCGGCCGGGCCGCTACGTGCGTTGCTTCCTCGACGAGGGCCGCGCGATCGTGTCGATGCTGCGCGAGGAGTACCAGCACTTCCTGCAGTCCGCCGCCGATGGCCAGGCGCCGGCGGACCCGGACCGCGACTTCATCGAGCTGCTGCTGGCCGCATCGGGCACCGACCTCGGCCAGCCGCGCGGCCGCCATCACCTCACCGACCCGCTGTCGGAGCGCGAGAAGGAGATGCTGCAGTTCCTGGCCAACGGCGTGGCCAACAAGGAGATCGCCTCGCGGCTGTTCGTCTCCGAGAACACCGTCAAGTTCCACCTGAAGAACATCTACTCCAAGCTCGGCGTCAGCGGTCGCGTGCAGGCGATCAACGCGGCGCGGACCTTGCGGCTGGTGTCCTGAGCGAGTGGCGCCGGTCAGCGCTCAGGCGGCCATCGCGCCGCTGGCCGCGAGCCGCGCAATGTCCTCCCGAGACCAGCCCCAGTCCGCCAGCGCCTGCCCCCCGTCGTGCGTGGCCGGGAGCGAGCGCGCGCCCACCGTGGGCGTGCGCGAGAAGCGCGGCGCCGGGCCGGGCTGCACCTGGCCATCGACCGTGACGAAGCTGCCGCGCGCCCGGTGGTGCGGATGGCGCGGTGCCTCGCCCAGCGTGAGCACCGGCGTGACGCAGGCATCGCTGCCCTCGAACACCCGTGTCCAATCGTCGCGCGTGCGAGTTCGCAGCACCTCGGAGATGCGCTGCTTCTGCAGCGGCCAGAGCGTGCGGTCGTGCTGGCTCTGCATGAGCCCCACGCCGGCCAGACCGGTGCGGTCGAGGAACTGGCGGTAGAAGCGTTCCTCGAGCGCAGCCACCGCCATGTAGCCACCGTCGGCGCACGCATAGGTGTCGTAGAAGGGTGCGGCGCCATCGATCAGGTTGCTCTGCCGCCGATCCTCCCATTGCCCCATCGCCTGGAAGGTCAGGTTCATCGCCTGCAACAGCGCGCAGCCATCGGTCATCGCGGCGTCGACCACCTGGCCTTCGCCGGTCTGGCGGGCATGCAGCACCGCAGCCAGCACGCCCACCGCGAGCAGCATGGCGCCGCCACCGAAGTCGGCCACCAGGTTGAGCGGCGGCACAGGGCCGCCTTCGGATCGACCGATGGCGTGCAAGGCCCCCGACAGCGCGAGGTAGTTCAGGTCGTGGCCCGCCGTGTGTGCGAGCGGGCCGTCCTGGCCCCAGCCGGTCATACGGCCGTAGACCAGCCGCGGGTTGTGCGCCAGGCAGGGTTCGGGGCCCAGACCCAGACGCTCCATCACGCCGGGCCGGAAGCCCTCGATCAGCACCTCGGCCGTGCCGACCAGGCGCAAGGCCGCCGCGCGGCCATCGGCCTGCGCGAGGTCGAGCGCCACGGCGTTGCGGCCGCGCTGAAGCACGTCGCGGGCGGGATCGAACAGCGCCGCCTGCGGGCCGCCGCCGGGCCGGTCGATGCGCAGCACGTCGGCGCCCAGGTCGGCCAGCAGCATGCCGCAGAACGGCGCCGGCCCCATGGCAGCGAACTCGACCACGCGCACGCCGCGCAACGGACCGGGGCCCGGGCCCGTTGCCGGCATGACCGCCCTCCTCAGCTGCGCGTCGAAACCGGCGGCATTCAGGCGGTCCCGAACGCGGCCTTCAGGTTCCTGCCGACGCGGTCGTAGATGCTCTGCGTGTGGCCGATCACGCCCTTCATCCAGAAGAAGCCGTGGATCATCGTCGGGTTGGGCACGTGGTCGACCGCCACACCGGCCTTCGCCAGCGCCTTGGCGTAGGCATCGCCCTCGTCGCGCAGCGGGTCGTAGCCGGCGGTGATCACGGTGGCGGCGGGCAGGCCCTTGAGATCCCCCTTGATCGGCGAGACATAGGCGTCGCTCGCCAGGCCGGGACTCGTCAGGTAATGGCCGAAGAACCAGTTCATCGCACCCTGGGTCAGCAGGTAGCCTTCGGCGTTTTCCTTGCGCGAGGGGTAGTCGCCCGCCGCGTCGGTGACCGGGTAGACCAGCACCTGGTGGGCGATCTTCGGGCCCTTGCGGTCACGTGCCATCTGCGACACGACCGCCGCGAGGTTGCCACCGGCGCTGTCGCCGGCCACCGCGATGCGGGCCGGATCGAGCCCCAGCTTCGCGGCGTTCTCGCGCGCCCACACCAGGCCGGCGTAGGCATCCTCCGGCGCCGTGGGATAGGGGTGCTCGGGTGCCTTGCGGTAGTCGACCGAGACCACCGCCGCATTGGACGCGTTGCACAGCGAGCGGGCGACCTTGTCGACCAGATCCAGGTTGCCGAACACGAAGCCGCCGCCGTGGAAGTAAACCAGCATCGGGTGCGGTGCGTTGCCCGCTGGCCGGTAGATGCGCACGGCGATGTCGCCGCCCTTCACCGGCACACGGTGATTCGACACATCGGCTACCGCCTCCTCGTCGCCTTCCAGGCCGACGAAGGCCATGGCAGTCTCGCGGGATTCGGGCACCGTCATCTGCTCGAAGCTCTTCAGGCCCTGCGCCTTGAACGCATCGAGCAATCCTTGTACTTGCGGGTCCAGTGACATCGTCGTCTCCTTGGGGGTGGTGAAGAAGCGCAGAGACCGGGCTTCAGTTGCCCAGCCGCTGCATCGCGGAAGTGGTCAGGTACTTGTCGTAGACGCTGGGGTCGTTGACGCGCATCGAGTGGCCGCCCGGCACCTCGCGCACCTGCTCGATGCGGGTCATGCGGTTGGTCTGCACGTTGAAGGCATGCACGGTGGCCCAGGACCAGTAGGGCTCCTTGCCGTCCATCACGCGCGCCTTGCCGTCGTCGTAGTACGCGAAGGACGCGTCGAAGTGGCGGAACAGTTCGCCGCGACGGTCGTAGGACACCATCTGGAACGGCACCAGCGTGCGCGCGTCGAACCACACGCGCTTGCGCCCGACCGGCGCGCGCGGGTAACGCACCGGCTCGGCCTCGATGACGATCACCTCGGGCACCAGTTCGACCGCGTGGTCCCAGAACAGGTTGCCCTTCGGGCCGCCATGGGTGGTGTGCTCCCAGTTCGGATGGGTCGACGTCCATCCGCGCGAGACCGCTGCGAGGTGCGGCCCACGGTGCACGACCTGATAGTTGCCCCAGGTCAGGAACGGATCGCCGGCCGCCCAGGCGTCCGACAGGTAGAGCTCGGCGCCGGCCACCAGCGGCTCGAAGCGCTGATTGGTCGGGAAACTGCGCACCCGCTTGAAGGCCGGCAGGTAGCCGTAGAGCTGCGGGAACTGGTTCTGGTCGTAGGCCCAGATGTTGAGGAAGATGGTGCCACGCGCATCGGCCGGCTCGGTGAACAGCACCGACTGGTAGCGCAGCTTGTCCGCTTCACCGGCCCAGTAGGGCTTGGGATCGATGACGGTGCGCGCTACCGTGGACATCTCGGCCCACACCGACGAGTACTGGTACTGCAGATTGCCCGCGGGGTCGAGGTCGTATTCCTTGCTGGCATAGACCGACACGTCGTGCCGGCCCCAGCTCAGCGTGTGGGCGGCGAACATCTCCAGCGCCGACGTGGGCTCCGGAAACGGATTGCCGCCGATCCAGGGCTTGCCTTCGGTGGTGACGATGTTGCCGGTGGCATCGAAGCGCGCCTTGCCGCGGTTGCGCGCCGTGGCCTCCAGGTAAGGCAGCGGGTTCAGGTGGCTCAGGTCGGTGGTGGTCGGCGCGAGCAGCAGCTTGCGACCCATCGTGGCGATCTGCCGGTAGCGGACCGGGTCGAGCAGGTCCTTCACCAGTTCCACGTTGCCCGCGTCGATCACGTCACCGGGCTTGAGCCGCCCCTTCGTGTAGACCTCGATCGACAGCAACTCGTCCGGATACGCCGCTGCGACCGAGCCGGTGCGCAGGAAGGCCGCCCAGGCCGACCCGAACACGCCGGCGCGCAGCAGTCCCTTGCCGGTGGCGTCGAGGAAGGCGCGGCGGCTGTAGTCGCGGTCGAAACGCAGGAGGTGCGCCATGAATGACCTGTTCAGGCCATCGCCCCGGCGCGAAGGCGATGGCACAAAGAAAAAAGCACCGGCTGCGCGAGCGGCCGGTGCGTGTCGTCGTCGAAACCGGCCCGCCGGGCGGCCGGTTCGACGCACACCATGACGACCACTCAGAACTGATAAGCCACGCGGGCGAAGATTTCGTTGTTGTGCTGCAGGCCGTCGACGAAGTCGCGGTACTCGCCCTTGTTCTGGGAGTACACGGCGTTGAGGTAGAGGTCCGCCTGGATCGACTTGGTGGGCTTCCACTTCACGCCCGGCTGCATGTACCAGCCGCCCTTGGTGTCGGTCAGGATCGAAAAGTCGAAGCGGTACTCCAGCGTCGGCGAGGCCTGCTGCAGCGCCAGCGCCAGCGCGTTGAAGCCGCCCGACTGCCCGTTCGGCGCCGACCCCGGCTGGTTGTCCACGCCACCCAGGTAGCGCCCGAACAGGTCGCTCCTGGACTTGTGCAGCCACTGCGCCACGAAGTAGGTCGCCGGGAAGGCGCTGGTGAACTTGTGGTACTTCTCGAGGATGAGCGCGAACTGGTACTCGTCCTTCTTGATGTAGTCACCCAGCGTCGGGTTGGTGAAGTGCTTGTTGGGCGTGTACGAGAACTCGAAGCGCCCGATCAGCTGGTCGAGCAGCGAGGCGGGTTCGCCCTCGAACACGCGGTTGATGCCGCCACCGAACACCGTCTCGCGCTTGTACTCGCGGCTCAGCCAGCCACGCAGCGGTCCAGCCACCCCCGGCGTGAAAAAGGTATCCAGGATACATGACGCTGCCGCACTGTTGCCGAGTCTGAAGTCCCCGTAGACCGCACGTTCGGCGCCACAAGCCGTGGCCAAGCCGACAAGCCCGTAGGGATCGCCCGCGGCGGTGATGAAGTTCAATGAGGTCGCGACGCCCTCGATGCCGTCCAAGCGCGAGTTAGCCGCCGATTTGAACCAATCGGCGGCGTTGTAGACGCCGGTTGGATTAATGGCAAAGGCGGTGCCGGGCAGCACACCGTCGCCCTTGGCGGCCGACCACTTGAAGACGCCGTCGGGGTTGGTGCGGTTGATCGCGAAGGCCTGGTAGCCGAAGCCGCCGGCCTCGCCCTTCACCCGGAAGCCGACGTTCCACTTGTTCTTGACATGGTCGTAGCCGGGCTTCTGGTCGACGGTGAACTGATCCTGGATGACGTTGTAGGCCGTTTCCCCGTTGGGCAACAGCGACGGCGCGAAGCGCTGGATGAAACCGTCGACGTCCGTCTCCTCGTTGACGCGGTAGTTCATCCGCAGGCCGAGCGCGGAGCGGCGGGTATCGGAGTACTCCTCGGCAGCGACGCCGAACAGGTGGCCCCGCAGGTCCAGGCCGTTGGGCTGGTCGGCCACGCGGAAGAACAGCGCCTCGCCCCAGGCGATCTGCTGGTTTCCCGCGCGCAGCCACAGCGGGCCGTTGTTGTAGTCGATGTAGAAGGCCGGCAGGTCGATCAGCGCGCGGTCGTTGGCGTAGGCCAGCGGGCCGCCGGCGGTGCCGCCGAACTGCTGACGGAAGCTGCTGCCAGCCAAGAGGTTCCCGGAGCCGGTGTTGACGCCCCCCGCCGTGCGGGTGCCATAGGCGTCGTCGACGACCCGGGTTTCATCGAGGATGCCGCGCAGCTTGATCGTGGCCTTCATCGATTCGCTGAGCTTGCCGTCGAAGTTGAGTTCGAGCCGCGTCGCGAACCAATTGACGTCGGCGTCCTTCTTGAAGGCGCCAGGACGGGTCAGAGTGGGAACAACACCACCAGTCACCAAGCTGGTATTCGTGTAGGGCACACCGTTCTGGGCATTGCCGTACTGATTGGTGTTGTTCTGATCGTCGGTGGTCTTTACCGCCAACTCCTGCCGGATCATGCCGGAAACTTCCCAGTCGGCCGCTTGGGCCGACCCACACAGCGCGACCAACGTAGCTGCTGCGATGGCGTGCCGCTGAGAGATTTCTGTACGAATCTTCTTCACGCTGTTGTCTCCTCGTTGTAGGTTCAAAAATCAAGTTCGAGAATCGACCCACCCGCTCCTACCGCCACCACGCGTCGCTTGCCGCCCGGGCCTTCGCTGGCTGCGAGGGCCTGGTACCAGGCGTTGCGCACGAGCTTGGAGTTCAGCGGGCTCCAGGAGGCCCCGCCGTCGCGGCTGAGCACCACGGCGTTGATGCCGCTGGCGAGCACTTCGCCCTTGGGCGTGGCGTGCACGCCGGTGAGGATGGCGCCGGTGCCGGTCTTGTGCGACACCCAGGTGGCGCCGCCGTCGGCGCTGCTGAGCAGCGCGCCGCTCTGGCCGGTGGCGTACATCTTGGTGCCGCCCTCGACGACGGACAGGCCGAACAGGGAGCGTTCGCCCTTGTGCAGGGCCTTCCACTGCTTGCCGTCGCTGCTGCGCATGACGAGTTCGAATTCGCCGACCGCAGTGACGGTGCCATCGTCGGCAACGTGGATGTCGTACAGGTGGGGCTCCGCACCGTCCTCGGTGATGGTGCTCCAGTCGACCGTCTGCACCGCCCAGGACTGGCCCCAGTCGCTGGACTTGAGGATGGTCCCGAACGCGCCCACCGCGTAGGCCACGCCCTGGCGATTGACGCCGACGGCGAGCAGGCGCGACTTGGTCATGGAGGGCGAGGCCTTCCAGGTCTTGCAGTCCGCCGCGGAGTACACCAGCCCGGTCTGTCCGACGGCGATGCACTTGCCTTCGCGCATGGCCACGGCCATCAAGGCCAGGTGCTTCATCGGGAAGGGCTGTACCTGCCAGGTCGCCCCGCCGTCGGCCGTCACGAGCACGTTGCCGAACGCCCCCACCGCGATGCCGCGCTCACCCTCGAACGCCACGTCGTACAGCGCGTCATGGTGCGTGCCATGACGGATCTGCTTGAAGGTCGCCGCCACCGGCACCCCCGGGACGGCGCCAGCGGATTGAGCCGGTGTAGAGGCAGGTCCGCCGCAGAGAACGAACACTACCGCTAGCCGGGCCAGCAGCGGGGCAGACTGCAGTCGGCCGCTGCGAGCGACGCGCCTCCGCTCGTCTAGATGACGCGCAGCCATACTCAGGTCCCCATGCGCTGCAGCGCCTGCTGGGTCATGTACTTCTCGTAGAGACCGTCGATGTTGAAGGCCGTGGACATACCGCCGGCGATCGACGTGACGGGCTGGAAGCGTGTCATCCGCCCGTCTTGGAAGTTGTAGCACTGCACCGCGGTCCAGTGCCAAGCCGTGCTCTTTCCGTCCATAAGCTTCTTGTCACCCTTTTCCAGGAAGCTGTATTGCGGCTCGAAGGACTTGAAGATCTCGCCGCGCCGGTCGTAGGTGATGTAGGCGACATACATCTGGTTGCGCACGTCGACCCACACCCGCTTCTTGCCCACCGGGGCGCGCGGGTAGCCGGTCGGCTCGGCCTCGAAGATCACGACATCGGGACACAGCTCCATCTGCGTCTCGAAGAAGGTTTGGTTCTTCGGGCCGCCTTGCACCGGACGCTCCCAGTTCGGACGGTCGCCGTACCAGGTCTGCGACTGCGCACCGAGCATCGGGCCGCGCCCGACGATCTTGTAGTTGCCCCAAGTCAGCATCGGGTCGCCCGCCGCCCAGGCGTCCGACAGGTAGAGATTCATCCCGGGCACCAGCGGTTCGAAGCGCTGGTTGGTCGGGAACTTGCGCACGCGCTTGAAGGCCGGCAGGTAGCCGACGAGCTCGGGGAACTTGCGCTGATCGTAGTACCAGGTGTTCAGGTAGCTGGTGCCCTTGACGTCCGACGGACCGGTGAAGTAAACAGCGTTGTAGCGCAGCAGTTCGTCGCCGCCCGGCAAGACCTTGCCGTCGGCACGCGCCGTGGTGTTCTGCTCGACCCAGGCGAAGTCGTACTGGTAGCTCATCGACCCATCTGGCGCGACCTCCCAGTCGCGGATCGCAGTGAGCGAGTTGTCTTTGCGGCCCCAGCACATCGTGAGGTTGGCGGCCACTTCGAGGCCGGTCTTGGCGTCCGGGAACGGGTTGCCGCCGATCCACGGTTTGCCGTCGGAACTGACGACGTTGCTATTCGCGTCGAGCTTGGCCTTACCCTGGTTGCGCAGCGTTGCCTCGAGGTACTCGGCCGGGAACATGCGCGTGATGTCGCGGGTGGTCGGCACGATCCGGATCTTGCGACCCATTGTCTTGATGTGGTGATACGCGACGGGGTCGAGCAATTCCTTGACGATCTCGACGTTCTCGGCGGTGATGAAGTCACCGGTCTTGATCTTGCCCTTGGACCAGGCGTCGATCGACATCAGCTCGTCCGGGTAGGCCTTGGTGATGTCCGCGGAGTTCGCGATCATCGGCCACAGCGGCCCCAGCACACCCGCCGTGGCAATGCCCTTGGCGGCCTGCTCCATGAAGAAGCGGCGGCTGTAGTCGTGGTCGTACTTTCTGATATGCATGGCTGTCTCCTACTTCGTTGTCGACAATTCGCAGACCCCAGCAGGGGGCGCACTCACAGGGCTCAGGCAGGCACCGCCGTCTGAGGCTTCTTCTCCAGGGATTCGGACAGGGCCGACATGTCGCTGTCGAGGAACTTGGGCTTGATCAGGTAGATGAGCAGCGGCAGCAGCACCAGCGCCAGCACCATGTTGATGAGCATCAGGATCACCAGCAGCAGCCCGGTGTCGGAGAGGAACTTGAGCTCCGACAGGAAGTACCACGGCGCCAGCCCGATCGTCATCAGCGAGGCGGTGAAGAAGATGGCCTTGCCGCAGGTCTTGAGCGCCACCCGGATCGCCACGCCCAGGTCCTTGTTGGCGACCTGGTATTCCTCGCAGATGCGCGTCATGAGGTAGATGCCGTAGTCGATGCCGACCCCGATGCCGATGGCCAGGATGGGCAGCGAGTTGACGTCCAGGCCGACGCCAGCGAGCGACATGGAGGCGGTGAGCATGGCGTTGGCCAGGTTCACCGGGATGAGCAGCAGCAGGCCCGCGACGATGGAGCGGTAGGCGAGCGAGCAGCCGATCAGGATGACGAGGTTCAAGGCCAGCAGGATGCGGCTTTCGTAGCGCACCACGGTGTCGTTGATGGATTGCTGCAGCGCGATCGCCCCGGAGGCCAGCCGGATGGTGAAGGTGGGGTGCTCGGGGCCGACTTTCTCGACGCAGGCACGGGCCTGGGCCAGCGCGGTGTCCACCGTCTCTTGCTTGTTGTTGGAGTACCAGAGCGAGACGGTGCCGTTCTTCTGTTCGAAGTCGGTGACGTGCAGGAAGGCCTTGGCGTTGGTGCCGGCCATGAGGCCGGTGACGGCGGCCGAGGCGGAGGCGTCGTCGTTGTCGAGCGGCGACCACTTGGGGTTGCCGCCGCTGAAGACGCGGTTGGCTTCGGGCGCGAGGTCGGCGAAGGACAGGGTGGCCGTGGGCGGGTTGGGGCTGCTCTCCAGGCAGTGCTGGAGGTCGCGCATCGTGGTGAGGGTGTCGCTCTGGCGCACGATGCGGGCGTTGCCCTTGCCTTCGAACACGACTTCCATGGTCATGGAGCCGGGGAAGTGCTGGTTGATCTCGCGCACGGCGAGGTTGAACTTGGAGTCGTAGCGCAGCAGGTTGGTGCCTTCGACGGGGTTGCCGACCTGCACGCGCAGCATGAGGAAGACGGCGACGATGCCGAGGACGATGAAGACGATGCCGGTGTAGCGGGCGTTGCGTCCGGTGGAGAGGGCAGCGAAGCCGCCGAGCGTGCCCTGGATGCCGCGCTGGACGGGGCCGCTGTGCTGGTCGTTGCCGAGCAGGTGCTCGATGTTGTTCGGCCTCGGCATGAGGCTGAGCAGGATGGGGGTGAGGAAGACGCTGCAGGGGACGAGGTTGAGCGCCCACAGGCCGGTGAAGAGGGCGAAGCGCTCCATGGCCGGGATGGGCGCGAGGGCGACGAGGAGCAGGCCGCACACGTCGGTGAAGATGCCCAGGGTGCCGGGGTAGACGAGGGAGACGAGGGAGAGTTCGGCGGCCTTGTCCTTGGGGTGGCCGTCGTGCAGGAGTTCGAAGTAGCGCTCGGTGGCTTGCACGCAGTGGCTGAAGCAGCGGGCGATGAGCAGCAGCGGCACGACCATGAGCAGGGGCTCGACGGGCAGGCCGAGCCAGCCGACGAGGCCGAAGCCCCAGATGGCCGAGACGGCGCTGACGAGCACGGGCACGAGGATGCCGGCGACGTTGCGCATGTGGAAGGCGAGCACGCCGAACATCAGGATCAGGGTGATCGCGAAGATCTCGAGGGTGTTGTCGCCGAAGGCGTAGATCCACCCGGTCATGACGGGGAAGCCGGCCGCGTGGATCTCGTGCGCAGCGTCGGTCTCGTTCTTGACGATGGCCTGGACGGCGTCGAAGACCTTGCCGTAGTCGACGGATTGTTCGATGAAGGTGGCGTTGACGATGGTGGCGGTGCCGTCGGAGGACACGAGGAAGGTGTTGGCTCCGGGGGATTCGTCGACGCGGCGGCGGATCTCGGCGAGCTGCTCTGCCGTCTTGGGCAGCTCGTCGTCCATGATGGGCTGCGAGAAGATGCCGTCGGGGGTGATGACGGTGTAGCGCGCCTTGGAGGTGGCGATGGAGAGGATCTGGTCGTGGTCGACCCCGGGCGTGAGGTCGATGTCGCGCGAGATGCGCCAGATCTTCTCGAGCGTGTCGGCCTGGAACACGTCCTTGCCATCGACACGCTTGATCATCAGCGTGACGGTCAGCGGATTGCCGAAGTTGGGGTGGTCCTTGTAGACCTGCACGAAGGGGTGGTTCTTCGGGAACAGGTCCGAGAAGATGGTCTTCACGTCCACGCGCACCAGGCCCACCGCAAAGAACGCCGTGATCAGCCCCATCACCACCAGGATCGCCCACCGGTTCCCCAGTGCAAATCGCGCCAGCTTGCGTCGCAGGTCAATCTTTTCCATCAGGCACCCAGGTCTCTTGATTTCAGTTGTTTATGTCGAACCGCTACGAACCGACCATGCATGCGGGCCTCCACCGCCCGCTTTTCGATCGAGCAATTAGAGAGGCAGTGGGGGGCGCGGCGACCCACCCGAGCGGGTAGTTTCTGCAGCGTCTCGGCGTTCATCCCACAAGCGTTTTCACGGGGGTGTGCGGCTATTGCGCGGTGTAGCCGCCGTCGATGACCAGCTCGCTGCCCGTCATGAACGAGGACTCGTCGGAGCCCAGGTAGAGCACACCGTAGGCGATGTCGTCGGGCTCACCCATCCGCCCGATCGGGTGCATCTTCGAGATGACCTGGCGCCCACCCTCGACATCGCCGAGGCTGGTCAGATAGCCTTCGACCATCGGCGTCCAGATGTAGCCCGGATGGATGGTGTTAACCCGGATGCGGTAGCCCGCCTGCGCGCAATGCAGTGCCGCCGACTTCGAGAAGATGCGCACGCCGCCCTTGCTGGCGTTGTAGGACGCGAGCTTGGGGTCGGCGACGATGCCCTCGATCGACGAGATGTTGATGATCGAGCCCGTGCCGGGCCCGTTCTTCATCGCCCGGATCGCGTGCTTGGTGCCGAGGAAGACGCCGTCGAGGTTGACGGACATCAGGCGGCGCCAGGCCTCCAGCGTCTCGTCCTCGGCGCTGCCAGCGGTGCCGATGCCGGCGTTGTTGACGACGATGTTCAGGCCGCCGAACTGCGCGCGGGCCTTCTCGACCACCTCGACCCAGCGGCTCTCGTCGGTCACGTCCTGCGTGAGGAACAGCGCCTTGCCGCCGGCGCGCTCGATCTCCTTCGCCACCGCGCTGCCCTGCGCCTCTTCCACGTCGGTCAGCACCACGCGGGCACCTTCGCGCGCCAGCATCAGTGCGCTGGCCCGGCCGATGCCCTTGGCACCACCGGTCACCAGCGCCACCTTGTTGTCCACACGTCCCATGTCCTGATCTCCTGTCCGTTGTCGTGTGCGCTGCGCCGCCGTCAGACCGCGGTGTAGCCGCCGTCGACCACGAACTCGGCGCCGGTCACCCACTTCGCGGCATCGGAGGCGAGGTAGAGCGCAGCCGAGGCCACGTCCTCGGGCGCGCCGCAGCGGCCCATCGGGATCGCCGTCTCGAAGGCGGTCTGCGCCGCCGCCAGGTCGGGCATGATCTTCAGGTCGACGAAGTGCTGGAACAGATCGCGCCCCATCGCGGTCCACACCACGCCGGGGTGGATGGAGTTGCAGCGGATGCCGAGCTTGAGTTGCCCGCACTCGACGGCGACCGACTTCGTCAGCAGCCGCACCGCGCCCTTGGACGCGCAGTAGTTGCTCAGTCCGATGCAGCCCACCAGGCCGGCGACCGACGACAGGTTGATGATCGAGCCGCCCTGCCCGGCCGCACCGCCCGGCCGCATCGCGCGGATCGCGTGCTTGCAGCCGAGGAACACGCCGGTCACGTTGACGTCCTGCACCTTGCGGAACTCCTCGACCGTGGTCTCGGTGATGAACTGCAGGCGCTCGATACCCGCGTTGTTGACGAGGACATGCAGGCCGCCGAGCCGCTCGATCGTGACGGCGATCGCGGCCTCCCACTGCGCCTCGTCGGTGGTGTCGAGCCGGAAGAAGTCGGCCTGGCCGCCGGCGGCGCGGATCTCGGCCACCGTCTCGCGACCCTGCGACTCGAGCACGTCGGTGACCATCACGCGCGCACCGGCACCCGCCAGCGCCCTTGCCATCTCGGCGCCGAGGCCGCGCGCCGCGCCGCTGATCAGCGCGACCTTGCCGTCCACGCGGTAGGCCTTGCCGTAGTCGATGGGAGCCGGGGTGCTGGCGCGGCTGTCGGTCATGGGGGGTCTCCTGGTTCTTGTCGGTGCGGGCATCGGCCCGACCGGAGGCATGGGCGCGACTCGCGGCGCAGCGCGAGCACATGGCGAGGCCGGATGATTGCGGCGCCCTCCCCCACCGTCACTACCCGGCGGGGTAGTTCGCGCGCGCCGCTCCCGCGGGGAAACCCAGGGTCGCGCGTCGCGGACGCGACACCCGCCGACCGCCGGCGCCCACAGCGCACGCTGCGTCAGTCGCCCGGCGTGCACTCCATCAGTGCGGCCACCGCGGCGATCACCGCCTCGGGCCGGTCGCGGTGCGGCGAATGGCCGCACCTCGGCAGCTCCAGCAGGCGCGTCTGCGGCACGCGCCGCGCGATGCCGCGGATCTGCTCCAGCGTGCCGTACTCGTCGTCCTGCCCCTGCACCGCGAGCAGCGGGCAGCGGATCGCCGCGATCTCGGCCTCGATGCGCCATGACCGGAACGAAGGATGCAGCCAGATGCGGTTCCAGCCCCAGAAGGCCGAGTCGACGTCGTCGTGGTGGCGGGCCAGCTTCTGCGGCAGCTCGGTCGTCATGAAACTGCGACGCGTCTGCTCGATGCCCGCGACCGTGATGTCCTCGACGAGGATGTGCGGCGCCAGCACCGCCAGCCCCGCCACCGACGCCGGAAAACGCGCGGCATGCAGCAGCGCGATCGAGCCGCCATCGCTGTGCCCGAACAGCCACACCGGCTCGTCGATCGCCAGCGCGGCGAACAGCGCCGGCAGCACCTCGTGGGCCTGGCGGTGCAGGAAGTCCACGTCCCAGGCCTCGTCGGCCGCGCGCGGCGTGGAGCGGCCGTAGCCGGGCCGCGAGTACACCAGGCCGCGCACGCCGATGGCCTGGCACAGCTGCTGCGGGAACTCGCGCCACATCGACACCGAGCCCAGGCCTTCGTGCAGGAACACCAGCAGCGGCGCGGCGCGTTGTTCACCCCCGATCCATCGGTACTCGATGCGCACTTCGCGGTCGCGCCACGCGATCGACACGAATCCGTCGCGGACGGCATCGGGATGGGCGGGCGGCGGCGGAGAGTTCACGGCGTGGGGTCCGGTCAGGCCGCGGATCGACGGCCGGCGCAGGGCCGCTCGACAATGCCGCCGGCAACGCCTGACCGAAAGGCATGCTACCGCGCCGGCACGGCCGGCCAACGCGGGAAGGCGATCGCGGCGACACTGCGCCGCGAAGGACGCCCGCACTTCGAGACCGACCGAGCGACCCGAAAAGGAACCCGCCGTGAACACATTGAGCATCGACGTGACGTCCTCCGGGGTGGCGCGCGTGGAGATGGCCCGACCGCAGGTGTTCAACGCCTTCGACGAGGCGATGATCGGCGAGCTGGACGCCGCCTATGCCCGGCTTGCGGCCGATCCGCAGGTGCGCGTGATCGTGCTGGCCGGCCAGGGCAAGGCCTTCTCGGCCGGCGCCGACCTGGCCTGGATGCAGCGTGCCAGCGCCGCCACGCCGGAGTGGAACCTGGACGACGCGCGCCGCTTCGCGGCGATGCTCGACCGCGTTGCCGCCTGTCCGCAACCCACCATCGCACGCGTGCACGGCGTGGCGCTGGGCGGCGGCGTCGGGCTGGTGTGCGCCTGTGACCTCGCGGTGGCCAGCGAGGACGCGAAGTTCGCCGTCAGCGAGGCCCGCTTCGGCATCCTGCCGTCGGTGATCGGGCCCTACCTCACCAACGCGGTCGGCAAGCGCCAGGCGAAGCGGCTGGCGCTGACGGCCACACGGATCGGCGCCGCCGAGGCCCGCGAGCTGGGCCTGGTGCAGCAGGTGGTGGCGCCCGACGCGCTGGATGCGGCGGTCGACGCGCTCGCGGCCGAGCTGCTGCAGAACGGTCCGTGCGCGCAGGCGGAGATCAAGGCGCTGTTCGGCCGCCTCGAGGTCGGCGCCATCACGGCCGAGGTCCGCGAGCTGACGGCGCAGACCATCAGCCGCGTGCGCCTGGGCGACGAGGCGCGCGAAGGCTTTGCCGCCTTCTTCGCGAAGCGCCCGCCGCCGTGGGCGAAGGGGCCGGCATGAGGCACGCACTCGACACGCAATCGCCGGTGTGCGTGATCGGCGCCGGCATCATGGGCGCGGGCATCGCGCAGGTGGCGGCGCAGGCCGGGCACCCGGTGCAGCTGCATGACGCCCGCGACGGCGCGGCGCTCGCCGCATTGCGCCGGCTCGCCACCGGCCTGGACGCGCTCGTGGCGAAGGGTCGCCTGAGCGCGGAGGCGGCGCAGGCCACGCTGGCGCGCATCACCCCGGCCACGTCGATCGACGCGGCAGCCGGCGCCCGGCTGGTGGTCGAGGCCATCGTCGAGCAGGCCGAGGCCAAGCGCACGCTGTTCGCGCAACTCGAGGCGATCGTCGACGCCGACTGCGTGCTGGCGTCCAACACCTCGTCGATCTCGATCACCGCGCTGGCGCGCGACCTGCGGCACCCGGGGCGCTGCGTCGGTCTGCACTTCTTCAACCCGGTGCCCGTGATGAAGCTGGTGGAGGTGGTCTCCGGCCTGCGCACCGAGCCGAGCGTGGCGCAGGCCGTGTTCGCGCTCAGCGAGCGCTGGCGCAAGACGCCGGTGCACGCCCGCTCGACGCCGGGCTTCATCGTCAACCGCATCGCCCGGCCCTACTACGCCGAGACGCTGGCGCTGCTGCAGGAGCGTGCGGCCGAGCCGGCTGTGCTCGACGCCTGCCTGCGCGGCGCAGGGTTCCGCATGGGGCCCTGCGAGCTGATGGACCTGATCGGTCACGACACCAACTTCGCGGTGACCGCCTCGGTCCACGACGCCAACTTCGGCGACCGGCGCTACGGGCCTTCGCTGGTGCAGCGCGAGCTGGTGGACGGCGGCCTGCTCGGCCGCAAGTCGGGGCGCGGCTTCTACGACCACGCAGAGCGCGCGGCGCCGGACCCGGCCGCGCACCCCGCCGCGCCGGCGCCCGCGCTGCCGCAGGCGGCGCGCTGTCGGGTGCACGGCCACGGTGCGCTGGTCGAGCGATGGCTCGACGGCCTGGCGCGCGAGGGCCGGGCCTTCGAGCGGGTGGCCGAGAGCCCCTGGAACGGCCTCGAACTCGACGGCGCCCAGCTGCGCCAGACCGACGGCCGGCTGGCCGCGCAGGTGGCCGCCGAGCACGCGGTGCGCGACCTCGCGCTGTTCGACCGCACGGTCGGCCCGCCGTCCGCCGGCGGCGACACCGCGCTGGCCTGGAGCGCCAGCGGCGGCGCGAGCGAGGACTGGCAGGCGAGCGCTGCGCAGTGCCTGCAGGCTGCCGGCCGGCAGCCGCAGCGGCTGCGCGACGTGCCGGGCCTGGTGGTCGCGCGCACGCTGGCGATGCTGATCAACGAGGCGTCCGACGCCGTGCTGCAGGGTGTGTGCAGCGCGGCGGACGCCGACATGGCGATGAAGCTCGGCGTCAACTACCCGGCCGGCCCGTTCGAATGGCTGGCGGACTGGGAAGCGCGCCAGGTGGTCGCGCTGCTCGACCGCCTGGACACCCACTACCGCGGCGAACGCTACCGCGCGAGCCCCGCGCTGCGGGAACGGGCCTGGCTGCAGGCAGCGACCGCGCCCTGAGCGCCCGGCATCGACGAACCCTCCCCTGCCTCTCATCATGATCCGTGACGCCTACCTCTGCGATGCACTGCGCACTCCGTTCGGCCGCTACGGCGGCGCCCTGTCCGGCGTGCGTGCCGACGACCTGGCCGCAGTGCCGCTCGCGGCCCTGATGGCCCGCAACCCGCGCGTCGACTGGCAGGCCGTCGACGACGTGGTGCTGGGCTGCGCCAACCAGGCCGGCGAGGACAACCGCAACGTGGCGCGCATGGCCGGGCTGCTGGCCGGGCTGCCGGTCGAGGTGCCGGGCAGCACCGTCAACCGCCTGTGCGGCTCCGGCATGGACGCGGTGGGCACCGCCGCACGCGCCATCCGGAGCGGCGAGGCGCGCCTGATGCTGGCCGGTGGCGTGGAGAGCATGAGCCGTGCGCCGTTCGTGATGCCCAAGGCCGACAACGCCTGGTCGCGCAGCGCCGCGATCCACGACACCACGTTGGGCTGGCGGTTCGTCAATCCGTGCATGCAGGCGCTGCACGGCACCGACTCGATGCAGGAGACGGCCGAGAACGTGGCCGCCGAGTTCGGCATCGAGCGCGAGGCGCAGGACCGCATGGCGCTGGCCTCGCAGCGCAAGGCGGTGGCGGCACAGCAGCGCGGCTTCTTCGACGCCGAGATCACGCCGGTGACGGTGCCGCAGCGCAAGGGCGAGCCCCTTGTCGTCGCGAAGGACGAGCACCCGCGCGAGACCCGCCTCGAGGCGCTGGCCCGCCTGAAGGGCGTGGTGCGTCCCGACGGCACGGTGACGGCGGGCAATGCCTCGGGCCTCAACGACGGCGCCTGCGCGCTGCTGCTGGCCGACGAGGAAGGCGCGGCCCGGCACGGCCTCACGCCGCGCGCACGCGTGGTGGGCATGGCCACCGCCGGCGTCGCGCCGCGCCTCATGGGCATCGGCCCGGTGCCGGCCACGCGGCGCGTGCTGCAGCTCACCGGCCTGACGCTGGCGCAGATGGACGTGATCGAGCTGAACGAGGCGTTCGCGGCTCAGGGCCTGGCGGTACTGCGCCAGCTCGGACTGGCCGACGACGACGCGCGCGTCAACCCGAACGGCGGCGCCATCGCGCTCGGCCATCCGCTGGGCGCCAGCGGCGCGCGGCTGATCGCCACCGCGATGCACCAACTGCACGCCGGCGGCGGACGCTATGCGCTGTGCACCATGTGCATCGGCGTCGGCCAGGGCATCGCGGTGGTGCTGGAGCGGGTGTGAGCCGGGCGTGAGCACCGGTCAGAGATCGAGCTCGAGGACCGATGAGCGTGCCCTCGATACGCAGACCATGATGGATCGCCCGGACCGCCGCTGCGCCTCGGACAGCAGGCTGCGGTCGGCCGGCGCATGCACCGATGCGCGCACCGCCTCCATCAGCGCCGTCGGGCCGCAGCAGTACACCTGCGCCTGCGGCGGCAGGCCCTGCAACGCCGACGCCGGATCGAAGAAGCGCCGCGCCCCTTCACCACCAGGCCGACGCCGATGCAGGTGAATTCTTCCCACATTGAAGCCCGGCTTCGCAAACTACCCCGACGGGTGGGCGCCACGCCGCGAGCCTGAGGGATCATTTCCACAACGCAGGCGCACGGTGACGACCGTGCAGCCCGCTTTCGCTGCCGCCAGCCCCGGTCACGCGCATCGCCGCGGAACGGCAGGGCCGGCGGACTCGACGACGCCGGCGCGATGCATCGCACCGCGGCGCAATGCGGCCTTGCCGCGTCGGCGGGTCCCATCCCATCGAACACAACGGAGCTCCTCGACATGCACTCATGGAAGGCCGTCCTGCGCCATGGCGCGACCCCTCTGATCCTCGCGGCGACCCTGGCCGGCAGTCCCTGCGCGTCGGCCACGCCGGCGACCCCCGTGAACGCCGCGCGACTGGCCGCCGCGGCCCAGGAGCCCGCCAACTGGATGACGCACGGCGGCACCTACCAGGAGGCGCGCTACAGCCCGCTGGACCAGATCAACACGCGCAGCATCGCGCGGCTGAAGCTGGCCTGGTACGGCGACTTCGACACCTCGCGAGGCCAGGAGTCCACGCCCTTGGTGATCGACGGCGTGATGTACACGACCTCGAGCTGGTCGAAGGTCTACGCCTACGACGCCGCCACCGGCAAGCTGCTGTGGCGCCATGACCCGAAGGTGCCTGGCGACCGCGGCGCGGACGCCTGCTGCGACGTGGTCAACCGTGGCGTCGCCGCGTGGAACGGCAAGGTCTACGTCGGCACCCTGGACGGCCGGCTCGAGGCGCTGGACGCGAAGACGGGCAAGCTCGTGTGGTCCACCGTCACGGTGGACCAGACCCGGCCGTACACGATCACCGGCGCGCCCCGGGTGGTCAAGGGCAAGGTCCTGATCGGCAACGGCGGCGCGGAGTACGGCGTGCGCGGCTACGTCAGCGCCTACGACGCCGAGACCGGCGCGCTGGCCTGGCGCTTCTACATGACGCCGAATCCCGAGAACAAGCCCGACGGCGCGGCCTCGGACGCGATCCTGATGAGCAAGGCCTACGGCACGTGGCACGACGGGGCCTGGAAGCAGACCGGCGGTGGCGGCACGCCGTGGGATGCCATCGTCTACGACACCGACTTCGATCAGGTGATCATCGGCACCGGCAACGGCAACCCCTGGAGCTGGGAGCACCGCTCGGGCAGCAAGGGCGACAACCTGTTCCTGGGTTCGCTCCTCGCACTGGATGCGGAGACGGGCGCCTACAAGTGGCACTACCAGGAGACCCCGAGCGAGAACTGGGACTTCACCTCCACGCAGCCGATCATCCTGACCGAGCTGACGCTGCAGGGCCGCCAGCGCAAGGCGCTGCTCCATGCGCCGAAGAACGGCTTCTTCTACGTGGTAGACCGCAAGGACGGCGCGCTGATCTCGGCCGAGCCCTTCACCACGGTCAACTGGGCGACCGGCATCGACCTGAAGACCGGCCGCCCGATCGAGGCGCCCGGCGCCCGCTACGAGCGCACGAAGAAGTCGTTCTGGGCCATGCCGGGGCCGTTCGGCTCCCACAACTGGCACCCCATGGCCTTCAGCCCGAAGACCGGCCTCACCTATATCCCGGTGCAGGACGTGCCGCTCGACTACAACTACTCGCCCGACTTCAAGTACTCGCCGCAGCGCGGCACCTGGAACACCGGCATCGAGGCCACCACCTTCGCCGGCCCCGGCAGCGAGTCGCATCGGCGCCTGCTGGCCATGCAGACGCGCGGCGCGCTGGTGGCCTGGGACGCCGTCCGGCAGAAGGAGGCCTGGCGGGTCCAGCACGGCAACCTGGCGTCGGCGGGCGTGCTGGCGACCGGCGGCAACCTGGTGTTCCAGGGCACGCCCGATGGCCGGCTGGTGGCCTACACGGCCGACACCGGCCGGCAGGTATGGAGCTGGCAGGGCTTCGACGGCATCATCGCCGGCGCCATGACGTATGCGGTCGGGGGCGAGCAGTATGTCGCGGTCGTGGCCGGCTTCGGTGGCTCGAACGCCCTGCACGCGCCGTTCGCCGTCGCGCCCAAGGTCGGTCTGCACGGACGGATCCTGGCCTTCAAGCTCGATGGCCGGGCGGTGCTGCCCGACAACACCAGACCGCTCCTGCCTCCCAATGTGCCCGAGCAGACGTGGCCGGCCGAGACCGTGTCGCGCGGCGCCGCACTGTACGGACACTGCGCGGCCTGCCACGGCTTCGGCACCTACGCCGCCAACGTGATCCCCGATCTGCGCCGCTCGCCGATGCTGTCGGTCAAGTCCGCCTGGGATGCGGTGGTCCTGGGCGGCGCGCTGGCCGACAAGGGCATGCCGAACTGGACGGGACGCATCGCCGCCGAGGACGTCGAGGCGATCCGGGCCTATGTGGTCGATCGCGCGCGTCAGCTGAGAGACGACGAGGCGGCCGCGCAGGCCGCTGCGAAGGCCCGGGACCGATGAAGCTGCGGCCCGCGCGGCGCGCTCAGCGCCGTGCGGGATCGAAGTGCCGGCGCAGGCCCTGCCAGCAGCGCGCGTAGTCGGCCTGCCGCAGCGGCGAGGCCAGCGCCCGGGGTGTCGGGCGCCAGACGTGGCGCGCCTCGAACATGAAGGCCATGGTGTCGCGGATCACGTCGGGCTGCGACAGGTCGGCACGGCTCGCCTTCTCGAAGGTCTCGGCGTCGGGGCCGTGGCCGGTCATGCAGTTGTGCAGGCTCGCGCCGCCGGGCAGGAAGCCTTCGGCCTTGGCGTCGTACACGCCGTGGATCAGGCCCATGAACTCGCTGGCGACGTTGCGGTGGAACCAGGGCGGCCGGAAGGTGTCCTGCATCGCCAGGATGCGCGGCGGGAAGACCACGAAGTCGATGGCGCTGGTGCCCGGCGTGTCGGAGGCCGCATGCAGCACCAGGAAGATCGACGGATCGGGGTGGTCGTGGCTGATCGAGCCGATGGCATTGAAGCGCCGCAGGTCGTACTTGTACGGTGCGCAGTTGCCGTGCCAGGCCACCACGTCGAGCGGCGAGTGATCCATCGCCGCCGACCACAGCCGGCCCATGAACTTGGTGACCAGCTGGTGCGGCCCGTCGATGTCCTCGTAGGCCGCCACCGGCGCGAGGAAGTCGCGCGCATGCGCCAGGCCGTTGGCGCCGATCGGCCCCAGGTCGGGCAGGCGAAACGGCGCGCCGTGGTTCTCGCACACGTAGCCGCGGCCCGCGCCGTCGGGCAGCTCGACGCGAAAGCGCAGGCCGCGCGGGATGACGACGATCTCCTGCGGCTCGACCTCCAGCACGCCGAGCTCGGTGACGAAGCGGTGGCGGCCGAGCTGGGGCACGATCAGCAGCTCGCCGTCGGCACTGCAGAAGCTGCGCTGCTCCATCGAGCGGTCGGCGGCATAGAGATGGACCGCGGCGCCGGCCTGCACGCCCGCATCGCCGTGGCCGGCCCAGGTCACGAGGCCGTCGACGAAGTCGGTCGGCGCCGCCGGCAGCGGCAACGGGTTCCAGCGCAGCGGATCGGGCGGCGTGGCGAGCGTGGAGAAGTCGCTGACCAACCGGCCGCCGTCGTCGTACGGCTCGAACGGTGCGTGCATCGCGGCCGGGCGGATGCGGTAGAGCCAGCTGCGGCGGTTGTCGGCGCGCGGCGCGGTGAAGGCGGTGGCGCTGAACTGCTCGGCGTACAGACCGTAGGGGCAGCGCTGCGGCGAGTTGCGGCCCACCGGCAGCGCACCGGGCAGCGCCTCGCTCTCGAAGTGGTTGGCGAAGCCGCTCTGGTAGCGCAGGGGAGCGTGGTGCATCGAAGTCCCGTCCTCGCCGAGCATTCTGCCTGCGGCCCTGCGGCCGCTGCGGGTGGACCGCCGGCCACGGCAAGGGCCGGGCCACGGTGCGGCTGGAGTCCACCGGGCCCCACACCACGCTGCTGCACGACACCGCCAACGCCCAGGTGGGCGGCAAGATCGCGCAGCTCGGCTCGCGGCTGATCGACATGGCGACGCAGAAGATGGCGGGCGAGTTCTTCACCGCCTTCGAGCCACAGCTGGCGGCGCGCTATCCGGCGGCGGCCGAGGTGGCCGCACCAGCGACCGAGGCGCCGGCCCAGGGGGTCTGGGCGCGCTTGGTGGCGTGGCTCAGGCGCTTGCTCGGTTGAGATGAATCCCGCGCCGCCGCGGGACGCGCTTCAGCCCGCCAACCGCCCCGCTGCCTTCACCGCCACCTCCCGCGGCACGCTCCCCGCGTCCGCCAGCGCATCCAGCGCCGCCAGCGCGATGTGCGCGCGGTCCACCTCGAAGTGGCGGCGCAGCTGCTCGCGCGTGTCGCTGCGGCCGAAGCCGTCGGTGCCCAGCGCCACGAAGCGCGAGGCTTCGGCGTAGGGTGCGATCAGCTGCGGCCAGGCGCGCACGTAGTCGCTCGCGGCCACCACCGGCGCCTTGCCGGCCAGGCACTGCGCCACGTGGCTGCGGCGGCGCGGCGCCTGCGGCTGCAGGCGGTTGTGGCGCTCCACCTCGATGGCCTCGCGCTGCAGCTCGCTGTAGCTGGTGGCGCTCCACACCTCGGCCTCCACGCCGTAGTCGTTGCGCAGCAGCTCGGCCGCGGCCAGCACCTCGCGCAGGATCGCGCCGGAGCCGAGCAGGCGCACCTGCGCGGCCTTCCTGCCCTGCGCCGGCCGGAAGCGGTACAGGCCTTTCAGCACGCCGGCCGCCGCACCCTCGGGCAGCGAGGGGTTGGCGTAGTTCTCGTTCATCAGCAGCAGGTAGAAGAACTCGTCGGCCTGCTCCTCGAGCATGCGGCGCATGCCGTGCTCCACGATCACCGCCACCTCGCCCGCGAAGGCCGGGTCCCAGGTGCGGCAGTTGGGCACGGTCGACGCCTGCAGTGGGCTGGAGCCGTCCTGGTGCTGCAGGCCCTCGCCGCCCAGCGTGGTGCGGCCCGCGGTGGCGCCGAGCAGGAAGCCGCGCGCGCGCTGGTCGGCCGCGGCCCAGATCAGGTCGCCCACGCGCTGGAAGCCGAACATCGAGTAGTAGATGTAGAACGGCAGCATCGGCACGCCGTGCACGCTGTAGCTGGTGGCCGCGGCCACCCAGGAGCTCAGCGCACCGGCCTCGCTGATGCCCTCCTCCAGGATCTGGCCGTCGGTGGCCTCGCGGTAGCTGAGCACCGAGCCGATGTCCTCGGGCTCGTAGTTCTGGCCGAGGTTGGAGTAGATGCCGATCTGCTTGAACAGGTTGGCCATGCCGAAGGTGCGCGCCTCGTCGGCGACGATGGGCACGATGCGCGGGCCGAGCTGCGCGTCCTTCAGCAGCGCGGTGAGCATGCGCACGAAGGCCATGGTGGTGCTCATCTCCTTGCCGTCGGCGTTCAGCGCGAAGTCACCCCAGCGCGCCACCGGCGGCACCGCCAGCTGCGGCGCCTGCGCCACCCGCGCCGGGATCTGGCCGCCCAGCGCGGCGCGGCGCGCGTGCAGGTAACGCATCTCGGGGCTGTCGTCGGCCGGCTTGTAGAACGCCAGGCTCGCGGCCTGCTCGTCGCTGAGCGGCAGCGCGAAGCGGTTGCGGAAGGCGATCAGGTCGTCGCGGTCGAGCTTCTTCTGCTGGTGCGTGGTCATGCGGCCCTGCCCGGCCTCGCCCATGCCGTAGCCCTTCTTGGTCTGCGCCAGGATCACCACCGGCCGGCCGCGGCACTGCATCGCCGCGTGGTAGGCGGCGTGGATCTTCACCATGTCGTGGCCGCCGCGGCGCAGCCGGTCGATCTGCTCGTCGGTCAGGCCCTGGGCCAGCGCGGCGAGCTCGGGGGTCTGGCCGAAGAAGTGCTCGCGGTTGTAGCGGCCGTCCTTGGCGGCGAAGGTCTGGAACTGGCCGTCCACGGTGCCGGCGAAGGCCTTGCGCAGCGCACCGTGGGTGTCGCGCGCGAACAGGCCGTCCCAGTCGGAGCCCCACACCAGCTTGATGACCTGCCAGCCGGCGCCGGCGAACAGCGCCTCCAGCTCGTCGATGATGCGGCCGTTGCCGCGCACCGGGCCGTCCAGGCGCTGCAGGTTGCAGTTGATCACCCATGTGAGGTTGTCGAGCTTTTCGCGCGCGGCGAGCGTGAGCGCGCTCATGCTCTCGGGCTCGTCCATCTCGCCGTCGCCGAACACGCCCCAGACGCGGCGGCCCTCGGTCTGCAGCAGCCCGCGGTGCTGCAGGTAGCGCATGAAGCGCGCCTGGTAGATCGAGCTGATGGGGCCGATGCCCATCGAGCCGGTGGGGAACTGCCAGAACTCGGGCATCAGCCACGGATGCGGATAGCTCGACAGGCCCTGCGCGCCGGCCGCCGGCGCGGCGAGCTCCTGCCGGTAGTGGGCCAGGTCGGCCTCGCTCAGGCGGCCTTCGAGGAAGGCACGCGCGTAGACGCCGGGCGCCGAGTGCGGCTGGTAGAACACCAGGTCGCCACCCTGCTGCGCGTTGCGCGCGCGGAAGAAGTGGTTGAAGCCGACCTCGAACAGATCGGCCGCGCTCGCGTAGCTGGCGATGTGGCCGCCGAGTTCGCCGTAGGCCTGATTGGCGCGCACCACCATCGCCAGCGCGTTCCAGCGCATCAGGGAGGCCAGGCGCTCCTCGATCGCCAGATCGCCGGGGAAGCGCGGCTGGCGCTCGACCGGGATGGTGTTGACGTAGGGCGAGCCGCCGCCGCGCGGCTGCCAGGCGATGGCGGGCTCGCTGGCCTGCGCGGCCAGCTGGTCCAGCAGGAAACGCGCGCGCTCCGGCCCGGCGGCGGCCAGCACCGCGGCCAGGGCATCGCGCCACTCGGCGGTCTCGGCGGGATCGGTGTCGGCGGCGGCGGCCTGGAACAGCAGGGGTTCGAACACTTGGGTCATGGCAAGGCTCCTCTGCCCTGCACTGTGCGCCTGCGGAGGCCGCAGATGCCACCGAAAGACGGTGCCGGCGGCCCGATTTACCGCATAAAGTGCTGCGACTCCTTGATTTGACGGCACGACGATGAAACCCGACACCCTCGACCTGCGCATCCTGGCCGAATTGCAGCGCGACAGCAGCCTGTCGAACGTGGAGCTGGCGCGCCGCGTGCACCTGTCGCCCTCGCCCTGCCTGGCGCGGGTGCGCGCGCTGGAGGCGGCCGGCGTGATCCGCCACTACGTCGCGCTGCTCGACCCGGCGCCGCTGGGGCTGCACCTCAACGTCTTCATCTCCATCAGCCTGAAGCAGCAGAACCGCGCCGCGCTGGAGGCCTTCGAGGCCAGCGTGTGCGCGCGCGACGAGGTGATGGAGTGCTACCTGATGACCGGCGACGCCGACTACCTGCTGCGCGTGGCCGTGGCCGACATGGCGGCGCTGGAGCGCTTCATCCTCGAACAGCTGTCGCCGATCGCGCAGGTGGAGAAGATCCGCTCCAGCTTCGCGCTGAAGCAGGTGCGCTACAAGACCGCGCTGCCGCTGGCCGCCGGCAGCTGAGCGCCGCCGGGCACGGCCGCCGCGCGGCGCGCGCGCCGGTCCTGCCGCAGCGCGAGGCCGAACACCACCAGCCCGCCCAGCGCGAGCAGCGCGCCGACCCAGCCGGTCGAGGCCCAGCCCAGGCCGGCGGCGATGGCCACGCCGCCCAGCCAGGCGCCGAGCGCGTTGGCCATGTTGAAGGCCGAGTGGTTCAGCGCGGCGGCCAGCGTCTGCGCGTCGCCGGCCACGTCCATCAGGCGGATCTGCAGCGCCGGCGCCAGCGCCACCACGGTGCCGACCAGGAACACGCTGGCCGCGGCGCTGACCGGGTGGTGGGCGGTGAACACGAAGGAGCCCAGCACCAGCGCGCTCCACAGCAGCAGGCCGGCCACCGTGCGCATCAGCGCGCGGTCGGCGAGCCGCGAGCCCACCAGGTTGCCGGCCACCATGCCCAGGCCGAACAGCGACAGCACCGCCGGCACCGCGCCCAGCGGCAGGCCGGATACCTCGGTCAGCGTGGGCTTGATGTAGCTGAACACCGCGAACATGCCGCCGAAGCCGATGGCGCCGATGCCCAGCGTGAGCCACACCTGGGGCCGCGCCAGCGCGCCCAGCTCGCGCAGCGGGCTCGCGCCCTGCGCCGCCGGCAGGTCGGGCACGCCGCGGCGCACCAGCACGCAGGCCAGCGCGGCGATCGCACCGACCAGCACGAATGCGGACCGCCAGCCCCAGTGCTGGCCCATCCAGGCCGCGATCGGCACGCCGACCAGCGTGGCGCTGGTCAGGCCCAGCATCACCAGACCCACCGCGCCGGCGCGGCGGTCGGGTGGCGCCAGCGAGGCGGCCACCAGTGCGGCCACACCGAAGTAGGTGCCGTGCGGCAGGCCGGCGATGAAGCGCAGCGCGTTCAGCAACAGATAGCCCGGCGCCAGCGCGCTGGCGAAGTTGCCCAGCGCGAACAGCGCCATCAGGGCCATCAGCAGCCGACGCCGCGGCCAGCCGGCGGCCAGCACCGCGAGCACCGGCGCACCGACCACCACGCCCAGCGCGTAGGCGCTGATCACGTGGCCGGCCTGCGGGATGCTCACGCCGAGGTCACGGGCCACCTCGGGCAGCAGGCCCATGATCACGAACTCGCCGGTGCCGATGGCGAAGCCGCCGACGCCGAGCGCGACGATGGCCGTCCAGAACGGCGGATCGCTGCGGGCCACCGGCGCCGACGCGCCGGCGGCGGAGAGGAGATCGGTGGGCGAAGGATTCATCGCGACGCATTGTGTTGCGTCGCAGCAAGTCCCGGTCGCCGCAGGCCTTTGCAGAGCGTGCTAACCGGAGGACGGACCGGCTGCAACGCGAGCCATCTTCTGATGCGCTGAGCTCCGCGGCCCGAATGCGTTGTGAACGCGACGCAGAGTCCTCCTCTGCAATGCGCGCGTCTGCGCTGCAGCGTCAGCGTGCGCTGTGCGTCATCTGCTCAGCCATGTCGACCTCCGCGTGCCAGCATGTGGCACGCGCCGCAGTCTGCAGTGCTACCGACGCACGCGCGGCAGGCTGCTCCTGCGCTGCATCAGGTCGTCGCGCGCGAACAGCTCCGCGACCCAGTCGACGAACACACGCAGCTTGGCGCTGAGGTGGCGGTTGGGTGGGTAGACCACGTGGATCGGCACCGGCTCCGAGCACCAGTCGGCCAGCACGGGCTCGAGCTCGCCGCGGCTGATGTGGGTCTGCAGCATGAAGGTCGCGGCCTGCACGACGCCGAGTCCGGCTAGGCCGGCCGCCACGTAGGCGTTGGAGTCGTTGACCGACAGCACGTAGCGGCCGGCCACCTCGATGCGTTCGCCGTCCTTGTGGAAGTCGAACGGGTACTGCCGGCCGGTGCGCGCCGAGAAGAAGCCGATCACCGCGTGCGCGCCCGACTCGAGCTCGCGCGGATGGCGCGGCATGCCGTGGCGCTTCAGGTAATCGGGCGACGCGGCGGCCAGGAACTGCAGTTCGCCGACGCGACGCGCCACCAACGACTGGTCGATCAGCTCGCCACCGCGCAGCACGCAGTCGACGTTCTCGCTCAGCAGGTCGACCGGGCGGTCGCTGACGCCGAGGTCGATCTGGATGTCGGGATAGAGCGCATGGAACTGCGGCAGCGCCGGGATCAGCACCAGCGTGCCGACCGACGAGCCGACGTCGATGCGCAGCCGCCCGCGCGGGCTGGTCTTCGCGTGCGACATGCTCGACTCGAGTTCGTCGATGTCGCCCAGCAGCCGGATCGCGCGGTCGTAGTAGGCCGCGCCGTCGGGTGTGACCGTGACGCGCCGCGTCGTGCGGTTCAGCAGCTTGGTCTGCAGCTGCGCCTCGAGCATCTGCACCAGCCTCGTCACCGTGGGCTTGGGCAGCTGCAGCGAGTCGGCCGCCTTCGTGAAGTTGCCGGCCTCGACCACGCGCACGAAGGCCTGCATCGCAGAGAACTTGTCCATGGGCGCCGCCTCCCCGCGCTGGTGATGCCGCACCGATGCGGCGGCCGGATTATTGCGTTGGTGAAACAAAGCATGAGCAATGCGGCTATTTATTGTTTCAACGACCGCCACTATCTTCTGCTGCATCGCAACACGCTTCATGCCGCTCCGGCGGCCCGAGGTCCACATGTCCACCCCCCCTTCCCTGCCCGCCCCGCTCGCTCCGCCCCTTGGCGGCGCGTTGGCCTGGGCAGACCAGTGGATTCCAGTCGGCGCCGGCGAACCGCTGAAGGCGCGCGTCTACGGCAGCCGCCCGCGCGGCCGCTCGGCGCCGCTGGTGCTGCACTTCCACGGCGGGGCCTTCGTGGCTGGCGGGCTGGACAGCGGCGCCACGGTCGCCGGCCTGCTGGCCGAGGCCGGCGCGGTGGTCGTGTCGCTCGACTACCCGCTGGCGCCCGCCCACCCCTTCCCCGCCGCCATCGAGGCCGGCCACGCCGCGCTCACCTGGATGCACCGCCACCGCAGCCGGCTGGCCGGCCAGAGCGCGACGGTCTGGGTCGCCGGCGAAGAGGCGGGTGGCAACCTGGCCGCGGCCGTGGCACTGATGGCGCGCGACCGGCGCAGCCCGCCGCTGGCCGGCCAGATCCTGATGTCGCCGATGCTCGATCCCTGCGTGGCCACCGCCTCGCTGCGCGATGCCGATGCCGGCCCCGTCGGTTGCCTGTGGGCCGACGGCTGGCACCAGTACCTGCCCGGCGCCGCCGACGCCGACCACCCGTATGCGGCGCCCGCTTCGGCGATGCGGCTGACCGGCGTGCCGCGCACGCTGCTGATCACCGCGCAGGACGACCCGTTGCGCGACGAGGCGCGGGCCTATGCACGGCGGCTGCGCGACGCCGGCGTCGAGGTCGATGAGGCGTTTCTCGACCAACCCACCGGCTGGCCCTGCGCCTGCAAGCAGCCCGCCGGCGCGCAGGCCGCCTGGGCGCCCGTGGTCCGCGGGCAGTTCCAGGCCTTTCTGCAGCGCGCTCATGCGCCGGCCGCCGTTCCAGTTTCCGCGTCTTCCTCCATCCAGAACCGCCGCCCCGGGAGCCTCTCATGAACCAGCCCTCTTCCTCTCCCAGCCCGCGCCGCCTGTGGGCCGCCGGCACCGCCCTCACCGCGCTGATCGCGGTGTCGGCCGCCTTCTTCGGACTCAACAGCCCCAACGCCGAGGCCAACCCGGCACCGACCGCCCCCGCGGCGACGCCGGTCTCGGTGGCCACCGTCGTGCAGAGCCAGGTCGCGGCGTGGGACGAGTTCTCCGGCCGCCTCGAAGCGGTGGAACGGGTCGACGTGCGCTCGCGCGTGGCCGGCGCGGTGCAGTCGGTGCACTTCCGCGAGGGCGCGCTGGTCAAGCAGGGCGAGCTGCTGATCACCATCGACCCGGCGCCCTATGCGGCCGACGTGGAGCGCGCCGAGGCGCAGGTGGTCGCCGCCCAGGCGCGCGTGGCGTACACGCGCAGCGAGCGTGACCGCGCCCAGCGCCTGTGGGACGAGCGCGCCATCGCGCAGCGCGAGTACGACGAGCGCGTGAGCGGCCAGCTCGAGGCCGATGCCAGCCTGCGCGCCGCGCAGGCCGCACTGCAGTCGGCGCGCCTGAACCTCGGCTACACGCAGGTGCGTGCGCCGGTGGCCGGCCGCGTGGGCCGGCTCGAGATCACCGTCGGCAACCTGGTGGCGGCCGGCCCCGGCGCGCCGGTGCTGACCACGCTGGTGTCGGTGAGCCCGATCTACGCGAGCTTCGACGCCGACGAGCAGGTGGTGGCGCGCGCGCTGAAGGATCTGCCGAGCGGCGCAAGCGCGCGCAGCCAGCTCGAGCGCATCCCGGTGCAGATGGGCACCGCCGCGAACAGCGACACGCCGCGGCTCGGCAAGCTGCAGCTGGTGGACAACCAGGTCGACGCGAAGAGCGGCACGGTGCGCGTGCGCGCCGTGTTCGACAACGCCGACGGCAGTCTGATGCCCGGCCAGTTCGCGCGGCTGCGCATGGGCCAGGCCCGCAACGGCAGCGCGCTGTTGGTCAACGAGCGCGCGGTCGGCACCGACCAGAGCAAGAAGTTCGTGATGGTGATCGGCGCCGACAACCGCGCCGAGTACCGCGAGGTGCGGCTCGGTGCCCACGTCGACGGACTGCGCGTCGTGACCGACGGCCTGAAGGCCGACGAGCGCATCGTCGTCAACGGCCTGCAGCGCATCCGTCCGGGCGCGCTGGTCGCGCCCAAGCCGGTGGCGATGGACGCCAAGCCCGAGCTGCAGGCGCGCAGCGACGCGGCCCCGCAATCCTGATGACCTGAACCGACCGGGGTCCCGACCCCCGGCGTCTCCGCCGTATCCCCGAGGGAGGGAGCCATGAACCTGTCCAAGTTTTTCATCGATCGGCCGATCTTCGCCGGCGTGCTGTCGCTGCTGATGCTGATCGCCGGCCTGATCGCGCTGCGCGGCCTGCCGATCTCCGAGTACCCCGAGGTCGTGCCGCCCTCGGTGGTGGTGCGTGCGCAGTACCCGGGCGCCAACCCCAAGGTGATCGCCGAGACGGTCGCCACGCCGCTCGAGGAGGCCATCAACGGCGTGGAAGGCATGCTCTACATGGGCAGCCAGGCCACGACTGACGGCCTGATGACGCTGACCGTCACCTTCCGCCTCGGCACCGACCCCGACAAGGCCCAGCAGCTGGTGCAGAACCGCGTCTCGCAGGCCGAGCCGCGGCTGCCGGAGGAGGTGCGCCGCCTCGGCATCACCACCGTGAAGAGTTCGCCGGACCTGACGATGGTGGTGCACCTGCTGTCGCCGAACGACCGCTACGACATGACCTACCTGCGCAACTACGCGGTGCTCAACGTCAAGGACCGGCTGGCGCGCATCGACGGCGTGGGCCAGGTGCAGCTGTTCGGCTCGGGCGACTACGCGATGCGCGTCTGGCTCGACCCGCAGAAGGTGGCCGAGCGCGGCCTGTCGGCCAGCGACGTGGTGGCGGCGATCCGCCAGCAGAACGTGCAGGCCGCCGCCGGCGTGGTGGGCGCCTCGCCGGGCCTGCCGGGCGTGGACCTGCAGCTGTCGATCAATGCGCAGGGACGGCTGCAGAACGAGGAGGAGTTCGGCGACATCATCGTCAAGACCGGCGCCGACGGCGCGGTGACGCGGCTGCGCGACCTGGGCCGCATCGAGCTCGGCGCGGCCGAGTACGCGCTGCGCTCGCTGCTCGACAACAAGTCGGCCGTCGCGGTGCCGATCTTCCAGGCGCCGGGCTCCAACGCCATCGAGATCTCGAACCAGGTGCGCGCCACCATGGCCGAGCTCAAGAAGTACATGCCCGAGGGCGTGGACTACGAGATCGTCTACGACCCCACGCAGTTCGTGCGCGCCTCCATCGAATCGGTGATCCACACGCTGCTCGAGGCGGTGGCGCTGGTGGTGCTGGTGGTGATCCTGTTCCTGCAGACCTGGCGAGCGTCGATCATCCCGCTGCTGGCGGTGCCGGTGTCGGTGATCGGCACCTTCGCGGTGATGCACCTGTTCGGCTTCTCGATCAACGCGTTGAGCCTGTTCGGCCTGGTGCTGGCGATCGGCATCGTGGTGGACGACGCGATCGTGGTGGTCGAGAACGTGGAACGCAACATCGAGGCCGGCCTGTCGCCGCGAGACGCCACCTACCGCGCGATGCGCGAGGTCTCGGGACCGATCATCGCGATCGCGCTGGTGCTGATCGCGGTGTTCGTGCCGCTGGCCTTCATCAGCGGGCTCACCGGGCAGTTCTACCGCCAGTTCGCGCTGACGATCGCGATCTCCACGGTGATCTCGGCGATCAACTCGCTCACGCTGTCGCCGGCGCTCGCCGCGATGTTGCTGAAGGGTCACGGCGCGCCGAAGGATGCGCTGACGCGCGGCATGGACCGCGTGTTCGGCCGCTTCTTCTCGCTGTTCAACCGCGCCTTCAAGCGCGGCGCCGAGGGCTACAGCGGCGGCGTCACGCGCGCCATCTCGCGCAAGGCCGTGATGATCGGCGTGTACCTGGTGTTCCTGGCGGTGACGGTGGGCCTGTTCAAGGCCGTGCCCAGCGGCTTCGTGCCGGCGCAGGACAAGCAGTACCTGATCGGCTTCGCGCAGCTCCCCGACGGCGCCACGCTCGACCGCACCGAGGACGTGATCCGCCGCATGGGCGACATCGCGCTGAAGACGCCGGGCGTCGAGCACGCGGTGGCCTTCCCCGGCCTGTCGATCAACGGCTTCACCAACAGCTCCAACTCCGGCATCGTGTTCACGCCGCTGAAGCCCTTCGACGAGCGGCGCGACCCGAGCCTGAGCGGCGCGGCGATCGCGGCCGACCTGAACCGCCAGTTCTCGCAGATCGAGGACGCCTTCATCGTGATGTTCCCACCCCCGCCGGTGCAGGGCCTGGGCACCACGGGCGGCTTCAAGCTGCAGCTCGAGGACCGCGGCTCGCTCGGCTACGCGGCGATGGACGGCGCGGTCAAGGCCTTCATGGCGAAGGCCCAGCAGGCGCCCGAGCTGGCCGGGCTGTTCTCGAGCTACCAGGTCAACGTGCCGCAGCTCTATGCCGACATCGACCGCACCAAGGCGCGCCAGCTCGGCGTCGCGGTGACCGACGTGTTCGACACGATGCAGATCTACCTCGGCTCGCTGTACGTCAACGACTTCAACAAGTTCGGCCGCACCTACACCGTGCGCGTGCAGGCCGATGCCACGCACCGCGCGCGCGCCGAGGACGTGGGCCTGCTGAAGGTGCGCTCGGCCTCGGGCGAGATGGTGCCGCTGTCGGCGCTGATGACGGTGCAGCCGAGCTTCGGCCCGGAGCGCGCGATGCGCTACAACGGCTACCTGTCGGCCGACATCAACGGCGGCCCGGCCCCGGGCTACTCGTCGGGTCAGGCGCAGGATGCCGTGAACCGCATCGCCGCCGAGACACTGCCGCCGGGCATCAGCTACGAATGGACCGAGCTGACCTACCAGGAGATCCTGGCCGGCAACTCGGCGATGTGGGTGTTCCCGCTCGCGATCCTGCTGGTGTTCCTGGTGCTCGCCGCGCAGTACGAGAGCCTGACGCTGCCGCTGTCCATCATCCTGATCGTGCCGATGGGTCTGCTCGCGGCGATGACCGGCGTGTGGCTCGACGGCGGCGACAACAACGTGTTCACGCAGATCGGGCTGATCGTGCTGGTGGGGCTGAGCGCGAAGAACGCGATCCTGATCGTGGAGTTCGCGCGCGAGCTGGAGTTCGCCGGCCGCACGCCGGTGCAGGCGGCGATCGAGGCCAGCCGGTTGCGGCTGCGCCCGATCCTGATGACGTCGCTGGCCTTCGTGATGGGTGTGCTGCCGCTGGTGCTGTCGAGCGGTGCCGGTGCCGAGATGCGCCAGGCGATGGGCGTCGCGGTGTTCGCCGGGATGATCGGGGTGACCGCCTTCGGCCTCTTCCTCACGCCGGTGTTCTATGTGCTGCTGCGCCGCCTGGCCGGCAACCGCCCGCTGACGCAGCACGGCGAGGTGCCGCACGCCGAGGCCTTTGCCGGCACCCCCGGCACCGGTGGCGCGAGCCTGAAGCCGCTGCCGGCCGCGCCGGTGGCCCACCACGACTGAAGCAGCGGACCGCTGCACTTCCTTCCGAGCAGAGAACGTCATGAAGCTTCCTTCTCCTCCTTTGCCCTCCCTCGCCGGCCGCCTGCCGCGGCTGCCTCGGGCCGTGCTGGCCCCGCTGTTCGCAGCGCTGGTGCTGGCGGGCTGCGCCACCGCCCCCGCCATCGACCCCGCGGCGCTGCCGGTCGCACCGGTGGCCTTCAAGGAAGGCGACGGCCGCTGGACCACGGCCGCCCCGGCTGACGCGCAGCCGCGCGGCACGTGGTGGAAGGCCTTCGCCGACCCCACGCTCGACGAGCTGGTGGAGCGCGCCGGCCAGGCCAACAACAGCATCCAGACCGCTGCGGCGCGGCTCGCCCAGGCGCGCGCGCTGGTGCGCGCGGCCGACGCCGACCGTGCGCCGCAGGTCGGTGTCGGTGCCGGCGTCACGCGCGGTACCGAGGCCGGCGCCGGCCCACGGCCGGGCACGCTGATCAGCACTGGCGCCACCCTCGGCTACGAGGTCGACCTGTTCGGCCGCCTCGCTGGCGCCAGCCGTGCCGCCGCGCTGGACGCGCGGTCGCGCGAGGCGCTGCTGCAGAGCACCCGCCTGCTGGTGCAGGCCGACGTGGCGCAGACCTACCTCGCGCTGCGCGCCCTCGACGAGGAAAGCGCACTGGTGCGCGACACCGTCACCGCCTACCGCGACACGCTGAGCCTGATCGAGCGTCGTTTCAACGCCGGCGACATCGCCGAGCTCGACGTGGCACGGGTGCGCACCCAGGTGGCGTCGACCGAGTCGGAGGCGCTGGCGCTCGACCGCCGCCGCGCGGAACTGGAGCACGCGCTGGCAGTGCTGGTGGGCGCAGCGGCATCCGACTTCCACGTGGACATCGCGGACTGGCGCAGCGCGCTGCCGGTCATCCCGGCCGGCGTGCCGAGCACGCTGCTGGCACGGCGTCCCGACGTGTCGGCCGCGCAGCAGGCGATGCTGGCCGCGCAGGCGCGCGTCGGTGTCGCGAAGGCGGCCTGGTTCCCGAACCTCTCGCTCACCGCCTCGGGCGGCGTCGCATCGCCGGAGCTGGGCGACCTGTTCCAGTGGTCGGCGCGCTCCTGGGGCATCGGCGCGCTGCTGTCGCTGCCGCTGTTCGACGGCGGCCGGCGCGAGGCCGGCGTGCAGAACGCGAGCGCCGAGCTCGACGCTGCGCTGGCCGGCTACCGCGAGCAGGTGCTGGTGGCGTTCCGCGATGTCGAGGACCAGCTGTCGGCGCTGCGCTACCTGGCCGATCAGGACAGCGCGCAGGCCCGCGCGGTCGCGGCCGCGAGCCGTGCGACGGTGCTGTCGAGCTCGCGCTACCGCAACGGCCTGGTGAGCCAGCTCGACCTGCTGGACGCGCAGCGCAGCGAACTCGCCAACCGCCGGCAGGCGCTGCAGGTGCGTTCGGCGCAGTACCAGGCGACGGTGGGCCTGGTGCGCGCCCTGGGCGGCGCGTGGGACGCGCCGGCCGGGGTGGTGGGCACGGTCGCGCCTGGGCAGGCCGCGGTCGGCAGCTGAGCGGCGAGGCGGGTCGGTCGCGGCCTCAGCGCTCGCCGGGCTGGGGCGTGTGCAGGTTCCTGAGCCAGCGCATCCGCTCGGCGTCGGGCGGTTTCGTCAGCAGGCTCACGACCACCGCCACCGCCAGCCCGAACGGCACCGCGAACACGGCCGCCGCGACCGGATGGATGTCGAACCAGCGGGTCGCGACCGAGGGCGGGCCCAGCCCGAACAGCGCGCGCCCCATCTCGAAGTTGACCGCCATGTAGTAGACGCACAGGCCCAGGCCGGCCAGCATGCCGGACGAGGCGCCGATGCCGTTGGCGCGCGGCCAGAAGATGCCCAGCGCCAGCGCCGGGAAGAAGGCCGCGGCCGCCAGCGAGAACGCCGCCGCGACCAGTGGCACCACCTGGGCGATGTGCAGCGACGCGACATAGGCCGCCAGCAGCGCGACCAGCAGCACCACCATCTTCGCCATCAGCACGCGGCGCGCCGGGCTGATCTGCGGGTTGACCGACTGGTAGTACACGTCGCGCGACAGCGAGTTGGAGATCGTGAGCAGCAGGCCATCGGCGGTGGACAGCGCCGCGGCCAGGCCGCCGGCCGCGACGAGGTAGGTCACGACGCTCGGCAGCCCGCCGATCTCCGGGGCGGCCAGCACGATCATGTCGCTGCTCAACTTGAGCTCGCCGAACTGCAGCAGTCCGTCGCCGTTGACGTCCTCCACGGACACCAGCGAGCCGCTCAACCGCGACCAGCGCAGCAGCCAGCCCGGCAGCTCGCTGAACCGAAGGCCCACCACGTGCGTCAGCACCTCGTGCTTCACGAACACCGCGAGCGCGGGTGCCATCAGGTAGAGCAGCAGGATGAAGAACAGCGCCCAGCCCACCGAGCGCCGCGCGGCGCGCACCGACGGCGTGGTGTAGCAGCGCATCAGCACGTGCGGCATCGCGGCGGTGCCGACCATCAGGCACAGCACCAGCGCGAGGAAGTTGCGCCGGGCCGAGCTCTCCGTCGCATCGGCGCTGCCGGGCGGCGCATCCGTGCCGTCGGCCACGGTGCGCACCGGCCCGGCATGCGGCGGCAGCCCGCCCAGCGGCCGGGCCCGGGCAGCGGCCTCGTCGCGTGCCTTCACATAGCTCTCGCGAGCGTCTTCCTCGTTGCGCGGCAGCGTGGCCTGCATCCGCCGCAGCTGCTGGATCTGGGCCAGCGGCGCGGCCTCGGCGCGCAACTGCGCGATCTGCGCCGACAGCTGGCGGTCGTCTTCTTCCATGCTGGCCCGCACATTGCCGAGCTTGGCGTCGGCCTGGGCGGCGCGCTGCGCATAGCGCGCCATCACCTCGCGCTCGCGCGGGTCGGCGACGAGCTGGCGCTCGCGCTCGCTCACCTGCTGCAACTGCGCCCCGTAGGCGAACGGCGCGACCGGGTTGCCGGTCTGCTTGACCGACAGCCACACCGTCGGCACCAGGTAGGCCACGATCAGCACGATGTACTGCGCGACCTGGGTCCAGGTGACCGCCCGCATGCCGCCGAGGAAGGAGCACACCAGCACGCCCCCGAGGCCGACGAACACGCCGATCTCGAAGCTGAAGCCGGCCAGGTGCGAGGTGACCAGGCCCACGCCGTAGATCTGCACCACCAGGTAGACGAAGGACACCAGCACCGCCGCTGCCGCGCCGACCAGGCGCGGCAGCGAGCCGCCGTAGCGGGCGCCGAGGAAATCGGGGATGGTGAACTGCCCGAAACGGCGCAGGTAGGGGGCCAGCAGCACCGCGACCAGGCAGTAGCCGCCGGTCCAGCCCAGGATGTAGGCGAGGCCGGCGAAGCCCTGCAGGTAGAGCACGCCGGCGGTTCCGATGAAGGAGGCGGCCGACATCCAGTCGGCCGCGGTGGCCATGCCGTTGTACATCGCCGGCACGCGCCGGCCGGCGACGAAGTACTCGGTCTCGTCGGTGGTGCGGCACAGCAGGCCGATGACGGCATAGACGCCGATCGTCGCGATCAGGAAGGTGGCGCCCACCCAGCCGTGCCGGCCGCCGCCGCGATCGACCATGCCGACCAGCGCGACGAAGGCCAGCACGCCCAGCGCGAACAGACCGTAGATGCGGTGCAGCCGGCGCTCGAAGCCGCGGGCCGGATCAGCCAAGCCCGCGCTCCCCGGGCGGCGCCGGCTCGTCGGCGTGGAAGCGCGCGTCCAGCCGTTCCATCGTCAGCGCATAGCCCACGACGATGGCCAGGTAGACCAGCAGCGCGCCCTGGGCCACGATCCAGTAGCCGAGCGGAAAGCCGGCCACGCTGTCCGGCAGGACCTGCGCCAGACCGGGGAAGAGCACGGTGACGCCGGCCCACAGCGCCACCAGCGCGGCCGTCAGGCGCAGCACGCGCCGCCAGTGGCGCGCCTGCCTCGGGCGCTCGGGGTCCGCCGGTCCCTCCATGCCCTGCTCCTGCGTTGCGGCGCGTCTGCAGCGCCGCTCAGGATGCGGCCGCAGCGGCGTTGCGTCGGGCCACCCAGTAGGTCGCGCCCTCGCTGCCATAGCGCTCGGCGTGCGGCACGTCGTGCGCCAGGTCGAAGCGGTCACCGGGGCGCAGGTGGCGGGTCTGCGTGTCCACCGTCAGCCACATCTCGCCCTGGACCACCAGGGCCTCGACCGAGAACGGGTGCGTATGCGTGTCCAGCGCGACGAGCGGCTGCCAGCTGCGCTCGATCACCTCGTCGTAGCCTCGCGCCAGCGCGGCGGCCTTGAATTCCGGGAACGTGACGGCGCTCATGGGTGACTCCGCTGTCGGTTGCTGTGGATGCGGATTCTGCCTGCGGCGAATCGGCGCTGTGCGGGCGACGGCGGCCCTTCAGACCTCGGCGAACCCCGCGCGCTGCGGGTACACGTTGCGGAACGGCCGGATGTCGACCCGCGCGTAGAGCCCTCCGACCGTGAAGGGCTCGTTCGCCAGCCAGTCCTCGACCGCGGCGCGGTCGGCGAACTCGGCGACGATCAGGCTGCCGGCCATCGCGCCGCCCTCGTCGAGCAGCGGACCGGCGATCGCCAGGCGGTCGGCGATCAGATCGAGGTGCGCCCGGTGCGCCGGGCGCAGCCGCTGGCGCAGCTCGAGGCTGGCGGGCTTGTCGATCATGTGCAGGGCGAAGAGCATGCGGACTCCGGAAGGTCTGGGTGAGGGAAGGCTCGATTCTGCGGCGTCGCGGCGCCACAATGCGCCGCAGGCTGCGGCCGGCGATCGGCCGCCGCGGCCTCCACTTGCGACAGGAGACCCCATGAGCACCGGCCCGCTGGATCGATTCGTCCAGGACCTGGACACCTGCTGGACCGAGACCGCCGGCGCGGAGGCCGCGCTGCTGCCACGCGTCGAGGCGCTGATGCGCACGCTGGTGGCGCACGACGACTGGCTCGACCCCGCGATGGCCCAGCCGCACCCACAGTACTACCAGCAGTACCTGCTGCATGCCGACCCGCAGGACCGCTACTCGGTGGTGAGTTTCGTCTGGGGCCCGGGCCAGCAGACACCGATCCACGACCACACGGTGTGGGGCGTGATCGGCATGCTGCGCGGCGCCGAGCGCGCCCAGGCCTACGTGCTGGCCGACGACGGCACGCCGCGCCCGAGCGGCCCCGAGGAGCACCTGCGGCCGGGCGACGTGGCCTGCGTGTCGCCGCGCATCGGCGACGTGCACCGCGTGCGCAACGGCCACGACGACCGGGTATCGATCAGCATCCACGCCTACGGCGGCAACATCGGGAAGATCCGCCGCCACGTGTTCCCGCCCGAGGGCGGCGCGGCCAAGGATTTCGTCTCCGGCTACTCCAGCCCGGTGCGCGGCTGAGTTGCGGGCCGCTGTCAGCGGCGGCCCGTACCGGCCTGGCCGCCGCAGTGGCGTATGAAGTCGGCCGTGGTGCGGCCGGGCCGCTTGTCGCGGCGCAGCACCATCGACAGGCGGCGCGTCGGCAGCGGCAGGCGCGTGTCCAGCGCCACCAGCTGCCCGTCGGCCAGCGACTGCGCGACCGCGTGGCGAGACAGGCAGCCGAGCCAGCCACCGGCCGCCACCACATGCTTGATGGCCTCGGTGCTGCCGAGTTCGATGCCCACCTTCACCTGCGGCAGGTACTGCACCAGCCAGGCATCGGCGACCTGGCGCGTCCCGGAGCCCTGTTCTCGCAGCACCCAGGTGGCCTGCGCGAGCTGGCGCTGCGTGGCCACCCGCCCCGCGAGCGGGTGATCGGGCGCGGCGACGATCACGAGCTCGTCGCTCAGCCACGGGTGCACGACCAGATCGGGGTGGGTCTGCGGCCCCTCGATGAAGCCGACGTCGGCGTCGAACGCCGCCACCGCTTCCACCACCTCGCGGGTGTTGCCGATGCGCAGCTGCACCGGACTGGCCGGGTGGGTGAGCATCCAGCGCGACACCCGCTCGGGCAGCAGGTACTCGCCGATCGTGAAGCTCGCGGCCACGCGCAGCGGCGCCTCATGCGCGCCGCTGAACAGCCCCTCCAGCTCGGCGGCATCGTCGAGCAGGCTCTGCGCCCGCGGCAGCAGCGCACGGCCGTTCTCGTTGAGCAGCACGCGGCGGCCCACGCGGTCGAACAGCTGCACGCCGACCACCGCCTCCAGCTCGGCCAGCGCGGTGCTGGCCGCCGACTGCGAGCGCGCCACGCGGTCGGCCGCGGCGCGCGTGCTGCCCTCGCGTGCGGTGGCCACGAACACCTCGAGCTGGCGCAGCCCCAGGCGCAGCCGCGCGGGCAGCAGCGGCGGCGAGCCGTCGACCGCCACGGCGGCGCGCGCCGGGCGCCTTTTCTTTTGATCTGATTTATCGATCATCGTGAGCAATATTCTCCGCTTTTTCCTTTGAGTTCACGTCACTACCATCGATCGCAGCCCTCAGCCAACCCGGGACCGGACGGTGTTCAAGTTCCTCTCCAGCGATCCGATCCACGACCCGCTCGCGCCGCCGCTGCCGGCCGCGCCCACCGAGGTCAAGTGCACCACCTGCTACATGTGCGCGTGCCGCTGCGGCATCCGCGTGCACCTGCGGCAGGGCGAGAACGGCCCGGAGGTGCGCTACATCGACGGCAACCCCGCACACCCGATCAACCAGGGCGTGATCTGCGCCAAGGGCTCGTCGGGGATCATGAAGCAGGTCTCGCCGGCACGGCTCACGCAGCCGCTGCTGCGCAAGAAAGGCAGCGAACGCGGCGCCGGCGAGTTCGAGCCCATCAGCTGGGACCTCGCGTTCGAGATGCTCACCGAGCGGCTGCAGAAGATCCGCTCCACCGACCCGAAGAAGTTCGCGCTGTTCACCGGCCGCGACCAGATGCAGGCGCTCACCGGCCTGTTCGCGCGTCAGTTCGGTACGCCCAACTACGCGGCACACGGTGGCTTCTGCTCGGTGAACATGGCCGCCGGCATGATCTACACGATCGGCGGCTCGTTCTGGGAGTTCGGCGGCCCCGACCTCGACCACGCCAGGCTGTTCGTGATGATCGGCACCGCCGAGGACCACCACAGCAACCCGATGAAGATCGCGCTGAGCAAGTTCAAGCGCGCGGGCGGTCGCTTCATCTCGATCAACCCGGTGCGCACCGGCTACTCGGCGATCGCCGACGAGTGGATCCCGATCAAGCCGGGCACCGACGGCGCCCTGTTCATGGCGCTGCTGCACGAGCTGATCGCGTCCGATCTGATCGACCGGCCCTTCCTGCAGCGCTACACCAACGCGCCGCAGCTGGTGGTGCTGGAGGACGGCGAGCGCGAGGGCCTGTTCGCCTTCGATCCGGCAGCGGGCCCGCCGGGCGACGGCCGCAACCCGCACAACAAGCTGGTGTGGGACCTCGCCAGCGGCAGCGTGAAGGCGGCCTACCCCGAGGGCATCGCCGAGGGCTGCGAGCCGGCGCTGGAAGGTCATTACCGGCTGGCCGACGGCACGCGCGTCGCGCCGTCGTTCGAGCTGCTGCGCGAGCGCGTGGCCACCTGCACGCCGGAGTGGGCGTCGCAGATCACCGGCATCCCGGCCGAGCGCATCCGCAAGCTGGCGCGCGAGCTGGGAGAGACAGCGCTGAAGCAGGCCTTCGAGCTGCCGATTCCCTGGACCGACGCCTGGGGCAAGCAGCACCCGACCACGAGCGCACGCCCGGTCGCCTTCCATGCGATGCGCGGCCTGGCAGCGCACTCCAACGGCTTCCAGACGGTGCGTGCGCTGGCGGTGCTGATGAGCGTGCTGGGAACGATCGACGCGCCCGGGGGTTTTCGCCACAAGGCGCCCTACCCGCGCCACATCGTTCCCAACTACCGCGCGTTCAACTCGCCGGAGATGATCAAGCCCAACACGCCGCTCAACGCGGCGCCGCTGGGTTTCCCGGCCAGCCCCGACGAGCTGGCGATCAACCCCGACGGCTCGCCGATCCGCATCGACCACGCGTTCTCGTGGGAGCACCCGCTCTCGGCGCACGGCCTGATGCACAACGTGATCACCAACGCCACCAAGGGCGATCCCTACCGCATCGACACGCTGCTGATCTTCATGGCCAACATGGCCTGGAACTCGACCATGAACACCATGGCCGTGCGCGAGATGCTCAATGCGAAGGCCGACGACGGCGAGTTCAAGATCCCGTTCCTCGTGGTGTGCGACGCCTTCCAGAGCGAGATGGTGGCGTTCGCCGACCTGGTGCTGCCCGACACCACCTACCTCGAGCGCCACGACGTGATGAGCATGCTCGACCGGCCGATCTCGGAGTTCGACGGCCCGGTCGACTCGGTGCGCGTGCCGGTGCTGCCGCCGACCGGCCAGTGCAAGCCGTTCCAGGAGGTGCTGATCGAACTGGCCTCGCGACTCAAGTTCCCGGCCTTCACCACCGCCGAGGGCGGGCGCAAGTTCACCGGCTACCCGGACTTCGTGGTGAAGTTCGAGCCGCAGCCCGGCATCGGCTTCCTGATGGGATGGCGCGGCGAGCACGGCGACAAGCACCTGCGCGGCGCACCCAATCCGAAGCAGTGGGAGATGTACGAGAAGAACAACTGCGTCTTCCAGTACCACCTGCCCAAGGACATGCAGTACATGCGCAACTGGAACCGCGGCTACCTCGACTTCGCGAAGGAGCACGGCTGGCGCCAGCGCAACGACCCGGTGCAGCTGGCGCTGTACTCCGACACGCTGCAGAGCTTCCGGCTCGCGGCGCAGGGCAAGACCCCGGGCCGCCAGCCGCCCGAGCACCTGCGCGAACGCATCGCGACCTATTTCGATCCGCTGCCGTTCTGGTATCCGCCGCTCGAGTACGCCGCCACCGACGAGGCCGCCTACCCGCTCAACGCGATCACGCAGCGGCCGATGGCGATGTACCACTCCTGGGATTCGCAGAACGCCTGGCTGCGCCAGATCCACAGCCACAACTACCTGCAGGTCAACCCGCTCACCGCGCAGGCCGCGGGCATCGCCGACGGCGGCTGGTGCTGGGTCGAGAGCCAGTGGGGCAAGCTGCGCTGCATGCTGCGCTACAGCGAGGCGGTGGAGCCCGGCACCGTGTGGACCTGGAACGCGATCGGCAAGGCCGACGGCGCCTGGCAGCTCGCGCCCGGCGCCGACGAGTCGCGCAAGGGCTTCCTGCTCAATCACCTGATCTCCGAGGAGTTGCCGCTGCGCGGCCCGGGCGGTGCCGCGGGAACGATCAGCAACTCCGATCCGATCACCGGGCAGGCCGGCTGGTACGACGTGCGGGTGCGCATCCGCCCGGCGGCGCCCGAGGAGCCCGCGGAGACCTTCCCGCAGGTGAAGGCGACGCCGGCACCCCCCGGGGTGCGCGGCACGACGTCGCGGGTGCTGACCTATTTCGCGGGGCGCAAGACATCATGATCCAGTGGCTGAAAGACCTGATGAAGTCCGAGCTCGTCGCCGAGGCCCCGGCCCGGCGGAGCGACACGCCCTCGGCGCGCCGCGGTGACGGCGACGAACCGCCGGAGACGCTGGCCAAGCAACTGGCGCTGGTGATCGATCTCAACGTCTGCGTCGGCTGCCACGCCTGCGTCACCGCCTGCAAGCAATGGAACACGTCCGGCTCGGCCGGTCCGCTGGCCGACGAGAATGCCTACGCGGCCAGCCCGACCGGCACCTTCTTCAACCGCGTGCAGACCTACGAGGCCGGCGTCTTCCCCGGCACCGACACCGTGCACTTCCCCAAGAGCTGCCTGCACTGCGAGGACCCGCCCTGCGTTCCGGTGTGTCCCACCGGCGCGAGCTACAAGCGCAAGGAAGACGGCATCGTGCTGGTCGACTACGACAAGTGCATCGGGTGCAAGTACTGCTCCTGGGCCTGCCCCTACGGCGCACGCGAGCTCGACGAGGAACGGCAGGTGATGACCAAGTGCACGCTGTGCGTGGACCGCATCTACGACGAGCGGTTGCCGAAGGCCGATCGCCGGCCGGCGTGCGTGATGGCCTGCCCGACCGGTGCGCGCCTGTTCGGTGACGTGAAGGACCCGGACTCCGATGTGTCCAGGGCGATCCGCGAACGCGGTGGCTACGCGCTGATGCCGGAGTGGGAAACGCAGCCGGCCAACCAGTACCTGCCGCGCCGCATCACCGAGGTGGCCGGGCAGCGGCCCGACGGCGCGCCCGGACCCGCCGGCACGGCGCATTGAGCGGGGGCGACGCATGCACCCCGCGTTCTCGATCGTCTTCTTCACCACGCTGGCCGGCGTCGCGCAGGGCCTGGTGGTGGCGCTCGCCTTGGCGGTGCTGCTCGGCCCGGCACCGTCCGTCGGCTTCCTGAGCGCGGCGCTGCTGCTGGCCGGCGTGCTGCTGCTGCTCGGCCTGGGCGCCTCCTTCCTGCACCTGGGCCGGCCCGAACGGGCCTGGCGCGCGGTGCTGATGTGGCGCACCTCGTGGATGTCGCGCGAGGTGATCGTGCTGCCTGCCTTCATCGGCATCGTGGCGGTGTGGTGGCTGGCGCTTCGATGGGGCGTTGTCACGCCGTGGGCGACGCTGCTGCCGGTGGCGGCGCTGGTCGGCGCGGCCGTGCTCTGGTACTGCACGGCGATGATCTACGCCTGCGTGCGCTTCATCCAGGAGTGGGCCCACCCGCTGACGCTGGTGAACTACACGCTGATCGGCCTGTCGTCGGGGCTGGTGCTGGCCTGCGCGCTGGCGGCCGGCTACGGCGAGGCCGCACTGCTGCGCGCCGTGGCGCCCTGGGCGCTGATCGCGACGCTGGCCGCCTGGTTCACGCGCACGCTGGCGTTGCGCCGCAATGCCGCGCTGAAGCCGAAGTCGACGCTGCAGTCGGCCACCGGCATCCGCGCGCCGCAACTGGTGCAGAAGTCGATGGGCATGTCGGCGGGCTCGTTCAACACCCGCGAGTTCTTCCATGGCATGGGGCTGGCCGCGATGCGGCAGACCAAGCTCGCCTTCCTGGTGCTCGGCTTCGCGCTGCCGTCGCTGCTGCTGGCCTGGGGCCTGCTCGGTGGCCCGGCCGCCGTGTGGTGGCTGGCGCTGCTGGTGCAGGCGCCGGGGCTGGTGGCCGAGCGCTGGTTCTTCTTCGCCCAGGCCCGCCACCCGCAGAACCTGTACTACCAGCAGGTGTCGTGAGCCGCGGCTACCCGGCGGCCAGCACTTCCAGGCGCTGCGACCATTCCTCGTAGGAGCCGAGCAGCGTCCACTGGAAGTCGCACATGAAGTCGTAGCCGAGCTTGAACAGCGGCAGGTTGTGCGTCAGCGCGTCGATCTGTTCGACCGACTCCACCTCCACGATCGCCACCACCTCGTAGCGCCCCGGCACCTTCCAGACCTTCTGGATCACACCGGCCGCGACGCCGGCCGCCACCGCCGCGGACTCCTGCTTCCAGGCGCCGAAGAACTCCTGGTTCGACATGCGGTCGGGCTTGCGTAGATGGGCGTGAAGCAGCACTTGCATGGGTCTCCTCCGGAACGATGAAGTGGCCACTTTAGGGGCGTCGCCGCCTGCCCGTGCCCGCGGATTACCCTGCCAGCGCGCCGTCGACAAGCCCCCCCGCACCCTGGCACCATCGCCGCGCGGACACACCGCGACCACCCCCGGAGGCGACGATGCTGAGTTCGGTGCAGAAGCAATGGTTCGGGCACGGCGTGCTGATGATCCTGGCCACACTGCTCGGCGGGATCGGCCTCTGGATGTTCCTCGTCGGCGGCTTCGAGCTGGTGCCGGGCCATATCGTCCACTTCCAGTTGCCGGGGTCGGCCGAGGGCTGGCGCCGGGCGCACGGCGGGCCGGCCCTGAACGGCCTGATGGTCATCGCGGTGGCGCTGGTGCTGCCGGCGCTGAACTTCCCCGAGCGCAAGGCGGTGTGGTTGGGCTGGCTGGTGGTCGCGGATGGCTGGGCCAATGTGGTGTTCTATTTCTTCAGCAACCTGTCGCCGAATCGCGGCCTGAGCTTCGGCCCCAATGTCTTCGGCGAGGGCAATGTCTACAGCGTCATCGCGCTGGCGCCCGCCTACCTGTTCGGCGCGATCGCCGTGGTGGTGCTGGCGATCATCGGCTGGGAGGGCGTGCGGTCCGGACGTTCCGCTGCGTGAGAGAGAGGTCGCGTGATGCCAACTTTCGGAATCCAAATGCACCCAATCCGTACCACATTTGGATTTCATCCGCGATTGACGCAACGGCTCTCACAAAAGCACAAACGAACTCCTCGCGTCAGATAGGTGATCAGCAAAAATTCCAGGCCGATCAATACCCCGATTCAAACAACTAGTCGATCGCGCTCAATTATTAGCTTGTCAATCGCTCCTCGAGCCTCGGCGCAGCCCTGCTGCGCCTCCAATCTTGCGCGGCCGGGGTACATGTTCTCATCACCTCGAGCTCTGCTAGCCATGAATTCGCCAGCGATAACCTGATACCACCTGACCATCGACAAGCAGTTCTGGCGCACTAACAGTGCAGCCCTGAATGCATCAATAGAACCAAGCGCACCAATTGACTGACTATTCAAGTCTTTCAGTAGCTCATCCAACACCGGCGGTTGGCCGGTTTCTCCAAAGCGTTCACGTGCTGCACTGGGATCCTCAAGATAGGTAGCCCCGCAAGCAACTTCGTAGATCAAAACTTCCGCCAAGGCAATCGTTGGTGCGAACGCAGCATCCACGATCCTTTTCCGTTCGTCGAAATCACGCACTCGAAGTTGATGGTCCTGCCAAAACGCAAGACCAATCACAATGAATAGACTGATTGCTGCCGCCCCCGCCTGAACCCACGCCGAGTCTGGAAAATTCTTCGTGCGCTCAAAGTACACGACAAAAAAAATGACCACGACAACGGACATACACATCATCGCGAAGATGAGTGGATGCCAGAAAAATGTCGCCTTTGAGCCATTCGTTCGCATCGTGACTCGATACTTCCCTAGCCCGCTGAGGACTAGGGAAGCGCTGATCAACCCGCTTCGTGACCGCGACTCGGCCGACAGCGGGCGTTGATGGCGACTCGTGAACTCAGAAGTGGCACCGATGAGCCCCTTCTGCGGCACTTCGAGGCCGCTCTCAGGCCCCCGTTCATGCAGCAGACGCACTGAGGCCTTGGGCCAGCAATCGGCGCCGGGCGATGTACAAGTTGGCCAGCGCAGCGTGCGCCTTCGCGCGAGCTTCGTTCTTGGAGATCCCGCGGTAGCTGACCTTGCGGTAGCCGAACAGGTTCTTGATGACGTGGAACGGGTGTTCGACGATGGCCCGCACCTGAGCCTTGCGCCGTTCGAACCACTCGTGCATCGCCTTGGCCGGCCCTTCGGGCATGGCCTTGAGTTGGCCGCGCTTCATGGCGATACGCCAATCCATGTCCTGGCGCAGCCTGCCCTCTTCCTGCGCCGTCGTGATCTCGTCTCGCCTCTGGATGCCGGTGTAGCCGCTGTCGCCGTGAACTTGGCTCTCCTGGCCATGCAGCAGTTCGTGCGCGTGCGCCACGTCAGCCTCGTTGGCCGCGGTGCAGACCACGCTGTGGATCAGACCCGACTCGGCATCCACGCCCGAGTGCATCTTCATCCCGAAGTGCCACTGGTTCCCCTTCTTGGTCTGGTGCATCTCGGGGTCGCGCTTGCCGTCCTCGTTCTTCGTCGAACTTGGCGCGGCAATGATGGTGGCGTCCACCACCGTGCCCTGGCGCATCAGCAGCCCACGCTCGGTGAGGTGCGCGTTGACCTCGGCCAGGATGGCCGACGTCAAGTCGTGCTGCTCGAGCAGGCGGCGGAACTTCAGCAGCGTTGTGGCGTCGGGTACGTTCTCCCGCCCAAGGTCGATGCCGATGAACTCGCGCATGGCCTGGCTGTCGTACAGCGCGTCTTCCAGTGCCTCGTCGGCCAGCGTGTACCACTGCTGCAGGAAGTACATGCGCAGCATCCGCGGCACGCCAATCGGCGGTCGGCCCACCTTGCCGCTCTTCGGGTAGTGCGGCTCGATCAGCGCCTCAAGCCGCGCCCACGGAACCACCACGTTCATCTCGGCCAGGAAGCGCTCCCGGCGCGTCTGGCGCTTCTTGCCGGCGTACTCGGCAGTGGCAAAACTCGTCTGCTTCATGGCAGCATCATCGCCGCTGAATTCGCCGCACGCCATCGTGGCCTGCACGGATAAATCAGTGCTTCCCTAGTGCTCAACCCGAGATCGCACAAACACAATTTGCCGCTTGTGCGCGAACATCGATTCAAATGGTGCCGGCTTTCGGAATCGAACCGAAGACCTTCCGCTTACAAGGCGGGTGCTCTACCAACTGAGCTAAGCCGGCGTGCCGTGGGGATTGTAGGAGGGGTGCCCGGGCGGCGCGCACTGCGCCGCCGTCGGCGGCCGGCGCTACGTTTACTTGACGCGCTTGAGCGAGGGACGGCCGCTACCGGGCGGCTCGGGCGGCGTGGGCTCGTCTTCGTCGGCCGCGCGTGCGCCCTCGTCCCCGGGCGACGGATCGGCGGCCGGCGTCTCGGCCAGCCGGAGGCCGCGGGGCGCGGCCGCGGCCTCCGCAGCACTGCTGTTGCCCTCGGCGGGCGGGGGCTCTGCGCCAACCGGCGGCGCGGGAAAGGCCATGCCCTGCCCGTTCTCGCGCGCGTAGATGGCGATCACGTGGTCGATCGGCACGACGATCTCGCGGGCGGTGCCGCCGAAGCGCGCCTTGAAGCTGATGAAGTCGTTGCCGAGCTGCAGGCTGCTGGTGGCCTCGAAGCTGGCGTTCAGCACGATCTCGTTGTTCTTGACGTACTCGGCCGGTACCTGCACCGAGCCGTCCACGTACACCGCGAGATAGGGCGTGAAGCCGTTGTCGGTGCACCAGTCGTGCAGCGCGCGGATCAGGTAGGGGCGCGTCGAGGCGCCCTGCGTGTCCGGCGTGACGGGGATCGTCATCGTGGCGCTCCTGCCTGCCGCGCGACCTACTTGCGCATCACCTTCTCGGACGGCGTCAGCGCCTCGATGTAGGCCGGGCGCGAGAAGATGCGCTCGGCGTACTTCAGCAGCGGCAGCGCGTTCTTCGACAGGTCGATCGCGTAGTAGTCCAGGCGCCACAGCAGCGGCGCGATCGCGACGTCGAGCATCGAGAAGTCGTCGCCGAGCATGTACTTGTTCTTCAGGAAGATCGGCGCGAGCTGCGTGAGGCGATCGCGGATCTGGCTGCGCGCCTTCTCGAGCTGCTTGTCGGTGGCCTTCACGCCGCTGCGGCCTTCGAGCAGGTTCACGTGCGCGAACAGTTCCTTCTCGAAATTGAACAGGAACAGCCGCACGCGCGCACGCGCCACCGGGTCGCCCGGCATCAGCTGCGGGTGCGGGAAGCGCTCGTCGATGTACTCGTTGATGATGTGCGACTCGTACAGGATGAGGTCGCGTTCGACGAGGATGGGCACCTCGTTGTACGGGTTCATCAGCGCGATGTCTTCGGGTTTCGCGAACAGGTCGACATCGCGGATCTCGAAATCCATGCCCTTCTCGAACAGCACGAAACGGCAGCGGTGCGAGTAGGGGTCGGTCGTTCCGGAGTAAAGCACCATCATGGCGGCGGGCTCCTAGGTTCTTCGGGGGCCATCAGAAAAAACGCAAGCGGAGCGGATGCATGCATCCCGCTCCGCTCACGCCGTCTCAGACCGGTGGGCGCCTGCTGCGCCCCGGCCTGCGGGTCACTTACTTCACATCTTTCCAGTAGGCCGCATTCAGCCGCCAGGCGATGATGGTGAACACGCCGAGGAACAGCAGCACCCACACGCCGAGTCGCTTGCGCTGGTTCTGCGCCGGCTCACCCATCCATTGCAGGTAGGCCACCAGGTCGCCGACGGCGTCGTCGTAGGCCAGCGGGCTCAGCGTGCCCGGGGTCAGCTGCTCGTAGCCGGCGAAGCGGTGCAGCTTCTTGCTGGCGTCGTGCGGATCGGCTTCCTCGACGAACTTCGCGGTCCGCTGTCCCTGCAGTTCCCACAGCACGTGCGGCATGCCGACGCTCGGGAAGACCATGTTGTTCCAGCCGGTGGCCTTGGTGTCGTCGCGGTAGTAGCTGCGCAGGTAGGTGTACAGGTAGTCGGCACCCGATCCACCCGCACCGGCCCGCGACCGCGCGATCACGGTCAGATCGGGCGGCACGCCGCCGAACCATTCCTTGGCGTGCTTGGGATCGAGTGCGACCTTCATCGTCTCGCCGACCTTGTCGGTCGCGAACAGCAGGTTGCCCTTGATCTGCGCTTCGCTCAGGCCGATCTCCTGCAGCCGGTTGTAGCGCATGTAGGCGGCCGAGTGGCAGTTGAGGCAGTAGTTGACGAACAGCTTGGCGCCATGCTGCAGCGACGCCACGTCGGTCATCTTGTTCTGGGGGAACTTGTCCCAGGCGATGCCGCCTTCGGACGCGCGGGCCGTGCCGGCAAAGGCACATGCGGCCAGCAGCAGGGCGATCAGCTTCTTCATGTTCTCGGGCTCCTGCAGGCTCAGTGGGCGGCGAAGGTCACGCGATCGGGCACCGGCTTGAACGTGCCGAGTTGGCTCCACCACGGCATCAGCAGGAAGAAGCCGAAGTAGAACAGCGTGCCGATCTGCGAAACCAGCGTGCCGATGTCGGTCGGCGCCTGGATGCCCAGGTAGCCGAGGACGAAGAAGAACAGCACGAACAGGCCGTAGACGTACTTGTGCCAGTCCGGGCGGTAGCGGATCGACTTGACCGGGCTGTGGTCCAGCCAGGGCAGGAAGAACAGGATCACGACCGCACCGCCCATCACGACCACGCCCCAGAACTTGGCGTCGAAGGTCTTCAGCAGCGCGATCGCGACGAGCCCGCCGACCAGCACGGCGATCTTCGCGCCGCCGCCGAACTTGCCCTTGAGCACCGCCAGCACCGCGCCGGCGGCGATCAGCACCGCGAGCACGTTGACCATGAAGTCGGTGGTCGCGCGCAGCATCGAGTAGTAGGGCGTGAAGTACCACACCGGGGCGATGTGCGCCGGGGTCTTCAGGGGGTCGGCCGGGATGAAGTTGTTGTACTCGAGGAAGTAGCCGCCGAACTCGGGCGCGAAGAAGATGATCGCGCTGAAGATCATCAGGAACACGCTGACGCCCAGGATGTCGTGCACCGTGTAGTACGGATGGAAGGGGATGCCGTCCATCGGCGTGCCGTTCGGCCACTTCTTCTGCTTGATCTCCACGCCGTCGGGGTTGTTCGAGCCGACCTCGTGCAGCGCGATGATGTGCGCGGCCACCAGGCCCAGCAGCACCAGCGGCACCGCGATGACGTGGAAGCTGAAGAAGCGATTCAGCGTGGCGTCGCTCACCACGTAGTCGCCGCGGATCAGCAGCGCCAGGTCCGGGCCGACGAAGGGCACGGCGGCGAACAGGTTGACGATCACCTGGGCGCCCCAGTACGACATCTGGCCCCAGGGCAGCAGGTAGCCCATGAAGGCCTCGGCCATCAGGCACAGGAAGATCGCGCAGCCGAAGATCCACACCAGCTCGCGCGGCTTGCGGTAGCTGCCGTACATGAGGCCGCGGAACATGTGCAGGTAGACCACGACGAAGAAGGCCGAGGCACCGGTGGAGTGCATGTAGCGCACCAGCCAGCCCCAGGGCACGTCGCGCATGATGTACTCGACCGACGCGAAGGCCAGGCTGGCGTCGGGCTTGTAGTTCATCACCAGGAAGATGCCGGTGACGATCTGGATCACCAGCACCAGCATCGCCAGCGAACCGAAGAAGTACCAGAAGTTGAAGTTCTTCGGCGCGTAGTACTCGGAAAGATGCTCTTTGTAGAGCTTGGTCGCCGGGAAGCGGTTGTCGACCCAGGTCATCAGCTTCTGCGCCACGGGCGCGTCGGCAGGGGCGGTCTTGAATTCGGCCATGGTGTCCTCGTGCTGCTCAGGCCTTGGCCTCGCCGATCAGCAGCTTGCTGTCGGTCAGGAAGGTGTAGGGGGGCACCTCGAGGTTGTCCGGCGCCGGCTTGTTCTTGAACACCCGCCCGGCCATGTCGAAGGTCGAGCCGTGACAGGGGCAGAGGAAACCACCCTGCCAGTCGTCCGGCAGCGAGGGTTGCGGACCGGCCACCAGGCGATCCGACGGCGAACAGCCCAGATGCGAGCAGATGCCGACGACGACCAGGATCTCCGGCTTGATCGAGCGCCACTCGTTGCGGGTGGTCTCCATCGGCGTGACCTCGGCCGGCTTGCGCTCGGACTTCGGGTCGGCCACCAGCGCGTCTGTCTTCTTCAGCGACTCCAGCTGTTCCGGCGTGCGGCGCAGGATCCAGACCGGCTTGCCGCGCCACTCGACCGTCATCTTCTCGCCCGGCTTGAGCGCGCTGATGTCGGCCTCCACCGCCGCGCCGGCGGCGCGGGCGCGCTCCGACGGCTGGAAGGTGGAGACGAAGGGCACCGCGGTCGCGATGCCGCCGACGGCGCCGGCGCAGGACGAGGCGATCAGCCAGGTCCGCTTGCTGTGATCGACTTGCTGCTCACTCATGGAATTCCTTGGGCTAGCGCTTTGATTCTTGAACAACCATCGATTCTAATCGACAGACCGCACCGTTCCGAGGCCGGATCGGCATCGAAGATTCCAGCAAGCCGTGCGCCAGCTCGGCTTGACTTGCCGCAAACCTCGGGAATACTCGCTCACGACAGGCGCCGGACACCCCGGTCGACCATCATTACTACCTTCAGGAGGCTGTGCATGTCGTTCTTCAGCGAGTTCAAGGAGTTTGCCGTCAAGGGCAATGTGATCGACCTGGCCGTTGGCGTGATCATCGGCGGCGCCTTCGGCAAGATCGTCGACTCGATCGTCGGCGACCTGATCATGCCGATCGTCAGCAAGCTGTTCGGCGGCCTCGACTTCTCGAATTACTACGTCGGACTGGCGGGGCAGGCCGCCGGACTGCCGCTCGCGGAGGCCAAGAAGGCCGGCGCGGTCTTCGCCTATGGCAACTTCATCACGGTGGCGCTGAACTTCGCGATCCTCGCCTTCATCATTTTCCTGATGATCAAGCAGATCAACCGACTGAAGAAGGACGAACCGGCCGCCCCGCCTGCGCCCCCCGCCGAGGACATCGTGCTGTTGCGCGAGATCCGCGATGCCCTGAAGAAGTGACCCGCCTGCGGGCGCGCTGCCGGGGCACCGGCCCGCCCGCCTCCTTGCCGACCCTGTGAACGCCGCCCCCAACGTCCAGGCCGCATTGAACGCGGCATGCCTGCGCATCCAGGCCACCGTCACGGCCGCCGCCGAACGACTGGTGGAGACGCTCGCGTCGCAGTCGGCCTCGTTCGCGAGCATCACGACCCGCCAGCTGATGGCGAGCACGCAGTTCGACCTGCGCCGCAAGCTGCCCGACTTCACCCTGGTCTTCAGCGCCGGCCTACGTGACCGCGTGCTCGAGGCCGCCGAGCCGCGCAGCTCGACCCGCTCGCTGGCCACCACCTCGTGGGAGTCGCTGAGCCTGGTCGGCGACGACGAGGTGGACGAGCGCGTCTCGGCCGAGCGCCTGAGCATGCAGATCGTGCACGAGTGCGAATGGGAGATGCGCGAGCTCGACGGCTACATGGCCGCCCTGCTGCGCCACGGCGAACCCGACCCCGATCGCAACCCGCTGCGCCCCGAGATCATCGGCCGTGCGCTGCGCCGCGCGATCCACGCCGTGAACGACGATCCGGCCTCGCACCGGCTGCTCGCCACCGAGTTCGGCCGCTCGCTGGCCACGGCGATGCGGGCCTGCTACGCCGGCATCATCGCCGACCTGCAGGCGCGCGGCGTCAGCCCGATCGGCCTGACCGTGAAGACGGTGCAGGGCCCCGGCAACGACCTGCCGCGCGAGGTGCTGCGCGAGAACTCCGGCTACCAGACCTCGGGCTTCCATGGCTCGGCCTTCCAGGCCTCGGCGCGCGACCTGGTCCAGGCCGAGCAGATGCTGCAGACGCTGTTCGGCATCGCGCTGCCCCAGGCGCTGCAGGCGGCCTCGGGGGCCGGCGCGCTGGGCCTGCCGTCCGGACCGGGCGCGCCGTCCGGATTCGGCAGCAGCCGGTCGGGGAGCAGCACCGGCAGCCGCGGCTACGGCGGCACCGGGAGCGGCTACGGAAGCCCCGGCGGCGGATCGGGCATGCCGAGCGGCGGCTCCGGCGGCGGATCGGGCTCGGGGGCCGGCGGCCGCGCCACCGGCCCGGGCGCATCGTCCGAGCGTTCGTCGGGCACGGCCTACAACAACGATGCGCAGATGCTCGACATCCTGCGCCGCCTGGTGGTCGTGAACGCCACGGCCGGCGAGACGGCCGGCCTCGGCGCCGACCCACGGGGGGGCACCCTCCCCGCCGGCAGTTCGCGCCCCGGCCCCTTGTCCGGCGTCTCGGGGCCCTCCGGCATCACGCCGCTGGCCGGCCTGATGGCGGTGAACGTGATCCGCCAGCACCGCGACGAGCTGATGCGGGCCTCGTCCGGCACGCTCGACCACATGGTGATCGACGTGGTCGGCGCACTGTTCGACCAGGTGCTGTCGGACAGCAAGGTGCCGCCGCAGATGGCGCGCCAGATCGCTCGGCTGCAGCTGCCGGTACTGCGCGCGGCGCTGAAGGACGTGGGCTTCTTCAGCTCGCGGCGCCACCCGGTGCGGCGTTTCGTGAACCGCATCGCCTCGCTGGCGGCGGCCTACGAGGACCTCGACCAGGGCCCCGGCAAGGACTTCATCGAGCGCGTGCGCGCGCTGGTGCAGGAGATCGTCGAGGGCGACTTCGACCAGATGGACCTGTACGAGTCCAAGCTGCAGGCGATCGAGGCGCTGGTGCAGGAGCAGAGCGCGCGCGATGTCGGCACGCATGCGACGGCCGCCACGCTGCTCGACAACAAGGAAACGCAGCTGCGCATCCAGCAGCGCTACATGCGCGAGCTCAAGTCGCACCTGGAGCCGGTTGCCCTGCCCGGCTTCGTGCGCGACTTCCTAGCGCAGGTGTGGAGCCAGGTGCAGGTGCAGGCGGCCGGCCCGTTCGGTTCGCCAGAGCTGGCGCAGCGCGCCAACCGCGCAGCGCGCGAGCTGGCGCTCAGCGTGCAGCCCAAGGGCGAGCCGCAGCTGCGCAAGCATTTCCTGATGGCACTGCCGCAGCTGATGAAGGACCTCAACGAGGGCCTGGAGCTGATCCGCTGGCCGGAGCCCGCCAAGAAGGACTTCTTCGGCAAGCTGCTGCCCGAGCACGCCGCGTCGCTGAAGACCGCGCCGCCGACAGACTTCGAGCAGCGCCAGCTCAAGCACTACCTCGACCAGGTCGAGAAGGTCTCGATCCCCACCGCCGACGAGCTCGCGCCGAGCGCGCATGCCGAACTGCCGCCGCCGCAGGAACATGCCGCGCCGCTGACCTTCTCGGCCGAGGAGGCCGAGAAGATCGGCCTGGTCGACGAGAACGCAGTCGACTGGGACGGCCAGGTGGACATCGACCTCGGCGAGGGCGGTCCGTCCGCCGAGGCGGAGGCCGGCGAGGTCGATGTGGTGCTGGAGGCCCTGGCGCCCGAGCCCGCCGAGCCGACGCACGGCCCGCAGCTGATCCACCACCTGCAGACCGGCATCGCCTACCGCATGCACGTGGAGGGCCGCTGGCAGCGCGTGCGCCTGAACTGGATCAGCCCGGGCCGGGCCTTCTTCGTGTTCACCCACGGCAAGGCCCACCAGAAGACGATCTCGATGACCTCGCGCATGCTCACCCGCATGTGCGACACCGAGCGCTTCCGCGCCTTCGAACAGGCCGAGCTGATCGAGCGCGCGACGGCGCGTGCCCGCAAGCAGCTGGCGCAGCTGGGCGGTGCGGCCCCGCGCAGCACGGCGACCAGCAGCCGTCTCTGAGGCGCCCGGCGGTCAGCCAGCCGCGAGGCGGCGCGCCATCTGGCCGGCGGCGATCAGGCTGGACGGGTCGGCGCGGCCACTGCCGACCCGATCGAACGCGGTGCCGTGATCGGGGCTGGTGCGCACGAAGGGCAGTCCCAGCGTCACGTTGACGCCGCGCTCGACCCCGAGGTACTTCACCGGGATCAGCCCTTGGTCGTGGTACATCGCCACCACGATGTCGAACTCGCCCGGGTGGTCGACCGTGTGGCGGGCGCGCATGAACACGGTGTCGGGTGCGAACGGCCCGCGCGCGTCGATGCCCTCGCGGCACGCCGCCTCGATGGCCGGCGCGATGACGCGCAGTTCCTCGTCGCCGAACAGGCCACCCTCGCCCGCGTGCGGGTTGAGTCCGGCCACGGCGATGCGCGGCGCGGCCTGGCCCCAGCGCCGCGCTGCGGCGTGCGCGATGCGCAGCGTCTCGAGCACCGACGCCGTGCTCACGGCGTCGATCGCCCGGCGCAGCGAGACGTGGATGCTGACCAGCACGGTCTTGAGTTCGTCGTTCGCGAGCATCATGCGCACCGGCCCGGCGCCGGCCTCGGCCTGCAGCAGCTCGGTGTGCCCCGGGTAGGGCTCGCCGGCGGCGGCCAGCGCCTCCTTGTGGATCGGCGCGGTGACGATCGCCGCCACCTCGCCGGCCTGCGCCAGCGCCACGGCGTGCCGGATGCAGACCGCGGCGGCCGCACCCGCCGCAGCGTCGACGCGGCCGAAGGGTCGCGCCGCCAGGCCGGCCGGCAGCCCCGGCGGCACCAGCACCGGCAGGCAGCGCGGCGGCACGCCGGCCACGTCGGCCGGACGCTCGATCCGGGCCACCGGCAGCAGGGCGTGGTCCGACGCCGAGACCAGGGCCGCGGCGCGCCGCAGCACCTCGACATCGCCAACCGCGAAGCCACCCGGCAGCGCATCGCGCAGGAAGGCCGACGCGATGATCTCCGGGCCGATGCCGCAGGCATCGCCCATCGTGATCGCCAGCGGCAGCTGCATGCGGGACGGGCTCACGCCGGGTTGTCGATGTCGATGAACTCGTGCTCGAGGTCGAACAGCTGCGCCACGTGGGCACCGAGCGCGGGGGCACCGAAGCGCTCGGTCGCATGGTGGCCGCAGGCATAGAACGCCACACCGGTCTCGCGCGCGATGTGGGCCTGCGGCTCGGAGATCTCGCCGGTCAGGTAGGCATCGGCACCGGCCGCGATCGCCGCCTCGAAATGGCCCTGAGCACCGCCGGTGCACCAGGCCACGCGGCGGATCGGCCGGCCATCGCCCTCGACCACGGTCGGCGCGCGCCCGAGCCGGAACTGGACCAGCGCCGACAGCGCCGCGCCGGTCAGCGGCTGGGGCGGCCGGCCGACGAAGCCGAGCTGCTGCTCGCCGAAGCGGCCTTCGCTGACGAACTTGAGCTTGGCCCCGAGCTGGGCGTTGTTGCCGTGCTCCGGATGGGCGTCGAGCGGCAGGTGGTAGGCGAACAGGTTGATGTCCGGGCCCAGCAAGGCTGCCACCCGCTTCTTCAGCCAGCCGTTGAGCCGGCCGTCCTGACCGCGCCAGAACAGCCCGTGGTGCACCAGCACCGCATCGGCCCCGGCCGCGGCCGCTGCCTCGATGAAGGCCAGGCTGGCGGTGACGCCGGAGACGATCTTGCGGATCTCCGGCTTGCCCTCGACCTGCAAACCGTTCGGCCCATAATCCTTGAACCGCTCGAGTTCGAGCAGCGTGGACAGGTAGTTTTCCAGCTCTTCACGGCTCGTCAATTCTTCTCTCCCATGCGCAAGACCTGGTTGATTTTCTCCCAAGCCGTGACGGTCGCCCTGGCGATGTGGTTCGTCGTGGCCACGCTCAAGCCCGAATGGGTGCAGAACAGGCCGCTGTCGACTGCGGTGGGGTCGTCGTCCAACCCGGCCCCTCAGATCACGCTGGCACCCGCCGCAGCCGGCGGCAGCAGCTACGCCGCCGCGGCCAAGCGCGCGGCGCCGGCGGTGGTGAGCGTCATCACGAGCAAGACACCGACCGCGCGCGATCCGCGCGCCGCCGATCCCTGGTTCCGCTATTTCTTCGGTGATCCCGACTCGCAGGCGCAGAGCGGCGTGGGCTCGGGCGTCATCGTTTCGCCCGAAGGCTATGTGCTGACCAACAACCACGTGGTCGAGCGCATGGACGACATCGAGGTCGTGCTGTCCGACGGGCGGCGCACCAAGGCCGAGGTGATCGGCACCGACCCCGAGGCCGACCTCGCGGTGCTGCGCATCAAGCTCGACAAGCTGCCGTCGGTGAGCTTCGGGGACTCCGACGCACTGCAGGTCGGCGACGTGGTGCTGGCGATCGGCAACCCCTTCGGCGTCGGCCAGACGGTCACCTCCGGCATCGTGTCGGCGCTCGGCCGCAACCAGCTCGGCATCAACACCTTCGAGAACTTCATCCAGACCGACGCGGCCATCAACCCCGGCAATTCCGGCGGGGCGCTGATCGACGCCGCCGGCAACCTGATGGGGATCAACACAGCGATCTACTCGCGCTCGGGCGGCAGCCTCGGCATCGGCTTCGCGATCCCGGTGTCCACGGCCCGCCAGGTGATGGAGGGCCTGATCCGGGACGGCCAGGTCACGCGCGGCTGGATCGGCGTGGAGCCACGCGACCTCACGCCCGAGATCGCCGAGACCTTCAACCTCAAGGTGTCGCAGGGCGTGCTGATCACCGGCGTGCTGCAGGGCGGCCCGGCCAGCGACGGCGGCCTGCGGCCCGGCGACGTGGTGGTGAAGGTGGCCGACTCGCCGGTCGGCAACACCTCGCAGCTGCTCAACGTCGTGGCCTCCCTCAAGCCGCGCTCGAAGGCCCGGCTCGTGGTGCAACGGGGCGACAGCGAAGTGACGCTCGACGTCATCGTCGCGCAGCGGCCGAAGGCACCGCGGCAGCAGCGCGAACCCTAGACGGCGCCGTCCTCGGCCGCCGCATCGGGCGCCTGGGTGTGCTTGATGAACACCTTGGCGGCCCAGATCCCGATCTCGTAGAGGATGCACATCGGGATCGCGAGCGCGAGCTGCGAGATCACGTCGGGCGGCGTGACGATCGCCGCGATGATGAAGGCGACGACGATGAAGTAGGCGCGGAAGCCCTTCAGCTTCTCGATCGACACGATGCCCATGCGCGCCAGCACCACCACCACCACCGGCACCTCGAACGCCGCGCCGAAGGCGATGAACATGCTCAGCACGAAGCCGAGATAGGCCTCGATGTCCGGCGCCGCGGTGATGCTCTTCGGCGCAAAGCTCTGGATGAACTTGAACACCTGCCCGAACACGAAGAAGTAGCAGAACGCCACGCCCAGCAGGAACAGCAGCGTGCTCGACACCACCAGCGGCATCACCAGCTTCTTCTCGTGCGTGTAGAGACCGGGCGCGACGAAGGCCCACACCTGGTACAGCACCACCGGCAGCGCGAGCATGAAGGCCGCCATCAGCGTGATCTTCAGCGGCACCAGGAACGGCGAGATCACGTTGGTCGCGATCAGCGTCGTGCCGGCCGGCAGGTGCGCCACCAGCGGCGCGGCCAGCAGGTCGTAGAGCGCCGACGGGCCGGGCCAGAGCGCCAGAGCACCGAAGCAGACAACGATCGCCAGCACCGCGCGGATCAGCCGGTCGCGCAGTTCGATCAGGTGCGCGACGAAAGGCTGCTCGCTGCCTTCGAGCTCGTCGCGGGAGTCGGGGGCGCCCACGGGCTATAGCGGGCGCGGCGGCCTGAAGCGCGCCACACGGGCGGCACCCGACTGGGCCTTGGCCCGCACGCCGTGCCGCTGCTTGTACCACTGAGGCATGGCGCCGCGCTTGAGCCGCCAGTTCTTGCGCGGGTGCGTGTAGGCCGGCGGCGGCTCGCTCAGCGGCTCACCAGCGTGATAGCTGTCGGCCGCCGCGCTGCCGCTGCTGCCTCCGTTGCCGTCGGATGACGACAACGACTCCCAGGCCTGGTTCATCTCGCTGCTCGTCCTGTTCACTTCGCTGGACACCGATTGCTCGACGTTGCGCGCAGCGTCCTCGAAGTCGGTCTTCATCTTCTTGAGCTCTTCGAGCTCGATGGAGCGATTGACCTCGGCCTTGACGTCGGCCACGTATCGCTGGGCCTTGCCCATCAGGTGGCCGACGGTGCGCGCGACCTTCGGCAGGCGTTCGGGACCGATCACGATCAGCGCCACCGCGCCGATCAGTGCGATCTTGTCGAAGCCGAAGTCGATCATGCGTGCGCCGCTCCGACCACTCAGGACTTCTGCTTCGCCTCGACGTCGACGGTGTTCGCGTCGGCGCTCTTGTTCGCGGTGACCTGCTGCGCCGGATCGGCCGGCGCGGTCGAGCCGTCGCGCACGCCGTCCTTGAAGCCCTTCACGGCACCGCCGAGGTCGCTGCCGATGTTCTTGAGCTTCTTCGTGCCGAACACCAGCACGACGATCAACAGCACGATCAACCAGTGCCAAATGCTGAAGGAACCCATGTCGTTCTCCTGAAGACCCGGTAAGGGCAGCCGCAGATTTTAGGCCAGCCCCGCATGACAGACCCGCAAAGCGGGCCGAGGTTCACCCCTTGGCCCAGGGGCGGGGGCCGCCGATCACGTGCATGTGCAGGTGGTAGACCTCCTGCATGCCGTCCTTGCCGGTGTTGATCAGGGTGCGGAAGCCGTTGTCGACGCCCAGTTCACGCATCAGCCGCGGGGCCAGCGCCAGCATGCGCCCCATCAGCTCCTGGTCACCGGGGCCGATGTCGGCGAGTGTCGCGATGTGGCGCTTGGGGATCACCAGCACATGCACCGGCGCCCAGGGGTTGATGTCGTGGAAGGACAGCAGGTGCTCGTCCTCGTAGGCCTTGCGGGACGGGATCTGCCCGGCAATGATCTTGCAGAAGATGCAGTTCGGATCGTGGTCGCTCATGGGGGACGGCGCAGAAAGTGGTCAGGACGGCATCGGCTGGTTGCCGTTGAGATTCAGCCAGCCGCGCACGATGCGGTAGAGGAACCAGATGGAGATCAGCCCCCAGGCGATCCAGCCCGGGATGAAGAACAGCAGCCACAGCCAGGAGGTGAGGATGTACAGGCCCCCGGCCCACAGCACGGACCGGATGCGCCAGCTGAAGTGCGAGGCCTGCCAGGTGCCCGCGGCCTCGTCCTTCTTCACCATGTCGATGATGAAGGCCACGATCAGCAGCGCCACGCTGGCCTGCACGCCGGGCAGCACCGCACCGACCGCGACGATCAGGTGCAACAGGTAGCTGACGGTGCCGACCGTCTTCAGGGAGCGCTCGCGCTCGTCGCTGTCGATCACCGTGCTCATGGGCCGCTCTCCTTCGTGGACTCGGCCTCGCGGCCCCTGACCTTGCGCAATGCGAACTCCTCGAGACCCGACTGGCCCTCGCGGCGCTCGAGCTCGGCCAGCACCTGGGCCGGCGTGAGGCCGAAATGCGCCAGCGCCACCATGGCGTGGAACCACAGGTCTGCCGCCTCGGCGACGATCTTCGGGCGGTCGCCGTCCTTGGCCGCCATCACGAACTCGGTCGCTTCCTCGCCCACTTTCTTGAGGATCGCATCGGTGCCCTTGTGGAACAGCCGCGCGACGTAGCTCGCCTCGGGGTCGCCGCCGCGGCGCGATTCGATCACGGCCGCCAGACGGGCCAGGGTGTCGTCGCCACTCATCTGTAGATGTGCTCCGGGTCCTTCAGCACCAGCTCGACCGCGTGCCAGGCGCCGCTCTCATACCGTTGATAGAAGCAGCTGTGGCGACCGGTGTGGCAGGCGATCGAGGGCTCATGGCCGAGCTGTTCGACCTTCAGCAGCAGCACGTCGTTGTCGCAGTCCAGCCGCATGTCGCGCACCTTCTGGATGTGGCCCGACTCCTCGCCCTTGTGCCACAGCCTGCCGCGCGAGCGGCTCCAGTACACCGCCTCGCCCAGTTCGGCCGTGCGCGCCAGCGCCTCGCGGTTCATCCACGCGAACATCAGCACGTCGCCGGTGGCGGCTTCCTGCGCGATCACCGGCAGCAGGCCGTCGCGGTCCCAGCGAATGTCATCGAGCCAAGTCATGCCCGGCAGTTTAGCGAGTCAGGGCAATCCCCTCCCGAACGGCGCCATCGGCAAACAACGATCCACCGAGTGGACGCCGTGGATCCGGCTCCGCCGGTCCACTAGCGTCGCCCCCTCGAGGGGGAGCGGCGCAGCCGCAACGGGGATGGGCCACACACGCAACGGGGGTGGATTACATCCTGACGGGGATGCCGTGCTCGGCCATCAAGGCCTTGGCCTGGCCGACGGTGAACGTGCCGTAGTGGAAGATGCTGGCGGCCAGCACCGCATCGGCGCCACCGACCTGGATGCCCTCGGCGAGGTGCTCCAGCGCGCCGACGCCGCCCGAGGCGATCACCGGCACCGGCACCGCGTCGCTGACCGCGCGCGTCAGCGGCAGGTTGAAGCCGATCTGCGTGCCGTCGCGGTCCATGCTGGTCAGCAGGATCTCGCCGGCGCCGAACTCGGCCATCTGCTGCGCCCAGGCCACTGCATCGAGGCCGGTGTTCCTGCGTCCGCCGTGCGTGTAGACCTCCCAGCCCTCGCCGCCCACCCGGGCCTTGGCATCGATGGCGACCACGATGCACTGCGCGCCGTACTTGTCGGAGGCGTCACGGATCAGCTGCGGGTTCGCGACCGCCGCCGAGTTGAAACTCACCTTGTCGGCCCCGGCATTGAGCAGGCGGCGCACGTCCTCGACGCTGCGCACTCCGCCGCCGACGGTGAGCGGGATGAAGACCTGCGAGGCCACCGCCTCGATGATGGGCAGGATGAGGTCGCGCCCGTCGCTGGTGGCGGTGATGTCGAGGAAGGTCAGTTCGTCGGCGCCCTGCTCGTTGTAGCGCGCGGCGATCTCCACCGGGTCGCCGGCATCACGCAACTCGACGAAGTTGACGCCCTTGACGACGCGGCCGCCGGTGACGTCGAGGCAGGGGATGATGCGCTTGGCGAGCATGCGGGGGCGCCGCTCAGGCGTCGCCGTTCAGCGCGTCGGCCCGCGCCTGCGCCGCGGCGAAGTCGAGGTCGCCGGTGTAGATCGCCCGACCGCAGATCACACCCTCGATGCCCTCGCCTTCGACGGCGCACAGGCGCTCGATGTCGGCGATGTCGCTGAGGCCCCCCGAGGCGATCACCGGGATGGTGAGTGCCTGCGCCAGCTTGACGGTGGCGTCGATGTTGATGCCGCTCAGCATGCCGTCGCGGCCGATGTCGGTGTAGATCACGCCCTCGACGCCGTAGTCCTCGAACTTCTTCGCCAGGTCCACCACCTCGTGGCCGGTCAGCTTGCTCCAGCCGTCGGTCGCGACCTTGCCGTCCTTGGCATCGAGCCCCACGATGATGTGGCCGCCGAAGGCCGTGCAGGCATCGCGCAGGAAGCCCGGGTTCTTGACCGCGGCGGTGCCGATGATCACGTAGGACAGGCCGTCGTCGAGGTAGCGCTCGATGGTGTCGAGGTCACGGATGCCGCCGCCCAGTTGCACCGGGATCTCGTCGCCCACTTCCTTCAGGATGGCCTTGATCGCCGGCTCGTTGACCGGCTTGCCGGCGAAGGCGCCGTTCAGGTCGACCAGGTGCAGGCGGCGCGCCCCGGCGTCGAGCCAGCGCCGGGCCATCGCGACGGGGTCCTCACCGAAGGTGGTGGACACATTCATGTCGCCTTGCTTCAGGCGCACGCAGCGGCCGTCTTTCAGGTCGATGGCAGGGATCAGCAACATGGCTGTCAGGGGGATGGGGGGTCAGGGGCACCAGCCGAGGAAGTTGCGGTACAGGGCCAGGCCGTGTGCAGCGCTCTTCTCGGGGTGGAACTGGGTGGCAAAAATATTATCGCGTGCCACCGCACTGGTAAAGCGCGCGCCATAGTCGGTTTCACCAACGCTGTGCGCCGGATCGGCCGGCTGCGCATAGAAGCTGTGCACGAAATAGAACCAGCTGGCATCGGGCACGCCGGCCCACACCGGGTGCGGACGGGCCTGCAGCACCTGGTTCCAGCCCATCTGCGGCACCTTGTAGCGGCTGCCGTCGGGCTGGAGTCGGCCTTCGAGCTGGAAGCGCCGCACCCGGCCCGGGATCAGGCCCAGGCCGGGCGTGTCCTGTTCCTCGCTGTGGTCGAGCAGCATCTGCATGCCGACGCACACGCCCATCAGCGGCTTGTCGGCGGCGGCCTCGAGCACGGCGGCCCGCAGGGCGCCCCCGTGCGCCTCTCGCAGCTCGCGCATGCAGTCGCGCATCGCGCCCTGGCCGGGCAGCACCACGCGTTCGGCAGCGCGCACCACCTCGGGCTCGGCCGTCACAACCACCTCGAAGCCGGTCCCGGCGGCCGCGTGCAGCACGGCCTGCGACACCGAGCGCAGGTTGCCCATGCCGTAGTCGATGACCGCCACGCGACGGCTCATGTCAGAGGCTGCCCTTGGTGGAAGGGATGACGCCGGCCATGCGCGGGTCGCGCTCCAGCGCCATGCGCAGCGCTCGGGCGAAGGCCTTGAAGACCGTCTCGCACTGGTGGTGGGCGTTGTCGCCGTGCAGGTTGTCGATGTGCAGCGTGACGCCGGCATGGTTCACGAAGCCCTGGAAGAACTCGTAGACCAGCTGGGTGTCGAGCGCGCCGATCATGCCGGCCTTGAACGGCACGCGCATGTGCAGCCCGGGCCGGCCGGAGAAGTCGACCACCACGCGGCTCAGCGCCTCGTCGAGCGGCACGTAGGCATGGCCGTAGCGACGCAGCCCCTTCTTGTCGCCGACCGCCTTGGCGAAGGCCTGACCGAGCGTGATGCCAACGTCCTCGACGGTGTGGTGACCGTCGATGTGCAGGTCGCCGTCGGCCTCGATCTCCAGGTCGACCAGCCCGTGGCGCGCCAGCTGGTCGAGCATGTGGTCGAAGAAGCCGATGCCGGTGGCGAGCCTGGCCACGCCCGTGCCGTCGAGGTCGACGCGCACGCGGATCTTCGTTTCGGCGGTGTCGCGCCGGACTTCGGCAACACGGTTCGGTTCGGTCATGACAGGATGCCTTTCAGGGCCGCGATCATCTGGTCGTTCTCTTCGGGCAGGCCGACGGTGAGGCGCAGGCAGTTTGCCAGCAGCGGGTGCAGGCCGGACACGTTCTTCACCAGCACGCCGCGCGCCTTCAGGCCCTCGAAGGCGGCCTTCGCGTCGGGCACCCGCACCAGCACCATGTTGGCCTCGCTCGGGAACGGCGTGGCGCCCGACATCGCGCGCAGCGCGTCCAGCAGCCGCGCGCGCTCGGCGCGCAGCACGGCGGCCTGGCGCGCGAACTCGTCCTCGTGCTCCAGCGCGAACAGCGCCGCCTCGCAGTTCAGCACGCTCACGTTGTAGGGCGGGCGCACCTTGTCGATCTCGGCCACCAGCGCGGTCGGACCCATCAGGTAGCCCAACCGCACACCGGCCAGGCCGAACTTGCTGAGCGTGCGCATCAGCAGCACGTGGTCGTGGTGCGCCAGCCGGTCGATGTAGCTGCGGCTCGCGAAGGGCTGGTAGGCCTCGTCGATCACCACCAGGCCGCCGTGCTCGCGCACCGCGTCGACGACGCGCTCGATCACCGCGTCGTCCCACAGGTTGGCGGTCGGGTTGTTCGGGTAGGCCAGGTAGGTGAGGGCCGGCCGGTGCTCGCGCACCGCGGCCAGCATCGCCGCGGCGTCGAGCTCGAAGTCGGCGGTCAGCGGCACGCCGACGAAGCGCAGCCCCTGCAGCCGGGCCGACATCTCGTACATCACGAAGCCCGGCAGCGGCGCCAGCACGGTGGCGCCCGGCACATCGCAGGCCATGCTGAGCAGCGAGATCAGCTCGTCGGAGCCATTGCCCAGCATCAGCGCGCAACCGGGCGGCAGGCCAGCGTGGCGGGCCAGCGCCGCGCGCAGCTCGTCGGTGCGCGTGCCGGGATAGCGGTTGATCGCCAGCGCGCCGAGCCGGCGGCCCAGCTCGGCCTGCAACGCGGCGGGCAGGCGGTGCGGGTTCTCCATCGCGTCGAGCTTCACGAAGCCGTCCGACGGCTGGATCGCGTAGGCGTGCATGTTCTGCACGTCCTGGCGGACGAAGCGCGCGAGGCGGGGCGCGAGCGGGGGTCCGCCGTTGTTGCTGTTGCTGCTGCTCATCGTGCCGCTCTCGGCTTCTTCGCCAGCCGCATCTCGGCCGCCTGCGCGTGCGCCTGCAGGCCCTCGCCGTAGGCCAGCTCGGCGGCGATCACGCCCAGCGTCTGCGCGCCCTGCTCGCTGACCTCGATCAGGCTGCTGCGCTTCTGGAAGTCGTAGACGCCCAGCGGCGAGCTGAAGCGCGCGGTGCCCGAGGTCGGCAGCACGTGGTTCGGCCCGGCACAGTAGTCGCCCAGCGATTCGCTGGTGTAGGCACCGAGGAAGATCGCGCCGGCGTGGCGCAGCAGCGGCTCCCAGCGGTGCGGCTCGTTCGAGCTCACTTCCAGGTGCTCGGGCGCGATGCGGTTGCTGATCTCGCAGGCCTCTTCCATCGAGCGGGTGTGGATCAACGCGCCGCGCCCTTCCAGCGAAGCGCGGATGATGGCAGCGCGCGGCATGCCGGGCAGCAGCCGGTTGATCTCTGCCTGTACTGCGTCGAGATAGGCCGCATCGGGGCACAGCAGGATGCTCTGCGCCAGCTCGTCGTGCTCGGCCTGGCTGAACAGGTCCATCGCCACCCAGTCGGCCGGCGTGCTGCCGTCGGCCAGCACCAGAATTTCGCTGGGTCCGGCGATCATGTCGATGCCCACCGTGCCGAACACGCGCTTCTTCGCGCTCGCCACATAGGCGTTGCCGGGGCCGGTGATCTTGTCGACCTGCGGCACCGTGGCCGTGCCGTAGGCGAGTGCGGCCACCGCCTGCGCGCCGCCGATCGTGAAGGCGCGCGTCACGCCCGCCACGTGCGCGGCGGCCAGCACCAGGGTGTTGCGCTCGCCCTTCGGCGTGGGCACCACCATCACGATCTCGGGCACGCCGGCCACATGGGCCGGCACCGCATTCATCAGCAGGCTGGACGGATAGGCCGCCTTGCCACCCGGCACGTAGATGCCCACGCGGTCCAACGGCGTGACCTTCTGGCCCAGCAGCGTGCCGTCCTCGTCGCGGTAGCTCCAGCTGCGGCCGCAGGCGTCGAGCTGGCGCTCGTGGTAGCTGCGGATGCGGCGCGTGGCCTGCTGCAGCGCGTCGCGCTGCGCCGGCGTGATGGCCGCGAAGGCGGCGGCGAAATCGGCCTGCGTCAGCTCGAGCTCGCCCATCGAGCCGACCGGCAGTGCGTCGAAGCGCGCGGTGTACTCCAGGACCGCGGCGTCGCCGCGCTGCCGCACGTCGGCCAGGATCTCCGCCACACGGCCCTCGATCGCGTCGTCGGTCTCCGCCGACCAGTGCTGCACGGCCCGGAATGCCGCCTCGAAATCGGGCTGCGTGGTGGCCAGGCGGCGCAGGTTCACGCGGGCGGGGGCGCTCATGTTCACTCCTGGGGGATGGCTGCTGCGAAGGCGTCGATCAGCGGACGGATCGCCTCGCGCTTGAGCTTCAGCGCGGCCTGGTTCACCACCAGCCGCGACGAGATGTCCATGATCCGCTCGACCTCGAGCAGGTGGTTGGCCTTGAGCGTGCTGCCGGTCGACACCAGGTCGACGATGGCATCGGCCAGGCCGGTCAGCGGCGCCAGCTCCATCGAGCCGTAGAGCTTGATCAGGTCGACGTGCACGCCCTTGTCGGCGAAGTGGTCGCGCGCGACGCTCACGTACTTGGTGGCGACGCGGATGCGCGAGCCCTGCTTCACCGCCGCCGCGTAGTCGAAGTCGGCCCGCACCGCCACGCTCATGCGGCACTTGGCGATGCGCAGGTCCAGCGGCTGGTACAGGCCCTGACCGCCATGCTCCAGCAGCACGTCGAGCCCGACCACGCCGAGGTCGGCGCCGCCATGCTGCACATAGGTGGGCACGTCGGTAGCGCGCACCAGCACCACGCGCACGTCGGGCCGGTTGGTCGGCAGGATGAGCTTGCGCGAGGTCTCGGGGTCCTCGGTGACCTCGATGCCTGCCGCCTTCAGCAGCGGCAGCGTCTCTTCGAAGATGCGGCCCTTCGACAGCGCGAGCGTGATGCTCATGGGGCCTCCCGCCGGGCCGCCCGGATGGAGGCCTCGCGCCCTCGGGGCGAAGCGAACGAGGTGCGCGTGAGGACTGTCATTTCACTCTTTCGATGTCCGCGCCCAGGGCGCGCAGCTTCGTTTCCATCTGGTCGTAGCCGCGGTCCAGGTGGTAGATGCGGTCGACCAGGGTCTCGCCGCTGGCCACCAGGCCGGCGATCACCAGGCTGGCCGAGGCGCGCAGGTCGGTGGCCATCACCGTGGCGCCCGACAGCTGCGGCACGCCGGTGACGATGGCCGTGTGGCCGTCGACCTCGATCTTCGCGCCCAGGCGCACCAGTTCATCGACGTGCATGAAGCGGTTCTCGAAGATGGTCTCGGTGACGCGCGCCGTGCCCTCGGCAATGCAGTCGAGCGCCATGAACTGCGCCTGCATGTCGGTCGGGAAGGCCGGGTACTCGCTGGTGCGGAAGCCCACCGCCTTCAGCTTGCCGTCGGAGGCCACGCGGATCCAGTCGCTGCCGGCCTCGATGCGGACGCCGGCCTCGCGCAGCTTGTCGATCACCGCGTCCAGGTGGTCGGCGCGCGCGTGCTTCAGCAGCACCTCGCCGCCGGCCGCGGCCACCGCGCACAGGAAGGTGCCGGCCTCGATGCGGTCGGGCACCACGCGGTGCCCGCCGCGCGGCGCGTGCAGTTGCGCGACGCCCTGGATGCGGATCTTGCTGCTGCCGTGGCCCTCGATCTTCGCGCCCATCGAGATCAGCATCTCGGCCAGGTCGGGGATCTCGGGCTCCTGCGCGGCGTTCTCGAGCACGGTCTCGCCGTCGGCCAGTGTCGCGGCCATCAGCAGGTTCTCGGTGCCGGTGACGGTCACCATGTCCGTCGTGATGCGCGCACCGCGCAGCCCGCCCGAGGCCTTGGGCGCCTTCGCGATGATGTAGCCGTGCTCGACGCTGATCTGCGCGCCCATCGCCTGCAGGCCCTTGATGTGCTGATCCACCGGCCGCGAGCCGATCGCGCAGCCGCCCGGCAGCGACACCGTGGCCTCGCCGAAGCGCGCCAGCAGCGGTCCCAGCACCAGGATCGACGCCCGCATGGTCTTCACCAGGTCGTAGGGGGCCTCGGGGCTGCTGACCGGGCCGGCGTCGATGGTCACTTCGTCGGGGCGGCTCTCGCTGCGCTCGGCGACGGCACCCATATTGCGCAGCAGCTTCAGCGTGGTCGAGACGTCCTGCAGGCGCGGCACGTTCGAGAAGCGCACCGGCTCGGCCGTCAGCAGCGCAGCGCACAGCTCCGGCAGCGCCGCGTTCTTGGCGCCCGAGATCGCGACCTCGCCGTGGAGACGGCGGCCGCCGCGAATGATGAGTTTGTCCATGGTGCGGTGCTCGTCACCGCCCTGCATCACGCGCTTGCACGGACCGCCCTCGCCACGAGGGAGCGCACAAGCCGCGCCACAGGGCGGCTTGTGGATCAGTGGTGGTGGGCAGCGGCGGCGCGGGGCTCGGAGCCCTGCACCGCGAATTCGGCCGGCGTCAGCGTCTTCATCGACAGCGCGTGGATTTGTTCGCGCATTCTATCGCCGAGCGCCGCGTAGACCCGCTGGTGGCGGCGGACGCGGCTCAGGCCGTCGAACTCGGCCGACACGATGGTGGCGAAGAAATGGCGGCCGTCGCCATCCACCTGCAGGTGCTCGCAGGCGAGCCCTTGCGCGATGTAGCGCTGCACGTCGTCTGCGGTGGGGTCGGCCATGTCACCAGTGTATCGGGCGTTCAGGAGCGCAGCTTGTAGCCGGTCTTCAGCAGCCGCAGCGCCACCGCCGAGACGGCCGCCAGGCTGGTGGCGACCACCCCCAGGCTGACCCACGGACTCACGTCGCTGATGCCGAAGAAGCCGGCCCGGAATCCGTCGATCATGTAGAAGAAGGGATTGAGATGGCTCACCGCCTGCCAGAACGGCGGGAGCGAGTCGATCGAATAGAACACGCCCGACAGAAAGGTCATCGGCATCACGACGAAGTTCTGGAACGCCGCGATCTGGTCGAACTTCTCGGCCCACAGGCCGGCCACCAGGCCCAGCGCGCCCATCATCGCGGACCCCAGCACCGCGAACACCAGCGCCCAGGCCGGCGCGGCCAGGCCGGGCGGCGCGAACCACACGGTGACGGCCAGCACCCCGGCGCCCACCACCAGGCCGCGCACCACCGAGGCGCCCGCATAGGCCGCGAACCAGGCCCAGTGCGACAACGGCGTCACCAGCAGGAAAACGAGGTTGCCGGTCACCTTGCTCTGGATCAGCGACGAGCTGCTGTTGGCGAAGGCGTTCTGCAGCACGCTCATCATCACCAGCCCCGGGATCAGGAAACTGGTGTAGCCGACGCTGCCGTAGACCTTCACATGGGCTTCGAGCGCATGGCCGAAGATCAGCAGGTAGAGCACGGCGGTCAGCACCGGCGCCGCCACGGTCTGGAAGCTGACCTTCCAGAACCGCAGCATCTCCTTGTAAAGCAGCGTGCGCGCGCCGGTCATGACTGCCCCTCGTCCGACGAGTACGTCGGCCGATCCCCCGCGGGGATGCGGGCCGGCTTGGGAGCGGCCCGGCGCTCGGCCCGCGGCGCGCCGGTCATGCCGCCCCCTTCTGCGGTTCGCCCTGCATGATCTCGAGGAACACGTCCTCCAGGTCGGCGCGGCCGATCTCCAGTTCCTCCACGCGCACCTCGGCGCTGCGCAGCAGCGCGAGCAGCGTCTCCACCTCGGCGGCGTCGTGTGCGGTGAGCTGCACGATGCGACCGGTCACGCGCGCCTGCGCCGCCACTGCCGGCGGCAGCGCCTGGTCGGTCTTGAAGCGCAGCATGGTGCTCGCGGTGCCGGCCAGCAGGTTGGCGGTGCGGTCCAGCGCCACCACGCGGCCCTGCTTGAGCATCGCGATGCGACCGCACAGCGCCTCGGCCTCTTCCAGGTAGTGCGTGGTCAGCAGCACGGTGTGGCCCTCGCGGTTGAGCCGCGCGATGAACTGCCACAGCGTCTGGCGCAGTTCCACGTCGACCCCGGCGGTCGGCTCGTCGAGCACGATCACCGGCGGCCGGTGCACCAGCGCCTGCGCCACCAGCACGCGGCGCTTCATGCCGCCCGACAGCTGGCGCATGTTGGCGTCGGCCTTGTCGGCCAGCCCCAGGTGGTGCAGCAGTTCGTCGATCCAGGCATCGTTGGCCTTGCGGTCGACGCGCACGCCGAAGTAGCCGCTCTGGATGCGCAGCGTCTCGCGCACCGAGAAGAAGGGGTCGAACACCAGCTCCTGCGGCACGATGCCCAGCGCGCGGCGCGCGGCCGCGTAGTCGTCCACCACGTCGTGGCCCTGCACCGTGACGCGCCCTCGGGTCGCGCGGCTCAGGCCGGCCAGGATGCTGATCAGCGTGGTCTTGCCGGCCCCGTTGGGGCCGAGCAGGCCGAAGAAGTCGCCCGGCTCGATGTCGAAACTCACGTCCTGCAGCGCATGCAGGTCGCCGCGCTGGCTGCCGCGCGGGGCAAGGTAGGTCTTGGAAACGGAGTCGAAACGAACGGCCGGCATGAAGGTCTCGGAGGACAGCCGGAGATTGTAGGCAGGCCCCGCCATCGGTGCTGGCCGCATTGGTGGCGCGTGATCTTGATGCTAGATTGCCCGCAAACCAGCCCTCTCGCCCGCCGCGAGACGACCGCGCCATGAGCCCACGGGTCCCGAAGAAAGCACCGCGCCGCACGGCCGAGCGCATCCTGGAGGTGACGCTGGAACTGTTCAACCGCTTCGGCGAGCCCAACGTCAGCACCACGCTGATCTCGGCCGAGCTCAACATCAGCCCCGGCAACCTCTACTACCACTACCCGGCCAAGGACGAGCTGATCAACAGCCTGTTCGACCGCTACGAGGCCGCGCTCACCGAGCTGCTGCGGGCGGCCGACAACGTGCGCAACGTCGAGGACGCCTGGCTGTTCTTCCACATGCTGTTCGAGCTGATCTGGCAGTACCGCTTCCTGTACCGCGACCTGAACGACCTGCTCAGCAAGAACCGGCGCCTGGAGACCCACTTCCAGTTCGTGCTGAAGAACAAGCAGCATGCGGTCAAGGCGGTGCTCGACGGCCTGAGCCGCGCGCAGGCGATGCGCATCGACGCGCGCGAGGCCGAGCCGGTGGCCACCTCGATGGTGGTGGTGCTGACCTACTGGCTCAGCTACGAGTACGTGCGCGACCCGCGCAAGGCATTGGAGCCCGAAAGCGCCGGCGCGGCGCTGCTGCGCGGCGCCCAGCACGTGCTCAGCCTGCTGATGCCCTACCTCGATCCGGGCCAGCGCGAGCACCTGCTGATGCTGGCCGGCAGCTACCAGCGCGACTGACCGATAAGAACGACCGATTCCCCGGAACGACGCAGGAGACAAGCACCATGGCCAAGTGGACCGCCTTCCCTTACGACAACGCCGACTACGTGCACGACGCCGCGGCGCTGAAGAAGCACTGGGCCCGGCTGCACGCAGGCGACGCCGAGCCCTGGCCCAAGGACGCCGCGGTGCAGGAAGCCTGGGCGCTGTTCCACGCCGGAGAGTTCAGGAAGGCGGTCGATGCCGGGCTGAAGGCCGGCGCGAATGGAGCAACAGCAGGCATCACCGCGGCCAACAAGGCCCAGGCGATCTACGCCAACTACCTGGAGAAGAGCGAGAAGACCAAGCTCGACCTCTTCCTCGAGCTCGCCCAGCGCGCCGAGGCCCAGGCCGCCGCCGAGCCGAAGAACGCCAACGCGCACTACCTGATGGCCTATGCGGTGGGCCGCTACGGCCAAGGCATCAGCGTCGCGAAGGCGCTCGCCCAGGGGCTGGGCAGCAAGGTGAAGAACGCGCTGGAGACCACCATCAAGCTGGCCCCGAAGCACGCCGATGCGCACATCGCGCTCGGCGCCTTCCACGCCGAGGTGATCGACAAGGTCGGCAAGCTGCTCGGCAGGACCCAGGGCGCCGATGCCGCGACCGGGCTGAAGATGTTCCAGGCCGCGTTGAAGCTCAACCCGACCAGCGCGATCGCGATGGTGGAATACGCCAACGGCCTGGTGATGCTCGAGGGCGACAAGCGCATGAAGGAGGCCGAACAGCTCTACGCGCAGGCGGCCGCGTGCACACCGGCCGACGCGATGGAGCGCCTGGACGTGGAGATGGCGAAGGCCGAACTGGAGGACTGAGGTGAGCGCGACACCCCCTGCCGGCCCGGCAGCCGCAGCCGCCTATGTGATCGGCCACATCGTCATCAAGGACCCCGACACCTGGTTGGCCTACCGGAACCAGGTGCCCGCGACCCTGGTGCCCTGGCAGGGCGAGATCCTGGTGCGCGGCCGGCGCGCGGTCGAACTGGCCGGCCACTCGCCGTTCACCGACACCGTCGTCATCCGATTTCCGGACACCGCCGCGGTCGAGGGCTGGTACCGCTCACCGGCCTACCAGGCACTGATCCCGCTGCGCGAGCGGGCGGCCGAGGTGGTGCTGGTGGGCTACGCGATGTAGCCGACCGAAGCGGTCGCGTATTCATGCCGGTGCGGCTGTGACGTCGGACACCTTGAAAACGCTGATGGCTTGCGTCAACGAAACAGCTTGCGAATGCAGGCTGTCGGAAGCCACGGCGGCCTGCTCCACCAATGCAGCATTCTGCTGCGTCACGATGTCCATTTGCCCGACCGCTTGAGCGATCTCCGTGACAGAGACGCATTGATCGCGCATCTCTACAGCAATCTCCGATATGACAACGGCCACTTCCTTGATTGCCGTCTCGACTTCCGCGATGACGGCATCGGATCGGTGAGCAAGATCGGATCCGGACATCACCCGCACAGCCGACTCATCGATCAGTTGCTTGATTTCCCTGGCAGCACTGGCCGAACGCTGCGCCAGCTCCCTCACTTCGGCAGCCACCACGGCGAAGCCGCGCCCTTGCTGTCCTGCCCTCGCCGCTTCGACTGCAGCATTCAGCGAAAGAATATTGATCTGGGATGCAATGCCATCGATCACGCTGGTGATGTTCGAAATCAGCTCTGATGAAGTCTTGATGTGCGTCATCATCTCGACGAGCTGGGAACCGATTTCACGACCGACCGTTGCCCTGCTGGCGGCAGTGAATGCCAGCGAGTTTGCCCGTTCCGCTCCAACGGCACTCCGCTCCGCCGCGGCTTTGAGTTCCACCGTTGAAGCCGCTGTCTTCTGCAGAGCGGCGGCTTGGGATTCAGTCCGCGCAGACAGATTCGAGTTGCCCGACGCGACTTCCCTCGTCGCCTTGCTGATCTGGCCGGAACCTGCACTGACTTGGCGAACCAAGTCAGCGAGACTGTTCTTCATGTTGTTCAATGCACCCATCAGTTCGCCAAACTCGTCCTTCGAGCGAACGGCAATGGCGGCGTCAAGGTTTCCTCCTGCGATCGTCTGTGCGACCGTCAAAATCTCGTTGATCGGCCGAAGCGTGCCGCGACGCAGGAAGACCAGTGTCGCTCCGAGCAGCACCAGGCCGGTGATTGCGGATGCGGTCAGCAACTCCTTGGCAAACTTCACGGCCGTCGGGAGAAGTTCGGCAAACCTGTCCGAGTTTTCCGAGACAGGCATCATCTTGAGACGAAGAGACTGCGCAGTGGCAGAACTGACACCGCTCTCCGCGGTCGACGACTGCAGAGTCGAGCGCACCTCTTCGAGATCGAAGACATCCTTGCGAGGTAACTCGATGATGGGAGCAAATCCGAGGATCTTGAAGACCAGTTTCTCCGCCTCCAACAATTCCGCATCCGCGCTCCGCGCGTAACCCTGACCGAGATCGATGTACTGCAGGAGCTCGCGACGCATCCGACCGTCGTCCACATGCTCGTCGCTGCGTATCGAGGCGAGCAGCTTCTCGATTTCGGAGACCTGTGCGAGATGCATCCGTTCAAAATAGTGCAACTGGGCGCATTTCCCGAGGATTCTGTTGCCCCACAGAACGATGGCGGAAACCATCAGCACCACGATCATGGCGCCGTGGAATTTCTGGCGCAGACTCAGATTCAGCATCACTTGCCCTAAGTTGCACGGACTCGCTCTGTGACGGACTCGCCCGCACCATCAGAGCGATAGCGAGGCCTTCGACGACCTCGACTCCATAGCGCTGATGAACTGATGCCTCCGAAACCCGTGGTCGGAAGCCTCGTCAAAACGGCAGGACGTAAGCCAGCGACATGTTGTTCTGAGAGTGACTGATGCTGATCGGATCCGAGGTGTTCGGGAGCGTCGAGTTGCTCATCGACTGCTTGAAGGCGTGCGAATACGCCACATCGATACGGCTCCCCGCCGGGAAGTTGTACGAGAGACCTGCAGACAGGTGCTTCCTGGGGATGGCCGGAATTACTGCAAACAGTGTTTCGGAGCGCAGTGCCTGACTCGCAATCCGGAAGCCTCCGCGCCACGTCCAGTTGTCGACTCCGTAGGCCATTCCGACCGACAGCACGGTCTGGTCTCTATAGCCTTGCGGCAGGAGGATGTCGATGTTGCCGATGCCGCCATCGGCAACGAATCCAACGTTGATGTCCTTCATCGCATGCCGCCAGAACACACGAGAAATATCAGCGGCCACAAGCCACCGACTGTCGATCCGGTGCGAAACTCCAAAGTCCACGTGAGCCGGCATCTTGAAGTCCCGGAGCTTGATCCGACCATTCAGTGGAATCTGCCCCGCCGCACCGTCGACTGCCGTCAGCGTCGCACGTCCTTTCATGTCCTCCATCGATGCCTCGAGCGTGTATGCCACACCGAGGAGTGTCGCGTCCGTCGCTTTGTAGGTGAGCCCGACACGGCCACCGAATCCCCAAGCATCGACGCCGCTGTTCAGTGGTTGATCTCGCGTCAGACTGAAGTGCGCCCCACGAAGATCTGGCAGCCCTGCGAGAACGCCGATCAGACTGCCTGAGGCACGTCCGCTGCCAATCAGCGAACCCACCTGGTCCGCGCCCAGCAACAGTTCGAGGTTGAGGCCCTGCCAGACCGCGTCGAGACTACCGCCGATCGTCAGCCGCTCATCTACGGCATAGCTGACAGCAAAAGGGATGCTCAGTACCAGGAGTCGGCTGGAATTCTCCAAACCGCTCTCCAACGCACCGGTTGCCCGAGAGAGAAAGCTGCTGTTTCCATATTCGGTCCCCAACCCCCCCTGCGCGAATGCGCCAACGCCAAGTGCCAGTGCACCGCGTCGGTACACGAAAGCGGCCTCAGGCGCCACATACGGGCCTCGATTGTGCGAATGGCTGTTGGAACTGACCACTTCTCCGGTCGCTTGATTTCGAACATCGATGTCCGTATTCACCATGTCCAGGCCGAGATGGACCGATGCGCCCTCCTTGATCAACGACAGCGTGGCGGGATTGGTCATCATGCCCGGCGCGCCGACGTCCACCGCCGTTGCAGCGCCACCCAACCCGCGGGAAACGGCTCCATAGCCTTCGAGGCGGAAGACGTCAGTCGACGACGCAGGGTGCGAAAATGCAAGCAACGCCACCGTGGCAACGGCATGCAGCGCGAATTTTTTCATTTGTCATCCTCTTCAATTTTTGTTGTGTCGATTGGTTGCCAGAAGCGCTAGGGCTTGATGAGCATCTTCATCGCGCCATCTGACTTGGTGTGGAAGGTCGCGTACGCTGTCGCGATGTCCTCGAGAGAGAACGAGTGCGTGAAGTACTCCTGAGGTTTGATCACGCCCCGCTCCATCATTCGCAGTCCTTCCCACATGAACGGTTGCACGTTGGCGAATCCGTTCATGTGCAGAGAGATGTCACGCAGGAAAACGTCGGCCAGGTTGAGATTGAAGTTGCTGTCGGTGAAGACGCCGACGGCGGCTACCGTGCCTCCTGGCCTCACGATGTCCAGGCACATCTGCAGGGTCTCGGGATAGCCCACAACCTCGATCACCTTGTCAAAGCCCCGGCCGTCGCATTCAGCCAGCGCCTTGTCCTTCCATCCAGCCTGGGATGCATTGACGGTCACCGCACCCTTTACGCGCGCCACCGCCAGTCTGTGGGCTACCTTGTCGATGACCACCAGACGACCTGGGCCACGCTGCAGTGCGATATCCAATGCCATCAGGCCGGTCGGGCCGCACCCTACCAGGGCCACCGATTCACCCGGCTGAATATCGGCCAGCTTGTTGGCGATGATGGCCGACGGCAAGTTGCATGACAGCGTCAATGCGGCTTCGTCCGGAATCTGTCGAGGTACCTGGATGGCATGTCCATCGGCATGCGGAATCACCAGCGCTTCGGCGTGCGTGCCATTGAGATTCCCGAAGGGGACACCGAAGCCGTATACGGACTTCTTCGTCGTTTCGCAGTGCGCAGTCTGACCCACCTCACACATGTAGCAATGCCCGCAGGAGCAGGAGTAGGCCATGCTGACGCGATCGCCCTTCCGAAAGCGACCGACCGAGCGGCCGACAGCAATGACCTCGCCGATCAGTTCGTGCCCCGTCTGGGACTTCCCGCGCTCCATGATCGGATCGAGTGCCCCTCGATACAGATGGAGATCGGAACCGCAGATTGACGTGGCCGACACCTTGACCAGCATTTCGTGGTCTTGCCCGATGGCGGCATCCGGAATATCGACGGGTCGAATCTGCTCAGGACCGAAATAGACGGCGGCTTTCATCGCTTTCCTCCTCGTTGTTCAGGGATCGATCAGAAGTACCTGTCGAAGTGGATCTGCTGGAACGGAATTCGGTAGCGAACCATCAGCATTTCCTGGATCGCCTGCGTCATCGGCGGCGGACCGGCGAAATAGATCTCCTGCTCGGCCATTCGATCTCCAAGCAGCCGCGGGAGCCACTCGTGGACGAATCCGACATTGCCGGTCCAGCCGGCCTCCTCGGCGCTGCGCGCATCCGATACGACGGGGTGATAGCTGATGGTGTCGCCATAACCCGGAAGTGCGCGCAGCTGGGCTTCCCCGCACAGGTCGCGCGGCGCGCGCCCGCCATAGATGAAATGCAATCGTCTCGTCGCCAGCAATCCGGCAGCCGCCGCACCACGCGCGATCGAGACCATCGGCGCCAGGCCCGACCCTCCGGCGACGCAGACGATGTCGCGCTCGTTGTCGTTCCGCAGATAGGCCAACCCGTACGGGCCGTCGATCTCCACCTCGTCATTCAACCTGACGTTGTCGAACAGCATGTTGCTGGCCCGTCCGCGAGGAACACGGCGAATCTGGAAATGCCACTCGCCTTGCGGATTGGCCAAATTGGACATGGAGTAGCTACGCGGCGCGTTCACGCCTTCGATCGCAATGCTGGCGTACTGCCCTGGTAGAAAGTCCGCAGGCTCCTTCCCAGCGAATCGGAACTCACGGAGGTCGTGCGTGATGTCGACAACGCCGATCAGCCGGGCGCGCAGGCGGCGCGGCATGATCCTCGGTACGCACTCCGGATCGCTGCGTACCCTGATCGTGAGATCGCTCGTTGGCACGCATTGGCAGGCCAGCTGACGACCCTTGCGACGGTCACGCTCTGTCAGGCCCGGTGCTTCGGGCCAGAGCACCATCACCTCTCCTGCGACAAGATCGAACTTGCAGCTACCACATCCCCCAGAACTGCATTCGTACGGGAAGCCCACTCCGTTGCGCAGCGCGGCGCGAAGCAAGGTGTCTTGACCCCGCTGCGTGAAGCTTGCTGAACACCCGTCGATGTGGATCGCATGACTCACGTGGATTTTCCTCTCGGCAGCGCTCCGCCGTTGCACCCGTTGATGGGCGCAATCCGTGATCGCGGCGTCGGATGGACCGGCCACCGAAGCGGCCGACAGATCTAGATGCCCAACGAGCTTCGGAACGTCCGCGCCGCCGACTTGGCACCTTCCGCGGCGTTCGGAACGTCGGGCACGGCGGCGCAGAATCCGTCGATGGCCCTGTCTGCCAGGGGCTCCCACTTGGCGATCCAGCCCTTGAGGACTGCGGCATTGCCCTCTTTGGAAATGGCCAGCCGCACCAGCGCAGAAGCCCAGCGACGGTGACGTTCAGCATCCAGAAGCTCTGCATCGGTCAGCATGCCGAGCAACGTGTCGCCGTTGTGACGGCCGGCTTCGCCGAGCTTGCGCAGCACGGCCTCCTCGATGGCTGGCTTGGCCACTAGATTCAGCGCCACGAAGGCCTCGGCCCAATCCCAGGTCACAAGCACCCGCTCCATCAGTTCCCGAAAGCCTTGCCAGGCGGCATCGGTCTCCCAGTAGCGTCGCTCGTAGGCGCCGAAGCCCTTTTCGGGGAAGTTGAGCGAAAGCTCCTTGGTACGGTAAGCCGCGTGGCTGAGCCAGCGCAGCGAGTCGGCAGCCTGAAACGCCGCACAGTTGGTGATCGTGCTCGCGGGCGCCATCTGCATCACATAGGCCGACGCCATCTGCAACGCGTGGAACAGGTAGCGTCCCGGCGCATAGAGCCGCGCCAGCGTACCTGCCCACGTAGGCTCGAGTGCCTTGTCATGCTCACGCTCGTTGAACTGATCGAACAGCCCGACGACGTAGGTCTCCTGTCCGTCCTGCAACATGTTGTAGGTGCGGTAGACCAGTTCATCCGGATCACGGAAGACGTTCCAGTCATCGTGTCTCAGGGGACTGGCATTGCGGTAGGTCTTGTACCAGCGCGCCATCTGCATGTTCGGATCGAGTTCGAACGGCGCATCGGCGTCACGATCGCTGTAGTGCAAGCCGACCGAAACGATCTCGTATTCGCTGGGTTTGCGGCGTCGCGACGCCAGATGACTCCACGTCTTCAGGGGCTTGAGAACCTCGGCTTCGCTCATGCGATGTCTCCTGCAATCATTGTTTTGGGGGGAAGCGATCGGTCGGTTCAGAGATGGCGCTTGAAGTAGAAGCGGACTTTTTCATCCGAGATCTCTATTTGCCCTGCGAACGAAGAGAGGTCAACCTCCAGTTCTCTCATCCTGAAAGGGCGACCGAGCATCTCCTCGACGGTTTGCCGGCGGATGACGATCTCGTCGTCCGCCTGGATCCGCAGATAAGCCACCTTGTCGAACACCGAGACGGTTCTGCCGGGGTTGTCGATCTCGGCGGCTTCCGCCACCGCCCGGGCCAGCTCGCCCTGGCGCATGATCGGACCGACGTAGTTGTTCTCGTGTGCGGTTCCACTGCTGCTCATGTTTTCATCCTCGAACGAAGTGATGGGTTCTCAGCTGTGTGCAAACAATGGCTTGACATCAGCGGTATCGATGAACACGTCGTTGCCATCGATCCTGATCGGGTAGCTGGCGAGCCGACAGTCACCAGGATTGATGCCCACGCCCGTGCAGGCATCGAACACCCATTGGTGGGCCCGGCAGATCAGGTTCTTGCCGTCGAACCTTCCTTCGACGAGCGGAATGTCCTGATGGGGGCACACCGCCTGGTACGCCTTCATCGCGCCGCCTTCGAGCGCGACCAGCAGGACCTCCTGTCCGTCGACCTCGTAACACTCCATCTCGCCTTCCCAGACATCGTCCAGCGAGCAAACCTTGTTGAAAGCCATAGCGTCGATACCGTGGTGATCAGCAGACAGCCGTGGAGGGCTCCCAGACGATCTCGATGCACTCCATCGGCGCCAATCCCGATGTCGCAACGGTGGTGTTCCGGGGGAAAGGTTCGCTCGCTCCCTGGCGGCGGACGCGCATGACGTTGCCTGGACGCGATGCCACCCGGCGCCCCACGGAGTGATGGGCCGCTGCAGCGGCTACCTGGTCCATGGTGTGCTCCGTATCGACAGGCAAAAGCTGCAGCACGAAGTCGCCTTGGAAGTTGGAAGTCAGCGGGAAAAGGGCCATCGAATGCTCCTTCAGGCAAAAGGGATTACTCCCGGCGAACCGAAGTCGCCGGTGGAGTGAGGTCGTCGAACTGATGTTGCGGCGATGAAGCTCAGGCGGCTGCCTTGGGCACTTGGCGGTAGGCATCGAGCCAGGCATAGCCATGGGCGTCATCACCGATCTCGCCGGGTGCCAGGCCCATGTACTTGAGACCTCCGCCCAGGTCCATCGGCTGGATCAACCCTGCGAGGAAGCGATCGATCAGCGACAGGTGGCCCTCGTAGCGCTCAGGCTCCTGCTCGAAGCACCATTTGCAGCCTTCTGAACAGAAGTGATACCAGCGCGACTTGCGCTCCAACGAATGGTCTCGGACCTTCCAGGGATCGCCAGGTGTTGCGTTGATCGGCAGATTGCACATGTTGCACACCACCGGAAGCGTTTCCGGATACGTGAGCTCGCGCTTGTCTTTCAACAGGTTGTCGACGATGACGTCCCAGCTCTTGCCCCACGTGTCGTTCCAGCCCGGATACTTTTCCTCCAGCCACGCACGTTCCTCGGGCGTGACGCCTGCAGCCGGGTTCCACCAGACGGTTGGACGCCAGAACCACACCCCCAGGTGCATGCCATGGTGCTGGTAATCCAGTTCCGCCAGGAACTGGTCCCAGTACCAGGGTCGTTCGAGTCCCAGATCCAGGATGGAGCGCTCGAACTGCGTGACGATGAACTCCTGCATGAACTCCTTGAACGACTGCTTGCGATGCGCGAGCGGCGTGTAGTAGTCCATCATCGGTCCGGTCAGCACAGTGAACAGCTTCCAAGAGCGCCAGAACGCAACGTCGATCATGCGTTGAGCCTCGGCCTTCTTGCCGTTCGCGATCAGGATCGGCACCAGCGGACCGCCGATCTGAGCATGACGAGACTCATCCGTCTGGACGCTGGAGATCATGCTGGCGAAGGTCCAGTCGCCCGCCTCAGCGGCGTCCGCTGCCAGACCGAGGAACTGCATGTTGGTGAAACCGGTCTCGAAGGCGAAGGTCAACATCAACCCGATGGCCACCGCACTGCGCGTGTTCATCATGTCGTCGAACATGTGGCGCGCGGCAATGGCGCCCCATTCATTCGTGTCGTAGGCCTTGAATGCCCAGTCGAATTGACGATCTTTCGACACGTGCTCGTGCGGGAAGAACAGCTGGATCTGGCCATGGCGGATCTCGTCGAGCATGCCCATCGTCGCCATGTTGCGCTGACCCGGCGCCTTGGCGAAGCGCGCCATGCGCGACTCCGCGGACGCTGCCGCATACTCCGCACGCGCGATCGCACCGTAGTGCGCCTTGATCACGCTGATCCAGCCTGGGTCAGCGTTTTCCAGCATCTTGCTCCGCTCCAGCGCGCCCTTCACCGAATAGGCGCCTGAATCCTTCTCACGCTGGATCTTCACGTACTCCGAATACGTCTGCTTGTACGGCTCGTCGTACTTCTCCCATTCGGACATCGGGATTCCCATGTCCCCCGACATCTCGGTCGGAAACAGCTCTGCCTCGCTGACGTAGGTCGGCGTCCAATTGGTGGTCCGCGCGAGGTCGTACCAATCCATCCGCTCAAGTAGCGCCATCGTTCTCTCCGTTAGACCTGACAGATCCGAGCGGCAACGCGCTCGGGCTTTGATACACAGACACGTTCGATCCAAGTCACCGCATCGAATCGACGGAGGCGTTCATCGCGGAGCGTCAACACCGGCTCGAGCGGCGCAGACGACCTCGGCTTTCAATGCGTGAGGTGTCGAACTGCCGAAGGTCACGTTGCTCATACCCCCGGCACCAACCGTCGAAAAAAATCTTTCGTTCGCCGCACGCTTCTGCACTCGGCGCCACGGCGCCGGCTCAGTAGAAGGCATGACCATACGAATGTCTCCTGTCCCAGCACTTGTGCTCTGCGCCAGCTCCCCAGCGAGGCACGACGTTCTGCTTCTTCTTGATCTGGAACGCAGCTTATGCGCGCCTCGATCCGGGCGCCATTGCACTTTGGTTTACGGGGTTCGCAGACTCCGTGCTTTCGCCGGTCAGGCCCCTCGGCACCGTCAGTTCGAGAGTCCTTCGGCAGCCGAGCGAACCCCTAGTGAAAACCCGCCGCAAGCCTCCAATGTCTTCCAGTAGTCTTGGTCGGCGATCGCTGCGATAGCGCGCATCATCTTGCTGAAATCCGGTCATGCCCAATATCAACCGCCAGCTTTTTGCCGCCTCTGATTCGCTCTGCGTTCGCGATGTCACATTGCGCGCCACGGACGATGTGCAGACTCACCGCGAGAAGCTCGCCCGTATCGTGCTCGACGAACTCTACGAATTTGTCGGCCTGCTCGATGCCCACGGAACGACGCTCGAGATCAATCGTGCAGCACTGGAAGGTGCCGGCATCGCGCTCGACGACATCCAAGGCAGACCGTTCTGGGAGGCACGCTGGTGGGCAACCTCTCCCGAGGTTCGGAGGGAGCAACGTGAGGTCATCCGCCGAGCTGGCGAAGGCGAGTTCGTTCGCCGTGATTTCGAGATCTATGGGCAACAAGGTGGTCAGGAGACGATCCTGATCGACTATTCCTTGCTGCCCATCCGAGACAACTCCGGGAAGATCGTGTTCCTGTTGCCAGAAGGCAGAAATATCACAGACAAGAAGCGCGCCGAAGCGGAGATAGCGCGCAAGAACCGCGAACTGCAAAGATTGCTCGACAAGATCCAGCGTCTCGACGATGCCAAGAGCGACTTCTTCGCGAACGTCAGCCACGAACTGCGGACTCCGCTCGCGCTGATACTCGGCCCGTCAGAGTCGCTACTCGCAACAAGCGAAGGGCTCAGCGACGCTCAGCGGCGCGATCTTCGGGTCATCCAGCGCAATGCGGCGATGCTGATGAAGCATGTCAACGACCTTCTGGATCTGGCGAAGTTCGATGCCGGAAAGATGGCGCTTCGTTATACCCGCGTCGACCTGGCTGCGGAGGTTCGCACTCTTGCCGCGCACTTCGAGGCCGTCGCGGCGGAGCGCTCGTTGTCTTACGTTGTTCAGGCTCCCGCGGCGCTGGAAGTCGAGGTCGACCAACAGATGTTCGAACGGATCCTGCTCAATCTGCTGTCGAACGCATTCAAGTTCACACCGGATTTCGGCCGTATCCGCTGCTCCCTCGAAGCCAACCCGGACCACAGCATCCAGCTTGTCGTCGAGGACAGTGGATGCGGCGTCAGGGCCGATCTGCGAGAGGAGATCTTCGAGCGATTTCATCAGGCGCAGAGTGGAACCACGCGAAGCTTCAGCGGGACCGGTCTCGGCCTGGCCATTGCCAAGGAGTTCGTGGACCTTCACACCGGAACGATCTCGGTTTCCGATGCCATCGGCGGAGGTGCACAGTTTCGAGTCGAGCTCCCTTCGCGAGCGCCATTGGGCGCTTACATCAGGTCCGTCGACTCGCCCCTCGGGAACCGAAATCGCGGACAGATCGTCGGAACCATAGAGGAGCTGCAGCGGGCCGAGTTCGATGCCGTCTCGGATCTGTCTGGATCAGAAAAGCCTCTCGTGCTGGTCGCCGAGGACAACGCCGACATGAGGCGCTTTATCGTCGAGGTCCTCTCCAGCGATTTCAGGGTCGTACACGCTGCAGACGGCTTGCAAGCGCTCACCCAGGCCCGGGCGCAGGCGCCCGATGCCATCATCACAGATCTGATGATGCCGAAGCTCGGCGGCGACAAGCTGGTGTCGGAGCTCCGGTCGACTCCAGAACTCGCGCATATTCCCGTTCTCGTGTTGTCAGCCAAGGCGGATGAGTCCCTTCGCCTGAAGCTGCTCTCCGACTCCGTCCAGGACTACATCGTCAAGCCATTTTCATCGCGCGAGTTGCTCGTTCGAGTACGAAACATCGTCACGATGAAGCTGGCCCGCGAGGCGCTGCAGAAGGAGCTGGCGTCGCAGAACGAGGATCTTGCTCAGTTGACGCAGCAACTCATTGCGAGCAAGCAGGGGCTTCAACGGAGCCACGATGCATTGAAGGAATCAGAGCGGCGCTGGCGGGCTGTCTACGAAAACACCGCCGTCGGCGTATCACTGAGCGACCTACAGGGAAACATGCACGCTGCAAATCCCGCGCTCCAGGAGATGCTGGGATACACCGAAAGTGAGCTGATCGGTCTCGGCAACCTGATGACAGATGCCGAAGCAGGCCATGAGGATCGTCGCCTTCAACTCGAACGGCTCGTCAACGGCAGCCAGGTAGAGATGCGACAGCAAAGGAGGTACCGGCATCGCAATGGCATGACGATCCTGGCGAACGTTCGTGAATCGCTCATTCCCGGCACCTCGGACCTGCCTCCCACATTGATCACGGTTGTCGAGGACATCACAACGCAGAAGCGCGCGGAGGTGGAACTCGCTCAGACCAAGGATGCGCTCGCACGGGTTTCGCGGGTGACAACGATGGGTGAACTCGCAGCTTCGATTGCGCATGAAGTCAACCAGCCCCTCACGGCCGTCGTTGTCAACGGCCACGCCTGCCTGCGCTGGCTCTCGACGGAACCACGAAACGATCTCGAAGTTCAGGATGCGATACAGCGGATCGTTCGAGATGCCAATCGGGCCAGCGAGGTTATCGCCAGGATCAGGGGTTTCCTCAAGCGGAGCAAGACAGATCGAACCATGGTCTGCATGGACAACGTCGTTGAAGATGTCATAGGCCTGGCGCGTGATTCGCTCAGATCCGCTGGCGTCCAGTTGATCAAGCACGTCGACTCCGATCTGCCTCGCGTGTTCGCGGACAGCGTCCAGCTCCAGCAGGTGATCCTCAATCTGATGATGAATGGCATCGAGGCCATGGGCTCCTGCGCGACACTTGAGCGTCAGCTGGAGCTGCGCGTCGTGAAGCACGGTGGAGATATCGATGTTTCGGTCAGCGACTCAGGGACAGGACTGGTGACTGCTGATTTCGAGCGGATATTCGAAGCGTTCTACACCACCAAGCCCGACGGCATGGGTATGGGACTGGCGATTTGCCGATCCATCGTCGAGGCACATGGTGGACGGTTGTGGGCCCAGGCGAACAAGACGCAAGGATTGACGCTGCAGTTCCGTCTGCCGATCGCAGAGCACGCCGAACCATGAACGAGCCCATTCGCTCACGAGCCGACGACCTGTGCTCGACCGAAAGGCGGGAGGGCGATGGCATGACTGGAGGCCCTGCGCGTCCGGTCGTCTATGTCGTCGACGACGACCATGCGATGCGTGAAGCTTTGAGCAGCCTGATTCGATCAGCCGGCATGCGGGTCGAGGTGTTCGAATCTGCGACGACGTTTCTCAAGTCGGCATGGCACGAGGCGCCGTCATGCTTGGTGCTCGACGTCCGCATGCCTGAGATGAACGGGCTCGATCTGCAACGCCACATTTCCGCGTCGGGCAAGCACATTCCCGTGATCTTCATATCCGGTCACGGCGATATCCCGATGACGGTTCGTGCGATCAAAGCGGGGGCCGTGGAGTTTCTTCCAAAGCCGTTCTCGGACCAATGCCTCCTTGATGCCATTGCTGCAGCATTCATGGTGGAACAGCATTCTCGAAGTGAGCGTGCTGAAGTCGAGCAAGTCCGAGAAAGCTACGGAACTCTCACCGCCAGAGAACGGGAGGTGCTGGTCGGAGTGGTCAAGGGTCTGCGCAACAAGCAGGTCGCGTTCGATCTCGGTATCACCGAAGAGACCGTGAAGGTTCACCGTCACCGGCTCATGCAGAAGATGAGCGCCAAGTCACTGCCTGAGCTGGTTCGCATGGTCGAGCGATTGCGGTCGAGCGCCCCGGATTAGTCAACGCCAGATGGCCGTTCCTCAACAGCGCACGCCAAGACGGGATGGCCGCATTCGTCAGGCGAAGCCCCACGCACTCCCCGCTACTGCGCCGCGCGACGCAGCGTCTCGACCACCGGCCGTGTCAGCACCTCGCGCAGGCCCCACCAGCCGGCCGCCAGTGCCAGCAGCGCACCGGCCGCGCCGCCGGCCAGCGGCACCCACAGCGGTGCGCTCCAGGTGAACTCGAAGGCATAGCGCGCCAGCGCCCAGCCGACCGCCAGCGCGGCCACCGAAGCCAGCACGCCGGCCAGTGCGCCCACCCCCAACAGCTCGGCGCGCTGCACGCGCGCCAGCAGCGCGCCGCCGGCGCCGAGCGCGCGCATCACCGCGAACTCGCGGGCGCGCTGCTCGCGCGTGGCCGTGACCGCCGCGAACAGCACCACCAGGCCGGTCGCCAGCGTGAAGCCGAACAGGAACTCCACCGCGCGGATCACCTGGTCGAGCACGCGCTGCACCTGGGCGATCGAGGCCGACACGTCCACGTTGGTGATGTTCGGGAAGGCCCGCGACAGCGCGTTGTCGAAGCCCGGCGCGCCCGGCTGGGCCGGGGGTGCGCGGAACGCCGCGATGTAGGTGGCCGGCAGCTCCTCGGGCAGGTCGGCGGTCGGGAACAGCACGAAGAAGTTGACCCGCATCGAGCCCCAGTCGACCTTGCGCAGGCTGGTGATGCGCCCTTCCTGCTGCACGCCGGCGATGTCGAAGCGCAGCGTGTCGCCGAGCTTCACGCCCAGCGTCGCCGCCAGCCCTTCCTCGACGCTGATCGCGCCGGCCTCGTCGGCCGTCCAGCGCCCCGCGACGACCTGGTTGTGGCCCGGCAGCCGCGCGTCGTGGCTGAGATTGAACTCGCGCTCGACGAGGCGCTGCGCGCGGTCCTCGGCGTAGTCCTCGGGCTTGACCGGCTTGCCGTTCACCGCGACGAGGCGGCCGCGGATCATCGGGTACCAGTCGTAGGTCTTCACGCCGCCGTCGCGCAGCTGCTGCTGGAAGGCCTCGCCCTGCTCGGGCTGCACATTGATGACGAAGCGGTTCGGCGCGTCGGGCGGCGTGGCCTGGCGCCAGCTGCTGATCAGGTCGGTGCGCAGCAGCACCAGCAGCACCAGCGCCAGCAGACCGACGCTGAGCGCGCTGACCTGCAGCACCGCGAAACCGGGCCGCGCCGCGACCTGGCGTGTCGCCAGCACCAGCCAGCGCGGCGCACCGGCGGCCGACGACGGCACCGCGCGCCGCAGCGCCTGCACCGCCAGCCACGACATCAGCGCGAACACCGCGATCGCGACCGCGAAGCCGCCCACCGTGATGAGCCCGAGCTTCAGGTCCGAGGCCACCGCCAGCAGCAGCGCCGAGAAGCCCGCAAAGCCGGCCAGCAGCACGCCGACCGACGCCGGCCGCAGCTCGCCGAGGTCGCGCCGGATCACCCGCAGCGGCGGCACCTGCGCGAGCTGCAGCACCGGCGGCAGCCCGAAGCCGAGCAGCAGCGTGAGTCCCACACCCAGGCCGAACAGCGCCGGCCACACGCTGGGCGCCGGCAGCGCCGAATCCACCAGCCCGGCCAGCAATGCGACGAACACGAAGTGCACCACCAGGCCGAGCAGCACGCCCAGCGCGCTGGCGATCAGCCCCACCACCGCGAACTCCACGGTATAGGCCCCGGCGATGCGGCGCTGCGGCTGGCCCAGCACGCGCAGCATCGCGCAGTCGTCGAGGTGGCGACCGGCGAAGTCGCGCGCGGCGATGCCCACCGCCACCGCGGCCAGCAGCGCGGCCAGCAGCGCGACGAGGTTCAGGAACTTGGCGGCGCGGTCCAGCGTCTGGCGCATCTCCGGGCGACCGCTGTCGAGCGACTCGATGCGCAACCCGCGCCAGCCCTGCGCCTTGGCCTCGGTCTCGGCCCAGGCCACGTAGCCGCGCACCGCCGCATCGCCGCCCGGTCCCTGCCCGGCCAGCGCCAGCCGATAGGTCACGCGGCTGGCCGGCTGCACCAGTCCGGTGGCCGGCAGGTCGGCGATGTTCAGCAGCGCGCGCGGCGCGAAACTCATGAAGCCGGCCCCGCGGTCAGGCTCGAGGGTGATGACGGCCGCGATCGTGAGGCTGGCGTCGCCGAGCAGCAGCGGATCGCCGGGCTTCAGGTTCAGCGAGTCGAGGATGGCCGCGTCGACCCACACACTGCCTGGGGCCGGCACGCCCGTGGCCCGGCGCTCGGGGGCACCCGGCGCATCGGCGATCTTCAGCTGGCCGCGCAGCGGATAGCCGTCGCTGGCCGCCTTGACGGCCACCAGGCGCGAGGCCCCGCCCTGCGCGTCCGGCGCGCGGCCCATGCTGGGGAAGCTCACGGTGTTGGCAACCACCAGCCCGTCGGCACGGGCCCGCTCGGTCAGGCCCGACGGCGCCGGCTGGTCGCTCGCGACGATGGCGTCACCGCCGAGCAGCGAGCGCGCGTCGCGCGCCAGGCCCTGATTCAGCCGGTCGGCGAAGAAGCCGACCGCGGTGAGCGCGGCCACCGCCAGCATCACCGCGACGATCAGCAGCCGCAGTTCACCGGCGCGGAAGTCGCGCACGAGCTGCCGGCGTGCCAGGGTCCACAGGGTCGGCGGGGTCGGAGCGGGCGCGTTCATCGGTGAGACAGGTGCGGCGGGAGCATGTCAGCAAAGGCTGCACGGTAGCGCAGCGACCACTGCAAGTGCCGCGCGGGGCTTTGGGAGGGCATGGGGCAAAGCGCTTGCCTGCGCTCGCTTGGACCGAGCGCTGCCGACCAGGCCGCCGGGTAAACGGCTCCGCTCATGTCCCCCGAGCCCAGCCCGACGGGCCGGACTCTCCTCCTTTACTTCGCTTCGCCATTCACCCGACGCCCTGGTCGCACGCACCACCGTGTCGTGCGAAGGTCTTCAAGCCCCGCAGTCCACGGTGCATCGAAGCGCCGTGACGGGCCGCTGTGTGGAGTGAAGTAAAGGGGGAGGCCCGGACGGAGTCCGGGACGGAGGACATGAACGCAACACAGCGGACCGGCGCGGCGCCCGCGCCAACACTCAACAGGCGGCTTCCTTCACACCCCCGCGAAATGCGCATCGAGCGCATCGCACCACCGTTGCTTCTGCGCCGCGCTCGCGAAGCTGGCCTCGAAGCTGTTGCGTGCCAACCGGTAGGCCTGTGCGGCGCCCAGTGCCGGCAGCGCCTCGAAGGTCTCGATGAAGTTCTGGTTCAGGTAGCCGCCGAAATAGGCCGGGTCGTCGGAGTTGACGGTGGCGCACAGGCCGGCGTCGAGCATCGCCGCGAGCGAGTGCTGCGCCATCGTGTCGAACACACGCAGCTTCACGTTCGACAGCGGGCACACCGTCAGCGGCATGCGCTCGGCGGCCAGTCGCGCCACCAGCGCCGGGTCCTCGAGGCTGCGCACGCCGTGGTCGATGCGCTCGACCTTCAACACGTCGAGCGCACTCCACACATAGGCCGGCGGCCCCTCCTCTCCGGCATGCGCCACGAGACGCAGGCCGAGCTCTCGGCAGCGCGCGAACACCCGCGCGAACTTCTCCGGCGGGTGCCCGCGCTCGCTGCTGTCGAGGCCGACGCCGATGAAGTGCTCGCGGTAAGGCAGCGCCTGCTCCAGCGTCTGGAAGGCCGCGTCCTCGCTGAGGTGGCGCAGGAAGCACAGGATCAGCTCGCTGCTCACGCCCAGTTCCTGCTGCGCCGTTGCGCGGGCGCGAGCCAGGCCCCGGATCACCGTCTCGACCGGCACCCCGCGCTCGGTGTGCGTCTGCGGGTCGAAGAACAACTCGGCATGGACCACGCGGTCCGCGGCGGCACGGCGGAAGTAGGCCATGGCCATGTCGAAGAAGTCGGCCTCCTCCAGCAGCACGCTCGCGCCGGCGTAGTAGATGTCGAGGAAGCTCTGCAGGTCGGTGAAGGCATAGGCCGCGCGCAGCGCATCGACGCTGGCATAGGGCAAGGTGACGCCGTTGCGGCCGGCCAGCGCGAAGATCAGCTCCGGCTCCAGCGAGCCCTCGATGTGGATGTGCAGTTCGGCCTTCGGCATGCCGCGCAGCAGCGCCGGCAACGCCGGCAACGCCTCGCGCCCGACGCGGGTCGGGTCGAAGGGCAGCGCGCGGGTCGGTCGGTTCATCGTTCGGCTCCTTCACGATCGTCTGTCGGTTGCCCGAGCATGGCATGCGGCCCAGCCCGCCAGGCGAGCCGCACGCCACTGCGCCGCCAGGCCAGCCCGACGAGCGGGAACACCGCGGTCATCAGCAGCGCGTAGCACCACTCGATGCGGTTGACGGCTGCATCGCGGTCTGCCGCCATGTGCTGCAGCGGCACGCTGGCCAGCCCCAGCAGCAGCATGGCCGCGCACATCATCAGCAGGCCTCGACGCAGCGCCGCGGGGACACGGCGCTCATGTTGCAAGAGCCGCACCAGCAGCATCTGCGACAGCACTGTGAACGCGAAGTACACGGTGATGCCATAGCGGCGCAGCCACTGGTAGACGCTGCCCTCCACGCCCAGGAAGGCGGCATACAGCACCAGGAAGACCGCACCGACGGCCCCCAGCGCCAGCATCGCGTGGCGCGACATCCGGCCGCGGCCGAGCGCCCCCAGCCAGCCATGGGCCAGCCACCAGAACACCAGCAGCAGCCCGGCCACCGGCAGCATGACGGCCTTGAAGATCAGATTGGCCAGGCCGTGGCGCGCCGCGCGCGAGATCGACACGCAGCCGTCCCAATAGGGCACGCACCAGGGCACCAGACCGTCGCCGGCCGAGATCAGGTAGGCGGCGTGCCCGGCGATCACCGGCAGCACGCCGACGGTGATCGCGATCCACACCGGGCCATCGAGCGTTCGGGGGTGGTTCATCGTGCGCACCTCGTCGTCGCCCTCGCGCACCGGCGACGCGAGGAGCATCTTGGCACGCCACGCCGCTCGCCGGCCCGCGGTCTCGCTCGCCTCAGCAGGTGCCGTAGGTGTGGCCCTGCGCCTGCAGGTAGCGCCGGTAGGCGGTGCTCAGGCGATCGGCCGCGCAGTGCGCCTCGCTGCCGCTCAGCGGCAGCCGGCGCGGCCGCTGCGATTCGAGCACCGGCTGGTCCTGCGTGAAGATGCCGTGCTGGAAGGCGCGCAGCGTCTCGTCGGGCGTGGCGGTATCGCAGGTGAACAGCGTGAACCACACGCGGCTGCGCTCAGGTTCCAGCGGCGCAACCCATAACGCATAGGCCTCCTGCGTCGTCTGCGCGTCGTCGCCGGCCTGCTTGACCAGCAAGGCGCTGCAGGGAGACAGCACCTGGTAGCGGTAGTCGACCCAGGCGCCGCCGGCCGACTGCGCGCTGGCCTGCGGCTGCCACGCACGGTAGTGCGGCACGCCAGGCGCGCCGTTGGCGTCGGGCACCACGTCGTAGATCGGCACTTCGGTGTGGTCGCGGTCGCCGAGCCAGCCTTCATGCACGAAGGCGAAGTGCGAGGTGTCGAGGAAGTTCTCCACCACCCGCGGCGCCGATGTGCCCACGTCGTAGTGACCGCAGACGACGGCACGGCCCGGTACCGGCCCCGGGTCGGGCAGGCAGGCCGTGGCGACGGTCTCCAGGTTGGCATCACCGCCGAGCACGACCCACAGCAGGCCATGCGCCTCGCGCAGCGGATGGGCCCGCGCCGCATGGCCAGTCGCCGGCGTGAAGTCGGGCAGCGCCGGGATGCGCAGACAGCGCCCGCCGCCGTCGAAGCGCCAGCCGTGGTACGGACACTCGAGCTGCGCCCGGCCGTCGACGACGCGCACCGCGCCGAGCGAGAGCCGCGTGCCGCGGTGCGGGCAGCGATCCGTGAAGGCGTGCGGCGTGCCGGCTTCGTCGCGCCACAGCACCAGGTCCTCACCGAACAGCGCCGCCGGCAGCGGGCCGGCGCCCAGGTCGGCAGCGGTGGCGACCGGATACCACCAGCGATGCTCGTCGTTCATCGCGCTCCCTCGCTCCAGACTCCAGGCGCAGGACGCCACCTGCGGCGCGGGTGTGGGACCGCGGGCCGCGCCGCCTACTTGGCCGACGGTATCTTGCCCTCGACGCCCTTGACGTAGAAGTCGATCTTGTCCTTCCATGCCTGGTCAGCGGCGACGCCCTTGGCCAGCACCTCCTTGCCGTCGTTGGCAAGGATCGGGCCGGTGAAGACCTCGAAGGTCCCAGCCTTCATGCCGGCCTTCGCCTCGTCGACCTTCTTCTTGGTGTCCTCGGGCACCACGTCGGCAATCTTGATCAGGTCGTTCTGACCTTCCTTGACGCCCCAAACGGTGCGCTCGGTCTTCCAGCTGCCGTCGATCACGTCCTTGACGGCCTTCTTGTAGTAGCCGCCCCAGTCGACGATGCAGCTCGCCAGGTGGGCCTTGGGCGCGAAGGCGCTCATGTCGCTGTCCCAGCCGAAGGCGTACTTGCCGTTCTTCTCGGCCGTCTGCAGCACGGCCGAGGAGTCGGTGTTCTGCAACAGCACGTCGGCGCCGCCGTTGATCAGCGACTGCGCGGCCTCGCCTTCCTTCGGCGGGTCGAACCAGGTGCTGACCCACACCACCTTGGTCTTGATCGTCGGGTTCACGCTCTGCGCGCCCAGCGTGTAGGCGTTGATGTTGCGCAGCACTTCGGGGATCGGGAAGGAGCCCACGAAGCCGATCGTGCCGCTCTTGCTCATCGTGCCGGCGATGATGCCGGCCACATAGGCGTCTTCATAGAACTTGGCATCGTAGATGCGCATGTTGGGCGCCGTCTTGTAGCCGGTGGCATGCTCGAACTTCACGTCCGGGAACTCGCCTGCCACCTTCAGCATCGGCTCCATGTAGCCGAACGAGGTGGCGAAGATGATCTTGTTGCCCTGCACCGCCAGGTCGCGGATCACGCGCTCTGCGTCGGCGCCCTCCGGCACCTTCTCGACGAAGGTCGTCTTGACCTTGTCGCCGTATTCCGCCTCGACCGCCTTGCGGCCCTGGTCATGGGCGTAGGTCCAGCCTGCGTCACCGACCGGGCCGACATAGACCCACGCGGCCTTCAGCGGCTCGGCGGCCGGAGCGGCGGCGGGCGCTGCAGCCGGGGCAGGTGCCGGGGCCGGCTCCTCCTTCTTGCCGCAACCCATCAGCGCCGCGCTCGCCGCGAGGGACGACAGTGCCGCCAGTTTCAGCAGCGCGCGGCGCTGGCTCGGTAGGTTCATGTTGACTCCTGTGAGGCGAAGGATGAAGAAAGAAAGGGACCGGCCGTCCTGCCCGTCACGAACCGGGATGGAAAGGCTTGCCGAGCGACGCGGGCATGTTGATGCGGATCCACAGCGGGTTGCGCGAGATGAGGGCGAGCACGACGATCGTGGCGATGTAGGGCAGCATCGACAGCAGCTGGCTCGACACCTCCACGCCCGCGCCCTGCAGCGCGAACTGCAGCATCGTCACGCCGCCGAACAGGTAGGCACCGAGCAAGACACGTGCCGGTCGCCAGGTGGCGAAGGTGGTGAGCGCCAGCGCGATCCAGCCGCGCCCGGCTACCAGGCCCTCGACCCACAACGGCGCGTACACCACCGACAGGAAGGCGCCGGCCACGCCGCACAACGCGCCGCCGGCCACCACCGCGGCGAAGCGGATCGTGCGCACCGGGTAGCCCAGCGCATGGGCGGACTCGGGCGACTCGCCCACCGCGCGCAGCACCAGGCCGGCGCGGCTGCGGTACAGGAACCAGGCCAGCGCCGCGACCGCCGCGATCGCCAGGTAGACCATCGGGTGCTGGCGGAACAGCGCCGGCCCGAAGAAGGGGATGTCGGCCAGCAGCGGAACCTCGAACGGCGCGCGATCGGCCAGCTTCTTGCCCACCAGATCGACGCCGACGAAGGCCGAGAAGCCCGCACCGAACAGGCTCAGCGCCAGGCCCGTGGCGTACTGGTTGGTGTTGAGGCCGATCACGAGCAGCGCGAACAGCGCCGCCATCGCCATGCCGGCCAGCGCGCCGGCGGCGAAGGCCAGCGTGTCGCTGCCGGTGTACAGCGCGGCGGCGAAGCCGGCGATCGCGGCGACCAGCATCATCCCCTCGGCGCCGAGGTTCAGCACGCCGGCCTTCTCGTTCAGCAACAGGCCCAACCCGGCGATGGCCAGCGGCGTGCCCGAGGCCAGCGTCGCGGCGATCAGCAGCGCGGCTTCGTTCATGGCGCCGATTCCTCGACCGAGTGGCCGCCGCGGGTCCGGCTTCGCCGGCCCGCCAGCGGCTCCCCCCCGGGGGGGAGCGGCGCAGCCGCAACGGGGGGAGTCCATTTCAAGCGATAGTGGATCAGCGTGTCGCAGGCCAGCAGGAGGAACAGCAGCAGACCCTGGAACACGCCGGTCAGCGCGTTCGGCAGGCCCAAGCGCGACTGGCCGAGCTCGCCGCCAATCAGCAGCATCGACAGCAGCACGCCGGAGAACACGATGCCCAGCGGATGCAGGCGGCCGACGAAGCAGACGATGATCGCGGTGAAGCCATAGCCGGTGGAGACATGCGGCGTCAGTTGGCGCAGCGGCCCGGCCGCCTCCATGGCCCCGGCCAGGCCGGCCATGCCGCCCGACATCAGCAGCGCGGTCCACAGCGAAGCGCGCGCCGAGAAGCCGGCATAGCGCGCCGCTGCCGGCGCCAGGCCGCCGACCTGCAGTTGGTAGCCGCGCCAGGAGCGGAACAGGAAGACCCAGAACAGCGCCACCATCACCAGCGCCAGCACGAAACCCCAGTGCAGCCGCGAGCCCGGCAGCAGCGTCGGCAGCCAGGTCGACGCGTCGAAGGTCTTCGTCTGCGGGAAATTGAAGCCGCCCGGGTCCTTCCAGGGCACGAACACCAGGTAGTTCAGCAGTTGCTGGGCCACGTAGACCAGCATCAGGCTCACCAGGATCTCGCTGGCGTTGAAGCGATCGCGCAGCATCGCGGTGAGGGCGGCCCAGGCCATGCCGCCCACCACGCCGGCCAGCAGCACCAGCGGCGAATACAGGCCGCGCATGCCGCTGACACCCAGGTTGGTGAGCCACAGTGCAACCCCGCCGCCGGCGATGGCGCCGAGCAGGAACTGCCCTTCGGCACCGATGTTCCAGACGTTCGAGCGGTAGCAGACCGCGAGACCCAGCGCGCACAGGATCAGCGGCGTGGCCTTCAACAGCACCTCCGACACCGAGCGCATGCCGTTGAGCGGCTCGAGGAAGAAGATGCCCAGGCCCTTCAGCGGGTCCTTGCCGAGCGCGACGAACAGCAGGCTGGCCAGCAGCACCGTCAACGCCAGCGCGATCAGCGGCGACGCCAGCGACATCGCCTGCGAGGGCTGGGCGCGGGCCTCGAGCTTAAGCATGGTGCAGCGCCTCGCCGTTGGCGGTATCGGCCTTCGGCCACAGCCCGCTCATCCACTCACCGATCAGCTCGACCGTGGTCCGCATCGTCGCAACGCTCGGGCTCAGGCGGCCCTGCGCGATGACCAGCAGGCGGTCGCTGATCTCGAACAGCTCGTCGAGCTCCTCGCTGACCACCAGCACCGCGCAGCCCTCGTCGCGCAGCTTCAGCAGCGCGCCACGGATCTGTGCCGCCGCACCGACGTCGACACCCCAGGTCGGCTGCGAGACGATCAGCAGCTTCGGCCGCGCGTCGATCTCGCGGCCGACGATGAACTTCTGCAGGTTGCCGCCCGACAGGCTCTTCGCGGCCGCCTTCGGCCCTCCGGCCTTGACGTTGTAGGTACGGATCAGCGACTCGGCGAGCCGATGCACCCGGGCCATGTGCAGCCAGCCGCCGCGGCCCACCGCCTCGGTGCGCGTCAGCAGCGTGTTCGCCGCGAGCGACAGCGTCGGCACCGCGCCGCGCCCCAGCCGCTCCTCGGGCACGAAGTGCAGCCCCAGCGCGCGGCGGGCGCGCGGCGGCTGCCGGCCGATGTCGTGCCCGAACAATTTCACCGCGCCGAGCGGCGCGCGCGGATCCTCGCCCGACAGCGCAGCCATCAGTTCCTGCTGGCCGTTGCCCGAGACGCCAGCCACGCCGACGATCTCGCCGGCCTTCACCTCGAAACCGATGTCCTTCAGGTCGGTGCCGAACGGCGACTGCTTCGCGAGCGTCAGGCCGCTCACCTGCAGCGCCACGTCGCCGAGTCGGGCCTGGATGTGCTGCAGCTTCGGCGGCTCGGCGCCGATCATCAGTCGCGACAGGTCGGCATTGCCGACCGTGCGCGGATCGACCTCGCCGGTGACCTTGCCGCCGCGCAGCACCGTGCAGTGGTGACACAGCGCGCGGATCTCGTCGAGCTTGTGGCTGATGTAGAGGATGGAGCAGCCGCGCTCGGCCAGCTGGCGCAGCGTGACGAACAGCGTCTCGACGGCCTGTGGCGTCAGCACCGAGGTCGGCTCGTCAAGGATCAGCAACTTGGGATCGGTGAGCAGCGCGCGCACGATCTCGACGCGCTGGCGCTCGCCGACCGACAGCGAATGCACCGGCCGCTGCGGGTCGACCTCGAGTCCGTAGACCTTGGCGACCTGCACGATGCGCACCGTCACCTCGGCAAGTGACAGGCTCTTGTCGAGGCCGAGCCACACGTTCTCGGCCGCTGTCAGGGTGTCGAACAGGCTGAAGTGCTGATAGACCATGCTGATGCCGAGCTGGCGCGCCTGCGCCGGGCTCGCGATCTGCACTTGCCGCCCGTCCCAGACCATCTCGCCGGCGTCGGGCCGCACCGCGCCGTAGATGATCTTCATCAGCGTCGACTTCCCCGCACCGTTCTCCCCCAGCACCGCATGGATCTGGCCCGGCGCGACGCGCAGGCTCACGCCGTCGTTGGCCTTGACGGCCGGGTACTGCTTGCTGATGCCGAGGAGTTCGAGACGGAGCATGAGCGGTGGGTGGCGGTCAGGGGCGAACCGGGACAGCAGCTCGCCCGCTGCGGCTCAGAAGTGGTACTCGGCGCGGATCATTGGCGTGCGCGCGGTCGCGCCGTCGCCGGCCCCCGGGGTCTCGGTCGGGTTGCCGAACTTGTTCTTCCAGTACTCGTAGGCCAGGCCCACCTTGAAGGTGCCCTTGGGCGCGCCGGCCAGCACGCCGACGTCGAGCATCAGCTTCATGTCGATGTGCGTCTCGGGCTTGGTCGGGCCGCCGAACTCGTTGGTGCCCTTGTCGCCGATGTAGAGCGCGTAGCCCTCGAAGGCCAGCGGCAGGCTCCCGATCGGGATGCCCCACTCCGCCGCCAGCGCCGGATGGGTGTCGTAGGTGTAGCGATCGGAGATTCCCTTGGGCGAGTTGCTTTCCTTGAAGGCCAGCAGCGAGAGATTCGCGAAGCCCGGCACGTCGAACATCACCGTCGGGCCGAACACGAACATGCGCTTCTTCGAGGCGTAGCCGTCGTTCTTGGTGTTCCAGTCGAAGCCGGCGGTGAAGCCGAAGCCGCGCACCGGGCCGACCTTGAGGTCCTTGCTCATGACCTTGCCGAAGTCGAGCAGGTGGCGGTAGACGATGTAGACCTCTTGCGCACCGGAAGCACCGGGCGTGCCGTCGCCCGGGTCGTTGCGGTCCGACAGCAGCAGGTCGGCGTTGAAGAAGTTGACGCCGTACTTGTAGCCGCTCACGTGCGTCAGGCCGACGATCGTCTTGGTGATGTCGTTGCGCGAACCGTCCGGGTTGTTGTTGAAAGGCTCGGCGAACTGGGTGCCGTAGCGCACGCTGATCGCGGTGTCGCTCCAGTCGGCGGCGAAGCTGGTGCAGCTCAGCGCGGCGAGCGCGAGCGCGAAGGCGGTCTTGCAGTTCGGATTCATCATGGTCCTTCGGAGGAGTGGTGAAGCGTCGGACCGCAACTTCCGTACCAGAAGAAAAGGCCTCTCCAGCGGCCGGGATGCCACCAAAAGAGGCATCACACTTTTGGTATACCAATTCGTGCACCATGTTGAATCCAACAACGAATCCATTCGCCCGCCGATGCGACCCGTGCTCTACGAGCCCGCGCCTCCGCGCTCAGCCGCGCTCGTGGCGGCACGCGCCGGCCACGTAGGTCGCGACGAGATTGCGCTCGTCGCCTAGCGTCATCCACGCGAACACGCGCTCGTGCAGCGCAGTCAGCGGCGACACGCCGGCACGACCGCGGCGCGCCACCGCATCGCGGTGCGTGGCGACCGGGCCGACCGCCCAGTCCCACACCGCCAGGTCAGCCAGCGCACCATGTCCGAGGTGACCCATCTCGTGCGCCAGGCCCAGCGCCTCGGCGGCGCCGCGCGTCGCGGCATGCAGCGCCTTCCAGGCGCTGAGCTTCACGCCGCGCAGCGCCTGCACCTTGTAGGCATCGGCCAGCGTGCGCAGCATCGACAGGCTGGTGCCGCCGCCCACGTCGCTGGCCATCGACACGCGGTAGCCGGTGTCGACCGCGGCCTGCCAGTCGAACAAACCACTGCCGAGGAACAGGTTGCTCGACGGGCAGAAGGCGATCTGCGCACCGGTGTCGCGCAGCAACGCGCGGTCGGTGTCGTCGAGCCAGATGCCGTGCGCCAGCACCGCGCGCTCGTGCAGCAGACCGTGCCGGTGGTAGACATCGAGGTAGCTGCGAGCCTCGGGGAACAGCTCGGCGATCCAGCGCACCTCGTCGGTGTTCTCGGCCACGTGGGTCTGCATGTACACGCCCGGGTGTTCGCGGCACAGCCGACCGGCCATCGCCAGCTGCTCCGGCGTGCTGGTGGCCGCGAAGCGCACCGTCACCGCGTACGACAGGCGGCCGTTGCCGTGCCAGCGCGCGATCAGATCGGCGCAATCTCGCTCGGCCTGCAGCACGTCGTCGCGCAGGCCGTCGGGCGCGTGGCGGTCCATCAGCACCTTGCCGGCCACCAGCCGCATGCCGCGTGCGCGGGCCGAGGTGAACAGCGCCTCGGTCGCGCCCTTGTGGACAGTCGGGAACACCACCGCCGAGGTGGTGCCGTGCGCCAGCAGCGCATCGACGAAGCGCTCGGCACCGCTGGCCGCCACCAGCGGATCGGCATAGCGCAGCTCGGCCGGGAAGGTGTAGGTGTTCAGCCACTCGAGCAACGCGGTGCCGTAGCTCGCGATCACGTCGAGCTGCGGGCAGTGCACATGGGTGTCGATGAAGCCCGGCGTGATCAGCCGCCCGGCGTGGTCCACACGCTGCCAGCTCGCGTCGGGGCCGCTGCCGGCGCGGGCCGGCTCGGCACCGACGATGCGGCCGTCCTCGACCAGCAGCCAGTGGTCGGGCCGGTAGCGCACGCCGGCGGCGTCGCCAGGGGCAGCGAAGCCGGGGTCGACCTCGATGTCGAGCAGGTCGCCGAACAGGGCCAGCCTTTGGCTCATGCGGTGCTCCCTTGCGTGGTCATCAGTGAGCGCCGGCGCGCGGGGCCGCGGCACCCGGCTTCGGCAGGCCGCGCGCCACATCGCGCATCACGCCGCGCAGCCACCGACCGGCGGCCGACTGGTGGCTCAGCTCGTGCCAGAGCTGGTAGTACACCAGCGCCGGGAACGGCACCGGGCAGCGCACGATGCGCAGGCCCGGCAGCTGACCGACGTAGCGGCTGCAGAACAACCGGCCGGTGGTGAGCACCAGCCGCGAGTGCGCCACCATCTGCGGCCCCAGGCCGAAGTAGGGGCTGCGCACCACGATGTCGCGCGCCAGACCCAGCGCGTCGAGGTGCTCGTCGATCACGCCGCGCGCACCGGGGTGCAGCGGCGTCGGCGCGATGTGCTCGCTGGCCAGGTAGCGCTCGGCGGTCCAGCTGCGCGGGCTCTTCACGGCCGGGTGGTCCTCGGCGACCAGGCAGACGATCTCGTCGGACAGCAGGCGGCCCAGGTGCAGCTCGGCCGGTGGCCGCAGCCAGTTTCCGATCACCAGGTCGACCTCGCCGCGCGCCAGGCCCTTGCGGTAGTCGAACTCGGCCGACAGCGGCAGCACCTCAACGCGGATGCCCGGCGCCTCGGCGCGCAGCCGCGTCACGAGCGCGGGCAGGAACTGCGGGTCGAGATAGTCGCTCGCCGCCACGCGGAAGGTCGTCTCGCTGTGCGCCGGGTCGAAGGCCAGCGCCTCGGCGCGCGAGCCGAACAACCGCTCGGCGTTGCGCAGCAGCTCTGCCGCCGGCTCCAGCAGTTGCAGCGCCACCGCGGTCGGCGCCATGCCGGTGCCGGAGCGCACCAACAACGGGTCGCCGACCAGCGCCCGCAGGCGCTTGAGCTGGGCGCTGACGGCCGGCTGGGTGGTGCGCAGCCTGAGTGCGGCACGCGACACGCTGCGTTCGGTGATCACGGTGTGGAGGACGCGGACGAGATGGAGCTCGATCTTGTCGAAAAGCGTGGGCTGGCTCATATCGTCATCGGCATACCGGTTATCGCTGGCATCGTATTCGCATGGGGTCGGCGTGGAGTACCTTCGGCCCGAACCGCAAGATTCGTCAGACCGCGCCCCGCCCGCCGCTCCCCCAACGCCACGCAATGAGCCTGCCAGCCGTTCGCTTCTTCCACCGAGGCCGCGTCGTCGCGGTCGAGGGCGCATCGCCGACACGCAGCGTGCTGAACTGGCTGCGCGAGGACGCCCGCTGCACCGGCAGCAAGGAGGGCTGCAACGAGGGCGACTGCGGCGCCTGCACCGTGGTCGTCGCCGAGCTGGCCGAGCATGCCGATGCGGTGGGCACGACCTCGGCGCGCGCCACCGTGGTCGGCGGCCTGAGCCTGCGCACGGTGAACAGCTGCATCCAGTTCCTGCCCACGCTGCACGGCAAGGCGCTGCTGACGGTGGAGGATCTGCAGGCGATCGCCCAGGGCATGGCCGTCGCGGACCCCGGCGTGGGCACGCTGCACCCGGTGCAGCAGGCGCTGGTCGACTGCCACGGCTCGCAGTGCGGCTTCTGCACGCCGGGCTTCGCGATGTCGCTCGCGGCCTGCTACGAGCGCCACTGCGAGGCCGGCTCGCAGCCGACGCGCGCCGAGCTGGCCGACGAGCTGTCGGGCAACCTGTGCCGCTGCACCGGCTACCGCCCCATCCTCGACGCCGGCGAGCGCATGTTCACGCTGCCGCCGAAGCGGCTGGACACCGCGCCCATCGTCGCGGCGCTGCGCTCCCTGCAAGGGCAGCAGCCCGGCGACGCCACCGCCGAGCCGGCCGCCGGCTTCCACACCCCGCGCACACTGGCCGCGCTGGCGGCGCTGGTCGAGAGCCGCCCGCAGGCACGGCTGCTGGCCGGCAGCACCGACATCGGGCTGTGGGTCAACAAGCAGTTCCGTGCGCTCGGCGAGATCGTCTACCTCGGCGACGTCGACGAGCTCAAGCGCATCGAGTGGCAGGGCGACACGCTGCGCATCGGCGCCGGCGCGCCGCTCGAGGACGCGTGGCGCGCGCTGGTCGGCGTCGCGCCGGCACTCGCCGAGGTGTGGCGCCGCTTCGCGTCGCTGCCGGTGCGCAACGCCGGCACGATGGGCGGCAACGTCGCCAACGGCTCGCCGATCGGCGACAGCGCACCGGTGCTGCTGGCGCTCGATGCCGCACTGCTGCTGCGCCGCGGCGCGCAGCAGCGCCGCCTGCCACTCGCCGATTTCTACGTCGACTACATGAAGAACCGGCTCGCGCCGGGCGAGTTCATCGAGGCGATCGAGCTGCCGCGCCCGGCCGCCTCGACGCAGGTACGGGCCTACAAGCTCAGCAAGCGCTTCGACTGCGACATCTCGGCGGTGTGCGCCGGCCTCGCCCTCACGCTCGACGGCGAGACGGTGGTGCAGGCGCGCTTCGCGTTCGGCGGCATGGCGGCCATCGTCAAGCGGGCCGCGGCGGCGGAGGCCGCTGTCGTCGGCCAGCCCTGGACCGAGGCCACGGTGCAGGCGGCGATGGCCGCGCTCGCCACCGACTACGCGCCGCTGACCGACATGCGGGCGTCGGCCGGCTACCGCCTGCGCGCGTCGCAGAACCTGCTGATGCGGCTGTGGCTGGAGACGCGGCCGGTTGCGCCGCTGCCGACCTCGCAGACCAACGTGTGGGCGGCCGCTTGAGTCGGACCGTACTGCGTCCATGAGCCTTTTTTCGATGCCTGATCCTGTCGTTCCTGTCGGGCGCGCGCGGGGCCATGGGCGGGTGAGCGTCATCGCTTGGCGGGGGTACCCGATGCGCGTTGCCACTCACCCACCCACCCACGGGGCCCCACCCTCCACCTCGCCGCAGCACCGCCCCGAAGACCCTGGCATGAACAGGAACAGGAGACTCCGGTGAACAAGCAGGCCGACGCCTTCCTCGTCGACAGCAGCACCCAGCCCCCCTCGGAGCAGACCGCCCCCGAGGCCGGCCGCGCGCGACCCCATGAGTCGGCGCACCTGCACGTGGCCGGTGCGGCACCCTACATCGACGACCTGCCCGAGCTGGTCGGCACGCTGCACGCGGCACTGGGCCTGTCGCCGGTGGCGCACGGCGTGCTGAAGGCGATCGACGTCGAGCGGCTGAAGGCCCTGCCCGGCGTCGTGGCGGTGCTGACCGCGGCTGACATCCCCGGGCCCAACGACTGCGGCCCCATCGTGCACGACGAGCCCATCCTCGCCACCGGCCACGTGCACTACCTCGGCCAACCGGTGTTCGCGGTGATCGCCACCGACCGCGAGCGGGCGCGCCGCGCTGCCGCCCAGGCGAAGGCGGTGCTCTCGATCGACCCGCTGCCACCGGTGCTGAGTGCGCTGGAGGCACACGCGAAGCGGCAGTACGTGCTGCCCGACATGCACCTGGTGCGCGAGTCGGCGCCCGGCGCGCTGCACGCCGCGCTGGCCGCCGCACCGCACCGCCTGCAGGGCACGCTGAGCGTCGGCGGCCAGGAGCAGTTCTACCTGGAAGGCCAGATCTCCTACGCCTGCCCGACCGAGAACGCCGGGCTCAAGGTCCATTGTTCGACCCAGCACCCGAGCGAGATGCAGCATCTGGTGGCGCATGCGCTGGGCTGGCGCTCCAACCAGGTGCAGGTCGAATGCCGGCGCATGGGCGGTGGCTTCGGCGGCAAGGAGTCGCAGTCGGCGGTGTTCGCCTGCGTCGCCTCGGTGGCCGCGGTGAAGCTGCAGCGGCCGGTGAAGCTGCGCGTGGACCGTGACGACGACTTCCTCGTCACCGGCCGCCGGCACGGCTTCGAGTACGCCTGGGAGGTCGGCTGCGACGACGCCGGCCGCGTGCTGGCGGCCGAGGTGACGATGGTGTCGAACGCTGGCTGGAGCGCCGACCTGTCGGGCCCGGTGATGACGCGCGCGCTCTGCCACTTCGACAACGCCTACTGGCTGCCCGAGGTGGCGATGCACGGCCACAGCGCGCGCACCAACACCCAGAGCAACACCGCCTTCCGCGGCTTCGGCGGGCCGCAGGGCGCGATCGCGATCGAGGTCATCCTCGACTCGGTGGCGCGCCGGCTCGGCCTGGACCCGCTGGCGGTTCGGCGCGCCAACTTCTACGGCACGACCTCGAACAACGTCACGCCCTACGGCCAGCAGGTCGACGACAACGTGATCGCGCCGCTGGTCGACACGCTGGCCGCGAGCAGCGACTACGCCGCGCGCCGCGCGGCCGTCGCCGCCTACAACGCCGCCAGCCCGGTGCTGAAGAAGGGCCTGGCGCTGACACCGGTGAAGTTCGGCATCTCGTTCAACGTGGCGCACTTCAACCAGGCCGGCGCGCTGGTGCACATCTACACCGACGGCTCGGTGCTGGTGAACCACGGCGGCACCGAGATGGGCCAGGGCCTGAACACCAAGGTGGCGCAGGTGGTGGCGCACGAGCTCGGCATCGCCTTCGAGCGCGTGCGCGTGAGCGCCACCGACACCCACAAGGTCGCCAACACCTCGGCCACCGCGGCCTCGACCGGCAGCGACCTGAACGGCAAGGCCGCGCAGGACGCGGCCCGCCAGCTGCGCGAGCGGCTCGCCGCGCTGGCGGCCTCGATGCATGGCGGCATGCCGGAGGCGGTGCGCTTCGCCGACGACCGCGTGCACGTCAATGGCGCGAACCTCGACTTCGACGCGCTGGTGGCGCAGGCCTACGCCGCGCGCGTGCAGCTGTGGAGCGACGGCTTCTACGCCACGCCCGGCCTGCACTGGAACCGCGAGACGCTGCAGGGCCGACCGTTCTACTACTTCGCCTACGGCGCGGCGGTGGCCGAGGTGGTCGTCGATACGCTGAGCGGCGAGCACCGCCTGCTGCGCGCCGACCTGCTGCACGACGTGGGCCGCTCGCTGAATCCGGCGGTCGACATCGGCCAGGTGGAGGGCGCGTTCATCCAGGGCATGGGCTGGCTGACCTCGGAGGAGCTGGTCTGGCACCCCAAGACCGGCCTGCTGATGACGCACGCGCCCAGCACCTACAAGATCCCGACCGCGAACGACTGCCCGCCGGTCTTCCGCACCGCGCTGTTCGAGAACAACGACAACGTCGAGGACAGCATCCACCGCAGCAAGGCGGTCGGCGAGCCGCCGCTGCTGCTGCCGTTCTCGGTGTTCCTGGCGATCCGCGACGCGGTCTCGGCGGTCGGCGGCCACCGCGTCGACCCGCCGCTGCGCGCGCCGGCCACGCCCGAGGCGGTGCTCGACGCGATCGACGCGGTGCGTGCGGCACGCTGAAGCCACCATGACCCTGCGCACCCACGCCCTCCGCTGGCTCGACGCATCCCGCCCGGCGATCGTCGTCGAGGTGGCTGCCACGCGCGGCTCGGTGCCCCGCGAGGCCGGCACCCGCATGCTGGTGGCGGCCGACTCGGTGCGCGGCACGATCGGCGGCGGCCACCTCGAATGGCAGGCCATCGCGCAGGCGCGCGAGCGGCTGGCGCGCTGCACGACGCGCGGCGACGAGCCGCCGCGCGAGCAGACGCTCGCGCTCGGCCCCTCGCTCGGCCAGTGCTGCGGTGGCGAGGTCACGCTGCGCTATGCGCCGCTCGACGCGGCGTCGCTGGCGGCCTGGCCCGAGACCGTGCCACGCTTCCATCTGCAGCTCTACGGCGCCGGGCACGTGGGCCGCGCGATCGTGGCGCTGCTGGCCAGCATCGACTGCCGCGTGCAGTGGATCGACGAGCGCGAAGCCGAGTTCGACGCCTTCGCGGCGCTGGCGCCGCTGCCGCCGCACGTGCAGGCGCTGTGCGTCGACGCGGTCGAGGCCGAGGTGTCCCAGGCGCCGCCCGGCGCCTGCTACCTGGTGCTGACCCACGAGCACGACCTCGACCTGCGCATCACCGAAGCCGTACTGCGGCGCGGCGACTTCGCCTACTGCGGGCTGATCGGCTCCCGCACCAAGCGCGCACGCTTCGTGCACCGCTTCCAGGAGCGCGGCGTGTCCGACGCCGCGATCGCCCGCCTGACCTGCCCGATCGGCCTCCCCGGGATCACCGGCAAGGAGCCCGCGGTGCTGGCGATCGCAGCGGTGGCGCAGTTGCTGCAAGCCACGGGATCTGTTGTTGGCTGAGCGCTGCTGACCGGGCCGCCGGGTGAACGCCTGCGTTCGTGTCCCCCGGTGCCGGCCTCATGGCCGTCCCCTCCTCCTCTACCTCACTCCGCCATTCACCCGACGTCCCGGTCAGCACACATCACCGTGGTGCTCGAAGGCCTTCAACCCAGGCACACCGCGGTGTATCGAAGCGCCGTGACGGTCCGCTGTGTGGAGTGAGGTAGAGGAGGAGGCGGCGGCCGATCAGGCCGACGCCGGGGGACACGAACGCAACACAGCGGACCGGCGCGGCGCACACGCCGAGGCCGGACCGCCTGTGCTCCGTATCAACTCAGGACGCCGTTACCGCCACACCCGGCGCGCCCGCCACGTCGTGCGCCGGCACCGCCTCACCGTCCAGCACCTTGTGCGCCCGCTCGCGGTCGATGTCGCCCTCCCAGGCGGCCACCGCCACCGTCGCCACGCAGTTGCCGATCAGGTTGCCGAGCGCACGCGCGATGCCCATGAACCAGTCGACGGAAAGCACCAGCACCAGCCCGATCGCGGGAATCGCCGGGATGGCCTGCAGCGTGGCGGCCAGCACCACGATGGCCGAACCGGGCACGCCATGCGCGCCCTTGCTGGTCACCAGCGAGATCGCCAGGATGGTCAGCAGGTCGGTCATCGTGATCGGCGTGTTGGTCGCCTGGGCGATGAACACCGCGGCGAGCGTGATGTAGATCGAGAACGCGTCCAGGTTGAAGGAGTAGCCGGTCGGGATCACCAGGCCCACGGTCGAATCGCGGATGCCCATGTGGCGCAGCTTGGCCATGATCTGCGGCAGCACGCTGTCGGACGAGGTGGTGGCGAACACCACCGCGAGTTCCTCGCGCAGGTAGCGCAGCAGCTTCCACAGGCTGAAGCCCGAGGCTCGCATGATGCCGCCCAGCACCACCGCGACGAACAGCACCACCGCCCCGTAGAACAGCAGGACCAGCAGGCCCAGTTGCTTCAGCGAGCCGACACCGTACTTGCCGACCGTGAAGGCGATCGCGCCCAGCACCCCCAGCGGCGCCAGCTTGATGATCAGCCCCATGATCTTGAACAGCACCAACGACAGTTCGTCGATCAGCCCGGCCACGGCACGGCCCTTCTCGCCCACGAGCGCCAGCGCGCAGCCGAACAGCACCGCGAACAGCAGCACCTGCAGCACGTCGCCGGTCGCGAAGGCGGCGACCACGGTGGTCGGGATCAGCTTCAGCAGGAACTCGACGGTGCCGCCGCCGGTGAGCTTGCTGGCGTTGTCCGCATAGGCGCTCATGGCCTTGGCGTCCAGCGTGGTGGGATCCACGTTCATGCCGACCCCCGGCTGAAACAGGTAGCCTAGCGCGAGCCCGAGCGCCAGCGCGACCGCGGTGACGACCTCGAAGTACACCAGCGCCTTCACGCCAACCCGTCCCACGCGCTTCAGGTCGCCCGCGCCGGCGATGCCATGCACCACGACGCAGAACACCAGCACCGGAATGATCATCTTGATGAGCTTGATGAAGGCATCGCCCAGCGGCTTGAGCTTCACCGCCGTCTCGGGCCACAGCAGGCCCAGCAGCACGCCCAGCACGAGGGCCAGCACCACCTGGCCGAACAGGGAACGCAAGAACTTGGGCATGGCAGGCTCCCGGGCAGCGAACGGTGGAGGGGCGAAGCGCCCGGCGGGTCATGCAAGCTCGGTGCCCGCATCGCGGCGCGCCGCCCCGGCGGGCCCGCCGCCGCTCGCGGGCTTTCCCTCATGCAACTACTACATCACTAACATATTATTGATGTGCAAGAGGCGAAATGCCCTGCCGGACCGCCCGGTCCTGCCGCTCGAACCCTTCAGAGGAGACCCGGATGAAGTTCAATCGACGTGAGGTGCTGGCCTGCCTGGGCAGCAGCGCGGCCGGCCTGGCGATGCCGATGGCGGCGTGGGCCCAGAGCTGGCCGTCCAAGCCCATCAAGCTGGTCATCGGTTACAGCACCGGCGGCTCGACGGATGCCACCGCCCGCCTGGTGGGGCGGCAGCTCGAGCAGCGGCTGGGCCAGCCGATGGTATTCGAGTACAAGCCGGGCGCCGGCGCGTCGATGGGGGCCGAGTTCGTGGCCAAGTCGGTGGCCGACGGCTACACGATCGGCCTGACCGACACCGGCCCGATGGCCGTGGTGCCTCACCTGCGCAAGCTGGCCTACGACCCGACGAAGGACTTCACGCCGCTGTCCTACGTGTGCGCGACCGGCCTCGCGGTGCTGGTGCACCCCAGCGTGCCGGCCAACAACATCAAGGAACTGATCGCGCTGGCGAAGGCCGATCCGGAGAAGTACAACTACGCCAGCTCGGGCGTCGGTTCGGTGCACCACCTGGCCGGCGAGCTGTTCAAGTCGCAGGCCGGCGTGAAGATGGCGCACGTGCCCTACCGCGGCGCCGGCCCGGCGCTGACCGACCTGGTCGGCGGCCAGATCCCGGTGATGTTCGCCACCATCGGCCCGTCGCTGCAGATGATCTCGGCCGGCAAGGTCAAGGCGCTGGGCGTCACCTCGTCGAAGCGCTCGAAGGCGCTGCCCGACGTGCCCACCGTGGCCGAGCAGGGCCTCGCCGGCTACGAGGCGGTGCTGTGGTTCTCGATCGTCGGCCCGGCCAACCTGCCGGCGCCGATCTCCGCGCGGCTGCAGAAGGAACTGCAGGCCTCGCTGGTCGATCCCGAGCTGATCCGCGAGCTGGAGAAGCTGGGCAACGACGACATCGGCCCGCGCACGCCGCAGGAGGTGGCCGCGCTGGTGAAGTCGGAAATGGAGAAGTGGGGCCGCGTGATCAAGGACGCGCACATCACCGTCGACAGCTGAAGCCGGCTACGCTGGCGCCGTGGAGAGAGATGGATCGCGCGAAGGACGACGCTGAATGACGAAGAGCTGGAACCGCGGCGCCGAGCAGAAGCGGCAGCGCCTGGCGGCGGCCCGGGCGCAGGGGCTGGACAAGCTCGTCCCGGCCGAGCGGGCGATCGACCTGCTGGAAGCGGTGCTGACGCCGGGCGACCGCCTCTGCGTCGAGGGCAACAACCAGAAGCACGCCGACTTCCTGTCGGCCTGCCTCGCCCAGGTGGACCCGGCGCGCGTCAACGGGCTGCACATCGTGCAGTCCAACCTCGCGCTGCCGCAGCACCTCGACGTGTTCGAGCGCGGCATCGCCGCGAAACTGGACTTCTGCTACTCGGGCGAGCAAGGCGTGCGCATGGCGCGGCTCATCAACGAGGGCCGCATCGAGGTCGGCGCGATCCACACCTACCTCGAGCTCTACAGCCGCTACTTCGTCGACCTGACGCCGCAGGTGGCCTTCGTGGCCGCGCAGAGCGCCGACGCCGAGGGCAACCTCTACACCGGCCCCAACACCGAGGACACACCGGCGGTGGTGGAAGGCACGGCCTTCAAGAACGGCATCGTGATCGCCCAGGTGAACGAGATCGTCGAGCGCGTGCCGCGCGTCGATGTGCCGGCCGGCTGGGTGAGCTTCGTGGTGCCTTCGCCGAAGCCGCACTACATCGAGCCGATCTTCACGCGCGACCCGGCGCAGATCAGCGAGATCCAGGTGCTGATGGCCATGATGGTGATCAAGGGCCTGTACGCGCCCTACGAGATCAACCGCCTGAACCACGGCATCGGCTTCGACACCGCGGCGATCGAGCTGATCCTCCCGACCTACGCCGCCTCGCTGGGGCTGAAGGACAAGATCTGCAGCTACATGACGGTCAACCCCTGCCCGACGCTGATCCCGGCGATCGAGGCCGGCTTCGTCAAGGGCATCCACTGCGCCGGCTCCGAGCTCGGCATGGAGCGCTACATCGAGGAGCGCTCCGACGTGTTCTTCAACGGTCCCGACGGCACGATGCGCTCGAACCGCGTGTTCTGCCAGCTCGCTGGCCACTACGTCGACCTGTTCATCGGCTCCACGCTGCAGATCGACCTGGAGGGCAACTCCTCCACCGCCACGCTCAACCGCATCGCCGGCTTCGGCGGCGCGCCCAACTTCGGCTCGGAGTCGCGCGGCCGGCGCCACGCCAGCCCCGGCTGGCTGAAGGCCGGCGAGGAGAGCGCCGCCTCGCGCATGTCGGCCATGCCGCGCGGCCGCAAGCTGGTGGTGCAGCTGGTCGAGACCTTCCGCGAGAAGATGCAGCCGACCTTCGTCGAGCGGCTCGACGCCTGGCAGCTGCAGGAGGATTTCGACCTGGACCTGCCGCCGGTGATGATCTACGGCGACGACGTGACCCACATCGTCACCGAGGAAGGCATCGCCCACCTGCACCGCTGCAACACGCTGGCCGAACGCGAGCAGGCGATCCGCGGCGTGGCCGGCTACACGCCGGTGGGGCTGGCGCGCGACCCGCTCGCGGTCGAGGCGCTGCGCCGCCAGGGCATCATCCAGCGGCCCGAGGACCTGGACATCGACCCGCGCCTCGCCACGCGTGACCTGCTGGCCGCGAAGTCGATCAAGGACCTGGTGCGCTGGTCCGGCGGGCTCTACGACCCGCCCAACCGTTTCCGCAACTGGTGAACGAGCGTCGTGCGCGATGGAACACCTTGAATACGAGTTCGGCCCCTTCGAGCCGCTGCCGGCCGGGCAGGCGCCCGCGCTGGCCGGCGTGGTGAGCTCCGGCAACATGGAGGCGCTGCTCGAGCCGAAGGCGCTCGACGGCCGCCTGCGCTTCGTCATCGACACCTCAATCGAGGGCTACACCGACACCTGGCAGGCGGTGGCGGCGAACTTCGCCGCGCGACACCGCGTCGGCAACCTGCTGGTCACCGTGAACGACGCCGGCGCCACCCCCTCGGTGGTGGCGCTGCGCCTGGCGCAGGCGATGGAGGAGCTGCGCGGATGAGCAGCGAACGCCCCGACGCCGCCGCCGTGCTGTCGCCGCAGGCCGCGCGCAGCTTCTACGAAGCCAACGCGCGCCAGCGCGTGCGCGGCCTGTTCGACGCCGGCTCGGTGCACGAATGGCTGCCGCCGTCGCAGCGCATCGTCAGCCCGCACCTCGAGCAGCTCGGCCAGCCGCGTGCGCTGGACGACGGCGTGATGATCGGCCGCGCCACGCTGGCCGGCCGGCCGGTGCTGTTCGCGGCCGAGGAGCCCGGCTTCATGGGCGGCTCGGTCGGCGAAGTGCACGGCGCCAAGCTCACCGGCCTGCTGGAACGCGCCGCGCGCGACCGGCCGGCCGCCGTGGTGCTGCTGCTCGACACCGGCGGCGTGCGCCTGCACGAGGCCAACGCGGGGCTGATCGCGATCTCGGAGATCCAGCGCGCGGTGTTCTCCGCGCGCGCCGCCGGCGTGCCGGTGATCGTGGTCTCGGGCGGGGCCAACGGCTGCTACGGCGGGCTGGGCATCGTGGCGCGCTGCTGCGACCACATCGTGATGACCGAGGAAGGCCGGCTCTCGGTGTCGGGGCCGGAGGTGATCGAGTCGCAGAAGGGCGTGGAGGAGTTCGACGCCAAGGACCGCGCGCTGGTGTGGCGCACGATGGGCGGCAAGCACCGCTACCTGATCGGCGAGGCCGACGGCTTCGCGCGCGACACGATGGACGACCTGCGGCAGGCGGTCGCGGCCTTCTTCGACCGGCCGGTGCCGCTGACGCTGGAGGCGGTGGAGCGCGAGCACGCGGCGCTCGGCCGCCGGCTCGAGCGCTTCGGCGCGGCGCCCGATGCCGTCGACATCTGGTCGGGCCTGGGTGTGGCCGAGCCGCGGCAGCTGCCGCTGCTCGACACCGAGGCCTTCACCGCCCTCGCCGACCGCGTGAAGGAGCGCGGCGATGTCTGAGGCCCGCAGCCCCGCACTGGCCCTGTGCGACGGCTTGTTTCCCGGCGGCCACGACGTGCGCGCCGAAGGCCTGCTGCTGTGGGGCAGCGGGCGCACGGCCGACGGGCCGGTGGCGGTGGTGGGCACCCGCGAGCACGCGGCGATCGGCGTCGACCTCGCGCATGCGCTGGCCGCCCGGGTGCTGCAGGTGGTGCGCGAGCATCCCGGCCGGCCGATCCTGATGCTGGTCGACACCCAGGGCCAGCAGCTGTCGCGGCGCGACGAGCTGCTCGGCAACGGCGGCTATCTGGCGCACCTGGCCAAGTGCTTCGAGGTCGCGCGCAGCCGCGGCCACCGGCTGCTGAGCCTGGTGTACGGCGAGGCGGTCAGCGGCGGCTTCCTCGCGCTCGGCATGATCGCCGACCGCACCTATGCGCTGGCCGACGCGCAGATCCGCGTGATGGCACTGCCGGCCATGGCGCGCATCACGCAGATCCCGATCGAGGCGCTGCAGGAGCTCTGCCGCAGCTCGGCGATCTTCGGGCCCGGCGTCGACAACTACGCGCGGCTGGGGGCCGTCGAGGCGGTGTGGCCACGGGACGCGCTCGCCGAAGGCCTGGTGCAGGCGCTGCGCGGGCCGGCCGGCCCGGACCCGCGCGCCGCGCTCGGCCGCGAGCGCGGCGGCCGCACGCTGGCCCACGACGTGGTGCAGGCGGTGTTGCAGGCCGCCTGAGGCGGGTGCGCGATGGAGTTCGCCCCGCAGAACGCCAGGCCGTGGCGCCACCGCCGCGTGTGGCTCGCGCCGGATCTCGGCCCGGCCGACCTGGCCGGCCTGGGCGACCCGACCGACGCCCAGGCGGTGGTCGACTGGGCGCAGGCCGGCCGGCCCTTCATCGGCCGCGCCGCGCAGCCGGGCGACGGCGCGGGCCGCCTGCCGCTCGGGCTGGCGCTGCCGCCGCAGCCGCGCAAGCGACGCCTGTCGTTCAGCGTGGCGCCAGCGGCCGTGAGGCTGGTCTCGGCGCCACCGGCGCTGGGCGACGCGCTGGCCCACCTGCCGGCGCGCCTGCGCGAGCCGGCGGCGCAGCTCGAATCGCGCGCGTTCGCGCTCGGTCTGCCGGTGCACGTGTTCGGCTCGGCGTTCTGGCAGCAGGCCAGCGGGCTTGTCTACCTGACCGAGCATTCCGACCTCGACCTGCTGGCCTGTCCGCCCAGCGCAGCGGTCGCGCGCGCCTGGCTCGAGGCGCTGGCCGAGGTGCAGGCCGGCAGCGCGGCCCGGCTCGACGGCGAACTCCAGCTGCCCGACGGCGCGAGCGTGGCCTGGCGCGAGCTGGCAGCCGCGCCGGCGCAGCTGCTGCTGAAGGCCGACCACGGTCCGGCGCTGCGCGAACTGGCCGCGGTGTGGGCGGCCTGGGGTACCGTGTCGACACCATGCTGAGCCTGACGACGCCTCCCTCGCTCCTGCATGCCGACCCGGAGTGCGGCCACGCGCCGCGCACCGTGCGCAACGCCGCGGTGCGGGCGCTGCTGGGCGAGCTGATCACCTACCCCAAGCCGGGCCTCGTGAGCCTGTGCGACAGCGGCAGCCACCGCGACATGGACGCCGCGAGCTTCGTGCGCAGCAGCCTGGCGCTGCGCCGCTACTTCGAGCAGGCCGCCGCGGCCGGCGCCCAGGGCGCGAGCTTCGCCACGCTGAACCGGCTGGGGCGTGCCGCCGAGGCACGCATGCTGCGCGCGACCGGCGGCGTCAACACCCACCGCGGCGCGATCTTCAACCTCGGCCTACTGGCGGCAGCGGCCGGGGCGCGCACGCCGCGGGACCGCGCGCCGCTCGGCGAGCGCGTGCGACAGCTGTGGGGCGCCGATATCGCCGCGCACCGGCGTGACGGCGGCAGCCATGGCAGCCGCGTCACTGCCGCGCACGGCGCCGGCGGCGCGCAGGCCGAGGCGGCCGCCGGCTTCCCTTCCGTCTACCGCCTCGCGCTGCCGGCCTACCGCGACGCGCTGGCGCGCAGCGGCGCCGCCAACGCGGCGCGCGTGCAGGCCTTCTTCACGCTGATGGCCGAGCTGGCCGACACCAACCTGCTGCACCGCGGCGGCGCCGCCGGCCTCGCGTTCGCGCAGAGCGCCGCGCGCCAGTTCCTCGACGCCGGCGGCGTCCACCGCAGCGGCTGGCAGTCGCACGCGGTGCGCGTGCACCGGCAGCTGGTGGAGCGCTGGTTGAGCCCGGGCGGCAGCGCCGACCTGCTGGCGGCCTGCCTGTTCGTCGCCGCCCTCGAACCGGCGCGCTGAGGAAGGCCCTCCGGGTGCGCGACTACGCCATCGTCTGCCCCGGCCAGGGCACGCAGTCGCCCGACATGTTCGACTTGGTGGCCGCGCACCCGCGCGGCCTCGCGGTGCTGCAGGACTTCGGCGCGGCGCTCGGCCGCGACCTGGTGGCCGAGGCGCAGGCCGGCACCGGCCTGCACGCGAACGCCTGGGCGCAACCGGCGCTGGTGGCGCTGGCCCGCGCCAGCTGGGAGATCCTGGCGCCCGAGCTGCCGGCGGCGCCCGCGGCATTCGCCGGCTACAGCGTGGGCGAGGTGTCGGCCTGGAGTTGCGCCGGCGCCTGGGACGTGGCGGGCTCGGCGCGCCTCGCCGCCACCCGCGCCGCGCTGATGGACGCCGCCAGGCCCGCCCGGCAGCGGCATGCTCGCGGTGCGCGGCCTGCCGCTGCGGTCGGATCACCGAACAGGCCGGCGCCGCCGGCCTGCACGTGGCCATCGTCAACGGTGACGACCATGCGGTGCTGGCCGGGCCGACCGCTGCGCTCGACAGGGCCGAGGCCGAGCTGGCGCCGCGCGGCGCCTGGCTGCGCCGGCTCGAAGTGCAGGTGCCCTCGCACACGCCGCTGCTGGCGGCGGCGGCCCAGCGCTTCGCGGCCGTGGTGGCCGACGCGCCGGCGCGGGCGCCGGCTGCCCCGGTGCTGCGCGGCATCGACGGGCGACGCTGCTTCGACGCGGCAGGCGGTCTGGCCGCGCTGGCCCGCGCGATCGCCGAGCCAGTGCGCTGGGCCGACTGCATGCGCGAGCTGTCCGAGAGCGGCGTGCGAGTGGTGCTGGAACTCGGCCCCGGACGCTCGCTGGCCAAGCTGCTGGCCGAGGCCCAGCCCGACATCGATGTCCGCTCGGTCGCCGATTTCCGCTCCTGGCGCGGCGTGGCCGACTGGCTGCGGGTCCGGCTCGACGCCTGAGGCGGCGGCGACCCGCCGCCTTCGCCACACCGCCCCTCCGACCGCGTCCGCCAGCCCCGGTGAAACCCCGAGTCCGGAGGGCTTGACGGACTCTTTGTCGGCAACTAATATATTAGTACCATACCGACAATCGGAGACCCGCCATGATGACCGAACGTCAACGCAAGTTCCGTGAACAGTACAAGTCCAACATCAGCCCGCTCTACAACGGCCTGCTGCACGTCGCGGTGATGTTCGCCGCCGGCATCGGCGGCATCTGGTACTGCGCCACGCAGCTGCAGAACCCTACCTGGGAATGGCTGATGGTCGCGCCGGTGTTCCTGTTCGGCAACTTCGTCGAGTGGGCCATGCACACCTACGTGATGCACCGGCGCATCGACGTGTTCGCGCTGCGCGCGATCTACGAGCGCCACACCCGCGAGCACCACCAGTACTTCACCGACAACGAGCCCACCATCGACACGGTGCGCGAGTTCCGCATCGTGTTCTTCCCGTGGCGCGTGCTCACGGTGCTGGGCATCGGTGGCACGACGCTGGGCTTCCTGACCAGCCTGGTGTGGAACGCCAATGCGGGCTACATCGTCTTCATCACGATGGTGGCGATGTACCTCAACTACGAGATCTTCCACTACTGCTGCCACGTGCACGACAACTGGTTCGTGCGCAACATGCCCTTCATCAACACGATCCGGCGCCACCACACCGCGCACCACAACCAGGGGATCATGATGAAGTACAACATGAACCTGTCGTACCCGATCGCCGACTACCTGATGGGCACCAGCGACCTGCGGCGCGGCCTGTTCGGCCACCTGTTCAACGGCTACAGCGACAAGCACGTGAAGGAGGAGCTGCGGCCCATCATCGCGCGCTTCCGCACCTCCGACGTGCAGAACACGCGCGTCACGCTCGACGGGCCGATCCTCGAGAACGACGAGCGGCGCGCGATGGCCCTGTAGGGCCGGGCCGACGGCTGGCTCTACACTGCGGCGGCGCGTCGATCGCACCGCCTGCGGCCCCTGTGCCGCCGACCCGATCGATGCGGGTGCCGCGCCCCGGAGATCGACTGTCGACCGCGGGGGCGCGGTCACAGCGGCCGATCCATAGAAGAGCAGCAAGATGCCAGCACGCCCCGCCCCGACGAAGCCCACCCCCCGCCCCGCCCCGCCCCGCCGCCCGACCGCAAGGCCCGCCGCGCGGCGCTCCTCCGATCCGCTGGCCGCCGCGCCGTCGACCCGGCCCGAGACGCTGACCGGTCAGGCCTACCGGAAGATCGAGGAACTGATCGTCACGCTGGAGCTGCGCCCCGGCACCGCGATGTCGGAGGCCGAGCTGTCGCAGCGTCTCGGCATCGGCCGCACGCCGGTGCGCGAGGCGCTGCAGCGGCTCGCTCGCGAACACCTGGTGTCGATCCTCCCGCAGCGCGGCAACCTGGTGTCCGAGATCGACGTGCGCAAGCAGTTGCGCCTGCTGGAGACGCGCCGCGAGGTGGAACGGCTGATCGTGCGCTGCGCCGCGCGCCGCGCCGGCGACGACGAGCTCGCCGAGTTCACCGAGCTCGCCAAGGCCTTCGAGGCGGCCGCGATCAGCGGCGATGCCACCGCCTTCATGCGCGCGGACAAGGCCTTCAACGATCTGAGCCTGAAGGCCGCACGCAACGAGTTCGCGGCCGGCGCGATGGGCCTGATGCACGGCCTGTCGCGGCGCTTCTGGTTCCTGCACTACCGCCAGGCGGCCGACCTGCCGGCCATGGCGGCGCTGCACGGCCGGCTGGCGCGCGCGATCGTGGCGCGGGACGAGGCTGCCGCGGCCCACGCCCTCGACGCGCTGCTCGACAACCTGGAAGAGTTCACCAAGGCAACGGTGTCGGTCGAGGTCTGATCGCGCTTCTGGCCGGTGGGCTCGGTGGAGACGAATCCGCAACAGGGTTGATCCACGGCGCGTGCTCGGGGATCACCTCGTCGCACCTCGCGATCGGTCGATGGAATTGCGCAGGTCCGGCCTGCGATGTGCCGCCCCCGCTGTTGACGGCGGTGGCGCCACAAGCATGACCCTGTCGCCTCGCGCTCTAACGCGGCAGCGGGACTGAGCGCCCGAAAATAGATTCTCATTCTGTACAAAAATGGAAAAATGTATAGAATGAGATTCATAATGCCAGCCAAAGCACCTCCTGTCGGCGAACTTCTCGCCACCCGGCTACAGGCCCTGGGGGAGCGCATTCGCGCCCACCGTGGACGCCAGAAAGTCAGCGCTACAGTGGCCGCGGAAGCCGCGGGCATGTCCCGGGTGACCTGGCACCGCATCGAACGGGGCGAGCCTTCCGTGACCATGGGTGCCTACCTCAGCGCCATCGACGCGATCGGGTTGCAACTGGAGCTTCGCGATCCGCAGGCCCGCCCGGCCACTGCCGACAGGGCCAGCCTGCCGGAGCGTGTGCGGCTGGGCGATTTTCCCCAGCTCAAGCGCCTGGCCTGGCAACTGCACGACGTCGAAGAACTCAGCCCGGTGGATGCCTTGAACCTGTACGAGCGCAACTGGCGTCACATCGACCGAGCCCGTATGGAGCCGGCCGAGCGTGCACTGCTCCAAGTCCTGGTGGACCAACTCGGCGGGGGGCGCCTGCTTGTTTGAACGGCCGCATCACCGCCGCATCGCGACCGTCCTGGCAGCCCTGGATGCCGACGTCCTGGTGGCGAACGACTGCCTCTTCGGTGGCGGAACCGCCATGGCGCTGCGGTACGGCGAATACCGTGAGTCGGTCGACATCGACTTCCTGGTCTCCAGGGTCGAGGGCTATCGCCAACTGCGTCAACGGCTGACCGGCCCGGAAGGCATGCGCGCCCTCTCGCGGCCCGGCCACACGCTGAACCAGGCCCGCGAGGTGCGCGCAGACCAATACGGCCTCCGCACCATGCTGCAAGTCGACGGCGCCGACATCAAGTTCGAGATCGTGCTCGAAAGCCGGATCGAGCTGGAAGCTCCCGGTGCGGACGATCGGCAGTGCGGCGTGGCGACGCTGACGCCGCTGGACATGGTGACGAGCAAGCTGCTGGCCAACTCCGACCGCTGGCGCGACGATGCCGTGATGAGCCGGGATCTGATCGACCTGGCGATGATGGCGCCGCCCAAGGCGCTGATGAAACGGGCCATGGCCAAGGCCCAAGGTGCCTACGGCGACAGTGTGGCAGCCGACTTGGCGCGCGCCGTGGAGGACCTGCGAGCACGACCCCACCATCTGGACGCGTGCATGAAATCGATGGCGATGACCACCGTGTCGAAGGCGGCGCTATGGGCTCGCATCAAGGCGCTGGTGCGCTGAAGCACCGACTTCGACGGCGCGAAGAAGAAGGCGCTCGAGGATGGCGCCGGCGCGAGCCCTCCGATAGCGTGAACAGGCCCTAGCGTCACACGTGCCGCCGCTTCTCCACCAGGTTCATGAACTGCTCGTACTCGCGGTCGTCGACGCCATAGCTGTGGTCGTCGTCGGGGAAGCGGCCGGTCTTCACCTCGTCGACGTAAGCCTTCAGGCCCTGCACCGCCACCTCGGTCAGGTTGGCATAGCGCTTCGTGAACTTGGGCTTGAAGTCGGTGAACACGCCCAGCAGGTCGTAGGACAGCAGGATCTGGCCATCGCAGCCGGCCCCGGCACCGATGCCGATGGTGGGGATCTCGAGCTGCTTCGAGATCAGCGTCGCGATCTTCGCCGGCACCGCCTCGAACTCCAGCATGAAGCAGCCGGCGTCCTGGATCGCGAACGCGTCCTCCAGGATCTTCATCGCCGCCTCGGCGGTGCGGCCCTGGATCTTGAAGCCGCCGAACATCGCGATGGTGTGCGGTGTGAGCCCGATGTGCGAGGCGGTCGGGATGCCCGAGTCGACCAATGCCTTCAGGATGTGCGCCTGCGATCTGCCGCCCTGCGGCTTGACCGCGTCGCAGCCGCCGTCCTGCATGAAGCGGGTGGCGTTGAGCAGCGCGCGGTCCACCGTGTTGTAGCTCTGGTAGGGCATGCAGCCGAGCGTGAAGGTGCGCGGCGCGCCGCGCCGCACCGCCTGCGCGTGCATCACCATCATGTCCATCGTCGCCGGCACGGTGCTGCTGTGCCCGTGCGCGACCATCGCCAGGCTGTCGCCGACCACGGCCACGTCGACGCCGGCCAGCTCGGCCCACTTGGCCGAGGTGTAGTCCGGCACCGAGGTGTAGACCATCTTCTCGCCGCTCTTCTTCGAGTCGCGGATCTCGGTGATGGTGCGCTTCTTGCGCTCGGGCGGGGCAGCGGCGGCATCGGACATGGCGGTCTCCTTCGAGCGTTTGATATGTCACTAGCATATCAATGTTCGACAGGGCGCCAATGCGGGGAAACGCCGCGCTGCGCGGCGGTCGGCGGCCGAGCCGCTCAGGCGCGGCCGGCTCCATCGACGAGTTGCCGCGCCAGCCGGTTGTGCCGCCGCACCAGGGCCGGCAGTTCCAGCGTGGTCAGCTCGCAGTCGCGCACCACCACGCGGCCGTGCACGAGGGTGTGGCGAGCGCGCGGCGGCTGGCAGAACAGCAACGCGGCCAGCGGGTCGTGCAGCGCGCCGGCCAGGCCCACGTCGTCGAGCCCGAAGATCGCCAGGTCGGCCGCCATGCCGGGTGCGAGCACGCCGATGTCGTCGCGGTTCAGCACCGCGGCGCCGCCGCGCGTGGCCAGCTCGAGAGCCTCGCGCGCGCCCATCGCCGATGGCCCGCGCTCGGGGCCGTGCGCCACGCGCTGCAGCAGCATCGCCATGCGCGCCTCGGCCAGCAGGTGGCCGCCGTCGTTCGAGGCCGAGCCATCCACGCCCAGGCCCACCGGCACGCCGGCGTCGCGCATCGCGCGCACCGGTGCGATGCCGGAGGCCAGCCGCATGTTCGAGCAGGGGCAATGCGCCACGCCGGTGCCGGTGCGCGCGAACAGGCCGATGCCGGGCGCGTCGAGTTTGACGCAGTGCGCATGCCACACGTCGCGGCCGACCCAGCCCAGGTCCTCGGCGTACTCGGCCGGCGTCATGCCGAACTTCTCGCGCGAGTAGTCGATGTCCTTGTCGTTCTCGGCCAGGTGGGTGTGCAGCGAGACGCGGTGGTCCGCGCCGAAGCTGCGTGCCAGCGCCGCCGACTCGCGCATCAGCGTGCGGCTCACCGAGAACGGCGAGCACGGCGCGACGACGATGCGCCGCATCGCGAAGCGCGCCGGGTCGTGCCAGCGCTCGATCAGCCGCTGCGTCTCCTTCAGGATCGCCGGCTCGGCCTCCACCACGCGGTCGGGTGGCAGGCCGCCCTGGCTCTGGCCCACGCTCATCGAGCCGCGCGCCGCGTGGAAGCGCATGCCGATCTCCGTGGCCGCCTCGATGCTGTCGTCGAGCATCACCCCGTTGGGGTAGAGATAGAGATGGTCGCTGCTGGTCGTGCAGCCCGCCAGCAGCAGCTCGGCCATCGCGGTCTGCGTCGACACCCGCACCATCTCGGGCGTGAGCCCGGCCCAGATCGGGTAGAGCGTCCCCAGCCAGTCGAACAGCTCGCAGTCCTGCGCGATCACGCGCGTCAAGGACTGGGTCATGTGGTGGTGGGTGTTGATCAGCCCGGGCAGGACGACGTGGTCACGGGCATCGATCACCTCGTCGGCGGTGCCTGGCAGTTCGGCCGCCGGACCGACCGCCTCGATCACGTGGTCGCGGATGAACACGCTGCCGTCGGCGATCTCGCGGCGCTGCTCGTCCATCGTGACGACGAGGCGGGCGTTGTGGATCAGCAGCGTGGGCATGGGCTTGCTTTCGTAGGTCGCGTGCGCGAGAGGTTCATGCGGGGCGGCGAGCGGCCGACGAGGCAGAGACAGTTGGGGCTGGCGGAGCACCACGAGCTTGACGGGTGCGGCAGGCGGTGTGTGCCGGGGGTGAGGTCGGGGGCGACGAGGCGCGCAGCGTCGGGGTGGGCGCGCGCAGCGCGCCTCGTGAACTGATCCGTCGCGGCTGTCCGAGCGCAGCGAACGCAGTGAGCGCAGCGAGTTCCGCGACGCCACCCCGCCGCGAGCACCGCAGTGGCGTCGGCGCGCAGCGCCGACCGCCCCCGCCCGAGCCCTCGGCACACACCGCCTGCCGCACCACACACCACCCCCCAGAAAATCAATGCGCCTCGGCCAGCTTCGCCGCCTCGACCGCATCCGCCGCCCCGCCCTTGGCACCGTTGAAGTACAGGTTCAGCAGCACCGCGCTCAGCGCCGCCAGCAGGATGCCGGACTCCAGCAGCGGGTGCAGGCCGTGGTGCATCTGCTGCGTCCAGCGCGGCGCCACCAGCGGCAGCATGCCGAAGCCGATGGAGATGGCCACGATGTAGAGGTTGTGGCGATGAGTCTTGTAGTCCACCGCGGCGAGGATGCGGATGCCGGTGGCGGCCACCATGCCGAACATCACCAGCCCGGCGCCGCCCAGCACGAAGGTCGGCACCGACTCGACCAGCGCCGCCATCTTCGGCAGCAGGCCCAGCACGATCATGATCAGCCCCGCCGCCACGCACACGTAGCGGCTGCGCACCCCGGTCACACCCACCAGCCCCACGTTCTGCGAGAAGCTGGTGTAGGGGAAGGTGTTGAACATGCCGCCGATCAACGTGCCCAGCCCGTCGGTGCGCAACCCGGCCGTCAGCTCGCGCTGGTCGATCGGCTTGCCGGTCAGGTCGGACAGCGCGAGGAACATGCCGGTCGACTCGATCATCACGACCACCATCACCAGCGTCATCGTCGCGATCAGCACCGGGTCGAACACCGGCGGGCCGAAGGCGAACGGCGTGACCACGTCGAACCAGTGCGCCTTGGCCACCTTGTCGAACCCCATCTTGCCCATCGCCACGGCCACCACGCAGCCCGCCACGATGCCCAGCAGCACCGAGATGTTGGCGACGAAGCCCCGGCCGTACTTGGAGATCAGCAGGATCACCCCCAGCACGAAGGCCGCGACGGCCATGTTGTCGAGCGCGCCGTAGGCCGGGTTGTCCTTCTGCGGCACCGGCCCCGGCAGCCGGGTGACCACCGGCACGGGGGCGGCGCCCGCATTCGTGCCGGCATTGGCCGAAGCCGTGGCGGCGGCAGCGGCCTGCGTCGCGACACCCGCCGCCGGAGCCGAGCCGGCCGACAGTGCGGCCACCGCCGCATTGCCGGCCAGCGCCTCGGCCTTGGCCTGGTCGACCATCACCACCAGCCGGGGCACGTCGGTGAACTGCGCCAGGTGGGCCGGACCGCCCATCGCCCAGCCGATGCCCACGCGCATCAGGCTGATGCCGATCACCGCGATGATGGTGCCGGTCACCACCGGCGGAAAGAAGCGAAGCAAGCGCCCCATCACCGGCGCGATGAAGATCGCCAGCAGGCCCGCACCGATGATGGCGCCGAAGATGGCGCGCGCCGCTTCGGTGCCGCCGGGTCCGGCCATCGCCACCATCGGGCCGACCGCGGCGAAGGTCACGCCCATCATGACCGGCAGCTTCACGCCGAACCAGCGCGTCGCGCCCAGCGACTGGATCAGCGTGGCGATGCCGCAGCAGAACAGGTCGGCCGAGATCAGCATCGCCACCTGCTCGGGGCTGAGCTTGAGCGCGCGGCCGACGATCAGCGGCACGGCCACGGCGCCGGCGTACATCACCAGCACATGCTGCAGGCCCAGCGTCGCCAGCCGTCCGGCGGGCAGCTTCTCGTCGACCGGGTGGACGGTGGGGGGTGTGCCCGAAGCCATGGCGTTCTCCTCGAATGCCCTCGGGTCCTTGCAAGGCCCGTACCCAGGCCTTGCCCGCTAACGGGGCGGCGCGCCGGCCTCGTACCAACGACCCAGCAGCGCACGCTCGGCGTCGGTCATCTGGGTGGCGTTGTTCATCGGCATGGTCTTCAGCACCACCGCCTGCTGGTAGATCTGCTGCGCATGGCCGGCGATCAGCTCGGGCGTGTGCAGCTGGATGTTCTTGCTGACGACCTGGGCGTTGTGGCACATCGCGCAGCGCTCGCCCACCACCGCCTGCACCTGCGCGAAGCTCACCGGCGCCGCCGCCTGCGCCGACGCCACGGGCTCGTGCTTCGGCGCGACCAGCCACGCCACGCAGGCCAGGATCGCGATCGCCGCGGCGGCGATCTCCCAGCGCGGCGGCGCCTTGTGACGGAGCACGAAGAACAGCCGGATCAGCGCACCAGCCAGCATCATCAGCACCAGCACCAGCCAGTTGAGGCGGTGCTGCGTGACCATGCCGTAGTGGTTGGACAGCATCGCGATCAGCACCGGCATCGTGAAGTAGGTGTTGTGCACGCTGCGCTGCTTGCCCCGCTTGCCGAGGTTCGGGTCGACCGGCAGCTTCGCGCGCAACGCCGCCACCACCTTGCGCTGGCCGGGGATGATGACCATCAGCACGTTGGCGCTCATCACCGTGGCCAGCATCGCGCCGGTCAGCAGGAAGGCGGCGCGGCCAGCGAACAGGTGGCAGGCGATCCACGCCGCCACGCAGGTGTAGACGAACACGCCGATGCCCACCTTCAGGTCGCCACCCACCGAACCGTCGGGCTTGCGGCCGAACACGCGGCAGATGCCGTCGTAGACCACCCAGCCCAGCACCAGATAGGCCAGAGCACCGGCCACCGCGGCGCCGGGCGACCAATCGAACACCGCCTTGTCGACCAGGAAGGACGAGGCGTTCACGAAGTACAGCACGCACAGCAGCGCAAAGCCCGACAGCCAGGTCGCGTAGCTCTCCCAGTACGACCAGTGCAGCTTCTCGGGCAGGTCGGGCGGCGCCACCAGGTACTTGTTCGAGTGATAGAAGCCGCCGCCGTGCACCGCCCAGGCCTCGCCGTCGACGCCCTTCTTCTTCAGCTCCGGGTCCTCCGGCTTGTAGAGACTGTCGTCGAGCAGCACGAAGTGCAGCGAGGCACCGATCCAGGCGACCGCGGTGACCACGTGCAGCCAGCGCAGCAGCAGGTTGGCCCAGTCGAGCAGGTAGGCGTCCATCGGCGTCGGCTCAGCTGCCGCGGTAGGTGGAATAGGCCCAGGGGCTGACCAGCAGCGGCACGTGGTAGTGCAGCGCCGGGTCGGCCAGGCCGAAGTCCAGCGGCACCTCGTCGAGGAAGGGCGGCTCCGGCAGCACGACGCCGCGCGCGCGGAAGTAGTCGGCCACCGCGAAGACCAGGCGGTAGCGGCCCGGCTGCAGCGCCGCGCCCTCCAGCAGCGGCAGGTCGGCCCGGCCGTCGTCGTTGAGCCGCAGCGCGGCCAGGCGCTGGTCGCCCTGCGGCGCCAGGCGCCACAGCGTCACCGCCATGCCGGCGGCGGGGCAGCCGTTCATCGTGTCGAGCACGTGGGTGGTGAGTCGTCCCATGGTCGTGGCGGCGGCGCTCCGGTGGTGGTCGCGGGAGGGGGCATGCGGTCCGTGTCGGCGAGCCGCATCACGCGGCGCCGCCCGGCGTGGTCTGTGCACAAAAGTGTATACACTTTGCCGGTCGTCGCAAGCACCGTGCCACGGACTGCCGGGCCGCGACGCCGCCGATACCGCACCGAAAAGATGCCTCGCACCGCCGCCGCACCGCTCCAGGCCCTGAAGCCCGCACCGTCGCGGCGCCACCGTGCCGGCGCGGCAGCACGCGCCGCGCCGGAGGCCGACACCAGTGCCACGCAGCGCATCGTCGACGCGATCACCACCGCCATCGTCGAGCGCCGGCTGATGCCGGGCACCAAGCTGGCCGAGCAGAAGATCGCCGACCTCTTCAAGGTCTCGCGCACGCTGGTGCGCCAGGCCCTCAACCAGCTCAGCCGCGACCGCCTGGTCACGCTCGAGCCGGCGCGCGGCGCCTTCGTCGCCCGGCCCGGCGTGCAGGAGGCGCGCCAGGTGTTCGAGGTGCGGCAGATGCTGGAGGCCGCGATGGTGCGCAAGCTGTGCGCAGTGATCACCGACGCGCAGATCGCCGAGCTGCGCGCCCACCTGCGCGCCGAACGCGAGGCCGTGCTGCGCACCGACGTGCCCGGCCGCACCCGGCTGCTGGCCGACTTCCACATGATCCTCGCCCGCATGGTCGGCAACGAGGTGCTGGCGCAGCTGCTGACCGACCTGCTGTCGCGCTCCTCGCTGATCTCGCTGATGTACCAGTCCTCGCACTCGGCCGAGCATTCGCAGGCCGAGCACGTGGCCCTGGTCGATGCGCTGGAACGGCGCGACGCCCGCGCCGCCGTGAAGCTGCTCGACGCCCACCTGCGCAACGTCGAGCGCAACCTGCGTCTCAACCCGCGCGTCCACGACCTCGACGCCGCGTTGCGGCCGGCCGGCTGAGCCGCCGCACTGCGCTCGCTTCTTGCAAGGCCTGCCCACCATGGACCCGACCCCTGCCCCCTATCCCCGCGACCTGCGCGGCTACGGCCGCGACGTCCCGCACGCGCGCTGGCCCGGCGGCGCGAAGATCGCGGTGCAGTTCGTGCTCAATTACGAGGAAGGCGGCGAGAACAGCCCGCTGCACGGCGACCCCACCTCCGAGACCTTCCTGTCCGAGCTGATCACCGCGCAGGCCTACGAGAACCGCCACATGACCATGGAGTCGATGTACGAGTACGGCTCGCGCGTCGGCGTGTGGCGCATCCTGCGCGAGTTCGAGAAGCGCCGCCTGCCGCTCACGGTGTTCGGCGTCGGCATGGCGCTGCAGCGCTATCCGGAGCTGCTGGCCGCCTTCATGGAAAGCGGCTACGAGATCGCCAACCACGGCCTGCGCTGGATCCACTACCAGAACCTGCCCGAGGCGACCGAGCGCCGCCACATCGGCATCGGCACCCAGCTGCTGCGCGAGCTGACCGGCGGCGCCTGGCCGCTCGGCTGGTACACCGGTCGCGACAGCCCCAACACGCGCCGGCTCGTCGCCGACCAGGGCGGCTACGAATACGACAGCGACTACTACGGCGACGACCTGCCGTTCTGGACCGAGGTCGAAAAGACCGACGGCACCCGCGTGCCCCACCTCGTGGTGCCCTACTCGCTCGACACCAACGACATGCGCTTCGTGCAGGCGCAGGGCTTCAACACCGGCGAGCACTTCTTCACCTACCTGCGCGACAGCTTCGACGCGCTCTACGCCGAGGGCGAGGACGCACCCAAGATGATGTCGATCGGCATGCACTGCCGCCTGCTCGGCAAGCCCGGGCGCATCGGCGCGCTGCAGCGCTTCCTCGACCACATCGAGGCGCACGACCGCGTCTGGGTGTGCCGGCGCATCGACATCGCGCGGCACTGGCAGGCCACCCACCCCTGCGCGAAGGCCTCCACGTGACCACCGCTGCCCCCACCCCGCTGACGCTCGCCTGGCTCAACGATGCGCCGGCCGAGGCGGCGCTGGCCGCGCTCGACGGGCTCTACGAGCACTCGCCGTGGATTGCCGAGGCGGCACTGCGCCAGCGGCCATTCACCAGCCTGGCGCAGCTCAAGCATGCGATGGTGCGCGTGGTGCGCGAGGCCGGGCGCGAGGCCCAGCTCGCGCTGGTGCGCGCCCACCCCGAGCTGGCGGGCAAGGCCGCGGTGGCCGGCACGCTGACCGCCGAATCGACCGGCGAGCAGGCGCGCGCCGGCCTGAACCACTGCTCCCCGGAGGAGTTCGCGCTGGTGCAGCGGCTCAACGCCGAATACGGCGCGCGCTTCGGCTGGCCCTTCGTGCTGGCGGTGCGCGGCCCGCGCGGCGAGGGCCTGCACCGGCGCGAGATCCTCGCGACGCTGCAGCGCCGGCTGCAGGGCCACCCCGAGATCGAGCTGGTCGAGTGCCTGCGCAACATCGACCGCATCGCCGAGATCCGCCTGAACGACAAGTTCGGCGCCGCGCCGATCCTGGGCAACCCGGTGTGGGACTGGGCCGAGCAGCTGGCCGTGCACACCGACCCGGGCTATGGCGAACGCGGCGAGCTCACCGTCACTTACCTGACCGACGCGCACCGTGCCTGCGCCGCGCAGCTGCAGGCCTGGATGCGCGACTGCGGCTTCGACGAGGTGCGCCTCGATGCGGTCGGCAACGTGGTGGGCCTCTACCTCGGCAGCGATCCGTCGGCGCGGCGCCTGCTCACCGGCAGCCACTACGACACCGTGCGCAACGGCGGCAAGTACGACGGCCGGCTCGGCATCCTGGTGCCGATGGCCTGCGTGCGCGAGCTGCACCGCGCCGGCCGGCGCCTGCCCTTCGGACTCGAGGTGGTCGGCTTCGCCGAAGAGGAGGGTCAGCGCTACAAGGCCACCTTCCTCGGCTCCGGCGCGCTGACCGGCCACTTCGAGCCCGCCTGGCTGGACCAGCAGGACGCCGACGGCGTGACGATGCGCACCGCGATGCTGGCCGCCGGCCTGCCGGCCACGCTGGAGGCGATCGCGGCCGAGGCGCGCGATGCGGCGCGCTACCTCGGCTTCGTCGAGGTCCACATCGAGCAGGGCCCGGTGCTCGCCGAGCTGGACCTGCCGCTGGGCGTGGTGAGCTCCATCAACGGCAGCGTGCGCTACCTCGGCGAGGTGGTCGGCGTCGCCAGCCACGCCGGCACCACGCCGATGGACCGCCGGCGGGATGCCGCCACCGCGGTCGCCGAGTTGGCGCTCTACGTCGAGCAGCGCGCCGCTGCGGCGCCGCACCTGGTCGGCACCGTCGGCATGCTGGAGGTGCCCAACGGCTCGATCAACGTCGTGCCGGGCCGTTGCCGTTTCAGCATCGACATCCGCTCCACCACCAACGAAGTGCGCGACGCGATGGCGGCCGACGTGCGCGAGCGGCTGGCCGCGATCTGCGAGCGCCGCGGCCTCGCCTACCGCCTCGAGGAAACCGTGCGCGCCGCGGCCGCCCCCAGCGACGCCGCCTGGCAGCGCCGCTGGGAGGCCGCCGTCGCCGCCACCGGCCTGCCGGTGCACCGCCTGCCCAGCGGCGCCGGCCACGACGCGATGAAGCTGCACGAGGTGATGCCGCAGGCCATGCTGTTCGTGCGTGGCGAGAACGCCGGCATCAGCCACAACCCGCTCGAATCCACCACGGCCGACGACATGCAGCTTGCGGTCGAGGCCTTCACGCACCTGCTCGACGCCCTGAGCCACGACACGCCATGAGCACCCCCCACGACCGACTCGACGCCTGGATCGACGCCCACTTCGACGAGCAGGTGAAGCTGCTGCAGGAGCTGGTGAAGGTGCCCACCGACTCGCCGCCCGGCAACAACGCGCCGCACGCCGAGCGCACCGCCGAACTGCTGGCGGCCTTCGGCTTCGAGGCCGAAAAGTACCCGGTGCCGGCCGACGAGGTGCGCGCCTACGGCCTGGAGTCGCTCACCAACCTGATCGTGCGGCGTCGCTACGGCGCCGGTGGTCCGACCATCGCGCTCAACGCCCACGGCGACGTGGTGCCGCCCGGCGAGGGCTGGACGCATGATCCCTACGGCGGCGAAGTCGCCGACGGCAGGCTCTACGGCCGCGCCGCCGCGGTCAGCAAGTGCGACTTCACGACCTACAGCTTCGCGGTGCGCGCGATCGAGTCGCTCGGCGCGCCGCTGAAGGGCGGTGTCGAGCTGCACTTCACCTACGACGAGGAATTCGGCGGCGAGCTCGGCCCCGGCCGGCTGCTGGCCCAGGGCCTCACCCAGCCCGACCTGATGATGGCCGCCGGCTTCAGCTACCAGATCGTCACCGCGCACAACGGCTGCCTGCAGATGGAGGTCACGGTGCACGGCAGGATGGCCCACGCCGCGATCCCCCACACCGGTGTCGACGCGCTGCAGGGCGCGGTGAAGATCCTGAACGCGCTGTATGCGCAGAACACCCTCTACAAGAGCATCTCCTCGAAGGTACCAGGCATCACCCATCCCTATCTCAACGTCGGGATGATCGAGGGCGGCACCAACACCAACGTCGTGCCCGGCAAGGTGGTGTTCAAGCTCGACCGCCGGATGATCCCCGAGGAGAACCCCGAGCAGGTCGAGGCCGACATCCGCCGCGTGATCGCCGATGCCGCCGCGCAGACCGACGGCATCACCGTCGACATCCGCCGCATGCTGATGTGCCGCGCGCTCACGCCGCTGCCCGGCAACGCGCCGCTGGTGGCCGCGCTGGAGAAGCAGGCCTCGGCGGTGTTCGGCGAACCGATCCGCACCACCGGCACGCCGCTCTACACCGACGTGCGGCTGTACTGCGAGCACGGCGTGCCGGCCGTCATCTACGGCGCCGGGCCGCGCACCGTGCTGGAGAGCAACGCCAAGCGTGCCGACGAGCACATCGTGCTCGACGACCTGCGGCGCGCGACCAAGGTCGTCGCACGCACGCTGTACGAGCTGCTGGGCTGAGATGCATGCGTTCCGCCACCCCGACCCCAGCGCCGCGCAGATCGCCGCCGCGCTGCACCGTGCCAATGCCGTCGCGCTGAGCGCGCTGGCGCTTGGCCGGCACCCCTTCGGCGCGCTGCTGCTCGCCCCCGATCACCAGACCGTGCTGGCCGAGCAGGGCAACATCGACACCGTGCAGCACGCCGAGGCCACGCTGCTGCGCACCGCCGCCGCGAAGCATGCGCCCGAGTTCCTGTGGGACTGCACGCTGGTCACCACCTTCGAGCCCTGCGCGATGTGCGCCGGCACCGCCTACTGGGCGAACATCGGCCGCGTCGTCTACGGTGCCAGCGAGGAGGCGCTGCTCGCGCTGACCGGCAACCACGCCGAGAACCCGACGCTGGCGCTGCCCTGCCGCGAGCTGCTCGCGCGCGGCCAGAAGCCGGTGCGGGTGTTCGGCCCGGTCCCTGAACTCGAAGCCGAGCTGCTGGCCCCGCACCGCGGCTTCTGGGCCACCCGCTGAACGGCCCGGCACGCCGGCGGCCCGTGGCCGGCATGGTTCCTGCTGCATCCCATCTGGTACACAAGATAGTGCACCAGCACACACCATGCACGCACCGAACCCGTTCACGCTCGAAGAGTGGCAGCAGGCCTACCGCGATGGCGCGATGCCGGGCCCGCTGCTCCACGAGCGGCGGCGCCAGCTGGCGGGCGCAGGGGCCGACCCGGCGTGGATCCTGCTCGCCAGCGAAGCCCAGCTCGACGACCAACTGGCCGCGCTGGCGGCGCGCGCCGCCGTCTGCGCGGACGCGGCCGAGCGCGCCCGCGCCCTGCCGCTGTACGGCGTGCCGTTCGCGGTCAAGGACAACATCGACATCGCCGGGCTGCCCACCACCGCCGCCTGCCCGGCGTTCTCGCACGACGCCGAGCGCTCGGCGCACGCGGTGCAGCGGCTCGTCGAGGCCGGCGCGGTGTGGCTGGGCAAGACCAACCTCGACCAGTTCGCCACCGGCCTGGTCGGCACCCGCTCGCCGTATGGCCGGCCGGCGAGCGTGTTCGCCGCCGACCGCGTGAGCGGCGGCTCCAGCTCCGGCTCGGCGGTGGTGGTCGCGCGCGGCGACGTGCCGCTCGCGCTGGGCACCGACACCGCCGGCTCGGGCCGCGTGCCGGCCGGATTCAACAACATCGTCGGCCTCAAGCCCACACCGGGCCGCGTGTCCACCACCGGCGTGCTGCCGGCCTGCCGCTCGCTGGACTGCGTGTCGGTGTTCGCGCACACCGTGCCGGCCGCGGCCACCGTGCTCGCGCTGATCGAAGGGCCGGACACCGACGACGCGTACAGCGCCTTCGCGCCGGGGCCCGCCGGCTGGAACGGCCCGCTGCGCGTCGGCGTGCCGCGCGATCCGGTCTTCAGCGGCGACGCCGGCTATGCCGCGGCCTTCGAGCGGGCGCTCGGCGAGCTGCGCCGGCTCGGCCACAGCGCGGTGCCGATCGACTTCGCGCCGCTGCACCGGGTGGCCGACCTGCTGTACGCCGGGCCCTGGGTGGCCGAGCGCCATGCCGTGGTGCAGGAGCTGCTCGCGCGCGACCCGCAGGCGCTGGACCCGAGCGTGCGCCAGATCGTCGAATCGGCCACCGCCTTCAACGCCACCGATGCCTTCCGCGGCCAGTACCGGCTGCGGGCGGCGCAGCGCGACGCCACTGCGCTGTGGCGGCAGGTCGACGTGCTGATGGTGCCCACCGCGCCGGGGCACCCGCGCTTCGACGAGGTCGACGCCGACCCGCTGGGTGCGAACGCCGGCCTGGGCACCTACACGAACTTCGTCAACCTGCTGGGCTGGTGCGCGCTGGCGGCGCCGGCCGGCTTCACCGCCACGCCGGTGTCCGAAGGCCCGGCCGCCGGGCTGCCGTTCGGCGTCACCTTCATCGCTCCGGCGAACGCCGACGCCGCGCTGGCCCGCTTCGGCGCGCAATGGCAGCGCGCGATGGATCTGCCGCTCGGCGCCTCGCGCCGCCACCTCGAAGACCTGCCCGCGGCACCGGCGGGCCCCCTGCCGGCCGTCGAGCCCACGCTGTCGCTGGCCGTGGTGGGCGCCCATCTGTCGGGGCTGCCGCTGAACGGCCAGCTCACCGAGCGCGGCGCGAGCCTGCTCGAGGCCACCACCACCGCGCCGCGCTACCGCCTGCACGCGCTGCCCGGCACCACGCCGCCGAAGCCCGGCCTGGTGCGGGTCGCCGCCGGCGACGCGGGTCACGCGATCGCGGTCGAGGTGTGGGCGCTGCCGCTGCACGCCGTCGGCTCCTTCCTCGCGCTGATCCCGCCGCCGCTGGGCCTGGGCTCGATCGAACTGGCCGACGGCCGCTGGGTGCACGGCTTCCTGTGCGAGTCGCATGCGCTGGCCGGCGCGCCCGATGTCAGCGCCTTCGGCGGCTGGCGCGCCTATGCGGCGTCGCTGCGCGGTGCCGCGGCCTAGGCCCGCCGCGCCCGTCCTCATCTGCCCGGACTTCCAGGAGAACGACATGCCGCCCGCCGACACGATCGAGGCCTACGTCGATGCCGCCGCCGCGGCACTGGCCCTGCCGCTCGCGCCCGAGCACCGCCCCGGCGTGCTGCGCTACTTCGCGCTCGCGTCGCAGATGGCCGCGCTGGTGAACGGCCTGCCGCTCGCCGTGGAGGACGAGCCGGCACCGCAGTTCGTGCCGCTGTCGCCGCAGGACGCCGCGCCGTGAGCGCCGACACCCTGCTCGCCGGCACCGCCACCGGCATCGCTGCCGCGGTGCAGCGCGGCGAGGTGAGCGCCAGTGCGATGGTGCAGGCCAGCCTCGCGCGCATCACCGCCACCGACGCACGCGTCAATGCCTTCACCGACCTCACCGCGCAGCGCGCGCTGGAGCGTGCCGCCACGCTCGACGCGCGCCACGCGGCCGGCGACACCGCGGCACTGCCGCTGCTGGGCGTGCCCTTCGCGGTGAAGAACCTGTTCGACGTGCAGGGCCTGGCCACGCTGGCCGGCTCGAAGATCGAGCGCGAGCGCGCGCCGGCGCTGCGCGACGGGCCGCTGGTCGAGCGGCTCGAGGCCGCCGGTGCCGTGCTGGTGGGCGCGTTGAACATGGACGAGTACGCCTACGGCTTCACCACCGAGAACAGCCATGCCGGCGCCACCCACAACCCGCACGACCTGGCGCGCAGCGCGGGCGGCTCGTCGGGCGGCTCGGGCGCGGCCATCGCCGCCGGCCAGGTGCCGCTGACCCTGGGCTCCGACACCAACGGATCGATCCGCGTGCCCAGTTCGCTGTGCGGGGTGTTCGGCCTCAAGCCCACCTACGGCCGGCTGCCGCGCCACGGCTCCTACCCCTTCGTCGCCAGCCTCGACCACCTCGGGCCGTTCGCGCGCTCGGTGCCCGACCTGGCGCTCAGCTACGACCTGCTGCAGGGCTGGGAGGCCGCCGACCCGGGCTGCGTGCAGCGCCCCATCGAGCCGACGCACGCCACGCTGGCGCGGGGCGCGGGCGGCCTGCGCATCGCGGTGCTCGGCGGCTACTTCCACGAGCATGCGCTGCCCGAGGCGCGCGCCGCGGTCGAGCGTGTCGCGGCGGCGCTCGGCGTCACGCGCCGCGTCGAGCTGCCGGAGGTGGCACGCGCCCGCGCCGCCGCCTTCCTGATCAGCAACGCCGAGTGCGCCACGCTGCACCTGGGCGACCTGCGCACGCGCGCGCAGGACTTCGAGCCGCTGTCGCGCGACCGCTTCCTCGCCGGCGCGCTGCTGCCGGCCGCCTGGGTGCTGCAGGCGCAGCGCGTGCGGCGCTGGTTCGCGCAGCGCGCGGCCGAGCTGTTCGGCCAGGTCGACGTGCTGCTGGCACCGGCCACGCCCTGCGTCGCGCCGCGGCTCGGCACCGAGTGGCTGGAGCTGAACGGCCAGCGGCTCCCGGCCCGGCCCAGCCTGGGCCTGCTGACGCAGCCGATCTCCTGCATCGGCCTGCCGGTGTGCGCAGTGCCGGTGTGGGGCTGCAGCGAGGCGCAGCCGGGCCTGCCGATCGGCGTGCAGGTGATCGCCGCGCCCTGGCGCGAGGACCACGCGCTGCGTGTCGGCGCCGCGCTCGAGGCCGCCGGCGTGGTGCGCTCGCCGGTCGCCGCGCTCGACTGAATCCGAAGGAAGATCGGCGATGACCGAAGACCACGACATCAACCGCCCCGAGGTGCTGGCCGAGATGCAGGCCGTGTTCGCGCGCTACGAGGACGCGCTGGTCCACAACCGCATCGAGGTGCTCGACGCGCTGTTCTGGCCGAGCGCCCACACGGTGCGCTACGGCACCGCCGAGAACCTGGTCGGCATCGACGCGATCCGCGCCTTCCGGCGCGCCCGGCCGTCGCAGGGCCTGGCGCGCCGCCTGGCGCTTACCGTGATCACCACCTACGGGCAGGACTTCGCCACCGCGATGACCGAGTTCCACCGCGACGGCGACGCCCGCATCGGCCGCCAGAGCCAGACCTGGGTGCGCTTCGCCGACGGCGGCTGGCGCGTGGTGGCCGCGCACGTGAGCCTGATCGATGGCTGAGTTCCGAGCGCCGTCTAGACTCGCGCGATGAGCACGCGTCCCGCCCGCCGTCCCGCAACCGCCGCCTCCCGCGCGCGCGCCACCGCCGCGGCCCCGGCCACCACGCTGCCCGCCACCGCGGTGCGCAGCAACCTCGCCGAGCAGGCCTACGCCCGGCTCAAGGCCGAGATCCACGACTTCCTGCTGGTGCCCGGTGACCGCTTCTCCGAGGCCGAGATCGGCACCCGCCTCGGCGTCAGCCGCACCCCGGTGCGCGAGGCGCTGTTCCGGCTGCGCAACGAGGGCTTCCTCGAAGTGGAGTCGAAATCGGGCTGGTACGTCCGGCCGATCGATTTCGACAAGCTCGAGCAGCTCTACGACCTGCGCGTGCTGCTCGAACTCGCCAGCGTGGCCAAGCTGTGCGCCCGTGCCGACGACTCTTCGCCCGAGCTCGACGCGCTGAAGAAGACCTGGCTGCTGCCGGCCGCCGAGCGCCTGAGCGACGGGCGCGAAGTCGGTGCACTCGACGAGCAGTTCCACGCCACGCTGGTGCGCGCCGCCGGCAACACCGAGATCGCCCGCGTGCACTGGGACGTGACCGAGCGCATCCGCATCATCCGCCGGCTCGATTTCACGCGCGGCGACCGCATCGACGCCACCTACACCGAGCACGCCAAGATCCTGCGCGCAGTGATGCAGCGCAAGCTCGACCAGGCCCAGCTGCTGCTGCGCAGCCACGTCGAGCAGAGCAAGTCCGAGGTCCGCAAGATCACGCTGGCGATGCTCCAGCAGGCCCGCGCGCAGCTCGCGCGCTGACGGCCGTCCTCCCCTCACCGCACGCGGCGCCGCCGGGCGCCGGGGCCGGGCTGCGCGCCGTCCTTGCGGCCCGTCCGCACCGCCGCTCCGGCGGCCCGCCGCAGGCACGGCATTTGCGTATTCCATCTTGTATACCAATGCGTGCACCAAGACCGGCCACGCCGGTTGCGGATGCCCCGCCCCGCTGCTGCCGTGCCATCCACATCGAGGAAGAAGGAACCATGACGCAACACGATTTCCGGGCCTCCCGCCGCCGCGCCCTGGCGCAACTGTCGGCCGCCGGCCTGGCCACCGCCTCGCCGTGGGCACTGCGCGCCGCGCAGGCCCAGACCAAGATGACCATCGGCGTGATCTACGTCGGCCCGAAGGACGACTTCGGCTACAACCAGGCGCAGGCCGCCGCCGCGGCCGAGGTCAAGAAGCTGCCCGGCATCAAGGTCGTCGAGGAGGAGAACGTCCCTGAGACCACCGCGGTGCAGAAGACCATGACCGGCATGATCGTGCAGGACGGCGCCAAGCTGCTGTTCCCCACCTCGTTCGGCTACTTCGACCCGCACATGCTCGCGCTCGCCGCCAAGTACCCCGACGTGCGCTTCTCGCACTGCGGCGGCATGTGGACCGAGGGCAAGCACCCCAAGAACACCGGCAGCTTCTTCGGCTACATCGACGAGTGCCAGTACCTCAACGGCGTGATCGCCGGCCACATGAGCAAGAGCAAGAAGCTCGGCTTCGTGGCCGCCAAGCCGATCCCGCAGGTGCTGCGCAACATCAACGCCTTCACGATGGGCGCGCGCTCGGTCGACCCCAAGATCACCTGCACGGTCATCTTTACCGGCGAGTGGTCGATGGCCGTCAAGGAGGCCGAGGCCACCAACAGCCTGGCCGACCAGGGTGCCGACGTGTTCACGATGCACGTCGACGGACCGAAGGTCATCGTCGAGACCGCCGCCAAGCGCGGCAAGATGGTCTGCGGCTACCACGCCAGCCAGGCCAAGCTCGCGCCCAATGCCTACCTGACCGGCGCCGAGTGGAACTGGCTCACCGCCTACAAGACCATCATCGAGGCGGCGCAGGCCGGCAAGCCGCACCCGAACTTCCTGCGCGGCGGCCTGAAGGAAGGCTACGTGAAGATGTCGGCCTACGGCCCGATGGTGCCGGAGGCCGCGAAGACGGCCGCCGACGGCATCAAGGCCAAGATGATCGCCGGCTCGTTCGACATCTTCACCGGCGGCCTGAAGGACAACAAGGGCGCGGTGGTCATCCCGGCCGGCAAGGTGCTGAAGCAGACCGACCTCGAGCTCGAGAAGATGAACTACCTGGTCGAGGGTGTGGTCGGGTCGATCTGAGGTGGGCGCGGATCATGGGTGCTGATTCGCTCAGGTTCCTGCTCGTGGCGAGCGGCCGGGGCGTGGCCGGCCGGGCCAGGGGGCGCGGGTTCGGCGGCCGGCGCACGGCGCCGGCTCCCCTGCGGTGCTCGGCTGCCTGGCCGGGCCGCGGAACTCGCTCTGTTCGCTGCGCGAACGGCGCTCGGACAACCGCGGCCAGTCAGTCCACGAGGCGCGCTGCGCGCGCCAGCCACGCACCCTGCGCGCCTCGGCGCCTCTCACGCGCCCCCCGGAACGGCCGGCCACACCCCGGCAGAGACATCGGTGCCGCGCCGCGATCGTCCGCCACCGAGGGTTCGGCGCGGCAGGCGGTGGGCGCCGGGGCGGTGCCGGGGTGCGGCGAGGAGCACAGGGTCGCAGGCGGCGCGCGCAGCGCGCATCGTGATCCGATCCGTCGCGCTTGTCCGAGCGCCGTGAGCGCAGCGAACAGAGCGAGTTGCGCGACGCGCCTGCGGCCCGCGCACCGCAGCGCAGTCGGCGCAGCGCGCCGACCGCACCCCATCACCGCCCCGGCGCCCACCGCCTGCCGCGCCAGCGCGCACCACTGACCGCCACAGGAGTCGACCGCCATGCGCAGCACCGCCCTCGCCGACATCCTGCTGCCGATCGGCGCGCTGGCCGCCGCGCTGCTGCTGTTCGGCGTGTTCGTGTGGTTCGGTGGCACCGACCCGGTCGAGGTCTGGGTGCTGCTGTTCAAGGGCGCCTTCGGCGACTGGTTCTCGTGGCAGAACACGCTGCAGCGCGCCGCGCCGCTGATGCTCACTGCGCTGTGCGTCGCGCTGCCGGCGCGTGCCGGCCTGGTGATCATCGGCGGCGAAGGTGCGCTGGTGCTCGGCGGCCTGGCCGCAGCGGCGCTGCCTTACGCGGTGCCGCTGCCGGGCAACGTGATCGGCACCGTGCTGGTCTGCGCGGCCGGCATGGCGGCCGGCGCCGCGTGGATCGCGCTGGCCGGTGCGCTGCGGCAGTACCGCGGCGTCAACGAGACCATCAGCAGCCTGCTGCTCGCCTACATCGCGATCGCACTGTTCAAGCAGATCGTCGAGGGCCCGCTGCGTGACCCGGCCACGCTGAACAAGCCGTCCACGCGCGCGCTGGACGAAGGCATCCGCATCGGCGGCATGTTCGGCTCCGACGTGCACTGGGGCCTGGTGCTGGGCCTGCTGGCCTGCGCGGTGCTGGGCCTGTGGCTCGCGCTCACCGCGCGCGGCTTCGCGGTGCGCGTGGTCGGCGGCAACCCGCGCACCGCGCAGTTGGTGGGCCTGCCGGCCAGCGGGCTGATCCTGATCGCCTGCGCGATCGGCGGCGCCTGCGCCGGGCTGGCCGGCGCGATCGAGGTGGCCGCGGTGCACACCAATGCCAACGCTTCCATCATCGCCGGCTACGGCTACGCGGGCATCCTGGTGAGCTTCATCGCACGGCACAACCCGATCGCCGTGATCCCGGTCGCCATCCTGTTCGGTGGCTTCGGCGCGGCCGGCAGCCTGCTGCAGCGCCGGCTCGATCTGCCCGACGCCTCGGTGCAGGTGCTGCAGGGCATCGCCTTCGTGCTGATCCTCGCCAGCGAGGCGCTGCGCGGCATCGACTGGCGCGCCGCCGCGGTGAAGCTCAGGCCCCCGGCCGGGCCGGCGGCGCCGGTGCAGTTGAAGGTCGAGGGCGGGGGAACGTGATGATGACCATGACGAGGAAGCAGCGGGCGATCGAGCACACGGGAGCCACGTCATGAGCGACACCCTGATCGCCTTCTCCGCCGCCATCCTCGGCGGCGCCTTGCGCGTCGGCGTGCCCTTCCTGTTCGTGAGCCTCGGCGAGTGCCTCACCGAGAAGGCCGGCCGCATCAACCTCGGCCTCGAGGGCGTGCTGGTGCTGTCGGCGATGGCGGCCTTCGGTGGCGCCTACCTCAGCGGCTCGGTGTGGGTCGGCGTGCTGGTCGCGGCCGGCGCCGGCGCGCTGCTGGCGCTGCTGCACGGCCTGCTGTGCACGCTGCCGCGCGTGAACGACGTGGCCACCGGCATCGCGCTGATGCTGCTCGGCACCGGCCTGGCCTTCTACCTCGGCAAGCCGCTGATCCAGCCGCAGGCACCGCAGCTCACGCCCATCGCGCTGGGCGGCTGGAGCGAGTCGAGCGTGGTGCAGGCCGCGCTGCAGATCAACCCGCTGCTGCCGCTGGGCATCGTGCTCGCGGTCTTGCTGTGGCTGGGCTTCGCACGCACCCGCTGGGGCCTGCTGGTGCGGCTGGCCGGCGACTCGGCCAACGCGACGCGCGCGCTCGGCTACTCGGTCGGCGCGATCCGCATCGCCGCCACCGCGGCCGGCGGCGCGATCGCCGGGCTGGGCGGGGCCTCGCTGACGCTGTTCTACCCCGGCAGCTGGAACGAGGGCATCTCCTCGGGCCAGGGCCTGATCGCGGTGGCGCTGGTGATCTTCGCGCGCTGGAGTCCGCTGCGCTGCGTGGGCGCGGCGCTGCTGTTCGGCGGCGCGGGCGCCATCGGCCCGGCGCTGCAGTCGATCGGCATCAGCCAGGGCTACTACCTGTTCAGCGCCGTGCCCTATGTGCTCACGCTGGTGATCCTGGTGCTGAGCTGCCGGCCCGGCAGCGTGGCGCAGGGCAGTCCGGGCGAGCTGTCGTCCGCGCGCTGAGAGAAGGAGACCGCGATGCCCAACGAATCCTTCGTCCATGCCGAGCCCTACCCCTGGCCCTACGACGGCGACCTGCGCCCCGACAACACCGCGCTGATCGTCATCGACATGCAGACCGACTTCTGCGGTGTCGGCGGCTACGTCGACAAGATGGGCTACGACCTGGCGCTGACGCGCGCCCCCATCGAGCCGATCAAGCGGCTGATGGCGCGCCTGCGCACGCTGGGCTTCCACATCATCCACACCCGCGAGGGCCACCGCCCCGACCTCGCCGACCTGCCGGCCAACAAGCGCTGGCGCTCGCGCCGTGCCGGCACCGGCGGCGTCGGCATCGGCGACGTCGGCCCCTGCGGCCGCATCCTGGTGCGCGGCGAGCCGGGCTGGGAGATCATCCCCGAGCTGGCACCACTGCCCGGCGAGCCGGTGATCGACAAGCCGGGCAAGGGCTCGTTCTACGCCACCGACCTCGACATGCTGCTGCGCGTGCGCGGCATCCGCAACCTGCTGCTGGCCGGCATCACCACCGACGTGTGCGTGCACACGACGATGCGCGACGCCAACGACCGCGGCTACGAATGCCTGCTGCTGTCGGACTGCACCGCGGCCACCGACCACGGCAACCACCTCGCGGCGCTGCACATGGTCAAGATGCAGGGTGGCGTGTTCGGCGCGGTGGCCTCGTCCACCGCGGTGCTGGAGGCACTGGCATGACCGCCCCGCTCGATCCCCGACCGCCGACCGAGGGCGCACTCGCGCTCGACACCTTCGAGCTCACCAAGCGCTTCGGCAGCTTCACCGCGCTGGACGGCGTGTCGATGCAGGTGCCGGCCGGCTCGGTGCATGCGCTGTTGGGCGAGAACGGCGCGGGCAAGTCCACGCTGGTCAAGTGCGTGGCCGGCTACCACCCGCCGGAGCACGGCGCGGTGCTGATCGACGGCCGCGAGCAGGACATCGCCTCGCCGATCGTCGCGCGCGCGCTCGGCATCGGCATGGTCTACCAGCACTTCACGCTGGCGCCCGGCATGACGGTGGCCGAGAACCTGCTGCTGGCCGGCGGCCGCACGCCGGCGCTGATCGACTGGGCCAGGGAGCGCAAGGCGCTGGCCGAGTTCCTGACCACCACACCGTTCACGCTGGACCTCGACGCCACGCCGGCCCAGCTGGCCGCCGGCGAGAAGCAGAAGCTCGAGCTGCTGAAGCAGCTCTACCTGAAGCCGCGGCTGCTGATCCTGGACGAACCCACGTCGGTGCTCACGCCGCAGGAGGCCGACGAGGTGCTGGCCTTCGTGCGCGCCGTCGCGCGGCGCGGCGAATGCACGGTGCTGATGATCACGCACAAGTTCCGCGAGGTGATGGCCTATGCCGACGGCGTGACGGTGCTGCGCCGCGGCCGCAAGGTGCACGGCGTGGGCGTGCCCGACACCACGCCGGCCGAGCTGGCGCAGGCCATGATCGGCGAGACCGCCGGCGGCAGCGCCCGCGCGCCGGCCCACGGCGAGCCGGTGGCGCGCACGCCGGTGCCGGCCGACGCGCCGGTGGCGCTGCAGGTCCAGGGGCTCGATGCGCTGGGCGACCGCGGCACGCTCGCGGTGCAGGGCCTGAGCCTGGCGGTGAAGGCCGGCGAGATCCTCGGCATCGCCGGCGTGTCCGGCAACGGCCAGCGCGAGCTGGTCGAGGCGCTGGTCGGCCAGCGCCCGCGGCTGGCCGGCATGGTGCGGGTGGGCGGCGTGCCCTACGGCGCGAAGCGCCACGAGAACCGCCTGCTGAAGCTGCGCGCGCTGCCCGAGGAACCGCTGCGCAGCGCCAGCGTGGCCGAGCTGAGCGTGGCGCAGAACATGGCGCTGCGCGACTTCGACCAGCCGCCGCTGCGGCGTGGTGGCTGGCTGCGCTTCGGCGCCTGGAAGGAACGCGCGCGTGCCTGGATCACCGAGTACGGCATCAAGACGCGCGGCGAGAACGCGCCGATCGGCTCGCTCTCGGGCGGCAACGTGCAGCGCGCGGTGCTGGCGCGCGAGCTGGCCGGCGACGTGAACGTGCTGATCGCCGCCAACCCGGTGTTCGGCCTCGATTTCGCGGCGGTGGCCGAGATCCACGCGCGGCTGCTGCAGGTGCGCGAGCGCGGCGGCGCGGTGCTGCTGATCAGCGAAGACCTCGACGAGCTGATCGAGCTGGCCGACCGCATCGCGGTGATGAGCGAAGGCCGCATCGTGTTCGAGACGCCGGCCGCCGACGTGGACCGCCACACCATCGGCGCGCACATGGGCGGCGGCGCCGACCACGGGCACGCCCAGCCGCTGCCGGAGGCCGCATGAGCACGAGCACCAGCATGAGCATCAGCATCCCCGCCGCCCCGTTCGACTACCGCCTGGCACCCGGCGCCACCGCGCTGGTCGTGATCGACATGCAGCGCGACTTCATCGAGCCCGGCGGCTTCGGCGCCTCGCTCGGCAACGACGTCTCGCTGCTGGTGCCGGCCATCGCGCCGATCGCCGCGCTGCTGGCGGCGTGGCGCGCGCGCGGCTGGCCGGTGGTGCACACCCGCGAGGCGCACAAGGCCGACCTGAGCGACTGCCCGCCGGCCAAGCGCCTGCGCGGCGCGCCCACGCTGCGCATCGGCGACCCGGGGCCGATGGGCCGGCTGCTGATCAGCGGCGAGCCCGGCACCGAGATCATCGCGGCGCTGGCGCCGCAGCCCGGCGAGATCGTGATCGACAAGCCCGGCAAGGGCATGTTCTGGGCCACCGGCCTGCACGAGCGGCTGCAGGCGCTGGGCGTGAGCCACCTGGTGTTCACCGGCGTGACCACCGAGGTCTGCGTGCAGACCTCGATGCGCGAGGCCAACGACCGCGGCTACGACGGCCTGCTGGTGGAAGACGGCACCGAGAGCTACTTCCCGGCCTACAAGGCCGCGGTACTGGAGATGATCGCGGCGCAGGGCGCCATCGTCGGCTGGCACGCGCCGAGCGCGGCGGTGCTGGCGGCGTTGCCGGAGGCTTGAGTCGTTCGTCGTGACTGGTTCGGTCGACGGGGGGCCGGCCTGTATTGCTGGGGTTCGCTGTCTGCGACGGGGGGTCGGTCGGTGCGGCAAAGGCGCGCCCGGGCAGGCGACGGTGCTTCGCCTCGCTGGTCGGCGCCGGGCGCCGACTCCCCTGCGATGCTCGGTCTCGCGGCGCCTCGGAGGCGCACCGCCGCCTGCCCGAGCCCGCCTTTGCTGAACCACTGCGAGTGTTTCCCGCGCACGCCAACACCGGTGGTGGTCGCGGCAGGCGCTGTCCGCTGGGGCGATGTCTGGGGCGACGAGAAGCACAGCGCCAGGGTCGGCGCGCGCCAGCGCGCTTCGTGAACCGACTTGCCGCGGTTGTCTGAACGGAGCGACCGCAGGGCGCGCAGTGAGTTCTGCGGCACGACCCTGGCGCGAGCATCGCAGTGCAGTCGGCCTGCCAGGCCGACCGCCCCAGCAGGAGCCCCCAGCGGGCAGCGCCTGCAGCGGCAACGCACGCAACAAGGCTCAGCGCCGGTGCCAGTAGGCCGCCGCCTGGGTGCGGCTGTCGAGCGCCAGCTTGGTGAGGATGTTGGCCACGTGACGCTTCACGGTGTGCAGGCTGAGGCCGAGCGCGCGGGCGATGAGCTTGTTGCTCTGGCCCTCGGCCAGCAGGGCCATCACCTCGCGCTCGCGGGCCGACAGCGGATCGTCCGGCGGCGCTGCGTCGGCCACGGCGGCGCGCGGGCCCTCGGCCAGCCAGGCCGCGAGGCGGCCGCGCAGCCGGGCCTGCGCCGCGGCCGGGCAGCGCAGGCGCGGCGCCAGCGCCTGCCACAGCGCCTGCAGCCGGGCCGGCGGCTCCAGCAGCAGGCTGCCGAGGCCGTCGTCCTGCACCGCCTCGCACAGCAGATCGTCCAGCGCTGCGGCGGCCGCCTCGGGCTCGCCCTGCGCGGCGCGGCACAGCGCCAGCGCGCAGCGGGCGTCGCCCATGAAGGCCGGCAGCCGCGCGCCAGCCTGCAGCAGCGCGGCGCGCTCCAGGTGCGCGCGCGCTGCGGCCAGCTCACCGCACAGCAGCGCATGCTGGCCCTGCAGCAGCGGGGCGCCGGTGTCCAGCACCGGCCATTCGCGCGCCGAGCGCGGCCGCGACAGATCGGGCAGCAGCGCGGCCAGGCCGTCGGCGTCCCCGGCGCGCCAGTGGAGGCGGGCCTGCACATGCGCATAGGTGCGCCGCCAGCCCCGGCTGAAACCCGGCGTCATGAGAGCGGGCACCTGGGCGATGGCGGCCAGCGCCTCGGCCGTGTGGCCCTGCGCGGCGAGGTGCAGGCTGTGCAGGTGCAGCGCGCCGATGCCGAGCATGGTGTCGCCGGGCAGCTGGCGCTGCCGCTGCAGCAGCTCGTGTAAGGCCTCGCGGGCCGTGCCGGGCTCGCCGTGCCAGAACGCCAGCCAGGCATGCAGCGCCGGCACCTGCACCTCGCCGCCCGGCTGGTCGGCGCGGCACAGCCGGCCCAGCCGCTCCATCAGCGGTCGCGTGCCGGGCAGGCCGGTGAAGTGCCCGTAGCTCATGTCGACGATGTTCGGGTAGCGCGCCTCGGGGGCCCGCGCCGCGTTGTCGGCCATCGCGGCAAGGCCGGTCAGCACGGCTGCGCCGTCGCCGCGCGCCACGCCGTGCCAGGCCTGCAGCGAATCGAAGGCCACCTGCAGCGCCGGCGGCAGCGGTGCGTCGGCCGCGTCGGCGAGCACGGCCTCGGCCCGGTCCAGCTCGCCCAGCGCGTTGTGGCAGGCACCCAGCATGCCCAGCGCAACGTAGCGATCGCGCGGCCGGCCTTGCTGCGCATAGGCGTCGTGGCTGCGCTGGAATTCGTCGCGGGCCAGGCCCCAGTCCCAGCGCGACCACGCGCACAGGCCGCGCAGCAGCGCCGCGTCGGCCTGCGCCTCGCGCCACGCCAGCGGCAACTGATCCAGCCAGCGCTCCAGGCGGTGCGTGCCGCCCACGGCCAGCAGGCCGTCGGCCATCTGGCGCAGTGCGGCCAGGGCCTCGGCCCAGCGCCCGGCGGCCAGCCAGTGCGGCACGGCGCGCTCGGCGCGCGTCTCGGCGGCAGCGGCCAGCGCATGCAGCGCGGCGGCGTGCCCGGGCTCGCGCCGCTCCAGCTCGCCGCGCAGGAAATCGCGGAACAGGTCGTGGAAGCGCAGCACCGGCACGGTGTCGTCGAGCGCGCTGAGGAAGAGCTGGCGACCGAACAGGTCGTCGAGCACCGCGCGGGCGTCGTCGCGGCCGGTGACGGCCTGGCACAGCGCGGGGCTGAGCTCGGGCAGCACGCTGCCGTACAGCACGAACTGCTGCAGCGGCGGCGGCAGCCCGGCCAGCACCTCCTGCGCGAAATAGTCGAACAGGTGGCGGTGGGCCGCCGGACCGGCGAGCGCGGGCAGGCTGCCCGTGCCGGCGCGCGCGCTGCCCAGCAGCAGGTGCAGGCCGGCCACCCAGCCGTGGGTGCGAGCGAGCGCGGCCTGCAGCGCCGCGTCGGACGGCGCCTGCAGCCCGCGCAGCCGGCACAGCGCCTGCGCAGCGCCGAGGTCGAATCGCAGGTCCTCCAGGCCCAGCTCCACCAGCTCGCCGCCGGCACGCCAGCGCGCCAGCGACAGCGGCGGCGCGGTGCGGCTGCCGATGAGGAGACAGAGCTCCGGCGGCGCGCGGGCGATCAGCGTGTCGAGCAGCTGCAGCGCCGCCGCGTCGGTGACGTGGTGAAGGTCGTCCAGCACCAGCGCGATGCGCGACTCGGGCCGGACCCCGAGCGCGTCGGTCAGCAGGCCCAGCGCGGTGCGCGCGGCGGGGCTGGCGTCCTGCAACTGGGCCAGCACCGTGGCGGGCGGCACGGCCCACGGCAGATCGAGCGGCGCGAGCGCCCCGAACAGCGCCGCGAACAGGCGGTTGGCGTCGTTGTCCTCGGCATCGAGCGAGACCCACACCACCTGCGCGCCGGACGCGGCCGTCGCCAGCGCTGCGGCCAGCTGCACCAGCAGCGTGGTCTTGCCGAAGCCGGCCGGCGCCTGCACCAGCACCAGCCGGGCGTCGGCCGCCTGCTCCAGCACCGGCGCCAGCAGCGCCGGGCGCGGCACCACGTCGCGCCGTGCGCGCGGGATGCGGTGCTTGCTGGAGGCGGGGGCAGCGGAGGCGTTGCGGGTGTTGTCCATGGACAGCAGCGACAGCGGCGGCGGCAGCGGCCACCGCAACAGCGCGGAAGGCTGCCCGATTCTAGGAAGCCGGCACGCCGCCGCGGCGCGAAGAGCCATCCGCGTGCGGCGATGGCGCCATGGCTCTCCGGAGCGATGCCGGCGCGGCGGTGGCTCGCAACACTGGCGGCTCCTTCCTTCATTCCTTCTTCTGACGGACCCCCATCATGCGCACCACCCCACCCCGTTTCGACATCTACGCACCCATCCACAAGGCGCTGCGCCTGTTCATGACCGACACGCTGCAGCGCCTGGGCCGGCTGGACCTGGACGACCCGCAGGACCTGGCGGCCGGCCTGGGCCAGCTGGACACGCTGCTGGGCGCCGCGAGCAGCCACCTGCAGCACGAGAACGATTGCATCCACCCGGCCCTCGAGTTGCAGCAGGCCGGCGCCAGCCAGCGCATCGCCGGCGAACACCGCGAGCACCTCGACATCATCGCCACGCTGCGCGCGCACGCCGCCGCGCTGCGTGCCGCGCCCGAAGCCGCGACGGCACACCGGCTGTACCGCCAGCTGGCCGCCTTCGTGGCCGAGAACTTCGAGCACATGGACATGGAGGAGACCCGCCACAACCAGGCGCTGTGGGCCGGCTACAGCGATGCCGAACTGCAGGCGATCGAGCACCGCATCCTGGCCGGCATCGGCCCGCAGGAAATGAGCCTGTGGCTGCGCTGGCTGATCCTGGCGCTCAACCCTACGGAGCGCGCGCAGCTGATCGCCGGCCTGCCGCCCGCGGCCCGCGAGCCGGTGCTGGACTCGGCGCGCGCGCTGCTGGACGATGGGGCGTGGGGCAAGCTCTGCAGGGCGCTGGGGCGGAAGGTGGCGCCGGGCCTGGTGGAGGCTTGAGGGAGCGGCAACACCGCGAACCCATGCGCGGGGATCGAGCAGCGAGTCATTGCTGCAGGGCGACGCGATCTTCGAGTAACCTGAGCGAATGGTTCGTCCTTGACGCCGTTCGAGCGCGACAAGGCCTGCGACTGGCAGCGGACAGGGAGAGCAGTTTGATGGCGCACTTTCGACCCCTCGTCATCGCGCTCGCTGCAGCGCCTCTGCTTGCAGTGATGCCTGCCACGGCGCATTCGCCTCAGGCGCCTGCCGCGCCGGTGGCGGTGGACGCCAAGGCGGCACCTGCCGAGGTCCTCTTCCGCAATGTTCGGGTCTTCGACGGCAAGACGGCCCGGTTGACGGCCCCGTCCAATGTGCTGGTCAAGGGCAACAGCATCGCGGCGATCGGCGAAGCTGCTGCGTCCTCCACCGCCACCGTGATCGACGGGGGAGGCCGCACGCTGATGCCCGGCCTGATCGATGCGCACTGGCACTCCATGATGGCGGCGATCCCGCTGAAGGACGGGTTGTCGGCACACCCGGGGTTCATCAACATCGTGGCGGCGGGAGCGGCCAAAGACACGCTGATGCGCGGCTTCACCAGCGTGCGGGATCTCGCGGGTCCCGCCTGGGGCTTGAAGCGCGCCATCGACGAGGGCGTGACGCCGGGCCCGCGCATCTGGCCTTCGGGCGCGATGATCTCGCAGACCAGCGGCCATGCGGACTATCGCGCGTTCAGCGACCTGCCGCGCTCTCCATCGTCGCCACCGCATTCAACCGAGGTGATGGGTGCGGCGCGCATCGCCGACGGACCGGACGAGGTACGCCGCGCCGTGCGCGAGCAGTTGATGATGGGCGCCAGCCAGATCAAGCTGGCGGCCGGCGGCGGGGTGTCCTCCAATTTCGATCCCCTGGATGTGGCGCAATACGGCGAGGAAGAGTTCCGTGCCGCCGTGGAATCGGCGGAGAACTGGGGCACCTACGTCGGCGTGCATGCATACACGCCGCGTGCGATCCAAGCGGCGATCAAGGCCGGTGTCCGCGTCATCGACCATGGCCAGCTGATGGACGATGCCTCCGCCAAGCTCATGGCAGAGAAGGGCGTGTGGTTGTCCATGCAGCCCTTCCTCGACGACGAGGACGCGAACCCTTTCCCGGAAGGTTCGGCGAACCGGGAGAAGCAGCTGGAGATGACCCGCGGGACCGACTCGGCCTATGCGCTGGCCAAGAAGTACCGGCTGAAGACGGCCTGGGGCACCGACACGCTGTTCGACGCCAAGCTGGCGGCGCGGCAGGGTGCGCAACTGGCGAAGATGGTGCGTTGGTACACGCCGGGCGAGGTGCTGGTGATGGCGACGGGCACCAACGCCGAACTGCTGGCGCTGTCGGGCAAGCGCGCCCCCTACAAGGGCCGCCTCGGCGTGGTGGAAGTGGGTGCGCTCGCCGACCTGCTGCTCGTCGATGGCGATCCGATGGCCGACATCAATCTCCTTGCCGATCCGGAACGGCGACTGCTGGTCATCATGAAAGACGGCAAGCTGTACAAGAACCGCCTGACCCACTGAACAAGGGGCTTGGCGGCGGGCTCCAGCACCCGCCACCGCTTCGCCGATGGTTTCCGGTGCAGCCCCGAGCACACATCCGAGGAGTCAGCGTGACCGGTCAGGCGCCGCAGGGCTGGAAAAGGGCCTTCTCCATCGAAGTGCGTCACGCCGGCTTCGATGAGGCGGGGGCCTCCGTGCCCGTCGCGTGGCAACTGGTGGAGCCGCCTCCGGCACGGCTTTCAGCGTTGGGGCTGATCTGCCGCGCTGAGCACCAGGGACTGTCTGTCTTCGGGTCCGAGGGTTCGGGCGGCGACACCACGGTCGACCTGCTGTTTCAACTCACCGCGACGGACCCCGCGTTCTTCGCGTACACCGACATCGACCGCGCGGACGGGGACTCCACGCTGTGGTTCGACAGCACCACGGCTCCTGCCCCTGACGGCGGCAGCGGCAGCGCTCGCAGGCTGCATGAGGGCGCGACCGTCTCCGCGGCCGACCGGGCCGCACGGGACGCGCTGCCCCTGCAGCGCTCGATCACGCAGCACGTCCCGAGTTCGCTCCTCGGCTACGTGCGCATCCGGTGGTCGTCGGCCGACCCCCTGGCTACGGCCTGGTTCATCGCCTTCGATGCCCGCGCGGTCGTCTGGAGGTATTCGGTGCATGGCGCTGCGGGCCGCGCCCTCTTCATCCGCGACGCGGAGGGCCAGGTCGATTTCGAGCCGGCCACCGCCACGCTGGCGCCGGGCCCCACCGACACCGTGATCCTGCGCTCCACGGCGGCGATTCCGTTGACGCAACATGCGCTGCGCCACTTCCAGCTCATGGAGGTGACTCCTCACGGTGAGCGGTTGCTGATCCATCGTCTGCCCGCCCCATCGCCGAGCGCCTTGGTCAAGGAAACGGTGAATGGCCGTGTGCTCACGGTGGCCGAGATCGATGTCGATCTCTGAGGGCGAGCGTGCGATTGCCGGGCAGCGATGTGGATGAAGGCTTGGAGACCTCGGGACAGGCAGAAATCTGATCGACGGGCGCTGCGGACGAGGACAGCCTTCCCGCGAACCACAGTCGATTGGCCGCGCGACTACAGACTCACCGCGACTTCAGCCCGAAGGGCCGCTTCCTGGTGCGGCCGCGAATTGGCACTCGCGGCCATCAGCTGCCGTTGGCGAATGGCGGGTTCCTGGCATCCCGTCCATTCGAAGTCGCGCAGGACGGTACGGCGCGACCGCATAGGCAGCCGTACGGCGGCTGAGCCGGCTGAGCCGGCTGACCGGCATTTCATCCTTCGGAAGTCACCTGCCGGATGCCGGCGCCGCTCAGTTAACAGCCGGACTAAGGCGCCGCGATGCGCTCCGACGTGTTGTCGCCCACGACCATGCGCATGGGCTTGCCGCTGCCCTCCTGAAAGTACACCACCTCGCCGACCGGCGGCCCCCCTGTGGCGCTGTCGAGCCGGAAGTGGCCGTTGCCGAGCGGCTCCAGCCGGGTGGCGGCATCGATGCCCGCCGCCGACGCGCCCAGCAGCACCAGCCGCTTGTTCAGCATGACCACAAAGGTGTCGCCGCCGCGGCTGCGGTACATGCCCTGGAAACGCGCCCAGGCCGGGTCCCAGGCGGGGGTGGTCGCGCCTGCGGCGGCGACTTTCGCCACCGGCGGGCCAAAGGCCGCAATCGCCTGGCGGGCGATGTCGTTCACGCCCGAATCGGCGCTGTTGGTGAGCACGATGACGCCGAGCTTGTCGCCAAGGTGGAACAGCGTCTGCGTCGTGTAGCCGGGGTAGCCGCCGCCGTGGCCGACGTAGCTCTTGTTGTTGATGCGCGTGGTCAGAAAGCCCAGGCCGGTGCCAACGGACCAATTCTCGTCCACGGACCGCACGCGGTGCATCTCACGGAGGGAGCCGCTGCTGATGATCTGCGTGCCGCCACGCGGGCCGCGCCGGAACTGGGCCGAGACGAACTTCACCATGTCGTCGAGCGTCGAGGTCAGGCCGGTGGCAGCAGCCAGGCCACGCGCATCGACGAAGGGGAAGCTCACACGCGTGCCGTCCGGCAGGCGCCGGCCGTAGGGCGTGGCCAGGCCCGGCACGTCCTGGTCGTAGCTGGAGTCCTGCATGCCCAGCGGGCCCAGGATGTGGGCCTGCGCGTAGCTGGCGAACGGTTGTCCGCTGAGCTGCTCCACCACCTGGCCGGCCACGCCGTAGGCCAGATTCGAGTACTTCCAGCGCACCTGCGGCGCGAAGGTCGACTGTCTCTGCGCCATCAGCGCCTGCAACTCGCTGCGGCTGGGGAACTGCAGCGAGGTCCAGTGGTCGCTGGCTTCGCGCGGCAAGCCCGAGCTGTGCGACAGCAGCTGTTCGATCGTGACAGGCCCGTCGTCGTCGCCCGCCGGCTTCAGCTTGAACCACGGCAGGTGCTGGGCCACCGGGTCGTCCAGCCGCAGCCGGCCCTCTTCACGCAGTTGCATGACGGCGATGGCGGTGAGCATCTTGGAGTGCGAGGCCATGCGGAAGCGGGTCTGCGCGGTCATGGGCCGCTGAGACGCGACATCGGCAAAGCCGAAGCCTTTGTGCCAGACCAGCTGCTGGTCATGCACGACGCCGACCATGACACCCGGCGTGCCGCGCTGGGCCATGTGGCCTTCCAGCCAAGCGGAGAAGAGCCGTGTCGCGGCCTGCAGCTCAGTGTCTGTCTCGAAGGTCGACGCGGCTGAAGTCTGCGGCTGCGGCTGCGCGGCCGATGTGAAGAAGGCCAGCACAGCTGCTGCCAGCAGCAACGCGGGCCGCGCGGCGCCTCTGGTCACTGCGCCCGCAGCCTGATCTGTGTCGAACATGTGGTCCCCAGATGCATGCCCGGCATGCGACAGGCACGGAGCGTATACGACGCGTTTCCGATCGGCTGCCGCAAGCGCACGAGCCCCGTACGAGTCGTCGGCCTGGAAGGCGAGATCCAGGGTCCTGGCGGTGTATGGGCCTTGGACGGCAGGCTTGACTTCCCTGGGGTGATCGCTTGAACCGCGCGCTCTCGGCGCGCGCCTGGGACTTGCTGGCCGGCCGGGTATCGCTGCCCGCACGCATGCCATCCCAGCCGCAGCAAAAGCTCCATGACCCTTCGCTCGATGTGGCTGACCAGGCCCCTCTTTCTGTTGGCCGCTTGCCGGGGCCGGCAGCCCACGGCGAAGTTCATGGAGACCTGATCCCGGCTGTCCACAGTCACTGACGAAAGGTCCCCTCCGCGCATTCAAACGATGTCGGACACAAATCAACCGAACGTGGCGACAAACAGGTAGGCCCCTCAGGTGCAGCGCTGCAGGCCCAGGGGCTTGTTGCCCATGCTCTTTCGACTGCGCCAGGGCAAGAAGCTCATCCAGGCCTGTGTTCCTCCCGGGGCAGGGCCCCGACTGTCATCTCAGCCCGCAGACGCCGTTCACACGCTTGCGTGCCTACAGCAGCGTCCAAGAAGCGGTTCGCCGGCCCGCAACCCGGTCAAGGGTGCCATGACGCCGCAGCCTCGGGACCCTCGGGACCTCATGGCACACGCGGAGGCCAATGAAACCGCAGCCGGGCCACCCGGTCCCAGTATGTCCGCATGGTGGTGCGGGCCTGCTCGCGATCCTGCGGGAGCAGGAAGCCAGCGGCGACTTGCGCCTCGATTGCATGCTCAACCATCGCCATGTACCCGTCCACCCCAACGTAGCGCTCGGCAATCGACCGCCGCGGGTCCTTGGCGCGGGCACCTGCTGCGGCCGTGGCCGGAAACGGAATGAACGCCCCCCTCAGCCCCGAGATGAAGCCGAAGGGCAGCAGCGCCGCATCCCGCGGATTCCAGGCCGTGTAGGTGCCAAGCGGGACCGACTGCGCAAGGCCGCACCAGGCGCCGAGTTCATTGCCATCCGCATCGACCTGCGGCACCAGCAGCACATACGGCGGGCCGACCTGTGGAGGCTCGGTGATGACGCCCTGCGATCGGTAATCGCGCCCAAGATCGAGCTGGTACCTCGGCGGCGGGGCGGTGGGCACGACAACACCCGGAATCGCTGGAAACCTGAGCTTGTCGGGCGGTACCAGCGTGGACCCCCAACGCGGGTGCGTGGACGGCGGTGGCTCCGCACCCGCCGAGATCCACCGGTCGAGGCCCACCAACAAGGCGGGCAGCGCCAACGCCAGATCGTCGTTGTCGTTGTAGGGTAACGCTGCGCGGTCGCTGCTTTCCAGGAACAAGGTCGATGCCTGGGGTGCGTGCGCGGTCCCGGCGAAGGCATAAGTGCGTGTGCCCTCGGCCTCGGGCACAGGCTGGCGGCCATCCACGGTGGTGTGAAGCAGAGAGCCCGCCCTCGCCCAGTATTCCGTCGAGTTGAGCACATGGAACAGGCGCGGCTGAACCCCATCCCGACGCGCGCGGTCCAGCAAGCCTTCTGCGGGGCCTGGCCCGGCGATGTCCGGCGTTGGCAGGTCGGCGAAGGGATAAAGGTCGACGGCTCGCAAGTGGCTCCTCACCGAGTTACCTGCCTCTCCTGGCAGTGCATAGCGGTGGTTGAAGGAGCCGCGGCCCGCGCCGCTGGCCGTGTCGAGCACACCATCCAGCACGCGACGCCCTCGTGCGTCGGCATTGAAGCCCCGGTAGAGGAAGTCGCGGATCAACCGCCCGCCTTGCGAGTACCCGTAGCCGATCACTCGGCGCGCATAGGCCGGATGACGGTTCAGCGCGCTGACGGTGTCGCCATGCTTCAGGTGGGAGGCAAAGTCGCGCAAGGCGGCCTGCCCCAGCCCCATCACCTTGGCCGGCCCGGCGGTGAAGACGATGGTCACCAGCGTCGGTCGATCGACCGGGGTTGCGAGGACAAAGGCGCACCGGTCATCAACGACGCGACCATCTGCCGCCCTCCTGGCGAACCGCCACGCAGCGCGGGGCATGACCTCTCCCGGATCTTCCAGGCTGCGGTGGGTGCGCAGCACGGCGCTTGACTCGGCGCCTTCGAGCACGCAGGGGGCTTCTTGATCGAAGTCGCCGCCATCGCGTCGACCAGGGCCCCAACCCAGGAAGGCGGCCGCCCGGACGGATCCCGTGACCGGCACAGACGGTACGGTCAGACCGAATTCGTCGGCCTGCAGGTCGCCCTGCCACCCGGCCCATGCCAAGGTGTAGCCCATGTCGAACAGGGTCGAGCGCGAGACTTCACGCGTCTCGTTCCTGCTGAGGGCGAAGCTGTCGGCCTGGAACAGCAGACCATTCGATTGATCGCGGCCGCGATTGGCGAACTCGAAGACGGTGGTCCCGTTGGCCCTGGCGGCGTCGCGCGGACGCAGCAGCAGGAAGGGGCCATGAAACTCGACCTTGCCCCGGGCATTGCGCGGCGCGAGATGGATGTCGGCGACATCACGGGACGAGGCCGCGGCGGGGTCAATTTCGTAGCGCACCCGGCCCGTCAGCAGCTCGTATTCTCCGGCGCCAAAGGCACGACCCGGTATCCAAGGCCGCTGGTCCGTGACCTCGATCGCGACCACCTCGGCGGGGGCCGGCGTGGACATGAACCCGGCTATCAGGGCCAAGAAGAACCAGCGGAGCATCGGCGCTTTCCAACACGGCACGGCAAGCGGGTGCCGAGAACCACGTCGACATCGGACAATGACGGCGAGCGTCAACGGCCATCATTGTCGTCAAAAGCCGCTGGCAGCGGCTGAGAGTTTGCGGCTGGCCGCCCTCAACGAGCTCGGTGGCCGGTGATGTCAGCACCCTGCCTGATGCAGTTGCTGAACGGCGGCTTCAGGGTGACGGATTCGAGGCCATGGATGTCGCTGATGGGTCGGAAGCGCCACTCCGCGTTGAACCCATCCGGTCGTTCATCGAACTGCTGGCCTCTCCGCACGCCGAGTGCGCGACCCCAACCGTGAAGCAGTCGTACGTCCGGGTTGACCAAGACCGAACGACCGGTAACCGCCGCCGCGGTCGTTCGCCCTCCCTCACCCCCACCGAACGCTGCATGCAAACCCGCTGAACCCCGCCCCGCCGCGGCGGTGATGCAATGGCAGGCATGAGCACCACCGCACCTGCCACTCCCCTGCCCGCCCTGTTCGTCTCGCACGGCTCGCCGATGCTGGCGCTGGAGCCGGGCCGCACCGGGCCGTTCTTCCGGCGCCTGGGCCAGACCATCGACACGCGCTTCGGCCGGCCCAAGGCCATCGTGGTGGTGTCGCCGCACACCGCCGCGCGCCTGCCGCTGGTGCTGGGCAGCGCCCAGCACCACGCGGTGCACGACTTCGGCGGCTTTCCGCCCGCGCTGTACGAGCTGCAGTACGGCCCGCCCGGCGCGCCGACGCTGGCCACGCGCGTGAGTGCGCTGCTGGCCGCGGCCGGCATCGCCGCGCACCCCAGCGACGAGGCGGGGCTGGACCACGGCATCTGGGCGGTGCTGCGCTTCGCGTGGCCCGACGCCGACGTGCCGGTGCTGCCGGTGGCGCTGGCGCCGCATCAGCCGCCCGCGGCGCAGTGGGCGTTGGGCGAGGCGCTGGCGCCGCTGCTGGCCGAGGGCGTGCTGGTGCTGGGCAGCGGCAGCCTCACGCACAACCTGCAGCTGGTGTTCGGCCGGCGCCGGGTCGACGCGCTCGGCGCCGAGGACGGCGAAGAAATGGCCGAGAGCCGGGCCTTCCGCGACTGGGTGGCCGGCCGCAGCGCCGCGCGCGACCGCGACGCGCTGCTGGCCTACCGCACGCAGGCGCCGCACGCGGCGCTGATGCACCCGACCGACGAGCACTGGCTGCCGTTCTACATCGCCGCCGGGGCCGGCGGGCTGGCGGCGCCCGGGCTGCGGCTGCACGACGCGGTGACCTACGGCTGCCTGGCGATGGATGCCTATGCCTTCGGGGCGGGCGCGCAGCCGCTGGCGGAGGCGCTGGCGGCTTGACCCCGCCGCCCTCACCTCACCGCAGCGCCCCCGGCCTCAGCCTCAGCACTTCCAGCGGCGTGACCGGCGCCGCGTCGTTGCCCCAGGCACCGCGCACGTAGCTCAGCACCGCGGCGGTGTCGGCCTCGTCCAGCACGTGGGCGAACGGCGGCATGCCGAAGGGGCGCGGGTTGCCGGCGGTGGCCGGCAGGTAGCCGCCGCCCTGCACGATGCGGATCAGGTTGGCGGCCGAGTCCATGCTCACCGCGCGGTTGCCGGCCAGCGGCGGGTAGAGGCCCGCGGCGCCCTCGCCGGCCGGGCCGTGGCATTGCGCGCAGTGCTGCTCGTAGAGCTTTGCACCGCGCGAGTCGGCTGGCCCTGCCGCGGCCACGTCAGCTTGCGCCGCGCGCGGACGGCGCGCGCCGTGCTGCGGCAGCGACTGCAGGTAGACCGCCATCGCGTTCAGGTCGGCGTCGTTCAGGTGCTGGGTGCTGCGGGCCACCACTTCGGCCATTGGCCCCATGGCCGAGCCGCGGGCCGAGCGGCCGGTCTTCAGCAGGTCCACCACGTCCTGCGTCGACCACTCGGCCACGCCGGCTTCGTCGGCCGACCGCAGCGAGGGCGCGTACCAGTTCTGCACCGGGATCAGCCCGCCGCCGAGCGGCAGCCCCAGATCGCTGGCACCCAGCGCATTGCGCTGGGTGTGGCAGGCGCTGCAATGGCCCAGGCCGCGCACCAGGTAGGCGCCGCGATTCCAGTCGGCCGGGCGGTCGGCCTCGGGCTCGAAGCGCGCCGGCTCGAAGTACAGCGCACGCCACACCGCCAGCGCGGCCTGGGTGTCGTACGGGAAACGCAGCGCGTGCGCCGGCCGCGCCTGCGCCACCGGCGGCAGGCTGCGCAGGTAGGCGAACAGCGCGTCGCTGTCCTCGCGCGTGACGAGGGTGTAGTCGGTGTACGGAAAGGCCGGGTAGAGCAGGCGGCCGTCCATCGAGCGGCCGTGGTGCATGGCGCGCCAGAAGTGCGCGGCGCTCCAGCGGCCCAGGCCGGTGGCGGGGTCCGGTGTGAGGTTGGACGAGAACACGGTGCCGAACGGCGTTTCGATCGCCAGGCCGCCGGCGTAGGCGGCCCCGCCGCGCGCGGTGTGGCAGCCGGCGCAGTTGCCGGCGCGCGCCAGGTAGGCGCCGCGCTCCACCTGCTGCGGCGTCGCCACGAACGGCGCCGCGTCACCGGCCGGCATCGGCGACTCGCCGCGCACGTTGAGCGCCCACACCGCAGCCCACAGCGCGGCGACGATCAGCACGAGGCCGAGCGCCGCCCACAGCGCCAGCCTGGGACCGCGCGGATGCTTCGTCATGCCGCGGCCCTCATGGCGACACGCCGCTGCAGGGCCGCGGCAGCTTCGCCGGCAGCGCGGCGGCGGGCTTGCCGCCGGCCGGCACCGGTTGCGACGACAGCCAGGCCGACAGCGCCGCGATGTCCTCCGGCGCCAGCTGGCGGGCGATGTCGGCCATGCAGTCGGGTGCGAGCGCGTGGCGCTGGCCCGAGCGCCACTGGCCGAGTTGGCTGTTCAGGTAGTCACGCGGCAGGCCCAGCAGGCCGGGGATGGCCGGCTGCACGCCGAGCATCGCCTCGCCGTGGCATTGCGTGCAGGCCGGCAGCTGGCGCGCCGCATCGCCCTCGCGCACCAGCACGCGGCCGCGCTCCAGCAGCGCGGCCGGCGCGTCGCGCGTCTGCGGCGGCGGGTAGGGCAGGTCGAGCGCGGCGAAGTACTCGGCCATCTCGCGCAGGTAGTCGTCGGACAGGGTCTCGACCAGTGCGCTCATCAGCGGGTAGTGGCGCCGCCCGTCGCGGAACGCGAGCAGCTGGTGGTGCAGGTAGCCGGCGGGCTTGCCGGCGATGCGCGGGAAGTAGCCGAAATTGGTGGCCTGGCCTTCCTTGCCGTGGCAGGTGGTGCAGGCCAGGACCCTTTGCGCGAGTGTGTCTTCCGGCGGCCAGTGCGGCGCCGGCGTGCCCTGTGCCGCGGCGGCCGATGCGAGGCCCAGGCCCACCAGCAGCGCGGCGAGCGCATGGCGCCAGCGGCCGTTCACGGTCAGCCCCCTTCAGCTCAGCGAGCGCACCGCCAGCCCGGCCAGCGACACCAGGCCCACGACGAACAGCGCGGCCAGGCCTACCGCCACCAGCAGCAGCGGCACCGGCCGGGCGCGCTGCAGGTCGATGGCGTGGTCGGCGCGCTTGCGCACCCCGAAGAAGCTCCACAGCACGATCTGGACATAGCGCAGCGAATTCATGGTCGGACTCCGGCAGACATGACGGCACTGTGCGCCAGTCACCGCGGGTTTTGAAGGCTCAGATCGACGCAAAAAAACCAGATCAGTTTGCCGGCTTTCTTGAAATTCCTTGCTTTCTGATCAGTACAGTCGGGCCACAGCCCTCCGCGCCCGATGAAACGCTACGAACGCTATGCCGACGAGATCGCGCGGCTGATCGCCGACCGCGCGCTGCAGCCCGGCGACCGCCTGCCGTCGGTGCGCCAGGCCAGCGCGCACCGCGGCATCAGCCCGGCCACGGTGTTCCAGGCCTACTACCTGCTGGAGTCGCGCGGGCTGGCCGAGGCACGGCCCCGCTCGGGCTACTACGTGGCGGCGCGCGCGCTGCCGGCGCCGGCCGAGCCGCGGCTGTCGCGGCCGCGGCGGCGCTCCAGCGGCGTGGAGGTCAGCGAGCTGGTGTTCGAGGTGCTGGGCTCGGTGAAGGACCGCGACGTGGTGCCGCTGGGCTCGGCCTTCCCGAGCCCGCAGCTGTTCCCGATGGCGCAGCTGGCGCGCGGGCTGGCGGCCGGGCTGAAGCGCCTGGACCCCTGGCGCACGGTGGAAGACCTGACGCCGGGCAGCGCCCGGCTGCGCGAGCAGATCGCGCTGCGCTACCGGCTCGACGGCCTGGAGGTGAGCGCCGAGGAGATCGTCATCACCAACGGCGCGCTGGAGGCGCTGAACCTCAGCCTGCAGGCGCTCACGCGGCCGGGCGACACGGTGATCGTGGAGTCGCCCACCTTCTATGCCGCGCTGCAGGCGCTGGAGCAGCAGCACCTGAAGGCGCTGGAGGTGGCGACCCACCCGCGCACCGGCATCGACCTCGCGGCGCTGGCGCAGGCGCTGGAGCGCCACACGGTGAAGGCCTGCTGGCTGATGCCCAATTTCCAGAACCCGCTGGGCAGCCTGATGCCCGACGCGAACAAGCAGGCGCTGGTGGAGCTGCTGGCCGCGCACGGCGTGCCGCTGATCGAGGACGACGTGTACGGCGAGCTGCACCACGGCACGCGCCGCCCGCCGCCGGCCAAGGCCTGGGACCGTGCGGGCGGCGTGCTGCACTGCGCCTCGTTCTCCAAGAGCCTGGCGCCGGGCTACCGCGTGGGCTGGGTGGCGGCCGGCCGGCACGCGCAGGCGATCGAGCGGCGCAAGCTGATGACCACGCTGTCGGCGGCGGTGCCGTCGCAGCTGGCGCTGTCGGAGTACCTCGACCGCGGCGGCTACGACCGCCATCTGCGCCGGCTGCGCCCCGCGCTGGCGCGCCAGCAGACGCTGGCCCTGCGCACCATCGCCCGCCATTTCCCCGCCGGCACGCGCGTGGCGCGGCCCGAGGGCGGCTACTTCCTGTGGATCGAGCTGCCGGCGAGCGTGGACGCGCTGGCGCTGCACCGGCTGGCGCTGGCGCAGCGCATCAGCCTCGCGCCGGGCCAGCTGTTCTCGACCGACCGGCGATTCCGCCACCACGTGCGCCTGAACCACGGCCACCCGGACGACCCGCGCTTCGAATCCGCCCTGCAGACGGTGGGCCGGCTGGCCGGCGAACTGGCCGCCGCGGGCCGCGTCGCCTGAAGCGCACGCACGGCGCCGGAACCCCGGCCCGTCCGGCCGCTCGAAGCAGCTCCCCCACTCCCCGCCGTCGCACCATGCAGCTCGCCCTCTGGCTCTTCACCGCCTTCGGCATCGCCCTGTGGTCGCTGTGCGCGTGGGGGCTGCACACGCTGCTGACCCTCGACCCGGCCTGGCTGAACGACGTGAACACGGCGGTTGCGCACCTGCCCTGGGGCGACTGGCTCGCCACGTGGCTGCCGGGCTGGCAGGACCTGCTGCGCCTGGGCATCGGCCTGACGCAGGCCGCGCTGGCCTGGGTGGGCAGCGCCGCGCCGTGGATCGTGTGGACGGTGTGGGGGCTGGGCTGCGCGGCCTTGCTGGGCATCGCCGGCCTGCTGAGCCTGCTGCTGAAGCTGGCGCTGCCGAAGCCGGCACCGGCGCCCGCCGGCACCGCCTGAGCGGCACGGACGGCGCGAACAGGCCGGGTTTCGCCGGCCTTATCGACGGAGCCGAGGTGCCGAGTCGCCGGCACCATCGCAGGGTCGTGGAACACAGGCGGGTTGCGCCCGTCCGGTCCACGAGCGCCTATCCGGCACCCCCTGCCATCGACATCATCGATCACACGACATGAAACTGAGCGACATGAAGATCTCGACCCGGCTGATGCTGGGCTTTGCGGCGATGGCCGTGCTGATGAGCCTGCTGGGCGCACTGGCCATCATCAAGGTGACGGCCATCCAGGGCAAGTTCGCCGACGTGATGGACGACCGCTACCCGAAGATCCAGACCGCCGGTGACATCCGCACGGTGAACAACGAGGTCTCGCTGGCGATCCGCAACCTGTTCGTGGTGAGCGAGCCGGCTGACGTGCAGGCCCAGTTCGACGTGATCGCCAACAGCAGCAAGCGCACCAACGCGAACATCGACACGCTCCAGCGCAGCATCACCAGCGCGCAGGGCAAGGCGGCGCTCGACAAGCTGATGGCCGCGCGCGCCGACTACCGCGGCCCGCGCGACAAGGTGCTGGAGCTGCTGCGCGCCGGCCAGATGGACGAGGCCAAGCTCGTGCTGGTGCGCGAGGTGACGCCCAAGCAGGTCGCCTACATGGCCCGCCTCGACGAGCTGATCCAGCTCCAGGAGAACCTGATGACGGCCTCGGCCGACGAGGTGAGCGCGGCCGTCTCCAGCACGATCTCCAGCGTGGCGGCGCTGCTGGCCGCCGCCTTCGTGGTCGCCGGCCTGATGGCGCTGTGGATCATCCGCAGCACGACCCGGCCGCTGGCCGAGGCGGCGGCGATCGCGCGCGCCGTCGCCGGTGGCGACCTGGCGATGGAGTTCGCCGCCAACGGCAAGAACGAGACCGGCCTGCTGCTGGCCGCGCTGCACGACATGAAGACCCGCCTCGCGGCGATCGTGAGCGAGGTGCGCCGCAACGCCGAAGGCGTGGCCACCGCCTCGGCGCAGATCGCCCAGGGCAACAACGACCTCTCCAGCCGCACCGAGGAACAGGCCAGCGCGCTGGAAGAGACCGCGGCCTCGATGGAGGAGCTGTCGAGCACCGTGAAGCAGAACGCCGACAACGCCCAGCAGGGCAACCAGCTCGCGCTGGGCGCGTCGACCGTGGCGGTCAAGGGCGGCGACGTGGTCGGCCAGGTGGTCGACACCATGAAGGGCATCAACGACAGCTCGAAGAAGATCGCCGACATCATCGGCGTGATCGACAGCATCGCGTTCCAGACCAACATCCTGGCGCTGAACGCCGCGGTGGAAGCGGCACGCGCCGGCGAGCAGGGCCGCGGTTTCGCGGTGGTGGCCAGCGAGGTGCGCAACCTGGCGCAGCGCAGCGCCGATGCCGCCAAGGAGATCAAGGGCCTGATCAACGCCAGCGTGCAGCGCGTGGAACAAGGCAGCGCGCTGGTCGACCAGGCCGGCGTGACGATGAGCGAGGTGGTCTCGTCGATCCGCCGCGTGACCGACATCATGGGCGAGATCAGCTCGGCCAGCCGGGAACAGAGCGCCGGCGTGGCGCAGGTGGGCGAGGCCGTCACGCAGATGGACCAGGCCACGCAGCAGAACGCCGCGCTGGTGGAAGAAAGCGCCGCCGCCGCCGAGAGCCTGAAGGCCCAGGCCCAGCAGCTGGTGCAGGCCGTGGCGGTGTTCAAGCTGGCGCACGACGCCGCCGCGTCGACCGCGGCGCAGGGCTCGTCGAGCCGCGCACCGCTCGCGCTGCCGGCTCCGACCCCGGCCAAGCCGCCCAAGGCCGCCGCGGCGCCGATGATCGAGCGGCGCAGCCCCAACCGCGCGACCAACGTGGTGCGCCCGGCCTTCCAGGCCAAGGCGCCCTCGTCCACGACCGCCGAGGCGGCAGCGGCCCGCAGCGGCACCGACGACTGGGAATCGTTCTGACGGTTCGCGCCACCCCGCACGAAGCGCCGCGACATCGCTGATCGCGGGCACCCGCCCGGCGTTACAGTCGGCGCTTCGTCCTGTTCCCGGGGGCTGAGCGCCGCATGGATTCGGTCTTTCGACGTCGGGCAACGCAGGTCGCGCTGGGCATCGGCGCGATCTACATCGTCGCCGGCATCGCCTGGATCCTGCTGTCCGATGCGCTGGTGCTCCAGGTCTCGAACGACATCGACTGGCTGACGTTCACCCAGCGCTACAAGGGCATCGCCTACGTGCTCTTGAGCGGCCTGCTGGTCGTCGCGCTGGTGCGCACCGGCAACCTGGCGCTGCTGAAGGCCCAGCAGCGGCTGCACATCGGCGAGGTGCGGGTGCAGGACCTGTTCCAGCACCACCCGAAGCCGATGTGGGCCTTCGACGAGGAGACGCTGCGCTTCATCGCGGTGAACCACGCCGCGGTCGCGCACTACGGCTATACCGAGGCCGAGTTCCTGGGCATGCTGGCCACCGACATTCGCCCGCCCGAGGACGTGCCGCAGATGATGCGCCTGCTGAGCGAGACGCTGACGCCGCACCACGATGCCGGCATCGTGCGTCACCGCAAGAAGAACGGCGAGCTGTGCCATGTGCACGTGAGCCTGCACCGCATGCGCATCCGGCACCGCGACAGCGTGCTGGTGATCGCCGACGACGTGACCGACGAGGTCCGCACGCGCGACGCGCTCAAGCGCCAGGAACTGCAGTTCCGCCAGCTGCACGACAGCCTGCAGGAAGCGCTGTGGATCGGCAAGGACGACGTGCGCGAGATGCTCTATGCGAGCCCGGCGTTCCTGACGATCTGCGGCCACTCCGCGCGCTCGCTGCTGCAGGACCGCACGCTGTGGCTGTCGCTGGTGCACCCGGAGGACCGGCCGATCGCCGAGGAATCGCTGCTCAACCTGGTGGCGTTCGGCAGCGCGCAGTGCGAGTACCGCATCTGCCGTCCGGACGGCAGCGTGCGCTGGGTGGCCGACCGCAAGCGCCGCATCGTCGACGCGAGCGACGGCTCGCGGCTGGTGGGCGGGATCATCGAGGACATCACCGACGTCCGGGCGGCCGCGCAGGCCCTGCGCGACGCCAACGAGCAGCTGGAGGAACGCGTGCAGGCCCGCACCGCCGCGCTGCAGTTCGCCAACGACGAGCTCGACGCCTTCGCCCGCACGGCCGCCCACGACCTGAAGACACCGCTGAACGCCATCATCGGATTCATCGGCCTGCTGCGGGCACGCTATGCGCCGGCGCTGGGCCCCGAGGGGGACCGGATGAGCGCGCTGGTGGAAAGCTCGGCGCGCGGCATGAACCACCTGATCAACGACCTGCTGGCGTTGTCGCAGGTGGCGACGCACCAGTTGCAACCGGTGTCCGTGGACCTGAGCGCCATCGCCCGCGAAGTGGTGGCCGAGCTGCGGCAGTCCGAGCCCGGCCGCCAGGCCGAGGTGAGGATCGAGGACGGGCTGCACGCGCAGGCCGACCCCGGACTGGCCCGCTCGCTGCTCATGAACCTGATCGGCAACGCCTGGAAGTACTCGGGCAAGCGCGCGTGCGCCGAGATCGAGGTGGGCCGTGTCGAGTCGCCGGACGGCACGGAGTTCTTCGTGCGCGACAACGGCGCCGGCTTCGACACGCGGCAGGCGGACAAGCTCTTCAAGCCCTTCCAGCGGCTGCACGAAGCGTCGGAGTTCAGCGGCACCGGCGTCGGGCTGGCCACCTGCCAGCGCATCGTGCGCCGCCATGGCGGGCACATCCGCCTGAGCTCGCAGCCCGACGTGGGCACCACGGTGTTCTTCTCGCTCTCCGGCCGCGCCAGGACGCGCCCGGCCGACGAGCCGCCGCGCGACTCGGGCTTCGCGCGGCTCGCCTGACCTGACCGGCAGCGGACGCGCCGGCGAGGGCTCAGGCGGTCGGCGTACCGCGCTGCTCCGCCACGTGTTCGCGCAGCAGGGCGATCCGCAGCCGGCAGCGTGGCATGCCGACGACCAGCGGCTTCCCGCTGGCCGGCACGCGCCGGACGTCACCCGGCGAAAGGATCGTGTCGGCCAGACACCCTTCCCGCGTCAGCCACGCCGTTCCGCTCAGGCATGCGACCCAAACGTCCGTCGGCGAGGTGATTCGGTAGGGCTCGGCGAACGCGACGTCCACCTCCAGGGCGTCGGGTCGCGACACGGCGCCCGGTCGGCGCCAGAGGCGCAGCGCCGCACCCACGGTGCGCTCCAGGCGTTCGTTCCACGCGATCAGGACGTGGCGAGAGCTCGGCTTCATGATGCGGGCGGGGGGTCCGTCAATACGGATCGCCGTTCTTGTGCAGGAACTGCCACCGGCCGCCCTCGCCCAGCTGCGCCACGAGGTCGTCGTCCGGGTAGATCGCGCTGTCGCCGGCGGTCCTGTCGCCCACCACCAGGAAGAGGCAATCGTGGTCGGTGCGATTGACCAGCCGGTGCGCATCGCCGCTGCCCGCGCGGAATCCGGCGCACATGCCGGGCTGCAGCGGCGTCTCGCCCGCGTCGGTGACCAGCGTCGGCGAGCCCGCCACGACGTAGACGAACTCGTCCTGCCGGCGGTGCGCGTGCCGCAGCGCCGACACCGCGCCGGGCGCCAGCAGCGTCAGATTGACACCGAAGTTCGACAGGCCGAAGACATCACCGAGCGGACGGATGACGCGCCCCGCCATGCGGGACGCGAAGGGCTCGGGATAGTTGGACGGCTTCGTCCGCACGGCGGCCTGGAGCGCGTGGATCGCCACCGGTTTCTGGTCCTCATTCATCGGTTCCTCCGACTCTGGATGTCATGGGTTCGGCGCCGAGGTCCGGGCTCGACGCGGGCGTTCAGAGCGTGCCCTGCTCCAGGCCGTGCAGGTAGTTGAACTCGGGGGCCTCGACGCCGGCACGTCGCCGGATCTCCTCCAGCCCCGGCGATTCGAAGAAGGCGCGGGCCTCCGCGAGCGATGTCCATCGCGAGAAGTGAACCACCCGGTTGGCATCGTGCTCGTCGCGCAGGAGCTGGTAGCTCAGTTCACCGGCGCGCCGGCGCAGCGCGGCGGCCTCGTCGAAGACCTGCTTCCAGGCCGCGTAGTCGCGCACGGAGTGGATGATCAGCACGTGGTCCATCGAGGGCCACGAAACGGTCGGATCGGTTGTCACCACGGTCTCCGGTCGAAGCAGGGGCCGGCACGCATGCCGGTTCGAGGTTCGGATTACAGGACCGCGCCGCCTGTGCTTCAATCGATCATTCCGTCGCATCGCATACGCCCCAGGAATGTCACTCCCTCTCGTACGACTGCCATCGCTCGACCTGATCCGGGGTTTCGTCGCGGTGGGACGCCGCATGAGCATCACGCTCGCGTCGCAGGACCTGTGCCTCACGCAATCCGCCGTCAGTCGGCAGATCGGCGCGCTGGAAGAGCAGCTCGGCGTGAAGCTGCTGGTCCGCGGCTACCGCTCCATCGCGTTCACGGCCGAAGGCGAACGGCTGTTCCGCAGCGCCGACGGCGCGGTGCAGCAGATGCAGGACGTGATGGGCGAGATCCACACCACCGGCGTGCTGCGACCGGTGATGCTGAGCGCGAGCATCGGCGTGACGGGCCTGTGGCTGCTGCCGCGGCTGAGCCGGTTCCAGAAGCTGCATCCGGGCGTGGACCTGCGCGTGTCTGCGAACAACCGCGTGGCCGACCTGCGCAGCGACGGCATCGACCTGGCCATCCGCTACACCACGCCGGCCTTGGCGCCGGCCGGGGCGACCCGCCTGTTCGGCGAATCCGTCGCGCCGGTGGCCCACCCTTCACTGGGCCTCAAGTCCCTGCGGTCGGCGCAGGCGCTCGCGAAGGTCTCGCTGCTGGAGTTCGACGACCCGACGCACCCCTGGCTGCGATGGGGCGACTGGCTCGGTGCCGCAGGCTGGTCCGACGTGCGGCACCAGGGCATGCTGCACTTCAACCAGTACGACCAGGTGATCCAGGCCGCGCTGGACGCGCAGGGCGTGGCGCTGGGGCGCATCGAGCTGATCCAGCCGCTGCTCGACGCCGGCCGGCTGGTCCGGCTGGCCCCACCGAACCACCGTGCGGACATGGAGCACGCCTACTGGCTCATCCTCGCCAACGATCGTCCCCGCGCCGACATCCGTCGCGTGGCGGAGTGGATAGAAAGCGAGGCGCGAATGTCGGCCGAGCCCGCTCTCGCGCCCCCGCAGACGGCACCGAAGCCGCGCGCCCGGCGTTCCTGAGTCGTCCCTACGCCGGCGCCTGGACGCAGTGGTCCAGGGCATCGTCCAGGCGATCGTTGCCCCAGAACATGTCGTCGCCCACGAAGAACATCGGCGCACCGAAGATCCCTCGCCGCGCCGCCGTCTCCGTCTGCTGCCTCAGCCGCAGCTTGTTGGCCTCGGACTGCGCCTCGTCGATGATCTGCCGTGCCGGCAGGCCGAGCGCCGTGAGCACCTCCGTCACCACCTTGTTCGTATCGATCTCCCGGTCCTCGCCGAAGTTGATCGACATCACGCGCCGGCAGTAGGCGCCGATCCAATCCTGCTCGGCCCCCACGAGCGCCACGCGTGAGGGCAGCAGCGACGAGCGGGGAAAGCCCGAGGGCCGGGTCCATGCCAGGTCGTACTTGCGGCACTGGCGCACCATGTCCTGCCAGACGTAGTCGCCCTTGGCCTTCTGCAGCACGAAGGGCGATGTCTGCCAGCCAAAGCTCCGGAAGATCGGCCCCAGCAGGAAGGGCTTCCAGCGGACTTGCACGCCGCGCCGGGCAGCGCAGTCCTCGATGCGCATCACGCTGAGGTAGCTGTAGTTGCTGGCGAACTCGAACCAGAACTCGATCGGCGCGGCGCTCATTGCGCGTCTCCGTAGACCACGAGGCAGCGCAGCTCGATGCTCTCGCGCAGCGGCGCGCCGGCGGGGATGTCGGGCAGGTCGAAGGCGGTGTGCGGTGTGAACCGGGCCACGCCGCTGACCCGGGAGTCGTACTGCTTGAACACCAGCGCCTCATGGCGGTCCATCTGCGAGAAGTAGGACCATCGATGCAGCGGCGAGTGCAGCGCGACGTAGATCTCGCCGGTGCGGCGCGGGTAGCGCACATCGCTGACCACGAGGTCCGAGACCGTCAGCGTGCGCGCGTCGCACACCGCGAGCGGCGTGTCCAGCACCGGACCCTTGATCGACCGCCACACGTTGACGATGGCGAACCGCCTGACGCGGGCCACCGCCTCGGGATCGTCCAGCACGAGCGCCAGCCGCTTGCGGCCGGAGGCTTCCGTGTAGTCGTTGTGGATGCGGCCATTGGCCGCGGCCACGTCGTTGGCGCGTTGCCGGCCGAACGTGAGTGCCGCGCGATCGGGTTCGCGCCGGCGCACCAGGTGGTCGAAGACGTAGGCGCGCGTCGCGCCGGTCGCGGCCAGCGCCAGTTCTGCGGCCTCGGGGTAGTAGCGGGCCCGGACCGCTTCGGTGTCGAGGAAGTCCGTGACGGACGTGGGCGCGTCCCACAACGCGTAGCCCTCGCTATCGATGCACGGCGGCTTGTCGGCGAGGCGCGCGTCCCGGATCTCCATCTGCCGCGGCTCGTACTCGCAGTTCTCCCACGGTGTGCCCGGCGGCGGCTCGCAGGCATAGCTGTACGGACGCTCCGCGGTGGGCTGGAGGTAGTTCAGTCGCGCCAGGACGTGCCTGTCTCGGCGGGGCGACGGGCCGGGGGGAGTGCGCAGGGGCTCGAGCAGAGGGGTCAGCGTGTTCATGGGGGCTCCGGAGGTTCGTTCATCGAACGAGCAGAGCCCGGAACCGATCGCCTGGGTCGGTTCGCCGCGGGCGCTGCTGCGAGACCCATTGAACCCATCGCCGACGTCCGCCTCAAGCGACATCTGGGGCGCTTCGCATGCGCCGTACGCATGTTGCGAGGTGCGGATCATCGTCCCGTCCGGAGCTGGATCCACGAGGCTCGAGCGAGCGGCTAGAGTTGCGGCCAATCGCTCGCGCCCTCCGCGTCCCTCCCCCGCTCCGCACGCATCCCATGGCCTGGCTCGGCAGCCTCGACCTGCACTACCGCCCCGATCCCGACGCCCCCGCGGCGGCGCTTCCCCGCACCATCGGCCGCGGCGTGCACAGCGGGCCGCTGCGGGTGCTGCAGAGTCTGTACCCCGAAGGCCCGGGCATCTGCCACCACGTGCTGGTGCATCCGCCGGGCGGCATCGTGGGCGGCGACGAGCTGGCGCTGACGGCGCAGGTCGACACCGGCGCGCACGCGCTGCTCACCACGCCGGGCGCCACGCGCTTCTACCGCAGCGGCGGCGACGCCGCGCTGCAGACGCTGACCGCCCGGGTGGCCGACGGCGCACGGCTGGAGTGGCTGCCGCTCGAGACCCTGGTGCACGACGGCGCGCGCGCACGCAACGCGCTGCGCTTCGAGCTGGCGCCCGGCGCCGAGATGCTGGGCTGGGACCTGCTGGCGCTGGGCCTGCCCGCGGCGGGCGAGCGCTACGCGAGCGGCTGCTTCGAGCAGAGCATCGAGGTGCGCAGCGCCGCCCACCCGCTGCCCTGGCTGGAGCGCGGCGTGCTCGACTTCGACGACCCGCGCCATGCGCCCGTCACGCAGCGGCTGCTCGCCAGCCCGCTGGGCTGGGCCGGCCACACGGTGCTGGCGACGCTGTGGTTCGCCAGCGGCACCGCCCTCGCGAGCGCGCGGCGTGATGCGCTGATCGACGCCGCACGCGCGCCCGACTCGGCCGCACAACCGGGCGCCGAGCCGCTGGGCGTGACCGCCCCGCACGACCACGTGGTCGTGCTGCGCATGCTGGGCGCGCGGGTGGAGCCGCTGATGCAGCGGCTCAGAGCGGTGAGAGGTCGATGGCGCCGGCTGGCGTGGGACTGCGCGGGGGCGGAGCCGCGGGTGTGGCGGACGTGAGGCCCGAGCCACCGATGGAAGGCAGCAGCGGCGACAGCGGCGAGAGGCCGCCCGGACCCGTGGGCAGGTCGTAGGCCGACAGCAGCGAGTCGCGGAAACGCGCTTCGCTGAATCGCTGCCGTGCGGTCCGGCGGGCCGCCGCGCCCATGGCGGCACGCAACCCCGGTGTGTCGATCAACTGCGCGATGCTGTAGAGGATTTCTTCTTCGTTGCGGCAGAGAAAGCCCGTCTCGCCGTGCCGGATGACGTCGCGGTGATCGGGAGTGTCGATCGCGACACAGGGCAGACCGACCGCCATCGCTTCCGCCAGGAACACGGGGAAGCCGCGCGTCCTGCCGGGGGCCATATAGATCCAGCCTGCCGCCAGACGCGAGGCGAGATCGCTGTCCTCGCGCACGTCATAGACGCTCACATCGGCGGCACGCAGACGCACCTGCGAGTTCTGATCCGTCCGGCCGATCCAGTTGAAGCTCAGGCGCAGCGCCTTGTCGCTGAGCAGCACGGCGAGTTGCGCGAACAGTTCAGCCGCGCGCGGATCGTGGCAGCGACTGCCGGTGACGATCAGCGGGTGGTGGACTTCATGGCGATCAACGTCGAAGAAGGCCTCCGACACCGGGCTCTCGGCCACCTCGATCGACTGGGTGTCCGTCAGCGTGTGCAGGGCCTTGGCCTCCTGCGACAGACTGGAGATCGCTCGCAGATCACGCAACGAGCCGATCACGGGCTTCAGGCACCACAGCATCAGGCTTCCCAAGCGATGCAGCGAGCCGAGCGACTTGGAGCCGTGAGGCGAGTAGTACATGGGAACGCCCAGCCCCAGGGACCGGGCGACATACGAGCCGATGAGCGACGGCAGGAAACCATGCAGGTGCATGGCCTTGACGTCGTCATGCTTCGCCAGCACCTCGCGCAAGGTCTGCATCGATGCCTGCCAGCGCAGCAACCGGCTGCCGCGCTCCGGGATCAGCACCAGATCGATATCGTCATGGAAGCGGTGCAACTGGTGGCGGTAGCGCAGGTCGTCGACGATCACCACCGTCTGCGCCAGACCGGAGCCGGTCAGTGCCTCGGTGGCAGGACCCAGAAAGCTGAACACCTCGTCGGTCAGTCGCCCGACCAGATGGATCACATGGCCGCCCGAGGAGGCCACACCCGTACTCCGACTCGGTGCAGGCCCGTCTCCTGAGCGATCCGCGCCCCTCAATGCGACCTCTTGCGACGCAAGTCGGCAACCCTCACCGTGCGCCGCGCCGCGTTGCGACAACGGCGACCGTCTGCACGATGATCCAGGCGTTCAACCAGAACGAGCGGCGGCCCACGTAATAGCGGTCCATCGCGACCCGCTCGCTGTAGGTGGTCTCGTTGCGGCCGCTCACCTGCCACAGGCCGGTCATGCCGGGCCGCACGCTGAGGTAGTGCCAGCGCACACGGCCGTAGCGCGTGAGTTCCGGCACCGTGATGGGACGTGGACCCACGAGACTCATTTCGCCGCGCAGCACGTTGAACAGTTGTGGCAGCTCGTCGAGGCTGGTGCGGCGGAGGAAATCGCCCACCGGGGTGATGCGAGGATCGTTCGACAGCTTGTGATCACGTGCCCACTCGGCCTGGGCCTGCGGGTCCTTCTTCAACAGGTCCGAGAGCATCTGCTCGGAGTTGACGAACATGGTGCGGAACTTGAGGCACCGGAACAGCCGACCATCACGCCCGACGCGGTAGTGCCCGAAGAAGATCGGCGCGCCGTCGCGACGCCAGATCAACCACGAGACGACCAGCATCACGGGGCTCAGCAGCACCAGGATGATGAGCGCGAGCACTTGATTGAACACGGTGCTCGACGCATCGAGCAGCGAATGGCGGACGCCCGTCCGGCCCTTCACCTGTAGCGCATTCAGAATGTAGGCAGCAGCAGTCATGTGGGATCTCCGTCGACCGATTTTGCGGCGCAAATGCTGCAGTGCAAGATTCTTGCCAAAAAAGAATTGGGAGTTACACCGGCTTACGGATCCGGCGACGTTCGACAGTCGAAGCGCCTGATTTACCATCAATGTGAAACACGACGAAACCCCAAACTTCGTACTCACGTCGATGTCGACGTCTCGAAGCTTGGCCGTTCCGAGCAAGAGGCGGAATTTCCCTAAAAACTACATTTTTTGACACACTGCAGCAATCGAACGCACCGAGTTGGATTTCATCGAGGACACTTGTGGTGTCGCGTCGGGCAATCGACGTTCAGTCTGAGGAGTCGTACATGAGTTTGAAGCGCCTGCTAGTGGCCGCCTTGGCCGCCGTTGCCCTGCACGCCAATGCCTTCGTGGGCAACTACGACGAAGGCTCGTTCACCTACAACTCCGGCAAGCAGTTCGTGGTTGCCGACGTGTTCAACTTCCAGCTCACCTCGCCTTCGAGCCTGCGCACCACGCTTGAGATCACGAAGAGCAATGGCCTGCTGGGCCTGGGCTTGTTCGATGCGGTCGACAACAGCCTGATCGGCAGCTTCTTCCTCGCCGGTCCGCAAGGCGCAACCACCACCCGGAGCTTCGCCAACCTGTCCACCGGCAGCTACTACTACGGCGTGCTCGGCGGGTTCCTGCCCAAGGGCAGCTATACGCTGCACTCGTCGGCTACGGCGGTGCCAGAACCCGCTGCGCTGGGGCTCGCCCTGCTGAGCGTGGGGGCTCTAGGACTGGCGCTGCGTCGCAAGAAGTCGCAGCAACCCGTCTGATCCGCGTCGCGATCGACGGCGACGCAAAGGCGCCCTTCGGGGCGCCTTTGTCTTTTTCGGATCGTCGTCTGAATGACGATGGCTGCCCCCGCTCGATGCAGGAGCCGATACAGCCGCACACGGCTGTTGTGGGTGCTTTCGTCATCGCCGCGCACTAGTCTTGCTATGGTTAGGGTATTCCCCGCAGCCCCCTCTTGATGAATCACTCCAGTCCACTGCCCAAGCCCACTCGCCTCATGACGGCCCTCGTCCCGGCCTGCTGCGCACTCGCGCTGATCGCGTGCGGAGAGCGCCGCGCCGACACCAGCACATCGCAAGTGGCGGCGCAGGTGGGTCAGGGCGAGGTTTCGATCCATCAGGTGAACCTCGTGCTGCAGCGACAGCCCGACCTGCGCCCCGAACAGGTGGAGGCCGCCAGCCGCGCGGCACTCGAGCGGCTGGTTCAACTCGAACTCGCGGTGCAGAAGGCCAACGAAGCCAAGATCGACCGCGAACCCCAGGTGGTGCAGGCACTGGATTTCGCGCGCCGCGAGGTGCTGGCGCGCGCCTACATCGATCGCCTGGCCGAAACCGCCGCCAAGCCCACCGCGCAGGAAATCGAGCGCTTCTATGAAGAGCGGCCCGCACTCTTCAAGACACGCCGCATCTATTCGGTGCAGGAGCTCGGCATCGTGGCACCGAGCGAGCGGCTGCCCGCCTTGCAGGCCAAGCTCGCGGCGGCCCGCACGGTGCCCGCCATGCTGGCGGAGCTGAACGCCGGCGGTCTGAACTACACGCTGGCCTCCGCCACCAAGCCGGCGGAAGACTGGGCCCTGCCCGTGCTCGACCGGCTGGCCGGCATGAGTGAAGGGCAGGTGGAGTTCCTGCCGCAGCCGCCGGGGCTGCGCGTGCTGGTGTTGACCAGCAGCACGCCCGCACCGCGCAAGCTGGAAGAAGCGCGGCTGCCCATCGAGCAGTTCCTGTTGAACGAGCGCAAGCAGCAGAAGGTGGACACCGAACTGAAAGCCATGCGCGGCACGACGCCGGTCAAGTACCTCGGCAAGTTCGCGCAGGCTGCGCCGGGAGAGGCTGCAGCAGGGGCTGCTGCCGGCCCGGCCTCCGCGACCCTGGCACCGCCGGTCGCCACCGGCAACGGCAAGGCCGAGCTCGAGGCCGAGGCGCGCAGCAAGGGCATCCAGGGCCTGCGCTGAGCGCGTGCCTGTCCAGAAGACCTCATTGCCATGACCTTCAGCCAATTCTTCACCATCGTCCGGGCCCGCTGGGTCTCGGGCTTCGCCGTTCTCGCCGTCGTGCTGGCGGTCGTCATCGCGGTCAGCCTGTCGCTGCCGAAGCAGTACACGTCGACCGCTTCGGTGCTGATCGACGTGAAGCTGCCCGACCTGGGCGGCAACACCGCTGCCGCCGGCGGCATCGTGCCGCTGGGCTTCATGGCCACCCAGCTCGACGTGGTGCGCAGCGAACGGGTGGCGTTGCGTGCACTGCGCAGCCCCGGCCTGAAGCTCAACGAGAGCGTCGAGCTGCGCGAGCAATGGCGGGCTTCCACTGGCGGCCAGGGCGACTTCGAATCGTGGCTGGCGGCGCTGATCCAGAAGAAGCTCGACATCCTGCCCGCGCGGGAATCCAACGTCATCACGCTGGCCTATTCGTCGCCCGACCCCAAGTTCTCTGCAGCTGTTGCGAACGCCTTCATGCAGGCCTATATAGACACCACGCTCGACCTGAAGGTGGAGCCGGCCAAGCAGTACAACGCCTTCTTCGACGACCGCTCCAAGCACACCCGCGAAGCGCTGGAACAGGCGCAGGCCAAGCTGTCCGCCTACCAGCAGCAGAAGGGCATCATCGCCACGGACGAGCGCCTGGACGTCGAGAACGCCCGCCTCAACGAGCTGACCACGCAACTGGTCGTGCTGCAGGGTCTGGCCGCCGAATCGCGCGGACGGCAGGATCAGTCGAGCGGCAACAACGACCGCATGCAGGAAGTGCTGAACAACCCGGTGGTCAGCGCCCTGACCGCCGACCTGTCGCGCCAACAGGCCAAGCTGACCGAACTGAACGAACGCCTGGGCGAGAACAACCCGCAGGTCGTGGAGCTGCGCGCCAACATCGAGGAGCTGCACAAGCGCATCCAGGCGCAGACGACACGCGTGACCGGGAGCCTGAATGTGAACAACACCGTGAACGAGGGCCGCCTGGCCCAGCTCAATGCCGAGATCCAGCAACAGCGCGCCAAGCTGCTGAAGCTGAAGGACCTGCGCGACGAAGCCGCCGTGCTGCAGCGGGACGTGGAGAACGCCCAACGCACCTACGACGCCGTGCTGACCCGCGTGAACCAGACCAGCATGGAAAGCCAGAACACCCAGACCAACGTGTCGGTGCTCAAGCAGGCCACCGCGCCGGCGTTCCCCTCGTCCCCTCGCCTGCTGCTGAACACTGCGGTGGCGCTGGTGCTGGGCTCACTGCTCGGCATCGGCCTGATGCTGGCACGCGAACTGCTGGACCGACGCATGCGCACCATCGAAGACGTGGTCAGCGGCCTGCGGCAGCCGCTGCTGATCGTGCTGCCCAAGACCAGCCGGCAGGACGCCCATGGCGGCTCGCGGCTGAAGCTGACCAAGGCGCGCGTCGTAAGAGGGCTCGCTGGCCCCGCCCGATCATGAGACGCGAACCCGTCATCGCCCACCAGCCGCTCGGCTCCTCGGCCGGAGCGGCCGACACCGACAACCCCTCGTTGTCTTCCCCCGAGGGCACCGAGGATGTGAGCGACCTGCACGACCGCTCCATCGGCGACATCATCCGTGAGGCCAAGCGGCTGACCGACGCGCAGATCGAGAAGATCCTCGCCTACCAGCGCAAGCATGGCCTGCGCTTCGGCGAAGCCGCGGTGGCCCTCAAGCTGGTGACGAACGACGACGTGCTGTGGGCACTGTCGCAGCAGTTCCACTACCCCTACGCGCCCAGCGGCAAGTCGGACTGCAACCCGGAGCTGGTGGTCGCCGCCAACCCGTTCTGCGAGCAGGCCGAGGCTTTCCGCGAGCTGCGCAGCCAGCTGATGATGGGCGTGCTGAGCCTCAGCGAAGCGCGGCGCGCATTGGCCGTGGTGAGCCCCGACGTGGGCGATGGCAAGACCTTCGTCGCCGCCAACATGGCGGTGGCCTTCAGCCAGCTCGGCGGGCGCGCGCTGCTGGTGGACGCCGACATGCGCACGCCGCGCCAGCACAAGCTGTTCGGCATCGACAACAGCAACGGCCTCAGCAGCATTCTTTCGGGGCGCTCGCGGCAGAACGTGATCCACCAGGTGCCCGACCTGCCCACGCTGTTCGTGCTGCCGGTGGGCGCGGTGCCACCCAACCCGCTGGAGCTGGTGCAACGCCCGGCCTTCGGGTTGCTGATGCACGAGCTGCTGTCCAAGTTCGACCACGTGGTAGTCGACACGCCGGCTTCGGTGCATGGGGCCGACGCCCGCGTGGTGGCCGCGAAGTGCGGTGCCGCCCTGGTGATCGGGCGGCGCGGCAAGAGCCGCATGAAGAGCATGCAGACGCTGATCAACGCCCTGGCCAAGGGCCCCGCCCAGCTGGCGGGCGTGATCGTCAACGAGCAATAGGCTCCGGAGCCGCCGTGTTGCAAGCGCTTCGATCCCCAGGCGCCGACGGCGGCGTGGTGGCGCCGGCCCGCACGGGCGACGAGATCCGCGTCTCGGTGGTCATCCCCAACTACAACTACGCGCGCTTCATCGGTGACGCCATCGACAGCGCGCTCGCGCTCGACTGGCCGCACGTGGAGGTGATCGTCGTCGACGACGGTTCCACCGACGGCTCGCGCGAGGTGATGGCCCGCTACGGCCAGCGCATCACCGCGCTCCACCAAGACAACCAAGGCCAAGTGGGCGCGTGCAACACCGGCTTCGCGGCATGCCGCGGCAACGTGGTGATCTTCCTCGACTCCGACGACGTGCTGGACCCGAGCGTGGTGCGCGAAGCCGCTGCCGTGTGGCGGCCGGGCCTCAGCAAGGTGCAGTTCCAGATGCGCAGCGTGGACGCCGCGCTGCGACCGCTGGGCAGCGTGCTGCCGCAATACCACATGGTGCCCACGCCGGAGGAAGCGCGCCGCTGGGTCATGACCACCAGTGCCTACCCCACCCCGCCGGGTTCGGGCAACGTGTACAGCCGCGAGTTCCTTCAGAAGATTTTCCCGCTCGACCACGCGGGCGGCCGCGCCGCCGACTCCTGCTGCATCGCCGCCGCGCCCTACCTGGGCGACGTGATCACCGTGCCCAAGCCGCTGGTGAGCTACCGCATCCACGGCCAGAACGACGGCGCCTTCAGCGAACTCGACACCCTGCGCTTCGGCCGCGAGGTGACGCGGGCCACGCAGCTGTTTGCCTATGCACAGCGCACGGCGGCGCGCGTCGGCATCCAGGTGCCGGACGACGCGGTGCGCTACAGCCTCACGCTGCTGCCCTACCGCGTGGCCTCGTACCGGCTGGCGCCGGCATCGCACCCGCTGCCGCGCGACAACCGGCTCAACCTGCTGGGCGACCTCTTGCGCAGCTGGGGCCGGCCGCAGGGCATGCGTCTGCAGGCGCGCGCAGCGATCGCGCTGTGGACGATGCTCGTGCTGGTGGCACCGGCACCGCTGGCGCGCCGGCTGGTGCTGTGGCGCTTTGCGCCCGGCACGCGGCCGAAGCTGCTGATGCAGTCGCTGCGGCAGCTGGGTGTGGTGCGGTGAACGCCGAGACCCCGGCGCCTCGCGCGTCCGTTCCGTCATCGAAGCGCCCTTCCCTGGTCGTCGTCGCGCCGTGGGTCTACCACCTGCGGTGCGGCATCGGTGGCGGCGTACTGTGCTTTCGCATGCTGCGCCACCTGGCACAGCACTACGACATCCATTGGGTCTCCTTCGATACCACGGCCAACGACGTCGAGGCCGGCAAGCGAGCGCTTGCCGAGTTCTGCGCGAGCGTGACGACGGTTCCGATGCCGGCCGGCAAACCGCGCTGGCGCGGGCGCCTGCGCCAGCTTCTCGGCGGTCGACCCATGGCCGCGCCCTGGTCCGCCGCCATGGAATCGGCCATTCGCGACACGATCGTCCGCTCTCACGCCGCGGCCGTTCTGTTCCAGTTTCCGCAGGTCGCCCAGTTCGTGGGCGCGGCGGCGGGCGTACCCGCCATCGTCGACACGCAAGATGTCTGCGCCGTGTCTCTTTACAGGGAGTGGAGAAAGACCCAAGGCACGCTGAAGCGCCTGATCAAGGCACTGAACTGGCTGGCATGGTCTCGCTACGAGCTGAAGCACTACGGCCAGGCGGATCTGCTGCTTGCGATCAGCGACACCGATGCGGGCGTGCTGCGGGCCTACCTGCCCGACGTGCCGTGCCACGTGAGCCCGGTAGCGACCGAGATTCCACCGTCGGTCGAGCGCGGCGCCGGCCAGTACGTCGCGATGGTAGGCAACTTCTTCCATCCGCCCAACATCGACGGCCTGCGCTGGCTGCTGGAAGACATCTGGCCCCAGGTCCGCGCCCGCCACCCTACGGTCGAACTGCGGATCGCAGGGCCCGCCTGCCCTGCCCCGTCTCCGGCGCTGGAGGCGCAAGGCATCCGCATGATGGGGTTCGTCGATGACATCGACGCATTCTTCGACAACGCGGCCGTCTCGCTCACGCCGTATCGCTTTGGGGGTGGCGTCAAGATCAAGGTGCTGGAAGCCCTGGCACGCAGCTGCCCGGTCGTGGCCACGCCCGTCGGCGCGGAAGGCCTCGATCTTCAGCACGGACAGCACCTGCTTGTCGCCGCGCAGGCCGACGCCTTTGCCGAAGCCATTCACCAGCTTCTCGTCGACCCGGGACTCGCGCGCCGCATCGGCGAAGCCGGGCGATCTCACATCGACCGCCGCTTCTCGTACCGAAGCAAGACCGCCGACCTGAAGCAGGCCTTCGATGCGCTGATCGAGCGGCACCGAGGCCGCGCCGCGGCAGCCGGCGGCACGACGTTGTCCGTCGTCGAGCCGGTCGCTTCGTTGCATGCCGAACCGGTCGGCGAACGCACGCTCTCGTGATGCGATGAAGATCCTTGTCGTCTCCCCCGTCCCGACGGACCCGCCGAACGCGGGCAACCGGGTGCGCATCGCGACCCTGGCGCAGGCACTGGCCACCTCGGGCCACGACGTGCACTTCGCATACGTTCCGATGGAGCAGGCCGACACGGAGGCCATGGCCGCACGGTTCAGCCCCGCGCGACTGCACATGCTTCCGTGGGCCCGGCGCGGCGGCGCGCGTCTGCTGGCACTGCGCGCACTGCGCAAGTTGGGGCGCCTGCTCAAGCTCGACGCCGGCTACATGCTGGGCCTGGATGAGTGGTATGACGAGCGGATCACCCACGCGCTGCGCGACCTGCATGCCGCCCACCGATTCGACGCCGTGCTGGTGGAGTACGTCTTCATGTCGAAGGCCCTCCAGGCGTTCGGCCCCGGTTGCCTTCGCCTGCTGGACGCTCACGACAGCTTTGGCATGCGGCACCGTCATTACCTGGCGTCGGGCCTGATCCCTCAGTGGTACTCCACGTCACTCGCCGGAGAGGAAGCCGGGTTCCGCCGGGCGGATGTCGTGCTGGCGATCGAAGCGAACGAGGCGCGCGCGTTTGCCCGGCGTCTGGCCGGCTCCGGAACCAGCGTGGTTCAGGTCGGCCACCTGATCGACATCGGCGAACCCGTTCCTCCTTCCGACGCGCCGAATCTGCTCTTCGTCGGCTCGGGCAACCTGCTCAACGTGCAAGGGGCTCGGTTCTTCTCCGAACAGGTGCTGCCCTTGATTCGCAAAGAGCGGCCTGACGTCCAACTCCTGCTGGCAGGCGGCGTGGCCGCTCAAGTGCCCGATGGTCCGGGCATCGTGAAGCTGGGTTTCGTTCCCCGACTCCAGCAAGCCTTTGCGCAGGCCATGGTGTTCGTGAACCCGGTGCTGGCGGGAACGGGCGTCAACATCAAACTGCTCGACGCGCTGGCCGCCGGGATGCCCATCGTGTCGACAACATCCGGCGCCCGCGGCCTCGACGAGCACGGCAGCGGTGCGTTCGCCGTCGTGGCCGACATCGATGCCCTGGGCTTTGCGCGCGAGGTAGTGAAACTGATTGGCGACGCGAATGCGCGCGCTCGACTGCGCACGCGCGCACACGATGCCGCGCTCAACTGGAACACCGCTCAGCTCGCCTCGCTCCACGCAACGCTCGATGCCGGCGGGCCATCGGAAACCGTCACCCTTGCTTCACTTCAGTTCGAGAAGGCCCACGCACCATGAACCCCAGCAACTTGCTGCGTTGGCCCAAGCAGATCGCCACCTACGATGCCCGCGGCGCGTCAGGCATCAAGAGCTTCCACGCACTCGACGGTTTGCGGGGTTACATGGCCTGGTGGGTGGTAATCGGGCACGCACTGCATCTCTGCGGCATCAACAACCTCGTCCCCGACTTCCTCAGCCGAAGAGATGTGGCAGTCAATGTCTTCATCTGTCTCAGCGGCTTTGTCATCACGCACCTGCTTCTGGAGAAGCGGGAGTCGTACCTCCGGTATCTCACCCGTCGGGCGTTCCGGATCATTCCTATTTACTGGTTCGCGCTGCTGTGCGCGCTGGCCCTGAGCGGTGCCTACCAGTTCGTTTACCAGAGCGAGTGGGTGTTCGAACTCCCCATGCGTCTTGAACGCCAGGCGTCGACCGACGCCCATTTCGGCACGCATCTGCTATTGCACCTCGGGCTTCTGCACGGACTGGTCCCTGACACGTGGCTGCCTTACAGCTCGTCCAGCCTTTTGGCCCCGGCGTGGAGCTTGTCGCTCGAGTGGCAGTTTTACTTGGTCGCACCACTGCTTGTCGGTTGCCTGGTGCATCCCGGCTGGCCTCGTGCGGTCGGCCTGATCCTGATGGCGGCGTTGTGGATCACCTTCAAGAAGTTGAGCCCCCTGCAATGGCAGTACCCGGCGTTCCTGCCTCTGGCACTTCACTTTTTTGCGCTCGGCATTCTTTCCCGCGCGTTCATGCCGCTGTTGAGCCGGCTTCACTTGTGGATCGTTCCGCTGGCACTCGCGGCATCCTTCATCGTTCCGCGTTCGGTCAGATTGGAGGTCGTGATATGGGGGATATTCGTCGGCGCCGCCTTGATCGAGCTTCGTCGCGCACGCGGAGATGTCACAGGCCAGTCTGCACTTGACGTTCCACTGCTCGCTTTGACCTCAAATCGTGTCGCCAGGGCTTTGGGCGAATGTTATTACTCGACCTACCTCATCCACATCCCGCTGTTTTCTCTCTTCGGTTGGTTGATTGCGCAAGCAACTGGTCAGTGGAATCAGCAGATTTGCGAAATCAGCACGGTGGCAGCCCTCGTCGTGCTCGTCCCACTCAGCTTCTTTCTCTACCGACAGATCGAAAGCCGCTTTGTTCGCCTGGGCACCGAGATCGCCAGCGGTCGACTTGCGTCCACTTTAAAAGCAGGATGAACGCATGCTTAAGTCATTGCTGCTAACACCCATCAATCTCGCGGTAAAGCCATTCCCTGCGGCAAAAGCGCGCCTGGACGCGGCCAAGATCGTTCTCAAGCGCTGGGTCAAGCTCAGACACTTCATTTCCGACTTGCTACATGCCAAGTCGTTCATGTTCTGGTCTGCGCAGGACACCTCGTACGCGAAGTTGAGTTCAGAGCTGATCTTCCAGTACCACAAGCTCGAGAAGGGCCTCTGCATGGCGGGGCCAAGACGGTTCTTCGGTCGCGATCCAGTGATCGCGACCTGCAGACTGGTCAAACGCTGGAGCGGCGCCGGCCTACCGTCAAACGATCCCGTGTTCTTGGGGGCGATCGAAACGCTTCGGGCGTACCGCGACCGGCTAGCGGTCACGCCGCCACCGCCCGAGCACGCCACGCAGATATGGTCGCTGCTGAACGAATGCTTGAGCCTCGCGCCGCCGACCCCCTCGTTGACGACGCCGCGACCGTACCAGCCGAGCGCAGGCACAGCCGCAACGTTCGACCTGTTGTGTGCCCAGCGTCGAAGCGTTCGCGCATACACCACCGATGTCGTTCCGATCTCATTGATCCACGAGGCGATCGCGACGGCTCAGCTGAGCCCCAGCGCCTGCAATCGCCAGCCATGGCGATTGCACATCTATCGAGATCCTCAACGCACCAAGCATCTGCTCGAACTTCAGAATGGCAACGCAGGATTCGGACACCAGCTGACAACGCTGCTCGTCGTTTGCGCTGACAGCCGAACTTTCTTCGATGCGACGGAGCGGAACGAGCCCTATGTCGATGCCGGGCTGTTCGTCATGAGTCTTCTTCTTGCGCTGCAAAGTCGTGGTTTGGCATCTTGCTGCCTCAATTGGTGCGTCTCGCCAGATACCGATCAAAAGGGCCATGACCGTGGTGATATTCCCTCCAACGAAAAGATCATCATGTACTTGGCCGTTGGATATGCCGATGCGCAGGCAATGGTGCCAAGGTCACCACGTCGCAACCTAGAAACGGTTGTCACTTTGCACGAGCAGTGATTCCGGCTCTTGTCGCTATTGGGAGTCGGAACTTTGAGTTCGTCGCTTAGAGAGAAAGTTCGTTCTGGCTTGTTGTGGTCGGCCATTCAGAGTTGGTGTGTCCGCTTCAGTTCACTCCTTCTGCTGACGGTTGTGGCGCGGGTGCTATCACCCGAGCAACTCGGCCTGTTCGCTGCGGCCATGGTTGTCCTGACCTTCTTCAGCATGCTGTCTGAGCAAGGACTGAGCGAAGCCGTGGTTCAGCGGGAACACATATCGCCAGAGCAACTCAGCGCTGTCTTCTGGCTCAACTTGCTGGTGTCGATCGTGTTGGTGGTGGTCGTGTGGGTGACCGCCCCGCAGATCGCGCATCTCATGAACATCGCGGAACTGGCGCCGATCCTGCAGATTGCCTCGCTGGCCCTGCCGATCTCGGCCGTCACGTTCGGACAGATGGCTGTTCGGCGACGCACGTTCGGCTATCGCTGGATAGCGACGACCGCAATGGTGTCCACGGCCGTGGGAAGCATCGTGCTGCTGACACTACTCTTTGCGGGTTGGGGCGTCTGGAGCTTGGTTGCGCAGGCGCTGACATCGTCGCTCGTGACGGCCGCACTCATGTGGATGCGCCCAGGTTGGAAATTGACGCGCCGCGTCGACTTTGAAGGCGTCCGGCCGCTGATGGTTTACGGTGGCAATCGATTGGGGACGTACCTCCTCGACTTCGCCAACACGCGCTACGTCGAGTTGTTTCTGGCATCCACCCTGGGGCCAGCGGCGCTCGCTGTCTACACGGTTGGACTCAAGCTGTACCAGGCACTTCTTCAGATGCTCGGTTCAACCGTCCTCGACGTCGCCCACAGCGGATTCTCCAGGCTGGCCAACGATCGCCCGGGGCTGATTGCGGCGTACTACAAGAGCATCAGCCTGACCGCAACCGTGGCCGTGCCCATCTTCTGCATGGTGGCGGCCGTCGCCCCGTCGTTGACCGTCGTGCTGTTCGGCGCGAAGTGGCATGCCAGCGCCGAGGTGATGCGGTGGATGGGCCTGCTCGGCGCCGTGCAGGTGCTCCAGTTCTACAACGGCACCGTCTACAACGCGATCGGTCGCCCGTCGATCGGCCTGAAGTTCATGGTGGTGAAGGTCGTTCTGACCTTCGGCGCCCTGGCGCTCGCGCGAGACTCCGGGATGACGGGCCTGCTGCATGCCTACGTGATCAGTCAACTGGCCACCACGCCGATGAGCTTCTATCTGGTCAGGCGCCTGATCGGTGTTTCGCTGTCCGAGCTCCTGCGCCGGATCTGGCCGATGCTGACGTCGAGTGCCCTGATGGTCGGCGCGGCGGTGCTCTCGCAGGAGTTCCTGCGCGCCGAAGGGCTGCCGACGCTCGTCGTCCTGATCGGGAGTTCGCTGGCCGGAGCGGTCATCTATCTGGCCTCGATGCAGTTGATCGCGCCCCACGTCCTTCGCAACACGCTCGCGCTCGTGCGGCCTCGACGCGAGCCTGCCGCCATCGCCACGCCGACCTCCGACACTCCTACTCCGTAGACCTTCGCATGGCGATTCCGTACCTCAGCAAGCTCCGCCACCAGCTCCGCGTCTGGAAAGAGATCCGCGCGATGTACCGCGCCGTCGATGCCTTGCCGCCGGGGCCCTCGCTTCGGCGCGAGGGCACGGTGCAGCGGCTCCTGATCGTCCCCAGCGACCCGTGGACGCTGGTCGGCGCCAAGGGTGACGAGGCCATGATGCAAGGGGTCGTGAAGCGGCTCCGCGATGCGTCACCGAACCTACGGGTGGGCGTGCTCACCGCGACGCCCGCGGCCCAGAGCGCCGCGACTGCGCTCGGGTTCGAGCCGGTCGATGCCTGGACCAGCCCCATGGCAGAGGGACTTCGCACCGTCCACGCCTTTGCGCCCGATGCATTGGCCGTGGTGGGCGCGGACGTGATGGACGGGTACTACAGCCCGCTGACGACTGCGCGCATGCTGCTCACCGCGGAGTCGGTCGCGCGGGCCGGCGCTCGCGTCTGCATTCTCGGATTCAGCTTCAACGAGCACCCGCATCCTCGGCTCAAACCGATCTTCGATCGGCTGTCCCCGACGATCGCCGTCAACGTTCGGGACCAGCTGTCGCTCGATCGTTTCAGGCGCTTTACTCACGCCAAGGCCCGCTTGGTGACGGACGCGGCGTTCATGCTCGCACCCGACGACGCCGGCCCGGCAGTCGTTGCGGCGGACGCGTGGGCCACCTCCCGTCGCCGCGCAGGAGACGTGGTGATCGGCTTCAACATCCACCCGATGCTGATCCGCAACGCCACGCCGGAGCAGGTACAGGGATTTGTGCACAGCGCCGTGCAGGCGCTTCGGGAGGTTTGCTCGCAGCGCGCCGTCTCCGTGGCGCTCATTTCGCATGACTACCGAGGACAGGAGAGCGACGACGCCTGCCTGGCACCGATCTTCCAGGCCCTGTCGACGGAGTTGGGCGACCGACTGACGTACCCGACGGCAAGGCTGTCGGCCGCGCAGTTGAAGGCAGTCGCAGGCTGCACCGATGGCGTGGTAACAGGCCGCATGCACCTGGCGATCGCCACGCTGGGCGTCGGCAAACCCGTGGCCGCACTGACCTACCAGGACAAGTTTCAAGGGCTGTTCCGGCATTTCGGCTACCCGGAGCACTACCTGCTCGGGCCGGCGGAAAGCGGCAATCCCGCCAAGCTCGCAGCGTTGGTCACCCGCTTCGTCGACGAACTCGAGCCCCTTCGCCAGCTCGTGCACGACCATCGTCCAGCCGTGATCGCGGCATCGGTCCGCAATCTCGCGATCTTCACCGACCCTGCGTCATCTCCGGCGTCGACTCCGAAGGGCGCCGGCCAGCCTGTTGCCCCATGAGCACCTCGACCCAGATCAAGGTCATCAGCATGGCCTCGGCCCATCAGCGACGCGAGCAGTTCGCGGCGGGTGCGGCGCACGGCACTGCTCGCTGGGAGTTCTTCGACGCGCTCCGTCTTCCCGCGCAGGGGCTGCACTACGACGAGCCGCTGACCGTGCGCCGATTCGGTCGCGCGCTGAAGCCGGGCGAGGTGGGTTGCTATGCCAGCCACTACGAGGTCTGGCGCCAGTTCCTGATGTCGGCTGCCGATCAGTTGCTGGTCTTCGAAGACGACGTCATGGTCGACTGGCCGCTCATCGAGCAACTCTGCGCGCACCGCCTGGCCGATCATGGCATCGACGTGCTGCGCCTGTACACCTCGCACCCCATCAACGTGCGGATCGCCAAGTACAAGCTGCTGTCCGACCACAGCCACTTGATGCAGGTGCGAGGCTATCTCTACGGCACCCAGGCCTATGTGCTGAGTCGTCGCGGCGCCGAAGCGTTGTTGTCGGCCTGTCGGGTCATGACGATGCCCGTGGATTGGGCGATGTCCCGCTACTGGGTATGCGGGATGCCCGCGTTCACGCTGTTCCCGTTTCCAGTACTTGAACGCCATGGACCCTCGACGATCGAGCATGCCCAGCAGATCGGCGCATCGTCCCTGGCCTCTCATCGCGTAGACCGGTTTCTCTGGAGGTTGCGAGACCGCGCAGCCCGAGCATGGTTCGACCTGACTTCCTCTCCTGCGTCGCCAATGGGCTCGACGGCTGACGTCGGCGGCCCCTATCTCGGACCATCGGGCACGTAGAGCCGCCGCGGTCCATCAAGCCGCACCTCGCCGAGCATGTAAAGGCATGAACTGGCTCGTTCACCGGTTCGAACTGGCGCGCGGCGGCCAGGCAGACAACGTCAGGCCGATGGAGGGACTGCGGGGCTTCGCGGTGCTCCTGGTGTTCCTCACGCACTACACGGGCATGGTGGAGCCGTGGATTGCGGGCAGCACCGAGACCGTGCGCATCGCCAGCGGTTTGCGCCATGCGGGCCACGCCGGCGTCGACCTGTTCTTCGTGCTCAGCGGCTACCTCATCTACGGCTCGCTGATGAAGCGCCCCCAGCCCTTCATCGGCTTCATGCGCCGTCGGGTCGCCCGCATCTACCCCGCGTTCATCGTGGTGTTCGTCGCGTACGTGCTGCTGTCGTTCGCGTTTCCTTCGGAGAGTCGCATCCCCGCAGACCCTGCGGAGGCCGCCCTCTACCTGGTGCAGAACCTGCTGTTGCTGCCCGGCCTGCTCCCCATCGATCCGCTGATCACCGTGGCCTGGTCGCTGAGCTACGAGATGCTCTTCTACCTGGTCACGCCCGCCTTCATCGCAGTGCTGGGGTTGCGACAACGCAGCCGCCGCTGGCGCGTGGTGTTCTTGCTGGTGCTGGCCGGCGCGCTGGCCTTGTACGGGGCGCTTCAGGGCGGGCCCATCCGGCTCATGATGTTCGTGGCGGGCATGCTGCTGCACGAGGCCTTGGCGCATCGCTTGAAGGCTGCGTCTGCGTCTCCGCCCGGTGCGCTGGCAGGGGTGCTGGCGCTGCTGGCCGGTCTCGGCGCCGTGCTGTTGCCCGGTGAAGGCCACGCTGCACAGGCGGCTCAGGTCTGCATCCTTTTCGTGGCGTGGCCGCTGCTTTGCCTGGTGTGTTTTCGCGCGCCGTCGGCGTGGCTGCCACGCGCCTTCTCGTGGACACCCCTGCGCTGGCTTGGCAACATGAGCTATTCCTACTACCTGCTGCACGGTCTGGTGCTCAACGCAGGGTTCCTGCTGCTCGCGCAGGTGCTACCCCCGGCCGGACAGGGTGCGTGGGTTTTCTGGGGCCTGCTGCCTGTCCTGTTCGGCTTGACGCTGTTGCCTACGGCCGTGCTCTTCCTGCTGGTGGAGCGGCCCTACTCCCTTGCACCCTCGAGCAAGGCCGCTCGCATCGGCGGCGTGCCTCAGGTGCGCACGGGCGCCAGCCCCACGGAGCGCCGCAGCGACTGAAGCAGTTCGCTGCGGTTGAAGCGCACGTGCAAGAGCGCCGGCACCGCCTGCCGCGGTGCGAGCGCCAGCACGCCGAACCATCCGAGGTGGCCCACGCGGTGCTTGAGCGACATGGGCTCCGACACGATGAGCGACCAAGCCCGCCGCACCAGCGACCAGGGCGAGTCGTGCTCCTGGCCGGTGTAGGCCAGGCCGAGCTTCAGCGCCATGAGCCGGTAGTTGAGGAAAGGCAGTTCCCGATCCAGCACGTTGCCGGCCGGCAGGAACACACCGCGCTGCTGCGCGTGCAGTTGCATGAAGGCCACTTCGCGCTGGCGGGTGTGGATGCGGAAGGGCAGGCGCGAATGGTCGGAGCCGTCGCTGGACCACATGTTGGCGCCGTGCACCCGGTAGGCGCCCAGCACCTGCGGCAGCACCTTCACGTCGCCGTACACCGGTGCCACGGTGTTCAGGTGGCCATCGGGGCCGTGCTCGATGCGCAGCGGAAACATCGGTTCGAGAAACCAGCGCGAGTAGGCGTTTCCGGTCGTCACGGGCCAGCGGTAGGTGCCGGTGCGCAGGAAGGCGCTGCGGGCCTCGGCCGTGCCGTAGCCGTTGGCGAAGTTGCAGAAGCGGCGGCCGGTGTCGCGGCCTTCGGCGTCGATGATCTTCAGGTCGTACTGCAGCTTGGCGCAGGCCGGCGTCCAGGCCGCCGCCACGGCGGCCAGCGCGCCGGGCTCCAGCAGGTCGTCGGCGTCGAGGAAGATCACCACGTCGCCGCTCGATTCCGAGAAGCCGCGGTTGTAGGCGGCGATGGAGCCCTGGTTCACCTGGTCGATCACCACCACCCGCTGCGCGTAGCGCTCGATCACCGCCAGCGAGCCGTCGGTGGAGCCGTCGTTGACGACCACCACCTCCGTATCGGGATGCGCCTGCGCCAGCGCGCTCTCGATGGCCTGCCCCACGTAGCGGGCGTAGTTGAAGCATGGGATCACCACGCTGATCTTCGGCAAGGAGGGCGTCATCTCGTTTCGGTTCCGCTTGGCTTGGCGACCATCGTGGGGTCCGGCGGCGACGAAGCTGCCGCATCGGCATCTGCGGACGCTTCGGTCACGACGCGCCGGCCCAGCGCCACGCCGGCCAGCGGCATCAGGCCGACCAGCACCAGCGTCATGTAGTTGTTTTCCGGTGTCAGCAGGTGCCCGCCCATCAGCAGCCACGAGAAGAACAGCACGGCACGCAGTTGCTGGGGCACGCGCGGCCGGTACAAGGCCGTGGCAAACAGCGCCACGAAGGCGACGAAGCCCAGAAGGCCGTACTCGAACAGCAGCTTGGCCCAGGTGGGGTCGTGGAAGTCGTAGGACGACGACGGGCCGAGCCGGTAGATGGTGCCGGGCCCGTGGCCCAGCCAGAAGCTCCAGGCGTCGCTCATCATCGTGTCGGCGATGACGCGGAAAGGCGCGATGTAGCGGATGTAGGCGCTGCTGCGCTCGGAGCCGAACTCGCCGATGCGGCCGAGCGTGAACGACAGGTTCAGTGCGTCGCCCAGCACCAGCACCGCCAGGCCGCCGACCAGCGCCACCGCGCCCAGCCGCAGCACCGTGCGCAGGCCCAGCGGGAACAGCAAGCCGATGAACAGCGCCAGGATGCCGGTGCCCGAATAGGTGAGCAGCAGTGCCAGCGCGAACGCGCCGATGCGCGGCAGGCGCTTGTAGAGCGCCACCTCGACCAGCAGCGCGAACGCCATGGTGAACGAGAAGCCCGACGGCTCGCGGAAGAAGAAACCGTTGGACTTGAACAGCGAACCGACCGGGATGACGGTGTTGAATCCGCTCGGCCCTCGCAGGATGAAGGGAATGGATTCGGTGAAGTCGAACAGCCACGGGGGCTTCATCACGAATTGGGTGAAGAACTGCGCGATGCCCGCGAAAGCGCAGAACAGCGCGATGTTGGAGAAGCAGCGCATCACCCAGTCGGCGTCGTTGCGACCGGTGGGGTCGGGCTTGAGGACGAACAGGAAGGGCACGAACATCACCACCAGCAGCAGCAGCGACGAGAACGACGAACGGTCGATCTGCGAGAAGTTCAGGTTGGTCAGCATGCTGGCCGCCGCGACGGCGATGCACAGCACGTAGAGGAACACGCGCTCGACCGCAAAGCTCAGCCGGCTGGATGCCAGCGCCACGCCGAGCACGCCGAACATCGCCAGCAAGGTGACGTTGGCCGAATAGCTGCCGAAGTTCAGCCCGAAGCGCTGCAGCACGGTGGTGGAGAGCAGCAGGAACACGATGGCGCCGCGCAGCGCCCGGCCCTGGTGCCGCGTGTCGGCAGCGTCCAGCGGCGCCTGGGCGTCGAACGGGGCCGTGGTGGAGAGGCTGTGCATGGTTCAGCGCTGCCAGACGCGGATGTAGTCGATCTCGAGGCTGGCCGGCATCGACGCGGCGTTCGGCGGGCCGGGCCAGTTGCCGCCGATGGCCAGGTTGACCAGCACATGGGCCGCACCGGCGTCCCGGCCGTCGTTGTGCACCCAGAGGTAGTCGCGGTCGGTCACCAGCACCCCGTCCACGTAGTGGCGCACGCTGTCGGGTGTCCACTCGACCGAGAACACGTGGAACTGTTCGGCGAAATCGGTGCCCGGCACATAGGTCTTCTGCGCGTCGAGCCTGCTGACGCGCTGCTTCGCGTTCTTGGTGCCCACGCCGTGCAGGAAGTGGAAGCTGCGCCGCGTGCCGCCGTCGCCGTTGTTCACGATCTCCACCACGTCGATCTCGGGTGGCCAGGTCTGGTCCTGCGGGTTGAGCCAGAACGCGGGCCAGGTGCCGCGACCCGGTGGCGCCTTCATGCGGATCTCGTACACACCGTACTGGCCGCTCCAGCGCGAACGCAGCATGCCGCTCTCCACCTTGCCGGGCTTCAGTTCGCCGGGTGCACGGGCCACCAGCGACAGGCCGGTGTCGGTGAAGACGTGGTTGTTGTTGTCGCGATAGCGGCTCCACTCGTCGTTCACGTGATCGAGCGTGCCGTTGGCGAAGATGTAGCGGGTGAAGAACTCCTTGCGCAATGCGGCGTCGTCACGGATCAGCGTCTTGAAGTCCCAGTTCTTCACCAGCCTGTAGCCCGATTCGCGCACCGGCGCGACCGGCTGGCTGGGCACGCTGGCGGCCACGCTGCCGCCCTGCGGCTGTTGCGCGCAGGCCGTCAGCAGGCCGGGTCCGCAGGTGGCCGCAGCGGCCATCACGGCCAGTCGGGCGGTGAGAAGGCGGCGGTTGTTCATTGCGCCGGCGGCTGCGGTTGGACCTTGGGAGGCCGGGCGCTTGCGGAGCGTGCGTCGATGGCCTGCTGGTACAGCACCCGCGTCGTGACGCCGATGCCGGCCCAGGTGCTGCCGGGCGGCAGGGGTCGCGGCATGGAGCGGTGGATCACCGCGTCGGCCAGCGCCGTGGACAGTGCGCCGATGTCTTCGGGCGGCACCAGCGCGCCCTGCGTGCCGTGCTGCAGGTCTTCGGCAAAGATGCCGACGCGGCTGGCGATCATCCACTTGCCGAGCGACTTGACGAGGTAGTACACGCCGCTGGCGTCGATCTGGCGGTAGGGGAACACGAAGGCATGGGCCTGGGCGAACAGGTCGGCCATCTCCTGTTCCGAGAGGCGCTGGGGGCGCAGCTCGATCGCATCGTCGAGCTTCAGCTCCGCGATGCGGGCCTGCAGCGGCGCGAGGTCCATGCGCGGCCGACCGGCCACGATGAAGCGCGACTGGCGGCGCACATCGGCCGGCAGGCGGGCCACTGCCTCGATCAGCACGTCGAGCCCCTTGTAGGGCTTGATCTCGCCGAACAGCACGAAGCTCCAGCGCGGGTCGTCGCGCCGCAGGCCGGCCGGCGACGGCGTGGCCTGCAGGCGCAGCGGGCCGTGCGGGATCACGGCCAGCTTGCTGGCGGACACGCCGCGCTTCACCAGCCGCTCGCGGCCGGCCAGGGTGTGCACGATCACGCGGTCGGCCAGCTTGATGGGCAGGTCGAACGCCAGGTTCTGCAGCAGCGACATGCGCTCGCCGTTGAAGGGCACCGTATCGTGCACGGTCAGAACGACCGGGCAGCGCATGCGGATGAACAGGATGGCCAGCGTGTCGAGCGGCGGCACCACCACCCACTGGAAGTGCACGACCGCCGGGCGGCGCACCACCACGCGCCGGCACAGCTGCAGCAGGCCGATCGCGTGCGACAGGCCCTTGGCCAGGGCACGCAGCGCACGCGGCAGGCCCGGGGCCTCGTCGATGACCTTGTAGAAGAAGGCGTCGACGTGGGCCTCGGGGAGCTCGGGGCGGTCGCCCTTGCGTGTGGGCCGCACGGCCCACGTGGGCTGCACGCCGGCCGCAAGCAGGCCTTCGGTGAGCGCCGCGTCGTAGGGTGCGGTGAACAGCGAGGGATCGACCAGCAGAACGTTCAAGGTGGACGGGTTCATCAGGCGGGGGCTCTCGTTTCAGCGGGCCACAGGGGGGCGGCCAGCACCGGCTGCCAGGCCTGCTCGCGCCGGCCCACCAGACCCGACAGGAAGCCCAGCGCCCAGGCCGTGTGCATGGTGGCGGCAGCCACGCCGGCCAGCAGGCCGCAGGCCGAGCGGTGCCGCACCGCCATCAGCAGCGACGTGAGCAGCAGCACGCCGACGTAGAACGCCGGCCACGCCAGCAGCCCGGCGAACCAGGGACTAATCGCGACAGCCAGCACCGACAGCAGCAGATGCGCGGGCACGGCAAGCTGCCGCAGGCGCAGCGAGCCCGGGTGGCGGCGCGCAGTGCGCGAGCGTCCGGCGCCGTAGCGGAAGTACTGACGCGCCAGCGCCGGCAGGCTGCTGCGCGGGTGGTAGCCGAGGCGGATGTCGGCGTCCAGGTAGATGCGGGCACCGAGGGCGCGCTGCCGGCAGTCGAGCTCGGCGTCCTCGTTGTGCGTGAAGCTCTCGTCGTAGCCCCCGGCACGGCGGAACATGTCCATGCGGAATGCGGCGTGATGGCCATGGTCGACAAAGCCGCTGCGGTGGCCGCCGCGATGCGCCGAGCCGCCGGTGCCGACCGGCGAATTGGACACCCAGGCCACGGCGCGCTCAAGGCAGCCGTGGCCGATGGAATCCATGGGCACCACCACCGCATCGGCGCCAGAACGGGCCAGGGTATCGAGCAGGCGCTGGCAGAAGCCGGCGGGGTAGACGGCGTGGGCGTCGCAGCGGATCAGCACGTCGGCCTCGCGGCCGAACTGCCGCGCCGCAAGGTTGAGCGCCGCGCTCTGGATGCGCGCCGGGTTGTGCAGCCACTGCACCGCGGGTTGCTGCGCTGCCACGGACTTGACCTTGTCGACGGTGCCATCGGTGCTGCCGCCGTCGACGACGACGATGCGCCAGCTCGCAGAGCTCGGCGGATCCGCCAGCAGCCCTGCGAGCAGGCCGTCGATGTGGGCCGCCTCGTTGAGCGTGGGGATCACGAGCAGGACGCGGGTTGCGGCGGCCGGCGAGGCAGAAGGTTCGACAGGCATGGTGGGGTTCAGAGGAGCAGGAGCGCGCGCACCTCGGGCGTCAACGCTGCAGTGAACTCGGACAGGAAGCGCTCGATCTGCGGATAGGCCGCCGCTGCTTCGCGCGGGTCAGCGACGATGCGTGAGGCACGCACCAGCGCGCCGTCGCGCAGGCGGCCCTGCAGCCCCTCGGCCAGCAGGTGCAGGCGGGTGTCGAACGCGTTCTGGCTGTAGATGCCGCCCATGCGGATCCAGTAGCTGACGGCCTCGGTGTGGTGCATGCTGCGCGCCACCATGCGCATGCCGTCGACGGGCTGCGTGCCTGCGGCCGCCACACCCAGGCGGGCCGGATCGAGCGACAGCACCTCGAAGCCGACGGCCGTGTAGCAGACCTCGGGCCGGTGCACCTTGACCTCCTGGCTCTGCTGCCGGGTGTAGGCCACCGCGAGCAGGATCTGTTCCCCGCGCACGTTCTGGTAGGTGCGCAGCAGGGTCTGGTCATAGGGTTGGCTGATGAGCCGTTCGCCGTCGCGGTCGACCGCCAGATCGACCTGCTCTCGCAGCGAGGGCACGAGCCGCCACTCGCCGATGACCGGGGGCACCGCCAGTTCGAGTTGCGGCAGCGGACCCGCGCCCGCCGCGCCCGGCAGCGCGCGAGGCGTGAGCTGCCAGGCCGCCACGGCGGCCAGCAGCATCAGCAGGAACACGGCGAGGCTCGAACGCCAGGACAGGCCCGCGCGGGCGCCCGCCGATGCCGTGGGCGTCGTCAGGGCCGCGCTCATTGCGGCGCCTCGTGCCGGACGCCGCGCAACGCAGGGAGCCGGCGCAGGGCGGTGTCGGCCAGCACCGTCATGCACAGCGCCGCGGCGAACAGCACCATGCCCGAGAAGCCATGAATGAAGCCTTGCCCCGCGGCGTCGCCGTAGTGGTGGGTGATCAGCACCAGCACCACGACGCGCAGCACGTTGGAAGCGAACGAGATCGGCACGATCAGCACCGCGAGCACCGCATTGCGCAGGGCCGATGCGTGGCGGACCACGTTGAGGTAGAGCAGCCCGAAGGCCTCCAGCATGAACAGCGAGTTCAGGCCCGAGCAGGCGTCGGCCACCTGCAGCTTGTACTGGCCGACGGTCAGGACCACGCCGGCACGGGCGATCGGGTAGCCGGCGGAGTGCAACAGATGTTCGACAACGTAAGAAACGCCGATCTTCAGGGGTTGCGTGATCGCGTCGACCATCGAACCCGGCATCGGGATCAGGAAGCACAGGAACAGGAAAGCGAACCACAGCCTTCGCGTGGTGGGCGCGCCCAGCAGCAGCATCGAGCAGCCCAACAGCACCGGCAGCAGCGACGCCACCTCCAGGACCGGGAAGGACTGCGAACGCCCGAGCACGTAGACCAGCAGCCCCACGGCGAGCAGCAGCCAGCCCGGCACCGACCGCCGCGCGCTGGAGCCTGCCGATCCGTCGGCGAGTGCCGGCCGGATCTGCCGGTAGAAGAGCCAGACGACGACCGCCAGCACGATGGGGCCGTGCGAGTGGGTGTCGGTCTGCCACAGGCCCTGCGCGAGGTCCGTGATGCTGGGCAGGTAGAGCAGCAGCAGCCCGGCTGCCACCGGCAGCAACGGGCGAGCGGCGCGCGCCGCCCCACCGGACGCTCCGGCCTCGCTCGAGACGGCCCGCTGCGCATCGACCCGTCCACCGGGTGCGCGCGCTGCGGGAACGTGAATATTCATCGGTGCAGTTTACGCACTTGCTGCGCCGCAACAAACGTGACGAGCGTGACTGTAGGTTTCTCCGGTTCAGAAGCGGGAGGCGGCCTCGAGACCGACCGTCCCGTGAGCCGTCGGCAGCCGGGCCGGGCGCGAACGCGGCAGCAGTGCCTGCTCGAAACGCGGTCTCAGCCAAAGCGCCACATGGCGGTAGTGGCGCTCGAACGCGAGATAGAGCCCGTAGGCGACCAGGTGCGAGAGCAGCACGCCGCCCACGATGGCCAGCCAGCGGGGCGCACCACGGGTCGTCTCCCAGACGACGATCAGCACGGTGTTATGGATGAGATAGAGGCTGTAGCTGTAGGACGCGAAGAAGCGGCACGCCCGTTCGACGGGAGCGGGAACGGAGCGGGCATTCAGGAGATGGCACAGCACGCCGAACATCACCAGCGCGATCAGGGCCGCCGTCTGCAGGTCGTAGGGGTCGAAGCCGATCTTGGCTGCGCGGCCCACCAGCGCCACCGAACCCAGGGCCACCAGCCACACGGCCAGCCAGCCGCTGCGGCGGTAGGCCGGCAGTCGAGCGAACGCCCATCCGGCCGCCGCACCGACGAGCCAGATCAGCGTGAGCGACTTGCCGCCGCCGGCAGCGGCGTTCCACACCAGCACCGGAAAGCTCAGCGCGGCCAGCGGCCAGAGGTAGCGGCGGCGCAGCCGCTCCTGGCACAGCACACAGAAGGCGAACAGGCCCATCGCGACGTAGATCCACATCTCGACCGACACGGTCCAGAACGGCTCGGCGGTGTTGTAGGGCCGGATGCGCCAGGGCATGTCGAGGCGCAGCATCTCGAGGAACTGGAAAATGCTGTGATCCTGCAGCTGCAGCAGGTTGCCGAGGAAGGGCCGCAGGCCGGTGTTGACCTCGGGCGCGCCCCAGTGCGAGGAGATCAGCCACCCGTTGGCCAGCACGATGAGCAGCAAGGCGGGCACGAAGGGCGTCATGATGCGGGCGACCCGATCGGCCAGGAAGCCGGGCAGGCGGGGACCGGGCCGCGCGGCCCAGTTCAGCATCGATTGCGTGATCAGGAAACCCGACAGCAGGAAGAAGACCGCCACCGCGAGGCTGCCGCCCGGGTAGCGGATCTTCCCGTCGAAGTGGATCAGCACGATGTGCGAGCCGATCACCAGATTGGCGGCGATCGCCCTGAGCGCGTCGAGATAGGCCGTGGCGGCCGCACCGATGGGCGGTGCGGCGACCGGGGAGGACGGCGCTCGCGCGTTCATGACCGGGCGTCGGAGGCGAGGCGCATCAGCGGCGGCTCGTGCGCAGCGGCGCCAGGGCGGGCTCGAGTGCCGATGTCCAGCGCTCGTAGCCCTGCGCCGACAGGTGCAGCCTGTCGGTCGCGAAGTAGCGCGGGTCGAGCGATCCGTCGGGTGCCGACAGCGGCTCGGCCAGTTCGACCACACTGACGCCCGCCTGCCGATCCGCGAGCGCCCGGATGCCGGCGTTGAGCTCCCTCCACTTCGCCGGATCGATCGGCGCCTGCGGGTGGGCACGCGGCGGCACGGTGCAGACGATGATCGGCAGCCCGCGGTCGTGCCGGCGCGCCATCTCGATCATCGCGACGAGGTTGGACACGGTGTCGGCCGGGGCCTGCTGGGCGCTGAGGTCGTTGGTGCCGATCTGGATCACCACGGCCGTCGGTTGAAGATCGAGCACGTCCTCCTGGAAGCGGAACAGCAGGCCGCGGCTGACGTCGCCGCCGATGCCCCGGTTGGCCACCGGCACGGAGGGGAAGTCCTGCTTCAGCGTGCGCCAGCCGGCGACCAGCGAATCGCCGGCGAACACCACCCGGCCCCGCTCGTGCTCGCGCTGCCGCCAGAACTCGCGGCGGTTGTCGACCATCCAGCCGAAGACGCGCACGACGCCCTTGCCCGGCCACTGCGAGGCTTCGGAGGGGTAGGCGGTCGGGCCGGACACAGCGGCCGCCTGTGCAGGCTGCGCCGCTGCGACGGGCGCCAGGCCCGTCAGACCGGTCAGGACCAGCAGCCAGACGGCGAGGTATCGGGTGAACAAGGCGTCTCCTGCGTTGGCGGTCGCAGGAGTTTGAACGGCGATGCGTGCATTTCCCTGCAACAACAGGGCAGAGGCGTAACCAGGAGCGACGTCCTGACAGGAGGCTGCGAACAGCCTGTCACGTCGATGCGATGCGAGAGCGGGACGCGCTCAGTCCGGCGCGTGGCCTTCGGCCCTTGCCTGCCGCCGCATCAACCGCTCCAGCGCCTGCGCCGGCGTCAGCCGCCCGTCGAGCACCGCCACCACGGCGGCGGTGATGGGCATGTCGACGCCCAGCGCCTGCGCGCGCGCCAGCACGGTGGCGGCGCTGTACACGCCCTCGGCCACGTGGCCCAGCGCGGCCAGCACCTCGGGCAGCGAGCGGCCTTGGGCCAGTTGCAGGCCGACCTGGCGGTTGCGCGACAGATCGCCGGTGGCGGTGAGCACCAGGTCGCCCAGGCCGCTGAGGCCCATGAAGGTGTCCACTCGCGCGCCCAGCGCCGTGCCCAGGCGCGTGATCTCGGCCAGGCCGCGGGTGACGAGCGCTGCTCGCGCGTTGAGGCCCAGGCCCATGCCATCGGCAATGCCGGTGGCGATGGCGATGACGTTCTTGACCGCGCCGCCGACCTCCACGCCCACCGGGTCGGCGGAGGTGTAGACGCGCAGCGATTCGCTGTGGAAGGCCTCGACGGCCTGGTTGCGCAGCGCCTCGTCGGTGCTGGCGGCCACCAGCGCGGTGGGCTGACCGCGCGCGACCTCGAGCGCGAAGCTCGGTCCCGACAGCACGCCCACGCGGGCTGCCGGCGCCACCTCGCGCGCCACCTCGTGGCCCAGTGCGCCGGTGCCGGCCTCGAAGCCCTTGCACAGCCACCACAGTCCGGCGCCGCTGGCGGCGCAGCGGGCCAGCATCTCGCGCAGGCCCGACATGGGCGTGGCGATGACGATCAGGCCACCGTCCGCCTGGGCGTGCGCGATCGCCGCGTCCAGGTCGGCCGTGAGGCGCAGCGCGGCGGGCAGCGCCACGCCGGGGAGGTAGCGCCGGTTGTCGCGGCTGGCCTCGATGTGCGCGGCCTGGGCGGCATCGCGCGCCCACAACAGGGTGTCGTGCCGCGGCGCGATGCCGACGGAGAGGGCCGTGCCCCAGGCACCGGCGCCGAGGACCGTGATGCGCATGCGCGGCGGGCCGGGCTGGCGGCGCGGATCAGGCGTTGGTGATGATCGGCGAGCCGCCGTTGCCGTTGCTCACCGCGCCTTGCTGCTGCGCGGCGGCCTGCTGCTGGGCTTCGTACATGGCCTGGAAGTTCACCTCGGCCAGGTGCACCGGCGGGAAGCCGGCACGGGTGATGATGTCGGCCACCGTCGCGCGCAGGTAGGGGTAGACGATGCCGGGGCAGGCGATGCCCAGCACCGGCTGCGTCTGGCCGTCGGGCAGGTTGCGGATCTCGAAGATGCCGGCCTGCTTGGCTTCGCACAGGAACAGCGTCTTGTCGGCGACCTTGGTGGTGACCGTGGCGGTCACCGACACCTCGTAGATGCCGTCGGCCACGGTCTCGGCGTTGACGGCCAGGCTGATGTCGACCTGCGGCTGCGACTGCTCGAGCAGGATCTGCGGCGAATTGGGCTGCTCCAGCGACACGTCCTTGAGGTAGACGCGCTGGATCTGGAACACGGGGTTGGAGTCTTGCTCGGCCATGGTGGGCATCCGTCAGGGGCTGGGCCGGCTCGAACCGCGGGGCCGTGGGAGGCATCGCGGTCTGGAGGGCCTTGAACAAACAAACGGCCCGCCGTCGTCGACGTCGGCGGGCCCTGGGGCATGTAACCGCCGGATTATGTCGCAGCGGGGTGGCAGCGACCGGCTTGCCGGCCTGCCGTCAGTCAGGCCGGGGACTGCTGCTGCAGCAGCGGCATCAGGCCGCCGCGCTGGTCGAGCGCGATGAGTTCGTCGCAGCCGCCCACATGGGTGTCGCCGATGAAGATCTGCGGCACGGTACGCCGGCCGGTCGCCTGCATCATGGCGTCGCGCTGCGCGGGGTCGAGGTCGATGCGGATCTCCTCGATCTGCTCCACGCCGCGCTGCTTCAGCAGTGCCTTGGCCCGGATGCAGAACGGGCAGACCTGGGTGGTGAACATCTTGACGGTGGAGGACGACATGGCGGGCAATCGGTGGAACGAGCCGCCAGTGTCACGGAATCGACACGTCCTTGCCGGGCTGCGGGTTTGATTTGCGCGGCAATGCGCGGCATTTGGCGCTATCTCGTCGATAGGCCCGGGCCCGCTCAGGCCGCCGACTTCTCCACCGGCAGTTGCGCCTCGCGCCAGGCCGCCAGGCCGCCGATCACGGTGCTGGCCTTCTCGTAGCCGAGCTTGCGCAGGGTGGCGACGGCGCGGTTGGCGCGCGCGCCGGTCGGGCAGATCACCAGCACCGGCAGGCTCTTGTTGGTGGGCAGGCCCTTGGCGCCGCTCTCCAGACCGGCGAGCGGGATGTTGCGGGCGTTGCTGGCATGGCCGGCGGCGTACTCGGCGGGCTCGCTCACGTCGATCAGCACCGCCTTCTCGCGGTTGATCAGCATCACCGCCTCGGCGGTGGACACGCGGTTCGGGCCGCCGCCGCGAGCGATCAGCGGCCAGACCAGAAGACCGCCCGAGGCGAGCGCAGCGAGGACCAGATACCAGTTGTCGAGGAGAAACTTCACGGTGGGGGCGCGCGCGGCCAGCGCGGTCAGGGAGGCGGAAAGACAGCGATTCTAGAATCTGCGGCTATTCCCATTGCTGCCGCGACCCGCCTCATGACCCAACTCGTGCTGATCCGCCACGGCGAATCGACCTGGAACCTCGAGAACCGCTTCACCGGCTGGACCGATGTGGAACTCACTCCCACCGGCGTGGCCCAGGCCCAGCAGGCCGGCCGGCTGCTGAAGCAGGCCGGCATCGATTTCGACACCGTCTACACCTCGGTGCTCAAGCGCGCGATCTGGACCGCCTGGCACTGCCTCGACGGCATGGACCGCACCTGGCTGCCGGTCATCAAGGACTGGCGCCTCAACGAGCGCCACTACGGCGGCCTGCAGGGCCTGAACAAGGCCGACATGGCCAAGCAGTTCGGCGACGAGCAGGTGCTGCTCTGGCGCCGCAGCTACGACGTGCCGCCGCCGCCGCTGGAAGCGAACGACCCGCGCAGCGAGCGCAGCGACGTGCGCTACGCGAAGCTCGCGGCCAACCAGGTGCCGCTGACCGAGTGCCTGAAGGACACCGTGGCGCGCGTGCTGCCGCTCTGGTACGGCACGCTGGCCCCGGCCATCGCCGCCGGCCAGCGGCTGGTGATCGTGGCGCACGGCAACAGCATCCGCGCGCTGGTGAAGCACCTGAACAACATCTCCGACGCCGACATCGTGGGCGTGAACATCCCGAACGGCATCCCGCTGGTCTACGACCTGGACGCCAACCTGAAGCCCACGTCGAAGTACTACCTGGGCGGGGCCGACGCCGCCGCGCAGGCGGCCTCGGTGTCCGCGCTGCAGGCGGACGGCTGAGGCCGTGCCTCAGCCCACCAGGCCGTAGAGCCGCTCCGGCGCCACGCGCAGCACGAGCTGCAGGTCGGTCGCCCGGCCGGCGATCTGGCAGCCCGGCTGGGCGGTGTGGCGCGGCGTGGTGCGCACCGTGGGCAGGCCGGCGCGGTCGGCGATGGCAGCCACCATCGGCGCATGGGCGCCGGGCCCACGGCGTGTGAAGACCGCCAGTTCGCCGGAGGCGAGCCGCACGAAGTCGCCCGGCGGGTAGAGGCCCGTATTCCTTGATCAGCGCCGCCACGCGCTCCTCGGCCCAGCCGGCGCGACGCGCCATCAACTGGCCCGCCAGCGCGGTGTGCAACGCATGCGCCACGCCGTACTCCACAGGCGCCGCGGGTCCTGGCGGATCGAGCCGTAGATCGCCACATCGGGATCGCGATCGACCAGCGTGATGAACTCGCCGGCGAAGGCATCGACGAGCGCCGGGAAGTCGTATTGATCTCCTCGACGTCGGCATAGGCGCCGCGGTCGAGCAGCGCCTCGAGCTGGGCCTCGCTGGCCATGACCTAGCCGCAGGCCAGCAGCAGCTTGCCCTCTTCGTTGCGCACGCCGAACGGCAAGGGCACACCGACCTTGATGTGGTGCGCGACCAGTTTGAGCAGCTGCATGGCGTCCCCTCGACGTTCGGCCGCTCTCTGTGCCGGTGACGGCGGAGCCTGCGGGAACAGCAGGGGGTGATCGACGGCGCAGCAATGCAGACATAGCCGCACTGCGGACATCACGTGGTCGGTGGCGTCTGCAGGGCTTCGTCGATCGCGGCGCGCAGGCGCTCGGCGAGCGCGCGGCGCTCGGCCTGCGCGCTGGCCTGCGGCGCGAGGAACTGCACGTGCACCTGCAAGCCGTCGGCGCAGGCCACCCACCACAGGCTCTGCACCAGCGTGGTGTCGCCGACGTAGGCCACCGCCTTGCTGACCTCGTCGTGCCGGTCGCGGTAGCGCAGCGCCACCGGCTGCACCGGCGTGCCGGTGGCGATGGAAGCCTGCAGCAGGTTGGCGTGGAAGGGCAGCAGCGCGTGGCCCTCGCCGGTGGTGCCTTCGGGGAACACCGCCACGGTGTCGCCGGCCGTCAGTGCTTCGGCCATCTGGTGCACCACGCGCAGCGCGTCGCGCTTGCGCTCGCGCTCGAGGTAGAGGCTGTCGGCCGCCTCGGTCAGCCGGCTCAGCAGCGGCCAGTGCCGGACGTCCGCCTTGGACACGAAGCGCGCCTGCGGGCAGAAGGCGTGGATGGCCACGATGTCCAGCCAGGAGATGTGGTTCGCGACCAGCAACGCCCCGCCGGGCCAGGGTTCGCCGCTGCGCCGGGCACCGACCCCGGCCACGCGCAGCATCTTGGCGGCCCACCAGCGCACGCGCTCGCGCCGCTCGGTACGCCCGAGCGCGCGGAACATCGTCAGCACGATGGCCAGGCCGTGCAACACGTGCAGCAGCACGCGCAGCAGGCGCCACGCGGCACGCAGACGGCGCAGCATCAGGGTGGCGCGGCGGTGACGCGACGGGCGCTCATGCCGCGTCGCGCGTGGCTTCGTGCGCCACGTGGCCGGCGACCAAGGTGGCGCGCACGCGCCCCGGCAGCGCGAAGCCGCTGGTGTCGAAAGCGAACGGCGTGTGCTTGCCCTGGCTGCGCAGTGCGGCCGGCGCGACGGTCCAGCGCGCCTCGGGGTCGAACACGCAGACATCGGCCACCCCGCCCTCGACGAGGCGGCCCGCGCTGGAGGCGAGCGAACCGAGCGCGTCGCCCAGCACCCGCACCGGCTCGCAGCTCACGGTGGCGAGCGCGCGGCGCAGGCCGGCGCCGCTGTCCTCGCCCCACTTGAGCGCCAGGCTCAGCAGCAGCTCCAGGCCGGTGGCACCGGGTTCGGCCTCGGCGAACGGCAGGGTCTTGGCGTCCTCGTCGACCGGCGTGTGGTCGGACACCAGCGCGTCGATCGTGCCGTCGGCCAGCCCGGCGCGCAGCGCGTCGCGGTCGCGCTGCTGGCGCAGCGGCGGCACCAGGCGCATGGCCGGGTTGAAGTAGCCGATGTCGACATCGGTCAGGTGCAGCGAGTTGATGCTGACATCGGCCGTGACCGGCAGCCCCTCGGCCTTGGCCTCGCGCAGCAGCGCCACGCCGGCAGCGCTGGACAAGCGGCACAGGTGCACGCGCGCGCCGCTGGAGCGCACCAGCTCGAACAGCGTGTGCAGCGCGATCGTCTCGGCCGCCACCGGCACGCCCGACAACCCGAGCCGCGTGGCGACCGCGCCGCTGGCGGCGACGCCCGAGCCCAGCCAGGGATCGTTCGGCCGCAGCCACACCGTGTAGCCGAAGGTGGCCGCGTACTGCAGCGCGCGCGACAGCACCTGCGTGTCGCGCAGCACCGCGTCGGCCTGCGAGAAGCCCACGCAGCCGGCCTCGGTGAGCTCGGCCATCTCGGTCAGCACCTCGCCGCCGAGGCCGCGCGTCAGCGCGCCGAGCGGGAACAGCCGGCAGCGGCTGAGCTTGCGGGCGCGGAACTTGAGCATCTCCACCAGCCCGGGCTCGTCGAGCGTGGGGTCGGTGTCGGGCAGGCAGACCAGGCTGGTCACGCCACCGGCGGCGGCGGCGGCCAGCTCGCTCTCGAGCATGCCCTCGTGCTCGTGGCCGGGCTCACGCAGGCGCGCGGCCAGGTCCACCAGGCCGGGCGCCACCACCAGGCCGGCGGCGTCGATGGTGCGCTCCGGCGCGAAGTCGGCCGGCACCTTGCCGATCGTGAGGATGCGGCCGTTGGCGATGGCGATGTCGGCCCGCTCGTCGCGGCCCGAGGCCGGGTCGACCACGCGGCCGTTGCTGATCAGGATCTTCATGCGTTGTTCCCCGCGATCGTGCTCATGACCGCCATGCGCACCGCGATGCCGAAGGTCACCTGCGGCAGGATCACGCTCTGCCTGCCGTCGACCACCGACGAGTCGATCTCCACGCCGCGGTTGATGGGGCCGGGGTGCATCACGATGGCGTCGGGCCTGGCGAGCGCGAGCTTCTCCTCGGTGAGGCCGAAGCTCTTGAAGTACTCGCCGGCGCTCGGCAGCAGCGCACCGCTCATGCGCTCGTTCTGCAGCCGCAGCATGATGATCACGTCGGCGTCGCGGATGCCTTCGCTCATGTCGTGGCAGACGCGCACGCCCATGTGCTTCAGGTCGGCCGGCACGAGGGTGCGCGGGCCGACCGCCCTCACCTCCGCCGCGCCCAGCGTGGTGAGCGCGTGGATGTCGGAGCGCGCCACGCGCGAGTGCACGATGTCGCCGACGATCGCCACCACGAGGTTGCTGAAGTCCTTCTTGTAGTGGCGGATCGTGTACATGTCGAGCAGCCCCTGCGTGGGGTGCGCGTGACGGCCGTCGCCGGCGTTGACCACGTGCACGTGGGGCGCCACGTGCTGCGCGATCAGGTAGGGCGCGCCGCTTTCGGCATGGCGCACCACGAACATGTCGGCGTGCATCGCCGACAGGTTGGCGATGGTGTCGAGCAGGCTCTCGCCCTTGGCGGTGGAACTGCGCGCGATGTCGAGGTTGATGACGTCGGCGCTGAGGCGCTTGGCAGCGATCTCGAAGGTGGTGCGCGTGCGCGTGCTGTTCTCGAAGAACAGGTTGAACACGCTCTTGCCCCGCAGCAGCGGCACCTTCTTCACCTCGCGGTCGTTGACGCTCAGGAAGGTGCCCGCGGTGTCGAGGATCTGCGTCAGCACCGCCTTCGGCAGGCCTTCGATCGACAGCAGGTGGATCAGCTCGCCGTGGGCGTTGAGCTGCGGGTTGCGCTTGTTCAGCATCAGGCGCTTTCGAGTTGGAGTGTGAAGCCGCCGGCCTCGTCGCGCACCAGCGCGAGCCGCTGGTGGCGCGGCACCACCACGCGGGCGGCCGACACGGCGGGCTCGATCGGCAGTTCGCGCCCGCCGCGGTCGACGAGCACCGCGAGGCCGACGCTGGCCGGGCGGCCGAAGTCGAACAGTTCGTTGATCACCGCGCGCACCGTGCGGCCGGTGTAGAGCACGTCGTCGATCAGCAGGATGTGGCGGCCCTCGATCTCGAACGGCAGCGCCGTCGCATCGGTGGTGGCGCTCATGCCGCGCGAGCCGAAGTCGTCTCGGTGCAGCGCGCTCGAGATCACGCCGTGGCGGCCGGCCAGTCCCAGGTCACGCTGCAGCCGCTCGGCCAGCCAGGCGCCGCCCGACCAGATGCCGACCAGCACGGTCTCGGGCTTGAGCAGCGGCCGCACCCGCGCCAGCAGATCGGCGTAGAGCGCTTCCGCGTCGAGGTGCAGGGTCGTCATGCGTGCTCCTGGAAATACTGTTCGAGCAGGATCGCCGCGGCGGCGGCATCGGCGTCGCGCGCCCCATCGGACAGGGCCTCGGTGGTGGACCAGCGCTCGTCGACCTCGTGCACCGGCAGCCGGAAGCGGCCGTGCAGCTGGCGGGCGAAACGCTGCGCGCGCCGGGTATTGTCGTGCGGCGCGCCGTCGGGGTGGAACGGCACGCCGACCACCAGCGCGGCCGGCTGCCATTCGGCGATCAGCTTCGCGATGGCGTCGAAGCGCGCGTCGCCCTCGGCCGCCACGGTGCGCAGCGGCTGGGCGCTGCGCGTCAGCGTGTTGCCGGTGGCCACCCCGGTGCGCTTGAGGCCGAAATCGAAAGCGAGCAGGGTCTGCAGGGGCTGCGGGGCTCCGGCCGGCTCAGGCATGGCCCGCTTCGCTGCTCAGCATGCGCGGGTCGATGCCCAGCAGCGACAGCGCCTTGTCGTAGCGCTGCTCGGTCGGCGTCTCGAAGATCACCTCGGGCTTCGCGTCGACGGTGATCCAGCCGTTGCGGGCGATCTCGTCCTCCAGCTGGCCGGCGCTCCAGCCGGCATAGCCCAGCGTGACCAGCACGCGCTTCGGGCCGGCACCGTTGGCCAGGGCCTCGAGCACGTCCTTGCTGGTGGTCATGGCCATGCCGCCGGGGATGCGCAGCGAGGAGGTGTAGGTGGCGCCATCGGCGTCGATGTCGGCCGCGTCGTCCTCGCCGCGCTCGTGCAGCACGAAACCGCGCTCGGTCTGCACCGGCCCGCCGAGGTAGACCGGCTGCTCCGCCAGCTCCTCGCGGTCGAGCGGCAGGTCGACCTTCTCGAACAGGCGGCCCAGCTTGATGTCGCTGGGCTTGTTGATCACCAGGCCGAGCGCACCGCGCTCGGTGTGCTCGCACAGGTAGACCACCGAGCCGGCGAAGTTATCGTCGGCCATGCCGGGCATGGCAATCAGGAACTGATTCGTCAGGTTGGTGGCGGAGTCCGAGCCCATGCGGCGATTGTAGTGACCGGGCACACTCCGGCGCATGGACAAGGCCTCCGGAAAAACACTCGACGCCGCGCTGGTGTGGTGCCGCCGGGACCTGCGCGCCCACGACCATGCCGCGCTCTACCACGCGCTGCGCGCCGCACGGCGGGTCTGGGTGGCATTCGTGTTCGACACCGAGATCCTGGACCCGCTGCCGCGCACCGACCGCCGCGTCGAGTTCATCCGCGACAGCCTGGTCGACCTGGACGCGCAGCTGCACACCCTGGGCCGCAGCCACGGCACCGAGGGCGTCGGGCTGATCGTGCGCCATGGCCGCGCGCGCGACGAGATCCCGCGACTGGCCGCCGCACTGCACGTGCAGGCGGTCTACGCGAACACCGACTACGAGCCCGCCGCCGTGGCGCGCGACGCCCAGGTGCGAGGCGCGCTCGCCCAGACCGGGATCGCCTTCCACCCGGCCAAGGACCAGGTGGTGTTCGACACCGACGAGGTGCTGACTGGCGCCGGCACGCCCTATGGCGTGTTCACGCCCTACAAGAACGCCTGGCTGAAGAAGCTGGAGCCCTTCTACCTGCAGGCCTACCCGGTGGGCCGCCATGCCGGCGCGCTGGCGCCGCGCCCGGCGGGTGAGGCCGCGGGCGTGCCCACGCTGGCCGCCATCGGCTTCGAACCCACCAACCTGGCGGCGCTGAAGCTCGCCCCCGGTACCGCCGGCGGCCGCGCGCTGCTGGAGGACTTCGGCGACGAGCGCATCGATCGCTACGACCAGACGCGCGACTTCCCCGCCGTCAAGGGCCCCAGCTACCTGAGCGTGCACCTGCGCTTCGGCACGCTGTCGATCCGCGAGTTGGCGCGGCTGGCCTGGGACCGCGCGCGCGCCGGCTCGCGCGGCGCCGAGGTCTGGCTGTCGGAGCTGATCTGGCGCGACTTCTACCACCAGGTGCTGCACCACCACCCACAGGTCGTCGAGCGCAGCTTCAAGCCCGAATACGACAAGATCAAGTGGGAGCATGGCAAGCATGCCGACGCGCTGTTCGCCGCCTGGTGCGAGGGCCGCACCGGCTACCCGCTGGTCGACGCGGCCATGCTCCAGATCAACCAGACCGGCTACATGCACAACCGGCTGCGCATGGTGGTGGCGAGCTTCCTGTGCAAGGACCTGGGGCTGGACTGGCGCCGCGGCGAGCGCTATTTCGCTGAGAAGCTGAACGACTACGACCTCGCCGCCAACAACGGCGGCTGGCAGTGGGCCAGCTCCAGCGGCTGCGACGCACAGCCCTACTTCCGCATCTTCAACCCGGTGAGCCAGAGCCAGAAATTCGACGCCCAGGGCAAGTTCATCCGCCGCTACCTGCCGCAGCTCGCCGCCCTGCCCGACGCCGCGCTGCACGCCCCGTGGGACGCCAAGCCGCTCGACCTGGTCGCCGCCGGCCTGGTGCTCGGCCGCGACTACCCCGAGCCCATCGTGCGCCATGAGCTGGCGCGCGAACGCACGCTGGCGCGCTATGCGGTGGTGAAGGGGGCGCGCTGAGGCAGAGGCGACGCGGGAGGGCCCGCGCGCCCGAGGTCCGTCAACGCACGCCGAGGAACACCGTGCCGGCCGAGCGGTCGGCGGATGTCAGGGCCACCACCAGCTGCTGCGCGGTGCCGATGATCGCGATCCCGCTGGCCGTCGCGTTGGCGAGGATGCAGGGTGACGGACCGAAGGTGACCGACACGGCGTAGAGGTTCTTGCCGCTGGGATGCGGCGCCGCGTTCCCGGTGATGCTGCAGCCGCTCAGCGAGGCGGTGATCGCGCCGCCGGCGCCCACCGTCACGCTGCCGCTGCTGCCGTCGAGCGAGTCGCCGTTCCATGTGCCGACGATCGTGCCCAGGCTCGCGGCGGCGTGGTAGTCGAAATCGGAAGCCGCCACCGGCGTCAGCGTCAGGTTGGTGGCCGCCGCCCCGCTCGGGCTGACCGTGCCGGACACGATGCCCGACACCTTCATCGAGCCCGAGAAGCCGGTCGTCCTGACCACGCCGTTCAGGAAGTCGTACTGGCGCAGATCGGTCGCGCTCACCGTCGCGCCGGCACGGCTCACGGTCCCCTGCGTCAGCGTGTCGACGTAGAGCGTGCCGCCCGACTCGAAGCCGCTGAGGCCCCAGAACGTGCGGTCCTCCAGGATCAGCGCCTCACCGCGGGCGCCGGTGCTGCTGGCGAGCTCGTAGCCCCCTTCCAGCGGCGTTGCATCCGTGGCCGGAGCGTCCTGCGGGTCATCACCCCCGCCCCCGCCCCCACAACCGGCCAGCCCCACCACCAGCGTCAGCGCAGCAATCCGATGCCTCATTTGTCGTCCTCCCCAGGTTTTTGAGTCGGCGCATTCTGTCGGCGCCAGGGGAGTCGGGCGTGACTGTCCCGTCTGTCGTTCAGGGGGGTTGCTGGCCCGCAGGTTTTCGCTTACCGCAGCGAAGCGCTGCCGTGCCGGCGTGGTACCGGCGTCAGAACAGCTCGATCTCGCCGACCTTGCCGCCCGCCTCGACCAGCGTGCCCCCCTCGACCAGCTGGTCGTGGCACTGCAGCTGGTTGCGGCCGTTCTGCTTGGCGTGGTAGACCGCCAGGTCGGCGCGCGAGAAGGCCGCGCTGGGGGTGTCGTCGGCGCGCAGTTCGGTCATGCCGATGCTGACCGTGACGCTGCCGACCTGCGGGAAGCGGCAGGTCTCCATGCGCGCGCGGAAGCGCTCGAAGGCGAGCGCCGCGTGCACGCGCGAATCGGCGTGCAGCATCACGACGAACTCCTCGCCGCCGAAGCGGTAGAGGCGGTCGCCATGCCGGAAGGCGCCGCGCAGGATGCGCGCCATCAGCAGCAGCACCTCGTCGCCGATCAGGTGACCGAAGTTGTCGTTCACGCGCTTGAAGTGGTCGACGTCGACCACGCCGATCCAGTAGCGCAGCGACGCGCGGGCGCGCCGTTCGGGCTGCTGCCCGCCGTCGGCCGACGGCGACAGCGGCGCCAGCGGCCCCGGGCCGTCGCACTCGAGCAGGCACTTGCCGAACTGTTCGTCGAAGGTCTTGCGGTTCAGCAGACCGGTCAGCGTGTCGCGTTCGCTGTAGTCGAGCAGGCCGACCTGGTTGCGGTAGATCTTCAGCACGGCATCGACGAAGCGCAGCTGTTCGGCGTCGAGCGGCTTCTCGGCGAGCACCTCGACCAGACCGAAGCGTTCGGTGCCGACCCACAGCGGGAACACATTCAGCAGCACCGGCCGGCCTCGCGGGCCGGGTCGGCTGGTGGGCAGCGCCAGCAGCGGTTCGCCGCCGGCCAGCGCGTCGCGGTGCGGTAGCCAGTCGTCCAGCGACGGCAGCGCCTCCAGCGGGGTCCACGGCGGATCGCCCGCCACCGCCGGCGGGCCGTCGCGGGCGCACGCCTGCAGCAGCAGCCGCGTATCGCCGGCCTCGCCCACACAGCGGTACAGGCTCAGGCTCAGCGGTCGCAGCCAGTCGGCCAGCATCGTGACCGCGGCTGCGTCGAGCAGGTCGCGGTCACGGTAGCCGGTGAGGCTGACGACGGATCCGAGCAGGTCTGTCATGGCGTGTGGATAGGGCTTGATCGGCTATCGGCCTGCCCGCCGCACGCTTGAGAACCGCCGCGCCGGGCGCGCGCAGTATGCACGCCCCGGCGGCGCGGGGCAGCGCGCTCAGATCGACATGCGCTGGCGCACGCCGTCGGTTTCCATGTCGGCGCCGCGGCCGCGCAGCACGATCTCGCCGCGCTCCATCACCAGGTACTGGTCGGCCAGTTCGGCGGCGAAGTCGTAGTACTGCTCCACCAGGATGATCGCCATGTCGCCGCGATCGGCCAGCTTGCGGATCACGCGGCCGATGTCCTTGATGACGCTGGGCTGGATGCCCTCGGTCGGCTCGTCCAGGATCAGCAGCTTGGGGCCGGCCGCCAGCGCGCGGGCGATCGCCAGCTGCTGCTGCTGCCCGCCCGACAGATCACCGCCGCGCCGTCCGAGCATCTGCTTGAGCACCGGGAACAGCTCGTAGAGCTCGGCCGGGATCGGTGTGCTGCCGGGCTTGCTGGCCAGGCCCATGCGCAGGTTGTCCTCGACCGTCAGGCGGCCGAAGATCTCGCGGCCCTGCGGCACGTAGCCGATGCCGCGGCGCACGCGCTCGTAGGGCGTGAGGCGCTGCACCTCGGTGCCGTCGAGCCGGATGCTGCCGGACTTGATGCTCACCAGCCCGACCAGGCTCTTCAGCAGCGTGGTCTTGCCCACGCCGTTGCGGCCCAGCACGACCGTCACCTCGCCGGCCTTCGCCTCGAAATCCAGCCCGCGCAGGATGTGCGAACCGCCGTAGTACTGGTTGACGCCTTCGACCTTCAGCATGGTGTGTTCAGCGGCCAAGATAGACCTCCACCACCTTGTCGTTCGCCTGCACCTGCGCGAGCGAGCCCTCGGCCAGCACGCTGCCCTCATGCAGCACCGTCACCTTCTTGGCCGGGTCGTCGCGGGTGAGCTCGTCGATGAACTTCATGTCGTGCTCCACCACCACCAGCGAGTGCGCGCCCTGCAGCGACACGAAGAGCTGCGCGGTGCGCTCGGTCTCCTCGTCGGTCATGCCGGCCACCGGCTCGTCGAGCAGCAGCAGCTTGGGGTCCTGCATCAGCAGCATGCCGATCTCCAGCCACTGCTTCTGGCCGTGCGACAGCAGCCCGGCCAGGCGCTGCGCCTCGCCCTTCAGGTGGATGAGCGTGAGGATCTCGCCGATGCGGTCGAGCTGCGCGCCCGACAGCCGGGCGAACACCGCCGCGCGCGGCCGGCGGTCGGCCTTCAGCGCGAGCTCCAGGTTCTCGAACACCGTGAGCTGCTCGAACACGCTGGGCTTCTGGAACTTGCGGCCGATGCCGATGCTCGCCACCTGGCTCTCGCGCAGGCGCAGCAGGTCGATGGTGGAGCCGAAGAACGCGCTGCCGGCGTCGGGCCGCGTCTTGCCGGTGATCACGTCCATCATGGTCGTCTTGCCGGCGCCGTTGGGGCCGATGATGCAGCGCAGCTCGCCGGCGGCGATGTTCAGCGACAGCTTGTTCAGCGCGCGGAAGCCGTCGAAGCTGACGGTGATGTCCTCCAGGTACAGGATGCCGCCGTGCGCGGTGTCCAGCGTGCCCGGCTCGACCACACGGCTGTAGCTCGCCGCCCGGCCGCCCGACTTGCCGGCCTCGGGCTTCGCGGCCATGCGCTCGCGGGTGCGGGCGCCGGCCTCCATCAGCTCGGGCGTCATGCGCGCTTCTCCTTGCTGCCGCGGCCCAGCAGCCGCTTCACGCCGCCGACGATGCCGTCCGGCAGGAACAGCGTGACGGCGATGAACAGCGCGCCCAGGAAGTACAGCCAGAACTCGGGGAAGACCTGCGTGAACCAGCTCTTCGCGAAGTTGACGAAGAAGGCACCGACGATCGGGCCGATCAGCGTGGCGCGGCCGCCCACCGCGGCCCAGATCGCGATCTCGATGCTGGCGGCCGGCGACATCTCGCCCGGGTTGATGATGCCCACCTGCGGCACGTACAGCGCACCGGCGATGCCGCACATCACCGCCGACAGCGTCCAGATCGCGAGCTTGTAGTTCAGCGGCTCGTAGCCGCAGAACATGACGCGGTTCTCGGCGTCGCGGATGGCCTGCAGCACGCGGCCGAACTTGGTGTGGATGAGCCAGCGCGCCAGCAGGAAGAAGCCGATCAGCGTGAGCCCGGTCAGCACGAACAGCACCATGCGCGTGGACGGCTGCGCAATCGGGATGGAGAGGATGCGCTTGAAGTCGGTGAAGCCATTGTTGCCGCCGAAGCCGGTTTCGTTGCGAAAGAACAGCAGCATCGCGGCGAAGGTGAGCGCCTGCGTGATGATCGAGAAGTACACGCCCTTGATGCGCGAGCGGAACGCGAAGAAGCCGAACACGAAGGCCAGCAGGCCCGGCACCGCGACGATCAGGAACAGCGTGGCCACGAAGGAGTCGCTGAAGCTCCAGTGCCAGGGCAGCTCCTTCCAGTCGAGGAAGACCATGAAGTCGGGCAGGTCCGACTGGTAGTTGCCGTCGCGGCCGATCTGGCGCATGAGGTACATGCCCATCGCGTAGCCGCCGAGCGCGAAGAACAGGCCGTGGCCGAGCGACAGGATGCCGGTGTAGCCCCAGATCAGGTCCATGGCCAGCGCGCAGATCGCGTAGCACATGATCTTGCCGATCAGCGCCACCGCGTAGTCGCTCAGGTGGAAGGCGCTGCCGGCCGGCACCACGAGGTTCAGCACCGGCACCAGCACGGTCACGGTGATCACCGCGGCCAGCAGCGCCGTCCAGGCCTTGCCCTGCAGCAGGCGACTGCGCGGCGGTGCCACGGGCAGAGGAGGCGTCAGCACGGCACTCATGCCTCTCTCCCCTTCAATGCGAACAGCCCCTGCGGCCGCTTCTGGATGAACACCACGATGAACACCAGCACGATGATCTTCGCCAGCACGGCGCCGGCCCAGCCTTCGAGGAACTTGTTGATCACGCCCAGCCCCAGTGCCGCGTACACGGTGCCGGCGAGCTGGCCCACGCCGCCCAGCACCACCACCATGAAGGAGTCGACGATGTAGCCCTGCCCCAGGTCGGGCCCGACGTTGCCGACCTGGCTGACCGCGCAGCCCGCCAGCCCCGCCACGCCGGCCCCGAGCGCGAACGCCAGCGTGTCGACGCGCGCGGTGTTGACACCCATGCACGAGGCCATGGGGCGGTTCTGGGTGACGCTGCGCACGAACAGCCCCAGCCGCGTCTTCGCGATCAGGAAGGCGATGCCGCCCAGCACGATGGCCGCGAACACCACGATGGCGATGCGGTTCCACGGCAGCACCAGGTTGCTCATGATCTGCACGCCGCCCGACAGCCAGGCCGGGTTCTCCACCGGCACGTTCTGTGCGCCGAACAGCGAGCGCACGCCCTGCATCAGCACCAGGCTGATGCCCCAGGTGGCGAGCAGCGTCTCCAGCGGGCGGCCGTAGAGGAAGCGGATGACGCCGCGCTCCAGCACCGCGCCCACCGCCGCCGCGGCGAGGAAGGACAGCGGGATGGCCGCGACGATGTACCAGTCGAAGTGGTCCGGCAGCCAGGCGCGGAAGGCGTTCTGCGTGAGGTAGGTGGCGTAGGCGCCGATCATGATGAGCTCGCCGTGCGCCATGTTGATGACGCCCATCAGCCCGTAGGTGATGGCCAGGCCCAGCGCCGCCAGCAGCAGGATGGAACCCAGGCTGATGCCGGTGAACACGACGCCGGCGCGTTCGCCCCAGGCCAGCATGGAATTGACGCCGTCGAGTGAGGCCTGCAGCGCCGCGCGCACCGCGGGGTCGGCCTCCCCGCCCTCGGCTGCCGGCTTCAGGCGCTCGAGCAGCAGGCTGCGGGTGGCCGGCGTGGTGCTGCTGGCCAGGGCCTGCGCGGCCTGCAGGCGCTTGGCCGGGTCGGTGGAGGCGATCAGGCCCTTGGCGCGCAGCGTCTCCAGCTCGGCCTTGAGTGCGGGGTCGGCCTCCTTGGCCAGCGCCTGCTCGATGAGCGGCAGCTTGGCCTCGTCCATCGCCTCGCGCAGCGAGCCGATGGCGGCGCGGCGTTGCGTGAGGTCGCCGGTGATCAGCTGCAGCGCGGCCAGCGCGGCCTGCAGCTCGCCGCGCATGCGGTTGTTGTTGACCGCGTCTTCCGCGGTCTCGGGGGGCGTGGCCGGCTGGCCGGTGGCGGCGTCGACGGCCGAGCCGTCGGCCGCGACGATGTAGGCGCGCTGGTCGTCGACCTTCACCTCACCGTCCAGCAGCGCCTGCACCAGCACCGGCACGCGCGGGTCGAGCGCGGCGATGGCCTGCTGCAGGGCGGCGACGCGGGTGTCGGTGTCGCCGGCCGAGATGGCGAGCGCCTGCGCGGGCGTCATGGCACGCGCGGGAGCCGCAGCCAGCCCCAGCAGCCCGGCGGCGCACAGGCTCAGCAGGAAAGCACGCAAGGCATTCAATTCGTCGTCACCGTGGAGAGTAGGAAGCCATGAGAAGAAGAAAAAGAAGGCTGCGCGCCGGCAGGACCGGCGGCGACCTGGTGGACAGTCCGATCGCCGCCGGCCCGGCCGGCGCGCGCCAACATCGAGAGCCGGCTATCCGTTGCTTACTTCTTCTCCGGCACGTTCTTCTTGCCCTTGTTCTCGGCGATGTAGTCGCTCCACGGATCGGCGACCACCGGGCCCGGCGTCTTCCAGACCACGTTGAACTGGCCGTCGGCCTTGACCTCGCCGATGAACACCGGCTTGTGCAGGTGGTGGTTTTCCTTGTCCATGGTGCTGGTGAAGCCGCCCGGCGCCTTGAAGGTCTGGCCCGCCATGGCGGCGATGACCTTGTCGGTGTCGGTGGACTTGGCCTTCTCGACCGCCTGCGCCCACATGTGGATGCCGATGTAGGTGGCCTCCATCGGGTCGTTGGTCAGCGGCTTGTCCTTGTGGCCCGGGATGCCCTTGGCCTTGGCGTAGTCGCTCCACTGCTTGATGAACGCGGCGTTGGTCGGGTTCTTGATCGACATGAAGTAGTTCCACGCCGCCAGGTGGCCCACCAGCGGCTTGGTGTCGACACCGCGGAGCTCTTCCTCACCCACCGAGAACGCCACCACCGGCACGTCGGTCGCCTTCAGGCCCTGGTTGCCCAGTTCCTTGTAGAAGGGCACGTTGGAGTCACCGTTGATGGTGGACACCACCGCGGTCTTCTTGCCTTCCGACGAGAACTTCTTGATCTTGGCGATGATGGTCTGGTAATCGGAGTGGCCGAAGGGGGTGTACTCCTCCATGATGTCGGCCTCGGCGACGCCCTTGCTCTTGAGGAAGGCACGCAGGATCTTGTTGGTGGTGCGCGGGTAGACGTAATCGGTGCCCAGCAGCACGAAGCGCTTGGCCGAGCCACCGTCCTTGCTCATCAGGTATTCCACCGCGGGGATGGCCTGCTGGTTGGGCGCGGCACCGGTGTAGAACACGTTCTTGGACAGTTCCTCACCCTCGTACTGCACCGGGTAGAACAGCAGCGAGTTGGTTTCCTCGAACACCGGCAGCACCGACTTGCGGCTCACCGACGTCCAGCAGCCGAACACTACGGCCACCTTGTCCTGGCTGATCAGCTGCTTGGCCTTCTCGGCGAACAGCGGCCAGTTGGAGGCCGGGTCCACCACCACCGGCTCGAGCTTCTTGCCCATGACGCCGCCCTTGGCGTTGATCTCGTCGATGGTCATGAGCACCGTGTCCTTGAGCACGGTTTCCGAGATGGCCATGGTGCCCGACAGCGAGTGCAGCACGCCGACCTTGATGGTGTCGGCCGCGAAGGCGCTGGGCACGAAGGCGCCGGCAGCGGCCAGCGCCACGGCGGAAAGCGAGGCCGCAAAGGCGCGGCGGGTGGTGTGGGACATGGGGTGTTTCCTCCTCGGGGGATCGGTTGGGTTCACGGACCGCTGCAGGTTAGGCAGAACCCCCGGGCGGCGGAATACGCAAGGTGGCGTAGAGACACCGGCTCAGAGCGCGTCGAGCGGGCTCAGCACCCCGCGGCCGCCGCGGTTGAGCACGTGCGTGTAGATCATGGTGGTCTTGACGTCGGCATGGCCCAGCAGCTCCTGCACCGTGCGGATGTCGTAACCGGCCTGCAGCATGTGGGTGGCGAAGGAATGGCGCAGCACATGCGGCGAGCACGGCTTGTCGATCCCGGCACGGCGGGCCGCCAGCGACACCGCGCGCTGCAGGCCCTGCTCGGCCAGGTGGTGCCGGCGCTCCACGCCGCTGCGTGGGTCGACGGACAGCACCCGTGACGGAAACACCCACTGCCAGCCCCAGGCCCGAGCCGCCCGCGGGAACTTGACCGCCAGCGCGTCGGGCAGCCAGACCGCGCCACGGCCGGCGGCCAGGTCGCGCTCGTGCAGCGCCCGGGCCTGCGCGAGCTGGTTGCGCAGAGGCAGCAGCAGATTCTCTGGCAACACCGTCACGCGGTCCTTGCTGCCCTTGCCCTGGCGCACGACGAGTTCGCGACGCTCGAACTCCACGTCCTTGACGCGCAGGCGCAGGCATTCCAGCAGCCGCAGGCCACTGCCGTAGAGCAGCGACGCGGCGAGCCAGTGCGCGCCGTGGAGCTGCATCAGCAGTTCGCGCGCCTCGCGCTGCGTGAGCACCACCGGCAGACGGCGCGAGGTCTTGGCAGCCACCACCTCGGTGAGCCAGGGCAGATCGACCGCACGCAGCACCTCCTTGTAGAGGAACAGCAAGGCCGCCTTGGCCTGGTTCTGCGTGGCCGAGGCCACGCCGCGCTCCAGCGCCAGGTGGCTGAGAAACGCTTCGATCTCCAGCGCCCCCATGTCGCGCGGATGGCGCTTGCCGTGAAACAGGATGTAGCGGCGCACCCATTCCACGTAGGTGCGCTCGGTGCGCAAGGCGTAGTGCTTGACTCGAATGTGCTCGCGGAGCTGGTCGAGCAGGCGGGGCGGCGGCGCGAGTGGCGTCGTCGTCGTCGATTCAGCGGGCTCCGGATCGGGAACAGGCATCCAGGAAATTTAGGCCGCCTAAACGCCCGCGCCCATCGGCCAGAAAGGGGCCCTCTGCAGGGCGTCGTGCACGCCGTGACACCCCACGCAGGGGTTGCGTTAGCTCAACAGCGCCAGTACGGTCATGCATGTCTAAATCTAGTTAGGCCTCGCAACCAATGTCCGACGAGCAGTGGCGCCAGTTCTTCTTGCTATGCAATCGCATTCTCGGAAAAGGGCATGCGGTGGCAGAGTTCAGCGAGAGCTGGTGCGCCTGGACAACATTCGAACGACTGTCTCGCGACGCTGGTTACTGGACGGCCGGTCTTCCGGGCACGGAAGACGTCCTGTCAACCTGCATAGGAGATTCGGGGGTTTGGGGCCAGCCCTTTCCCTTCCAGGAGATCGCTCACCTGATCATCCCAAAACAGTTCTACTGGGAACGCATTGAGCCAGGGTCGTTCGCCAATGGCTCAAAGCCTCAGGACTTGACACGCCTTGCACAAGCCCTCGAAGGCGCTCGCCTTCCCCATCGAGTCACGGAGTCAGTTCTTGAAGTCAAGTTGTACTGAACTCGAGCCATGGGCGCTGCAGCAAGGCGAGGCCTAACCCTTCGCTGGAACCGACGCCCACCGGCATGGCACTTGGCCCGCTTCCCGGCTTAGGTCATCATCCGTACAGCGGGCCAAGCGCCATGCCGGCGTGCGCGGCTCAGCTCGAACGTTAGACCTTATGACACAACACTGCTGTGAGTCGATGCAAAGGCAGTTGGAGTCGGTTTGCGAGGAGCATTCGTCCCGCCACGAGTGTCCCGATGCACTAATTGATTACTTCCCGAGGCTCAAAGAGTACGGCCTTATCGTTCATGATGGAGGCAGCAGTTCGATAGCCATCTCGTTTTGTCCTTGGTGCGGCACCAAGCTCTCGGAACTTCAGAAGTGAGTGGCAGTGGTGTGCGCTGGTCTAACCCATCCCATCGAGAGGACTCGCCCCGGCAAGCCGGGTCATGCAGCTCATGTCAAACGTTAGCCGCCAGACCATGCGCATCATCATCTCGCAGCTCTATGCATTCCTGGCTCTTGCGGCTGCCGCCTCCGGAGTGCACGCTGCACCGGCGAACAAGTGCGTCATCAATGGCAGCGTCACGTATCAGCAGAGCCCCTGCCCTTCGACTCAACCTCGAAAGGACCCCACGCTGGAGGAGTTGAACGCCGCAGAAAGAGCACGCCGTGCCGCGGCTGCCTCCTCCGCTGCGGCGGAAACCCCCAGAACAGCCTCTTCAGCGCCAGCCGCCGTCTCTAGCAGCTTCCGCTGCGACGGACGAAAGTACTGCTCTCAAATGAGCTCGTGTACCGAAGCCAAGTACTTCCTCGCCAATTGTCCCGGTGTGAAGATGGACGGCGACAACGATGGCATCCCCTGCGAAGAGCAGTGGTGCAGGCCTTAAAGGTCCGCCGGTAGTTGGCTCAAGAGTTGCGGCCTAACCCTTCGCTCGAGGCCGATCTCCACCGGCCCGCTCAGCTCAATCGTTGGGCGCCACAGGAGCGCTTGCCGAGAGGATTCATCATGGCCATTGAGCTTGATCACGCCATAGTCTCTGCTCGCAATCAAGCGGCATCAGCCCGTCAGCTCGCTGAGATCCTGGGTGTTCCTTGGGCAGAAAAGACAATTGGTCCGTTCTCTGGGCGGCTACGGTGGGGTCGCGCTGTAAGCGGCGGGCATCTTCGGCACTTTTCTCGTGCTGGGCTGGGCGTTGCTGGCACTCGGACGCCGTTCAGCGCACGGTGGCGCCCATCCCGGCGGGTGATGCCGGCCCACTTCCGACCGCAGCTTCGGCGTTGTACGCGTGCCGGGCCAGATGTCGAGCGGACGAACGCCGGTTCGTCGTGGGTTCGGAGGCGCGGAGGCTCGTTGTTGTTTATCCTTCGCTGCCTCTGCGCCCGATCTACCCCAACGCAGCCAACGAGGTCACCCCATGTCCGACCACACCGTCCGCCTTCACCGCGTTCTCCGCAGCCCGCCCGAGAAGGTCTACCGCGCCTTCCTCGACGGCGATGCCCTGAGCAAGTGGCTGCCTCCGTACGGCTTCACGTGCAAGGTCCACCACCTGGAGGCGCGCGCCGGCGGCAGCTTCCGCATGTCGTTCAGCAACTTCACGTCGGGCAACAGCCACGCGTTCGGTGGTGAGTACCTGGAGCTGGTGCCGAACGAGCGGATCCGCTACACCGACACGTTCGACGACCCCAACCTGCTCGGTGTCATGGAGGTGACCGTGTCGCTGAAGCCGGTGCTCTGCGGCACCGACGTGAGCATCACGCAGGCGGGCATCCCCGAGGTCATTCCGCTCGAGATGTGCTACCTGGGCTGGCAGGAATCGCTCGCCCAGCTGGCCCAGTTGGTGGAGCCGCAGATCCCCGACTGACGAGGCGCACCGCGGCCCCAGGCTCAATGCTTGTGACCGCCGTGCCCGTCCTGCTTCGCCGGCTGGGTCCCGAGCGCCCTCACTTCGGCCTTGACCTCTACGGTGTCGCGCTTGCCGGTCTTGTCCTCGAACACCAGCGTGAGCGGCACGCTGTCACCGGCCTTCATCTGCTGCTTGAGGTTCATCAGCATGACGTGATAGCTGCCGGGCTTCAGGTCGACGGCCTTGCCTGCCGGCAGGGCCAGTCCCGGGATCTCGCGCATCTTCATCACGCCGTCCTGGATGGTCATCTCGTGCAGTTCGACCAGGGCCGCGACGGTCGATTGGACCGACACCAACCGGCTGTCCTGCGCCGCGGTGAGCTGCATGAAGGCGCCCGTGGCCTTCTGCTGCGGTACCGTTGCGCGAACCCAGGCGTCCTGGATGGCGACCTGGGCCGACGCGGCAGTGGCCAGGGCACTGCACAACAGTGCGGCGGCGATGGAGGGTTTGACATGCATGGCAGATCCTTTCGGTAGGTTGGATTCAAGATCCCACGCAACGCTTGCGCGTGGGCGTCGGCTTCAATGCGAATGCGTTCCCTGCGCGTTCATGCGCATCAGTCCGTCGAAGGTGGAGAACTTGGCGCGCTGCGCGGCCGGAAGCCGGGCTTCCGCGGCGCCGAGGGTCTGCACCAGGGTTTTTACTTCAGCCGCCGGGATGCCGGCGTCGACGAGTGTCGTCGCGTCCTTCAGCCCGTCGCCGCCGCAGGCGGTGATCTGCCAGGCGCCACCATGGCGCCGCAGCAGAGCGCGCCCGCCACGTTCGCCCTGCGTCCAGCCGGCAATCGCGTGATCGCCCTGCACGACGACGGGGTCGACCTGCAGCCGGGATTCGGGCTTGTCGAAGGTGCTCATCAGCACCTCACGCACGTGGCGCTGGTCCGTGCTGTCGGCGGCCGTGGCCGGCCCGACGAGCACGGTCATGCACAAGGCCGCCGCGGCGAGTTTCAACGGTATGGATGTCATCGAGGGTCTCCTGGGTTGCTGCCTCGGAGTTCTGGTGAGGCATGGTCGTCATTTCAAGGCGGCTCTGTCACTTCGTTGCTTCTCGAGCCGGTCGATGAGCGGGTCGACGCCGGCGTCGTACATCGTCTTCAGCATCCATTCGACGAGCCAGCTGGTCTTCGCCGGGCTCCCGCCCTGGATGGGGGGCGCCGGGTCGTACTCCATGTCCAGCATCACGCCCTGCGTGTAGCGCTCGCCCCAGTTGTCATTCAGCAGGGCGAGAGACATGTCCATGCCGGCGGTCACGCCGGCCGATGTCCAGTACTTGCCATCGTGCGTGTAGCGCTTGTTCGCCGGGATGGCTTTGTACTTCCGGAGGAACTCTTCCTCGCGGTACCAGTGCGAGACGGCCTGCCGGCCCTCGAGCAGACCGGTGGCGCCGAGGATCCAGACACCCGTGCAGATCGCCCCGGTGTAGATCGTCCCCTTGTCGATGGTGCGGATCCAGTCCAGCACCCGGTCGTCGTAAGCCGCCTCGATCGTGCCGGTGAAGCCGCCGGGGATGATCAGGATATCGAGCCGGGTGACTTCGTCGATGACCGCGTCGGGCACCACCTGGACGCCCGTCACGGTCTTGATCGGGCCGGGCTTCAGGCCGATCAGGCGGGTGTTCGCGCCGGTCTGCCCCAGCACGTAGCGGGGGCCCATGAAGTCCAGGTCGTTGACGCCGTCGTAGACCAGGATGCCGATCTGGCCCACCGCATGCCTGGGCTTGCCGAGGATGGCATCCATGACCATCGAGTGGTTGTCGGGCGTGATCTGCGCGGGCAGGCTGGCCCTCGACTCGGCGTCGGCTGCCGATGAGGGCCTCTCGATCGGCGGCGGCTGTACCTCGGGCACGGCACGGTCGCCGCAGCCGGTCAGGGCGATGGCCAGCAGCGGCGGCGCTAGGCGATGCAGCATTGCGAGTTTCTCCTAGTAATCCAGCCGCAGCGTCGCCTTGACTGTCCGCGGTGACCCCAGCTTGACCCAGTCGGCCACGAACTGATGGCTGCCCGTGTAGTACTTGCGATCGAACACGTTGTCGACGTTGAACTGCAGCGCGGCCCGGGCATCCTGCAGCGCGAAGCGGTAGGCGAGCATGGCGTCGACCCGTCCGTACCCCGGCAGCTGGAAGGTATTGCCCGTATCGCCCTGGCGCTGACCTTGTGCAAAGACGCCGGCACCCGTGCTCCACTGGCTGTCGATGGCGTAGCGCGCCCAGAGGCTGCCGGTATGCCGCGCCACGTTGGCCAGCTTCTTGCCCTGGTAGGTCGGATCGACCAGCACGCGGGTGTCGGTGTAGGCATAGGAGGCGATCAGCGACAGACTGCGTGAGACCTGCCCCGAAAGATCCCATTCGACGCCACGGGAGCGGGCTTCGCCCACCGTGACGGTGTTGTAGAAGGGCGGCGTCGCGACCGGGACCGAGCCCCCACGGTTGCGCTTGGTCAGCTCGTACGCCGCAAGGGTCGAACTGAGCTTGCCGTCGAGCCAGTCGATCTTGTGGCCGATCTCGAACTGCCTGGCGCGCTCGGCGCTGAGAGCGGCCCCGGTCACCGTGTCCCGGCCGTTGTTGGCGGACACGGCGTCCTGGTACTGGGCGTAGATCGACTGGTTGGAGGCGAACTGCCAGACCGCACCGAGTCGTGGCGTGGTGAACGAAGCCTTGTTGGGCTCGGTGCCCGGGGCGGCGTAGATGGCGCTGGTGCGGTCGTGCCGCAACGCGGCGGTCAGGAAGACGCCCTGGCCCAGGGCCAGTTGATCCTGCACGTAGATGCTGGTCCAGCGGTTGCGATCCTCGATGTCCATCGGCATGGACATGCCCAGGTCCAGCGGCGGCGTGCTGCCCAGCGCCGGCGTGTAGATGTCCACCGAGCCGATCTGCTGGAAGTAGGTCGTGCCGGTCTTGCGGCCGCTGTAGGCATCGACGCCGAGCAACACGGTGTGCTGGATCCCGCCGGTGTCGATCTTGCCGATCAGGTCGAGGTTGAACTGGTCCAGCCGGTAGCGCCCGTCCGGTCGCACGTAGAAGTAGTAGCGGCACAGCGGATTGCCCGTGCCCGGGCAGGTGGCGTCGGGCGTCATGCCCATGCCGTAGTCGGCGCGATAGGGCGAGATGTCCATCTCGGAGGTGTCGCTGCGCAGGGTCAGGAGCTTGCCCTTGAGCTGCCAGGCCTCGGACAGGCGGTGCTCGCCTTCCAGCTTCAGGGTGGTGGTCTTGCTGCTGGAGAGCTGCGGCGAGTCGTTGAACTGCCGCGACCACGGCAGATCGGCGGGCCGGTCGCCCAAGGCCGGCACGCCGTAGTCGGTGCGGTAGCGCTGGTGGCTGTAGTCCAGCGTTCCCGTCAAGGTGGTCTGCGCGCTGGGCAGCCAGCTCAGGCTGGCGCCGAAGGCGCCGAGCTTGTCCTCGACGAAGTCGCGGATGGAATCGGCCGTGTAGTACGAGGCGGACGCCCGGCCACGCAGACTGCGTTCCTCGTTCAGAGGGCCGGATGCCTCCACCGCCGTGCGCGACAGGCCGTACTCCCCGACGGTCTGCTCCAGGCTCATGGCGGGCACGACGCTGATCGGCTTGCTGACCACGTTGACCAGCCCGCCCGGTTCGGCGCGCCCGTACAGGACGCTCGACGGCCCCTTGATCACCTCGACGGCCAGCACGTTGGCCATGTTGATCGGGACGCCGGTGACCTTGGTGCCGTCCAGGTAGTAGGTCGAGCTGCCCGACATCGGCCCCATGGCGGTCATCGATACGCTCGGAAAGCCTCGCAGCACGACCAGCGGCATGGCCGTCCCGTTGAACCCGAAATCGAACTGCACGCCGGACACGTTGCGGAGCGCTTCGGCGAGGTTCAGTGCGTTCTGGTCCTCGATGACGGCGCGCGGCACGACCTGCACGCTCTGAGGGCTTTGGAGCGACGGCGTGGACGTCCGGTTGCCGGTGGTGGTTTCGGGGGCGCGGTAGTCGTCGCGCTGGCCCTGCACCTGGACCGGCGGCAGGACCTGGGAAGGCGGTTCGGACTGCGCATGGGCAGCCAGGGCGAGGCAGGCGAAGGTCAGCGGGGAAACACGATGCAGGCGGTTCATGGGTTCGTCTCTGGAGAAGTTGGTACCTCGGCGAGCAGCGCTCGACGGCGCCCGCGAGGCATCGCTCAAGCGCTTGGCAAGGCTGCGGGCAGGGACACCAGCATGTGGAGCTGGAGGACCGGCGACACGGGCGGTTTCGCTCTGTGTGGCGAGGCACCGGCCAGGGTGAACGCTGCCGCGCACACGGCAGCCAGCACCACACCCGGGCCCACCATGGAGCGCAGCACGGGACCGAGCTCCTGCCAGTAAAGGTCTTCGATGGAGCTGCGCGTTCTCATGGCAGCACGCCGGAACGGTCCGCCAGCCAGACGAGCAGAGCCAGGGACGCACCGATGTTGAAGTGCGTCATCGCGCGCAGCGCGCGTTCGATGCAGGACATGGAGAAACTCCTGAAGATCGCCAGGGCGGCCGGACTGACCGCGGGCGGGTGAACGAAGGCAAGGCCGGAACACGACGCTCACGCGCCGCGTTGCCGGGGTTCGACGTTCAGGTCTTCAGAGGGGGAGCGCGGGACTGGGCAATGGCCCAGGCGAACAGGGTTCGCGGCGCGGCCAGGAACAGCGCGGGAACGTGATGCTCCCGCGCGTCGAGGACCAGGTCTGCCGGGGCGGCGGGCGGCAGTCCGGGCACGGTCGTGTGCGTGGAACAGTAGGGGCAATGCTCGAGCGCATGAGCACGCGACTCGCCCGGGTCCGACGGGTCCGCGGCATCCGGACCCAGCGTGTCGCCGGCATCGACACGAACCAGCTTCGAGCCGGTGACGCTGCAGATCTCGACCCAGCCCTCGGGAACGTCGGCGGCGAACGCATGCGACAGCGTCGGCGCGAGTCCGCCCAGCAGGATCGCGCAGCACGCGATCCACAGCGTGAGGGCTCGGAGCCGGCGGCCGATGGTCATCGAGGCATTGTAGGCACGGAGGGCGAGCCGCCCGATACTGCGCGTCATGATGCAAGTCATGTCGACGTGAACGATCGATGCGCACCTACCTCGCCAACCGCTGGTTCCGCATCGGCTTCTGGCTGGCCGTGCTGGGCTGGAGCCCGCTGCTCGCCATCGTGCTGCTCGCGGCGGTGGGCCTGTGGCCCGATCCGAACCCCAACCCCATCGGGCCCGGGCTGCTGTTCTTCTTCAGCTTCTGGCCGGCGGTCGCCCTGATGGGCCTCGGCGCCTTCCAGGTCCGGCGCGGGCGCTGATGGCGGGCAACGGGTCTTCGGTGCCTCCGGCGCCGTTCTGCCCGCGGTGACGGCATCATCCGCACCATGCTGCGCCCCACCCTGCTGATCACCTACCTGTTCGGCGCCGCGCTGGCCGCGCTGGGTCTCGTCGTGCTGTTCGGCGGCGGGGTCGCGCTGCCCACGCGGGAGCCGCCGCGGCAGTTCGTCTTCAGCGGCGTGTCGCTGTGGCTGCTGGGTCTGTCGCCGCTCATCGCGGGGCTGGTGTGCATGGGCCTCGCTCGCGGCCGGTTGTCGCGCGAGTCGCCCACCACACGCTGGGCGCTGGGTGCGAGCATGGCCGCACTGGGGCTCGCGTTCCTGCTGGCGCCCAAGGCCTGAGCGCCGGCCGCCCACCCCTCCACCGATGCCACACCCGCCCACCATGAGCCGCGACACCCCGCCTGCCTGTCCCGATGCCGACGGTGGCGCCGACGGTGGCGCCGACGCCGGCGCCCGAGACGACACCGGCGCCACCGCCGTCATCAGCCATCGCGTGCGCCACGACCGCCAGGCCGACTACGAGCGCTGGATGGCCGAGATCGCCCCGCTGAGCCGGGCCGCACCGGGGCACCTGGACTGGCACGTCATCCGCCCCATCCCCGGACTCACCGAAACGTTCACGGTGATCATCCGCTTCGACACCTGCGAGCACCTGCAGGCCTGGATGGCCTCGGCCGACCGCAAGCGCCTGATCGAGGCGGTGTCCCCGCTGCTGGAGAGCGGCGACGACTTCTTCATCCGCAGCGGGCTGGACTTCTGGTTCACGCCGGCCGGCGCGAAGGCCCGGCTGCCGGTGCGCTGGAAGCAGGCGCTGGTCACGTGGTCGGCGATCTACCCGCTGGTGCTGCTGGTGCCGCTGCTCGTTGCGCCGGTGCTGAGCGCGCTGGGCCTGGCAGGCCACCCGCCGCTGACGATGCTGGCGGTGACCGGCATCGTGGTCAGCCTGATGGTCTGGGTGGTGATGCCGCGCTACACCCGGCTGCTGCGGCGCTGGCTGTTCGCCTGAGGCCGGGGCGGCCGAATGCCCGCGCGCCGCCTGCCGCTGCGCGGCGCCCTGCTCGCCTGGCTGGCGATCCTGGCGCTGGCCTTCTTGAACGGCGGGCTGCGCGAACTGGTGCTCGTGCCTCGCCTCGGCCTGCCGGCCGCGCTGGTGCTGAGCGGCCTGCTGCTGTGTGCGTGCATCCTGGCGGTGGCGCTCGCCTGCATCCCGCGCCTGGGCCCGCTGGACCGCACACAATGGCTCGGCATGGGCCTGCTCTGGCTGCTGCTCACGCTGGGCTTAGAGTTCGGCTTCGGCCGCATGGTGCAGGGCAGGTCCTGGCCCGAGCTGTTGGCCGCGTACCGCTTCCGCGACGGCAACCTGTGGCCGGCGGTGCTGGTCTTCACGATGTTCGCACCGCTGCTGGCCGCGCGGCTGCGCGGCGGCGGCAGGCCGGCCCGCTGATGGCCAGCAGACAGCCGGCACTTGCCTCGGGCACCGGCCATGTTCTACAACGCCACCCTCCGATGAAGCCGATCCGACCGTCCGCCGCGATGTGGCCGCGCTCCGCGCCAGGGTCCCGCGTGCCGACGCGGCGGCGGGCGATGGTGCGGTGGCAGCTGCTGCTGTTGTCGATGTTGCTGCCGCTGTTCCCGCTGCCGTCGGCGGCGCAGGACGCCACGCTGCACCGCGCCCTGTTGGGCCTGTGGTGCAATTCCGAGGACGGCGGGCGCAGTTGCTGGGCCTGGGACGAGTTCCATGCCGATGGCCGCTTCGAGGCCTGCGGTCGCACCGAGGACGACCCACGCCCCTTCCACGGCGCCGGCCGGGTCGACATCAGCGGCGCCCGCATGTGCTACACCGTCACTGCCGCGAGCGAGAACTTCTGGCTGCGCCCGGGCCAGCGCTACTGCACCGACATCGTTGCGATCGATGCGCTCACCCACCGCTACCGCGACCTCGACACGCACGCCGAATTCACGCTCTACCGCCGCGCGCCCGGCGACAAGCACTGCCCCGGCTGACGACGAACAAGACCACGCCCAGGAGACCGACGCTTGATCACGCTGCAGTTCCTCGTCACCTCGCTCATCGTCGTGCTGATCCCCGGCACCGGGGTCGTGTTCACCGTGTCCACCGGGCTCGCGCAGGGCCGGCGCGCCAGCGTCTACGCGTCGCTGGGCTGCACCGCGGGCATCGTGCCGCACCTGCTGGCCTCGATGCTGGGGTTGTCGGCGGTGATGCACACCAGCGCGCTCGCGTTCCAGGCACTCAAGTTCGCCGGGGTCGCCTACCTGTTCTACCTGGCCTGGGCCACCTGGCGCGACCGCGGGGCGTTCGCCGTCGACCGGGCCGCCGCCGCCGCACCGCTGCCGATGCGCAGCCTGGTCACGCGGGCTGCGCTGCTGAACACGCTGAACCCCAAGCTCACGATCTTCTTCCTGGCCTTCCTGCCGCAGTTCGTGGCCGTGGACGCCGCGTCGCCGCTGGCGCAGATGCTGGTGCTCAGCGGCGTGTTCATGGCGATGACCTTCGCGGTGTTCGTCGTCTACGGGCTGCTGGCCGACGCCTTCCGCGGCGTGGTGCTCGAGTCGCCGCGGGTGCAGGACTGGCTGCGCCGCGGCTTCGCCGGCTGCTTCGCCGGGCTGGGCGCGAACCTCGCGCTGTCGGAGTCGCGTTGAGCCGCACCGCGCCATGAACGCCGGCCTGCTGGACAACATCACCTGGCACACGCTGTCCGGGCCGCAGTCGCACTGGTCGGTCGGTGGCGACACGGCGCGGCGCTATGCGCCGGGCTTCTCGCCGATCGTTGGGTTCGCCGACCTGCAGCGCCCCGACTTCGCCGCGCTGGCGCCGCACTGCGCCAGCGGTGAGCCCCTGTACTGCGCCGGCTGGTCCGGGCCGGCGCCGGCCGGCTGGCGCATCGAGGCCGAGTCCACCATGCACCAGATGGTGTGGGACGGCCCGGCGCCGCCCCCGGCCGATGCCGACGATCCACCCGAGCCGGCGCTGCCTCCGGGCACCGAGCGGCTGGGTGCCGCGCACGTGCCGCGCATGCTGGCGCTGGTCGGGCTGACGCAGCCGGGGCCGTTCGGCCCGCGCACCGTGGAGCTCGGCGCGTACTACGGCTGCCTCGACGGCGAGCGGCTGCGCGCCATGGCCGGCGAGCGCATGGGCGCCGGCGGCTTCCGCGAGATCAGCGGCGTGTGCACGCATCCCGACGACCGCGGCCACGGCCTCGCCCACCGCCTGATGGCACGGTTGCTGCGGCAGCAGCTCGCGCGCGGCGAGCAGCCCTTCCTGCACGTGATGCACGACAACCGCGCCGCCAGCCACGTCTACGAGCGCCTGGGCTTCCGGCTCCGCCGCGAGGTGGTGGTGCGGGTGCTGTCGCGCGTCGGCGCCTGAGCCGGGCCGCGCGCAACCGCTGCCTATGCCCGCCCACCCTCCCCGCTCCGCAAAGGACCCCCGCGTGCGACTCCTCCAGCTTCCCTTCCCTGGCGCCCGGGCCCTGGCCACCGCCTGCACCGTGCTGGCGGCCGCGGCGCCGCTGCCCGCCGCGGCGCAGTCGATGGCGCTCGACCCGCAGGCGATGGCGCGCTTCGATCTCGGCTATGCCAAGTGCGAGGCCCGCCTGCCCGCGATGCGCGGCCACCGCGACGACGCCTACCTCAGCCTGCGCCGGCTGCAGCTCGACGACGCGCGCCGCCGCCAGCTCGCCGCAGCTCGCCGCAGCGCCGCCTACCAGGGCGAACTGCGGCGCGTGAAGACCGCCGAGGCGCAGGGCGTGGCGCCGGCGGCCTCGAGCCCGCTCGAGCACCAGTGCCAGGCGCTGTGGGCCGAGACGCAGCGCGTGATGCACCAACCGCGCCGCTGACCGACACCGTGACCGAAAGGACCGACGCATGACAGGAAACCCTCTGAGCCTGAGCGGACGGCGTGCGCTGATCACCCAGGCCGATGCCTTCATGGGGCCGGCGCTGTGCGAGGTGTTCGCCGCGCACGGCGCAGACGTGATCGCCGACACCTCACCGCTGGCCGACGCCGATGCGCCGGCGCGGGTGGTGGCCGCGGCCGGCGTGGTGGACCTGCTGGTGCTCAACCTGGCGATCCCGGCGCCGCGCACCAGCGCGGTGGCGTCGTCCGATGCCGAGTGGGCGGCGGTGTTCGGCGCGCTGGTCGACCCGCTGCCGCGGCTGCTGCGCGCGGTGCTGCCGCAGATGATCGCGCGGCGCGCGGGCCGGGTGGTGCTGATGGGCAGCGCCGCGGCGCTGCGCGGCATGAAGAACAGCTCGACCTACAGCGCCGCGCGCGGCGCGCAGCTGGCCTATGTGCAGGCGGTCGGCGTCGAGGTGGCGCCGCACGGCGTGCGGGTGAACGCGATCGCGCAGAACTTCGTCGACAACCCGACCTACTTCCCGCCCGAGGTGCAGGCCGACCCGCGCTTCCAGGAGCGCCTGAAGCGCGAGGTGCCGCTGGGCCGCCTGGTCGGCGCGCGCGAGGATGCCGAGTTCGCCGCCTACCTGTGCAGCGAGCCGGCCGACTGCTTCGTGGGCCAGGTGTTCCCGGTGTGTGGAGGCTGGGTGCCGCGATGAGGCTGACCGACCTGGGCCCGCTGCCGCTGACGCTGATCGCGTCGCTGCTGCTCGCCGTGGTGCTGCTGGCGGTGCGTGTGTTCGTGATGCAGCGCGTGCAGCAGCGGCGCCAGCGCGAGAACCGGCAGGAGACCGAGCGGCTGAAGTCGCTGATGGCGGCCTACCGATCGCTGGCCGGTTCGTTCTCGCCGGCGGCCGACGAGCACGGTCCGCAGATCGAGGAGACGCTGGCCGATCTGGTGCTGTTCGGCTCGCTGGCGCAGGTGGAGCTGGCGGCGCAGTGCGCGCTGCGGCTGCGGCGCGGCGAGCCGGTGGACTGGCAGCCGCTGATCGAGGCGCTGCGCTCGGACGTGCGGGCCCAGCTCGGCCTGGACCCGATTCCGGCCGGCCTGCTGCTGCCGCCCTCGGGGCCGGGCCGCATGCCGCGGGGCGGCCGTGGCGACGGCGACGGCGGGGGCCGCGGCGATGCGCGCGGCGGGGGTGGTGGTGGCGGTGCCGCCGCAGGGGCCGGCGGGCTGGGCGCCGGGCTGATCGCCGCCGACGCTGGCAGCCCGCGCGATCCGCCCTGAGGCGCGGGTCCATCGTGACTTTGGTGTAATGGCGGCGCGCCGGCAGCCCTGCCAGGCATCACCAGGAGACCCGCATGACCACCGCGTCCACCACCTTGAGAGATCTCGTCGGCCTCGGCCACCGTCCGGCCGCGCTGGGCGAGGCCGCACTGATCATGATCGACTGCCAGAACACCTACCGGCAGGGCGTGATGCAGCTGACCGGCGTGGAAGAGGCGCTGGTCGAGGCGCGCAAGCTGCTGGAGATCGCCCGCGCGCGCAGGATGCCGATCTTCCACATCCAGCACGACGCCGGCGCCGGCTCGCCCTACGACGTGCGGGCCGAGATCGGCGCCATCTCGGCCGAGGTGGCTCCGATCGCCGGCGAGCCGGTCATCACCAAGCACTACCCCAACTCCTTCGTGCAGACCGACCTCGACGAGCGGCTGAAGGCGCTGGGCATCCAGCAGATCGTGCTGGCCGGCTTCATGACGCACATGTGCATCAACTCCACCGCGCACGGCGGCTTCAACCTCGGCTACGCGCCGACGGTGGTGGCCAGCGCCACCGCGACGCGCGCGCTGCAGGGGCCGAACGGCAAGGTGCTGACAGCGCGCGAGGTGCACGACGGCGCGCTGGCGTCCACGCGCGACCTGTACGCGGCGGTGGTGGACTCGGTGGCCGACCTCGGCAACTGAGTCCGCGCGGCGCGTCGCGGCACCGAAAGGAGGGGCTCACGGTGTTCACCTACGTCTGCCTCGGCAGCGCCGATCTGCCCCGCGCCGCGCGCTTCTACGACGCGACGATGGCCACGCTGGGCCTGCAGCGCTGCGACACCCGCGACGAGCCCGACTGGGACGGCTGGATCGGCTGGGGCACCTACCAGGATCACGGCGCGAAGGAGATCGCGCTGTGGCTGTGCGAGCCCTACGACGGCCGGCCCGCCACGGTGGGCAACGGCACGATGGTGGCGTTGCAGGCTCGCAGCTGGGCCGAGGTGGACGCCTTCCACGCCGCGGCGCTGGCGCACGGCGGCCGCTCGGAGGGCGCGCCGGGCCTGCGCCCGCAGTACAACGCCGACTTCTACGCGGCCTACGTACGCGACCCCGACGGCCACAAGCTCGCCGTCGTCTGCCGCGGCCAGACCGAGCCGGACGCATGACGACGCCGCCCCTGCGCATCGCCTTCGTCTCCGACATCCACGGCAATCTCGCCGCGCTCGAGGCGGTGGTGGCCGACATCGGCCGCCGTGGCGTGGACCGCACGGTCAACCTCGGCGACAGCCTGTCGGGGCCGCTGCTGCCGCGCGAGACGGCGCGCTTCCTGATGGCGCAGGACTGGCTGCAGCTGGCCGGCAACCACGAGCGCTACGTGCTCGGCGGCGGCGCGCTGCCGCGCGAGCCCTCGGACGCCTATGCGCATGCGATGCTGGGCACGGCCGAACTCGACTGGCTGCGCACGCTGACGCACCGGCACGCGCTGGCCGACGACGACGCCTTCCTGTGCCACGGCACGCCGGTGCACGACGACGTCTACTTCTTCGAGACCGTGACGCCGCAGGGACTGCGCGCCGCGACGGCCGACGAGGTGGCGGCGCGCCTGGGCGAGGTGCGTGCGGCGCTGGTGTGCTGCGGGCACACCCACACGCCGCGCCTGCTGCGCAGCCGGCGCGGCCAGCTGCTGCTCAACCCCGGCAGCGTGGGCCTGCCGGCCTACGGCGACGCGCAGCCCTGGCCGCACGCCGTCGAGAACGGCGCGCCGGACGCGCGCTACGCGATCGCCGAGCGCGGCGACGACGGCCGCTGGTCGGCCGAGCTGCTGGCGGTGCCCTACGACCACGAGGCGATGGCGGTGCTGGCGGAGCAGCGCGCACGGCCCGAATGGGCGCATGCACTGCGCTGGGGCCGCCTGCCATGAACGGCCTTTCCGCCGACGAGGCCACGTCGCGATGAAGACCTTCGCCGTGCTGGTGGCGCTGGCCGCCTGGGGCCACCTGCTGTTCTGGCGCCCGGCGCCGTGGGTGAGCTGGCTGCTGTTCATGGCCTTCCTCGTGCTCGGCAGCCTGTTCACGCTGGCAGGCGGCTTCAGCTACTGGTGGGACTCGGGGATGCGGCCCTCGCAGCGCAGCGCCGTGGTGCTGGTGTGCGGCCTGCTCACGCTGGCGGCGCAGGCGGGCCGCCTGTTCAAGTCGCTCTCCGACGACGACCTCGCCTGAGGCCCGGCCGCGGCACCTCAGGCAGCGCCGCGCTTGAGCTTGCCGAGCGCCATCGCCGCCGCGGAGGTGCGCGTCTCGACGCCGAGCTTGGCGAACACATGCTCCAGGTGCTTGTGCACGGTGCGCGGGCTGGTGCCGAGGATGTCGCCGATGTCGCGGTTGGTCTTGCCCTGGGCCACCCAGTGCAGCACCTCGGCCTCACGGCCGGTGAGCCGGAACGCGACCGCCAGGCCCTCGATGCTGGCGCGGTCGTTCGACTCGGTCAGCACCAGCAGCCACTCGTCCTCGCCGGTGGCCTCGTGCAGCGCGAAGCTCACGCGGCGGCCCTCGCGCGCCAGCACGATGGGGTAGCCGGTCTGCTCGGTGGCTGCCAGCACCGCCTGCGCCTGCATCCAGTCGAGCAGGGTCTCGCTGAGCACCGGGCCGCGGGTGCCGGCCTCGCGCGTGGCGTCCAGCGCCTGCAGCAGCTCGCGCGCCAGCGGCGTCTGCCACAGCACGCGGCCGTCGCCGGCGCGCACGGTGATGACGGCGTGGCCGAAGGCGTCGAGCGCGCTGCGCGCCTGCCGTGCCTGGCGCGCGCCGCGCACATGGGCGGCGATGCGCGCGATGACCTCGCGTGGGCGGATCGGCTTGGTCACGTAGTCCACGCCGCCGGCCTCGAACGCCGCCTCCACGTGCTCGGTCTCGGCCAGGCCGGTCATGAAGACGATGGGGATGTGCGCGGTGGCGGCGTCGCGCTTGAGCCGACGCGCGACCTCGAAGCCGTCCATGCCGGGCATCAGCGCGTCGAGCAGCACCACGTCGGGCCGCGCGTGGGCGGCGCGTTCCAGCGCGGCCTCGCCGCTGGTGGCGACCAGCACGGTGTAGCCGGATTCGTCGAGCGCATCGTGCAGCACCGAGACGTTGTCCGGCACGTCGTCGACGATCAGCACCACGTCGCTGTTCTCGCCGAGGCGCATGCGCTCCGGCCCGCGCGGCACGTTGGGGTCGGCGGGAGAGTCAGGCGGCCGCGGCAGCATCTTCGGGTTCCTCGTCTCGGGGATTCAGCAGCGCACGGATGGCGTCGAAGCGGAACTGCTGGGCCAGCTCGCGCACCGGGCCGGTCCAGGCCGCGGCGGCCGGGTCCTCGGCCTCGATCGCGCTCAGCTCGCCGAGCAGGCCGCGCAGGTAGCCCAGCCGCGCCAGTTCGTCGAGCGCGGCGCGGCGCGCAAACGCGGCGACCGGCAGCGGACCGGCCGGCGTGGCGAGCGCCGGCGGGCCGGAGGCCGTGGCGTGGCGCGGTGGCGCATCGATCCATTCGAGCGCCAGACGCTGGCCCAGCCACTGCAGCAGGTCGGTCACGCGCACCGGCTTCACGAAGAAGTCGGCCGGCGTGACGCCGACGTCGTTGTCGAGCCCGCGGTCGAAGGCATTGGCCGAGACGATGGCCACCGGCGCCTCGCACAGGCCTTCCTCGCGCAGCTGGCGGATCGTGGCCCAGCCGTCCAGCCCCGGCATGGCCAGGTCCATCAGGATGGCGTCGGGCGGCGGGCCGGCGCGCAGCAAGCGCAGGGCCGCCTCGCCGGAGGCCGCCTGGCGCACCGCGAAACCCAGCGGCTCCAGCACCGTGGCGAGCAGGCCGCGGTCGGCCTCCTCGTTGTCGACCACCAGCACGCTGCGGCGCGCGCCGGCATAGCCGATGCGGCGCGCCACGCGCACCGCGGGCGCCACCGTCGCCTCGCTGGCCTGCGGCAGGAACAGCCGGATCGCGAAGGCGGTGCCGCGGCCGGGCGTGCTGCGCACCGTCATCTCGCCGCCCATCAGGTCGGTCAGCATCTTCGCGATGGTGAGGCCGATGCCGGTGCCGTGCCCGCCGCCGGCCAGCGCGCCGCCGCGTTCGAAGGGTTCGAACACGCGCGCCAGCTCATCGGACGTCATGCCGGGGCCCGAGTCCTCGATCTCGAAGTGCGCGATCTCGCGCGCGTAGCGCATGCGGAATACCACCTCGCCCTGCGCGGTGAACTTCACCGCGTTGCCGAGCAGGTTGATGAGGATCTGGCGCAGCCGCTTCTCGTCGGCGCGCACCACGTCCGGGCCCTCGATCTCGTGGCGGAACACCAGGCCCTTGGCGCGCGCCTGCAGCTCGAACATGCGCGCGAGCTCCTGCACCGCCTCGCACAGCCGCAGCGGCCGCACCTCCAGCGCGAGCTTGCCGCTCTCGATGCGCGCCAGGTCCAGCGTGTCCTCGATCAGGCTGGCGAGGTGGTCCCCGCCGCGGCGGATCACGCGCACCGCCTGCGCGCGGTGCGGCGGCATCGCCTCGTCCTCCTCCAGCAGCTGCGCATAGCCGAGGATGCTGTTGAGCGGCGTGCGCAGCTCATGGCTGATGGCGGTGATGTAGCGGCTCTTGGCGCGGTTGGCCTGCTCGGCCTGGTGCATCGCGCGCTCGGCCTGCAGCTTGGCCTCCTGCAGCTGCGCGTCGGTGCGGCGGTGCGACTCGATCTCGGTGCGCAGCGCGGCGGTCTGGCGGTTGGACTCCTCCTGTGCGACCTCGCGGCTCTTGTGCGTGAGCACCAGCCACCAGGCCACGGTCCCGGCGATCAGCAGCAGCGCAGCGAAGGCCTTCACGAAGCCCAGCTTCAACGCACCGGCCACCGCCGGCGCGAGCGGCGCGCCGCTGGCGGCCAGCGTGCGCAGCTCCTGGTGGTAGAGCAGCGCGAACAGGCCGCCGAGCAGCGGCACCACGGTGAGCATCAACAGCAGGTAGTGGCCCAGACCGGTGTCGATGTAGGGCCACACGGCGCGCGGCAGCAGGCGCCGCAGCGCCGCCGACCACTGCGCGGCGAGCTTGGCCTCGGGCGGCTTGCACAGGTCGCCGCAGCGCGCGTCGAGCGTGCAGCACAGCGAGCAGATCGGCCCGCCGTAGGCCGGGCAGGAGGCGATGTCGTCGCGCTCGTACTCACGCTCGCAGATGCAGCAGCGGCTGAGGCGCGGGTAACGCCCATCGTCGCCGGCCGCCAGCGGCTCGGGCTGGCGGGCGATGTAGTAGCGGCCCTTCGTGGCCCAGGCGATCAGCGGCGCGGCGGCGAAGGCGGTGACCATCGCGATGGCCGCCGACCAGGCCTGCGCCATGGGTCCGTACAGGCCGATGTGCGCGGTGATCGACAGCAGCGAGGCGATGCCCATCGCACCCACGCCGACCGGGTTGACGTCGTAGAGGTGAGCGCGGCGGAACTCGATGCCGGGCGGGCTCAGGCCCAGTGGCTTGTTGACCACCAGGTCGGCCACCACGGCCATCATCCAGGCGATCGCGACGTTGCTGTACAGCCCGAGCACGCTGCCGATGGCCTGGAAGACATTGAGCTCCATCAGCATCAGCGCGATCGCGGTGTTGAACACCATCCACACCACGCGGCCCGGGTGGCTGTGGGTGAGGCGCGCGAAGAAGTTGCTCCAGGCCAGCGAGCCGGCGTAGGCGTTGGTGACGTTGATCTTGAGCTGCGAGATCACGACGAACAGCGCGGTCGCCGCGACCGCCAGGCCGTAGTGCGGGAACACGTGCTCGTAGGCCGCGAGGTACATCTGGTTGGGGTCGACCGCGCGGTCCAGCGGCACCATGTGGCTGATGGCCAGCCACGCCAGCAGCGTGCCGCCCAGCATCTTCAGCACGCCCGGCAGCACCCAGCCCGGCCCGCCGACCAGCACGCCCAGCCACCAGCGGCCGCGCTGGCCGGCGCGCTTCTCCGGCATGAAGCGCAGGTAGTCGGCCTGCTCGCCCATCTGCGTGATGAGCGCAATGCCCACCGTGGTGGCCGCGCCGAAGTGCAGCCACGAGAAGCCGGCCACGCCCTTCTCGCCGCCGTACGCGAGCAGGCCGTCGACGACGCCCGGGTTCTCGGCGAACACGTAGACATAGGGCGCGACCAGCATCGCCAGCCACAGCGGCTGGGTCCAGACCTGCAGCCGGCTGATCGCGGTGACGCCGTGGGTCACCAGCGGGATCACGACCACCGCGCAGATCAGGTAGCCCCAGGCCGGCGGGATATCGAAGGCCAGCTCCAGCGCATACGCCATCACCGCGGCCTCGAGCGCGAAGAAGATGAAGGTGAAGCTCGCGTAGATCAGCGAGGTGAGCGTGGAGCCGATATAGCCGAAACCGGCGCCGCGCGTCAGCAGGTCCATGTCGACGCCGTGACGCGCCGCGTAGACGCTGACCGGCAGCCCGGCCAGGAAGATCACCAGGCCGGTCACCAGGATCGCCAGCGCCGCGTTGACGAAGCCGTGCTGGACCAGCAGCGTGGCCCCCACCGCCTCCAGCACCAGGAAGGACGCGGCGCCGCCGATGGCGGTGTTGGCCACCCGCCAGGCCGACCACTTGCGGAAGGCGCGCGGCGTGAAGCGCAGCGCGTAGTCCTCCATGGTCTCGCGCGCGACCCAGCTGTTGTAGTCGCGGCGCAGCTTGATCACGCGCTGCACCGGCGCGGCGGGCGGCGTGTCGGAAGCAGGCGGCAGGGCGGCGGGGTGGGACGGCATGGGCAGCAGGGTTGTACCTCACCGATCAAGAACCGCACCAGCCGGCCCGGACGCCGGTGCACTAGCATGGCATCCATCCTGCTCACAGCGCCCCGCCATGGACCTGACGCCCCGCGAGAAAGACAAGCTGCTGATCTTCACCGCCGCGCTGCTGGCCGAACGGCGCCGGGCCCGGGGCCTGAAGCTCAACCACCCGGAGGCCGTGGCGCTGATCACCGCCGCGATCCTGGAAGGCGCCCGCGACGGGCAGAGCGTGGCCCAGCTGATGAGCGCGGGCCAGCAGGTGCTGACCCGGGCCGACGTGATGGACGGCGTGGCCGAGATGATCCCGGACATCCAGGTCGAGGCGACCTTCCCGGACGGCACCAAATTGGTGACCGTGCACCAACCCATTGCATGAGGCCGCTCACATGACGCCTGGAGAGCTGTTGCCGTCCGACGGACCGGACCATGTGCTGAACCCCGATCGCCGCACGCTGACGCTGGTGATCGAGAACGGTGGCGACCGGCCGATCCAGGTCGGCTCGCACTACCACTTCGCCGAGACCAACGGCGCGCTGCGCTTCGACCGCGCCGCGGCCCACGGCATGCGGCTCAACATCGCCTCGGGCACCGCAGTGCGCTTCGAGCCCGGCCAGCAGCGCACTGTCGAGCTGGTCGACTACGCCGGCGACCGCACGGTCTACGGCTTCCGCGGCCTCGTGCAAGGAAAGCTCTGACATGGCCACCATCGGACGCCGCGCCTACGCGGAGATGTACGGACCGACGGTGGGCGACCGCGTGCGGCTGGCCGACACCGAACTCGTTATCGAGGTCGAGGCCGACTACACGTTGCGCGCCGGCGGCTACGGAGAAGAAGTGAAGTTCGGTGGCGGCAAGGTCATCCGCGACGGCATGGGCCAGAGCCAGCGGCCCAACGGCCCCGGGCCGCACGACGCGGTGGACTGCGTGGTGACCAATGCGCTGATCCTCGACCACTGGGGCATCGTGAAGGCCGACATCGGCCTGCGCGGCCAGCGCATCGCCGCGATCGGCAAGGCCGGCAACCCGGACGTGCAGCCGGGCATCGACATCGTCATCGGCCCGGGCACCGAGGTGATCGCAGGCGAGGGCCTGATCGTGACCGCCGGCGGCATCGACTGCCACATCCACTTCATCTGCCCGCAGCAGATCGAGGAGGCGCTCTCCAGCGGCGTGACCACCATGCTCGGCGGCGGCACCGGGCCGGCCACCGGCACCTTCGCGACCACCTGCACGCCGGGGCCGGAGAACATCGCCAACATGCTGCGGGCGGCCGACGCCTTCCCGATGAACCTGGGCTTCTTCGGCAAGGGCAACGCGAGCCGCCCCGAGGCACTGCGCCAGCAGGTCGAGGCCGGTGTGATCGGCCTCAAGCTGCACGAGGACTGGGGCACGACGCCGGCCGCGATCGACTGCTGCCTGTCGGTGGCCGACGAGGGCGACGTGCAGGTGGCGATCCACAGCGACACGCTGAACGAGTCGGGCTTCGTCGAGGACACCATCGGCGCGACCAAGGGCCGCACGCTGTGCGCCTTCCACACCGAGGGCGCCGGCGGCGGCCACGCGCCCGACATCCTGCGCGTGGTGGGCGAAGCGAACTTCCTGCCGTCCTCCACCAACCCGACGATGCCCTACACCGTCAACACGCTCGACGAGCATGTCGACATGCTGATGGTCTGCCACCACCTCGACGCGGCGATCGCCGAGGACCTGGCCTTCGCCGAGAGCCGCATCCGCCGCGAGACCATCGCGGCCGAGGACATCCTGCACGACCTGGGCGCGATCAGCATGTTCAGCTCGGACTCGCAGGCCATGGGTCGCGTCGGCGAGGTGGTGCTGCGCTGCTGGCAGACCGCGCACAAGATGAAGGTCCAGCGCGGCAAGCTGCCGGGCGACCCGGAGCGCCACGACAACGGCCGCGCCAAACGCTACGTGGCCAAGTACACGATCAACCCGGCCATCGCACACGGCGTCAGCCACGAGGTCGGCAGCATCGAGGTCGGCAAGTGGGCCGACCTGGTGTTCTGGCGGCCGGCCTTCTTCGGCGTGAAGCCTTCGCTGGTGATGAAGGGCGGCTTCATCGCGTCGGCGCTGATGGGCGATGCCAACGCCAGCATCCCGACGCCGCAGCCGGTGCACTACCGGCCGATGTTCGGTGCCTTCGGTGGCGCGCTCACGCGCGGTTCGCTCAGCTTCGTGAGCCAGGCCGCGCTGGCCTCGGAGGTGGGCAGCGTGTACGGCCTGCGCAAGCCGCTCTCGGCGGTGAAGCAGTGCCGCACCGTCAAGAAGGGCGACATGGTGCACAACGCCTACCTGCCGCGCATGGAGGTCGACGCCCAGACCTACCAGGTGCGCGCCGACGGCCAGCTGCTGACCTGCGAGCCGGCCACCGCCCTGCCGATGACGCAGCGCTATTTCCTCTTCTGATCCGCGGGCCCCGGCGGGGCCCCGGGCGGCAGACCCTCCTGTGTGGCGCGCGCCATCAGGGCCCGGCAGTCGCGGTCCTCGCCGGGGCCGGTCTCGATCAGCGGGATGATCGCGGCGAGCGGGTTGATCAGTCCGAGCAGCAATGCGCCACCGCCGCGCGCCAGCAGTCGCGCCTTGTCGGGCGACACCTGCGGCTTCGCGAACGGGCCCTTCACGTCGAACGGCACGCGGGCGCTCAGCGGGCTCAGGTCCTTGGCCGTGGGCGTGACGCGCAGGTCGAGCTGCTCGTTCGTGAAGTCGGCCCGGCCGCGCGCCTCGATCACCGTGTCCACGGTGTCGAACACCGCGGCGCGCGTGCTCATCTGCCCGCGCTGGAAGCCGACGTCGACCAGCGCGCAGCGCACCTCGACCGAGCGGTCACCTCGCACCAGGAAGCTCAGTGCCTCGTAGGCGTCGAGGTCCAGCAACTCGAGCAGCAGGTTGCTGACCTGCCCGCGGCCCATCGCGAGCTGGGCCTCGCCATCGGCGCTGCCCAGCATCTGGGCGAACGACTGGCCCTGGCCGGCGAGCACGAGCCGACCGTTGATCGCGCCCAGCGCGCTCTTGGTGCTGCGCAGCTGCGGCAGCAGCGTGTCGAGCTGCAGGCGGCGCAGCTTCAGGTCGAGCTGCGCCGCCATCGGCTGCACGCGGCCGTCGATGTGCAGGTCGCCGTCGAGCCGCCCGCCGCCGAGCTGCAGCAGCAGCGGCGAGAGCGTCAGGCGACGATCGTCCATCTTCACGCGGAAGTCGAGCTTGCCGATCGGGAAGCTGCCGAGGTTGCGCACCTCCTGGCCGACGAAATGCACCTCGGCGTCGAGCGTGCCCCACTTGTCGGCGTCGAAGCGCTGCTGGGGCAGCACGCGGCGCGGGCCGTCGGACGACGGCGCCGACGCAGCGGACGCGGCGGCCGCGGCGGCCGGTGTCTTCTTCGCGCTCGTGGCCGGCACGGCCCTTCTTGCGGCCGGGCGTGCCTTGCCGATCACCGGGCCGAAATCGGCCAGGTCGAGCGAGCTCGACACCAGCTCGCCGCTGAACAGCGAGCGCGGCGCACGGCGCTCGAAGGCGACACGGCCGCCGAGGTCGCTGCGGCCGACAACCGCCTTGAAGTCCTCGTAGGTCCAGCGTGTGCCATCGAAGCGCAGCCGTCCCTCGGTCTTGTAGGGAGGCGTGTCGGGCAGGCCGACTCCGGCAATGCGGTGCCATTCGCCGAGCGAGCTGCCGGCGAGCTCGATCCGCAGGTCGGCGCGCTGCGGCTCGCGCGGCCGCACGATGCTGCCGTTCGCGGCGATCGCGGTGCCGCCGATGCGCCCGTCGAGCTCGAAGGCATAGGGCTGGTCCTCGTTGCGCAGCTGCAGCACCTCGTCGCCTTCCGCGCGGCCCTTCACCGGCAGGTCGTTCCAGCGGCCACTGGCCTCCGCCTGCAGGCGCGGGCGACCCCCGTCGACGCGGGTCTGCACCGCGAAGCGCACCTCGGCGCGCCGCGCGGTTTCGGCATAGGTGACGACGCCGCGGTCCAGCGCCACGCTGCCAAGGAACAGGGTGCGCTTCCCGTCGTTCTGCGCGCGCTCCAGCCGCCAGGTGCGGCGGCCGTCCGGCGCGCGCTCCAGCCACAGGTCGGGCTGCTCGGCGCGCACGTGCGGCAGCACGATGCGCCCGCGCAGCAGCGGCCACAGTGCCACCTCAAGCTCGACGCGGCGCGCTTGCAGGAAATCGGCGCGCCCGGCCCAGGCCGGGTTGCCGATCCGCAGGCCCTCCGCGGTGAGCCGTCCATGGCGACCGAAGCGCCACCACAGGTCGCCGTCGATCACCAGCGTGCGGCCGGTGGCCGCCTGCACCCGCTCACCGATCCAGCCCCGCAGCGGGTTGAGCTTCCAGGGCACGATCCACGCGACCGCGAGCGCGATCGCCAGCGCGAGCAAGACGATCGCCAGACGGCGCAGCAGGGACGGGAAACGGGTCGGCATCGGATCTCGGCGGCGCGCGGCGCGGAGGGGCGGGCGCGAACTGCGAGCGTGACGCGGCCGGGCCGTCGCCGCCATCGGCCGGCGGCGGGTCGGCCTGTAGGCCGTGGCCTACGGTGGCGCGCAGCCAGGGGCATACTCGCGCCATGCTGACCCTCAACAAACTGCTCGCGCGCGGCGCGGGCCTCGCACCCGCGCTGCTGAAGCGCGCCGCGACGGTGGAACTCGACTGGGACGTGCGCCAGAAGAGCCGCTTCGATGCCACCGACTCGCAGGGCCGCGCGCTCGGCGTGTTCCTGCCGCGCGGCAGCGTGGTGCGCGGCGGCGACGTGCTGGTGGCCGAGGACGGTTCGCTGGTCCGCGTGATCGCCGCGCCCCAGTCGGTGCTGGTGGTGAGGCATTGCAGCGAACACGGCTCGGCCTTCGACCTGCTGCGCGCCGCCTACCACCTCGGCAACCGCCATGTGCCGCTGGAGCTGCAGCCCGACCGCCTGCAGCTCGAGCCCGACCATGTGCTGGCCGACATGTTGCGCGCCATGCACCTGATCGTCAGCGAGGCGCAGGCGCCGTTCGAGCCCGAGAGCGGCGCCTACGGCGAGGCGGCCGCGCACGGGCATGGCCACGCCGGGCACGATCACGCGCACGACCACGACCACGGACCCGCGCAGGCCAGCACCCCGGCGCCGACGCCGCGTGGCCGGCCGGTCGGCGTGGCCATCAAGGCCGCCGCACCGGCACCACACGTGCACGGCCCCGGCTGCGGGCACGACCACGATCACGGCTCCGGCCATCACCACTGAGCGATGCCGCGCGTGCGCCGTCCGGCCGCGCCGACCGGCGCCGCCACACTGTTGGCCCTGATGTGGCTGGCTTCGCCGGCCCTGCCGGTGGGCGGCTTCAGCTATTCCGAGGGCCTGGAGCCGGCGGTCGAGGCCGGCCTGGTGAGCGACGAGGCCACGGCACAGGCCTGGCTGCTCGATCAGCTGCTGCTGGGCCTCGGGCGTGGCGAGCTGGCGGTGGTGGCCCAGGCCGTGGCGGCCTGGCGGCGCGGCGACGCGACGCGGGTGCGGGAACTCAACGACTGGCTGTTGTCCACCCGCGAGAGCGCCGAGCTGCGGCTGCAGACCGAGCAGATGGGCCGCTCGCTCGGTGCCTGGCTGCAGCAGCGGCCCGGCACCGACGCTGCAGCCCTGGCGCGCCTGCTCGCGCTGCCGCCCGCGCCCAGCTATCCGGTGGCGTTCGCGCTGGCCGCGGCCGGCACGCCCGCGAGCCTGCGCGAGGTGGCGCTGGCCTACGCCTTCGGTTGGGCCGAGAACATGGTGCAGGCGGCGATCAAGGCGGTGCCATTGGGCCAGAGCGCCGGCCAGCGCATGCTCGGTGCGCTGGTCGAGGCCATCCCCGCGACCGTGGACGCGGCGCTCGTGCTGCGTGACGGCGAACGCATGGCCTTCACGCCAATGCTCGCGGTGCTGTCGGCCCGCCACGAGACACAGTACTCGCGGCTGTTCCGCTCCTGAGCGAGCGGGGCCACGGCGTGGCCGGTGGCGCGCTTCGTGCATCATCACCGCCATGAGCGCATTGCATTCGATCCCCCACCGCAGCAAGAAGCTGCCCCCCCTGCGCGTGGGCGTCGGCGGCCCCGTCGGCTCCGGCAAGACCACGCTGGTGGAGATGCTCTGCAAGAGCATGCGCGAGCGCTGGGACCTGGTGGTCGTGACCAACGACATCTACACCAAGGAAGACCAGCGCCTGCTCACGGTGTCGGGCGCGCTGGAGCCCGAACGCATCATGGGTGTGGAGACCGGCGGCTGCCCGCACACGGCGATCCGCGAGGATGCGTCGATCAATCTCGAGGCGGTGGACCGCATGCTGGCGAAGTTCCCGAACGCCGACATCGTGTTCATCGAGTCCGGCGGCGACAACCTCGCGGCCACCTTCAGCCCCGAGCTCAGCGACCTGACGATCTACGTGATCGATGTCGCCGCCGGCGAGAAGATCCCGCGCAAGGGCGGCCCCGGCATCACCAAGAGCGACCTGTTCGTCATCAACAAGACCGATCTTGCGCCGCACGTCGGCGCCGACCTGGCCGTCATGGAGGCCGACACGCAGCGCATGCGGCCGGCCCATGCGAGTTCGCGGCCCTACGTGATGACCAACCTGAAGACCCGCGCTGGCCTGGCCGAGGTGGTGAGCTTCATCGAGCGTCGCGGACTGCTGCACGCGGCCTGAGCCCCCTGCCCCGCGGGGGTAGGCGGTCTTTCATCGGCGCCGGGTCGCGGTGGGTTTAGAGTCGGCACTCCCCCTTCTCTATCCACCACGAAAGGACAACGCCATGGGCCTGATGAGTTTCATCAAGGAAGCCGGAGAAAAGCTGTTCGGCAAGGGCGAGGCCAAGGCAGCGCAGGAGGCCGCAAAGCAGGCCCCCAGTCCCGAGAACCTGGAGCGGCTGAACAAGGCTGCCGGCGACGCCATCGTGAGCTACATCCAGGCGCAGGGCCTGAAGGTCGACGGCCTGGCTGTCGGCTTCGACGGTGCCAGCGCGACGGTCACGGTCTCGGGCGAGGCCCCCGACCAGGCCACCAAGGAGAAAGTGCTGCTGTGCTGCGGCAACGTCGAGAACGTGGTGGCGGTGAACGACCGGCTCACGGTGGCGACGCCCACGCCCGAGGCGCAGTACTACACCGTGGTGAAGGGCGACAACCTGTCGAAGATCTCGAAGCAGTTCTACGGCACGCCGAACAAGTACCCGGTGATCTTCGAGGCCAACAAGCCGATGCTGACGCACCCGGACAAGATCTACCCGGGCCAGGTGCTGCGCATCCCGCCGCAGCCCTGAATCCGGCGCGCGCCCGGCGTCACCGCGCGAGCGTCGCGGCCCGGTCCTGCAGCCACGCCGCCGTCACGGCGGCGCCGGCGGGCCGGGCGAACAGGTAGCCCTGGAAAGCCGGACACTCCATCGCGGCCAGGATCGCGGCCTGGGCCTCGGTCTCGACGCCCTCGGCCACGACGTGCAGCCGCAGGCTGCGGGCCATGGCGAGGATCGCGCGGACGAGTTCGCGGTCATCGGCATCGGCCTCGAGGTCGCGCACGAAGGTGTGGTCGATCTTCAGCGTGTCGACCGGAAAGCGCTTGAGGTGGCCGAGGCTGGAATAGCCGGTGCCGAAGTCGTCGATCGCGATCCGCACCCCCAGGCCCTTGAGGCGGCGCAGCATCTCCAGCGTGGCCTCGGGGTCCTGCATCAGCGTGGACTCGGTGATCTCGAACTCGAGACGGCTGCCGTCGACGCCGGTGGCGTGCAGCACGTCGGCCACGGTGTCGACGAAATCTGCCTGCGCCAGCTGCACCGGCGAGACGTTGACCGCGACCGAGATGCCGCCGAGCGCGGTGCCCGACCACGCCCGCAGCTGCTCGCAGGCCTGGCGCAGGACCCAGTGGCCCATCGGCACGATCAGGCCGCTCTCCTCGGCCACCGGGATGAAGACGGCCGGGCTCTGCAGGCCCTGGCCCGCACGATCCCAGCGCAACAGGGCCTCGACGGCGACCGCATCGCGCGTGCGGCCATGGACCACCGGCTGGTAGTGCACGATGAACTGGCCCGCCGCGAGCGCGCGGCGCATGTCCGCCTCGAGCTGCAGCCGCGCCGAGGCGGCATCGTCGACCGCCTTCGAGAAGAAGTGATAGCGGTTGCGGCCTTCGCGCTTGGACCGGTACATGGCCGCATCCGCACGCTTCATCAGTGTGTCGGGGTCTTCGCCATCGCCCGGGAACAGCGCGATGCCGAGGCTTGCGCCGACGTTGACCTCGGTGCCACCCAGCACGCACGGCTGGGCCACCTGCCGCAGGATCTTCTTGGCGACCTCGGCCACGCCATCGACCTCGACGTCGTCGAGGTCGGACAGCAGCACCACGAATTCGTCGCCGCCGAGACGGCAGATGGTGTCGCTGGCGCGCAGCGCGCCGGTGAGCCGCTGTGCCACCGCCTTCAGCAGCTCGTCGCCGACCGCATGGCCCAGCGAATCGTTGACGTGCTTGAAGTGGTCCAGGTCCATGAAGATCACCGCGAAACGCCGGCCATGCCGGCGTCCGGACTGGCAGGCCTGGTGCACGCGGTCCTGGAACAGCACGCGGTTGGGCAGGCCGGTGAGGCCGTCGTGATGGGCCAGGTAGGACATCTTCTGCGCCAGGCCGCGGGCCTCGGTCACGTCCTGGAACACCATCACCGCGCCGAGCACCCGTCCATCACGCCCCGCGATCGGTGCGGCCGAGATCTGCACGCCGTAGTCGCGGCCGGAGCGGTGCCGCAGCGCCGCGCTTTCCCGCACGCCATAGACCTCGCGGTCCTGCAGGCACTGCTCGACCGGGCTCGGCAGCGGCGCGCCGCTCTCCTGGTCGAACAGCTGGACGACCTGCGCGAACGGCAGGCCCCGGGCCTGCGCGAGCAGGCAACCGACCATCTGCTCTGCCACCGGATTGAGATAGGTGATGCGCCCCGCTTCGTCGGTGCTGATCACGCCGTCGCCGATCGAGTGCAGCGTGACCTCGATGCGCTCCTTCTCGGCCGCCAGCTCGAGCGCCAGACGCTTCTGCTCGGTCACGTCCTTCAGAACGGCGAGCGTGCGCAAAGGCTGCCCGTGCGCGTCGGTCTCCCAGATGGCGGAGATCTGCACGTCGAGCACCTCGCCGGACCTGGTCACCATCTGGTAGTCCATGTCGCGCAGTTCGCCTTCGCGCATGAAGCGTGGAATGATCGACCGCTCCGCGCGCTCGCGAGACTCGGCGGTCAGGAACTCGGTGGAACGGCGCCCGAGGACCTCGGAGCGCTCGTAGCCCAGGCGGGCCAGCCAGGCGTCGTTGACCGCGACCAGCCGGCGCTCGACGTCGACCGAGTGCATCATCACCGGCGTGCGTTCGTACAGCGTGCGGAACTGCGCCTCGCGGTCCTCGATCTCGTGGACATGCTGGCGGTTGCGCTCCATCGCAGCGGCCAGCAGCAGCGGCGGCACCAGCGTCAGCACCACCGGCAGGTAGAAGGCCACCGTCTCCAGCCAGCCCTCGCCCGGCCCGGGTTGGAACAGGCCGAGCGCGATGACGATGCCGACCGACAGCGAGGCGAGCAGGCCGCCGGTGGCTGCGCCGGCGAAGCCCCCGACGGCCGCCACCAGCATCAGCGCGACGGACACGTAGACGTAGCGGAAATGCGAGAACACCGAGGCCGAGGCCGCGGTCGCGACCGCGACCAGCACCACCGCGGCCACCGCGGGCCGGGCCAGCGCCGCCCACACCGCCCGACCGCCACGCGCCAGCAGCAGCAGGCCCAGCGGCAGCACCGACACGCCACCGATGACCGTGCCGACGAACCAGGCCGACCACAGCGAGCCCACGGGCGCGTCGAACTGCATCGACAGCACCGCCGCTCCCATCGTGGCGCCGACGAGACTCGGCACGACGGCCCCCAGCACCAGCGCCCACAGCAGCGCTCCGACCTGTTGGACACAGCGCGCGGGCGGTCCGGCCAGACGCAGCAGTGCAGCCGCGAGCGAGGCCTCCAGCAGATTGGGCAGCAGGAAAGACAGGCTCAGACCGGGCGCGTGCCCGCTGAACAGGTTGGCGGCGACATTGGCCACGGCCATCGCCAGCAGGTGCAGCGGCCATTCGGCGCGCCGGCGCGACAGCAGCACGACCGCGACCACCGCATTGGCATACCAGAGCGTGGCGACGCTGCCCGGCTGACGGGACAGGTGGATCGCGCCGTAGGCGAACACGAAGTGCAGGACGGCGAGCAGCGCGAGCGAGGCCGCCAGCGACCGCTCGGGCCGCTCGGGCTGCGCGCGCGGGGTCGGTGGAAAACCGCCGCTGGCCATCGGGTCGTTCGTCATCCTGCTCGGGGCCACCGCCCGGTCTCCGTCCATGCTGCGTCCGCGCGTGCGCGGGGGGGCGGGCGGCAAACGCCGCCCTCGGAGGATTCTGGAAGACTTGCAGGACGGTCGAAGCGCCGAACAGGCCGGCAATTCCGGCCGTCAGCGCAGCGACGGTCCCGCGAGCGCCTTGGCCGCGCCGGCGCCGACCGCGGCGCCGAAGCGCTTGGCCAGGCGCTCGGCCACGTTCTCCTTGGGGGTGTAGTCGATCACCTCTTCGGCCTTGACCACCTCGCGCGCCACGTAGTCCAGGCTGCCGAGCCGGTCGGCCAGACCCTGCTGCACCGCCGACTCGCCGCTCCAGAACAGGCCGGAGAAGGTCTCGGGCGCCTCCTTCAGGCGCGCGCCGCGGCCGTCCTTCACCACCTTGATGAACTGCTGGTGGATCTGGTTGACCATCGCCTGCGCATAGGCCTTGTGGGCCTCGCTCAGCGGAGAGAAGGGGTCGAGCAGGCCCTTGTTGTCGCCGGCGGTGATGAGGCGGCGTTCGACGCCGAGCTTCTCCATCGTGCCGGTGAATCCGAAGCCGTCCATCAGCACGCCGATCGAGCCGACGATGGACGCCTTGTCGACGAAGATCTCGTCGGCCACCGCGGCGATGTAGTAGGCCGCCGAGGCACACAGTTCCTCGCACACCGCATAGAGCTTCTTGTCGGCGTGCAGCCCCTTCAGGCGCCTGATCTCGTCGGTCACGAGGCCGGCCTGCACCGGGCTGCCGCCGGGCGAGTTGATGCGCAGCACCACGGCCTGGGCGCCGGCGTCCTCGAAGGCGGTGCGCAGCGCGGCATTGATGCCCTCGGCGCTTGCCAGCGCCTCTGCGGCGATCTCGCCGCGGATCTCGATCAGCGCGGTGTGCGGCCCGCTCGGCACGGCGGCATTGCGCTGCTGCGTGATCAGGGCCCAGGCGATGAGCGCGAAGATCACCAGCCAGGCGAGCCGTCGCAACGCGCGCCAGCGCCGCTCGCTGCGGCGCTCCTTCAGGAAGTCACGCGCGAACTCCTCGATCACGCGCCCGTCGACGCTGGTGGGCGCGGGGCCGCCGGCGGCGGCCGCGGGGCGGGCGGGCGTGGCGGGGCCCAGCGTGGGCTCGGCGGGATCGTCGAAACTGCTCATGGACTGCTCGGTGTGGAAGCGGCGCCGAAGGCGGGCCGGATGTCCGCGGAAGGATACCAACTCACCTGGCCGTCGCGCTCCGCCACGCGAACGGCCTTGAGGCGCGCACCGCCACAGGGCCCGGCGATGCAGTAGCCGTCGGACGGCTCGTAGGTGGCGCCGTGGATCGAACAGACGATGTAGCGGCGGTCACCGTCCAGGAACTCGCCTTCCTGCCAATCCATCTCGACCGGCACATGGGCGCAGCGGTTCAGGTAGGCCACCAGCTGGCCGTCGACGCGCAGCACGAAGGCGCGCAGCGGCTGGCCGTGCTCGAGCACGTCGAACAGCACGGCCCGTCCGCCCTCGGCCAGGTCGGACGAGGCGCACAGCGGCACGCCGGTGCCGGGGTCGGCGGGCTCAGGCATGGGCGCGCAGCCAGTGGTCGAGCTCGGCCGTCGAATGGGCCACGAAGCGCGGCGCGTAGGTCTCGAAGGCCGCCGGCTCGTGCGCTCCGAAGCTGACGGCGACGCTGGCCGTGCCGGCGTTGGCGGCCAGCTGCAGGTCGTGCGTGGTGTCGCCGATCATCAGCGTGCGGGCCGGCGCGACGCCCAGCTCGGCCATCAGCTCCTGCAGCATGCGCGGATGCGGCTTGGACGCGGTCTCGTCGGCGGTGCGGGTGGCGTCGAACAGACCCTGGAGCTGCACCGTGTGCAGCGCCTCGTCGAGCCCACGGCGCGACTTGCCGGTGGCCACGCCCAGCCAGTGCTGGCGCGCCTTCAGCGCGTGCAGCATGTCCAGCGCGCCGGCGAACAGGCTGAGCTCGTGCTGCCGCGCGAAGTAGTGGTGCCGATAGCGTTGACCGAGCTCGGGGTAGCGCTCGCGCGGCAGGCCGGGCACGGCATGCTGCAGCGCCTCCTGCAGGCCCATGCCGATCACGTAGGCGGCCTGGGTGTCGCCCGGCACCTCGGTGCCGAGGTCGGCGGCGGCCGCCTGGATGCACTTGACGATCAGCGCGGTGGAGTCGTACAGCGTGCCGTCCCAGTCGAACACGACGAGGTCGAACTGGCGGGGGCGGAATGCGCTCATGGAGGGGGCGGTGGGGCCGCGACGCGCGGCAGGGCTGTCAGGAGGAGCCGGCATTCTGCCGGCAGGGCGGCCTCGAGCTCGATCGTCTCGCCGCTCGCGGGGTGCTCGAAGCGCAGCCGCCGCGCGTGCAGGAACATGCGGTCGAACTTCACCGCCGGCACGGCCTCGCCGCGGGCGAAGGCCTTGTTCAGCGCGAAGTCGCCGTATTTGTCGTCACCGACGATGGCGTGGCCGGCGTGCGCGAGGTGCACGCGGATCTGGTGGGTGCGGCCGGTCTTGATGGTCACGTCGAGCAGGGTGTAGCCGGCGTAGGCGGCGGCCACCTGCACCAGCGTGATCGAACGTTGGCCGTCCTCGTCGTCCGCGCCGGTGACGCGCACCCGGCGCTCGCCGGCCCCGTCGAGGTACTTGTGCAGCGGCGCGTCGATCACCTTGTGCCGGGCCGGCCAGGCCCCGGGCACCAGCGCGGCGTAGGTCTTGCCGGTCTCGCGCGCGCGGAACTGGTCCTGCAGACGCGTGAGTGCGCTGCGCTTCTTGGCGAGCAGCAGCAGGCCGGAGGTCTCGCGGTCGAGGCGGTGCACCAACTCCAGGAACTTCGCCTGCGGCCGGGCCCGGCGCAGCTGCTCGATGACGCCGAAGCTCACGCCGCTGCCGCCGTGCACGGCCACGCCGGCCGGCTTGTCGATCACCAGCAGGTGCTCGTCCTCGTGAACGACCGGGAACTCGCGGGGCGGCGCAGCCTCGCGCTCGGCCGGGGTGGCCATCCGCACCGGCGGCAGGCGCAGTTCATCGCCGGCCGCGAGCCGCGTGTCGGCGGCGGCGCGGCCCCGGTTCACCCGCACCTCGCCGCTGCGGATGATGCGGTAGACGTGCGTCTTCGGCACGCCCTTGAGCGTCTTGACGAGGTAGTTGTCGAGCCGCTGGCCGGCGCCGTCTTCGCCGACCGTCAGGTGTCTCACCGCGGGGGCCGGCGGTGGTCGCGCGGCCGGGCTGGCGACCGGGTGCGGGGCAGCCACCGGGGCTCGCGAGGCCTTGCGCGCCGGGGCCGCTTTGCCTCCTATAATGCGTTGCACCACGTGTGCGCCGTAAGTGATTGATTTGCTTGAGTTTAGCGGTCACTTCGCCGTGGCGTGGGCCCTGCAGCCGGATCGGCGGCAGGTATTCGGTGATGCAACGCCGCGTCGAGCGGCCGGGCCGGCTCCCAAGGTGAGCGGCAGGCGGCGCGAGGCGGCGGCAGAGCCAGCGTAGTACGAACCAACCAACAAGGTTTTCCGGTGGCAGACCGGAGGTGCCCCAGGCACCGGCGAGCTGCCCCCCGCGCCCCGTGATGTCCCGGATGTCTTCGGCCCGCCCCCTCCCCTTCGCGCTCCGATCGCCCGCAGCCCCGTCGCTGCGCGTCGGCCCGCGCGTGTGCGGAAGGAGCGCGCCACGCCACGGCCCGGCCCGTGGCAAGCCCATCCAGACCCACGCGGACGCACGCGCCAACGCTTGAGCGCCGCAGCGCCCTGACGGGCGTGGTGAGCGGTCGAGTCCAGGGCGATTCCTTCCGGTTCCTCCACGCTGTTTCGTGCATCGACAGGCCGTGCCCGGCGACGGGCCTGGTCGGATTCGTGTGCGGGCGGGCCCCTGGCCTCCCGCACGAAGGAGTGCACATGAAACGCATGCTGATCAATGCCACGCAATCGGAAGAACGGCGCCTGGCGATCGTCGACGGGCAGAAACTGCTCGACTTCGAGACCGAGATCGAGGGGCGCGAACAGCGCAAGGGCAACATCTACAAGGCCGTCGTCACCCGCGTCGAGCCGTCGCTGGAGGCCTGCTTCGTCGACTACGGCGAGGACCGCCACGGCTTCCTGCCGTTCAAGGAGATCTCCAAGCAGTTCTTCAAGGAAGGCGTGACCGTCCGCGACGCGAAGATCCAGGACGTGATCTCCAACGGCACCGAGCTGCTGGTGCAGGTCGAGAAGGAGGAGCGCGGCAACAAGGGCGCGGCGCTGACCACCTTCGTCAGCCTGGCCGGGCGCTACCTGGTGCTGATGCCCAACAACCCGCGCGGCGGCGGCGTGTCGCGCCGCATCGAGGGCGAGGACCGCGAGGAGCTCAAGGAGAACCTCGACCAGCTCGAGTACCCCAAGGGCATGAGCCTGATCGCGCGCACCGCCGGCATCGGGCGCAGCGCCCCCGAGCTGCAGTGGGACCTGAACTACATGCTCAAGCTGTGGAGCGCCATCGATGGCGCGGCCAAGGCGGGCAAGGGCGCCTTCCTGATCTACCAGGAGTCCTCGCTGGTGATCCGTGCGATCCGGGACTACTTCCACGCCGACATCGGCGAGATCCTGATCGACACCGACGACATCTACGAGCAGGCCCAGCAGTTCATGAACCACGTGATGCCGGAATCGGCCTCGCGGGTCAAGCGCTACAAGGATGACGCGCCGCTGTTCAGCCGCTTCCAGATCGAGCACCAGATCGAGACCGCGTTCTCGCGCACGGTGAACCTGCCCTCGGGCGGCGCGATCGTGATCGACCACACCGAGGCGCTGGTATCGGTCGACGTGAACTCGGCGCGCTCGACGCGCGGCTCCGACATCGAGGAGACCGCGACGCGCACCAACCTCGAGGCGGCCGACGAGATCGCGCGCCAGATGCGGCTGCGCGACCTGGGCGGCCTGATCGTCGTCGACTTCATCGACATGGAGGAGAGCAAGAACCGCCGCGAGGTCGAGACCCGCCTGCGCGACGCGCTGCGCACCGACCGCGCGCGTGTGCAGTTCAGCTCGATCAGCAAGTTCGGCCTGCTCGAACTGAGCCGTCAGCGCCTGCGCCCGGCGCTCAGCGAAGGCAGCCACATCACCTGCCCGCGCTGCAACGGCACCGGCCACATCCGCGACACCGAGTCTTCCGCGCTGCAGATCCTGCGCATCATCCAGGAAGAGTCGATGAAGGAGAACACCGCCGCCGTGCACGTGCAGGTGCCGGTGGAGGTCACGTCCTTCCTGCTCAACGAGAAGCGCACCGAGATCACCAAGATCGAGCTGCGTCAGCGCACCACCGTGCTGCTGGTGCCCAACAAGCACCTCGAGACGCCGAACTACAAGCTCGAGCGCCTGCGTCACGACGACCCCCGTCTGGAGAACCTGCAGGCCAGCTACACGATGATCGAGGAGCCGGACGACGAGGTCGGCATCACCCGGCGCGAGAAGGCCAAGGCCAAGCAGGAACCGGTGATCAAAGGCGTGCTGCCTGATCTGCCCGCCCCGGTGGCCGCGCCGAAACCGGAACCGGTGGCCAAGGCGCCGGTGGCCGCAGCGCCGCCGGTCGTGGCGGCACCGGTGCCTGCCAGCCGCGACGCGGGCGGCGGTGGGTTCTTCGGCTGGTTGAAGAAACTCTTCGGCGGCGACGTGCCGCCGGCCGCCGCACCCGCGGTCAGCGCGCCTGCCGCACAGCCGGCGAAGCCGGCCCGTGAAGGCGGACGCGATGGCCAGCGCGACGGGGGCCGCGGTCGCCGCGGCGGACGCGATGGCCAGCGCGGCGAACGCACCGAAGCCCGTGGCGAACGCGGTGAACGGGGCGAGGACCGCAACCGCCGTGGCGGTGGTGCGGGAGAACAACGCGACGGCCGAGGCCGCCGCAGCGAGCGCCCGGAAGGTGCTGTCGCTGAGACGGCCGGCCTGAGCGCCGACCGCCCGCCGCGCAATGAGCCGCGCCGCGGCCCGCGTCCGGAATCGGCCCCCGCATCGGCGGCCGAGGACCTGACACTGCCTCTGGCTGCCGAGGGCGTGGCTGCAGCCGACGCCACGGAAAATGCGGAGGGAGGTGAAGGCGCACGCCGCCGCCGCCGCCGCGGTGGCCGCGGTCGCGGTGAGCGTGACGAGGCCCGCAGCGATGCGCCCGAAGGCGCGGTCGAAGGCGCCGCCGTCGACGCTGCACCGAGCACCGACGAAGACAGCCTGCCGCCGCGTGCCGAAGGCGAGGCCGCACCGGACGACGAGACCGCCGGCGAAGGCGGCGAGCCGCGCCGCCGGCGCCGGGGCGGCCGCGGTCGCCGCGAGCGCGGCGAGGGCGACAACGGCGCGCCGGTCGCCGCAGCGCCGCTGAGCGATGTGGCCGGTGGCGACGACGCTGCGGCGTCATCCAGCGCGGCCGACACCGTCAAGCCCTGGTGGGAAGCTACCCCGACCGCCGAGCCCACCGCTGCGGCAGAGCCGGCCGTCGCGGCGCCCACGCCGCCGCAGCCCGCGGACGTCGCGTTGCAGGCGTTGGCCGACGTGGTGTCCAGGCCTCCCGTGGCCACGCCGCCCGCCTCGGTGCCGGTCGCTGCACCGGTGGTGGCGCGCGCACCGGCACCCGCGCCGGTCGCGATCGAACCGGTCGCCGATGCTGCGCCGCCTGCGGCTGCCGCCGCCTTGCCGCCCTACGCGCTGCCGATCGACGACCTCGCCGCGGTGGCCACCAGCGCAGGCCTGCAGTGGGTGAACTCCGACGCGGACAAGGTTCGCGCGGTGCAGCAGGCGATGGCCGATGCACCGAAGCCGGTGCATGTGCCGCGCGAGCCGAAGCCGGTGGTTGCCATCGACGACGGCCCGCTGGTGCTGGTGGAGACGCGCAAGGACCTGTCGCAGATCAAGCTGCCGTTCGAAGGCCGCTGAGCCCGCGCCAGGGCGGAGGACAACGCCCCCGAGTCTTCGCGGCCCGGGGGCGTTTTTTCATGGGCCGCGGTACCGGCGGCACGGCATCCCCTCAGGGCAGTTGGTCGAGCGCGCGCTGGTAGGGCGCGTGGTGCATCAGCTCGTCCCAGGGCAACGGCGCCGCCTGCGGCAGCAGGTCGAGGCGGCGCGCCTCGCTGTCGGCGCTGGCCTGCCAGCGGCCACGCTCGAGCGCCGTCTCCAACCCGTCGATCAGCGCATCGAGCGGTGCGCCGCCGTCGAGAGACTGGTTGCACAGCAGCACCAGGTCGCAGCCGGCGTTCAGCGCGGCGATGCCGGCCTCGGTAGGCGTGCCGGCGACGGTCGCGCCCTGCATACTGAGGTCGTCGCTGAAGATCGCGCCGGTGAAGCCGAGCCGGCCGCGCAGGATGTCCTGCAGCCAGCGCGGCGAGAAGCCGGCGGGCCGCGCATCGACCTTCGGGTAGATCACGTGCGCCGGCATCACGCTGGGGAGCGAGGTGGAGAGCCACTCGTAGGGCCGGGCATCGTCGCCGAGGATCTGGCGCAGCGTGCGGCGATCGACCGGTACCTCGGTGTGCGAATCGGCGGCCACGTAGCCGTGCCCCGGGAAATGCTTGCCGCAGCTCGCCATGCCGGCCAGCAGCAGGCCGTGCATCAGGCTCTTGGCCAGCAGCGTGGCCACGCGCGGATCGCGGTGGAAGGCACGGTCGCCGATCACGCCGCTCGGCCCGTGGTCGAGGTCGAGCACCGGCGCGAAGCTGAAATCGACGCCACAGGCACGCAGTTCGGCGGCCAGCACGTAGCCGCAGGCGGTGGCGGCATCGGTGGCGGCCAGTGCATCCTGCATCCAGCGTTCGCCCAGCGCCCGCATCGGCGGCAGGTGGGTGAAGCCGTCGCTGCGGAAGCGCTGCACGCGCCCGCCTTCATGGTCGACGCACACCAGCACGTCGGGGCGCAGCGCCTTGATCTCCGCGGTGAGCGAGGTCAGCTGGGCGCGGTGCTGCCAGTTGCGGGCGAACAGGATCAGCCCGCCGACCAGCGGGTGACGCAGGCGGCGCCGGTCGTTGGCATCGAGCGCGGTCCCCGCGATGTCGAGGACGATGGGGGCGTGGTTCATCTAGGTTTCCTGGGTCTCGACCACGACGAAGCTCGCCGCGTAGTCGGTTTCGTCGGTGACGCTGACGTGGGCGCGCAGGCCCTGTGCCTCGAACCAGGCGGCCAGCGGTCCGTGCAGGCGGATCTCCGGCTTGCCGCTGCGCGCGTTGAGGATCTGGCAGGCACGCCAGCTCATCGGCGTGCGCATGCCGGTGCCGATCGCCTTCGAGAAGGCCTCCTTGGCCGAGAAGCGCGTGGCCAGGTAGCTGAGGCCCCGCGCCTCCACCTTGGCCAGGCGGTAGCGGAACACCTCGAGCTCCTGCGGGCCCAGCACCTTCTCCGCAAAGCGCTCGCCGCGACGTGCATAGGTCGCGCGCAGGCGACGGATGTCGCAGATGTCGGTGCCGATCCCGAAGATCATGCCGGGGCTACGCGTGGGCGCGGTGGATGCAGCGCAGGTAGTCGCGCACCGTCTCGGCCAGCCCCAGTTCCAGCGCGTCGGCGATCAGCGCGTGGCCGATCGACACCTCCAGCACGCCGGGCACGGCGCGGAGGAAGGCGGTCAGGTTGTCGCGGTTCAGGTCGTGGCCGGCGTTGAGCCCAAGGCCGACGCCCAGCGCGGCCTCGGCGCTGGCGGTGTAGCAGGCCAGCAGCGCGGCATGCTGCGGCGTGCCGGCGCCTTCGGCATGCGAGCGCGCATAGGCCTCGGTGTAGAGCTCGACGCGGTCGGCCCCGATGGCACGGGCCTGGGCCATCGCCTCGGGCAGCGGGTCCATGAACAGGCTGACGCGCACGCCGAGCGCATGGCATTCGTCGATCAGCGGTCTCAGCGCCTCGTTGTCCTCGGGCAGGCTCCAGCCGTGGTCGGAGGTGGACTGCTCGACGCTGTCGGGCACGAAGGTGGCCTGGTGCGGACGCACCACACGCACAAGGTCCATCAGGTTGTGGAAGGGATTGCCTTCGATGTTGTATTCGATGTGCGGATGCTCCTGCTTCAGCATCTCGGCCAGGTCGTGCACGTCGTGGGTGCGGATGTGGCGCTGGTCGGGCCGCGGGTGCACGGTGATGCCGTGCGCCCCCGCGTCGATCGCGATGCGGGCGGCACGCGTGACGCTCGGGATCGTCAGCGGCCGCGTGTTGCGCAGCAGCGCAACCTTGTTCAGGTTGACCGACAGCGCGGTCGTCGCGGCGTGGAAAGCATGGCCGGAGGAGATCAGCGGATTCATCGAAACGTCAGCTCGTCAGCGGTCGAGGTTCTGCAGGTCCATCATCAACTGCCGCGTGCGCAGCACCGGCGTGGCCAGATGATAGTGAAGCAGGTTGCGCAGCATCGGCTTGAGGTCGGCCAGCACCGGCAGGCAGGCGCGCTGCAGCGCCGCCAGATCGTCGGCATCGAGCGCGGCCTGCAGGGCCCGCCAGTCGTCCGCCGCCAGGCCCACCTCGCCCGCGGCTGCGGCCACCAGGCCGGACTCGGCCTTCAGCGCATGCCGAACGCCGCCGCCCAGCGGCTGCTGAGTCAGCGTGACGCGGCCGAGTTCGGGCAGCAGGCCGATCTCGCGCAGCAGCACCAGCTCGAAGCCGCGCAGCGCCGCCGCGACCCGCGCATCGTCGCTCGCCCCCAGCGCCGGCAACGTGTGCGCATAGGCGTCGAACAGGGCCGGGTGCGGGTCCTGTCGGGCCAGCAGCTTCATCAACAGTTCGTTGAGGTAGAAGCCGGTCAGCAGCGCCGCGCCGCCGAGCATCGCCGGGCCGCCGGCCCATTCGGCGGTCTTCAGCGGCTGCACCTCGCCGCCGTCGCCCTCCCGAGGGCGCCGCACACCATAGGCCACCTGCAACCGCTGGAACGGCAGCAGCACCGCGCGCAGCTGGGAGTAGGGCCGCTTCGCTCCCTTGGCCGCGACCGCCACGCGGCCGTGCTCGCGGGTGAACAGGTCGAGGATCAGGCTGGATTCGCTCCAGTCGTAGCGGTGCAGCAGGTAGGCCGGCTGCAGCGCCGGGGCCGCAGCACGGCCGCCACGGGCAGCCTGCGGGGTGGCGCCGGCGACGCGCGACGCGGCGGCTCTCACTCGTAGCCGTAGCTCTTGAGGCGGGCCTCGTCGTCGGCCCAGCCGGAACGCACCTTGACCCAGATCTCGAGGAAGACCTTGCCGTCCATCAGGCGCTCGAGCTCGACGCGCGCATCAGTGCCGATGCGCTTCAGGCGCTCCCCCTTGTCGCCGATGACCATGCCCTTGTGGGCCTCGCGCTCGACGATGATGGTGGCGGCGATACGGCGCAGCGCGCCCTCTTCCTTGAACTCGTCGATCACCACGGTCGACGTGTAGGGAAGCTCGTCCCCGGTCAGCCGGAACAGCTTCTCGCGGATGATCTCGCTGGCGAGGAAGCGCTCGCTGCGATCGGTCAGGGCCTCCTCGTCGTAGAACCACGGCTGCTCGGGCAGGTAGGGTTGGACGATCTGGAGCAGGCGCCGCACGTCGTCGGGGCTGGTGGCCGCCAGCGGCACGAACTCGGCGAACGGATGGCGCTCCTGCATGCTCTTGAGCCAGGGCGCGAGTTCGGCGCGACGGCGCACCAGGTCGAGCTTGTTCGCGACCAGCAGCGTCGGCTTGCCCGGCGGCACGAGCGATAGCACCTTGGCATCGTCGAGCCCGAAGCGGCCGGCCTCGACGACGAACAGCACCACGTCCACGTCGCCCATCACCGACTGGACGGTCTTGTTCAGGTTGCGGTTCAGCGCACCGGCGCCCTTGACGGTGTGGCGGGTCTGGAAGCCGGGGGTGTCGACGAACACGAACTGCGCCGCGTCGGCGCTGCGGATGCCGGTGATGCGGTGGCGCGTGGTCTGCGCCTTGCGTGAGGTGATGCTGACCTTCTGCCCGACCAGGGCGTTGAGCAGGGTCGACTTGCCGACATTGGGCCGGCCGACGATCGCCACGAGGCCGCAGCGCTGCTCGGGCATCTCTGCGCCCGCAGCAGGGGCGGCGGTGGTGCTGTCGTTCATGGGCGCTCGGTTTCGTCTGGCTTCAGTGTAGCCAGCGCCGCACGGGCGGCCTCCTGCTCGGCGGCACGCCGGGACCGCCCTTCACCGCGAACTTCGAGCGAACGCGACGGGATGCTGCAGACCACGGTGAACATCTGCTCATGCTGGCGTCCGCGGGTCGATTCGATGCGATATCCGGGCACCGGCTGGCGGCGGGCCTGCAGCCATTCCTGCAATTCGGTCTTGGGGTCGCGCGTCCAGGCTTCGGCCGCGGTGCTGGCGACCAGCGGCGTGAAGAGGCGCTCGACCAGGGCCTGCGCCGACGCGAAGCCGCCGTCGAGGTAGACCGCGGCGATCAAGGCCTCCACCGCGTCGGCCAGGATCGACGGACGCCGGGCGCCGCCGCTGCGCGCCTCGCCCTCGCTCAGGCGCAGCAGGGCCGGCAGGCCGAGATCCAGCGCCAGGCGGTGCAGCATCTCCTCGCGCACCAGGTGGGCACGCACCCGGGTCAGGTCGCCCTCGCCGGACTGGCCGAAATGCTCGAACAGCAGGCCCGAGATGGCGGCCGACAACACCGCGTCGCCGAGGAACTCGAGCCGTTCGTTGTTGTCGGCGCCGAAGCTCTTGTGGGTCAGCGCCCGGCCCAGCAGGCCGACCTGCGCGAAGCGGTGCCCGAGACGGACCTGCAGCGAGTCGAAGGCGGCGGGGATGTCGCTCACGGCGTCGCCGACCGCGCCGCGCGCCTGGCGGCGGCGGCGCGGCACGGCCTCACTGCGAGTGCCCCCGGTACTTGATCAGCAGGAAGACCGGCTGGATCAGCTCGAGCTCCTTGTCGTAGGCGAACTTCACCACGACCTTCTCGTTCTCCTTCGTGATCTCGAGGTCCTTGCCGCTGATGGACGAGATCGAATATTCGATGTCCTTCTGGCGGTCGAAGGCGGCCCGGATCTCCGGCACGGTGCTGCCCCCCTCCTTGGCGACCTTGTTGACCGCGCGCTGGATGGTGAAGTACTCGTTGAGGGTCGGCAGCACCTTCAGGCCGACCAACGCGACGCAGGCAATGATGATGGCCCAGAACAGCAGGCCGATCAGGGTGACGCCTCTCTGGGCAGGGCGCGCGCGGACCGCACCCGATGTTGCCGACGCTGCGAAGGCCATCGTTGTTCTCCTGGTGAAGCGCCGGCTCAATGGAAGGAGCCGATTCGCCTGAGGTTACCGAAATTCATCCAGACAAAGAAGGCCTTGCCGACGATGTTCTCGTTGGGCACGAAGCCCCAGTAGCGCGAATCCTGCGAATTGTCCCGGTTGTCGCCCATCATGAAGTAGTGGCCCGGGGGCACGGTGCACACCACGCCTTCGGCGTTGTAGCGGCAGTTGTCGCGGAAGTTCTGGAACTGGGGCATCGGGATCACGAAGCCGGGACGGTCCTTGTCGGTCAGGATGCGGTGCTCGACGGCGCCGAGCTTTTCACTTGCCTGCTGGGCATAGCGCAGCGAGTCCTCGTCATAGAAATCCGGCAGCGGCCGTGTTTCCACCGGCTGACCATTGATCGAGAGCTTCTTGTTCAGGTAGGCCACTTCATCACCCGGCAGACCGACCACGCGCTTGATGTAGTCGACACCTGGCTCGACCGGATAGCGAAACACCATCACGTCGCCACGCTGGGGCTCATTGTTGGCGAGGATCTTCTTGTTGATCACCGGCAGCCTCACCCCATAGTGGAACTTGTTCACGAGGATGAGATCGCCGATCGCCAGCGTGGGGATCATGGAGCCTGACGGAATCTTGAACGGTTCGAACAGGAAGGAGCGCAGCAGGAAGACCGCCAGGATCACCGGGAACAGGCCCGCGGTCCAGTCCAGCCACCACGGCTGGGCCAACACGCGCTCCCGCGCCACGGCCACGTTGCCATCGACCTGCTGGATGCCCTGGCGCTGCAGTTCGCTGCGCCGCTGCGCGTCCTGCGCCTCCAGTGCCGAGGCTGCCGCCACGCGTCGCGGCAGGAAGTGCAGGCGCTCGGCCAGCCAGTAGCCGAAGGTCGCCAGCGTCAGGATGAAGAGCAGCAGCGAGAAGTTGCCGCTCCAGGAGCCGAGATACCAGCCGCCCAGGTAAACCACGAGGGCGCCATAGAGCAGCCCGGTCAATGCACTCATGAAGTGTTCAGTCGTCCACTTGGAGGATGGCCAGGAACGCTTCCTGCGGCACCTCGACGGAGCCGATCTGCTTCATGCGTTTCTTGCCAGCCTTCTGTTTTTCGAGCAGCTTGCGCTTGCGGCTGATATCACCGCCGTAGCATTTTGCCAGCACGTTCTTGCGCAAGGCCTTGATGTTCTCCCGCGCGATGATGTTGGCACCGATGGCTGCCTGGATGGCCACGTCGTACATCTGCCGCGAGATGATCTCGCGCATCTTGGCCACCACAGCGCGGCCCCGATACTGGCTCTGGCTGCGGTGCACGATGATCGACAGCGCATCGACCCGGTCGCCGTTGATCAGGATGTCGACCTTCACGACGTCGGCCGCGCGGTATTCCTTGAACTCGTAGTCCATCGAGGCGTAGCCGCGCGACACTGACTTCAGCTTGTCGAAGAAGTCCAGCACGATCTCGGCGAGCGGCATCTCGTAGGTCAGCATGACCTGGCGGCCGTGGTAGGCCATGTTGAGCTGCACGCCGCGTTTCTGGTTGGCCAGCGTCATCACCGGGCCGACGTAGTCTTGCGGCATGTAGAGGTGGACGGTGACGATGGGCTCGCGGATCTCGGCGATCTTGCCGATCTCGGGCATCTTCGATGGGTTCTCGACCTCGATCACCTCGCCCGCCAGGCCGCCGAGCTGCACCTGGTAGACGACGCTGGGCGCAGTGGTGATCAGGTCCTGGTCGAACTCGCGCTCCAGGCGCTCCTGCACGATTTCCATGTGCAGAAGGCCGAGGAAGCCGCAGCGGAAGCCGAAGCCCAGCGCCTGGCTCACCTCGGGTTCGTAGCGCAGCGAGGAGTCGTTGAGCTTGAGCTTCTCCAGCGCGTCGCGCAGTTGGTCGTACTCGCTGGCCTCGGTCGGATAGAGCCCGGCGAAGACTTGCGGCTGGATCTCCTTGAAGCCGGGCAACGGGTCACTTGCCGGCCCGGCGTTGTTGGGCAACTTCTTCTCGAGCGTGATGGTGTCGCCGACCTTGGCGGCCTGCAGTTCCTTGATGCCGGCGATCAGGAAGCCGACCTCGCCCGCCTTCAATTGCTCGCGAGATTCGGACTTCGGCGCGAAAACCCCCAACTGTTCCAGCGGATACACGGTGTCGGTGGCCATCATCCGGATGCGGTCTCCCTTGCGGAGCACGCCGTCGACCATGCGCACCAGCATCACGACGCCGACGTAGTTGTCGAACCAGGAGTCGATGATCATCGCGCGCGGCGGCCCGTCGGGCTGGCCACGGGGAGCCGGCATGCGGGTGATCACTGCCTCGAGGATCTCGTCGATGCCCTCGCCCGTCTTCGCAGAGCAGGGGATCGCATGCTCGGCGTCGATGCCGATCACGTCCTCGATCTCGGCCTTGGCGTTCTCCGGATCAGCCTGGGGCAGATCCATCTTGTTGAGCACCGGCACCACCTCGACGCCCAGGTCGAGCGCGGTGTAGCAGTTCGCCACCGTCTGCGCCTCGACACCCTGCGACGCATCGACCACCAGCAGAGCCCCCTCGCAAGCCGACAGCGAGCGACTGACCTCGTAACTGAAGTCCACGTGCCCCGGCGTGTCGATCAGGTTGAGTTGATAGACCCGGCCATCGCGCGCCTTGTAGTTCAGCGCCGCCGTCTGCGCCTTGATCGTGATGCCACGCTCACGCTCGATGTCCATCGAGTCCAGCACCTGGGCTTCCATCTCGCGATCGCTCAGGCCACCGCAGCGCTGGATGATCCGGTCGGCCAGGGTGCTCTTGCCGTGATCGATGTGGGCAATGATCGAGAAATTGCGGATGTGGTCCATCTGACCTGTCGTCGTCGTACTGCGCTGCGCTTCAAGCGGGAGCCACAAGAGCGCTGCCGTTGCGCCGGGTGCTCGTGTCGCGAAGCGGGATGAGGGCTGGGCGGTCCGTGCCGCACATAAAAAAAAGGCACGTCAAACCGGTGACGCGCCTTCCAACAAAAAACGTTTGGCAACTGCTTCGTTGGGCTTTCATTGTAGCCACATCAACCGGGCCGGAAACCGCGCCGATGCTCGGTTTTGCGTCGTTGCAGCGTGCCAACAATGGAATTCATGCACATGTTATCCACAAACCCCTGTGGGTGTCCTGTGGACGATCTTTAGCATGCCGACTATTGTTCTGCGCCGCGCATAAAGGGGCGAAATTCGGCGGAATTCTAGTGAATTTCAAGCCCAATTCGAACACTAAAAAGTGGGTGTGTGCACACACCCACTTTTTGGAAGATTTCAAGGCTTCCGCAAATCGCCGAATCGATTTCAGCTGGCGGAAAACCAGACTGACGACTGGGGCGACGGCTTGACGACCCGGATCGACCGTCGCGCCGCCCTTCCCCGCGCTGCGTCAGCGGGTCGCCGTGCGGATCAGCGCGTACTGCGCCCACTCTCCTCGCCTGAACAGCACGTTGATGGGCTTGCTCTTGTCGACCTTGGCGATCACGGCCTCGAACTGCTTCACGTCGACGATCTCGACATTGCCGACCGACAGGATCACGTCGCCTTCACGCAAGCCCGCGCGCGCCGCCGCACCTTCGGTCGCTTCCACACGCACGCCGCCACGCAGCTTGAGTTCGCGCTTCTGCTCCTCGCTCAGGTTGGCCAGCGTCAAGCCCAGGCCGGACACCACGCTCGGCGTCGGCGCCTGCTTGCTCTCCGGTGCGGCCGCCCGGCGTCCCGGTTCGGGCTCGAGTTCTGCCACCGTCACACCAAGATCTCGCGCGCTGCCGCGGCGGAAGACCTGCAGGCTTGCCTTGCTCCCCGGCTTGGTTCCCCCCACCAGACGCGGCAGGTCGCTGGATTTCTCGACCGGCTTGCCATCGAAGCGCGTGATGATGTCGCCCGCCTCGACGCCGGCTTTGTCGGCCGGCCCGCCGGCCTCGACCGAACGCACCAGGGCCCCCGCCGCCTTGCCGAGGCCGAGCGATTCGGCCACGTCCTTCGTCACCTCGCCGATCTGCACGCCGATGCGACCCCGCACCACACGGCCACCGGCACGCAACTGGTCCGCCACGCGCGTGGCTTCGTCCATCGGAATGGCAAAGGAGATGCCCATGAAGCCGCCCGAGCGGCTGAGGATCTGCGAGTTGATGCCGACCACCTCGCCGCGCAGGTTGATCAACGGACCGCCGGAGTTGCCGGGATTGATGGCCACGTCGGTCTGGATGAAGGGGACGAACTCGCCGGTGTCGCGCGCCTTGGCGCTGACGATGCCCGCCGTGACCGTGTTCTCCAGGCCGAAGGGCGAGCCGATCGCCATGACCCATTCGCCGACCTTCAACTTGCTGACGTCGCCGATCTTCACCGACGGCAGGCCTGCGGCCTCGATCTTGACCACGGCCACGTCGGTGCGCTTGTCAGCACCGATCAGCTTGGCCTTGAACTCGCGCTTGTCCGTCAGCGTGACGTACACCTCGTCGGCACCGTCGACCACGTGCGCGTTGGTCATCACGTAGCCGTCGGTCGTGAAAATGAAGCCGGAACCCACGCCACGCTGTTGCTCTTCGTCCGGTGCCTGCCGCCGCGGATCTTGGCGCTGCCCAGGCAGTTGCCCCGGCGGCACGCCGAAGAAGCGACGGAAGAACTCCTGCATTTCCTCGTCCATCTCCGGGCCGGCACCCCCACCGCCGCGTTGGCCACCGCGGGTGCGCTCGGTAGTCCGGATGTTCACCACCGCCGGGCCGACCTGCTCGACGAGGTCGGTGAAGTCGGGCAGGCCACGTGCCGCTGCCACGGCCGGCTGCGCATGGCTGGCATGCGGAGACATCAGCAGCCCCCCCAGCGTCGAGGCGCCGGCGATGCTCGCCGCCGCCACCCAGACCCAGGAACGCGCGCGCCACGACGAGCGCGGCATTTCAGTTCTTGCTTCTTGCATCATCACCTCGTACCAACAGTCGATCAGGGAGCCTTGGCCGCGGGACCCCGCGGCCCGGCGCAGTGAGATCGCGAATCCGTCAGCGGGGTTCCAAGGCCGCCGCGAACGCGCGCAGGGTCACGACGGGGACATCGCCGATCACGGTGATCCACCATTCACCCCGGCGCTTCACCAGAGTCTGGGTTGCACCCAGCGACATCAGCATCTCCCGGCGGTGCAGGCGCGGCATGTAGGGCTCGATGAACACCGACACGTAGGTGAGGCCATCGGAGTAGATGACCTGCAGCACCGAAGGCGGCGCCAAGGGGAACTCTTCCTGGGCAGCAGCAGGCCGGGGCTGCTCCCCTCCAGCCACGGTCATCAGGCGCTTGACGCTGCTGACGTGCCGGAAGCCCGGTGGCAAGGCATTCAGCAACCACCCCTCTCGCCCGATGTCCACCTGCTGCAGCGTCGGTCGCTCGACGCGATAGCCGTCCAGTCGCTTCATCGCTTGCAGCACCGACTCCGGCCGGGGCTTCACGCCGATGGACACCTCGGAAAAGGCCGAGGTCTCCAGCACGACATCGCGCTCGTCGAACACCTCGGATCGCAACAAGAGGCCGGAGCTGCGCTCGGCCCACAGGCGGTAGCCGAAGCGGTAGCCGTCCTTGGGTTGAAGCAGCAGCACATTGGCCTCGTGCCCCGCCACGCGCCCGTCGCCCAGCGACTTGACGTCGTAGAACGGCACGATGCGGTCAGCGCCGGCCGACAGCAACAGGGGGAACTGCCCCATGGCCTGCCGCGTCTCCACCACCGCGACACGGCTGTGCGGCCACAGGCTGTGCACGAGATCGTTGTGACGGTAGACCTGACGGTGCTGACCATCGAGCGACTCGATGCGCTCGAACTGGTTGCGACCGTCGCAGAAGTGCACGATGCGCGAACTCGCCACCGAGCCGGCCGCCGTCACGACGAACGTTCCCTGGAAGTTGCGCTTCCCGGCCGCCTCGTGGATGCGCGCCAGCCAGTAGCGTGCATCGCGCGCCTCGACCAGCGGATCGCCCCCGGCCTGGGCTCGGGTCGCGGAGGGCAACAACGCGGCCATCAGCACGACGGCCGGCATGGCGCGCCATCCCCGCGCGACGATGTTCTGCAGCATGTTCAGCGCGCGGCCGCCGTGGCGCCGTCGTAGGTCGCGCTGCGCAGGAAACCCGACGGCACGCTCAAGGCCGAGCTGCCACCGAACTGCTTGTGCGCCGCCAGATACTGATCGAGGCGGGCATCGCGGATCAGCACGCCGCTGGCAGGCTCGACCTGATCGGCGGGCGCGGACAGGACGACCCGCTGGGGCGCCTCGGCCGGCACCACTGGCGCCTGCGCCAGCTGCGGCGCGTCCGCCTGCGGCCCCGACAGGCGGGTCACGGCCAACGACCCGATCACGGCCAGGAAACCCGCCGCCACTGCGGCCGGCGTGGCCCAGCGGCGCAATCCCCCACCAGCGGCCCGCTGCCTGGGCAACGCCGCAGCGGACTCCTCGGCCACCCGATCGGCCCGGGGCGCCAGAACGACCGGCTCCCGGTCGAGCTGCGCGCGCAGACGCTGAAGGAACGCCGCGTCGCGCCCCCCGCCGGCGAGCTCCTCGGAGCGCAGCACGTCACCGATCAGCTGGTAGCTGTGCCAGCGTTCGCGCAAAGCCGCCTCGTCACGCCAGCGCGCGCTGAGCGAGGCCGCCGTGCCGGCGTCGGCCTCGCCATCGACCAGGGCCGAAAGGGCCTCGGCCCCCTGCAGGTTCTCGACATTGCTCATCTGAACACTCCGTTGGCCCCTGGGCTCGCCCACACTACTCACCAGCGCTCGCCGGAGCGCTGCTCCAGCATCGGGCGCAAACGCTCCGCGATCGCCTCGCGCGCCCGGAAAATGCGCGACCGCACCGTCCCGATCGGGCAATTCATCACGTCAGCGATCTCTTCGTAGCTCAGGCCTTCGATCTCGCGCAGCGTGATCGCCTGCCTCAGATCTTCGGACAGATCCTCGATCGCGGAGTTCACCGCATTGGCGATCTGTTTCGATGCCAGCAAGGCGTCAGGCGTCTCGCCGTCGGTTAGTTCGTTCTCGACCCGGGAAGTTTCATCGCCGTCCTCGTCCCGGCCGGCCCGTGCCGATTCGGTCACGAGCAGGTCTCGCTTCAGGTCGCCGAGGGTCTTCTTGGCCGTGTTGACCGCGATCCGGTACAGCCAGGTGTAGAACTGGCTCTCGCCACGGAACTGCGGGATCGCCCGGTAGGCGCGGATGAAGGTCTCCTGCGCGATGTCCTGGACCAGGTCGACGTCGCGCACCATGCGCCCGATCAGGCGCTCGATCCGCCGCTGGTACTTGACGACCAGCATCTCGAAGGCGCGTACGTCGCCCTGCTTGACGCGGTCGACCAGCAGGGCGTCGTTGTCAGGACTGGTCGGCTCAGCCACGGCTCAGGGACCTTCCGATGCGCCGGACGATGCCGCGGGCGAATAGAGCGCACAGCGCAGCGCATGCCATTCGGCCGGATGCTCGTGGCGCCGCAACGCCAGCCAGCGCGTACGGGGTCCGGGCGCCGGAACTTCGAGGCCGCCCGCCCGAAAGCGCAGCAGCAACCAGCGATCCAGGTCGAGCGCCACCGCCACCTTGCCTACGCGCGGTTCCGACGCATCCACCGGCGCGGCCAACCACCAGTCGACGCCGTCCCACTTCAGATACTGCGCGGAGGCTCGCCGATCTCGCCACAGCAAACACGCCACGCCAGCCACGACCAGGCTGGTGATGGTCGCCGCGAGACCGTCGCCGCGCTGCAGCGCCCACAGCGCGGTCACGCCCACGGCCAGCGCCGACAGGAGTCGCAGCACCGCTCGCGCCAGCCCCGGACACGCCGTCACCGCCACGGCGGGAGCCGCACGCATCGTTCAGGGAAATGCTCAGGGCCGGCACGCGCGTCAGACGCGCTTGAACACCAGCGTGCCGTTGGTGCCGCCGAAACCGAAGTTGTTCTTCACGGCGTGCTCGATCTTCATCTCGCGCGCAGTGTTCGCGCAGTAGTCCAGGTCGCACTCGGGATCCTGGTTGAAGATGTTGATCGTGGGCGGCGACACCTGGTCGCGGATCGCGAGCACGGTGAACACCGATTCGATGCCGCCTGCGCCGCCAAGCAGGTGACCGGTCATCGACTTGGTGGAATTGACCACCAGCTTCTTCGCGTGATCGCCGAAGGCCAGCTTGATCGCGTTACTCTCGTTCAGATCGCCCAGCGGCGTCGAGGTGCCGTGCGCGTTCAGGTACTGCACCTGACCCGCTTCGATTCCCGCGCTGCGCAACGCGGCCTTCATCGCACGCTTCGGGCCGTCCACGTTGGGCGCCGTCATGTGGAAGGCGTCCGCGCCCATGCCGAAGCCGGCCAGCTCCGCATAGATCCGTGCGCCGCGGGCCTTGGCGTGCTCGTACTCCTCGAGCACCATCACGCCGGCCCCTTCGCCGAGCACGAAGCCGTCGCGGTCGCGATCCCAGGGGCGCGAGGCGGTGGCCGGATCGTCGTTGCGGGTCGACAGCGCACGTGCCGCGGCGAAGCCACCGATGCCGAGCGGCGAGACGGTCGACTCGGCACCGCCAGCGATCATCGCGTCAGCATCGCCGGCCTCGATCATGCGGGCCGACTGTCCGATGCAGTGCAGGCCGGTGGTGCAGGCAGTCACGATCGCGAGGTTCGGCCCCGTGAAGCCGCACTGGATCGACAGATGCCCCGAGATCATGTTGATGATCGAGGCCGGCACGAAGAACGGCGAGATCCGCCGCGCCCCGCGTGCCGCGTACTCCGCGTGGGTCTCCTCGATCAGCGGCAGGCCGCCGATGCCCGAGCCGACGAGGCAACCGATGCGCTCGGCCTGCTCCTCGTTCAGCGCATCGCCCGTGGGCAGCCCGGCATCCTTCACTGCCTGCAGCGACGCTGCGAGGCCGTAGTGGATGAAGGTGTCCATGTGCCGGGCTTCCTTGGCGGGGATGTAATCCTCGATCTGGAAACCCTTCACCTCGCCGGCGATGTGGCAGGCCAGCTTGGTGGCATCGAACTTGGTGACGGTGGCGATGCCGGACTGGCCAGCCACGAGCCGCGACCAGGACTCGTCCACCGTGTTGCCCAGGGGGGTGACGAGACCGAGCCCGGTCACCACGACGCGACGACGGCTCATGCGCTGTAGAGAAACGAATGAAACGGAAACCGCGGCCGTCAGGCCTTGGCGTGACTCTTGGCGTAGTCGATCGCGAGCTGCACAGTCGTGATCTTCTCCGCCTCTTCATCGGGGATCTCGATGCTGAACTCGTCCTCGAGTGCCATCACCAGTTCCACGGTGTCCAGCGAATCCGCGCCCAGATCGGCGACGAAGGCTTTTTCATTGGTGACCTCGCCTTCGGCCACGCCGAGTTGCTCGGCGATGATCTTCTTGACGCGTGCTTCGATGTCGCTCATGACTCCTCCAAGGAGAGTTTGCAAAAACAGCCCGTGATTCTAGTTGCTCCGGCGTGACAGCTCCGGCGCAGCGGCGCGACCCCGGGGCGACGGGTCGCACCGCGCTCTGTTCGACGATCAATTCATGAACATGCCGCCGTTGACGTGCAGTTCGGTCCCCGTGATGTAGCCGGCCTGTCTCGACGCCAGGAAGGCCACCGCATCGGCGATCTCCTCCGGCGCGCCCAGGCGCCCCAGCGGGATCTGCCCCAGCAGCGCGGCCTTCTGCGCCTCGGGCAGTCCGTCGGTCATGTCGGTCGCGATGAAACCCGGCGCCACGCAGTTGACCGTGATGCCCCGGCTGCCCAGTTCACGGGCCAGCGAGCGCGTCATGCCGGCGACGCCGGCCTTCGCCGCAGCGTAGTTGGCCTGGCCCGGATTGCCGCTTGCCCCCACCACCGAGGTGATGTTGACGATGCGACCGTAGCGCTGCTTCATCATCGGCCGGATCACCGCGCGGCTGGCACGGAACACCGCCTTCAGGTTGGTGTCGAGCACGGCGTCCCAGTCGTCGTCCTTCATGCGCATCGACAGCGTGTCACGCGTGATGCCGGCGTTGTTGACCAGCACGTGCAGTCCGCCGTCCTGCTTGACGATGGTGTCGACTGCCGCCTCAAGCGCCGCGCCGTCGTTCACGTTCAGCACCAACCCGCGGCCGCCCAGGGGGGCCAGCGCCTCGCCGATTGCTGCCGCGCCGGATTCACTGGTCGCCGTGCCGACGACCTTGAAGCCGCGCTCGGCCAGCGTGGTCGCGATCGCGCGGCCGATGCCGCGGCTCGCGCCCGTCACCAGGGCCACCTGCGTCGTCACCGAAGCGTCCGCGCTCATGCCAGGGCTCCTTGGGTCTCGGCCAGGCTGGCCGGATCGAAGATGTTCAGCACGGCCAGCTCGGCATCGACCCGCTTCACCAGCCCGGCCAGCACCTTGCCCGGCCCGCACTCCACGACGGTCGACACACCGCGGGCCTTGAGCGCCTGCACCGTCTCGACCCAGCGGACCGGACCGAAGGCCTGGCGGTAGAGCGCGTCGCGGATCGCCGCCGGCTCGGACTCGACGGCGACGTCGATGTTGTTCAGCACCGGAATGGCCGGCGCGGCCAGCGCCACATCGACAAGGCGCTGGCGCAGCCGCTCGGCCGCCGGCTTCATCAGGCTCGAATGGAAAGGTGCCGACACCGCCAGCGGGAGCGCCCGCTTGGCACCGGCCGCCTTCAGCAGTTCGCAGGCCTTGTCGACGGCGAGCTTGCTGCCGGAGATCACGGTCTGCTTCGGGTCGTTGTAGTTGGCCGCCTGCACCGACTCGCCGGTCGCCGCCTCGGCGTCGGCACACCCGGCGCGCACCGCATCGGCGTCCAGCCCGAGGATGGCCGCCATGGCGCCGGCGCCGACCGGCACCGCGTCCTGCATCGCCTGCGCCCGCAGCCGGACCAGCGGCACCGCGTCCGCCAGGCTCAGCACGCCGGCCGCCACCAGGGCGCTGTACTCGCCCAGCGAGTGCCCAGCCACGATCGACGGCGACCGGCCGGTCTCGGCCAGCCAGGCACGGTAGCAGGCGATGCTGGCTGCGAGCATCACCGGCTGGGTGTTCGAGGTGAGGTCCAGCGCCTCCTTCGGACCCGACCGGATCAGCGCGACCAGATCCTCGCCGAGCGCCTGCGAGGCTTCGGCCAGGGTCTCGCCCACGACCGGGTGATCGCCCCAGGCGTCGAGCATGCCGACGGTCTGGGAGCCCTGGCCGGGAAAGACAAATGCGAATGCGGACATCGAGAACTTCCCAATCTTCTTATGGCTTCTGGCCGGGCGGGCCCGGCGCCGATCACAGGTCGAGCAGCACCGCGCCCCAGGTGAAGCCGCCGCCCACGCCTTCGAGCATCACCGTGTCGCCCGGCTTGACCCGGCCGCTGCGCACCGCGTGGTCCAGCGCCAGCGGCACCGAGGCGGCCGACGTATTGCCGTGCTCGTCGACGGTCACGACCAGCTTCTCCAGCGGCAGCTTCAGCTTCTTGGCCGTGCCCTGCATGATGCGGATGTTGGCTTGGTGCGGAATCAGCCAGTCGACGTCCGCCTCCTGGCGGCCGGCCTTGGCCAGCACCGCGCGCGCCGCCTCGTCGAGCACCCGGACGGCGAGCTTGAACACCGCCTGTCCGTCCATCTTGAGCAGCGGATCGCCGGTGACGTGGCCGCCAGCGACCGTGCCCGGCACGCACAGGATGCCCACATGGCTGCCGTCGGCATGCAGTTCGGTCGCCAGGATGCCCGGCGTGTCGCTGGCCTCCAGCACCACGGCACCGGCACCGTCGCCGAACAGCACGCAGGTGGTGCGATCCTTGAAATCGAGGATGCGGGAGAACACCTCGGCACCGATCACGAGCGCCCTGCTGGCGGCGCCCGTGCGGATCATGGCATCGGCCACCGACAGCGCATAGACGAAGCCGGAACACACCGCCTGCAGGTCGAAGGCCGGGCAGCCGGCGACACCGAGCTTGTGCTGCACGATGCAGGCTGTCGAGGGGAAGACCATGTCGGGCGTGGAGGTCGCCACGATGATCAGGTCGATTTCGGCCGCCTGCCGCCCTGCTGCCTCGAGCGCATGGCGAGCGGCTTCGACGGCCAGGTCGCTGCAGGCGACGTCGGTCGCCGCGAAGTGGCGAGCGCGGATACCGGTGCGCTCGACGATCCATTCATCGGAGGTCTCGACGCCGCTCTGAGCCAGCTCGGCGGCGAGTTGGGCGTTGGTCAGGCGACGCGGCGGCAAGTAGCTGCCGGTGCCGGTGATGCGCGCGTAGCGAGGAAGGGAAGAGGCAGAGGGGGTCATGCGGCTTCGGGCACCTGACCGTCCGGCGCGCCCGCATCGGCCGGCAGGGCCTGCAGCGTCGCGCTGATGCGGTCGTGGACCCGATCGAGCAGTCGGTTTCGCGCGGCATCATAAGCCCGGTTGAGCGCCTGCTCGAAAGCAAAGGCATCGGCCGAACCGTGGCTCTTGAACACCAGGCCGCGCAGGCCGAGCAGCGCCGCACCGTTGTAGCGGCGGTGGTCGACCCGGTTCTTGAAGTGCCTGAGCACGGGCAACGCCACCAGCGCCGCCAGCTTGCTGTACCAGCTGCGGGTGAACTCCTGGCGAATGAAGCTCGACAGCATCGAGGCCAGGCCTTCGGCCGTCTTCAGCGCCACATTGCCGACGAAACCGTCGCACACGACGATGTCGGTGCGGCCGGTGAAGATGTCGTTGCCCTCGACGTTGCCGACGAAGTTGAGCTGGCCGCCGGCGGCTGCGGCGCGCAGCAATTCGCCGGCGCGCTTGATGGTCTCGCTGCCCTTGATCGCCTCTTCGCCGATGTTCAGCAGGCCGACGCTCGGGTTCGCCTTGCCCTCGACGGCGGCCACCAGTGCGCTGCCCATCACCGCGAACTGCAGCAGGTGTTCGGCCGTGCAGTCGACGTTGGCGCCGAGATCGAGCACGGTGGTGTGACCATCGAGCTGGTTCGGCATCACGGTAGCGATCGCCGGGCGATCGATGCCGTCGAGTGTCTTGAGCACATAGCGCGCCACGGCCATCAGCGCCCCCGTGTTGCCCGCAGAGACACAGGCCTGCGCCGCCGCCACGCCATCGACCGGCTTGACCTGGCTGATCGCGACGCGCAGCGACGAGTCGCGCTTGCGCCGGAGGGCCACCTCGACGGGGTCGTCCATCGCGACCACCTCGCTCGCCGACACCAGCGTGCAGCGCTCCCAGCCGGCCGCCGGCGCCAGCGCCTCGGGGCGTCCGACGAGCAACAGCTCGGCGCCGGGATGGGCCGCCAGGAAGGCCCGACAGGCCGGTAGCGTGACCGAAGGACCATGGTCGCCGCCCATGCAGTCGACGGCCAAGCGCACCGTGGCAGACCGGGCCTCGGCAGCGGAAGCGAGCGGGTCGTTCATGGTGTCGACGGAGCGGAGGCGGGCCTTGGCCGGGTCACAGGCGACACGCTAAGCCTTGCGCGGAGCGGTGGCAAGTGACGCGCGAAGCAGCGCTTGCACGTTGCCGCCGAACCAACGACAACGCCCGGCCGCCTTCAATCAGGCATGCCGGGCGCGTTGCGAAGCAGGATGACGCTGCCCGGCCGCACGAGGCGCCGGGCCGCACCGATTCAGGCATCCGCCTTGGTCTTCAGCACCTTGCGGCCGCGGTAGAAACCGGTAGCGCTGATGTGGTGGCGCAGATGGGTTTCACCGGTGGTCGGCTCGATCGCCAGGCCCGGGGTGTTCAGAGCGTTGTGCGAGCGGTGCATGCCGCGCTTCGACGGGGACTTCTTGTTCTGTTGAACGGCCATGAGGAGCTCCTGGGTCTTGCGTGCCCGGCGACCAGACGCCGGACGCTGCCGTGGCACCCCCGGATCGACCGGAGCACCGTGGCGGATGGTCCATGCCGGAGCGCCATGCGCCGGCAGCTTTCATGTCGGGCAAGCCCGGCAGAAATATAAAACAGCCCGCGAGTATACCCGGAACGTTGGCCGGGTCAGTGGCCGGCCTTGGGCGTCTTGAGTGCCTGGAGCACGGCGAACGGGTTCTCCTTCGCGGGCGCCACGGGCTCGGCGGCCAGGACATCGCCGGTAACGACCAGCGGCTCGGGACAACGGTCGTGCCGCGGCACCACCGGCAACGACAGCAGGAACTCGTCCTCGACGAGTTCGCGCAGGTCCAGCGCCCGGGTCAGTTCGAGCACGTCGTCCTCGCTGTCGGCATCGAGGGCGGCAGCGGCATCCTCGGTCGCCACGAACTGGAACCACCGATCGCAGTCCAGCGCGACCTCGACCGGCGCCAGGCAACGCTGGCACTGCAGTCGGACCGACGTGCGGGCCTGCAAGTGCATCCAGACCTCCGGGCTGCCACCCGTGCGCCGACGCTGCTCGCCCCGGGCGGCCCAGACAACCTCGTCCCCGGCGGCCGGCGGCGCATCGGCATGGGCGCTGGCCGCCAGACGCTCCAGCGTCGTCAGCGACCACGTACCCGACAAGCTGGCTGCGTCCGCCGCCAGGCCGGCGACGTTCAGGCGCAAGGGGTTCTGTTCGCTCGGCTTCATCGCGCCCGGAGTTTATGCGCCGCACCGACAATGGCGCCCATGATCCCCACGCCGCCGCCTCGCCTGATCCTCGGCTCCACCTCGCGCTACCGGCGCGAACTGTTGATGCGCCTGCGCGTGCCCTTCGAGGTGGACAGTCCGCGCGTCGACGAGACGCCCCTCGCCGGCGAAGCCCCTGCCGCGCTGGCCGAGCGCCTGGCGCTCGCCAAGGCGCACGAGGTGGCGGCGCGCCATGCCGACGCGGTCGTGATCGGCTCCGACCAGGTGGCCGACCTGGACGGCACGCCGATCGGCAAGCCCGGCGGGCACCAGCGCGCGGTCGAGCAACTGCGTTCGATGAGTGGCCGCACCGTGGTCTTCCAGACGGCGCTGGCGGTGGTGCGACCGGCCACCGGCTTCGAGCGACTGCTGCGTGTGCCGGTGGCGGTGCGTTTCAGGGCGCTGGGCGACGCGGAGATCGAGGCCTACCTGCGCGCAGAGCAGCCCTACGACTGCGCCGGCAGCGCCAAGTCCGAAGGCCTGGGTATCGCGTTGCTCGACGCGATCGAATCCGACGACCCGACCGCCCTGATCGGCCTGCCGCTGATCGCCACCGCCAAGCTGCTGCGCGAGGCCGGGATCGACGTGCTGCTGCGGAGCCCGGGATGAAGGGCCGGCTGATCCTGGTGCCGAACACCCTGGACCTCGGCACGCTGGTTGGCAGCCTGCCCCCACCCGATCTCCGCGAGGTGCTGCCGCAGGGCGTGATCGACGCCGCAGCCCGGTTGCGGTACTGGGTGTGCGAGAACGCCAAGTCGACCCGCGCCTTCCTGAAGCGCGTGGACGCCATCACGCCGCTGGCGCAGCCGCTGCAAACCCTGGAGATCCGTGAGCTGCAGCGACCGCCGAAAGGCCGCCACGCGGCCGAGCCGGCGGATCTGCGGGCGCTGCTGGCACCCGCGCTCGATGGTCACGACATCGGGCTGATCAGCGAAGCCGGCCTGCCCGCCGTTGCCGACCCTGGCGCCGCTCTGGTGGCGGCCGCCCATGCGGCCGACGTGAGCGTGCAGCCCTTGCCTGGCCCGACCTCGCTGCTGCTGGCACTGGCCGCCAGCGGCCTGAACGGCCAGAGCTTCGCCTTCGTCGGCTACGTGCCGCAGGAAGCCGGCGCGCAGGCCCAGCGGCTGAAGGAACTGGAGGCGCTGTCACGCCGTCTCGGCCAGACGCAGCTGATGATCGAGACGCCCTACCGCAATGGCGCCCTGCTCCGGGCGCTGCTCAGTGCGCTCGCGCCGGACACCTGGTTGAGCGTCAGTTGCGGCCTGACCCTGCCGGGTGGCTGGACCCGCAGTGCGCGGGTGGCGCAGTGGCGCCAGCGCTCCACGGAACTGCCGGCCGACGTACCGGCGGTGTTCGCCTTGCTGGCCGGCTGATCGCCGCCTTACTTGCCACCCAGCAAGGACGCCACGCGCTTCTTGGCCTTGATGTAGCGCGACAGCCCGCTGCTGGGCGCCGACGCCTGGGCGGCCGACTTCTCCCACACGGGCTCGATGCCGGCCTGGGCTTCGTAGGGCTGGCTGAAGAACGGATCGGAGGGCGCTGCCGGCGGAGTGGGGCGCCGCGCTGGCGCAGGCCGATCGCCTGCCGCGGCAGCGCTGGTCCGGCGCCCGTCATCCTCGCGGCGCACGACGTCGCGCTCACCATCGTCACGCCGCGGCGCACGGCGAGGACGGTCGTCCTCGAGTTCGAGCGCCTCGATATCGAGCTTCTTCTTGATCAGCTTCTCGATGTCGGACACCAGCCGGGCATCGTCACGCGACACCAGCGTGATCGCCAGGCCCGAGGCCCCGGCGCGGCCGGTGCGGCCGATGCGGTGCACGTAGTCCTCGGCGTTGAAGGGCACGTCGAAATTGAACACCGCCGGCAGGTCGGCGATATCGAGTCCGCGTGCGGCCACGTCGGTGGCCACCAGCAGATCCACCTCGCCGGCCTTGAACGCGGCCAGGGCCTTCAGGCGCTCGTCCTGCGACTTGTCGCCGTGCAGGGCCTGGGTGCGCAGGCCGTCGCGCTCGAAGGCACGCGCCAGGCGCGCCGCGCCCAGCTTGGAATTGACGAAGACGATGCTCTGCGTGATGGCTCGCGTGCGCAGCAGCTGCTTCACGGCATTGCGCTTGTCGTCGTCCTCGACACGATAGAAGCGCTGCTCGACCGTCGACGCCGTGGCATTGGGCCGCGCCGTCTCGACCAGGATCGGGTCCTGCAGGTAGCTGTTGGCCAGCTTCTTGATCTCGGGCGAGAACGTGGCCGAGAACAGCAGCGTCTGCCGGCTCTTGGGCAGGTAGCTCAGGATGCGCTGCAGGTCGGGCAGGAAGCCGATGTCGAGCATGCGGTCGGCCTCATCGAGCACCACGTACTCCACCTGGCTGAGCGAGCAGTTCTTGGCCTCGATGTGGTCGAGCAGCCGCCCCGGCGTCGCGATCAGTACCTCGACGCCGCGCTTCAATTCGGCCGTCTGCGGCTTCATGTCGATGCCGCCGAACACGACCGTGGCGCGCAGCTGGGTGTGCTTGGAGTAGGTCTTGACGTTGTTGGCAACCTGGTCCGCCAGCTCACGAGTCGGGGCCAGCACCAGGGCCCGCACCGGGTGGCGGGCCGGCGACGTGCTGCTGCTCTCGTGCTTGAGCATCTTCTGCAGCAGGGGCAGCGAGAAGGCCGCCGTCTTGCCGGTGCCGGTCTGCGCGGCGCCCATGACGTCGCGGCCGGCCAGCACGAGTGGAATCGCCTTGGCCTGGATCGGCGTCATCAGCAGGTAACCGGATTCGGCCACCGCGCGGAGCAGCTTCGGATCGAGCGCGAGGGTGTCGAAACGGGCGGGCGGCGCCTCGGCCGGCAGGGCCGGTGACGCCATTGTGAGATCGTCTTGCATTGGCCGCCATTATCGGCCAGCCGGGTTTCAGCGTCTCAGAACCAGCCAGCGGGGGGCCTTGAAGCGCACGATCATCCCGTACAGCAGGGTGTACGACAGTCCGAACAACAGGATGAAGATGCCCAGGACCCGAGAGTTGTCCCAGAACAGCACGCTGGGCGCCACCGCCAGCATGCACAGCAGCCACAGGTAGGGCGCGGTCATGGAATTGCGCCGCGTCAGCGCGGCCGCGTCGCGGCTGCCGACGGCCCAGCGCAGCAGGCGCCGGTAAATCAGGCTGTGCAGGTGGACGCCGTCGGGAATGCCCACGCCGCGCCCGCGGACCACCCGGCGCCGGTACATCGAGAACAGGGTCTCGAACACCGGGTAGATGGCCATCAGCAGCGGGAACAGCGGCGACACCTCGGGGTTGCGGTGCAGCAGCAGGATGCTGAGCTCGGACAGGTAGAAGCCCAGGAAATAGGCGCCGCCGTCGCCCAGGAAGATCAGTCCGGCCGGGAAGTTCCAGACGAAGAACCCCAGCACGGCCCCGGCGCCGGCCAGCGCCAGCAGCGCGATGGTGCTGTCGCCCACCTGGTTGGCCACATAGGTGATGGCCAGCAGCATCATCATCACGCACATCGATGCCAGCCCGTTGAAGCCGTCGATGATGTTGATGGCATTGGCGATGCCCGTCACGGTGAAGATCGCGAGAAAGGCCGCACCGAGCGCGAACGATGCGATCCAGTCCAGCCCCCAAAGGTCGGTGCGCGTGATGGTCCCGCCGAGCAACAACACCCCCAGCAGCGCAGCGGCCGCCGTCGCCAGCAGGCGCCAGGTGGCCGAGACACGCTTGGTCACGTCTTCGGCCAGGCCTGCGGCAAAGGCCGGCAGGCCGCACAGCAGCAACCAGACGGCATAGTGCGCAGGCTCGCCGCCGCGCATCCACCACAGCAGCGTGGCCGTGAACAGCAGCCCGCCGACGATGCCGATCCCACCCACCCGCGGCACGGAGCGTGCATGGAATTTCTGCGGGCCGCCCTGGTCCGGATCGGCGGAGAACCGGGCATGAGTGCGGTTCGAGCGGACCACCAGCAAGGTCAGGATGGCCGACGCGGCGAACGCGCAGAGAAACAGAAGCATCGGGGCAGTTTACCGAGCGCGCACATCCGGACCCCTTGAGGCGCGCCGCTATAGTGGGACTGCGCTTGCCCCTCACTTTTGCCACCATGCATCACATCACGCCTGTCGTCCTCGCCGGCGGCTCCGGCACGCGGCTCTGGCCACTCAGCCGCGCGCTCTACCCTAAGCAGTTCCTGGCCCTGTCCGGTACGTCGACCCTGTTCCAGCAGGCCTGCCTGAGGTTGGCCGCCCTGGCCGACCCGCACACGACCATCGCCGCGCCGCTGGTGGTCGGCAACGAGGAACACCGGTTCATGCTGCTGGAGCAGTTGCGCGAGATCGGCACGAGCCAGTCAACCTTGCTGCTCGAGCCCATCGGCCGCAACACGGCGCCCGCCCTCACCCTGGCCGCGCTCGCCAGCCGCGCCGCCCACGGCGACGACAGCATTCTCGTCGTCACGCCGGCGGACCAGACCGTGACCGACGGCCCGGCCTTCACACGCGCCCTGCGGCAGGCAGTGGCCGCCGCGGCCGACGGCAGCCTCGTCACGCTCGGCATCGTGCCCGACCGCCCCGAGACCGGCTTCGGCTACATCCACAGCGAAGGCGCCGACGCGGTGCGACGCGTCAAGGCCTTCGTCGAGAAGCCCGATCGGGCCACCGCCGAGCGCTACCTCGACGACGGCGGCTACGCCTGGAACAGCGGCATGTTCGTGCTGCGCGCGTCGGTGTGGCTGGCCGCGCTGGCGCATTTCCGGCCCGACATTGCACAAGCCACCGAAGCCGCGTGGGCCGGCCGCAGCACCGACGCGAGCTTCGTGCGGCCCGACAAGGCCGCCTTCGCGGCCATCCCCGGTGAATCGATCGACTATGCGGTGATGGAGCCCTGCCCGGCCGACGCGGCCAGCGGCTTCAGTGTGAAGATGGTGCCGCTGGACGCCGGCTGGAGCGACCTCGGGGCCTGGGACGCGGTGTGGCAGGTCAGCGAGCGCGATGCTCAGGGCAATGCCTCGCACGGCGACGCGCTGATCGAGGACAGCCGCAACACGCTGGTCCACGCGACCAGCCGGCTGGTCGGCGCCATCGGCCTCGACGACGTGATCATCGTGGAAACGCCGGACGCCGTGCTCGTGACCGATCGCTCGCGCAGCCAGCAGGTCAAGCAGATCGTCGCCAGCCTCCAGCGCGAGGGCCGCAGCGAGGGTACGCTGCATCGGCGCGTCCACCGGCCCTGGGGCTGGTACGACAGCGTGGACGCGGGCGCCCGCTTTCAGGTGAAGCGCATCCTGGTCAAGCCCGGCGCCACGCTGAGCCTGCAGATGCACCACCACCGCGCCGAACACTGGATTGTCGTCTCCGGGACGGCCGAAGTGACCTGCGGCGAGAGCAAGAAGCTGCTGACCGAGAACCAAAGCACCTACATTCCGCTCGGGGAAGTGCACCGGCTGGCGAATCCGGGCTCGATCCCCCTCGAGATCATCGAGGTGCAGTCCGGCAGCTATCTCGGTGAGGACGACATCGTGCGCTTCTCCGACACCTACGGCAGAGCGGACGGAGTCGGCACGGACCGCAAATGATCCTCGTGACCGGCGGTGCCGGTTTCATCGGCAGCAACTTCGTTCTCGACTGGATCGCATCGACCGACGAGCCGGTCGTCAACCTCGACGTCCTCTCCTACTCCGGCAACCTGCGCAATCTCGCCTCGTTGCAAGGGAATGCCCGGCATGTCTTCGTGCGCGGCGACATCCGCGATCGGCCGTTGCTCGACCGGCTGCTGGCCGACCACCGGCCCCGGGCGATCGTTCATCTGGCCGCAGAAAGCCATGTCGATCGGTCTATCCACGGGCCCGGGGCCTTCTTGCACACCAATGTCGAAGGCTCGTTCGTGCTGCTCGAAGCCGCGCGCGCGTACTGGTCCGGATTAGCCGCCGGCAGGCGGGAATCGTTCCGCTTCCTCCACGTCAGCACCGACGAGGTGTTCGGCTCGCTCGAGCCCGGGGCACCGGCCTTCACCGAAACACACGCCTACGATCCGAGCAGCCCCTACGCGGCCAGCAAGGCCGCAAGCGACCACCTCGCCCGAGCCTGGCATCGCACCTACGATCTGCCGGTGGTGACGTCGAACTGTTCGAACAACTACGGGCCCTACCATTTCCCCGAGAAACTGATCCCGCTGACGATCGTCAATGCGCTCGCCGGCCAGACACTGCCGGTCTACGGCGATGGCCTGCAGATCCGCGATTGGCTGCACGTCGGCGACCACTGCCGGGCGCTCCGTACCGTGCTCGAACGAGGCCGTGTCGGCGAGACCTACAACATCGGCGGAGGGAGCGAGTTCGCCAACATCGACACCGTGCGGCGCGTGTGCGCGCTGCTCGACGAACTGCAGCCCGATCCCGCCGGCCCGTACGAACGCCTGATCCGCCTGGTCGCCGACCGTCCCGGTCATGACCGGCGCTACGCGATCGACACCCGCAAGATCGAACGGGAGCTGGGCTGGCGGCCGACCGAAACCTTCGAGACGGGGCTCCGCAAGACGGTCCAGTGGTACCTTGCTCATGCCGGCTGGGTGCGCGAGGTGCAAAGCGGCAGCTACCGCGACTGGGTGGCACAGAACTACGCCACGCGAACCCCAGGCCCCGCATGAGGATCCTGCTGCTCGGCAAGAACGGCCAGGTGGGCTGGGAGCTCCAGCGCGCGCTCGCCCCCCTCGGCGAACTGCTCGCGCTGGCGCGCGACAGCGCGCCACTCGCGGCCGATCTCGGCTGCCCCGAGGCCTTGGTGGCGACGGTGCGCCACGTGCGCCCGGACATCATCGTGAATGCAGCGGCCTACACCGCCGTCGACCGGGCCGAGCGCGAGCCGGCGCTCGCGCGAGCCGTCAACGCCATCGCGCCCGCGGTGCTGGCCCGCGAGGCCGCAATGCTGGGCGCCACCTTGGTGCACTTCAGCACCGACTACGTGTTCGACGGCTCGGGCAGCGCGCCGCGAGACGAAAGCGCCCGGACCGCCCCGATCAACGTCTATGGTGAGAGCAAGCTCGAGGGAGAAATGGCGATCCGCGCCAGCGGCTGCCGCCACCTGATCCTGCGCTCCAGCTGGGTTCATGCGGCGCGCGGCAGCAACTTCGCGAAGACCGTGCTGTGCCTGGCCGCCGAACGCGAGCACCTCGAGATCGTCGACGACCAGATCGGAGCTCCCACCGGCGCCGAGCTGCTGGCCGACGTCACCGCGCACGCCCTGTGGTCGGTTCGACAGGAACCTTCGCTCGCCGGGACTTACCACGTGACCGCTGGCGGCGAAACCAGTCGGCATGCCTATGCCCTTTTCGTCATCGAGCGGGCGCGCGCCCACGGTCATCCGCTGAATGTGGCAGCCGACGCCGTCCGTCCGGTCCCCACCAGCGTCTTCCCGACACGCGCTCGGCGACCGCTCAATTCGCGCCTCGACACCGGCAGGCTGCAATCGCGCTTCGGCCTGCGTCTTCCGCCCTGGCAGGAGGGCGTCGAGCGCCTGCTGATCGAAGTGCTGGGGCACTGACAGCAGCGGGCCCACCCCAGAACGCCCATGCAACGAAAAGGCCTCATCCTCGCCGGCGGAGCCGGCACCCGGCTGCACCCGGCGACGCTGGCCATCAGCAAGCAGCTCCTGCCGGTGTACGACAAGCCGATGGTGTATTACCCACTCACCACGCTGATGCTGGCCGGCATCCGCGACATCCTCGTCATCAGCACCCCGCAGGACCGCCTCAGCTTCGAAGCGCTGCTCGGCAACGGTGCGCGCTGGGGCCTGAACATCAGCTACTGCGTGCAGCCCAGCCCCGACGGCCTGGCGCAGGCCTTCGTGCTCGGACGCGACTTCATCGCAGGCGCGCCGAGCGCCCTGGTGCTCGGCGACAACCTCTTCCATGGCCACGATCTCCAGTCTGTGCTCGTCCGTGCCGCGCAGCGGCCGGCCGGAGCCACCGTGTTCACCTATCACGTGCACGATCCCGAGCGCTACGGCGTGGTCGAGTTCGATGCGCAACGCCGAGCCGTCAGCATCGAGGAAAAGCCCCGCGCCCCGAAAAGCGGCTACGCCGTGACCGGGCTGTACTTCTACGACGAGCAGGTTTGCGACATCGCCGCCGGGCTGAAGCCTAGCGCGCGCGGCGAGTTGGAGATCACCGACATCAACACGCATTACCTGCTCGACGGCCGGCTGGACGTGGAGATCCTGGGGCGAGGCTACGCCTGGCTCGACACCGGCACCCACGACAGCCTGCTCGACGCGGGACAATTCATCGCCACGCTCGAGAAGCGCCAGGGCCTGAAGGTCGCCTGCCCTGAGGAAGTGGCGTTTCGCGCAGGCTGGATCAGCGCGGAACAACTCGAGGCGCTGGCTGCTCCGATGCTGAAGAACAGTTATGGCCAGTACCTGCTGCGCGTGCTGCGAGAGAAGGTCTACCGATGAAGGTGAGCCCCACGGCCCTGCCCGAGGTCTTGTTGTTCGAACCCGATATGTTTCGGGATGCACGCGGGTTCGTCGTGGAAAGCTTCAACCAGCGTGCGTTCGAAGCGGCAGTGGGTCACGCCGCGAACTTCGTGCTGGACGTCCACTCCCGCTCGCAGCGCGGGGTGCTGCGGGGTCTGCACTACCAGCGTCCACCGCATACCCAGGCCAAGCTGGTACGTGTGAGCGTCGGCAGTGTGTACGACGTTGCCGTGGATCTGCGCCGGAGCAGCCGGTGCTTCGGTCAATGGACAGGCATCGAGCTCAGTGCCGAGCGCGCACAACAGCTCTGGATTCCGCAGGGTTTTGCACACGGCTTCCTGGTGCTGAGCGAATCGGCAGAAGTGCAATACAAGGCGACCAACTACTACGAGTCGCATGCGGAAGGAGCCATACGGTGGGACGACCCATTGATTGATATCAAGTGGCCGGCGCTAGACATCCAGCCGCTACTGTCTTTAAAGGACGCTGCCGCGCCGACGTTGGCGCAAGCGAGCGTGCTGTTCGAATAGGAGGCTCTGCGGCCTGTGGTTCCGCCAGCAAGAAATCCGCCGCCCCGATCTCTGCGCCACAATTGAATGCCAAATCACCGATGCACGCCCCCCTCAGCAACCCACACTCGCGCAAGCGGACCGCTTGGGATATCCAACGCGCGGTCTTCCTCGCGCTGTTCGTGCGAGAGCTCAAGACTCGCTTCGGCGGCCGCTGGCTGGGCGTGTTCTGGGTGTTGCTGGAGCCCACCGCCCACCTCGCGATGCTGCTGGTGATCTTTGCGTTCATCCGGCACCGCCTGCTGCCGGGACTCGAATTCCCGGTGTTCCTGCTGACCGGCTTGGTGCCGTTCTTCGTTTTCAGGAACCTGACACTGCGCGGGATGGATGCAATCGACAGCAACCGCGGATTGTTCGGATACCGACAGGTCAAGCCCATCGATCCGATGCTTGCGCGCGCGCTGCTGGAGGTTAGTCTCTACGGACTGATTTTCGTGACCATGCTCGCCGTGATGGGCTGGCTGGACATCGAGGTCGCGCCGCATCGGCCGCTCGAATGGCTGGGCGTGTTCGCTGTCGTGGTTGTGCTCGGGTTTTCGCTGGGGCTGGTGTTCGCTGTATGCACCGACGACCTGCCAGAACTGCGCAGCTTCGTTCGCATCGTGTTCGTGCCGCTCTACCTGCTGTCGGGCGTGATGTTCCCGGTCGCCACGCTGTCGGAGTCGGTGCTGCCCTGGCTGCTCTGGAACCCGATGCTGCACGCGATCGAGATCTCGCGCGGTTTCTTCTTCACCGGCTACCACGTCATTCCGCAAGTCAGCCTGCTGTACCCGATCGGCTGCGCGCTGGTGGCGCTGACACTCGGACTGATGCTTTACCGCGTACGCCGGCACCGGCTGTTGGCCAGCTGAGCCCTCGATGATCGAACTGCAGTCCGTCACCAAGTCGTACCCGACACCGCACGGGCGTCGCTATGTCTTCCGCGACCTCAGCTTCACCTTCCCCGAGAACGCCAGCATCGGCCTGATCGGCCCCAATGGTGCTGGCAAATCCACGCTGATGCGCCTGCTCGGCGGCATTGACTCGCCCGACCACGGCGTGGTGCGCAGCGACCGACGCATCTCCTGGCCGGTCGGCTTGGCGGGCGGCTTCCAGGGCGCGCTGACCGGCCGCGACAACGTGCGCTTCGTCTGCCGCGTCTACGGCGCCACGGGCAGCGCCATGCGCGCAAAGGTCCGCTTCACCGAGGAGTTCGCCGAGATCGGCGAGTATTTCGACCTGCCGGTGCGCTCGTATTCGTCGGGGATGCGCTCACGGCTGGCGTTCGGGCTCAGCATGGCTTTCGATTTCGACTATTACCTGATCGACGAGGTCATGGCGGTCGGCGACGCGCAGTTCCGCCTGAAGTGCCAGCAGATGTTCCGCGAGAAGCTTGCCACCTCCCGGCTGATCCTGGTGTCTCACAGCATGCGCGACATCAACGAGTTCTGCGACGTCGTCGTGCTGGTCGCCCGGGGCCAGGTCCGCATCTTCGAGGACGTGGCTGAAGGCATCGCCGCCTATCAGGGCGATGCCGACAGCGCAGCGCTACCCAACTTCCCACCCTACATCCGCACGCGCACCGCCGCGCTGCGCTATCTCCATCAACTGGAAGCCCAGGCGTCCGGTATTCCCAGTGATGAACCGGACGCAGATGCTGCTCCTCTTCCGGCCTCAAGCTCCGACGCGACGCCTCCTACCGCGGCTACCCCGACTCCTCCTTCTGCCACCCCGCGATGAGCCTTCTTCCTGCGCTGACTCCCCTGCGACTCAAGCTCGCCCTGATCGCCGCACCGATGCTGCTGGCCGGCGTGTATTACACCTTCTTCGCCGCCGATCGCTACGTCAGCGAGGCCACCCTCACGGTGCGGCAAGCCAACCAGGAATCAGGCCCGCTGCCGGGTGTCGCGCTGCTGCTGGGCGGCATCAACCCGCCCTCCCGCGACGACACGCTGTACTTGCGCGAATACGTCCATTCGATGGGCATGCTCAAGCGCCTGGATGCACGACTGAACCTGCGCGCACATTACGAGGCCGAGACCCGCGACCCACTGTTTCGCCTGTACCGCGATACCAGCCAGGAGTGGTTCCTCGAGTATTACCGCAGCCGCGTCGAGGTGCTTTTCGACGAGATCGCCTCGCTGCTGACCGTGCGCGTGCAGGGCTTCGAGCCCGAGTTCGCGCAGCAGGTCACTCAGGCCATCCTGGAGGAGAGCGAGCAGTTCGTGAACGGCTTCTCTCACCAGATGGCGCGCGAGCAGATGCGCTTCGCCGAAGAGGAACTCAAGGGCGCCAGCGTGCGGCTGCGCGACACGAAGGCCAAGGTCGTGGCCTTCCAGAACAAGCACAAGATCCTCGACCCGACGGCCCAGGCGCGGGCCAGCGGCGTGCTCACCGCCGAGCTGCAGGCTGAGTTGGCCAAGCTCGAGGCCGAGATGCGCAACCTGCGCAGCTATCTCAACGACGACTCGTACCAGGTCAAAGGCCTTCGCGGCCAGATCGCGGCGCTGAAGGCCCAGCTCGACATCGAGCGCGGACGCGGCACCTCCGGCCGAAACAGCGACCGGCTCAACGAGCTGGCTTCGCAGTTCCGCGACCTCGGACTCCAGGCCGCCTTTGCGGAGGACGCCTACAAGCTGTCGCTGGCTGCAGTCGAGAATGCGCGCATCGACGCCACCCGAAAGATCAAGAGCCTGGTCGTCATCGAGGCGCCGGTGCGCGCCGAAGTGGCCGAGTACCCCCGGCGTCTGTACAACCTGGCCACGCTGTTCGTCGTGTGCTGCCTGCTTTACGGCGTGACGCGCCTTGTCGTCACGACGGTCCGCGACCACCAAGACTGACCGAACGCCATGAACCGTTCCGCCCCCGCCCTGCGGCTTGCCAACTTTGGTCCTGCGTTGCGCCGTGCCGTTGCGGCGCTGCTGCTGACGAGCACCGTGCTGCTGGCGGCAGCGCCAGCCGCCGCGCAGGTCTCCTCCGCCGCCAGCAGCCCTGAGGCCGTCGACCCGTCCTCGCCCTACGGCGCCACCGGCGTACCCACGCCCGAGTTGATGTGGTCGCAGCCCGCCGGCGCCGCGTCGCGGGCACCGGCAGGAGCTTCACCGCAGCAGCGCAACGGCCTGCCGCCGGTGCCGCCGCTGCCCGCGGCCTCCGCGCCGCTGCGCATGCCGCCCGACCCCGCGACCGCGCTCACGCCGATCGTGTTCGGGTCGCAGATCTTCGTCGGGCGCTTCGGCGTGTCGCCCTACACCGGTTTCAACCCGGAGTACCAGATCGCTGTGGGCGACCGCATCAACGTGCGCATGTGGGGTGCGTTCAACTTCGAGGCGACGCAGCAGGTCGATGCGCAGGGCAACGTGTTCGTGCCCAACATCGGTCCGGTGCGTGTGCTCGGCGTGCGCAACGCCGACCTGAACGACCAGTTCTCGGCACAGGTCAAGCGCGTGTTCCGCAGCAATGTCGGCGTCTACGCGACGCTGGCAGCCGCCCAGCCGGTCAAGGTCTACGTCACCGGATTCGTGCGCGCCCCCGGTCTGTACGGCGGCCTGTCGTCGGACTCGGTGCTGTATTACCTGGACAAGGCCGGCGGCATCGATCCAGACCGCGGCAGTTACCTCGAAGTGGATGTGCTGCGCGGCGGCAAGCTGCGCGCGAAGTTCAACCTCTACAGCTTCCTGCTCGATGGCCGCATCGAGCACGTCCAACTGCAGGACGGCGACACCATCGTGGCCCATCCGCGCAAGTTCACGGTGCAGGTCGGCGGCGAGGTGCTCAACCCCTACATCTTCGAGTTCGGTAGTGAACGCATACCGGCCTCGCAGGTGCTGGCGGTAGCACGGCCCAAACCGGGCGCGACGCATATCAGCATCGCACGCCAGGTCGGTCTTGAGCGCCGCAGCGAGTACCACCCGCTGTCGGCGCTGTCGGGCGTGAGCGTGGAGAACGGCGACGAGGTCCTGGTCACCTCCGACAAGTACCCCGGCACGCTGCTGGTCCGCATAGACGGCGCCCACCTCGGCCCGCGCACGCTGGTGCTGCCGTACGGCGCACGCCTGCGCGACGCGATCGCTCAGATGCAGCCGGCCCCGCAGGCCAACGTCGCCGCGGTGCAGCTGTTCCGCCGCTCGGTCGCGCAGCGGCAGAAGGAGATGCTGGATGCCTCGCTGCGCAACCTCGAGACCTACGCGCTGACCGCGCGCAGCGCCACCAGCGAGGAGGCCAACCTGCGCACCCGCGAGGCCGAGCTGATCCTGAAGTTCATCGAGCGCGCACGGATGGTCCAACCCAAGGGCCAGGTGCTGCTGGCCCAGCGCGAAGAGGCCGGCAACACGCTGCTCGAGGATGGCGATGTGATCAAGGTGCCGGAGCAGAGCAACCTGGTGCTGGTGAGCGGCGAGGTGATCCTGCCCAATGCGCTGGTGTACGACCCGCGCGCCGGCGTCGAGGATTACATCCGTCGGTCCGGCGGCTACACGCAGGGCGCCAATGAGGCCCGCGTGCTGGTGCTGCGGCAGGACGGCAGCGTGGTCGAGAATACCCGTCAGCTGATGCCCGGCGACGAGATCCTGGTCATGCCGAAGATCCAGACCAAGAGCATCGAGATCGCGCGCGGCCTGACGCAGATCCTGTACCAGATCGCCATCGCGGCGAAGGTCGCACTCGACCTCTGAGGCGACGGCACGCGCCGAACCCGTCGGAGCCGAACATGATCGGACCGGTCTCGCTTTCTCGCGCCGGCGCGCGGATCGCCGCGATGGCCGGGTTGCTGCTGCTGCCGGCGCTGGCCTCGCTGACACTGGCCGCCTCGCCGGCGGCACCGCCGGCCTGCGGCGTGGTGAAGTCCTTCGAGCGCTGCGACGACGGCCGGCAGCGCTGCGAACGGGTCGCCGCCTACGACGTGCCGGACTACTGGCACGGTCTCGCGCAGTGCCTGCGTGGCCTGCGCGACCGCTGGTCGCGCGACGGTCCGGACGCACCGGTCCCGGTCGGTGCCGCCGGCGATGCCGAGGTCGGCGTCGCGACCCTGGTGCGGCGCCAGGTGATGCTGGAAATGGCCACCGGACCGGTGCGCTTCGCCGCCCAGGGCCGCCCCGTTGCCGATCTGCGCCTCGACGACATCTTCGACGCCCGCGGCACGCCGCGGCGCGGCTTCGACCGCGCCGTGTTGCTGAACGATCGCGGCATGGCCTACAACGCGATGGGCCAGAGCGGGCTGGCCTATTTCCTGTATCAGATGGCCGCGCTCGCCGACCGCGGCGGCTACCCCCAGGCCGCCACCGACACGGCGTTCTATCGAGCCCTCGCTCACGGCGCGATTGCTACCGTGCTGACACCGGTCGCAGAAGGCGGCCTCGCCGCCTCGCGTCCCTGCGACGACGACGCGGCACGGCGCTGCACCTGGTACCACTCGATCACACGCCGCGATCAGCCCACCGAGGCCGGTGCCACGCTGAATCAGCACCTTCATGCGGTCCGCGACCTCGGTCTCATCGCCGACCTGGTGCGCAAACAGCGCTGGAACGAGGGTATCGACTTCAACCGCGCGATCGCGGAGGGCCTCGACCAACTCGCCTTCTCGGCCGGCAGCACGAGGCCCGGTGCCATGCCGAACCTGCGCGATTTCCTTTCACCGCCAGCCGGCCAGGCGCGCGTGCGCTGGGCCTATTACGGCTTGAATCCCACTGCGGCCGACGGACGGCGAGCCTATTTTTTGGGCTTCGGCGGCAAGGACTGCAACTACCACTTGCACGTGCTCGACCTGTTGTCGCAGATCCTGCAGCGGGCCAAGGCCCAGGGCTTCCTGGCCCGCTACGAGACACCTCTGCTGGCATGTGATTCCGCGCTCGTCGAGATGGAGCGCGCCGCGCGTCTGCGGTCCACCCACGCCACCGACCCCAGGCTGTGGTCGACGCCCACTGCCGGACGAGACTACGCTTGCCCGAGGCTCAGCGCCGGCGCGGCGCCGGACGACGACAATGACAGCTTCCTCGAGAAGCGGCTGGCGGCCTGCCCGACCCCGCAGCGCTGACCGAGACCTCTCCCTTTCATCACCCTTGCCGGGCCCCCCCGCAGTCGGAGCACCCCCGTGAGCACCGCCGTCTCCACCCCACCTACTCGCCTGCAATGCCCGATCTGCGGCAGTGAGCGTTTTGGCGATTTCCGCAGCCGTGTCAACGTTCGCTGCAGCGGCTGCGGCAGCTTCGAGCGTTCGCGGCTACTGTGGCTGGTCCTGAGCCAACTCGAGCTCGAGGCGACCGGCCGGCCCTTCTTCCACGTGGCACCGGAGATCGGCATCGCGAAGCTGCTCCACGCACGGCTCGGCGAGCGTTACCGTGCGTTCGACTTCTCGCCTGACATCTACGCCAAGGCGAAGATCCCCGTCGGTCGACTCGACCTGTGCTCCGATTTAAGCGGCATGGCGACCGGATCCGTCGGTGGCTTCTGCCATGTGCACGTTCTGGAGCACGTGCGCTGCAACGCCGCGCTGGTGCTGCAGCAGATCAACCGGGTCCTGGCGCCGGGCGGCTATCACGTGTTCGGCGTGCCGTTCTGGAGCCGGCAGTATCGGGAAGACCTGTCGAGTGAACTGACCGACGCGGATCGGCTGTCCCGGTTCGGTCATGAGGACCATGTCCGCTCGTTCGGCGATCAGGATTTCACAGTCATGTTTGGCGGCGCCTTCGAGGGGATGGAGGCCATCCCGCTTTCCAGGTTGATCGAAGTAGAAGCTGCGGCGCGATGCAACATCCCGCCGCGAGCGCTGACCCTCAACAATTCGCATTCGCTGTTCGTATACCGGAAGCCTATCCCGTAAGCAGTTCGGGCGACTCGCCAGCAAGGTTGAACTAGGAATCCATCGTGAGCAAACCACCGACGATCGTCTCAGTTCCTATGCCCTGTGGATCGACGATCGAGATCGTCGCACCCGGCAGTTTCCACATCCCGCGAGTACTCGCCGACGGTGGACTCAAGAACTATGAAGTTCACTCCACTGCAGCAGCACTTGCTCTCATGGAAAGGAGTGAAGGAGCGTTCTACGATATCGGCGCAAACATCGGTGTCTTCTCGCTGTGTGTCGCAAGCGCTTTGCGTCGGCGATGCCACGCATACGAGCCATTTCCGGACGCGGCGACGGTTCTAGATGAACTCCAAGTCCGCTACCAGTTGCCGATCGCCGTTCATCGAAAGGGTGTTGGGCAGACTGCTGGCCAAGCTCAGTTCTATCTTTCCGATCGCTCGGACATGAGCAACAGCCTCAATCCAAACTTCCGGAAGCACCGCGGAGTCCTCGACGTCGAAGTCACCACGCTCGAGATCGAGTTAAAGCGGGACAAGCCCGCCGTCCTGAAGATCGACACGGAAACCACCGAAGATCAAGTCATTACCGGCGGACTGAATCAGATCGCCCACCACAGGCCATCGATCATCGTTGAGTTGCTCAACGAGGCAATTGCCGGCAAGGTACGCAAGTTACTGCTTCCGCTGGGATACCGTTGCTATGCGATCGGCGGTGGGCTTCGGCTTCAGGAATTGAGTCCCATCGAAACCTCACTGGAGGGTGATGGTCGCAACTGGCTGTTCTCGCCGAATCCGCTCGATCAAGAGTTCGCCGACACTTTCAACAAGTGGCGCGGCGTGCTCTTCTCCATCTAGGCATCATCGCAACTGCACGACGAAGATGAACTGCCCGCAGAACAGGAGTTTCCTGAAGTTGCGGACCTGGGTTCTCTTGTCGCCGGCCGCCTTCTCGATCTCTTCGTTGATCGGCGACTCCTGCGAGAAGTACTTCGACATCTCGGGTGGCCGGCCCTCGTAGGTCCGCCGCATCAGCGTGAAACCGTCGATCCCGGGACGCAACTCTGCGAGTTGCATCCCCGCGTCCTCGACGATGCGTTTGAAACCATAGACCGTGAAATTCCAGAGACTGTACGAGTGGTAGGGCTCGAACTGGGAGGTCTGTCCGATGAACAGGCCGTCCGGCTCCAGAACCCTTGCAATCTCGCGCAGCGCGAGTTCGGGCTTACGTACATGCTCGAGGACTTGGTGCGAGTACACCAGAGGAAAGCTCCGATCAGGGAACGGCAGTTCGTAACCGTCGTACGTGACGAAACGCCCGTCCTGCCGCCGCCGGCTGGCCACTTCCGGCGAGGCCTCGATGTCCACGCCGGTCCAGTCGACCTGCGGCAGCATGCGGCGGAACAGGTCGATCGAGCGACCGTCACCACAGCCGAAGTCCAGCACTTTCGCCGGCGCGAAGCCCTTGGCCACCCGCGCCTGCAGCACGGCCTCCGCGGTGGCTTGGCGGCTGTGGTCACCGGGCAATGACTCCTTCAGATAGTCGTAGACGTCGGACATGGCGTGTGCGGGCTCTTCAAGTTTGTCTCAGGGGTTTGAACTGACTTCGTGTCGGTCGCTCAGGATGTCTTCGATCAGCGTCACCCAACGCTTCGCCACCGCCTCGGGCCGGTAGTCGAGCATCGAGGCCGGCCCGGCCGCACCCAGGCGCGCGCGCAGCTCGGCATCGACCATCAGCCGTTCCAGTGCGGCGGCCAGCGCCGCAGCGCGGTCGCCACTGTGATCCGACGGATCGGCCAGCAGGCCGTTGTGCTCGTGCCGGATCAGGCTGTTGGTGCCCGGGCAATCAGCGAAGCCGACCGCCGGCAGCCCTTTGGCCAGCGCCTCGGCGGTCACCAGGCCGAAGCCCTCGAACAGCGAGGGGATGCAGAAGATCTTGGCGCGGGCATAGTGCGCCATCACCGCGTCGGACTCGCCGCACAGTAGCAACGAGGAGCCCACGCCGCGCTCCGCGATGCGTGCCTGCAGCGCCTTGCGCAGCGGCCCACCGCCGTAGATCTCGACCTGCCAGCGCGGGTGGGCCGTGTGGATCCGGGACCAGGCCTCGACCAGGCAGGCATGGTCCTTGGCCGGCGCGAGCCGCCCCACGACAATGATGCGGTTGCGCTCGGGGTCTTCGCGCGTCGGCTCGGCCGGCGGCCCCTGCACGTGAACGGCGTTGGGCAGCACGACGATTCGGTCCTGCAGCGCGCGCGGAAACCAGGCGCGGAACTCGTCCAGCAGCACAGTGATGCGGGCCGCCCTCCGCAGCATGCGCTTGCGCAGCCAGCGGTCCAGCGGGTTGGGATCCCAGCGCTCGGGCCGCTCGAAGTCTTGCTCCGGCACGTTGTGCAGCGAGGGCACGACGGGAATGCCGGTGCCGGCGGCGGCGATCAGCGTGTCGGTGGTCGCGCTGGGTTGGAAGGCGATCACCACGTCGGGCCGGGCAGCACGCAGAAAGCGGCGTAGCGCAGCGATCCACCAGGCGTGTTCACGCCACCACGTCAGCAGGCTGCGCGGGAAGCGATGGCGCGCGGCCAAGCGCCCGCCCGGGGCGAGGGCCGCCGCGCCGGAGGGTGCAGCGGCCCGGATCGGGCGGTCCTTCGGCCGTACCGAGATCACGTCGATCGACGAACGCAGCGCGAAGAACGGACGGCCCGGCTCGTCGCCGTGGTAGACGGTCACGCGTGCACCGGCATCGGCCAACGCGTTGGCAGCGTTGCACAACACCTTCTCGGCGCCACCGGCCCGCCCCACGATCGTCTTGATGACGAAGGCCACCCTCGGGGTCGCGCCAGTAAGGCCGGTGGCGTTCCGGTCGTCCAGGCCGTTCATCGTGTCCGTATCGGCGCCGGCGGCTCGACCTCGCTGCGCCCGAGTTGCATCGCCGCGGCCAGCAGGTGCAGATCCCGCGCCAGTTGCTCGAAATCCTCAGGCTGCGCCTGTGGATAGACCAGTTCCTCGGCTGTGCAGCGCGCCACCGCACCCGGCGATGCGTGGTGCACCACCTGGGCCGGCGCGAACCGCTGCGTCGGCGAGCCGAGCACGCAGTGAGTGCCCAGTGCCGCCGCAAGCGCCGCCGGCGCCGCACGCAGGTGCCGCGACGGCGATGCCTTCCAGAACCCCTGACGGATCTGCGCGACGGCTTGCGGCCCAAGCGTGACCACGTGCGCTGCCAGCACGCCCTCGGCGCCCACGAGGCCGTGGTTCCGCGCCGGAGCGGCCAGAGGCTGCGGCGGCGCCGGCGGCAGGGCGGCCGGATCGACACCGCACAGCGTGGCCAGGCCGCCAGTGAACGAGCTCAGCAGACTTCCGTCGCCGAGCAGGTGGACGTGGGTCGACTCGTAGCCGTCGACGCTGCACAGCGGAGCTATCGCTCGATGGTCCAGCAACGCTGCGTCGGATGGGCTCAGGGCCTGCACCCAGCGCTCGAGGTTGGCCTCGCGGCCGTTCTCGATCGCCATCAAATAGCGACGCCACAGCAGCGTCTCGGTGTCAGGCACCAGCAGATGCAGCCTCACGCGCACGGGCCGCGGCTGAGCAGCCAGCGTCGCGGCCAGGCGACCGAGCAGACGCACGCAGCGCTCCACGCCCGAACGCACCGTGGCCACCGAATGGCGGTCCAGTTCGACCGGCGCGCCAAGGTAGAGCACCGAACTCGCGCCATCGGTGCTGGACAGCACCGCGGCTTCGAGCAAACGCCGCGCAGCCCGCTTTGAAGCATCGTCGCCGGCGTCCAGCAGGTCGAGCAGGGCTGCGTGGTCGGCGGCTCCCTTGGGCAGGCCGATCGTCCGAGGCACATAAAGCATGCCGCGGCTGCGCGTGATGTCGCTCCAGTCGCCGAAATGACGACCCAGGGCGGCATCGTGCTGGGCCGACAGCGACATCACCACGTCGACGGACACGATGGCGGCCGCAGACCGCACGATGGGCTCGAAGCCTTCGGCCTCGAGCCGGTCCGTCCGCGGCACCTTCGACGGTGGGCTTGGGGGGGCGCCTCGCAGCCTGGCCTTGAGAGGACCTAGCAGCCAGCCCGGGCTGGCCAGCGCGGCGCGCAGGTAGTAGGCCGTACCAAGCAGGCGGCCTTCGTTGCTGAAGGCGTGGCGCGAAGCCAGCAACAAGTGCCTGCGCCGCGCGCCACGGCAGAAGCCGCGGCCGTACTGCCGGTACAGCGGATAGTGCTTGCGCCAGATGTGCGACATCGACTGCGCGATCACGCGCCCGGGCTTGTCGTCGTCGTTCAAGCAGGCGGCCTTCGTTGCTGAAGGCGTGGCGCGAAGCCAGCAACAAGTGCCTGCGCCGCGCGCCACGGCAGAAGCCGCGGCCGTACTGCCGGTACAGCGGATAGTGCTTGCGCCAGATGTGCGACATCGACTGCGCGATCACGCGCCCGGGCTTGTCGTCGTCGTTCTTGTGATACACGCACAGCGGCCGGGCCGGGTTGCTGACGATCAATCTCCCGCCCCGGGCCGCGAAGCGGATCAGGAAGTCGAGGTCCTGCAGTCGAGGCAACTGAGCGTCGAACTCGCCCACGTCGCGGAAGGTCTGGGTGCGCGCCAGCATGGTCCAGAGGTAGGCGCCGACGCGGCCGCTCAGAAAAGCCTTCAACGGATCGCTGGTGACGTCGGGCACGCGGTGCTGCAGCTTGCCCGAGTGCGACCAGCGCCAGTCGAACGAACTCATGCAGATGACCGGCTCGCCCGCCTGAGCCTCGGCGCTGGCCAGCAGTTCGTCGAACTGCACCGCCAGCTTGTTCGGGTACCACTCGTCATCGGCATCCGCCCAGGTCATGTACTCGCCCCGGCTCTCGCGCAGGATGGTGTTGCGTGCCGCGGGCCGACCCAGGTTCTCGCCGTGTTGCACGACCCGGACTGCACCGTACTGCTGTGCCAGGCGGTTGGCGATCTGGACCGTCCGGTCAGTGCTGCCATCGTCGACGATCAGGATCTCCATCGAACCGCGCCAGGTCTGCCGCAGGATCGAAAGGACCGCGGCCTCGATCGAGGCCGCCGCGTTGTAGGCCGGAATGCCGATCGTCAGCACCACGGGAGCCGGGACAGGCCGGACGTCGTGTTCGATGTTCATCGGGGGCGTGTGGCCTTCGTGGCAATCGTCTGGGAGTCGAACGGCATACTACCGGGCCGCTCCGCGCCGCCTGCCGGGAGGCGTTCGATCAGCGCCCGCCTGCCTGGTCGAGGTTGCCGCCACGAATGGGAGAAGATGACGTTTTCGCCTCGGTTTTTCTGGTTCTACCTGCAGCGCCGCCATGCGGAGGCCCTGGCGACGCTGCCGCAGGAAACGCTGACCCGTAAGAGCTCGCATGAGCTCTGGTCATTCTACAAACTCGGCATGTACGAGAGCGTGTCTGCGAGTGCGCGCCACGACGACGGCTGGCGTGGCGGTTTCGCCCGCACAGTCTCGCTGGCCGCGTGCGGCCAGCCTGCGGCCGCCATGCAAGAGGCGGCGCGACTGACCCGGCGCTGGCCGCGCGACAGTCTGCGCACGGCCCTGGCGAATGCCCTGGCACCCTATGTTCCGGAGTTCGCGTTGCACCTGCTTGACGGGATCGAACGCTCCACACTGCTGCGCGCCGCACTGCTGCTGAGGACGGACGCCACGCGCGAGGCCCGCAGTTTGGTGCAGCAGGCACTCCAGCAGTCCTCAGCGAGCGGACGTTCTGCGCAGTGGCACCTGCTGGCCAGCAATGCCGATCCCGGGTCGCCGACGAAACAGCTGGCGCACCTGAATGCCTTTCTTGGAGGCTACCGCCTGCCGCCGCTCACGCTGCTCGACACCGATCGCCCTCCAGGGCCGACCAACCTGCAGATCGCCGAGGCCTTGCCACCACGCCGCGGCCCACAGGTCAGCGTCGTGATGACAGCCTACCAGTCCGGCGAGCGTATCGGACCAGCGATCCGTTCGGTGCTGGAACAGACGTACCAGGACATCGAACTGATCGTGGTGGACGATGCCAGCGACGACGACACCGCGGCCGTCATCGCCGGCTGGGCAGCGCGTGACGCACGGGTCAAGCCGATCCGGCTCCCGCACAACGTAGGCACCTACGCCGCCAAGAACATCGGCCTGCGCCACGCATCCGGCGAGTTCGCCACCTGCCACGATTCCGACGACTGGTCCCATCCCTTCAAGATCGAGCGCCAGGTCGAACCGCTGCTGAACGACCGCCGGCTGGTGTACTCAGTGTCCGAGTGGGTGCGGATGCAGGACGACGGTCACTATTACGCGCGGCCGGTGCATCCGCTGATGCGCGTGAACCCTTCATCGCCCCTGTTCCGCCGCAAGCTCGTGCTGGAGCGGACCGGCGCCTGGGACTGGGTGCGGACCGGCGCGGACAGCGAGTTCGCCGCACGGCTGCGCCTGGTGTTCGGCCGCCTCGCGATGCGGCGGATCCGGCAGCCGCTGGCTCTGGGCGCGCACCGGCCGAATTCGCTGGTGACGGCCCCGGAGACCGGCTTCGACGCGAACGGCATCCCGTCGAAGCGCCTGGCCTACTGGGAGGGCTGGGGCCGCTGGCACATCGACGAGCTGCGAGCCGGGCGCAATCCGCGCATGCCCGACACCCCGCCGGCGACGCGCCCTTTCGCGGTGCCTGCGGCGCTGCTGGCCGATCCGGCCAGCCTCGCACGCTGCCTGCAGGATGCCCCTCCGTGAGTCCGCCGCTGCCGCACCGCTACGGCCTGTGCTGGTACCGCCGCCGCATGACCACGCTGGAGGCGCTGCTGGAGGCCCGCGTGGTTCATCCGCCGCTGCTCGGCCGCCGGGTCGATGCCCTGCTGGCCTGGGGCCGCAAGCGCGGGACGGCGCGTGCGCTGCGCTGGCCCTGGGCCACCGACCTGCCGGTCTGGTACGCCGAGGACGGCTTCCTGCGCTCGGTCGGCCTGGGACACCGCGATCCGCCGCTGTCGATCGTGCTCGACCCGATCGGCATCTACTACGATGCCACCGCGCCGTCGGGCCTGGAGGCCCTGGTACGCGCCGGCCATGACGCCGCGCAGCAGGCCCGCGGCGAGGCGCTGGCGCGCCAGTGGCGGGCGGCCCGGGTGTCCAAGTACAACCACGCTCCGGAGGCCGCCGCGCCGCTGGCCGGCGAGCCCTGCGTGCTGGTGGTCGACCAGACACGCGGCGACGCTTCGATCCATTGCGGCCTGGCCGACGAGCGCAGCTTCCGACGCATGCTGGAGGCAGCACTCGACGAGCATCCCCGGTTCCCGGTGCTGCTGAAGGTGCACCCCGACGTCGTGGCCGGCCGCAAGCGCGGACACTTCGACGACCTGGGTGCCGCTGCATCGCGGGTGCATGTGCTGGCTACCGATGCGCACCCGCCGTCGCTGCTGGAGTCGGCGCAGGCCGTCTACACGGTGACGTCGCAGATGGGTTTCGAGGCCCTGCTGTGGGGTCGGCCGGTGCGCAGCTTCGGCATGCCCTTCTACGCCGGCTGGGGGTTGACCGGGGACGACCTGCCGGCTCCGACCCGGCGCGCCACGCCGCAGCCGGTGGCGCTGGCCGGCCTGGTGCATGCGGCTCTGATCGACTACCCGCGCTACCTCGACCCCGACACCGGTCGGCGCTGCGAGGCCGAGCGGCTGATCGAATGGATCGGCATCCGCCGCCGGAGCGCCGCGACGTGAGGCTGCCGCTGCAGGGACTGCAGCGGCTCGAGCACCGCCTGCTCGAACGCCGCGCCGCCCGTCAGCCCTCGCCGCTGCAGCAGCTGGCGATCCTGCTGCGTGACGCCCATGCGCCGCCCGAGCGTCCGCTCGCGCTGTGCATCGACCTCGGCCTGGTCCATCGTGCGCGGCAGCTGATGGAGCGTACGCGTGCTCCGCTGGCCTTGCCCGCGGCGATCCAGCTCGCCTGGCTGGAGGGCGACTTCGACGCGCTCGACCGCTGCGCCGCCGATCCGGCCACTGCCGCGGCGCTCGCTCGCGCGTCGCAGGGCGTGCAGAACCGCTGTCTGTCGATCCTGGCCTCGCGCGCGCCGCAGGCCGCGCTCGCGGTGGTGCGGGCGATGCCGCGGCGCCCGGCCTGCGCGCCGGCCGTCGCGCTGCGGGCCGGCGATCCGGACACCGCCGCCACCTGGCTGCGTGCATGGCCGTGGCGGCTGCATGCCGACTACCTGCTGCTGGCGGCCAACCAGGCCGGCGACGGACCGCAAGGCCTGGCCTTCCTCAACCGCTATCTGGCGCGCCACGGCCTCGCCGCGCTGCGGCTGCGCCGGTCCGACGCGCCACTGGGCGTGACCCAGCTCACGCCGTGCGGGCCGAACGCCGCGCCGGCGTCGACGGCCGTCGGCGAGGCCCGGCTGTCGGTGGTGATCCCCACCTTCGACAACGCACTGCACATCCGGGCCTCCGTCGAGTCGATGCTGCAGCAGACGCGCAGGCCCGACGAAGTGCTGGTGATCGACGACGCCAGCCGCGACGACACCGCCGCGATCGTCGCGGCCCTGGCGCAGGTGTACCCGGGCGTCGTGCGCCTGCTCCGGCTGCCGCACAACCGCGGCGCCTACTTCGCGCGCAACCTCGGCCTGGCAGCCGCGCGCGGCCGCTTCGTCGCCTTTCACGACGCCGACGACTACGCGCACCCGCAACGCCTCGAACTCGCCCTGGCCCCGCTGCTGGCCGACGAGCAGCTCCACGCGACGACCAGCCGCTGCGTCCGGCTGGCCGACGACGGACAGTTCGGCGAGGCCCGCACCTGGCCCCTGACGCGCTGGACGCCGATCTCGCTACTCATGCGGCGCGAGGTCGTGCTGCACCGGGTCGGCTACTTCGACGACCTGCGCTTCGGCGCCGACAGCGAATACGTCGCGCGGCTCAGGCTGCTGCTGGGCGAACGGCACCACCGCCTCGTCGCGCAACCGCTGTCGCTGTTCGGCCAGCGTGCGGGCTCCCTGACGACCTCGGGCGAGGCCGGCTTCGACCGGCAGGGCTGGTCGGGCCCGCGGATCGCCTACCAGGAGGCCTGGACCGAGCGCCATCTCGCTCACCTCCTGCGGGGCGACGCGCTGTTCACGCCGCTGCCCGCGGAAGTGGCCGCGACCCTGGCAGGCCTCGACGACTGAGGGGCGGCCGGACCGCGTCAGGCAGGCGGCGCAGCCCCGGACGACAGCCGGGCCGCATCGTAGTGCGTCGCCACGATGTCCCGCGTCAGTGCCAAGTCTTCGGCGCTGTAGGCCCACACGTCGCCCGGCGCCTGGCAATGCCGCAGCACGGCCGCGCGCAGTGCCCTGCCCGCCGCCAGGTCATCGGGCCGCGCCGCCGCGGCCGCGAGCTGTGGTGCGAAGTCCTCGCGGCTCACCCGCGTCACGCTCGGGTGGCCGGTGTAGAAGCTGTCGGCGAAGCACAGCACCGGCTTGCCATGGATCGCCGCCTCGAAGCCCACGTTCGAATTGAGGCAGACGAACACCGCGGGACGCTCGTTGAAGCGCGCCAGGCTGCCGTCGATCCAGCGCGCGCCGGCCGGCAGCCGGTAGCTGCGCACATCCATCGGGTGCTTCTTCACCAGCAGCGGGGTCCCGGGCAGCGCGTTCCGCATCTGACGGGCCACGAAATCGATCAGTTCCTGGTTGTGCCGGAACGGCGAGTACATGACGAACTGCGAATCCGTCGGCAGCTGCAGCGGCAGCACCACCACCGGCCCGTCGGTGGCCGGCGGTTCCGGGGCCTGCGCGAGCGGCAGTTCGGGATGCTCGGCGCCGAACTGCTTGAGGGCGATGCGCAGGTAGTTGAAGAAGTGGTAGCTCTTGTGCTGCATCGGCCGGCGCTGCGGCTGCAGCGCGCCGAGCAGGCCGTTGAGCGCCATGAAGCCCACGAAACGCAGCTTCAACCAGGGCTCGATCGCCCGGCGCGGCGGCAGATCGAAGAGCGGGAGCGCCTCGAGCAGGGGCGATTGCTGCGCCTGCTGCAGGCAGAAGCGCGCATTGAGCCCCTGCGTGCTCAGGCTCGCGGTGCGGTAGCGGAAGGCGCCGCGCTCGAAGAACACGCAGACGACGCCCAGCTGCTGCGCCGCCAGGTGCGCCGCCTGCGAGAACGGCCGGGCATCGGAGAACACCAGGCAGACGTCGGTGTGTTCAGCGGTGAAACGCTCCTTGAACCACTCCACGGCGTGCGAGAAGGCGCGCCGGAATTCCGGCGAGTCGGTCTGCGCCCAGCCCGCCCGCTCGAAGGCCGGTGGCACGTCGTGCGCCTGCGCCGGCGCACCCGGCTCCCAGACCTGCGCGCGGTCGCCCCCCGCGTACAGGCGATAGGCCGGACAGGACAGCAGGGCGACGACACTGCCGCCCGAAGGCCGAGCCAACCGCGCCGCCAGCTCGTGGAAGTAGCGGCTGTAAGGAGGGTCGAGATAGGCGACATTCATGCCGAGCGATCTATTCCGGGTCCACAGGAAAAGGCACGTCACCCGAGGAAGCGGCCGCGATGGTCTCGCCGACAGCCCGGTACTCCGGCACTGCGCACATCAGCTGCCGCCGCACCTCGTCGGCCGTCGCGCTGTCGGGATGCAGCGCCCGGTCGACCAGCACCGACACACGCGACACGTCGGCCTCGATGCGCGCGATCAGCAACCGCGCGATCGGCGTGGGCAACGTGTGGTCGGCGTCGGCCAGCAGTTCCTCGTAGAGCTTCTCACCGGCTCGCAGGCCGCTGTACACGATGCCGATCTCCTCGACCGTGTGGCCCGCCAGGCGGATCAGGTCGCGCGCCAGGTCGACGATGCGCACCGGCTCGCCCATGTCCAGCACGTACACCTGCCCGGTCTCGCCGATCGCGGCCGCCTGCACCACCAGCCTCGCGGCCTCCGGGATGGTCATGAAATAGCGCGTGATCTCGGCATGGGTCACCGTCACCGGGCCGCCCTTGGCGATCTGTTCCTTGAACTTGGGGATCACGCTGCCGCTGGAGCCGAGCACATTGCCGAAGCGCACGGCCATGAAGCGCGTCGCATGGCCCTGCGAGGCCAGGTGCGAGATCATCATCTCGGCCGCGCGCTTGGTCGCACCCATCACGTTGGTCGGGTTCACCGCCTTGTCGGTGCTGATGAGCACGAAGCGCTCCGCCCCGGCTCGCGCCGCCTCGCTGGCCGCCAGCCAAGTGCCCAGCGTGTTGTTCTGCAGCGCCGCCCAGGCGTTGTGCTCCTCCTCCATCAGCGGCACGTGCTTGTAGGCCGCGGCATGGAACACGATCTGCGGCCGCCAGCGCGCCATCACCTGCCGCAGGTGCGCGGCGTTCTTCACGTCACCGATCAGGCGCACCAGCGGCAGCGCGGGGAAGCTGTCGCTCAGCGACTGCTCGATGGTGTAGAGGTTGAACTCGCTCAGCTCGTACAGCACCAGCATCGACGGCCCGTAGCGCGCCACCTGCCGGCACAGCTCGCTGCCGATGCTGCCGCCCGCGCCGGTGATCATCACGCACTTGCCCTTCAGGCACTCGGAGATGCCGGCTTCGTCGAGCACCACCGGCTCACGGCCCAGCAGGTCTTCCGGCTCGATGTCGCGCACCCGGCTGACGGCGGCGCCTTCCAGCAGTTCCTCGGCGGAGGGCACGGTGAGCACCGGCAGGCCGGTCTCGGCTGCAAGATCGATCACGCGACGGCGCGCCGCGCCGCGCAGCGAGGGCATGGCGATGATGACGTGGCTGATGTCGAGCAGCCGCACGTGCTCGACCACGCTCGCGAGCGGGCCGATCACCGGCACGCCGCCGATGCGGGCGCGTTGCTTGGCCGGGTGGTCGTCGAGCAGGCCCGCCACCACCCAGCCCTGGTGCTGCAGGCCGGCGAGCAGCAGGCGCGCCGCGTCGCCCGCGCCGAGCACCAGCGCCCGGCGCGTCTCGCGGGCGCTGCCGGAGATGCGCGCGCGCAGGTGCTCGTAGAGCATGCGGTAGGCGATGCGCACGCTGGCCAGGCCCATCAGCGCGACGATGGGGTGCAGCGCCAGCACCGCGCGCGGGATGGCGCGCAGCTCGGCCCCCATCACCGCGGCGGCGGCCAGCCCGCCCGCCAGCGTGCAGGCGATCGTCAGGCGCTTGATCTCGCCGAAGCCGGAGAAGCGCCACATGCCGCGCGGAACGCGCAGCACCAGGAACACCGCCACGTAGAGGCTCACGATACCCAGCAGCACCCAGCCGTCGTAGACGGGCCGCGCGCTGAACCAGCGCTCGAAGCCGAGCCGGAACAGGTAGGTGAACTGCCAGCAGACGGCGATGACCGCGGCGTCGATCAGCAGCGCCAGCCGCTCGCGATGCGGGCGCACGCGGCTCAGCCGGGCGTCGAGCCAGTGCCACACGGAAGGCGTCGGGGTCATGAAAGGCGGGAAGACGGAACGGCTGCGATTATCGTTTTCCGCTTCCCAGCAGCAGCTTCACCGAGCGCCACAGCACGCCCAGGTCGGTCGCGGTCGAGGCGCGGTCCGCGTAATCGGCGGCCAGCTGCAGCTTGCGCGGCAACACCACCTCGACGTACTCGCGCTCGGGGTCGGCCGCCCGCGCCAGCAGCGCACTCTCGTCCAGGTGGGCCAGCGAGGCCGGATCGGTGATGCCGGGCCGCACCGCCAGCACGCGCTCGCGCAGTGCCGATGGGTACTGCGCCACGTAGCGCGGCAGCTCGGGGCGCGGGCCGACCACGCTCATGTCGCCGCGCAGCACGTCGATCAGCTGCGGCAGCTCGTCGAGCCGGCGCTCGCGCAACCAGCGCCCCACGCGGGTGATGCGGGCGTCGTCGCCCACCGTGAGCGCCGGGCCGAGCAGCGGCGCGTCGGCCACCATGGTGCGGAACTTGTGGATGCGGAACGGCCGGCCGTGGCGTCCCACGCGCTCCTGGCGGAAGAACACCGGCCCGGGCGAGTCGAGCCGGATCGCCAGCGCGGTCAGCAGCAGCAGCGGCGACAGCAGCAGCAGGCCGCCCACCGCGAACACCAGATCGACCAGTCGCTTGGCCATGCCGGACCCGCGCCCGGTCAGCCCTGCAGCAGCTGCTGCCGCACGGCCGCGATCACGCGCTCGATGTCCGCCTCGCTCATCTTCGTGTACAGCGGCAGGCTCAGCATGCGTTCGTAGGCGTGCTGGCTGTGGGGGAACTGCGCCGCATCCAGGCCGTAGCGCTCGCGCCAGTAGGGGTGCAGGTGCAGCGGGATGTAGTGCACGCTGACGCCGATGCCCAGCGCGAACAGCCGCTCGATGAAGGCGTCGCGCGCCAGCGGTGCCGCGTCGGCCAGCCGCAGCACGTAGAGGTGCCAGGCGTGCAGCTCGCCGGCCGCAGGCTCGGGCGGCAGCTGCACCGGCAGGTCGGCGAAGGCGGCGCGGTAGCGCTGCGCGATCGCCGCCCGGCGCTGCTGGAAGCCGCGTGCGCGCTGGAGCTGGTGGATGCCCAGCGCCGCGGCGATGTCGGTGAGGTTGTACTTGTAGCCCGGCGCGACGATCTCGTAGTGCCAGCTCGGCGTCTTGGCGGTGAAGCGGTCGAAGGCATCGCGGCTGATGCCGTGCAGGCGCATCACCTTCACGCGCTTCGCGAGCTCCGGGTCGCGCGTGACCACCATGCCGCCCTCGCCGGTGGTGATGGTCTTGTTGGCGTAGAAGCTGAACACCGTGGCGTCGCTGCCCAGCGTGCCGACCAGCGCGCCGCCGCAGGTGGTGGGCAGCGCGTGCGCCGCGTCCTCCACCACCTTCAGGCCGTGGCAGCGCGCCAGGGTGAGGATCGCGTCCACGTTCGCCGCGAGGCCGGCGTAGTGGACGGGGATGATGGCGCGGGTGCGCGGCGTGATCGCGGCCTCGACCCGGGCCGGGTCGATGTTCAGCGTGGCCGGGTCGATGTCGACCAGCACCACGTCGGCGCCGAGGTAGCGCACCACCTCGGCCGTGGCGGTGAAGGTGTGGGTGGTGGTGATGACCTCGTCGCCCGGGCCGATGCCCAGCGCCTCGAGCGCGAGGTGCAGGCCGGCGGTGGCGGAGTTGACGGCGATGGCCTGCAGCGTCGGATCGCCGAGGAAGGCCGCGAAGTCCTGCTCGAAGCGCCGCGCCTTCGGCCCGGTGGTGACCCAGCCCGAGCGCAGCGTGTCGACGACCTCGGCGATCTCCTCCTCGCCGATCTCGGGCAGCGCGAAGGGCAGGAAGGGCGGCGCGGTCATGCGCTCGGGCGGCCGATCGCGTGGTACTCGATGCCGAGCTGCTTCATCAGCGCCGGCTCGAACAGGTTGCGCCCGTCGAACACCAGCGGCGTGCGCAGCGTGCTCCGGATCGCGTCGAAATCGGGGCTGCGGAACTCCTTCCACTCGGTCACGATCACCAGCGCGTCAGCCCCTTCCAGCGCGGCCACCGCCGAATCGGCATAGCGCAGCCCGGCCTGCCCGGGCATCGCGCGGCGGGCCTCGGCCATCGCCACCGGGTCGTAGGCGGTGACCTCCGCCCCCGCCGCGGTGAGCCGCTCGATCAGCACACGGCTGGGCGCCTCGCGCATGTCGTCGGTGCCGGGCTTGAAGGCCAGGCCCCAGAGCGCGAAGCGCCGTCCGCTCAGGTCGGCGCCGAAGCGGGCGATGATCTTGTCGCCCAGCACCTGCTTCTGGCGCTCGTTGACCGACTCCACGGCGCTCAGCAGCTCGAGCTCCTGACCCGCCTCGCTCGCCGAGCGGATCAGCGCCTTCACGTCCTTCGGGAAGCAGGAGCCGCCATAGCCGCAGCCGGCGTAGAGGAACTGGGTGCCGATGCGCGGATCGCTGCCGATGCCCTGGCGCACCAGCTCGATGTCGGCTCCCACCGCCTCGGCAACGCGCGACAGCTCGTTCATGAAGCTGATGCGGGTCGCGAGCATGGAGTTCGCGGCGTACTTGGTGAACTCGGCGCTCTTCAGGTCCATCACGAGCACGCGGTCGCGATTGCGCACGTAGGGCGCGTAAAGCGAACGCATCAGCAGGATGGCACGCTCGTCGTCGGCGCCGATCACCACGCGGTCGGGCCGCATGAAGTCGGCCACCGCGGCACCCTCCTTCAGGAACTCGGGGTTGCTGACGACGGCGAACTCGAGCGTCACGCCGCGCGCCGCCAGCGCCGCGTCGATGGCCGCGCGCACCTTGTCCGAGGTGCCGACCGGCACCGTGCTCTTGTCGATGACGACCTTGTAGTCGGTCATGCGCTCGCCGATCGCGCGTGCCGCCGCCACCACGTACTGCAGGTCCGCTGAGCCGTCCTCGTCGGGCGGCGTGCCGACCGCGATGAACTGCAACGTGCCGTGCGCCACCGCGCGGTCGACGTCGGTGGTGAACTCCAGCCGCTTCGCGGCCGCGTTGCGCTGGACCACCTCTTCCAGCCCCGGCTCGTGGATCGGGATGCCGCCGGCATTGAGCATCTCGATCTTGCGCGCATCGAGGTCCAGGCACAGCACGTGGTTGCCCATTTCGGCCAGGCACGCGCCAGTGACCAGTCCGACATAGCCGGTACCCACCACGGTGATCTTCATCGCTTCATCCCTTTCGGTTCTTCAGAGTTTCTCGAGCCAGCACAACCGGTGCGTGCGCAGCGGCGCCAGGGCGTTCAACCAGGCGGGCAGGCGAGGGTTCAGCCGGGCCACGGCACGCGCGACCGGCGGCGCCAGCGTCACGCGCCGCACCTCGGCTCGCGCCCGCGGGAACAGGGCCCGCAATCGAGCGACCGGCACACCGCGTACATCGGGGTTGTACGGATTGTCTACCGCGAAGTCGTAGCACAGCACCCCCCCACCTGGGCGCACCCAGTGCCACATTGCATGCGCGAGCCGTATTTGTGCGGCGTCATCGAGCACGGACGAGAACACGGTGAAGGCCAGCACCGCATCCTGGCTCGCGGGCGCGACATCGGCGACGGTCGCATCCCCCTCGATCAGCTTTACCGCCGGTGGCAGCAGCCGGCGGGCCGCGGCGGCCCGTTCGGCCTGCAGTTCGATGCCCGCCAGCCGGTCCGGCTCGGCGCCCAGCCGCAGCAGGTCGAGCAGGTTGCCGCCGGCCCCGCAGCCGACCTCGATCAGGTCGCGCCCGGCCAGGTCGTCCCAGCCGTGCGCACGCCACAGCGCCACCATCACGCGCAGCCGCTCCTGCTGGGCCTGCAGCGCGGCCGCGTCGAACAGGCCGTAGCGCCGCGCATCGGCCTGCGCGTCGCGGCGGGCATAGCGCTCGGCGACCGCGCGAGCCTCGTCGTCTGGCGCGGCCGGCCGGCTCATCGGGTCAGCGTGCCGAAGGCAGGCGACGGCGAGCGGCCGCGCAGCACGTCGAACCAGCCGCACAAGGTGCCCAGTCCGTAGCCCGCGTGGTACGTCACGATCACCAGCGGCAGGCGCAGCAGGAGCTCGTAGCCCTCGTCGCGCGCGATGGCCAGCGACGCAGCCAGCACGTACACGCCGTACAGGTTGCCCAGCAGCACGGCACCGCGGCCGGCGGCCGGCCACACCAGGCCGAGCAGCAGCGACAGCGCCAGCGCCGCGACGAAGGCGCCCGGTGCCAGCTGGCGCAATGCCGCCGCCTGCCCGTGCTTGCGCATCACGAAGGGCTTCCAGTAGCCGTACTGCAGCTGCTGGCGGAACAGCTGGGCCAGCGTCTCGCGCGGGCGGTAGACCGACACGATGCGCGCGCTCTGCCAGACCACCGCGCCGCGACGCGTGAGACGCAGGTTGTGCTCGTCGTCCTGGTTGCGCACCAGGTCCTCGTCGAACAGGCCGTAGCGGTCGAAGGTGGCACGCGGCCAGCAACCGAGGTAGACGGTGTCGACCGGGCCTTCGTGGTCGAGCGCGCGCGAACGCGCGCCGCCCGTGACCCAGCGCGACTGGAAGGCCGCGGCGATGGCCTCCTGGGTGGCGCCCTCGCCTTCGGCACGCCACGGCCCGCCGACATTGGCCGCGCCGGTGCGCTCCAGCGCGGCCAGGCACTCGACGATGTAGTCGCTTTCGTACCGGGTGTGGAGGTCCATGCGGACGATGACCTCGCCGCGTGCGCGCTCGATGCAGCGGTTCAACCCGCTCGAGACGATGCGCCGCGGGTTGTCGATCATCGCGAAGCGCGGGTCGGCCGCGCAGCGCTGTGCCAGCAGCTCGCGCGTGCCGTCGTCGCTCATGCCGTCGGCCACCAGCACCTCGAGCGCCACACCCTCCGGCAGCGCCTGCGCGGCCACCGCGTCGCAGAAGGCCACCACATGCGCCTGCTCGTTGCGGCAGGGGGCGATCACGCTGATGCGGCGTTGGGTCATGGCAAGGCCTCTCGGTTCATCCGGCTCACGCGACGGGTACCGCCACCCGCGGGCGCAGCGATTCGTAGAGCGTCGCCATGCGGTCCATCTGCACCCGGCGCGAGGCGCGCTCCACCGCCAGCGCGCGGTTGTGCAGGCCCTCGCCACGCGCGAACTCCGGCTCGTCGTGGAGCCGCAGCAGGACCGCGGCGAGCGCGCTCGCGTCGCGCGCCGGCACCAGCAGGTCGGCGTCGCCGCTTATCCACTGCCGGTTGGAGGGCAGGTCGCTCGCCACCACCGGCAGGCCGCAGGCCATCGACTCCAGCAGCGAGACCGAGGTGGCGTCACTGCTCGGCACGCTCAGCGACACGCGCGAACGCTGCAGCGTCGTGATCAGGGTCGCCTCGCCCACCCGCCCCAGGAAGCGGACCGATTCCGCCGGCAGCGCCAGCTCGGCGGCCAGCGCCTTCAGGGCCGCCTCGTCGGGCCCGCCGCCGAGCAGGTGCAGCGTGGCGTTGGCCTGCGGACGCACCGCGCGCAGCCGCGCGAAGGCGCGCAGCACGGTGTCGATGTTGTAGTTGGCCTCCCAGTTGCGCAGGCTGGCGATCTCGAAGTCGGCGGCCGGCTTGCCGGGGCGGAAGCGGTCGGTGTCGGCGCCCCACAGCACCTCTTCGCAGCGCCCCGTCACGCCGTAGCGGCGGATCTCGGTCAGCATGTCCTGCGAGTCGGCGGTGATGAGCCGCGCGCGCCGGAGCGACCAGCCCACCAGCGCCGCCATCGCACCGCCGCGCAGCCCCGGGGCGCGCGGCGTGACCAGGATGTCGGAGCCCCAGGCCGTCAGCACCCGCGGCACCTGTGCGCCCAGCGAGCAGGCCGCCGCCCACAGGCCGTAGGACGTGACGTAGTGGCCGTGCAACCACTGCGGCGAGAGCCGGCGAGCCATGCGCTGCACCTCGGGCAGCGCGAGGAACCAGCCGGCGCCGTCGCTGCCGGGGCGCACCGCGATCACGTCGCTGGCGCCCGGCACCTCGGCCGGACGGCGCGTGAGCACCACGCAGTCGAAGCCGCGGTCGGCGATCTCGCGCACCCAGCGCTGCGTGTGCAGGTTGCTCGCGTCGGCGAAGAAAAGGATGCGGTTCATGACAACACCCCGCTCGCCGTGTACGGCAAGCGACCCTCCGTGAGGGTCGGGCCTTGCTTGGGGCGGCCCGGCGCTGCGGCCCGGGTCCATGACGACACCCCGCTCGCCGCAAGAATCGACACCGGATCTCTCACGCGTCCTCCCCGCGCGCCCAGGCCTCGTAGGCGAGGCGCGCCGGCTCGCCGTAGCTGGCCTCGTGCTGCTCGATCCACGCCCGGTCGAGTTCGCGCGTGTCGCCGACCACCCGCGCCGGCTGGCCCTCGACGATGGCGAAGGCCGGCACGTCGCCGCTCACGTAGCCGCCGGCCTTGACCAGCACGCCGCGGCCGAGCGTGCTGCCGGGTGCGATCACGCTGTGCGGTCCGATGAAGCTCCAGGCGCCCAGCGCCACCGGCGCGCGCTGCACGCCGGCCGGCGCCGCGTGGCCCCAGTAGCGCTCGCGCTCCAGGCGCAGCGCCAGGTGGCTGGAATGCGTCAGCACCGAGACGAAGTTCGTGATCTGGCAGCCCTCGTCGATGCGCAGGCCGCCCGAGGCGTCGATGAAGTTGAACTGGCCGATGAACACGTGGTCGCCCAGCACGAGCCGCTCGCGGGCCTCCACGTGGGTGTGGCTGCCGATGCGGCTGTGGGCACGCCATCCGCCGTCGGCACTGCGCACGCCATAGACCATGCGGGGCGCGACGAGGCGCTGCCAGAGTCCGATCAGAGGTCGCTTCAAGCCGTTCATGCCGGCCCGGATTGTGGCGCGCGCCAGCCGCTGAACAAGGCCGTCCAGGGCAACTTCGTATCGCGAAGAAACAGCGCCAGCGCGACCGCGATCGCCACGCCGTAGGCCAGCGAGGTGGCGAGCGCCGCGCCCGCCGCGCCGTGGCGGGGGATGCTCCAGGCTGCGATGCCCAGCGTGAGCACGAGCGACAGGCCGGCGATGCCGGCCGACCACTGCGGCCGACCGCGGTGGTTGGTGTAGTAGGCCGACAGGCTGGATGCCGCGGCGTAGCCGGCGACGCCCGGCAGCAGCAGCGCCAGCGGCAGCACCGCGCCGGCATAGGCCGGGCCCAGCACGGCCGGCAGTGCGAACGCGGCACCCGCGTACAACAGCGGCGCTGCCAGCAGCGTCGCGAGCAGGTTCACCTGCACGGCGCGCAGCGTGGTCCAGGCAGCCTGTTGCGCGTCGGGCGCGCCGATGCGGTGGTAGGCCGACACGGTGACCGCCGACGACAGCAGCCACAGCAGTTCGGCCACCTGCACCGCCACCGAGTAGACGCCCGTCTCGGCGAGCCCGCCGTGGCGCTCCAGCAGGAACAGCGTGGCGCGGTAGTTCAGCAGGCTGACCAGGTTGGTCGCGCCGATCGTCGCCACGAAGCGCCAACGATCGCGCAGCACGCCGCGCTGCGGCGCGGCCGGGCCGGCATCGCGCCTCGCAGCCCAGCCGGTGCCGATGCCGACCAGCGCCTTGCCGAGCACCCAGGCCGCCAGCACCGCGAGCACGGTCGGCGCCGCGCCCGCCGACGGCCACGCGGCCCCTGCGGCGAGCAACAGTGCCAGCACGAGGACCGGCGCCGCCACCTGCGGCACGTTGAGCGGGCCCATGCGCCCCTGGCCCAGCCACAGGCCGCTGGCGGTCGGCACCAGCAGCAGGAAGGGGGCAGCCAGCGCGAGCAGCCACAGGTGGCGGTAGGGCGCCGCCTCCGAACCGGCCGACACGGCCAGCAGGCCCGCGGCAGCCGCCAGCCCCAGCCCCAGCGCCGCGCGCAACAGCGCGGCGAGCAGCGGTGCCGGCGGCACCTCGCGGTGCGACACCTCGCGCGCCAGCAGCAGACCCAGCCCGGAAAACAACGTCAGCAGCGCGGCCTCCACCGCCACGAACAGCGCGAACGCCCCCTGCACCGCCGGACCGAGCCGGGCCACCGTGACCAGGATGGCCAGGCCGAGCAACACCGCGGCGAAGCGCGCCGCCAGATTCAGGGCGGCGCCACGGGCGAGCGAGCGGGGCGGCATCGGGGCGGTCGGCGACGGAAGGGGCGGCGTCCGATTGTCGGGGACGGCGCGGCCCGGCCGCGCCTCGACCGGTGGCCCCGGCCGGTGGCACGGAGCCAGTCTCTAAAATCCGCCGCTTGCCCGCCGCGTGCGCCCTGCCCGCGTGCCGCCGCTCCCAGGACCACCCCATGACCACCACGCCCCCGAACGCCGCCACGCCCGGCACCGACGACAACCAGCTGATCGCCGAACGCCGCGAGAAGCTCGCTGCACTGCGTGCGCAGGCCCAGGCCACGGGGAGAGCCGCCTTCCCCAATGACTTCAAGCCGGGCGACCATGCCGTCGACCTGCACCGCCTGCACGAGGGCAAGAGCGCCGAGGAGCTGGAGGCGCTGGCCATCCCGGCCCGCATCGCCGGCCGCATGATGCTCAAGCGCGTGATGGGCAAGGCCTGCTTCGCGACGCTGCAGGACGGCTCGGGCCGCATCCAGCTCTACATCACGTCCGACGCCGTCGGCCCGGAGGCGCTGGCCGCCTTCAAGCACTGGGACCTGGGCGACATCCTCGGCGCCGAGGGCACGCTGTTCAAGACCCGCACCGGCGAGCTGAGCCTCAAGGTCGGCACGATCCGGCTGCTGACCAAGAGCCTGCGGCCACTGCCCGACAAGTTCCACGGCATGGCCGACCAGGAGCTCAAGTACCGCCAGCGCGAGGTCGACCTGATCATGGACGAGGCCTCGCGCGAGCGCTTCCGCGCGCGCAGCAAGGCCGTGAGCTCGATCCGGCAGTTCATGGTCGAGCACGGCTTCCTCGAGGTCGAGACGCCGATGCTGCACCCCATCCCCGGCGGCGCGAACGCCAAGCCCTTCGTGACGCACCACAACGCGCTCGACCAGCAGATGTTCCTGCGCATCGCGCCCGAGCTCTACCTGAAGCGGCTGGTGGTGGGCGGCTTCGAGCGGGTGTTCGAGATCAACCGCAACTTCCGCAACGAGGGCGTGTCGGTCCGGCACAACCCCGAGTTCACGATGATGGAGTTCTACGCGGCCTACTGGACCCACCACGACCTGATGGACTTCACCGAGCAGATCCTGCGCCACGCCGCGCGCAAGGCGGTGGGCACGGCGCAGCTCGCCTACGGTGGGCAGGCCGTCGACCTGGAATCGCCGTTCGCGCGGCTCTCGGTGCGCGACTCGCTGATCGCCCATGCAGGATTGAGCGCGGCGGAAGCCGCCGACACCACGGTGCTGCGCGCGAAGCTCGAAGCGCATGGCGAGAAGGCTCCGGCGCACTGGTCGCTCGCCGAACTGCAGTTCGGCCTGTTCGAGGCGGCCGTCGAGGAAAAGCTGTGGCAGCCGACCTTCATCGTCGACTACCCGGTGGAGGTGTCGCCGCTGGCCCGCGCCTCCGATGCCGACCCGACGATCACCGAGCGCTTCGAGCTCTTCATCACCGGCCGCGAGTTCGGCAACGGCTTCTCGGAGCTCAACGACCCCGAGGACCAGGCCGCGCGCTTCGCGGCCCAGGCCTCGAACAAGGACGCCGGTGACGAGGAGGCGATGTACTTCGACACCGACTACATCCGCGCGCTCGAGCACGGCCTGCCGCCCACCGGCGGCTGCGGCATCGGCATCGACCGACTGATGATGCTGTTGACCGACTCGCCGAACATCCGCGACGTGATCCTGTTCCCCGCGCTGCGGCGCGAGGGCTGAGCCGAGCCGAACCGCGCACGCCACGGCGTCGCATCGATGCAGGGCGCCGATGCCCGCATCGATGCGGATCTTCGTCGCCTCATCCTATGCAGTTGATCGCATAGGTTGATTTCCTGCGCGCCTGCTCCGCTGTTGCTCCACCAGGTAGCAAGTGACGCCGCCGCGACCCTGGATGGCGCAGCCGGTAGCAATCCTTCTTCGCGATTACTGCAATGGATCGGTCGTTGCGCGGCCCCGTGTGCCGCGTGGCACGAACCCTGCCCTGTCAGACCCCAAGGCAACCGGCACGCGGCCCCTGCAGTCGCAAACGACGGATTACCCGCTCATCCCACTTTCTTTGGAGACACCCCATGCGCTACGCCCCTCCCGGCTCCTCCGATTCCAAGGTCGCCTTCAAGGCCCAGTACGACAACTTCATCGGCGGCAAGTTCGTGGCCCCCGTGAAGGGACAGTATTTCGACGTGATCACGCCGATCACCGGCAAGACCTACACCCGCGCCGCCCGTTCGGGCCCGGAGGACATCGAGCTGGCGCTCGACGCCGCCCACGCCGCCGCCGACAAGTGGGGCCGCACCTCGGCCGCCGAGCGCGCCAACGTGCTGCTGAAGATCGCCGACCGCATCGACGCCAACGTGGAACTGCTGGCCTACGCGGAATCGGTGGACAACGGCAAGCCGATGCGCGAAACGCTCAACGCCGACATCCCGCTGAGCGCCGACCACTTCCGCTACTTCGCCGGCTGCGTGCGCGCGCAGGAAGGCGGCGTCAGCGAGATCGACGAAACCACGGTGGCCTACCACTTCCACGAGCCGCTCGGCGTCGTCGGCCAGATCATTCCCTGGAACTTCCCGATCCTGATGGCCGCCTGGAAGCTGGCGCCGGCCCTGGGCGCCGGTAACTGCGTGGTGCTGAAGCCGGCCGAGTCGACCCCGGTGAGCATCCTGGTGCTGGCCGAGCTGATCGCCGACCTGCTGCCGCCGGGCGTGCTGAACATCGTCAACGGCCTCGGTCGTGAAGCCGGCATGCCGCTGGCCACCAGCAAGCGCATCGCCAAGATCGCCTTCACCGGCTCCACCTCCACCGGCCGCGTGATCGCGCAGGCCGCCGCCAACAGCCTGATCCCGGCCACGCTGGAGCTGGGCGGCAAGTCGCCGAACGTGTTCTTCGCCGACGTGATGGACAAGGACGACGCCTTCCTCGACAAGGCGATCGAGGGCCTGGTGCTGTTCGCGTTCAACCAGGGCGAGGTCTGCACCTGCCCGTCGCGCGCGCTGATCCACGAGTCGATCTACGACAAGTTCATGGAGCGCGCCCTCAAGCGCGTGGCCGCGATCAAGCAGGGCAGCCCGCTCGACACCGACACGATGATCGGCGCGCAGGCCTCGAAGGAACAGCTGACCAAGATCCTGTCCTACCTCGACCTGGGCAAGCAGGAAGGCGCGCAGGTGCTGATCGGCGGCCAGCAGGCCCAGATGAGCGGCGACCTCGACGGCGGCTACTACGTGCAGCCCACCATCTTCAAGGGCCACAACAAGATGCGCATCTTCCAGGAGGAGATCTTCGGCCCGGTGCTGGCCGTGACCACCTTCAAGGACGAGGCGGAAGCCCTCGCCATCGCCAACGACACGCTGTACGGCCTGGGCGCCGGCGTGTGGAGCCGCAACGGCAACGTGGCCTACCGTATGGGCCGCGCCATCAAGGCCGGTCGCGTGTGGACCAACTGCTACCACGCCTACCCCGCGCACGCCGCCTTCGGCGGCTACAAGGAGTCGGGCATCGGCCGCGAGAACCACAAGGTCATGCTCGACCACTACCAGCAGACCAAGAACCTGCTGGTCAGCTACAGCGAGAACAAGCTCGGCTTCTTCTGATCGCGAAGCCGGCGCTGCGCCTGCAAACCAGAGGGGGTGGGCATCCACCCCCTTTTTCCATGGGTGATCCACATGGTCGACAAAGTCATTGCCACACCCGCGACGGTCGAGCTCATCGAGCTGCTCAAGCGGAAACATGGCGAACTCATGTTCCACCAGTCGGGCGGATGCTGCGACAACAGCGCCGCCAACTGCTACCTGCCGGGCGAACTCACCATCGGTGCCGGTGACGTGTACCTCGGCGACATCGGCGGCTGCCCGTTCTACATCAGCAAGTCGCAGTACGAGTACTGGCGGCACACCCAGCTGATCATCGACGTGATCGACGGCCACGGCGGCGGCACCTTCTCGCTCGAGGGGCCGGAAGGCAAGGCCTTCCACACCCGGTCGAGGCTGTTCACCGACGAGGAGTTCGCGCAGATCCTGGAGGACGAGCGCGCTGCCGCTCAGCGGTGACGGAACACCGGCTTGCGCTTGTTCGCGAAGGCGTCCATGCCTTCCTTCTGGTCCTCGGTGCCGAACAGCGACTGGAACATGCGCCGCTCGAACCACACGCCGTCCGACAGCGGCGACTCGTAGGCGCGGTTCACGCACTCCTTGGCCACCAGGATGGCCGGCAACCCCATCGCGCCGATCGCGTCCGCCGCCTCCTGGGCCTCGGCCAGCAGGCGATCGGCCGGCACCACGCGTGACACCAGGCCGGCGCGCTCGGCCTCGGCCGCATCCATCATGCGTGCCGTCAGCACCAGGTCCATCGCCTTGGCCTTGCCGACCGCCCGCGGCAGCCGCTGCGTGCCGCCAGCGCCGGGGATGATGCCGAGCTTGATCTCCGGCTGACCGAAGCGCGCCGTGTCCGCGGCGATGATCAGGTCGCACATCATGGCCAGCTCGCAGCCACCGCCCAGCGCGTAGCCGGCCACTGCCGCGATCACCGGCTTGCGCACGCTGCGCACCGCCTCCCAGTTGCGGGTGATGAAGTCGCCCTTGTAGGCGTCCATGTAGGTCTGCGACGCCATGCCGCCGATGTCGGCGCCGGCGGCGAAGGCCTTCTCGCTGCCGGTGATCACCACGCAGCCGATCGAGGCGTCGGCATCGTAGACCCGCAGCGCGTCGCCCAGTTCGTCCATCAGCGCATCGTTGAGCGCATTCAGCGCCTTGGGCCGGTTCAGAGTGATCCACCCGGTCTTCAGCGCGGCGCTGCCGCGCACTTCGGTCAGCAGATGCTGGTAGTCCATGTCAGGGCGTCCTTTCGCAGTAGGTGACACTGTAACGGGCAGCGGCGTGCTGTCCTTCGCACCTGCTGCTGCGCAGCCGACCGGGTGACGCAGCCGGGGACATCAGCTTGCGCTAGTCTTACAAACTTGCGAAGTTTTCTTCGTCGGAACGCATGAGCACCATCTACCGCAAGACGGAACAAGGTCGCAACGAGATTGCCACCCGCGCACTGCGGCTGGTGCCGCGCCTGCGTCAGGCACTGATCCTCGTCGACGGCAAGCGCTCGGACGAAGAACTCAGGAAGCTGATCGCCCCACCCGCCGACGACACGCTGCAGGCGCTGCTCGAGCAGGGTCATATCGAGGTGATCGCCGTCACGGCGGTGCATGTGGTGCTACCGGCCGAAGCCGCCCCGGCGACGCCGCTGGTCAATGCCGTGGTGCTGACACTCCAGGAGACGCGGCAACGGGCCGTGCGCTGGATGAGCGCGCACCTCGGCCCCTACGCCGATTCGACGAACATCCGTGTCGAGAAGGCCAAGACGCCCGAGGCGATGCAGGCCGCGCTCGCGCTGGCCGTCACCGTCGTCCGCCAGCAGCTCGGCGAGGCGAAGGCGGCCGAGTTCGAGCAGCACGTCGGCCTCGCCCGCACCGGCAGCTGAACGGTCAGCGCAGCGCCGATCCGCCCAAGGGCTCGTCGGCGGCCTGCAGGGGCAGGCGCTCGATCATCAGGTCGATGAATTCATCGGTCCCGCGACGGATCACGATGCGCACCGGCAGGTACTGCAGGCTGGGCGCGAACCAGGCCTCGATGCTGAGCGAACTGGCGTCGCCTTCCCGCTGCGGCCGCAGATGCCAGGCCGGCACCGGACCGAACGGGGTGGCCAGGACCTCCTCGCCGATCACGTCGTACACCCAGCGGTCCACGCGCCGCGGCAGCGCCAGGGGCATCTCGATGCGTCCGCCGGGCTGCAGGCGCTCGGCGCCGGTGGTGAACAGGTAGGTCAGCTGCACGAACTGGCTCGCGGTGTCCTGCAGCGCCGGCAGACCGGGATGGCGCTGGCCGTTGGCGAGCGTCACGCCGTCGGCGTCGAAGTGCAGGCTGGCCGTTCGCGTGCGGCCGAAGGCCACCTGGGTCCGCTCGTCGTAGCGGCGCGGCTCCAGGCCCTGCGGGGTGATCTCGCCGTCGCTCGTCATGCGCCGCTGCATCAGGGGGGCGAAGCCCGGCCCGACGACCACGTCCAGGTGCACCTGGTAGCGGTCGCCGTCGCGCAGCCACTCGACCTGCGCGGTGCCGAGCACCTCGCCGCGCACGTAGCCGGTGAGTGTGTAGCTCAGGCGGGTCGACGCCGGCCAGGCGAAGGAGGGTGGGCCCGGCAGCGGACCGGTGGGCGCACTCGCGGCCGTTTCGGACACGGCCGCCGCCGCTGCGTCATCGGCCTGTGCCGGCGCCGGCATCGACTCGGCCACAGCGGCGTCCGGCGCCGACGCGGGCGCGGGCGCGCTGTCGGCGATCGGGTCGACGGGATCGACCGGCCCGGGTTGTGGCGCCGACGCCGGTACCGGTGTCGCCTCCGGCGCGGCCGGGGCCGCACGTCGCGCCGGTGCGGCCGGGGCCGGGGCAACGGCCGGAGGTGCTGCCGGCTGCAGCTCGCGTACGAAGGCGGCCTGCATCCGGGGCGGGCTGTCCGCAGCGGCCGCGCCCTCACCGAGCAGCCCGCCGATGCGATCGGCCAGCCACAGGTGCAGCAGCAGGCTGAGGCCGGCCAGCAGCGCAAAGACGCCGCGCCGCACCGGCCGGCGCGCAGGCTGCGAGCTGGTGCTCACGGCCGGACGGTCAGGCGCCGCCGAGCCAGGCGTGGCGGCGCGCACGGTCTCCGGCGTCGGCCTGCGCTGCCGCGACCAGCGTCACCGCGCCGCCGGCCTGCGCCGCCGGCAGCGTCAGAGCCAGCAGACGCTGGTCGCGTGCCGCCAGCAGCGGCATCGGGCGCTCGCAGGCCTGCAGGGCACTCAGGTCGTCGATGCGCTTGAGGCGCCAGCCGTCGAGTGCCACCAGCTCGTCGCCGGCCGCCAGCCCGGCGCGCTCGGCCGCGCCGCCGCGCAGGACCGACTGCAGTTTCAGCAGGCCGCCGCTGTCGCTGAGCCGCGCGCCGAGCCGCTGCGCCAGCACGGGCAGCTCTTCGCTCCAGGCCACGCCGAACTTCGCCAGCAGCGGCTGCAGCGGCAGTTCGCCGGTGCCGTGCACCCAGGCGGTCAATTCGCTCGCCAGAGAGCGGCCACCGACCTCGGCCAGCACCGCGGCGATGTCGGTCTCGGTGATCGGCCCACCGCCGCTGCGCACCCACAGGCCGCGCATCACGTCGTCGAGCGTGCCGGCGCCCTCGCTGCGCAGCGTCAGGTCGAGCGCCAGCGCGACCAGCGAGCCCTTGGTGTAGTAGCTGACCGTGGCGTTGACGGTGTTCTCGTCGGGCCGGTAGTACTTGACCCAGGCGTCGAAGCTGGCCTCGGCCACGCTCTGCACCGTGCGCCCCGGCGTGCCGCGCACGTTGTTGACGGTCTTGGCCAGCAGCTTGAGGTAGCGTGCCTCGTCGATCAGGCCGGTACGCCGCAGCACCAAGTCGTCGTAGTAGGACGTGAAGCCCTCGAAGAACCACAGCAGCTCGGTGTAGTTCTCGCGCGTGTAGTCGTAGCGCTCGAAGTCGCGCGGCCGCATCCGCTTGACGTTCCAGGTGTGGAAGTACTCGTGGCTGATCAGGCCCAGCAACGTCACGTAGCCATCGCCCGCCGACTTCATGCCGCTGCGCGGCAGGTCGCGGCGGTTGGCGATCAGCGCGGTGCTGGCGCGGTGCTCCAGGCCGCCGTAGCCGTCGTCCACCGCATTGAGCAGGAAGACGTAGCGCTTGAACGGCGGCTTCTTGCCGCCGTGCCAGAAGGCGATCTGCGCCTCGCAGATGCGCCGGGTGTCGGCCAGCAGGCGCTCGCCGTCGAAGCTGGGCAGCGCTCCAGCCACGATGAACTCGTGCGGCACCCCCGCCGCCTTGAAGCTGCCGCGCCAGAAGCGGCCCAGCTCCACCGGGTGGTCGACCAGTTCGTCGTAGTCGGCCGCCTCGTGGTCGGCACCGGCGAGCGGCAGCGCTGTCGCGACCTGCCAGCCCCTGGGCAGCCCGGCGATCCGCAGCCGGTGCGGCTCGTGCTCGCGGCCGTGCACGTGCAGGAACACGCCGGTGCCGTTGAAGAAGCCGCGCCGGGCATCGAGGTAGGCCGCGCGCACCGAGGTGTCGAAGGCGTAGACCACGTAGCTCACCACCAGCGCGCCACGGCCGCGGCAGTGCGCTACCCAGCCGGCCTTGTCGCTCTGGATCAGGGGCACGCTGCGATCGCCCTGGCGCGCCTCGAGCTGGGACAGGTGGCGGGCGAACTCCCGCACCAGGTAGCTGCCGGGAATCCACACCGGCAGGCTCAGCGCCTGCTCTTCGGCCGGCTGCGCAATGGTGAGGGTGACGCGGAACTGGTGGGCCAGGGCGTCGGCCACCTCGAGGCGGTAACGGATCATCGAGAACTCGGTTCCGGAAGGCAATGGGAGGCGGCGGGCATCAGCTGCCGGCCGCGGCGATGAAGCAGCTGAGGCTGGCGACCGCGCTGAGCCGGAAGCGCAGCACCAGCCAGGCTCCCAGGCCGTGCGCCGGGTAGATGCGGCGATCGACGAGGTAGCAGATCACCAGCAGCGCACCGAGCAGGGCGAGCCCGGCGTACGGCGGCATCACCACGGCGATCCAGGCCAGCAGCATCGGCAGCACGGCCCAGGCGAACCGGCTCGGCGACGGCACCCGCTGCCGCAGGCCCAGGCCCCAGTGCACGCCCCCGAGGAAGGACACGATCAGCGCCGCGTACTTGGCCAGCGCATCGGTCACGTAGGGGTGCGCATCGGGCCGCACCAGCCAGGTCAGCAGCGCGCCGAGCACGAAGGGAATCAGGCCGGCATAGCCGAGGCGCAGCGCCAACGGGTGCGGAGGCAGGTTGACGTCGGCGGAAGAGGCGGATCCCACGGGGGCCATCGAGGAAGTTCGGAGCGCGGGCGGATTGTCGCCGCAGCCGCGCACGCGTGCGGCGGCACGCCGCTCGCCCGGCTCAGGACTTGCCGACGCTGGCGAGCTGCTTCTCGAGTTGCGGCGCCGTCAGCATGCCCGGCACGCGGGTGCCGTCCTCGAACACGATGGCCGGCGTGCCGTTGACCCGGTGCTTGCGGCTCAGCTCGACGTTGCGCTCCACCGGCGACGCACAGGCGCCCAGCAGCTTGGGCGGCTGCACGCCGTCGACCATCCAGGCGCGCCACGCCACCGAGGCGTCCTTGGCGCACCAGATCGCGTTCGCCTTGTCCGGCGAATCGCCGCCCAGGATGGGCAGCAGGAAGGTGTAGACCGTCAGGTCCTTGACGTTCGAGAGCTCCTTCTCGAAGCGCTTGCAGTAGCCGCAGTTCGGGTCGGCGAAGACGGCAATCTTGCGTGCGCCGGTGCCGGTCTTCCAGACCACCGCGTCCTTCAGCGGCAACGAGGCGAAGTCGATCGCGGTGAGCTTGGCGACACGCTCCTCGGTCAGGTTGCGCTTGGTCTTCAGGTCGAGGATCTCGCCGCGGATCAGGTAGGCGCCCTCGGCGTCGGTGTAGAAGACGTCGTTGCCGATGCGCACCTCGAACAGGCCGGCGATCGGGGCCTTGTTGACCTCGTCGATCTTCGCGCTGCTGTTCAGGCGCTCGCCGAGCGCCTTGCGGATCGCCGCCTCCTGCGGCACCTGGGCCACGGCCGTCAACGCAAGGGTGGTGGCGATGGCTGCGACCGTTGCCGCCGCCAGCGCGGCTGTCTTGAACTTCATGGTGATCCTCGGTGCGCGCGGGAGGGAGGGGCGTCAGCCCCGCAACGCGCGGTCGGTGAGCCAGCGCTTGAGCACCGGCAGGTGATTCACGAGAGTCAGGCCGCGGTTGCGGAGTTCCTTCACCGGGGTACTCTCGTGGGCAAAAAGTTGCAGCAGGCCGTCGGTCACGCGGCCCATCGCCCAGGTGGGAGCGGCGCGGCGGCGGGCGTAGCGCGCCAGCAGCCGTTCGTCGCCCAGCGAGCGCCAGGCCTCGTGCTGCTGGCGCTCGGCGATCACCGCGCACAGCGTGTCGACATCGGCCAGCCCCAGGTTCAGTCCCTGGCCGGCCAGCGGGTGCACCACGTGGGCGGCGTCGCCCAGCAGCACCCAGCCGGGCCCGTGCCAGCGCGTCGCACGCGCCAGTCGCAGCGGCCAGGCCGCGCGGGCGCCGCGAAGCGCCAGCCGGCCGGCCTGGCCATGGCTGGCCTCGTTCAGTGCGCGCTCGAAGGCGCCGTCGTCCAGCGCCAGCAGTTCGGCCGCGCGCGCGTCCGGCAGCGACCAGACCAGGCCGTAGCCGCCCGCCTCGCCCGGCAGGTCGAAGGGCAGCAGCGCCAGCACGTCGGGTGCGCGGAACCATTGCCGGGCGATGCCCTGGTGCGGCCGGTCGCTGGCCAGCCGCGCGGCGATCGCGCGCTGGCCATAGTCGTGGCGTTCGACCTCGATGCCGAGCGCCTCGCGCTCACGCGAATCCTTGCCCTCGCACAGCGCGACCAGCGCCGCCGGCGGGGCCTCGTCGAGCAGCGCGACGTGCGGCGAGAAGCGCAGTGCGGTCGCCAGTTCGCGCTCCAGCGCGGCGGCATCGACGATCCATGCCAGCTCGCCGACGCACTGCTGCCACGCGCTGAAGGCCAGCGTGCCGCCGGCGTCGCCGGCCACCTGCATGTCGAGCACGCGGGTCGCGGCCGACGGCGTGGCCGCACGCAGCGCCTCCCAGACCCGCAACTGCTGCAGCAAGGCCACCGATCGGGCGCCGAGCGCGTAGGTGCGCACATCGGGGCCCTCGGGCGCCGGGGCACCGGACAGTGCCACGCGCAGCCCGAGGCGAGCGAGCGACAAGGCCAGCGCCTTCCCCACCGCGCCGCGGCCCCGCACGCTCACGTCGAAATGCTTCATTGCGATTCACATTGTAGGGAGCCCCTCGTTGCAACAGGGCCGGCGGCACAATGCCCCGACCGCCACTGCACGGGGCCTTCTGCCCTGGCCCATGCCATGCCCGTCTGGCTCCGTCGTTCGCTGATCGCCCTGGCCGTGCTGCTGGGCCTGGCCGTGGCCGCCGCGGCCTACCTCGTCGCAAGCTTCGACCCCAATCGCTACAAGGGCTTGCTGATCGACTGGATGCGCGAGCACAAGGCCCGCACGCTGGCGATCGACGGACCGATCGGGCTGTCGGTCTTTCCCCGCCTCGAGGTGACGCTGCGCGACGTGAAGCTCAGCGAGCACCGGCGCCCCGACGAGTTCGCTGCGCTGCAGGAAGCCACGCTCGCGGTGCAGGTGATGCCGCTGCTGAAGCAGCGGCTGGCGGTCGATCGCGTGTCGGCGCGCGGCGTGCGCGTGAACTACCGCCGCGACGCCGATGGCCGCCGCAACATCGACGACCTGCTGAGCCCCGCCACCGACGCGAAGGACGCCCCCGCCGCCAACGCCTCCTCCCAGGCGCTGGCATTCGATATCAGCGCGATCGAATTCAAGGACCTGCAGGCGACGGTGAAGGACGTGCCACTGGGTCTCGACGGCCGCTTCGTCGTCAAGGAGCTCCGTACCGGCCGCCTGGCCGACGGCGCCGAGTCACCGATCCGCTTCGTCGGCCAGGCCGCGCTGGCACAACCGAAGCTGAACGCCGACGTCGAGCTCACCGGGCAGCTGAAGCTGAGCCTGCCGGCCGGCGCGCCCGCCAGCGTGGCGCTGCGCGACCTGGCGCTGTCGCTGCGCGGCGACGGCTTCGACGTGAAGCAGCTCGATGCCCGCCTTGCCGGCACGCTGGCCTACGACGGCCCGAGCGGTGCGCTGCAGGCCGACAAGCTTCGGCTCACGCTGTCGGGCGAACGCCTGGGGGTGGCGCTGAAGGACAGCACGGTGGCGCTCGACGCGCTGCGCCTGGATCCGCCGAAACGCGCACTGCGGCTCGACGCGCTCGACGTCAAGCTGACCGGCCAACGCGGCGAGGACAGCGTGGCCGCCCAGCTCGCCTGGCCGAAACTCGAGGTCACGGGCGATACGCTGAACGGCAGCGCATTGAAGGGCAGCGCCTCGCTGCAGGGCGGCCCGGCGGTCGGCAAGCTGCAGATGGACTTCGAATCACAGGCGCCGAGCGGCCGCTTCGAACGCATCCGCGTGCCGGGGCTGCGGCTTGCCGTCCAGGGCAGCGGCGCCGGCCGCAGCGTGAACGGCGAGGTGCGCAGCGACCTCACGCTGGCACCGCAGCCGCTGGCCGCCGCGCTCGATGCGCTGCAGTTGAAGCTCGCCTTCACCGACCCGGCACTGCCGCCGGTGAACCTGGCGCTGCAGGGCCAGGCCCAGGCCGGCGCCCAGGACGCGAGCTGGCGCTTCGACGGCGCGATCAACGACCAGAAGTTCACCGCCGGCGGCCGCGCCGACCTGTCGAAGCCGGTGCCCTACGTCGATGCCCAGGCCCGCTTCGCGGCGCTGGACCTGACCCGCTTCGTCGCGCCATCGACCGGCCCGAAGCCCCCGCCGGCCGGCGCCAAGCCCGGCGCGGACTCGCCGGTCGATCTGGGCGGATTGAAGGCACTCGACGGCCGCTTCAGTTTCCGCGCCGGCACGCTGGTCTACCCGCCCTACAGCGTTGCCGATGCGGCGCTGGAGGCCACGCTGGCCGGCGGCGTGCTGCGCGTCAGCGACCTGAGCGGGCGCGCCTGGGGCGGGCGCTTCGCGGCCCAGGCCAGCGCGCAGGCGGCCGCTGACCCGGCGGCGCAGCGCATCGGCCTGAAGCTCGACGCGACCGACGTCGACATCGCCGCGTTGCTGACCGACGTGGCGCAGTTCAGGAAGCTCGAGGGCAAGGGCCGCGTGACGGCCGACGTCACGACGCAGGGCGCCAGCGTGCAGCGCCTCAAGCAGGCGCTCGACGGCAAGGCCGCGTTCCAGCTGCGCGACGGCGCGGTGCGCGGCATCAACCTCGCGAAGACGCTGCGGCAGTGGCGCTCGGCGGTCACGCTGAACAAGGACGCCGTACAGGCCTCGAGCGCCGAGGAAAAGACCGACTTCTCGGAGATCTCCGCCAGCTTCGACATCGCCGACGGCGTGGCGCGCAGCAAGGATCTGTCGGGCAAGAGCCCGTTCCTGCGCGTGGGCGGCGAAGGGCTGGTGGATATCGGCCGCGGCCGCGTCGACTACCTCGCCAAGGCGACCGTCACCGGCACCGCCGAGGGCCAGGGCGGCGCCGATCTCGCGTTGCTGAAGGGCGTGACTGTGCCCGTGCAGTTGGTCGGGCCTTTCGAGGCGGTCGACTACAAGGTGCAATGGTCGGCGGTGAGCGCCGACCTGTTGAGCGGCGCGGCCCGCGGCGCGCTGGGCGACCGGGCCAAGGGCGCACTGGGTGGCCTGCTGGGCGGCAGCGCCGCGCCGTCGGCCGCAGCCAGCGGCGCCTCGGCGCCCTCGGTGAAGGAACAGGCCCGCGACAAGGCGAAGGAGAAGGCGAAGGACGAGCTGAAGAAGCTGTTCGGACGCTGATGCGATGAGCGATATCGACGTGACGATTGCCGGCCTGCACGTGCACCCGGTCAAGTCCTGCGCAGGCGTGAGCCTGCCGGAAGTGCTGCTGATCGAGACCGGCTTCGAGTTCGACCGCGCCTGGATGGTGGTCGACGCCGACGGCGAGTTCCTCAGCCAGCGCGAGCTGCCGCGCATGGCGCTGGTGGCCACCGAGCTGCGCCACAGCGAGCTGGTGCTGCGCGCACCCGGCATGCTGGCGCTGCATCTGGCGCTCGACACCGCGGAGGCCGCAACCCGCGTGCGCGTGTGGGACGACGAGGTCGCCGCCTACGACATGGGCGACCTGGCCGCGCAGTGGTTCAGCGACTTCCTGCGCCAGCCGCTGCGGCTGGTGCGCTTCGACCCCGAGCAGAAGCGCCTGTCGAACCGCGCCTGGACCGGCACGATCGAGGCCGAGAACGCCTTCAGCGACGGCTATCCGATCCTGGTGATCTCCGAGGCCTCGCTCGCCGGCCTGAACGAGCGGCTGGCGGCGAAGGACCTGCCGCCGGTGACGATGCAGCGCTTCCGGCCCAACCTGGTGCTGACGGGCCTGGACGCGCACGGCGAGGACCACCTCGACGAGATCGCCTTCGACACGCCCGAGGGCCCGGTGCGCCTGAAGCTGGTGAAGCCCTGCCCGCGCTGCCCGATCCCGAACGTCGACCCGGCCACCGGCGTCCCGGGCACCGAGCCCGGCGACACGCTGGCCGGCTACCGCGCCGACGAGCGCGTGGGCGGCGCGATCAGCTTCGGCATGAACGCGGTGATCGTCGAAGGCCTGGAGTGCGTGCTGCGCGTCGGGCAGGTCGGCGGCGCGAGCATCCGGTTCTGACCACCCCCCAAGGGCTGGTCTGCGCCCAGCCCGCCCCCCGCGGGGGTCAAGGAAACCTGGGGCGGCCCGGCGTTTCCTTGAGAGCGCGGCTCAGGCCGGCCGTCGCGCCGGCAGCGGGATGCGCTCGGTCTCGCCCGGCACGCGGCCCATGCGGTCGGCTTCCCAGTCGTCGGCGGCCTGGGCGATGCGCTCCTTGCGCGAGGACACGAAGTTCCACCAGATGTGCCGCGGCCCGAGCGGCGCGCCGCCGATCAGCGCCACCCGCGCGGCAGCGCCGTCGGCCGAGCGCAGCGTCACCGTGGACGCGTCGGCCGGCAGCACCGCCAACGTGAACGGCTCGATGCGCGCGACGTTGCCGTCGATCACCAGCTCGTAGGGCGCGTCGATGCCGTAGAGCGCGCGCTCCGTGGCCTCGGCGGGCGTCGGCAGCGCCAGCGCCGCACCCGGCGCCAGCGCGTAATCGACATAGAGCGTCAGCGACAGCGTGCCGACCGGCGAGGCCAGGCCATGCGCGCGGCCGATCAGCAGCCGCAGCGTGGCGCCGCCGTCCTGAAGCTGCGGCAGCCGCGCGGCCGGCGTGTGCTCGAAGCGCGGCGCGGTTTCCTCGTGCTCGGCCGGCAGCGCGGCCCACAGCTGCAGGCCGTGGCTGCGCCGCGCGACGCCGCGCAGGTCCTCGGGCGTGCGCTCCGAGTGCACGATGCCCTGGCCGGCAGTCATCCAGTTGATCGCCCCGGGCTCGATGCGCTGCGAGACGCCGGTCGAGTCGCGATGCTGCATCGCGCCCTCGAACAGGTAGGTCACCGTCGCCAGGCCGATGTGCGGATGCGGCCGCACGTCGTGGTCGTCGGCGGGGCCGGCGGTGATCGGGCCGAAGTGGTCGAAGAACACGAAGGGGCCGACGGCCTGCCGGGCGGCCGACGGCAGCAGGCGGCGCACCGTGAAGCCGCCGCCGAGGTCCTTGCTGTGAGGGGTCAGGAGTTGCAGGGGCATGCCGGGCGTCCGGGAGTCGCGTTGCGGCGAGTGTCGCGCGTTTCACGCGGGTCCGCGCTGCGCCTCCGGTCGGCCCCATGAGCAACGGCGCCCCTCGGGGCGCCGTCGGCGGGGAGCGCGGCGGAGCCGCCGCGCGTGGCCGGACTCAGCCCACCGCGTCGATCACGCCGAGCTCGGCGCTCGTCATCAGCGATTCGATGTCCATCAGGATCAGCATGCGTTCGGCCACGGTGGCGATGCCGATCAGGTGGCTGGTGTCGACGACCGCGCCCATCGACGGTGCCGGCTTGATGGCGTCGTGCGGCAGGTCCAGCACGTCGCTCACCGAGTCGACCACGGCGCCGATGACGCGGCCCTTGACAGCCAGCACGATCACCGCCGTGATGGGCGTGATCTGAGCATCGCAGCCGAACTTCACGCGCAGATCGACCACCGGCACGATCACGCCGCGCAGGTTGATCACGCCCTTGAGGAAGCTCGGGGCGTTGGCGATGCGGGTCGGCGGCTCGTAGCTGCGGATCTCCTGCACCTTCAGGATGTCGATGCCGTACTCCTCGGTGCCGAGGCGGAAGCTGAGGTACTCACGGCCCGGCTGGGCGCCAGCGCCGGCGCGGTTGCCCTGGCGCTGGGCTTCGTGGCGGGCCACTTGGGTGGCGTCGATCATGTCCATGGTGGATCCTCTCGGTGCGGTGTCGGAGCGCCGCGGACGCGGCGCTGCGCGGGATGTCAGAGTGGTTTACGGCAGTTGCGGCGCGGACTGAAGGCCTGCGTGCGCATCCGGACCCGGATCAGAAGGTTTCCCAGTCGTCGCCCGGCGTGGCGGTCGCCGCGGCAGCCGCCACGACCGGGGCCGGCCCGGCGGCGGCCACGGCATCGCGCAGCACCGGCGGCGCCTTGGCGGCGCGCTGGGGTGCCGGCGCGGCCTGCACCGGTGCGCGCGGCGCGCTGGGCGCGGGCAGGCTCGGCGTGGCAGCGGCCGGCCGCGACACCGTGGCATGCGCATCGACGCGGAACACCGAGACCGAAGCGGCCAGACGGATCGCCTGGTCCTTCAGGCTCTCGGCGGCGGCGGCGCTCTCCTCCACCAGCGCGGCGTTCTGCTGCGTCATCTGGTCGAGGTTGGTCACCGCGGTGTTGACCTGGCCGATGCCGTCCGACTGCTCGGCGGCGGCGGCCGTGATCTCGCAGATGATGTCGGACACACGCTGCACCGAACCCACGATCTCGCTCATCGTGCGGCCGGCATCGGCCACCAGCTTGCTGCCCGACTCGACCCGCTCGACGCTCGCGCCGATCAGGTCCTTGATCTCCTTGGCGGCCTGGGCGCTTCGCTGCGCCAGGTTGCGCACCTCGCCGGCCACCACCGCGAAGCCGCGGCCCTGCTCGCCGGCACGGGCGGCTTCCACCGCCGCGTTGAGCGCCAGGATGTTGGTCTGGAAGGCGATGCCGTCGATCACGCCGATGATGTCGGCGATCTTCTTGCTGCTCGCGTTGATGTCGTCCATCGTCGACACGACCTGCGACACCACCTGGCCGCCCTTGGCCGCCGTGGCCTGGGCCGACGACGCGAGCTGGTTGGCGGTGCGGGCGGACTCGGCGGTCTGCTTGACCGTGCCGGTGAGCTGCTCCATCGAGCTCGCGGTTTCCTGCAGGTTGCTCGCGGTCTGTTCGGTGCGGGCGCTGAGGTCCTGGTTGCCGGTCGCGATCTCGCTGCTGGCGGTGGTGATGCTGTCGGTGCTCAGGCGCACCGCACTCACCATGTCGCGCAGCGAGGTCTGCATCTTGCCCAGGCTGCGCTGCAGGTCGGCCACCTCGTCGCGGCCCGTGGCCTCGATGGGCTGCGACAGGTCGCCGGCGGCGATCGCCTGCGTGCTGGCCGCAGCGCGGCGCAGCGGCGCCGTCACCGACCGGGTCAGGACCCAGGCGCTCAGGCTGCCGAGGACGATGGACACACCGGCCAGCACCAGCAGCATCAGCTTGCTGCGCTGCACGTCGGCCTTCACCGCAGCGGCGCTCTGCACGGCCAGCTCGCGCTCAAAGTTGCTGAAGTCCTCGATGGCCGCCAGGTAGACCTTGGAGGCCGGCAGCAGGCTCTTCTCCAGGAGCAGCTCGACCGCCGTGACGTCGCCGGCCTTCAGCAGTGCCAGCGCCGCTTCGCGCTGGTCGATGTAGGCCTTGCGCTTGCCGGAGATGTCGGCGAACAGTGCCTTGCTGCGCTCATGGCTCAGCTCGGCCTCCAGTTCCTTCTGCACGCGCGTGATCTGCTCGCTGGTGTCCTTCATCTGCGGCGTGAGGAACGCGCTCATCTGCGGCAGGCCGCCCGACTTCACGATCGCGATGGTGCGGCTGACGTTGAGCGTGGTCAGGTTCTTCCATTCGTCGGCCCGCGCCACGCGATGCTCCACGTCGAGCGCGCTGTCGAAGCCCCGCTCGGTCATCACGAGTCGCGAGAACGAGAGCATGACGATCAGCACCAGCAACAACAGCACGGTGCCGAAGCCTGCCCCGAGTCGGGCGCCGATCTTCAGTTGGTCGAGTTTCATCTTGGAGTCTTTCCGGGAGAGCGGGAATCGGTTCGGGCGGAGACGGCCCCTCAGTGGCGCGAGCGCCGCACCAGCGATCCCACGTCGAGGATGAGGGCGACGCGGCCGTCACCCATGATGGTGGCGCCGGAGATGTCGTCGACCTTGCGGTAGTTGGCCTCGAGGTTCTTCACCACGACCTGCTGCTGGCCGATCAGCTCGTCCACCAGCAGCGCGATGCGGCCGCCCTCGGCCTCGATCACGACCATGATCTCGCTGGCGTGCTCGTCGTTCGAGCGCGGCACATGGAACAGCTGCTCGAGCTCGAGCACCGGCATGTATTCCTCGCGCACCTCGACCACGCGGCCGCTGCCGCCGACGGTCTTGATGACGTTCTCGCCGACCTGGAAGCTCTCGACCACGCTGGACAGTGGCAGGATGTAGACCTCGTCGCCGACACCCACGCTCATGCCGTCCATGATGGCCAGCGTGAGCGGCAGGCGCACCGCGACGCGCATGCCGTAGCCTTCGGCCGAGTCGATCTCGACGGTACCGCCGAGCGAAGCGATGTTCTTCTTGACCACGTCCATGCCGACACCGCGGCCGGACACATCGGTCACCACCTCGGCGGTGGAGAAGCCGGGCTCGAAGATCAGCGCCCAGACCTCGCCGTCGCTCAGCGAGTCGGGGGCATGCAGGCCGCGCTCGCGCGCCTTCTTCAGCAGCTTCTCGCGCGACAGGCCCTTGCCGTCGTCGCGCACCTCGATGACGATGCTGCCGCCCTGGTGGGACGCCGCCAGCGTGATCGTGCCGACCTCGGGCTTGCCCTTGGCGCGACGTTCCTCCGGCATCTCGATGCCGTGGTCGCAGGAGTTGCGCACCAGGTGGGTCAGGGGGTCGGTGATCTTCTCGACCAGGCTCTTGTCCAGCTCGGTCGCTTCGCCCTGCGTCACCAGCTCGACCTGCTTGCCGAGCTTGCTGGCCAGGTCGCGCAGCATGCGCGGGAAGCGGCTGAACACCGTCTGCATCGGGATCATGCGGATCGACATCACCGCTTCCTGCAGGTCGCGGGTGTTGCGGTCCAGCGCCGTCAGGCCCGAGACCATGCTCTGGTAGAGCACCGGATCGAGGTGGGTGCTGTTCTGCGCCAGCATGGCCTGGGTGATGACGAGTTCGCCCATCAGGTTGATCAGCTGGTCGACCTTCTCGACCGACACGCGGATCGACGATGCCTCCAGCGTGGCGGCCGGGGCCTTGCCCTCGGCCTTGCCGGCCGCCTTCGGAGCGCCTGCAGCCACCGCCGGTGCTGCGGCCTCGGTGGGCGGCTGGGCGGAGGCGCCAGGCGCACCGGGCGCGTTGTCGAAGAAGCCGAAGCCCGGGTCTTCCTCGGTCATCGGCGATCCGGGTGCGTTGGGATAGAAGCCGTAACCCGGCGCGACGCGCTCGCCGCTCCAGGGGCGCAGCTGCACCTCCTCGCGCGCCACGTGGAAGCCGAACAGGTCGAGCAGGTCGGCGTCGCTGCTGGGCGTGGTGACGCGGAAGCGCCGCAAGCCGTCCTGCGGCATGCCGCCGTCGATCGGATCGATGGTGCCGAGGCCCTCGATCTCCTTGAAGAGTTCGACGATGCTGTCGGCCAGTTCGGGCTTCTGCAGCGGCCCGAGCGTCAGCTCGAGGATGCGGTCGCCGTTCATCGTGACCGGCACGTCGTCCGCCGCCTCAGCGGAGGCCGGCGCCGGTGCCGGCGCCGCCACGACGGCGGCCGGCGCGGCGGCCGCGACCGGCGCGGCCTTGGCAGCCGGCGCCGGGGCCTGCCCCCCCACGAAGGCGCGGATGCTGGTCAGCAGCTCCGAGGTGTCGAGCACATCGCCGCCCGCACCCTGGTGGCGCGCCAGCTGCGAGCGCAGCGCATCGCCCGACTGCAGCAGCACGTCGACCATCGCCGCGGTCGGCTGCAGCTCGTGGCGGCGCAGTTTGTCGAGCAGCGTCTCCATCTGGTGCGTCAGCTCGGCCACGTCGGCGAAGCCGAAGGTCGCCGCGCCGCCCTTGATGGAGTGGGCGCAGCGGAAGATGGCGTTGAGTTCCTCGTCGTCGGCCGCGGCCACGTCGATCGCGAGCAGCTGCTGCTCCATGCGATCGAGGTTCTCGCCGGCTTCCTCGAAGAAGACCTGGTAGAACTGGCTCAGGTCGATGCCGGCGCCCTGGTTGGCACTGGCCGTGTTCGTGTCGCCCATGTCGATTCCTCGTGTCTCGTCTTGACGGGGCTCAGCGAATGACCTTCTTGATCACCTCGAGCAGCTTGGCCGGATCGAAGGGCTTGACCATCCATCCGGTCGCACCGGCGGCCCGGCCGGCCTGCTTCATCTGGTCGCTGGACTCGGTGGTCAGGATCAGGATAGGCGTGGCCTTGAAGCTCGGGTGCTCGCGCAGCTTCTTGGTCAGGCCGATGCCGTCGAGCTGGGGCATGTTCTGGTCGGTGAGCACCAGGTCGAACTGGCGCTGCGCGGCCTTGTCGTACGCGTCCTGGCCGTCGACGGCCTCGGTGACGTCGTAGCCTGCGCTCTTGAGGGTGAAGGACACCATCTGCCGCATCGATGCGGAATCGTCCACGGCCAGGATTGAATGCATTGCGCTCTCCGGATTTCTCGGTGACTTATCGGTTGCTGGAGGAACTACTTGAGTGCGGCGACACCGCGCTAGAACAGCTCGACGGTGCCGGCGTCCATTTCGTCCTGCGTCACGGGATTCGGACGCAGCGGCGGGGGGGCGATCACCGCCTCGCCGTCGCCGTCGGCGCCGAACGCGTCGCGCGCCAGCTGGTCGGCGCAGTTGCGCAGGCGCTGGTGGGTGTGGGCGATCAGTTGCGAGGCCATGTCCTGGAACTGCAGGGCCGTGACGGCTTCGCCGAGCAGGCGGCGCACGTCGCGCACGGTGCCGGCGTCGATCGCGTCGCCACCGTCCAGCTGGCCGACGGCGCCGTGGAAGCGCTGCATCAGCGCATCGCAGGTGTCGGCGAGCAGGCGCTGCAGGCGGTCGAGATCGTTGCTGGCCATCATCAGATGGTCCTGCAGGTCCGCAGCCAGCAGCAGCGGCAACGCCGGTTCGGCGGAGATCTGGGCTTGTGGCATCGTTGTCTTCGCAAGTGGGCGCAGCGCGAACGCTGCGGGCGTGCGCCCGTCCTCACGCGCCCGGGGCGCGCTGCCTCCGGTCGGGTGCGGCTTGGCACAATTCTTCGCCAGCCCTCCGTTCCGCGGTGTCAAGATCACGGGGCCAAACGACCGCCAGTTCGACCCTTCCACCCATGCCGGCACCCGACCTGTCCCCTTTGCCCCCCGCCCTGTCCACCGTGCCGCTGCGGCTGCGGGTGCTGCACCTGGAGGATTCGGAACTCGATCACGAATTGATGCTGGCCCACCTGCGGCGTGGCGGCATCGATCCCGACGCGCTGCGCGTCGAATCCGAGGCCGGGTACCGGGCTGCGCTGGCCGAACCCTGGGACGTGGTGGTCAGCGACTACAACCTGCCGGGCTTCTCGGGCCTGCGCGCCCTGGAGATCCTGCGCGACAGCCGGCTGCTGCTGCCCTTCATCCTGGTCTCGGGCGAGATCGGCGAGCAGGTGGCGGTGCAGGCCATGCTGACCGGCGCCAACGACTACCTGCTGAAGGAAAACCTGGCGCGGCTGGTGCCGGCCCTGCTGCACGCGATCGAAGGCACCGAGGCGCTGCGTGCCAAGCAGGAAGCCGACCTGGCCCTGGGCCAGAGCGAGCAGCGCCTGCGCGAACTGGCCCAGCACCTGCAAGCGAACATCGAGGCCGAACGCACGGCGATCGCTCGCGAGATCCACGACGACGTGGGCGGCTCGCTGACCGCGCTGAAGTTCGACCTGGCGTGGATCGAGCGGCACGCCCGCGACCCGGCGGTGGCGCAGCGCGCGCAGGGCGCACTGGAGACCGTGACGTTGGCGATCGAGTCGAGCCAGCGCATCATGCACAACCTGCGCCCGGCCATCCTGGAACAAGGCCTGATCGCGGCGCTGCAGTGGATGACCCAGCGCTTCGAGAAGCGCAATGGCGTGGTGACGGTGTTCCGCACCAGCCGCGACGAGTTGCCGCCGCTGCCGGCGGGCGTCCCGCTGGCTGCCTACCGCACTGCGCAGGAGGCCCTGACCAACATCAGCAAGCACGCCTACGCCACCCGCGTGGAAGTCGATCTCACGGTCGCCGGCCGCGTGCTGTCGCTCGAGGTCAGCGACAACGGCCGCGGCCTGATCCAGGAGGACCTCGCCAAGGCCCGCTCCTTCGGCATCCGCGGACTGCGTGAACGCGCGGCACAGGTCGGCGGCTGGGTCGACCTCTCCAGCGGACCGGGCGGCACCACCATCATCCTGTCGGTGCCGCTCGAGGCCGGCGGGGATACCGGGCCCGGCGAGTTCGACGGCCTGCAGGACGACCCGGACGACCCGACCTCCTGGGACATGCTGCGGTGAAGGCGGCCGCTGCGACGGGCTGGCCCGACGGGCCGTGACCGCGGTAGAGTGGAAGCATGCAGTCATCCTCCCTCGCAGCGCCGTCATGACCGTCCGCGTCATCCTCTGCGACGACCACGCACTGATCCGGCGCGGCATCCGCGACACGCTGTCGGATGCGCCCGACATCGAGGTCGTGGGCGAGGCGGGCGACTACGGCGAGCTGCGCAGCCTGCTGCGCGACACCGACTGCGACGTGCTGGTGCTCGACATCAACCTGCCGGGTCGCAGCGGCCTCGACGTGCTGCACGTGCTGAAGGAGGAAGGCTCGGCGCTGCGCGTGCTGGTGGTGTCGATGTACCCCGAGGACCAGTATGCGATCCGCGCGCTGCGCGCCGGCGCCTACGGCTACGTCAACAAGGGCAGCGACACCCAGCTCATCGTCGAGGCGGTGCGGATGGTGGCCAAGGGCCGCAAGTACATCACGCCCGAGATCGCGCAGATGCTGGCCGAGAGCCTGAGCCAGCCGGCCACCGAGATCGCCCACGAGAAGCTGTCGGACCGCGAGCTGCAGACGCTGGTGCTGATCGCGTCGGGCAAGCGGCTGTCGGACATCGCCGCCGAACTGACGCTGAGCCCGAAGACCGTCAGCGTCTACCGCGCCCGCGTGCTGGAGAAGCTGGCCCTGACCAACAACTCCGAGCTCACGGTCTACGCCATCCGAAACGGCCTGGTATGAGGCTCGGCCGCGACCGAGCCTGACCCCCGTCTCCATTCATCTTGTGCAACGCCCCGGGAGAGCCGCGATGCTGAGCCTGCGCCCCAACTGCGAATGCTGCAATGCCGATCTGCCGCCCGAAGCGGCCGACGCGCGGATCTGCAGCTTCGAATGCACGTTCTGCGCCGACTGCGCCGACACCCGGCTGCAGGGCCGCTGCCCCAACTGCGGTGGCGAGTTGTTGGCCCGCCCTCGCCGGCCGGCCGCGGCGCTGGCGCGCCACCCGGCCTCGACCGAACGGGTGTTCAAGCCCGCGGGCTGCGCGCCGTCCGGCGCCTGAACGCCGATGCAGGCCGAAGCCAGCATGCGCCTGAGCGGCGGTTGCCTGTGCGGCGCGGTGCGCTACGAACTCGACCGGGCGCCCGGGCCGATCGTGCTCTGCCATTGCGGCCAGTGCCGCAAGGCGCAGGGCTCGGCTTTCGCCACGGTGGCCCCGGTGGCCGTGGAAGCTTTCCGGCTGGTGCGCGGGGTCGATCGGCTGCGCGGCTTTCAGTCCTCGCCGGGCAAGTGGCGCAGCTTCTGCGGCGATTGCGGCTCGCCGATCCACAGCCGCCGCGACGACCGGCCCGCGGTGCTGCGGCTGCGCGTGGGCAGCCTCGACGATCCCTTCGACCAGCGGCCCGCCGCGCACATCCACGTGGCGTCGAAGGCGGCGTGGTGGACGATCGACGACGCGCTGCCGCAATACCCGGGCATCGAACCGGGCCGCTGACCGTCCGGCCCTACTGCAGGGTACGCAGGTGCACCACGCGCTGCTGGGTGCCCGGGTGGGTGGCGGTGGCCTTGATCATCGGCAGGTGCTGGAACAGGACCAGCGGCGTGTCCTCGGGCTCGCCCAGATGCCGGATCAGCCGCATCGCGAAGGCATCGGCCTCGTATTCGTGCTCGTGCGACAGCTGCGAGGCCTCACGGCCCAGCACGCCGGCGATGGCGTCGGTGTGCGCCTGCACCACCTCCCCGGGGATGTGTCGCTTGTAGAGTTGTCCGAGCTGAGCCCAGTGGCGATGCATCACGTGGCCGAGCTCGTGGGCCAGCACGAAGCTGCGCTCGCTCTCGCTCATGTCGGCGAGCGACACGTTCGCGGCGACCACGCGCCCCATCAGGCACACCGCGAGCAGCGGCCCCCGCACGACCAGCAAGCGGACGTCACCGGGCGCGTCTGCCGCGTCCAGGACCCGCTGGAAGCTGCGGCGAACCACCTGCACGGCAGGGTCGGCGTCGTCGACCTGGGCCTCGGTCAGCGCGTCGAGCTGCATCTGCTGCGAACGCTGCAGCACGGCCAGGATGTCGTCTTCGCACCATGCTGGTGCCGCAAACGAAGCAAGCAGGGACAACAGGATCGCGCGCATCAGAACCTCCGCACGTCAATATCAGGGTTGACCCTAGATTCCATGCAATCGCCGTACCAGATTCGCACAAAACGGGTGAAGTCCGTGCGCTCCTGCCGATCCAGGCCGTCCGGCCGCTACTGGAACTGCGCCAGCATCCGCTCCAGCGCCATCGTGAACGGCTGTTCCATGAAGGGCAGGGTCAGCGTGATGCCGACCAGGCCGACGCCGAGCGTGATCGGGAAGCCGATCGCGAAGATGTTGATCTGCGAGGCCACGCGCGAGATCAGGCCCAGCACGAGGTTCATGAACAGCAGCATCGTGATGATCGGCAGCGCGATCCACAGCCCGAGGCGGAACACCTCCGCGCCCCAGAGCTGCGGTTGCAGGGCCGACAGGAAGGCGAGCGGTGCGGCCTCGGGCGTGGCCACCGGGAAGGCATGGAAGCTCTGGATCACGGCCGCGGTCAGCAGCAGGTGACCGTTCATCACGACGAACAGCCAGGCTGCGCTGGTGCCGAAGAAGCGGCTGACCGCGGTGGATTGCGAGGCGCTGATGGGATCGAAGAAGGCCGCGAAGTTCAGGCCCATCTGCAGACCGATCATCTCGCCGGCGAACTCGATGCCGGCCATGACGATGCGCGCCGAGAAGCCGAGGGCCAGTCCGATCACCAGCTGCTGGATCACCGCCTCGAAGGCCTGTGCGCTGTCGAGCGCGATCACCGGCATCGGCGGCAGCGAGGCCTGGGCCGCGATGGTGATGAAGAAGGCCAGCGCCACCTTCACCCGCACCGGCACGCTGCGCATGCTCAGCACCGGGGCGCTGATGAACAGCGCCAGCACCCGCAGGAAGGGCCAGACCATCGGGCTCAGCCACGCGGTGAGCTGGGCCTCGTCGAAGGTGAACATGGTCGGTTCGTCGGGGGCGGCATCCGCCGGCCGCTGAGGCGGCTAGCCGACGACGGTCGGGATCGCCTGCAGCGTGCGCTGCAGGTACTCGACGATCGTGGTGAGCATCCAGGGCCCGGCGATCGCGAGAACCGCGACCGCGGCGATCAGCTTGGGCACGAAGCTCAGCGTCGATTCGTTGATCTGGGTGGCGGCCTGGAACACGCTGATCAGCAGGCCGACCACCAGGATGGTCAGCAGCATCGGCGCGCTGACCATCAACAGCAGGACCAGGCCCTGCTGGCCGAAGGTGAAGACTTGTTGGGCATCCATGGCGGTCGGTCAGGTGGCGAAGGAGGCGGCGAGCGAGCCGAGCAGCAGGTTCCAGCCGTCGGCCAGCACGAACAGCATCAGCTTGAAGGGCAAGGCCACCAACACCGGGCTGAGCATCATCATGCCCAGGCTCATCAGCACGCTGGCGACGATCATGTCGATGATCAGGAAGGGAATGAAGATCAGGAAGCCGATCTGGAAGGCGCTCTTGAGCTCGCTGGTCACGAAGGCCGGCACCAGCACGCGGAACGGCGCGTCCTCGCCCTTCACCGCCGGGTCGAGCTTGGCGAGCCGGGCGAACAGCATCAGGTCGCTCTGGCGCGTCTGCTTCAGCATGAAGGACCGCATCGGCGCCTCGCCACGGGCCAGCGCCTCGTCGAAGGCGATCTGGTTGGCCGCGAAGGGCTTGTAGGCCTCGCTGTAGACCTTGTCGATGGTCGGCCCCATGACGAACAGCGTCAGGAACAGCGACAGGCCGATCAGCACCTGGTTGGGCGGCACCGACTGCGTGCCCAGCGCCTGTCGCAGCAGGCTCAGCACGATGACGATGCGGGTGAAGCCGGTCATCATCAGCAGCACGGCCGGCAGGAAGCTCAGCGCCGTGAAGAACAGCAGGGTCTGGATCGGCACCGAGTAGCTGGTGCCGCCCGCGCCCTGGCCGACGATCAGCGGCAGGTTCGCGTTGCCGCCCGCCGCCTGCGCTAAAGCCACTGCAGGAAACGCCGACAACACCGAGACGGCGGCGATCAGCGCGGCGCGCCTGTGACGCCACAAGAAGGAAGCGGCACCGATGCCCGCGAGCAGACGCCGCGGATCCGGCTCCGCCGGTCCGCCAGCGTCGCCCCCTCGAGGGAGAGCGGCGCAGTCGCAGCGGAGATGGTCAGTTCCTTGCATCGCGAACCTTCTTCAGCAATGCGGCGAACGGCGCCTCGGGGGCGGCAGCATTCGCGGCCATGTCAGCCTGCGGCGACAAGGTGTGCAACGCGGTGATGGACTGCGGCGTGACGCCCAGCACCAGCCAGCGGCGCTCCTCGCCCTGGCCGACCTCGACGGTCACGATGCGCTGGTGCGGACCGAGCGCCATGCTGCCGACGGTGCGCGTCAGAGCGTTCGCCTGGCTCATCGCTGCGCCGTAGGGCGTGCGCTTGAGCAGCCACAGCGCCAGCGGGATGGCCGCCACGATGACGACGAACCACAACAGGCCGAAGCCCAGGGAACCGGACATGATGTCGCGCGCCTTCCGGAGGGCCGGATCAGCCGCCGCGGCTCAGCCGGCGCATGCGCTCGCTGGGCGTCACGATGTCGGTCAAGCGAATGCCGAACTTGTCGTTCACCACCACCACCTCGCCCTGGGCGATCAGGTAGCCGTTGACCAGCACGTCCATCGGCTCGCCGGCCAGCGCGTCGAGCTCGACCACCGAGCCCTGCGCCAGCTGCAGGATGTGCTTGATCGGGATGCGTGTGCGGCCCAGCTCCACGGTGAGCTGCACCGGGATGTCGAGGATCATGTTGATGTCGTTGCCCGCGCCGCCTCCCGGGGTGGGCGCGAAGTTGGCGAACGACGCCGGCGCCACCTGCTCGGCCGTCGTGACGACCTCGCTGCCGGGCGACTGTTGCTCGAGCGCGGCGGCCCACTCGGCGGCCATCGCGTCCTGTTCGTCGTTCGGTGCGGCATCAGCCATGGTGTTCTCCCAGCCAGGACGGGCCCTGGTTCGTCAGCAGTTGATCGATCTTGATGGCGTACTTGCCGTTGCTCGTGCCGTAGTGGCAGTCGAACACCGGCACGCCGTCCACCTTGGCGTGGACCACCTGGTCCAGGTCGAGCTCGATGAAGTCGCCCGGCTTCAGCGCGAGCAACTGCTCGACCGTGGCCGGCGCCTGCGCCAGCTCGGCCACCAGGTCGACCTCGGCGGCCTGGATCTGCTGCGTCAGCAGCTTGACCCAGCGGCGGTCGGGCTCGTTGGCATCCCCCTGCACGGTGGAGTACAGCGTGTCGCGGATCGGCTCCAGCGTGGCGTACGGAATGCAGAAATGGATGGTGCCGCTGGTGTCGCCGATCTCGACGGTGAATGAGGTGGTCACGACGATCTCGCTCGGCGCGGCGATGGTCGCGAACTGCGGCTGCATCTCCGAACGCTGGTACTCCAGCTCGACCGGGTAGACACCGGCCCAGGCCTTCTTGTACTCGGCCGAGATCACCTCGACCAGGCGCGAGATCACGCGCAGCTCGGTCGGCGAAAAATCACGCCCCTCGATGCGGGTGTGGAACTTGCCGGCCCCGCCGAACAGCGCGTCGATCACCGCGAACACCAGCGTCGGATCGCAGACGATCAGCCCGCTGCCGCGCAGCGGTCGCACCGCCATGATGTTGAAGTTGGTCGGCACCACGATCTCGCGCAGGAAGGCGCTGTACTTCTGCACCTTGATCGTGCCGACCGCCACCTCCGGCGTGCGCCGGATGAAATTGAACAGGCCGATGCGGATGTTGCGGGAGAAGCGCTCGTTGATGATCTCCATCGTGGGCATGCGCCCTCGCACGATGCGCTCCTGGCTCGCCAGGTTGTAGTCGCGCACGCCGCCCTGCTCGACCTCCTCGGTCTCGAGCTTCTGGCTCTCGCCGGTGATGCCCTGCAACAGCGCATCCACCTCGTCCTGCGACAGGATCTGCTGATTCATGGTGCCCCTCGTCCGACGAGGACGTCAGCCGGTCCCCCGAGGGGACGCGGGCCGGCTTGGGAGCGGCCCAGCGCTCGGCCCGCAGGCACGGCACGACGCGAGCGGACGCCGCGGACCCGGCTTTGCCGATCCGCCAGCGTCGCCCCCCCGGGGGGGAGCGGCGAAACCGCAACGGGGGGGTACGTCATTGGATGATGAAGCTGGAGAAATGCACATGCTCGACCGGGTTGTGCACGGCCGGGGCCTTCTTGCGCTTCTTCTTGACCGGCTTTTCTTCGGCATCGGTGTCGGCCGCCGCGTCATGCGCCGGCGCGTCGTCGACCTCGATCTCGATGCCCAGGGGCCGCACCGACTCGCGCATGATCTCGGCCGCCAGCTTTTCCTTGCCAGCACGCTCGAGCAGCTCGCCCGAGGTCTTGTGCGACAGGATCATCAGCACGCCGTTGCGGATGGCCGGCATGTAGAGCTTGAGTTCCTCGGCCACCTTGGGGTCGTCGACCTGCAGCGTGACGCCGATCTGCGCGAAGCGCTCCTGGTCGCGATCGGCCAGGTTCACGACGAAGGGCTCGAGCGGCAGGAAATTGGGTGGCGCCTTGTGGTCCTTCTTGCCGGCATCGTGCGCCACTTCTTCCGCATCGTCGCCTTCCTCGGCGGCCGCAGCGGCCTCGGCGGCCTTCTTCTTCAGCAGGTAGACCGCGGCGCCACCCCCGGCTGCCACGAGCAGCGCCACGATCGCCAGGATCATGACGAGCTTCTTCGGCAGGCCCTTCTTGGCCTTCTTCGGCACTTCGACGGCATCGGCCGCGGCTGCAGACATCGGGAACTCCTTGCCATGAACGCGCACGGAGCAGACGCCGCCGCACGCAGGGAATGGAAAGGATTATTCGAGCCGGCCCTCACGGCGAAGCCGCGATAAGGGGGGCGAAACCGGCGCTTACCGCCGCCCCCTGCCACCGCCGCGGCGTGCGCCGCGTGCTAGGCGTAGAGGTCGAGCAGGCCGCGGGCCGCGGGTGGGCGCGCGCCCGCCGGGCCCTCGATGCCGCCGAGCGCGATCGTCTCGCTCCGCCCGCCGGCATGGCGCTCGCCATCGGCCGCGCCCTCGCGGCCCCCGGAGCGCTGCTCGAACACACCGCCGCCGCTGAGCGTCAGGCCCGCGCCGTTCAGCGCCGCCGCGAGCGCCGGCAGACTGCTCTCCAGCGCCTGGCGCGTGCCGGCGTGGGAGGCCGTGAAATCGATCTGCGCCTGGGCGCCGTCGATCACGATCTGCACTGCGATCGGCCCCATGTCGGCCGGGTTGAGCTGCAGCTCGGCTTCGTGAACGCCGCCCCGCGCCAGCGTGGTGAGCTGGCTGGCCAGCGCCTGCGAGAAATCGGGCGATTGCACCGGGGTCGCGACGCTGAGGGACAGCGGGGCACCGGTCAACAGGGTCGCGGCGGGGGCGGTCGGCATCGCCAGGCCGCCGAGCGGCGACACCGGCGACAGCAGCTCGCCGACGCGCGCCCGCTCGGATGCCGGCACGCCGCGCACCGGTTCGGCCGCCGTCAACGCCGCCATCGCGAGTTCGCGCGAGCCGGCGGCGGGCGCAGACCCGGCGGGGACGGGTTGCAGCAGCGCCTCGGCCGCCACGGCCCTGGCGCCGGCCTTCGCTTCGGCCTGCGCGTCGGCATGGGCGGCATGAAGCGCCTGCGTGGCGGAGGGTTCGGTGGCGCCGGTGGCCGGCTCGACTGCCGCGGCACGCCGGGCGTCGTTGCCGGCAAGCGGGCGGCCGCCGTCGGCCTCAGCGACGCCGGGGCCCGGCGGGCGCAGGTCGCCCGCCGCGCTCGCACCGGCCATTGCGCCCGGGACCACGGACTCGGCAGCCGGATCGGCATCGTCTGGGGGCGTGGTCGCATGGCCTGCGGCACGTGGCGGCGCGACCGTGCCCCAGCGGGCCAGCCAGTCGAGCATCACTTTCGGATCGGGAGCAGCGGGCGCCGGCTGGGCCGCCGCCGCCGCATCGGCCGCGTCGCTGGCGGAGGCCTCGTCGACCGGCTCGACCAGGGCTGCGTCGGCTTCATCCGCCGGCAGCCCCTCGTCGGACGCCTCGTCGGCGGTGCGCCGTGCGCCGTCGACGGGCTTGCCGGGCTGCTTGGCCGCCGGCGGCGCGACTCCGTCCTTGGCCGCCGCCCGCTTCGCCGCGGTGTTGTCCTTCTCGATCGGTTTCGCCTCGTCGCCGGCGGGACGACGCTGCGGCTCCGGCCGGCGTGCGGCCTCGGCGCGCGACTCGGGCGGGTTCGCCTTCGCGGGGGCCGGTGGCGCGGCGAAGGCGTTCTGGCCATTCTGTCCATGGCCCGCCACGAAGCGCTGCCGCTCCCCGAGCAGGCCGGCGAACGGCGAAGAGGCTGGGGAGTTGCCGCGCTCGGCCGCCGGTTCGGCCGCGAAGGCGGTCGGGGCGTTGGCGGCAGCGCGCTGCTGGACGGACAGGTTCATGCTCATGGCGGGCAGGTACCGGCTCAGACGGCGCCCAGCGCCGCGCCGGGTGCGGTGCCTGCCAGCCGCAGCCATGCGGCTCGCGAGGCCAGCTCGTCGGTCGCCTTCTGATCGCTGCGGTCCTGGGTGCGAACGGCTTCGGCGATGCGCCGCTCGATCAGCTTGCGCACCGAAGCCACACGCAGTTCGGCGCTCAGCAGCGCGGCCTTGGCCGTCTCGCCACGCTCGATGGCCTGCGCCAGCAGGCGCTGCTGCTGCGACACCGCCTCGTCCAGCCGGACCATGAAGCCCTGGTAGCACTGCAGCAGCTCGATCGCCCCGGCGCGCTGGAACTGCGTCCCGAAGCGTTGCGCGTACTCCTGGCGGTACTCGGCCAGCTGCGTGGCCTGGGCCTGGGCCGCCGCCACGGCGTTCAGCGCGTTGCGGTGGACGCCCAGCGCGGCATCGCGCGCGACCGTGGTCTGTTCGAGCAGGGTGTTCAGGGGCTGGAGGGCGCTCATGGAGTCTTTCCGGGGGCGAACGTTCGGTCGGTGGGGCTCGCGGGTCAGATGCCGGTCAGCTGGCGCAACTGGCGCACGCTGTCGGTCAGCCGCGAGGCGTCGTGCATGTCCTGCTGCAGCAGCGTGCGCATCGCATCGTGCTGCTTGACCGCGAGGTCGAGTTCGACATCGTGGCCGGGCGCATAGGCGCCCAGCGCGATCAGGTCGCGCGCCTTCTGATAGCGCGACCACAGCTGGCGCAGGCGGCGCGCCGCCTGCAGGTGTTCGGGCCGTGCCACGTTGTGCATCACGCGCGAGGCCGAGCGTTCGATGTCGATCGCCGGGTAATGGCCACTCTCGGCCAGGTCGCGCGACAGCACGATGTGGCCGTCGAGGATGGCGCGGGCCGCGTCGGCGATCGGGTCCTGCTGGTCGTCGCCTTCGCTGAGCACCGTGTAGAACGCGGTGATCGAACCGCAGCCGTTGAGGCCGTTGCCGCTGCGCTCGACCAGTTGCGGCAGCTTCGCGAAGCAGCTCGGCGGATAGCCCTTGGTGGCCGGCGGTTCGCCGATGGCCAGCGCGATCTCGCGTTGCGCCATCGCGTAACGGGTCAGGCTGTCCATCAGCAGCAGCACGTGCTGGCCGCGGTCGCGGAAGTGCTCGGCGATCGCGGTGGCGTAGGCGGCCCCCTGCATGCGCGTCAGCGGCGGCGAGTCGGCCGGCGCCGCCACGACGATGGAGCGCTTCAGGCCCTCCTCGCCGAGGATGTCCTCGATGAATTCCTTGACCTCGCGTCCGCGCTCGCCGATCAGGCCGACGACGATGACGTCGGCCGCGGTGTACTTGGCCATCATGCCCAGCAGCACCGACTTGCCGACGCCGGAGCCGGCGAACAGCCCGATGCGCTGGCCGCGGCCGACGGTGAGCATGGCGTTGATCGCGCGCACGCCCGTGTCCAGCGGCTCGCGCACCGGGTCGCGCTCCATCGCGTTGATGGGGCGACGCACCAGCGGCTCGTTGCGCACGGCGCCGATCGGGCCGAGCCGGTCGAGCGGCATGCCCAGCGGGTCGATCACGCGGCCCAGCAGGCCGTCGCCGATCGGCAGGTGGCGGGTGCGGTCTTCGCTGCGACGCCACGGGTGATGCGCCTCGCCGAGCACCGGCGCCACGCTCGGGGTCGAGCGCGGGACCACCCGCGCGCCGCTGGCCAGGCCGTGCAGCTCGCCGGTGGGCATCAGGTAGGCACGGTCGGCGGCGAAGCCGACCACCTCAGCCAGCACGGGCGGCTGGCCGTCCATGCGCACCTCGCAGACCGAGCCGACCGGCACGCGGATGCCGGCGGCCTCCAGCACCAGTCCGGCCACGCGCACCAGCGTGCCCTGCGCCTCCAGCGGCACCGGGCCGAGGGCATGCGCCTTCAGATCATCCATGTAGCGTTGCCACGACGCCGGCAGCGCGGCGGGCGGCGCTGCAGGGCGCTCGGTCGCCGGCGTGGCGGCGGGCAGCCAGCCTTCGGTCGGGGCGTTCATGCGCCCGCCCCGTTCTCGTCGGTCACCGGTGCGGCCGCGTCGTCGGCCGACGGCGCCACCTCGTAGGCAGCGCGCTGTCCCATGCCGTCCATGGCACGGCGCCAGCGCGCCTCGATGCTGGCATCGATGATGCCGACCTCGCTGTCGACGACGCAGCCGCCGCGTGCCAGGGCCGCATCGGGCACCAGGCGCGCGCCACGCGCGGCCAGCGCCTCGCCGGCGTGCAGGCTCAGCAAGGCGAGGTCCTCGGGATGCACGTGCACCGCCACCTGCTTCGCCGAGGCCAGCGTGGCGACCAGCGCCTCCTGGGCCACCGCCGCCACCAGCTCGGGGCGCGTTGCCAGTTCGCTGCGCAGCACCTGGCGCGCCAGCGCGACGGCCACGTCCGCGAGCTGCGCGGCCAGGCCCTGTTCGAGTTGCTGGAGCTGGCCGCGGAAGGCCTGCGCCACGGCGGTGACCTGGCCAGTCACCTGCTGCGCGTAACTCTGCTTGAAACCTTCGAGCGCGGTCAGACCGTCGCGGTAGCCGTCCTGGTAGCCGCTCTGGCGCGCGGCCTGCAACTGCGCGGCCACCAGTTCGGGCGTCAGCGGCGCGGCGGGTGCCGGGGCCGCCGGGTTCTGCGGTGCGCTGCCGAAGCTGCTGGGCCGCCAGGCGGCGAAGCTGCGCACTTCCTCGCGCGGAATGAAGCGCGCATAGGCGTTCGGCGAGCCGTCGGCCGCCGGGCCGTCGGTTGCGCGGCTGCGGCTGCCGGGATCGCGCGGCGCCGGGCTGGCGCCGAGCTTGCGTTCAAAGGAACTGGTCATCGCCACCGCCACCCAGCACGATCTGGCCCTCGTCGGCCAGGCGACGCACGATCTTCAGCATTTCCTTCTGCTCGGCCTCGACCTCGGAGACGCGCACCGGACCGCGCGATTCGAGATCCTCGCGCAGCGTCTCGGCCGCGCGCGTGGACATGTTCGCGAGGATGCGGTCGCGCAGCTCGGGCGGTGCGCCCTTGAGCGCCACCACCAGCGATTCGGTCTGCACTTCCTTCAGCAGCGCCTGGATGCCGCGGTCGTCGATCTTCTGCAGATCGTCGAACGTGAACATGTTGTCCATGATCTTCTGCGCGAGATCGCTGTCGGCCTCGCGGATGTAGTCCAGCACCGAAGTCTCGATGGCCGAACCCATCATGTTGATGATCTCGGCCGCCGGCTTCACACCGCCCATCATCGACTTCTTCATGCGCTCGCCGCCGGCGAGCACCTTGCCCATCACCTCGTTCAGGTCCTTCAGCGCGCTGGGCTGGATGCCGTCGAGCGTGGCCACGCGCACCATCACCTCGTTGCGTTGGCGCTCGGTGAATTCCTTCAGCACCTCGGCCGCCTGGTCGAACTCCAGGTGCACGAGGATCGCCGCGACGATCTGCGGGTGCTCGTTACGCAGCAGCTCGGCCACCGAATTCGGGTCCATCCACTTCAGGCTCTCGATGCCGGAGACATCACCGCCCTGCAGGATGCGGTCGATCAGCAGATTGGCCTTGTCGTCGCCGAGCGCCTTGCGCAGCACGGCCTTCACGTACTCGTCGGTGTCGCTCACCAGCATGCTGGTGTCGGCGGCGTCGCCGGTGAAGCGTTCGAGCACCTGCTCGAAGCGCTCGCGCGGCACGCTCTTCATCTTGGCGATGGTCTCGCCGAGGCGCTGCACTTCCTTCGGGGCGAGGTGCTTGAAGACCTCGGCGGCCTCTTCCTCGCCGATCGACATCAGCAGGATGGCCGCATCTTCCAGTCCCTGGGCATCCATGGTTACTTCCTTCCCCAGGTCGCGTCAGGCGCGGCGGCCTCCCGCGGGGGCTCACGCCGGCTCATGCGGCCTCCTTGGCGGACCAGCCGCGCACGATGTTGGCCATGGCCGCCGGGTTTTCCTTGGCGAGCGCACGGGCCTGGTTCAGCCGCGTGTCCACCACCGGCGCCTCGAGCGCGGGCAGGGCCGCGGCCTGGGCCGACGACGGGGACGGCAGCGCCGGCACGTCGTCGACCACGGCGTCGAGCTGGCGCTGCGGCTGGGCCGGCTGGGCCGCCTTCAGCGCCGGCCGCACCGCACCGAACACGATGATCATCGCCAGCAGCGTCAGCGCGCCCGGCACGGCCAGCGTGCGCAGCAGATCCTGGGTCTCGGGCTGCTTCCACAGCGGCAGTGCTTCCTCGACCGGCGGCTTCTCGACCTTGAAGGGCGCGTTGATCAGCTTCACCGAGTCACCGCGGTCGGCGTTGAAGCCGATGGTCTCCTTGACCAGCGCGGTGAGCTTTTCCATCTCCTCGGCCGAGATCGGCGTGGTGCTGGTCTTGCCCTTGGCGTCGGTCACCGAGCGGTGGTTCAGCACCACCGCCGCGTTCAGGCGCTTGATGGTGCCGGTAGCGTTGCGCGTGACGCGCACGGTCTTGTCGACCTCGTAGTTGGTGGTGGCCTCGCGCCGGCTGTTACCGCCGCTGCCGCCGCCCGACTGCGCGGTCTGCAGCGGCTGCGCACTGCCGTTGACCGGCGCGGTGGCCGGCACCGGCGGCTGGTTGCTGGCGGCGCCGGGCACGCCGGCCGGCTGGGCGCTGCCGCCGCCGCTGGCCTCGCTGACCTGGTGGCTGCGCAGGGTGGCCGCGGCCGGCTTGCCGTCGGCGCCCAGGCCCTGGTTCGGCGCATAGGCCTCGGAGGTGGATTCGGTCTGCGAGAAATCGACTTCGGCGGTGACCTGGGCGCGCAGGTTGTCGCGGCCCAGCACCGGCTCGAGGATGTCGAACACGCGCTTGGTGTAGTTGCCCTCGATCTGGCCCACGTACTGCAGTTGCTGGGCGTCCAGGCCGCCGGCCGAACCGGCGTCGCCGGCGCCGGAGATCAGCGCGCCGGTGGCGTCGAGCACGGTCACCGCCTTCGGGTCCATCTCGGGGACACTCGACGACACGAGGTGAACGATGCCGGCAATCTGCGTGCGGTCGAGCGTGCGGCCGGGGTGCAGCGTCAGCAGCACCGAGGCGCTGGGCTTCTGCTGTTCGCGGAAGAAGCCGTTCTGGTTGGGCAGCGCGAGGTGAACGCGGGCGCTCTGCACCGCGGCCAGCGCACCGATCGAGCGGGTCAGCTCGCCCTCGAGACCGCGCTGGAAGGTCAGGCGCTCCTGGAACTGCGTCTGGCCGAACTTGGCGTTGTCCATCAGCTCGAAGCCGACGATCGAGCCCTTGGGCAGGCCGGCCGAGGCCAGCTTCAGGCGCACGTCGTGCACCTTGTCGGCCGGCACCAGGATCGCGGCGCCGCCGTCGGCGTGCTTGTAGGGCACGTTCATCGTCGACAGCTGGGCCAGGATCGCGCCACCGTCCTTGTCGGACAGGCCGGCGTACAGCACCTTGTAGTTGCCCTGCGAAGACCACATCGACATCGCGAAGGCGATGCCCACCAGCGCGGCCAGGCCGATGCCGAGCGTGAACTTGCGGCCGGCGGGCAGCGCAGCGAGGCGCGAGCCAAAGCCGTCGGCGTTGGCCGGCGTGAGCGGCAGGGAATTCACGGGGGCAAGTGCGGTGTCCATCGGCAGGGGGTCGGGCGTCGCGGCGTGTCCGTGTCGGATCGTGGGTCGAAGCGCGATGGGACCATTCCCATCGGCGCCTCGGCATTGTTTCGTTACCCTTGAGCCGGAAAAGCGGCGAACAGGCCGGCCAAATCCCGCCAGTTCCCTCCATTGCGCCGCGGGCCCCTGGCTACGATCCTTCCCCATGGACGTGAAGCTCAAGCCCTTCGACTTTGCCCAAGCCGCCGCCCGCGCCGGGATGCCGCAGGTGGCCGAGCGCGTGCGCCTGGCCACACAGTCGCAGGGCGTGGAGCCGGCGAGCTTCCAGACCAGCTTCAGCGCCGCGCTGAAGTCGGTGAGTTCCGCGCAGAACCAGGCCACCGAGCTGCAGAAGCAGGTTCAGCTGGGCAATTCTTCGGTCTCGCTGGAAGAAACAATGGTCGCGATGCAGAAGGCCCAGATCGGCTTCCAGGCGACGCTGCAGGTGCGCAACAAGCTGGTGCAGGCCTACACCGACATCATGAACATGGCCATGTGAGGCCGGTGACGGGCCCCCAGACGGGGTCGGTCAGCCGCCAGCGCGCTTGACCGTATGCCCGCGGGCCTGGAGCCACCCGATCACGCGTTCGCAGTGATCGCCCTGCACCTCGATCACCCCGTCCTTCGTCGTGCCGCCCGAACCGCAGGCGGCTTTCAGCTGCTTGCCGAGTTGGGCCAATGCGACCGGCTCCAGCCCCAGGCCCTTGACGAGCGTGACGCCCTTGCCGTTGCGGCCCTTGGTTTCGCGCGAAACCCGCACGATGCCGTCGGTGACCGGCACGGCGCCGGCGCTGCGGCAGGCGCACTGGGCGATCGCCTGGCGGCAGGCCGGGCAGGTCCGGCCGAGCTCGGTCGAGTAGACCAGGCCGCCAGCGGCCGGCCGGCTCTTCGTGCCGGGTGCCCCGATCGCGTTGAAAAGCCCTAGAGGATGCGGTTCAGCGCGTCGTCTAGGTGACGGACCGTGCGCTCGATGTGATGCAGCTTGTCGAGGCCGAACAGGCCGATGCGGAAGGTCCGGAAGTCGGCCCCCTCGTCGCACTGCAAGGGCACGCCGGCGGCCACCTGCAGGCCCAGCCCGAGGAACTTCTGACCCGACTGGATGGCCGGATCCTCGGTGTAGCTGACCACCACGCAGGGCGCCTGGAAGCCTTCGGCCGCCACGCTGCGCAGGCCCTTGCGCACCAGCAGCGCACGCACCTGCTCGCCCAGCTGCTGCTGTTCCGCGCGCACCTTCTCGAAGCCATAGGCCTCGGTCTCGCGCATCACATCGCGCACGCGGGCCAGCGAGTCGGTCGGCATCGTGGCGTGATAGGCGTAGCCACCGGCCTCGTAGGCCTCCATGATCTGCATCCACTTGCGCAGGTCGCAGGCGAAGCTGGTGCTCTGCGTCCCGTCGATGCGCCCACGCGCCAGATCGCTCATCGCGATCAGCGCGCAGCAGGGCGAGCCGCTCCAACCCTTCTGGGGCGCGCTGACCAGCACGTCGACGCCGGTCGCCTGCATGTCGACCCACAAGGTGCCCGATGCAATGCAATCGAGCACGAACAGCCCGCCGACCTCGTGCACCGCGTCGGCCACGGCGCGCAGGTAGGCATCGGGCAGGATCATCCCGGCCGAGGTCTCGACGTGTGGCGCGAACACGACCGCGGGACGCTCCGCGCGGATCGTGGCCACCACCTCGCCGATCGGCGCCGGCGCGAAGGGTGCCTGCGCGCCCGGCCCGGTGCGGCGAGCCTTCAGCACCGTGGCGTCGGAAGCGATGCGGCCCATGTCGAGAATCTGCGTCCACCGGTAGCTGAACCAGCCGTTGCGGATGACCAGGACCTTGCGGTCGGTGGCGAACTGTCGCGCCACCGCCTCCATGCCAAAGGTGCCGCTGCCGGGCACGATGACCGCCGACTTCGCGTTGTAGACGCGCTTCAGCGTGGCCGAGATGTCACGCATGACCCCCTGGAAACTCTGGGACATGTGGTTGAGGGCACGGTCGGTGTAGACCACCGAGTACTCGAGCAAACCCTCAGGGTCCACGTTCGGCAGCAAGCCAGGCATCGATCACTCCACTGAGAAACTGTCTCTGTTGCAGGGGTTTTCGGCCTTCATGCGGGCCATGGGGCACTGCACGAAGGCCTGCCATCGCCGTAGAGCGATGCGCTTTGCCAGGATCGGCTGCCGCCCACTGTGTACCAAAACATCGCCGCAACACGCTGAGGTGAACCCGAATGAGCCGCCTCCCGTCTCAAGCCGTCACGCTGCGATGAGCAGCCCGACAACGGCGCATTGTCTCCTCGACCGAGTAACCGCGCACGGCCCGGCCCAACTAGGTCCGGCACCGCATCAAGTGCGGCTGGCGCCTGGAAAGTACTTGCGGATCAGCGCGGGCGTGAACTCGAAGGGTTCGGCGGTGAAGGTGGCCGTGAAACACGACCGCTGCGCATCGCCGTCGACCGGCAGCACGCTCACGTACACCCACTCTCCCGGCCCCTTGTCCCACAGCATGATCTGCACCGGCGCGAACGCGCTGCGGTCGAGCACGCGGTAGAGCGACAAGGCCGCGCCCTGGAATCGTTCGCGATCTTCGGGATCCAGCAGCGCGCGCGGGTCGGCCCTGGCGAAGACCAGCGGCGGACTGCCCTCCACGCAGCTGGCCATGACGAGCGCACCGCCGTCGCGCGCTGCCCCCGAGCCACTTTCAGCCGCGGAGACGCGAAGCGCCGGCAAAAGGACCAGTGCCGTTGCAACCAGCACGCCACTCAGCGTGGCAACCGATTCCTTGCTTCCCATCGCGCGCCCTCCGCCAGCAGATCCCCTCGTCGATCGATCTTCGGCCGCGGCACCGGAGAAAGCAATGAGGAGTCACTCCAGCGACGGCGCCTCGTTCTATCACTCCACCGTCACGCTCTTCGCCAGGTTGCGCGGCTTGTCGACGTCGGTGCCGCGCGCGCAGGCCGTGTGATAGGCCAGCAACTGCAGCGGCACCACGTGCAGCAGCGGCGACAAGGCGCCGTAGTGCTCGGGCATGCGGATCACGTGCACGCCTTCGCTGCTTTCGATCCGCGTGTCGGCGTCGGCAAAGACGAACAGCTCGCCGCCCCGCGCGCGCACTTCCTGCAGGTTGCTCTTGAGCTTCTCGAGCAGCGCGTCGTGCGGCGCCACGGTGACGACCGGCATTGCGCTGGTCACCAGCGCGAGCGGGCCGTGCTTCAGTTCGCCGGCCGGGTAGGCCTCGGCGTGGATGTAGCTGATCTCCTTGAGCTTGAGCGCGCCTTCCAGCGCCACCGGGTAATGCAGCCCGCGGCCCAGGAAGAGCGCGTTCTCCTTGCGGGCGAACTCTTCCGCCCAGGCCATGACCTGCGGCTCGAGGGCCAGCACGGCCTGCAGCGCCACCGGCAGGTGGCGCAGCGCCTTCAGGTGCCCGGCCTCGGCGTCCTCGCTCAACCGCCCACGGGTCTTGGCCAGCATCAGCGTAAGCAGGAACAGGCCTGCCAGCTGCGTGGTGAAGGCCTTGGTGGAGGCCACGCCGATCTCGACGCCCGCTCGCGTGATGTAGGCCAGCGAGCACTCGCGCACCATCGCGCTGGTGGCGACGTTGCACACGGTGAGCGTGTGCTTCATGCCCAGCGAGCGGGCGTGCTTCAGCGCGGCCAGCGTGTCGGCGGTCTCGCCGCTCTGCGTGATGGTGACGACGAGCGTCTTGGGGTTGGGCACGCTGTCGCGGTAGCGGTACTCGCTGGCCACTTCCACCTGCGTGGGGATCTGCGCGATCGACTCCAGCCAGTACTTGGCGGTGCAGCCGGCGTAGTAGCTGGTGCCGCAGGCCAGGATCAGGACCGAATCGATCTCCTTGAACACCCGGTGCGCGCCGTCGCCGAACAGCTCCGGCACGATGCCCTGCACGCCCTCGAGCGTGTCGGCGATGGCGCGCGGTTGCTCGAAGATCTCCTTCTGCATGTAGTGGCGGTAGGGCCCGAGCTCGGCCGCGCCGGTGTGGGCATGCACGGTGCGCACTTCGCGCTGCACGCGCTCGTGGCGGCCGGTCGCGGCATTGCGCGCCACAATCCAGTGCTTGCCGAGCTGGAGGTCGACCACGTCGCCCTCTTCCAGGTAGACGATCTGGTCGGTCACGCCGGCCAGCGCCATCGCGTCCGACGCGAGGAAGCTCTCGCCCTGCCCCACGCCCAGGATCAGCGGCGAGCCTTCTCGCGCACCCACCACGCGGTGCGGTTCGTCGCGGCAGAACACGGCGATCGCGTAGGCGCCCTTGAGCCGCTGCGTGGCCTGCTGTACGGCGTCGAACAGGTCGCCGTCGTACAGCGAGTCGATCAGGTGGGCGATGACCTCGGTGTCGGTCTGGCTCGCGAAGACATAGCCGCGCGCCTGCAGCTCGGCACGCAGGTCGTCATGGTTCTCGATGATGCCGTTGTGCACGAGGGCGATGCGCGCCGGACGCGCGGCGTCGGCGCCCGGGCCGCTGGAGAAATGCGGATGGGCGTTGTGCACCGCCGGCGCACCGTGCGTGGCCCAGCGCGTGTGGGCAATGCCGGTCGTTCCCTGCACCGCGTCGGCGGTCACTTGCACGTCGAGTTCCGCAACGCGCGACGTACTGCGGCTGCGTCGCAGCGCGCCGTCCTGGTGCACCGCGACGCCGCAGGAGTCGTAGCCCCGGTACTCGAGCCGCTTCAGGCCTTCGACGAGGATGGGAACGATGTTGCGTGTACCGACCGCGCCGACGATGCCGCACATGAGATGGCCTTGCTGAGCTGTGGATGGCGCATCCTAGGGACGGCAGCAACAAATATGCTTTCTAAATTCAAAATAAAACGGCATAAAAATCTCAAAACTTTCTAGAATGAAAATTTAGAGCAAAGTTTAGTTAATTAGATGCAATTTTTTTCGTGAACAAGATCACGCTGGATCCCCTCGACCTCCGGCTGCTCGCGCAACTGCAGCGCGACGCGTCGCTCTCGAATCAGGCGCTGGCGGCCGAGGTCCACGTGGCCACGGCCACCACGCACCGCCGCGTCCGACGCTTCCATGCGCTGGGATTGATCGAGCGCGTGACCGCCCAGCTGTCGCCGCAGCGCCTGGCCGACGCCGGCCTGCCGCAACTGCATGCGCTGCTCGAGGTCTCGCTCGACGTGCAGACCAGCGAGGGCCTGGACGCGTTCGAGGTGCGCGCCGTGGCCGACGCCAGCGTCCAGCAGTGCTGGCGGGTCTCTCCAGGGCCTGACTTCATGCTGGTGGTGGGGGTGCGCGACATGGAGGCCTACCAGGCCTTCACCGCGCGGCTGCTGACGGCCGATGCCAACGTGCGCAACGTGCGGGCCTTCTTCAGCATCAAGCGCGCGAAGTTCGGCAGCGAACTGCCGCTGCCCGCGCGGTGAGTTGCGCCGACCGGCGAGCGCCCCGCGGCAACCACTCCTCAGTTCGGCGCGGATGCCGCGCCTTCCGCCGCGGAAAGCGACTTGTGCAGACCGGCCGGCGACGTCAATCCGCTCAGCACGTCGTCGTGCGGCATCAGCATCACCACCAGGCCACCGAGACCGAGCCCCAGGGCCACCACGCCGACGGCACCGACCGCCAAGCGCTGGGCGCCGGTGAGGTAGGTGAGCCAGGCCTCCCCGAACGATAAGCCGCCCTCCCGCACGCCGGACGCCAGCAACTGCAATCGCACCCGCAACCCGGGTCCCGGTTGATCTTCAGGATCGCGATAACCCAGGCGAATCTCCTCGCGCCGGATCCACTGGTCGTGGGCGGCACGCCGGTCGGGGTCGAGCAGCACGTCCTGCGCCTTGTTCAAGGCCGTCAGCACCAGCTCATGGCGGACGCTGCCGTGATGGCGATCGGGGTGGTACTTCTGCACCAGCGCCTTGTAGGCGGCACGGATCACTTCGGGCGGCGCGTCGGGCGCCACCTTCAGGCGGCCGTAGTAGTGGGGAATCTTGGGGCGTCGCATCGGTTTCCGATGCTACTGGCGCGATGTCACGGCATGTCGTGCAGAGTTGGCGCGTCTGCAACCGGCACGATCGGCTGCGCCCCGCTGTTGCAACTGTGCCGCTGGCGCGCCCACCGTGCCCACGCAAGGCCACGCGCCCGCTCGGCCCGCCGTTACCGGCGTAACAACTGCTAGCGTTTTTTCTGCGGCCGTTGCCAGCCTGCGATCACGGTCTGCCGCGCCCGGGCCACACCCAGTTGCCCAGCCGGCACGTCCTTGCTGATCGTGCTGCCGCCGCCGATCGTGGCGCCCGCGCCCAGCGTGACCGGTGCAACGAGCACGCAGTTGCTGCCCACATGCACGTCGTCGCCGATCACGGTGCGGTGCTTGTTCGCGCCGTCGTAGTTGGCGGTGATGCTGCCGGCGCCGTAGTTCACGCGTTCGCCGACCGTCGCATCCCCCAGGTAGGCCAGGTGGTTGGCCTTGGCGCCGCGCGCGAGCGTGGAATTCTTGACTTCGACGAAGTTGCCGATGTGCACCTCGGCGCCCAGCTCGGCGCCCGGCCGCAGGCGTGCGAACGGCCCGACCAGCGCGCCCGCACCGACCTCGGCACCGTCGATGTGCGTGAACGGATGGATCACCGCACCCGCGGCGATGCGCGCGTCGCGGATCACGCAGTGGGCCCCGATGCGCACGCCGTCGCCGAGTTCGACCCGACCTTCGAAGACGCAGTTGACGTCGATCTCGACATCGCTGCCGCAGCCCAAGGTGCCGCGCAGGTCGAAGCGCGCCGGGTCGGCCAGCCGCACGCCGGCCTCGAGCAGTGCCTCGGCCTGCTTGCGCTGCAGACGGCGCTCCAGATCCGCCAACTGCAGCGGGCTGTTGACGCCCAGCACCTCGGTCTCGCTGGCGGGCTGCGCAGCGACCACCGCCACGCCGTCGGCAACGGCCATCGCGACCACGTCGGTCAGGTAGTACTCGCGCTGGGCGTTGTCGTTGGACAGGCACGCGAGCCAGCGCTTCAGCAGCGCGGTGGGCGCGGCCATCATGCCGGTGTAGACCTCGCGGACGGCGCGCTGTTCCGCGCTGGCGTCCTTGTGCTCGACGATGCCGAGCAGCTTCTCGCCCCGCCCGTCGCCGTCACGGAGGATGCGGCCGTAGCCGGTGGGGTCGGCCAGGTCGATGGTCAGCAGCGCGAGCCGTGTGCCGTCGCAGGCATCGACCAGCGCACGCGCCGTCGACGCCTCGATCAGCGGCGTGTCGCCGTTGAGGATCAGGGTGGTGCCGGCATCGTCGAGCAGCGGCACCGCCTGCTGCACGGCGTGCCCGGTGCCGAGCTGCGGCTCCTGCCGCACGAAGGCGAGCGGCGCCGCGGGAAAGGCCGAGCGCATGGCCGCCTCCACCTGCTCGGCGCCATGACCCGTGATCGTGATGAGTCTTTGCGCCCCCAGACCGGCGGCCGTGGCCAGCACGTGCTGCAATAAGGCTCGCCCGGCCAGGGTGTGCAGCACCTTGGGCCGACTCGACTTCATGCGGGTGCCCTTGCCGGCGGCCATGATCACGATGTCCAGCATGCTGATGGTCAGGTGGTTGAGAGGTTGGAGAATTATCGCGGCCTGTGTACTGTTGGCACTGGGCGGCTGCAGCGCGCTGCGGTTGGCTTACACGCAGGCCGGGGAGTTTGCATACTGGTGGCTCGACGGCTACGTCGATTTCAACGGCGATCAGACGCTGCGCACGCGCGACGCGATCACCCGGTGGTTCGCCTGGCATCGCAGGACCGAGTTGCCGGACTATGTGGCGCTGCTCGACCGCGCGGCGGCCGAGGCCGGCCAGGACGCCACGCCCGCCCAGGCCTGCCGCTGGTTCGACGAGGTGCGCCTGCGCATCGATCGCGCCGTCGACCACGCACTGCCCGACACCGCAGCCATTGCCATGAGCTTCAGCCCGGAGCAATTGAATCGCCTGGAACGCAAGCAGGCGAAGAACAACGCCGAGTTCCGAGACGACTTCCTGCAGCCCGACCCGGCCGAGCGGCGCGCGGCGGCGGTCGAGCGCGTGGTCGATCGGGCCGAGCAGCTGTATGGCCGGCTCGACCGCTTGCAGCGCGAGCGCATCGCGCAATCCTTGAGCAAATCGCCGTTCGAGCCGGAACGCTGGCTGGCCGAGCGGCAGCGTCGGCAGCGCGACCTGCTGCTGATCCTGCGGCAGGCGCAGTCCGGCGCACTGTCGGTCACCTCGGCCACCGACGCACTGCGGACTCACTGGCAAGAGGTCAAGCGCTCGCCGGACGACGCCTACCAGAGCTACCAGCGTCGCCTCGACGCGGCGAACTGCGAACTGCTCGCGCAGATCCACAACCGCACGACGCCCGAGCAACGGCACGAGGCCCAGCGCAAGCTCAGAGGGTGGGCGGCCGACCTGCGGCGTCTCGCGACGCCCGCCTGATCGATCAGCGCGCCGAGGGGGGCAACGCCACCGTCACCGTCCGCGGCGTCAGCGCCGGCAGCGGAAAGTCCTTCATCGCCGCCTCGAACATCGCCGGCAGCAGCGCCTCCGAGGTCCAGCGACTCGAATAGGCGGCACGCGTCTCGTAGACGATCTGCTGGCTACGCCGATCACGGATCAGGATGCCGACCTCGCGCTGGTAATCCGGGATGTCGTAATAGTCATAGCCGAACCCCGGTGCATAGCCGAAGCCCGGCCCATGGAAGAACGGTCGGCGCGCGCCGTAGAACCACCAGTCGTTGCGCCAGGCCCAATGGCTCATGTAGGGATCGCGGCGCGCCACCTCGAACACCCGGGCCCCGACCTGGATCAGCACATCGGCCTGCTCGGACGGGACGCGAGTGAAGCCGGCTGCCTCGAGCGCCGGCAGGGCCGCGGCCTCGATGCGGTCCTGCTCGGCCGCGTTCGCCTGTTGCGACGGCAGGCGTTCGACCGCGTAGCTGCCCGGCTTGCGATCGGCCGGCCAGCTCCCTTGGCTGGACACGTCAACGGCCACGCTGTTGAGGCTGGCGCAACCGGCGACGAGCAGCGCCGCAGCGCATGCCGCCAGCGATGCCATGGCGGATCGGGTTCGATGCATGCGGACTCCTTGCCCTGACTCAGCCTTGCCCATGCCAACGGATCGGCATCGCGGCCTCGATGACCGACGCCGCGCCGGGCGGCGCACAGGTCTCGTCGTCATCGAAGGCCTTGTCGCCCAGTTCGTCGGCTCTTCCGGTGGCTTGGAGGGTGGTGAAGGGGTAGAGGTTCCGGTCCTGCAGATGAGAAGGCACCACGTTGGCCAGCGCGCTGGCCATGTTGTCGAGCCGACCCGGGTGCTGGCGCTCCCAGTCGCGCAGCATCTGCGCGATCTGCTTGCGCTGCAGGTTCTCCTGGCTGCCGCACAGGGTGCAGGGGATGATGGGGAACTGGCGGTGCGCGGCCCACGCTTCCAGGTCGTGCTCGGGCACGTAGGCCAGCGGGCGGATCACGACATGCCGGCCGTCGTCGCTGACCAGTTTGGGTGGCATGCCCTTGAGCTTGGCGCCGAAGAACATGTTGAGGAACAGCGTCTGCAGCATGTCGTCACGGTGGTGGCCGAGCGCGATCTTGGTCGCCCCCAGCTCACCGGCCACGCGGTACAGGATGCCGCGCCTCAGCCGCGAGCACAGGCTGCACATCGTCTTGCCTTCTGGCACCACGCGCTTGACGATGGAGTAGGTGTCCTGGTTCTCGATGTGGAAAGGCACACCGCGGCTCGCCAGGTATTCGGGCAGCACGTGCTCGGGAAAGTCGGGCTGTTTCTGGTCGAGGTTGACCGCGACGAGCGAGAAGTCGATCGGCGCGCGCTGCTGCAGGTTCAGCAGGATGTCGAGCAGCGCGTAGCTGTCCTTGCCGCCCGACACGCAGACCATGAGCTTGTCGCCGGGCTCGATCATGTTGAAGTCGCCGATGGCCTGGCCGACCAGCCGGTGCAGGCGTTTGCTGAGCTTGTTGGCCTCGAAGGCGGGCTTGCCGGCCTGACGTTGCGTGACGCCGGGCTCGATGACGACGGCACTCATGCGTCGCTCTCCTTGATGTGGAACACCTCCACGCCGACCGCGGCGCAGTCGGCGTAGACGTCGGGTTTCTCGGTCGACACGCGCACCGCGCGCACCTGGGGATGGGCCAGCATGCGCGCGGCGATCTCGTCGCACAGCGTTTCCTGCAGTCCGATGTGGCCCTGCGCCACGCGCTCGGCGATGGCGTGGCGGATGAAGTCGTAGTCGACCACCTCGTCGAGCCGGTCCTCGCGCGGCGTGCTGGCCACCAGCGGCACGTACAGATCGACGTCGATCAGCAGCCGCTGCGGACCCACGCGCTCGAAGTCGTGCACGCCGATGCGCACCGGCAGCGCATACGACTTCAGGAACACGCGCCGGCACGCCGCCAGCCGGGGATGCAGGGTCCAGTGCGGCACCTCAAACCCCCTCGCGCGCAAGGAACAGCACGTCGCGCGGCTGCGCAGACAGGTGCTGCCCGCCGTCGACCAGCAGCGTGGTGCCGGTGATGGCCGGCGACTCGATCAGGAAGCGCACGGCACGAGCCACGTCCTCGGGCGTCGACGAACGGCGCAGCGGCGTCATCGCGTGTGCGCGCACGAACTCCGCGCTGTCCATCGGTCCCGACGGCAGCGTGACGCCGGGCGCAACACCAACCACGCGCAGCGTGGGCGCGAAGGCCTGCGCCTGCAGCGTGGTCGCCGCCTCCAGCGCGGCCTTCGACAGCGTGTACGAAAAATGATCCGGATTCGGGTTCCACAGCTTCTGGTCGAGCAGGTTGACGACACAGCCACGCCCCGAGCTACCGCTCAGCCGCTGGTGCAGCGCGGCCGCCAGCAGCACCGGCGCGGCGGTGTTGACCTGCCAGTGCTCGGCCATCGACGCGTAGCTGCAGTCCCCTGCGCCGTCGTACTCGAAGCGCGAGGCGTTGTTCACCACCGCGTCGATGCGCCCCATGCGCTCGGCCACGGCAGGCAGCAGCGCGCGGCAGGCGGTCTCGTCGGCCAGGTCGGCCACGAAAGCCTCGGCGCGCGCACCGGCCGCGCGGGCTGCCTGCAGCGTGTCGATCGACTCGTCGCTGGCCCGATGGCTGTGCACCGCCACGTCGAAGCCGTGCGCGGCCAGTTCGAGCGCGATGGCGCGGCCGACGCGCCGTGCGGCACCGGTGACGAGCACCACGGGACGGGAATCGACGCTCATGTCGTGCGGGACAATGGAGGGGTGGAATCGAGCCCCGTCAGTGTAGCCAGCCCCCCTTTGCCGAGCCTGCAAGAGGCCTTGAAAGCGCGGATCGCAACGGAGATCGAGCGCGCCGGAGGCTGGCTCGGCTTCGAGCGCTACATGGAGCTCGTACTGTATGCACCCGGTCTGGGCTACTACGTGCGCGGCGATCGCCAGTTCGGCCTGATGCCGGGCTCCGGCAGTGATTTCGTCACCGCACCCGAGCTGAGCCCGTTGTTCGGCCGCGCCCTGGCGCGCCAGATGGGCCAGGCGCTGGACGCCACCGGCACGCGCGAAGTGTGGGAGTTCGGCGCCGGTTCGGGAGCGCTGGCCACGCAGTTGCTGGAGGCGCTGGGCGAACGGATCGACCGCTACGTCATCGTCGACCTGTCCGGAGCGCTGCGCGAGCGTCAGCGAACCACGATCGCCGCGCGGGTGCCGCCGCAGCACGCGGCGAAGGCCGTGTGGCTGGACCGCCTGCCGGAGCGGATCGACGGCGTGCTGGTCGGCAACGAGGTGCTCGATGCGATGCCGGTGGCCCTGCTGCACTTCGATGGCCACCAGTGGCTCGAGCGCGGCGTGGTGTTCTCCGACGGCCGCTTCATGTATGCCGACCGCCCGACCTCACTGCGCCCGCCGCTGGCCGCCGACCGCGTACCTGGCACCACCGTCGAACTGCAGCGCCAGGGCGAGGCCTTCATCCGCACGCTGGCCGCCACGCTCCGGCGCGGTGCGGCCTTCTTCATCGACTACGGTTTCCCCGAGGCCGAGTTCCATCATCCGCAGCGCATCGGCGGCACGCTGATGTGCCACCGCGCGCACCAGGCCGACGGCGACCCGCTGAGCGACGTGGGCGACAAGGACATCACCGCCCACGTCGATTTCACCGGCATCGCGCTGGCCGGCCAGAACGCCGGGCTCGCGGTGCTGGGCTACACCACCCAGGCGCGTTTCCTGATGAATTGCGGCCTGCTCGACGACCTGCAGGGCGCCGACCTGCGCGCCATCGCCGCGGCGCAGAAGCTGCTGACCGAGCACGAGATGGGCGAGCTGTTCAAGGTGATCGGCTTCGCGGCCGGCGAGCCTTTCGATGCGATCGGCTTCGCCCAGGGCGATCGCAGCCACATGCTCTGAGACCGGAACCCCACCATGCTGCGCTGGCTGCTCGTTGTCGTCATCACGCTGGTCGTCTTCAACGGCCTGCGGCCCTGGCTCCAGAAGTTCGGCCTCGGCCGCCTGCCCGGCGACCTGAACTTCCGCCTCGGCGGCCGGGAATGGTCGCTGCCGATCGCGACGACGCTGCTGCTGAGCTTCCTGGCCATGGCCGTCGGCGAACTGATCTGACAGGCGCTCCTCAGCGCGTGATCGTCCACTCCTGCCCGCAGCCACGACATCGGACGGCGACCGCATCGGCCTCGGCCTGCGGCCCGGCAGCCACATCGAAGCGGGCATAGGCATCGCACTGCGGGCACACCGCCTGGTTGGCGGTGGTTTCCGCATGCAGCAACAGGAACAGGTAGCGGCGCAACGCCCACAAGCCGATCCCCGCCGACAACAGCACCGAGATACCCGTCACCATCTGGTCGCTCAACGGCGCGCGGCGGTCGTAAACCTCCAAGCCTCCCAGCAGCCCGACCATGCACATGAAGGTGAGCACCAGATGCGCATGGCTGGAGATCAACTCGCGCTCGTACCACTTGCGGAATCCGCGCTTGCGGATCCCATCCGCGAGGTCTGATCGCCACCAGCCCATGGAACACCTCGTTCGATGCGTGCTGCGCATCGCGGCCCGATGCTGGCACAGGCAGGGTGCTGCCCCGAAAACCGTGCGGCACTCGCAAGCCAAGAGAAGGCTCGCTATAATGCGCGGCTTTGGCGCTTTAGCTCAGTCGGTTAGAGCGACGGAATCATAATCCGCAGGTCCGGGGTTCGAATCCCTGAAGCGCCACCAGATGCCAGCAAGGACGGGCCTTGCCAGACTCTCCACCTAGTCCGCCGGTGAACAAGGCGGGCAAGATGCGATGAGGTCTTGCAATGAACTGTTCTGCACAGTCCACCGGTGACTTTGCGACGACGCCCGCCAGCGTCCCGCATACCGGCGTTCCACCACCGGCACCAGGTGTCCGGGACGGGTCTATCGCCCTCCGGCACCTGATTGATGCCTACATGGCCGCCTATGCCGGCCGCGACACCAGCCGCACCCAGCGCCTCGATTGGTGGGTGGCCAAGCTCGGCGGCGTCTCGCTGGCCGATCTGACCGACGACCACGTCTTTACAGCCTTGGAGCAGCTCGCCACCCAGCGTGGCCGCTACTTCGCCGGCAAGGACGCCGACGGCAAGCCCGTCATGAAGGCCAAGCGCAGGCCGCTGGCGCCCGCCACCCTGAACCGGTATCAGGCCGCTCTCTCCGCGGTGCTGACCTGGGCGCAGCGGCGCCGCATCGCCCCGAAGAACTGGCAGAACCCCTGCCGGCACGTCGAGCTGAAGGCCGAGAAGAACGAGATCGTCCGCTTCCTCAGCGATGCGGAGCGCACCGCCCTGCTCGCTGCCTGCCGGAAGTCGTCATGGCCCCGCCTCTACCTGCTGGTGATGATGGGGCTGACCACCGGTGCCCGTCGCGGCGAGCTGGAGGCCCTGCGCTGGGCCGACGTGGACCTTGAGCGGGCCGAGGCTGCCGTGCACCGGTCCAAGAACGGCGACAAGAAGGTGCTGCCACTCGTCCCCGCCGTGGTCGACGAACTGGCCAAGCATGCCGGCGCTGCGAACGCGCTGGTCTTCCCCTCGACGCGCAGACCTGACATTGCCTATAACTTCGATCCTGCTTGGGATCGCGCCCTGAAAGCCGCGGGCGTCAAGAGCTTCAGGTTTCACGACCTGCGGCACTCATGCGCCTCTGCGCTGGCCCAGAACGGCGCCACGCTGCTGGAAATCGCCGAGGTGCTGGGGCACCGGCAGTTGAGCGTCACGAAGCGCTACAGCCACCTCGCGACCGACCACAAGACCAAGCTCATCAATCGCGTGCTTGGCGACATTCGTTGATGATCATCCGGCGCATCAGCGGTCCTGGTGCAAGCGCGGCCGGAAGGTGCTGACACACCGACCGACCGCTGACCCTAACGTGCAACCCTTAAAGGAATCGCACACCATGGCTTCCGAAACTTTAGCCCCCGTGCCAGCAAACATCGTCTTGGTTCGAGATGACCAGTTTTCGTTCGTGAGTGAAACCTACACGCGGCGAAAGCGCCTGCTGTTTGTATCGTTCTTCGATGTTCCTGAAGAACACTTCTACGAGGGCAAGCTGACCGGGATCCGTGCGGCGCGGGAGATGTTCACTGCGCTGTCGCGCGACAGTTCAGTCCGGAACCGATTTGTGTTGCAAGAAGCCCTTAAAGAGGCGATGCGGATCAAAGACGAACAGACAGACTTCGAAACGAAAAGCCGGCAAGGCGCCGCGAATGGCTTCGTGAGCGTCATGCACGATGCGCTTTTTGGTGCGGCCCAGATCGCGAATCCTGAATACTTCGAGAAGGCCCTGAGCCTGGCTCATCAGGACTTGGTCTTTGTGCGCGAACAGTCGCAGAAGATGAAGACCGCCCGCAGTTCCCAAGCGCATTAAAGGTGGGTAAGACAAACAAGACTGAAGCGGCGCCGAGAGGTACGTCTGGGGGGTTGCTTCAGGATACCGTCTTCGGTGGATTCTTAGCTCCGCAGCGGCAAAGAACAAAATGACAAAACCTCAACCAGCGCCGACCCTTGCGACGTGGGCCGAAGAGCATCGCAGCTCGGCGCCCGCGGCATGGATATCAATTGCTGACCGTTTGCTATCCGACGAATCAGCGAAACAGGCGTGGAGTCAGTTGCGTCGATTTGGCGATATCCAAATGGCTGTATTCAGTGATATCTGCCATGCGGTCGAGCGAGCGAGCAATGAGACCCGTCGCAAGCCGACGCTGGTTGAGCGTAAAGAGGTAGAGCGAGTCAAAGACCTTGCCTTGCGTCTCAAGCAGGCGATCAAGCTTTCTTCCTTGCCACCCGGGACTGCGACGCTGTATCAGCTCAACAGCAATTGTGAGCCGCCTGCTCAGCTTTGGATCGGCTGGCGCGATCTTCCTACCGAAGGCGTGGGACTTGGATTTGGCTACTCCATGTCTATCAGCGAAATGCTCGATCGGACGGTTGAACTAGCAGACAAGCACCTTGTATCGCTGGGTCCGCGTGCGGTGACGCGCCAAAAAAGCCGCCCAAAGGTCGCCGCCTTTGTCAGATGGCTCTGCTTCAACTTTGTGCGCAGGTTTGACAGCGAACTTCCACTCGTTGCGGCGCGCTTTACTAACGCCGTCCTGCGGCCAGTCGATCAACTCACCAAAGATGATGTTGCAGCCATCCTCAAGGACTCCCCGCTAGAAAGGCGGAGCAAACCTAAGAAGAAAAAACAAGCTTCTTAGGTAGTCTGGCAAAAGAGCAAGCCCTCTCCAAACTGCGCGGCAAGTCACAGCAATACGCAGTGACTTCGGGTCTGGCGGCCCGTCTTGCTGGCTAGCTTTGGAGGGTTTTGCTTTGGCACCTGATACCACGTTACTTTCTCGACTGATCACCGCCGAGGAATATCAAGCCGCGCGCGGTCACATCTTCCCTAGTCCAACGAGCCTTCAATGGTTCATGCGGCGGCACCGTCCAGCGCTTATCGAGAAGCGCGCGATCCTGATGCCAACCGGTCGATTGCTTGTTGATGAACAGCAGTTCGACGATGCGGTTCTTGCCATTGGGCACGCGAACGTCGCGGGGGCGCAATGAGCGGCCCGGACGAAAAAGCGCCCGGAGCGGTTGCAGCCGACCGGGCGCTAGAGATAGAACGCACCCCGATTGTCGGCGACGGCGCCGACGTTGACAAGAAGTTCGCGACGCTCGCGGCGCACCTCGCGCTGAAGGGCTTCGCCCTGCATCGGCTGACATGCGGCGGCTACCTGATAGCTCGGTGGGACCGTACCGCGTACGCACCCGATCTGCGCAGCGTGAGCGCCTTCCTGGACCGCACGGAGGGCCGCTGATGGAGCCCGTCTACGCAGCCGAATCCGCCATCGACAAGATCGCGGTCGAGTCGCGCGCATGGGCCAAGAAGAGGCCGCGCACGCTGAGTGCTCGGGAGGCCCTCGCCGTCTTGCAGTTCGAGGCCACGTTCGTCGCCGTGGCCGCCTGCGGCCTGGCCAACGGCAAGCCCCTCACCGCCGAAGACCGGCAACGCCTTCTTGTGGCCGCACAGCGCGTTGATGTGCTGGCAGATGAGGCCATCGGATGACGACGCCGCTGTTGCAGGAAGCGCAGGAGAAGGTCGATCGCAGGGCACAGGCGAAGCGCATTGCCACCCCGTTGATTCACGACGCTGCGAGGCTGCTGATGACGACACCAACACCTGTGCGGGCCATCGTACCGACCTGGCTATACGAGGGCCTCGGCCTGCTCGTAGCAAACCCCAAGGTCGGCAAGTCGACGCTGATGCTCCAGATCGTCGTCGCGGTTACCAAGGGCGGCGAGATGTGGGGCCAGTCCGTACCCCGCGCCAAGGTCTTGATGATCGACCTGGAGACCAACGAGAGGCGCCTGCGCCGCAAGCTGGAGCAAGCCGGCGCGGTGGGCATCGAGTCAGGCTGGTTGCTGTACGCGACGAGCTGGCCGCGCGGGCTGCTGGGCATCGATGAGATTGCCAACACGCTCGACCGCGATCCCGAGATCAAGCTCGTGGTGATCGACACCCTGCAGCGCTTCCGAGATCCCGGCGCCGGGAAGCAGAACGCCTATGCGGCTGACTACGAGGCACTCGGCCCCCTGCAGCAGCTATGCCGAGATCGGCCGGGCCTAGCGATCGTCTGTGTCCACCACAAGCGCAAGTCCATCAGTGACGACCCGATCGACAGCATCAGCGGGTCCGCCGCAATCGCTGGCGCCTGCGATTCGATCTGGATCATGAGCCGCAAGGGGTCTGAGTACACCCTGCACATCCAAGGTCGGGACTGGGAACGTGATGAAGACACCTTCCCGATTGAGCGCGTCGATCAGGGATGGCAGCTCGTCAACGGGCCGCGCTACTCGTCCAACGAGGCAGAAGTGCTGAAGCACCTCGAGATCTCCGGCGGCATGACAGGGCCTCAGCTCGGCGAAGCGCTCGGCATTCACCGCGTCTCTGCCTATGAACGATTGAAGCGCATGGCTGATCGCGGGCTTGTCCGCTTCGCCGGGGAGCACTGGCATGTCTCTTAAACATTTACCTTACCTACCTTACGGACCTACAGACCTAACGGCCCTTACGACCCTTACCGAATGGATAGGTCGTAAGGGCGGTAAGGGCGTAAGGGTGGGAAGTGCAAAGCCCGTCTTTCGAATCGCACGCTGCGATTCGTGACCTCAACGAGAACCACATGAGCACACCACAGACCATCGAAGACAAGTGCGTCGGCATCCTGATGCAGGCCGCTCGCGAGCTGATCACCATGCAAGGGCTCGTCCAACCTGAAGACGTACCGGCGCTGCGCGCCAGTCTTCGCGATGCTCACGAGATCCGCGTCGAGATGACGTTCGGTGCTTTCCCGCATCTGCGCGTCGTCACTGTCGATACCCAAGGCAACGACACGCATTTGCTGCGTCGAATCGAGCTGCAATTGCCGTCGGGCCATTGAACACATGAGCGGCAGCTCTTACAATACAAGCGTCGAGGCCGAGCGGGATGCTCTGGCCTCAGCCTACTCAACCAGTGGCGGGACCACAGGCGAGCAGGAAACGGACGTGTCATCGGGACACTCGGTTTGCTCTCGCGAAGAATGTGGTTCTTCTCCGCCGCCTGGTTCGTCTCCAGCGCAGTCGAAGCCCCGCACCATCCGCGAGATGGAGGCGGCATTGCGCATGCTTGGATTCAGCAAGCGCGAAGCTAACACCATCGCAACCCGGGGGTTCAAAGCCCTTGCGGCTCCTTCCGATGACCTGTCCGAACTCGCTGCGCTCCTGAGGCGCACCACGGAAGTTATCGAAAGGAAATTGTGATGATGACGATTGCAGACATCGCCGAAGAGCTCGACAAAAGCAACAAGTCCCTTGAGGCTTGGCGCGACAGGAAAGACAAGGAATTCGAGGAAGTGCGGCAGTTGGTTCAAGACTTCGCCAAGAAGTCGAACCGCCCCGGTGCCGGCTTCGCGTCGCCGATGCCTCTGTCGGACGCTCAGCGCAAGTCGCTCGATCTCGGCGCTCGTGCCCTGATCGCAGGCGACCAGGCCCGCGCTGAGAAGCACTTCGTCGAGGCCAAGGCCATGCACACCGGCAACGACCCGGCCGGCGGCTACATGGTGCTGCCTCAGATGTCGGACGAGGTCACGCGGGTGATGCTCGAAACCTCGCCGCTACTGAGTTCGGTTCGCCTCGTGGATCTCGAGCCGACCGACGAGTTCGAAGAGATCGTCGACCGCGACGAGGTGGGCGTCACCTGGGTGGGCGAGCTAGACAGTCGCTCCGAGACCACGGCGCCGGCCCTGGGTAAGTTCATCGTGCCGCTGCATGAGGTGTACGCGATGCCGGCCGTGAGCCAGAAGCTAATCGACACCGCGTCGTTCAACGTGATGGACTGGCTCAACACCAAGATCGGCGAGAAGTTCGGCTTCTCGTTCGGCGCGTCGATCATCGCTGGTGACGGCGCCGCGAGACCGTCCGGGTTCACCAACTACCCGATCGCCGCCACGGCTGATGCCACGCGCCCCTGGGGCACGCTGCAGTACCTGCCGACCGGCACCGATGGCGCTTTCAACAGCACCACGAAGACGGACGTTCTGGTGGACACGGTGGCCGCTCTCAAGCCGCAGTACCGCACCGGCGCTTCCTGGGTGATGAACCGCTCCACCGCGGCGACGCTGCGCAAGCTCAAGACGACCGACGGCGAATCGCTCTGGGCCGCGTCGACCACGGCTGGCCTGCCGTCCACGCTGCTGGGCTACCCCGTGATCGAAGACGACCAGATGGCATCGATCGCGACGAACTCGCTGTCGATCGCCTTCGGCAACTTCCGGCGCGGCTACACGTTCGTTCGTCGTCTGGGCACACGCTTCCTGGTGGACCCGTACACCAACAAGCCCAAGGTGAACCTGTACGCCTACCAGCGTGTCGGTGGCGCTGTCGCCAACTTCGAAGCGATCAAGCTGGTTCGCTTCTCTGCAGCCTGATCGAGGGGAACAACGATGAAAGATATGTACAACAACGTCGATGTCCGTCGGGCCATCAGCCCGGTCAGCGTCAGCGACAACACACAGATCGTGTCCCAAGTCATCGACATGCTGGGCTATCGGTCGCTCACCTTCTGCATTGCCATTGGCTCGGTCGCTGACGCCGATGCGGTGTTCACCGTTCTGCTGGAGAACTCAGCCACATCGGATATGAGCACGGCCTATGACGTGTACGACAAGGACATGATTGGCACGGAGTTTCTAGCGAGCTTCCGGTACGACAGCGACAACCAGGTCCGCAAACTTGGCTACACGGGCGGCGAGCGCTATGTGCGCATGACGATCATCCCGAGCGGGAATGCATCGGCGGCGCTCATCTCGGCCGTTGCTGTGCTCGGCCATCCGGTGCAGTGCCCGGTCCCGTGACCCGTGGTCCGTCTCATCAGGCTCAAGCCAAGGGTTTCGGCCCTTGGCAGCCCGCTCCTCACACTTGCTCCGGGCAGTTGGAGAGCAGGCAAGGAAGGCTCAACAGCCCGAGGCTACGGCTACCGCTGGCAGCAGGCACGAGAGCGCTACCTGAGGGCGCATCCCTTGTGCTGCTACTGCGAGCGCAAGGGCGAGATCACACGGGCCACAGTGGTTGACCACAAGGTGCCACATAAGGGCATTGAGTCGCTGTTCTGGGATGAGTCCAACTGGCAGCCCATGTGCAAGCAGTGTCATGACGGCGAGAAGGCCCGCGAAGAGAGAGACGGAGGGGGATCGGATCTCTGCAAGGCCATGAAACCTAGACCGCAGGTTCCCGCACGCACGGATTAAATCGTCCATTTGAATGAATTCAAAACGGACCGAAACGCCCTGCAAGCCCGCATGGATGCTGGCCTTCCCGGCATTTGATTGCCGTTTGAAATCAACAAATGGGGTCGGCTGTGTCTGCCGGCCCCACTCGGCCTAAGTCGTGAGTCGCCGAGTCCATGAAAGCAACCGCGACAGCCCGCAGAGCCCTCTTTCGGGGCGCGTGGCGGGCACCCTAACTTGAAAGGTGGTTGACGATGGCCGGTGATTTGAAGGCGCAGATCGAGATCAGTGCCGACTCCAAGGGCGTCGAGAGCGGCGTCGGCAAGGCGAAGAAGAGCCTCGCCAGCCTGGGCGTCACGGCAGACGCGACGGGTAAGCGCGCTGCGGACGGGTTCGACAAGATCGGCACCGCCAGTGCCAGCGCCCGCCGCTCGATCGATGCAACGGTCGCTCGACTTCAGATGCAGGCCGCTACGGTCAACAAGTCGACTGTGGATGCGAAGCTGTTCGAACTCGCGCAGAGAGGCGCCAGCCGCTCCCAGCTTGTGGCCGCTGAAGCCGCCCTTCGCTCTGTCGCCGCCAGCAAGGCGCAAGCCGAAGCCCTGGTGAAGTCCGAGGCGGCCTACAACTCCGCGCGGGCCTCAGCGACCCGCTACGGGGCCTATCTCGCCACGCTGAGTGTCGCTGCCGGTGCTGCGGTCGCCGCCATCATCAAGCGCTCCATCAACGCCCAAGATGCCTTCAACGATCTCAAGGACGCCACAGGCGCCAGCATCGAGAACATCAGCGCCCTGGACCGCATCGCCCGCGAGACCGGGGGTGGCTTCGAAAGCATGTCGTCTACGCTGGTGAAGTTCAACCAGGTGCTGAGCAAGACCGATGACGACTCCGCCGAAGCCGCCCGAATCCTCAAGGCGCTGGGCCTGAATGCAGAGGAGCTGCGGAAGATCGATCCCGCCGAAGCCCTGCGACAAACCGCGGTCGCCCTGGCCAAGGTCGCTGATGACGGCAGTCGGGCCCGTGCGATTCAGGTGCTGTTTGGGAAGAGCGTCCGCGAGGCGGCGCCGCTGCTCAACGACCTGGCCGAGAAGACCGAGCTTGTCGCCACCACGACCACGGCGGCAGCGCTCAAGGCCGAAGACTTCAACAAGAAGATCTTCCAGATCAAGGCCAACGCGGAGGACGCGGCTCGCATCCTCGCTTCGAGCCTGATCCCGACCGTCAGCAACTTGGCGGACGAGTTCCTGGTGGGCATGAAGCACGCCGACGGTCTGCTCGACGCCATCATCACCTTCGGCACGATCAACCCGTTCAAGACGCAGGCCGGCAACCTCAAGTCCTTGCGCGAAGAACTGGCCGGCCTGGAGGGAGACCGGCAGCGTTACGTGCGTGCGGGCTCCGACACCCGAGCCATCGACGACGCCATCAGGAACGCGCGCAAGCAGATCGATTTCCTCAGTGAACTGCAGCAGCGCCAAGCGCTTCAGGGTGTTGGTGACACCAGCGATGCGCTCTCGCGCCGCCTGGCCCCGTCCGCCGCGCCCTCGCTAAAGATCCCCGACAAGCCGCCTCGCTCCACCGGAAGCAAGGCCGACCCGCAGGCCGAGGCCAAGCGCTACCTGGAGAGCCTCCAAAAGCAGCTTGAGGCCACCCAGAACCTGACCATTTCAGAGCAGACGCTGAGGGATCTGCAGATGGATCGGTTGGGCAAGGTGTCGCCTGCCCTGCGCGAGGCCCTGCTGTCGACGGCTCAACAAGTCGACCTGGCGCGCGATTGGACGAAGGCCCTGGAGGACGCGGCACAGGCTCGCGAAGAGGCTTCACGGGTTCAACAGCGGGCAGATGAGGCCGCGGTCGCGAGCGTGGCCCAGATGATCGAGCAGAACCAGGCGCTCAAGGACGAGATCGCCCTGATCGGTGCTTCGATCGGTCAGCGCGTCGCGATCGAGAAGGCCCGCATCAGCTCGGCCATCGCGATCAAAGAGGAAACGCTCGCACAACTGCAGTCCGTCGGAGCCAGCAAGGTCGTCATCGAATCGCTGCAGAAGGAGATCGCCCTGCTTCGCGAGCGGCAAGGCCTCATCGACGATCGTGGCGCAGCCGAGAAGGTGGCGGCCGAAGCCGAGAAGGCGGGCGACGCGGCCAAGGAGCTGGGCCTGACATTCTCATCGGCCTTCGAAGACGCGATCGTCGGCGGCAAGGGCCTTCGCGACATCCTCAAGGGCGTGGAACAGGATCTGTTGCGGCTGGCGGTCCGCAAGGGGATCACTGAGCCCTTCGCCGATGCCGCTGAAGGGTTCTTCAAGAACTCAGGTGAAGGCGGGTGGGGATCGATCCTCAGCGCCGTCGGAAGCTTCTTCGGAGGCGGTCGTGCGATCGGCGGCCCAGTGTCAGCCGGCAAGATGTACCGCGTTAACGAGCGGCGCCCTGAGGTCCTTGACGTGGGCGGCCAGCAGTTCCTGATGATGGGCAATCAGTCGGGCAAGGTGCAGTCCGCCGGTACGAAGGAGCAGAGCGTCGTTGTCACCAACAACTTCACGCTGCACCAGCCGGCAAGTCGCGAGACTCAGCAGCAGATCGCGTCAAGGGCTGGCGCGGCGATCACGGCCGCGATGCGGCGCGGTACGGCATGACGATCAAGGAACTGTGCCAGATCGAGGATGACCGGCCAGCGGCATAGCGACGGATGTTCTATCCGTCAATCATTGCTCACCTGAAATCAATCAAATGAGGCCATCTTTCGACGGATCTTCAATTGACTTGGTGGGGGCGACGCATTGTGGCTCGGGTACGCAGGGCAGAGTAACCGTCACTACACGCGCCGACTCTCGCATCCATTGCGGCCATCCCTCTACCGTTTTTCGAGAGTCGTCAAATTGCTTCAAGAATTGCTCGTCAGCATTGTTAATCATGACGTTCCCTCTTCGGCGAGTGGCAATTGAAGCGATGGGCGCTTTGTGTCGTCAATCATTTTAGTCTCAACAACCAAATATGTCAGCACGAATCTCTTAATTCTTGGGTTCGAGGCGATAGCATTTGGCCCAAGAATTCGGCCTTCTTTTGTTTTTCGATCACAACCAAGCGAAAAATAATCCATATATCTTCTTGGCGCGACTCCAACAAAAGATCGAAAGTTTGCCCGCTTCGGTGAAGGGTCATGAGGCTCAACGCTGATCGAATCGCCAAAGAGTTGGTCGGTACGACTCTTCTCATAAGGCTCGATAAATACGACTTCCCCTATTCCACTCGCAACGATGTGGCGAGCGCAAATATGACATGGGAAAGTTGTACATAGCAATCGCGTCCCTGCAAGCGGCACACCTGCTCTCGCAGCCTGCGTAATCGCGGCCATTTCCGCATGAACCGAGCGCCCGAATTCGATAACGTCAAAGAGCTTCGAGTCACGGAAAAACGCTTCGTCCCCATAAAGTGACTGGTTCGCCAATTCTTCGTCGGATAATTTCTTTAGCGTGCCACTCAACCATCCGTTTCCACGCATTCTCTGCACTGCATCTTGCACGAGTTCTTTTTTTATCGTGGCGTTCGAATCGAATCCTTGCTCGAAATCTCTGGTGACTCCATCATCGCCCTCCCAATAAAGCCCACCACCAAATTTTGGAACTTCGTTACAACCAGTCGTGACGATATCGCCATCTTGAGAAACTATTGCTGCGCCTACCTGCCTCGAAAGATCGAGCGATCTAAGCGCCGCTGCTTGTGCAAAAAACATTCCTTGCTCATCACGACTCGGAGAAATATAGGGATCGCCAAACGTCAATCGCACCAGTCGCTTTAGCGCAGCATCAAGCTGAGTCCTTGATTCACTCGTCACAAAAAAATCAGCAAGCGGGAACGTTGCACTTACTTTTTGACCAAGTTTCCCATCTTCAGTGAAGTCGCGCGTGATTAATCGAACCGCAAGTTCCTCGGGGCTGGAGCCTTGCTCTGCTATAACCCCCTGCAGTTTTCTTGCAAGATTTCTTTTCCTAGACTCTCTTGGCGCGTAGACAGATATCAACGTAAACGCCTTGCCGTACACGTTCCTATATAACTCTACCTCTTCAGGGCGCTTAAAAGATCGAACGATGTAGGCCACTCCGTGTCCAGGTACTCGATGGGGCGACCCGGTCATCTGAGTTCTGATCGCACGGATCTTGGCCAAGCCTAATCTCGCAACTACATCAGCTTGATCCGTCTCTCTCCTAAGTGCCGTTCCCTCTGTCATTAAGTTATCTATACGCTCGTACTCATCCTTAAATGCGGTCGCCTTCGCCCTAAACGGAAGAATGAGTTCACTGAGCGTCACGATCTCGGTCTTATACCCAACGCCTTTAAGTTGAGTGTCCAGAGATGTGCAAACTTTTGATAGGTCGACTCCCGTCGGACCTACCAACCCAAACACGAGCTCGCATGCATCGTGTGTCGGCGTCTGAACAGCTTCTGCCAACGCCCCCGCATCTGCGTTCTGATCGAGCATTGCTCACCCTTAGGGAATGGCCGACGGGCGACTCCAAGCGCCTGAAAATACCGCTGCAGCAAAAGCGTACACAGGTTTCTTCGGAACGCAGTCCGTGCAATCCGCCCCTTGCGCCGCGTGTTCTTCAGTGCCAAACTGCGCGCCAGTGAGTCTGGCGCGGGAATCATAATCCGCAGGTCCGGGGTTCGAATCCCTGAAGCGCCACCAAGACACCCGAGCCCCGCCCCGTGCGGGGCTTCTCGTTTGCGGCGTGGCGTCGGTCCACCCGCATCTGCGGGGCCCGCGAGCGCGGGATTCAGCACGGCTGGGTGCAGGCAGACACTGCGCGCATGCGCCACGACACTCAAGCCTTCAACTGGGACCGCGAGCGGACCGACGACCGGCCGAGCGAGTTCAAGACCTCCACGTCCTATTCGCTGCTGCATGGCGAAGATGACCATGCGCATCGACAACGCCGGGCCCCACCGTCGCGTCACCACAGGACCGGTGCGTTCAATGCCTGGCGTGCGCTATCCGTGGTGCTGTTCGCCGGCACGGTCGCCATCTATCTGCTTGCCAAACATGTCCGTGGCTGAACAGCTCGACCTCCCCCATTCGGGGCGGACGCCAGTGAGGGATGGTTCGCTGCCGGCGAATCACCGATGCTTCGATTCAACTTTGGCGACCGCCGCCGAAAAGGAGCTCTGGATGAACCTGCAAGAACGTGAGGTCGGCGATTTCCGCATCTACGCCGGCGCCCTGGACGCCGCCCGCGGCGGCTACACGGCCGCGGTCGAGGTGCATCGCGTGCGCGGTGCTGACCAACCGCCCGAAGTGGTGTTCAGCAGCGACCGGGTCTCCGGCGGCCACCGCTTCGAGGCGCCGGCCGCGGCGCTGCGGCATGCGCTCGACATCGGTCACCAGGCGATCCGGCTGCGCGAGGCCGTGGCCTCCTGACATCCGCCGTCAAGGTCCCGGGCAAATGCTCCGGATCACAGTGAGCCCGAAGCCCTGACCAGGTAGCTGGTGGTCGCGGCCTTGGCACGCTTGTCGGCCGCCGCCATGGCGCGCTCGGTCTGCTCGACGATCTCCTTCGCCGTGGCGGCATCGTGAACGAACAGGTTGCGCTTCGCCGAAGCGCGCATCTGCGTCGTGGACTTGCTCATCGCCTCGAGTTCGACCTCGATGCTGCGATCCGCAGAGTTGCCCTTGATCAGTTCACCACTCTCGGTCTTGGCGATGCCTTCGACGGTGACGCCCATCTTGCTCAGGGCCGCGAGCGAGGCCGCCTTCACCTGCGTGGCGCTGGCCGTGAACGTGCGGTAGCTCGTGCCGCTCGCCGTGTGCGAGACGCCGGCCGAGGCGCCGACGCCGAGTGCGGTGATCGCCAGCGCGCCGCAGCCGGACAGCGACGCCCCCATCCCCACCAAGGCCAGCAAGCGCATCCACGACGCCAGGATCCGACCAGGGTTCGATGACATTCCGCGCTCCGGCACTTGAGAATCGAAGGGGCAAGGCAACTTCCGCGCCATGAGGCGGCATGCGGCCAGGGTCGTTCAAACCTCCCGAAACCTGCCAGCGTTCGTGACGGATCTGGCATCCGCGAAAGTCACCGCCGGTACGTTTTCGAACAAGTCCGACAGGCTCTGCGGGTCACTACAATTTCGAGCTTCCCCCTCTGCAGCCACTGGATCCACACCATGTACCGCTGTGCCCTGCTCGTGCTCGCTCTGAGTGCCCCGTTCGCCGCGTCTGCCCAGGTGCAGCGCAACTTCCCCTACAACGCGCTGCGCGGTGAGATCGCGATGGTGAATCCCCCCGACGTGCTGCTCAACGGCAAGCCGGCTCGGCTCGCGCCCGGGGCCAGGCTGCGCGACACCAACAACCTCGTGCAGGTGTCCGGGGCACTGATCGGCCAGCGTTTCATGGCGCACTACACCGTCGACACGCTGGGCCTGGTCAAGGACGTATGGGTGCTGCGCGCCGAAGAGAAAACCGGCCTCTGGCCGAAGACCGCCGACGAGGCCGCGCGCTGGTCCTTCGACCCGGCCGCGCAGGCCTGGACCAAGCCATGAGCGCCGCCGGCACCGGCAAGAAGGTCTTCATCAAGACCTTCGGTTGCCAGATGAACGAGTACGACTCGGACAAGATGGCCGACGTGCTGCGCGCGGCCGAGGGCTATGAGCCCACGACCGACGTGGAGCAGGCCGACCTGATCCTCTTCAACACCTGCTCCGTGCGCGAGAAGGCACAGGAGAAGGTGTTCAGCGACCTGGGGCGCGTGAAACACCTGAAGGCCAGGGGCGTGAAGATCGGCGTGGGCGGCTGCGTTGCCAGCCAGGAAGGCGCGGCACTGATCGAGCGTGCGCCTTACGTCGACGTGGTGTTCGGTCCGCAGACGCTGCACCGCCTGCCGGAAATGCTGGCTCGTCGCGATGCGCAGCAGCGCCCGCAGGTCGACATCAGCTTCCCCGAGATCGAGAAGTTCGACCATCTGCCGCCGGCGCGCGTCGACGGCGCGACCGCCTTCGTCTCGATCATGGAAGGCTGCTCCAAGTACTGCAGCTACTGCGTCGTGCCCTACACGCGCGGCGAGGAAGTGTCGCGGCCGTTCGACGACGTTCTCACCGAAGTGGCCAGCCTGGCCGACCAGGGCGTCAAGGAAGTGACGCTGCTGGGCCAGAACGTCAACGGCTACCGCGGCCGCATGGGCGACACGGCCGAGATCGCCGACTTCGCGCTGCTGCTGGAGTACGTGGCGGAGATCCCGGGCATCGCCCGCATCCGCTACACCACCAGCCATCCGAACGAGTTCTCGCAGCGGCTGATCGACGTGTACGCCCGCGTGCCGCAGCTCGTGAACCACCTGCACCTGCCGGTGCAGCACGGCAGCGACCGCATCCTGAGCGCGATGAAGCGCGGCTACACGTCGCTGGAGTACAAGTCTTCGATCCGCAAGCTGCGCGCGATCCGGCCCGACATCAGCCTGTCGACCGACTTCATCGTCGGCTTCCCCGGCGAGACCGATGACGACCACGCGCGCACGATGAAGTTGATCGAGGACGTGGGCTTCGACCACAGCTTCAGCTTCATCTACAGCGCCCGCCCCGGCACGCCGGCCGCGGCACTGCACGACGACGCGCCGCGCGAACTCAAGCTGGCCCGTTTGCAGCAGGTGCAGGAAGCGATCGAGGCTAACGGCCGGCGCATCGGCCAGAGCCGCGTCGGCACCGTGCAGCGCATCCTCGTCGAAGGGCCGTCGCGCCGGCCTGAGCTCAATGCCGGCCACGAGTTGATGGGCCGCACCGAGTGCAACCGCATCGTCAACTTCGCCGGTCCGGCCCGCCTGACCGGACAGCTGATCGACGTGACGATCACCGAGGCCTACCCGCACTCGCTGCGCGGCGAGGTGCTGCTGCGGGAGCGCAGCCCGCAGCCGGCCTGACGGCTGCTGCGCGGCCGCTCAGACGGCCGGCCCCAGCACCGCAAAGAAGTGGCAGGTGCTGCCGGCCAGCACGAACAGGTGCCAGACGAAGTGCCCGAAGCGCAGACGCGAGTCGAGCACGAAGAACACGACGCCCACCAGGTAGGCCAGGCCGCCCGCCAGCAGCCAGGCCAGCATGCCCAGCGGCAGGTCGCGCAACACCGGGCCGGCGGCAAACACTGCGAGCCAGCCCATCGCCACGTAGAGCGCGGTCGACAGCAATGGATTCGCCAGCCGCCGGGTGATCTTGAGCAAGGCGCCGATGACGGCCAGCGCCCACACCAGACCCAGCAGCGTCCAGCCCGGCCCGTCGGGCAGCCGGCCCAGCGCGACCGGTGTGTAGCTGCCTGCGATGAAGAGGTAGATCGCCACATGATCCAGCGTGTTGCACCATCGCTTGGCCCGCCCCGGCGGCAGCGCGTGATACAGCGCGGACGCGAAGTACACCAGGATCATCGTCGCCGAGAACACGCTGACGCCGACCAGCTTCACCGGGCTGCCGTGCCGCGCCGCGAACTCCACGACCACCGGCAAGGACGCCAGCGCCAGCAGCAGCCCGAGGCCATGACTGACCGCGTTGGCCAACTCCTCGGCGGCAGTCTGTGGGCGCTCGGGCAGGACCATGGCGCACGCTCCGGCTTCTCTGCATCACGGTGCTGCGATGCGATGCCTTGATTGTGCGAAGCGCCGTGCGCAGCGGCGCGGCTCACCCCCGCGAAACGGGCAGCTCAGACAGGGGGCCGGGCGCTGGCCGCGAGCAGCGCGGCGCACAGACGATCCACGTCATCCGGCGTGTGAGCGGCCGACATCGAGATGCGCAGGCGCGCGGTGCCGTCCGGCACCGTGGGCGGGCGGATCGCCGGCACCCAGATGCCCTGGGCATCGAGCGCGGCCATCACCCGCAGCGCCGTGCCGTTGTCGCCCAGCAGCAGCGGCTGGATGGCGCTTTGCGAAGCAGGCGCCGGCCAAGGCAGCGCGGCCAGTCCGCAAGCCAGGCGCGTGCGCAGCTGCAGCAGCCTTTCGCGCCGCCAGCCTTCCGACTCGATGACCTGCAGGCTGGCGCGCAGCGCCTCGGCGATCATGGGCGGCGCACCGGTGGCGAAGAAGAAGGTGCGTGCCTTCTGCACCAGCCACTCGATCACGGCGGGTGCGCCGGCGATGAAGGCCCCCGCAACGCCGGCGGCCTTGCCCAGCGTGGCCATGTAGATCAAGCGTGACGACATCGCGTCGGTCGGCACGCGCCAGTGCGACAGGCTTCCGCGCCCGCCCTCACCGAGCACGCCGAAACCGTGGGCGTCGTCGACGTAGAGCCAGGCGTCATGGCGCTCGCACAGGGCGAGCATCTCCGGCAGCGGCGCCAGGTCGCCGTCCATGCTGAACACCGCGTCGGCCACGACGAGCCGCCGGCGCGCGCCGCGCGCCGCGACCAGCGCCCGCTCCAGCGCCGCCAGGTCATTGTGCGGGTAGACCGTGAGGTCGGCCCGCGACAGGCGGGCGCCGTCGATCAGGCAGGCGTGGTTCAGGGCATCGGAGATCAATGCATCGCCGCGCTCGACCAGCGCCGGGATCGCACCGGCATTGGCCGCATAGCCCGCGTAGAAGTACAGCGCGCGCGGCAGACCGACGAAACGCGCCAGCTCCTGCTCCAGCGCCTCGTGCGCCGGGCTGTGACCGCAGATCAGCGGCGAGGCTGTCGCACCGACGCCATAGCGCGCCGCGCCCTGCCGGGCGGCCTCGATCAGTGCCGGGTGCTGCGACAGGCCGAGGTAGTCGTTGCCGGCAAAGGCGAGGCGCGGCTGCGTGTCGGCCTGCACCATCGCGCCGTCGAGCGCCGAGACCACGCGGCGGTGGCGGCGCAGTTGCTGCGTGTCGAGCGCGGCGAGCGCCGACCCGAAAACGTCGTGGATGTCAGGCGGCATCGAGAACTGGCTCAGGGGGAAGTTGCAACAGCAGCGTGCCCGGGTCGGCATCGGGCTGCCAGGGCCAGTCGGCCAACAGGGGTGCATCGAGCTGCCGGCGCAGGTAGTCGACGTTGGCGTCCTGCTCCGGCATCGCGGGATCGAGCCGGCTGACGATCCAGCCGGCCAGCGGCAGGCCGCGTTGCCGGATCGCGTCACGCGTCAACAGCGCGTGGTTCAGGCACCCCAGGCGCAGGCCGACGACGAGGATCACCGGCAGGCCGAGCGCCGCGGCGAGGTCGGCACCGGTCAGCGTGTCGGACAAGGGCACGAGAAAGCCTCCTGCGCCTTCGACCACCACCGCATCGGCTTGTGCGGCCAGCGCGCGGTAGGCCGCGACCAGCGGTTCGATCTCGATCGTTCGGCCGGCGCGCCGCGCGGCGAGGTGCGGCGACATCGCGTCGTGGAGACGCACCGGGTTGTCGAGCGCAGCGGCCACGCGTGCCGTGCCCGCGGCACGCAGCGCCAGCACATCCTCGTTCTCTCGCTCGCCGCCATCGGGTGCCGGCTCGGTGCCTGCCGCGACCGGCTTCATGCCGACACAGCGCGCGTGTCGCGCGCGCAGCGCCCGCAGCAGCGCGACGCTCGCGCGGGTCTTGCCGACCCCGGTGTCGGTGCCGGTCACGAACCAGCCGCGCGCGGCGGGTGTCCGCGGTGCCGTCATGCCAGCGCGACCTCGAGCGCGCGCAGCGCACCGCCGGCCAGTTGCTCCAGCGCCCCGTCGTCCAGCACATAGGGCGGCATGAAGTACAGCGTGTTGCCGATCGGTCGCAGCAGCAGGCCCTGCTCACGCGCCGCGAGGTGGTAGGCGCTGGAGAAACCCACCACGCCGTCGTCGTCGATGTCCCAGGCCCACAGCATGCCGAGCTGGCGCACCGCGCGCACGCGCGGGTGGGCGTTCAGTGGCTCGCACAGCGCGGTCAGTCGCGCGGCGGTGCGGCGGTTGTGCGCCAGCACCGGCTCGCCGTCGATCGGCTGCTCGAACAGATCGAGCACGGTCAACGCCGCGCGGCAGGCCAGCGGATTACCGGTGTAGGAGTGCGAATGCAGGAAGCCGCGCGACGCCAGGTCATCGTAGAAGGACTCGTAGACCGCGTCGGTCGTCAGCACCGCCGACAGCGGCAGCGTGCCGCCGGTCAGGCCCTTGGACAGGCAGATGAAGTCGGGCCGGATGCCGGCCTGCTGGTGCGCGAACAGCGTGCCGGTGCGGCCGAAGCCGACCGCGATCTCGTCGCAGATCAGGTGCACCTGGTAGCGGTCGCACAGCGCGCGCGCCAGCCGCAGGTACTCGGGGTCGTGCATGCCGAAGCCGGCGGCGCATTGCACCAGCGGCTCGACGATCAGCGCCGCGGTGCGCTCGTGGTGCTGATCCAGATAGGCCTCGAGCGACGCCGCGCAGCGCCGGGCGTGGGCTGCGGCGTCCTCGCCCGGCGCGGCATGGCGCGTGTCAGGCGACGGCAGCGCGGCACTCAGGCGCACCAGCGGCGCATAGGCTTCGCGGAACAGTGCGATGTCGGTGACCGACAGCGCCCCCACGGTCTCGCCGTGATAGCCGCCGGCCAGTCCGACGAACTCGCACTTCTGCGGCCGGCCGCGGTTGCGCCAGCTGTGCGCGCTCATCTTCAGTGCGATCTCGGTGGCCGAGGCGCCGTCGCTGGCATAGAAGGCGTGGCCCAGGCCGGTCAGCGCGGCGAGGCGCTCCGAGAGCTCGACCACCGGCTCGTGCGTCAGGCCAGCGAGCATCACGTGGTCGAGCGTCGCCAGCTGCTCGGCCAGTGCGTCCCGCAGCTGAGGGTGGCCGTGGCCGAACAGGTTGACCCACCAGGAACTGACAGCGTCGAGGTAGCGATGCCCGTCGGGGTCGAACAGCCACGGTCCCTGCGCGCGCGCGATCGCCAGCAGCGGCTCGCGCTCGTGGCGCTTCATCTGCGTGCAGGGGTGCCAGACCGCGCGCCGGCTGCGCTCGGCCAGGGTGTCGGGTCCGCGCGTCATCGCCGGCGATCCGCGAGCACCGGCCGGAAGGTACAGCGGTCCCCACTGCTCTGCCGCCCGACGCTGACGCTGGCGATCGCCGGCACCGTGGTCAGCAGCCGCTCGTGGATGAAGCGGCACAGGTTCTCCAGCGTCGGCAGCCCCAGGCCGGGCACCTCGTCGAGAAAGTGATGGTCGAGCTGCTCACGCACCGTGGCGATGGCGGAACGCAGCAGCGCCAGGTCCACCACCATGCCGGTGGCCGGATCGGCCTCGCCACGCACGGTGACCTCGGCCGTGTAGGTGTGGCCGTGGACACGCCGGCTGCCGTCGGCCTCGTTGCGCTCGACCTGGCGGCGAAGCGTGTGCGCCGACTCGAAATAGAAGGACTGGCTCAGTTCGAACATCTCAGAGGTCCATTGCGCTCCGCGCCACCCGCGACGCACGAGGCGGCAGGGTCCGAGCAGCCGCCGCGGACCGGCTCTGCCGGGCCGCCCCAGCGGCTCCCCCTCGAGGGGAAGCGGCATAGCCGCAGCGGGAGTGATTCATATGTTCAGCGGATGCCGAGAAGTTTGTGGGTTTGCAGGCTGAGCTGCCAGCGTGGATGCGCCAGGCACCAGCGCACGGCCCAGTCGGTGTTGGCGGCCAGATCGGGACCGTCCATCGGCTGCACGCGGCGCTGCGCGAAATCGAGTCCGTCGAGTTCACCGAGATCGATGCCGCCCTGCGGCACCACCACCTTCAGCTCCTGGCCCGAGCGCTGCAGCAGCGGCGCACCGGCCTTCGGACTGACACAGAGCCAGTCGATGCCGGGCGGCGCCGGCACGCTGCCGTTGGTCTCGACCGCGATCTCGAAGCGCTGTGCGTGCAGCGCGTCGATCAACGGGGCATCGACCTGCAGCAGGGGTTCACCACCGGTCAGCACGACGAAGCGGGGACCCGCATCGCCCGCGGGCCAATGCGCCGCCACATGCGATGCGAGCGATTCGGCGATGGTGAACTTGCCGCCGCCGGTGCCGTCGGTACCGACGAATTCGGTATCGCAGAAGCGACAGACCGCATCGGCCCGGTCCGCCTCGCGCCCGCTCCACAGGTTGCAGCCGGCGAAGCGGCAGAACACCGCCGGGCGGCCGGCATGGCTGCCTTCTCCCTGAAGGGTATAGAAGACTTCCTTGACCGAGTAAGTCATCGGTTGCGCCTCAATGCCGGCCCCAGCCGGCCCAACCCAGCGCCGCGGCACAAGCCAACACCATGGCGCCGTAGGTCAGCATCGCGCCGTCGCGGCCCGTCAGCAGCAATCCGCCGACCAGGGCCGCCGTGGCAGCCGCGCTGGCCCAGCCGGCCAACCGCCGCAACGGCACGGATTTCAGTGCACGGAACCACACCAGCTTCGCCAGGCCCGCGGCCAAGCCCCCGAGGAGAAGGGCCGGCAGCACGAAGTTGAGCAGATGGGTCAGGGCGTCAAGCGCGGTCATGGGGTGTGCGGATGGCATCAGAGCCGGGGCCGCTGGCCGTTGCAGAAGGCGCCGATGGCGCTCGGACTGCTGGTAAGTACGGCCGTTGAAGTCGACATCAATTTTATAATCAGGCCATGTCAGTGTTTGCCCTGGGCCTGAACCACACGACCGCGCCTGTGGATTTGCGCGGTCGTTTTGCGTTCACGCTCGAACAACTGGCTCCCACGCTGCAAGGCTTTCGCGAACGCCTGACCACAGGGCAGCGCCCCGGCACGCCCGAGGCCGCCATCCTCTCGACCTGCAACCGCACCGAGCTGTATTGCGCCGCCGAGCCGCAACTGGTGCGCCCGGCGCTCGAGTGGCTAGCCGGGGTGGGCGGCGTCGGCGCCGACACGCTGAGCCACCACGCCTACATGCTGGAGGGGGGCGAGGCGGCCCGCCACGCCTTCCGCGTGGCCAGCGGACTGGACTCCATGGTGCTGGGCGAACCTCAGATCCTGGGTCAGATGAAGCAGGCGGTGCGCGAGGCCGACGCCGCTGGCACCCTGGGCAGCACCTTGCACCAGCTGTTCCAGCGCAGCTTCGCGGTGGCGAAGGAAGTGCGGACGGCCACCGAGATCGGCACCCACTCCATCAGCATGGCGGCGGCGGCCGTGCGCCTGGCCGCGCAGTTGTTCGAGGATCTGCGCGAGATCCGCGTGCTGTTCGTCGGCGCCGGCGAGATGATCGAGTTGGCCGCCACGCATTTCTCCGCGCGGGCACCGGCCCGCATGGCGGTGGCCAATCGCACGTTGGAACGCGGCGAGCGACTGGCCTCGCGCTTCGGTGCCGAATCGATCCGGCTGTCGGATCTGCCGCAGCGGCTGCACGAGTTCGACGCGGTGGTCTCCTGCACCGCCAGCTCACTGCCGCTGATCGGCCTGGGCGCGGTCGAGCGCGCGCTGAAAGTGCGACGCCACCGCCCGATCTTCATGGTCGACCTGGCCGTGCCGCGAGACATCGAGCCCGAGGTGGCGCGGCTCGACGACGTCTACCTGTACACCGTCGATGACCTGTCGGCCATCGTCCAGAGCGGCGGCGAGAAGCGTCTGGCTGCCGTGGCGCAGGCCGAGGCCATCATCGAGACCGGCGTGCAGAGCTTCGTGCACTGGCTGGGTCAGCGGGGCACGGTGCCGCTGATCCAGGCGCTGAACGCCCAGGCCGACAGCTGGCGCGAGAACGAACTGGTGCGCGCGCGCAAGCTGCTGGCCCGCGGCGAAAGCGTCGACGCCGTGCTCGACGCGCTGTCACGCGGGCTCACGCAGAAGATGCTGCACGGCACGCTGGCCGAACTGCACGCCTCGGACCCGGCCCAGCGTGCTCAGCTCGCCACCACAGTGTCGCGCCTGTTCCTGCGCGGGGCGATCCCGCCCGACGCGGTGCGGCCCAGCGGGCCCCGCGAAGACGATCATCTCGACGGGGTGTAGCCCGCCGGCCGTTGCCGGCTACCGGGAGCCGCAGCGGCTGCCGGTCTGGCGCTCCCCTGCCCACCGATGAAACCCGCCCTGCGCCTGCAACTCGACCGCTACGTCCGCCGTCTCGCCGAGCTCGATTCGCTGCTCGCCGATCCCGCGGTGATGCGGGACGCCGGCGGCTTCCGGGCTCTGAGCCGCGAACACGTCGAGGTGTCGGGCATCGTCGAGCGCCAGCGCCGCCACGCCCAGCGTGAGCGCGACCTGGCGGCCGCCGCGGAAATGGCCTCGGACCCGGAGCTGGCCGCCATGGCCGCGGAGGAAGCCGCGAGCGCGCAGGCCGAGCTCGATCGCCTGGCCACCGAGCTGCAGCGCCTGCTGTTGCCGCGAGACCCGGACGATGCGCGCTCGGTGTTCCTGGAGATCCGCGCCGGCACCGGCGGCGATGAATCGGCCCTGTTCGCCGGCGACCTGCTGCGGATGTACACCCGCTACGCCGAGCGCAAGGGCTGGCGCGTCGAGCTGCTGTCGGCGAGCGACAGCGAGCTGGGCGGCTACAAGGAGGTCGTGGCGCGCATCGAGGGCGACGCGGTGTTCGGTCACCTGAAATACGAATCCGGCGGCCACCGCGTGCAGCGCGTGCCCGCTACCGAGACGCAGGGCCGCATCCACACCAGCGCCTGCACCGTCGCCGTGCTGGCCGAGCCCGACGAAGCGCAGGAGGTGACGCTGAATCCGGCCGACCTGCGCATCGACACCTACCGCGCCAGCGGGGCCGGCGGGCAGCACGTCAACAAGACCGACTCGGCCGTGCGCATCACCCACCTTCCGACCGGGCTGGTGGCCGAATGCCAGGACGACCGCTCGCAACACCGCAACAAGGCCAAGGCCATGGCGGTGCTCGCAGCCCGCCTGCGCGACAAGGACCGGCTGGAGCGGCAAGCCAGGGAAGCAGCCACACGCAAGAGCCTGATCGGCAGCGGCGACCGCAGTGACCGCATCCGCACCTACAACTTCCCGCAAGGGCGACTCACCGACCACCGCATCAACCTCACGCTCTACCAGCTCGGCGCAATCATGGACGGTGACCTCGACCCGGTCGTGAAGGCGCTGGTAGCGGCGCGCGAGGCCGAGTTGCTGGCCGAGCTGGAAATCGGCTGAGGATGAGCTGCCCAGTGCCGCCCCCCGACAGCGTCGCCGCCGCGCTGCTGGCGGCCCGCGAGCGCGGCATCGACCGGCTCGACGCGCAGTGCCTGCTCAGCGCGGTTCTCGCACGCCCCCGCAGCTGGCTGCTGGCGCACGCGGACGAGGCTCTCGATCCCCAGGCAGCCCGTCACTACGACGCCTTGCTGGCGCGCCGCGCTGCCGGCGAACCCTTGGCCTATGTGCTGGGCGAGAAGGAGTTCTTCGGCCTGAGGCTGGAGGTGACGCCCGATGTCCTGATCCCCCGCGCCGATACCGAGACCCTGGTGGAATGGGCGCTCGAGCTGCTGCCCTGCAATGTCGAGACTGCCGTGGCCGACCTTGGCACGGGAAGCGGCGCGATCGCGCTGGCGCTGGCCGCGCGACGCCCCACGTGCCGTGTGACCGCCGTGGACGCCAGCTCGGACGCCCTCGCGGTCGCCGAGCGGAACGGCGGCAGACTTGGCTTGGCGGTCGAATGGCGGCTCAGCGACTGGTTCTCGGCCCTCGAAGGCCGCCGATTCGCGCTGATCGTCAGCAATCCGCCCTACATCGCCGATGGCGACTGCCACCTCGATGCCCTGACACATGAACCGCAGCGTGCGCTCACCTCCGGACCTGACGGCTTGGCAGCGATCCGTCACATCGTTGCGAGCGCCGCGAGCTTCCTGACAGCGGGCGGCTGGCTGCTGATCGAGCACGGCTATGACCAAGCCGAGGCGGTCCAGGCTTTGCTCGGCGTGGCGGGCTTCGAGCACATCGCCACCCGGCATGACCTGGGCGGCCAGCCACGCTGCTCGGGCGGTCGCTGCCGCGACTGAACCTGGGAGGGCCCCGGCCCCGGTGCGCGGACCGTGCGAAAGATCGCACCGCCACGCGCGTGCCTGTTGCGATCCGACGACCCCGATCCCACAAGCCGTCGCAGCGGCGTAGGATCGATTTTCGGAAGGCCCGGATGCAATGCCCGGCGCTTTCCCGGTCTGCCCGAGGAGCTCGCCATGCCTGTGTGCCGCACCTTGTTCCGCCCGACACTGCCCCTGGTCTTCGCGATGGCGGCGGGCGTCACGCCCGCCTGGAGCGGCGAACCCATCACGTCCTCCCCCCACGCCGGTGGCCTCGGCCTGCGCGGCAGCGACAGTATCTGGCCTCGTTGGCAAGGCCGGCTCGGACTCATCAGCGGCAGCCCAGCGGCCTTGGCCGGCGGGCGCTACGACCCGGGGCTGGACACCATCACCGCCTACGGCGGGGAACGTCCGCAACAGAGTCTGAGCCTGTTCGGCGACTATTACTTTTTTCAGCAAGGCATCGCCGGCGCAGGCTACAGCGGTGGGCTGCGAGCCACCGGCGGGCTGATCTACGGACCGCGTAGCGCAGCATGGTCCTCGCTGCCGTCAGGCCTGACGGCATTGAGCGGCAGCTTCAGCGCGGTGCGACGCAACTTCAGCCTCGCGAACCCAGGGCTGGGCACGGAGGAGGGCAACAGTTCGGTGCCTTATGTGGGCGTGGGTTACACCGGGCTGCAGTCCTTGCGCGCCACCGGTGGCGGCTGGGGCTTCAGCGCCGACGTCGGTCTGGTGGCGCTGCAACCGCGCTCGGCCGTGCGCTTCGGCCAACAGGGCCTGAGCGACAGCCTGCGCGATCTGCAACTGAGTCCGTTGCTGCAACTCGGCGCCTCATACTCGTTCTGACCCGGGTGGGGATTTGCCGCGGCGGCGGCCGACAGCGGCCCGCTTTGCCGTATAACCGCGGCTGTTTCCGAATTCTTGCCGCGAGCCATCATGACCCAGACCACCTCCTCCGACGTCCAGCAGCGCATCGACCAGTTGGTCAAGTCCCACCGCGTGGTGCTGTTCATGAAGGGCAGCGCGCAGTTTCCGATGTGCGGCTTCTCGGGCCGCGCCGTGCAGATCCTGAAGGCCTGCGGCGTCACCGACCTGGCCACGGTGAACGTGCTCGAGGACGACGGCATCCGCCAGGGCATCAAGGACTACGCCAACTGGCCCACTATCCCGCAGTTGTATGTGAACGGCGAGTTCGTCGGTGGCTCGGACATCATGGCCGAGATGTACCAGTCCGGTGAACTGCAGCCGCTGTTGAGCACCCAGGCCTGAGGCCCCGCTCCGCACGGCCACCGTCCTGGCCGCCGTCGTCCTGCCTCGCAGGACGACCCTTCACCTGAAGGTACAGCACATGACCCGACGCCTCGTGGTCGGCATCACCGGAGCGACCGGCGCGGTCTACGGCACACGCTTGTTGGCACGCGCTCGCGCGCTGGGCGCCGAGACGCACCTCGTCGTGACGCCGGCCGGCGTGCTGAACGTGCATCACGAACTCGGCCTGGACCGGCAGGCGCTGGAAGCGCTGGCCGATCACGCGCATGCGCCCGGTGACATTGGCGCCTGCATCGCCAGCGGCAGCTTCGCGACCGCGGCCATGGTCATCGCGCCGTGTTCGATGAAGTCGCTGGCCGCCATTGCGCATGGCTTCGGCGACAACCTGCTGACGCGCGCTGCCGACGTGACGCTGAAGGAGCGACGCCGGCTGCTGCTGCTGGTGCGCGAAACACCGTTCAACCTGGCACATCTGCGCAACATGACCGCGGTGACCGAGATGGGCGGCATTGTGTTCCCACCGTTGCCGGCCTTCTACCACCGGCCAGCGAGCATCGACGAGCTGGTCGACGACACGGTGGAACGAGTGCTCGGCCTGCTGGGGCTCGACGCCGCGACGCCCAGGGCGTGGTCGGGTCTCTGAGGTTCGGAGCCGCTCAGCCGGGCTTGTATTCCCACCGCTTGCGCGCGGCGAACACGGCGTTCGGATACTCGGGGCGGCCGCGACTGCCGTTGTAGCGGCCCAGCGCGAGGTACAGGTCACCGCGCTCGCGGTCGAGGTAATGCCGCAGGATCACGCAGCCGAAGCGCAAGTTGGTCTGCAGATGGAACAGACGGCCGACGTCGCCATCGCCGATGGTTCGCATCCAGAACGGCATCACCTGCATGTAACCGCGCGCGCCGGCCACCGACACCGCGTACTTGCGAAAGCCACTCTCGACTTCCACCAACCCCAGCACCAGCCCCGGATCGAGTCCGGCGCGGCGGCTTTCATACCAGAGGGTTTCGAGGAACTCGACGCGCGTGAGGTGTTCGGCCTTGCGCTTCTGCAAACGCTGGCTCATCGCACCAAGCCAACGCAGGTAGGCGAGCCGTTCCTCGGTGCTGGCGAAGCTCGGGCGCGGCGGTGCCCCGCGAGAGACCGCCGCGGACAGCGCGGTGCGCACCGCATCGGCCAGAGGCTCCTCGATCTGCGATCCGGCACGGGCCGGCGCGGGCGACAGGCCTGCGGCGAGGCCCAGGCCAGCGAACAGGACGAGCCGGCGGGTGCCCTGCATCAGTCGCGCAAGCGCGCACGCAACTGCGCGACCACCTCGGCGACTGCCAGCTTGCCGGCCTCGGCCTCCTGCCGGCCCTGCAACTCGACCTGCCCCTCCTTCAGCCCGCGGTCCGAGATCACCACGCGCTGCGGAATGCCGATCAGTTCCCAATCGGCGAACATGGCACCGGGACGCTCACCGCGGTCGTCGAGCATCAAGTCCATGCCGAGTGCCTGCAGTTCGTCGTGCAGAGTGTCGGCGGCCTGCCTGACCTCGGCCGAACGGTCGTAACCGATCGGGCAGATGACCACCTCGAAGGGCGCGATCGCGGTCGGCCACACGATGCCTCGCGCGTCGTGGCGCTGCTCGATCGCCGCGCCGAGGATGCGCGTGACGCCGATGCCGTAGCAGCCCATCTCCATCAGCCGCGGCTTACCGGTCTCATCGAGGTAGGTGGCGTTCATCGCGGCGCTGTACTTGGTGCCGAGGTAGAACACGTGGCCGACCTCGATACCACGCTGGATCGCCAGCACGCCCTTGCCGTCCGGCGAAGGGTCGCCCACGACGGCATTGCGGATGTCGGCCACGAGGTCGGGCTCGGGCAGGTCGCGGCCCCAGTTGACGCCGGTGTAGTGGAAGTCGGCGTCGTTGGCGCCGCAGACGAAGTCGCCCATGTGCGCCACCGTCCGGTCGGCGATCACACGCACCGGCTGCTTCAGGCCGATCGGTCCCAGGTAGCCCGGCTTGCAGCCGAAGTGCGCATCGATCTCACCGACGGTCGCGAAGCGAAAGCCCGCCTTCAGGCCTGGCAGCTTGCCGGCCTTGACCTCATTGAGCTCATGATCGCCCCGCACCAGCAGCAGCCAGACGGTGGTCTTGACGATGTCGCCGCCGTCATTGCGATCGTCAGTCGCCAGCACCAGCGATTTCACTGTCTGCGTCAGCGGCAGATTCAGCAGGGCCGCCACATCGGCGCAGGTCGCCTTGCCGGGCGTCGGCGTCTTGGTCAGCGGCTGAATCGGCACCGGCCGTTGCGCGGCGAGCGGCAGACACTCGGCCAGCTCGATGTTGGCCGCGTAATCGCTGGTCGGGCAGTAGACGATCGCATCCTCACCCGTCTCGGCGATGACCTGGAACTCGTGCGAGCGGTCGCCACCGATCGCGCCGGTGTCGGCCGCCACCGCACGGTAGCTGAGGCCGAAACGGTCGAAGATGCGTCCGTAGGCAGCGTACATCGCGTCGTAGCTCCTGCCGGCAGCCGCTTCATCACGGTCGAAGGAGTAGGCATCCTTCATGGTGAACTCGCGCCCGCGCATCACGCCGAAGCGCGGCCGTCGCTCGTCACGGAACTTGGTCTGGATGTGATAGAAATTCTTCGGCAGCTGACGGTAGCTGCGCAGTTCCTGCCGCGCGATGTCGGTGACGACCTCCTCGCTGGTCGGCTGGATGATGAAGTCGCGGTCGTGGCGGTCCTTCACGCGCATCAGCTCGGGCCCCATCTTCTCGAAGCGACCGGTCTCCTGCCACAGCTCGGCCGGCTGCACCACGGGCATCAGCAGTTCGACGGCGCCCGCCCGGTTCATTTCCTCGCGGATGATCGCCTCGACCTTGCGGATCACGCGCAGCCCCATCGGCATGTAGCTGTAGATGCCGGCTCCGAGCCGCTTGATCATGCCGGCGCGCATCATCAGCTTGTGGCTCGTGATCTCGGCGTCGGCCGGTGCTTCTTTCAAGGTGGAGACGAAGAACTGGGAGGCTTTCATGGCGTCGGCCGGGGCATGCGAGAGGGAGGCTGCGTGATGAGCTGGGAGCGATGCCGCCAGGCCGACCCCGCAACCTGGGGCGGAGCGGGCTTGCATCGCGGAAGCCCGGTGCAATAATGAATTCAAGACTGAATTCGAGGTTTCATTATGCTCGACCGTGAAGGCTTCAGGCCCAACGTCGGCATCGTTCTGCTCAACCAGCGGAACCAGGTGTTCTGGGGCAAACGCATACGCACCCACTCCTGGCAGTTTCCGCAAGGCGGCATCAAGTACGGTGAGACGCCCGAGCAGGCGATGTACCGTGAGCTGCACGAAGAAGTGGGCTTGCAGCCCGAGCATGTGCGCATCCTGGCGCGCACGCGTGATTGGCTGCGCTATGAGGTGCCCGACCATTACATCCGCCGCGAGGCCCGGGGCCACTACCGCGGCCAGAAGCAGATCTGGTTCTTGTTGCAGCTGACTGGCCGCGACAACGACATGAACCTGCGTGCCTGCGACCACCCGGAGTTCGACGCGTGGCGCTGGAACGAGTACTGGGTACCGCTCGAGGTGGTGATCGACTTCAAGCGAGACGTCTACCAGATGGCGCTGACCGAACTGGCGCGCTTCCTGCCACGCGCCAACCACCACAACCGCTACCTGCGCTCGGGCATGCGGGCGCACCGGCGGGAGGACGAAGAGCGCTCCAACGGCGAGGCGCCCATGGAAGCCGCCGACGGTGAGACGACGCCCGAAGGTCCGCGCTGAGGCCCTGCGTCGGCGTCAGCGGTGCCGGCGGTTGAGCAGGCTCAGCCCCACAGCCACCGCCACGAGCGCCACCAGCAACTCGACGCCCACCGGCTCCTCCAGCAGGCCGGCGGCGAAGGCCGCGCCGAACACCGGCGTGAGGAACACGAAAGCCTGCACCTTGGTCGCCGGATAACGCGTGAGCAACCCGAACCACAGCAGATAACTGGCGAAGGTGACGATCACCGCCTGATAGAACAGCGAGCCGATGGCCAGCGCGCTCCAGGCGGCCGGCCAGGGCGCGCCGCTCACCCAGGCAGCCGCCGGCGACAGCAGCGCCGAAACAAGCAGTTGGTAGGCCAGCGTCTTCTCGGGCGCAGCATGGCGCAGCGAACTGAAGCGGATGATCACAGTGGTCAACCCCCACAACGCCGCCGCAACGAGGATCAGCGCATCGCCCAGCCATGGCCAACCGTCCGCCCGAGGCGCAGGCTCGGCAAACGCGAAAGCGACCCCACCGAAGGCGATGGCCAGGCCGAGCGCCTGCAGGGGCCGCAGCCGCTCGGCCGGCACCAGCCACGCGAGCACCAGGGCAACGACGAACGGCGAGGTGTTGATGAACACGACTGACCGGGCGGCCGTCGTGTACTGCAAGCCGACGAAGATGCACCCGAATTCGATGGCGAACAGCAGGCCCGCGAGCAGGCCGGGCCACAGCGTGCCGTCACGCCAGTGCCAGGGAATGCGGCGCCAGCGCATCCAGGCCAGGACCAGCACCAGGGCGACCACGCTGCGAACGGACAACTGGATCAGCGACCCGACCTCGGGCAGCGCGGCCTTGATGGCGACTTGGTTCAATCCCCAAAGCGCGCAGCAGCAGACCAGCGCCAGGGCCGCCGGCGCATCGATGCGCGCGGCGCGGGGTTCGCGCTCCGTCGTCACGCGGGGTGCTCCGCACCGCGTCGGGAGCACCGGATGCGGGGGATTCGGGGACAGCCAGAGCGCAGACGCAAGAGTTCTCGTCAGGCCAGCACGAGATTCGTGCGGTGGATCATCTCGGGCTCGTTGCTGTAGCCCAGCAGACTCTCGATCTGCGACGACGGCTTGCGCGCGATCAGCCGCGCCTCGCTGCTCGCGTAGTTGGCCAGGCCCCGCGCGATTTCGATACCGACCTGGCTCCGCACCGCGATCACGTCACCTCGCACGAACTCGCCCTGCACCTCGACCACGCCGATCGGCAGCAGACTCTTGCCTTCGTCGCGCAGCTTGGCGACGGCGCCGTCGTCGATGACGACCGTGCCGCGCATCTGCAGATGGTCGGCCATCCACTGCTTGCGCGCCGCGAGCTTGGCAGTGCGAGCGACCAGCAGCGTGCCGATCGCCTCACCGTCAGCGAGTCGCAGCAGCACGTCGGGTTCACGACCCCAGGCGATAACGGTCGAGGCCCCGCTGCTGGAGGCACGCTTGGCGGCCAGCACCTTGGTGATCATGCCGCCACGCCCGAGGCTGGAGCCCGCACCACCTGCCATCCGCTCGAGTTCCGGCGTTCCGGCGACAGCCTCACCGATGAACCGGGCCTGCGGGTCCTTGCGCGGATCGGCGGAATACAGGCCAGGCTGATCGGTCAGGATCACCAGCGCATCAGCGTCGACGAGGTTGGCGACCAGTGCGCCCAGCGTGTCGTTGTCGCCGAACTTGATCTCGTCGTTGACGACCGTGTCGTTCTCGTTGATGACCGGGATCACCTTCAGTGACAACAGGGTGAGCAGGGTCGAGCGTGCGTTCAGGTAGCGCTCGCGGTCCGCGAGGTCGGCGTGCGTCAACAGCACCTGCGCGCTGCCGATGCCATGCTCCGAAAGCTTGCTCTCGTACATCTGCGCCAGCCCCATCTGTCCGACGGCGGCAGCGGCCTGCAACTCATGAATCTCCTTCGGTCGCGCGTTCCAGCCCAAGCGCTTCATGCCTTCGGCGATCGCGCCGCTGGACACCATCAGCACCTCGCGCCCCTGACCCGCCAGCGACGCGAGCTGGCGGCACCAGTTGCCGATCGCGGCGGCATCGACACCGCGCCCCTCGTTGGTCACGAGGCTGGATCCGACCTTGACGACGATGCGCCTCGCTCCACGCAGCACTTCGGACATGCGGCCTCTACTCTCTCGGTCCGAAACAGGCGCGCTTCAACGGAAGCGCGGGTCATCCGCCTGCGGTGCAAAGCGGGGCTCGTCATCGCTCTCGTCGGCCTCGGGCTCGGCGAAGCGCACGTCGGGATCGACATAGTGGGTCTGATAGCTGGCCACGTGCTGGTAGATCGCCTGCACCAGCGTCTCGCAGCCCTCGCGCGTCAGCGCCGAGATCTCGAAGACCGGCCCCTTCCACTTGAAGCGCTTGACGAAATCCTTCACGCGCGCGGCACGCTCCTCGGCCGGCACGACGTCGAGCTTGTTGAGTACCAGCCAGCGCGGCTTGTCGTACAGCGCCGGGTCGTACTTCTTCAACTCGGCGACGATCGCCTTCGCCTGTGCGACCGGATCGGTGTCGTCGAACGGCGCCATGTCGATCATGTGAAGCAGCAGCCGGGTGCGCTGCAGGTGACGCAGGAAGCGGTGGCCCAGCCCGGCGCCCTCGGCCGCTCCCTCGATCAACCCGGGCACGTCGGCAACGACGAAGCTCTGCTCCGGTCCGACGCGCACCACGCCAAGGTTGGGATGCAGCGTCGTGAAGGGATAGTCGGCAATCTTCGGCCGGGCGTTCGAGATCGCGCTGATCAGCGTGGACTTGCCGGCGTTCGGCATGCCCAGCAGGCCCACGTCGGCGAGCACGCGCAGTTCCAGCTTGAGCTTCTTCTGCTCGCCGGGCCAGCCCGGTGTCTTCTGGCGGGGTGCGCGGTTGGTGCTGGTCTTGTAGTGAAGGTTGCCGAAGCCGCCGTCGCCGCCCTTGGCGATCAGGATGCGCTCGCCCGGCTCAAGCAATTCGGCGACCGGCGCGCCGGTCTCGGCATCGCTGATGATGGTGCCCACCGGCATGCGCATCACGATATCTTCTGCGGCCGCGCCGAACTGATCGGAACCGCGGCCGTGCTCACCATGGCGGGCCTCGTGTCGCCGAGCGAAACGGAAATCTATCAGGGTGTTGAGGTTCCGGTCGGCCACCGCGTAGACGCTACCGCCACGCCCGCCATCGCCACCGTTCGGACCGCCGAATGGGATGAACTTCTCGCGCCGAAAGCTCACGCAGCCGTTGCCGCCGTTGCCGGCGATCACGTCGATGTAAGCCTCGTCAACGAATTTCATGGGGAATGCCTGTTGCTCGAACGAGCCAGTGAGATGTTATCTGGAGCTCTGCAACGAAAAAGCCCCGGCGGGCCGGGGCTTCGTCGCGGCGCCAAGCGCGCTGTCAAACGGGATCGATCGCCACCGTGCGGCGATTGCGCTCGCCCTTGACGGCGAAGCTCACCTTGCCGTCGACAAGCGCGAACAAGGTGTGATCCTTGCCGATGCCCACGTTGCTGCCCGCGTGGAACTGCGTGCCACGCTGACGGACGATGATCGAGCCAGCCTGCACGGCCTGGCCGCCGAAAGCCTTGACGCCGAGCATCTTCGGTTGCGAATCGCGGCCGTTCCGGGTGGAACCGCCACCTTTTTTCTGTGCCATTTCCTAACTCCTTCTCGGTTGCCGTGTCAGCCGTTCACCGTGCTGATTTCCAGCTCGGTGAAGTTCTGGCGGTGACCCTGCCGCTTCTGATAATGCTTGCGGCGACGCATCTTGAAAATGCGCACCTTGTCGTGCCTGCCGTGGGCCACGACCGTGGCCTTGACAGTCGCGCCGGCAACCAAGGGAGTGCCAACTTTGAGGTCCGCGCCGCTTCCGACGGCGAGCACCTGGTCGATCACGATCTCTTGGCCAACGTCCGCAGCAATCTGTTCTACTTTGATTTTTTCGCCGGCAGCAACCTTGTACTGCTTGCCACCGGTTTTTATGAGCGCGTACATATCAGCCCTTTCACTCGAATGACCCGCCTCGGTGCCTGCCGGCCCCCAGACGGTCCCTGCGAAACGCGCAGAGCCTGAGATTGTAGCATCGCTCGGGAGGTCGGCATGCACCGGGTACGCTGGGCGCCCTGAGCCGCAGGTCGCGCGCGATCCCCCTCCCTATAATCGAAACGCTCGAAATTCCTCGAGTTCCTCCTCCTTCAGCGTGACTGCCGTCTCGAACGTCTCCGGGTCGACCCTTTCCTTCGCAGACCTGGTCGCCGCCGACATGGGCGAGGTCGATGCGTTGATCCGGCGCCGACTGGCTTCGGATGTCGCGCTGATCAACCAGATATCGCACTACATCATCAGCGCCGGTGGCAAGCGGTTACGTCCAATGCTGGTGCTGTTGTTCGCGCAGGCACTCGGCTTCCGGGGTCCAGAGCGCTTCGAACTGGCGGCGACGGTCGAGTTCATCCACACCGCGACCTTGCTGCACGACGACGTCGTCGACGAGTCCGCGCTGCGGCGCGGACGTGACACGGCCAATGCGCGTTTCGGCAATGCAGCGAGCGTGCTGGTTGGCGACTTCCTTTATTCGCGCGCCTTCCAGATGATGGTCTCCGTGAACCGCATGAGGGTTCTGGAAGTGCTGGCCGACGCCACGAATGTGATCGCCGAGGGCGAAGTCCTGCAGTTGATGAACATGCACGATCCCGACCTGTCCATCGACGACTATCTCCGGGTGATCCGGTTCAAAACGGCCAAGCTGTTCGAGGCCAGCGCTCGGCTCGGCGCCATGCTGGCCGACGCCTCCCCCGGCGTCGAAACCGCGTGCGCCGATTACGGGAGGGCGCTGGGCACCGCATTCCAGTTGGTCGACGACCTGCTGGACTATGAAGGCGCCACGTCAGCACTGGGAAAGAACATCGGCGACGACCTGCGGGAAGGCAAGCCGACGCTGCCCTTGCTGGTGGCCATGACGCGAGGGACGCCGGCGCAAAGGGACGTCGTGCGTGCGGCCATCGAGCAAGGCGAGGTGCAGCGCCTGCCGGAGATCATCGAGATCGTCCGATCCACCGGCGCCTTGGAAGCCACCAGGGAAGTGGCGCGCGCCGAGGTCGCCCGAGCCTGCGAAGCCCTGTCGGTCTTGCCAGACTCGCAGTACCGCGAAGCTCTGCTACACTTATGTGCTCAGTCGACAGAGCGTTCCTCGTGAACCGTTGACCTGAGCAGTCAGCATCGATCTGACCCAATCGGGGTGTAGCTTAGCCTGGTAGAGCGCTACGTTCGGGACGTAGAGGCCGGAGGTTCGAATCCTCTCACCCCGACCATCTTCTGACAGGTTTTGCCAACACAGTCGTGGCGTCTGCACGGCATCGCGTGGTGGATGCTCACATCCGCGGACCTCGGTCGTTTACAGGGCCGCATGAATCGGCGATCATGATTCGGTTGCAGCCCTGACTTCGCCGATTGCCCTGTGGATACCCTCGCCGATGCCCCGCAGAGTTCGCTGTCCGGCGTCGCGCGCGTGCTCGTGCACGCGGGCAAGCTCAACGTCAAGACCGCCGAAGATCTGGTCCGCAGCGCCAAGGAGCAGAAGCGCAGTTTCATCTCGGCGGTCCTGAGCGCTGGCGCCGTCAACCCTTCGGATCTTGCCCATACGCTGTCCAGCGTGCTGGCGATGCCCTTGCTCGATCTGGCGGCGGTCGATCCGCAGCGCCTGCCTCGCAACGTCATCGATGCCAAGCTGGCCACCCAGTATCAGGTATTGGTGCTGGGCAAGCGCGGCAACCGCCTCTTCATCGCCGGGGCCGACCCCACCGACCAGGAGGCCGCTGAACGCATCAAGTTCGCAACGCAGCTGACGCCCGAGTGGGTGATCGTCGAGCACGACAAGCTGTCCCGGCTCGTCGATGCAGCTACGACAACGGCCAGCGAGTCTCTCGAGTCGCTGGTCGCCGGTGATTTCGAGTTCGACGTCACCGAGGAAGACACCAGCGCATCCGACGCCGCCGAGGTCACCACCGACGTCGAGGACGCACCGGTCGTTCGCTTCCTTCAGAAGATGCTGATCGATGCGATCAACGCACGAGCCTCCGATCTGCACTTCGAGCCGTTCGAATACAACTACCGGGTCCGCTTCCGCGTCGATGGCGAACTGCGCGAGATCACGCAACCGCCGATTGCCATCAAGGACAAGCTCGCCTCCCGCATCAAGGTGATTTCCCGGCTCGACATTGCCGAGAAGCGCGTGCCGCAGGACGGCCGCATGAAGCTCAAGTTCGGCAGCAAGGCGATTGATTTCCGGGTCAGCACCCTGCCCACGCTGTTCGCCGAGAAGATCGTGATCCGTATCCTCGACCCGTCGAGTGCCAAGCTCGGCATCGAGGCGCTCGGCTACGAGAAGGTCGAGAAAGACCGCTTGCTGGAAGCCATCAAGCGCCCCTATGGCATGGTGCTGGTCACCGGTCCCACAGGCTCCGGCAAGACGGTGTCTCTGTACACCTGCCTGAACATCCTGAACCAACCCGGCGTCAATATCTCCACGGTGGAGGACCCGGCCGAAATCAACCTCCCGGGCGTCAACCAGGTCAACGTCAACGACAAGGCAGGACTGAACTTCTCGGTCGCCTTGAAGGCCTTCCTGCGGCAGGATCCGGACGTCATCATGGTCGGCGAAATTCGCGATCTCGACACGGCGGACATCGCCATCAAGGCGGCGCAGACCGGGCACATGGTGATGAGCACGCTGCATACCAACGACGCGCCGACGACGCTGACCCGCCTGATGAACATGGGCGTCGCGCCGTTCAACATCGCCTCCAGCGTGATCCTGATCACGGCGCAGCGGCTGGCGCGCAAACTCTGCGAGAACTGCAAGGCGCCGGCCGATTACCCTCGCGAGGCGTTGCTTCGCGCCGGCTTCGCTGAATCGGACCTGGATGGCAGTTGGAAGCCCTATCGTGCCGTCGGCTGCTCCAGTTGCAGCAATGGCTACCGGGGGCGTGTCGGCATCTACCAGGTCATGCCGATCAGCGAAGAGATCCAGCGCATCATCCTGACGCAGGGCAATGCGGTCGACATCGCAAAGCAGGCACAGCAAGAGGGCGTGCGCGATTTGCGTCAGTCGGGTCTGGTCAAGGTGCGAGCGGGTGTGACCACCCTGGAAGAAGTCATCTCGGTCACCAACGAGTAAGCCCATTAGGCGGCGGGGAGAGTCGGAGACACCATGGCCACAGCAGCAACGGCTTCGGCGCGAGACATCAAGGAATTCGTCTTCGAGTGGGAAGGCAAGGACAAGAACGGCAAGGTCGTGCGCGGCGAGATGCGAGCCGGCGGCGAGTCGGTCGTCAGCGCGTCCCTGCGCCGCCAGGGCATCCTCGTCAACAAGGTGAAGAAGCGCCGCATGAGCGGCGGCAAGTCCATCAAGCCGAAGGATATTGCGATCTTCACGCGCCAGATCGCGACGATGATGCGCGCCGGCGTTCCCTTGCTGCAGTCCTTCGACATCGTCGCGCGGGGCAGCACCAACCCTCGCGTGACCAAGCTGCTGACCGACATCCGCTCCGACATCGAGACCGGCACCAGCCTGTCGTCGGCCTTCCGCAAGCACCCGCTGTACTTCGACGCGCTCTACTGCAACCTCGTCGAGGCCGGTGAAGCCGCAGGTATCCTGGAAACACTGCTCGAGCGGCTGGCGACCTACCAGGAGAAGACGCTCGAGATCAAGCGCAAGATCAAGTCGGCGCTGATCTACCCGGTGGCCGTGCTGGTGGTGGCCTTCGTGGTCGTCGCGGTCATCATGATCTTCGTGATCCCGGCCTTCAAGGAAGTCTTCACGTCCTTCGGAGCCGACCTCCCGGCCCCGACGCTGTTCGTGATGTCCATGTCCGAGATCTTCGTCAGCTACTGGTGGCTGATCTTCGGCGTCATCATCGGCGGCACCTACTTCTTCTTCGAGTCGTGGAAGCGATCCGAGAAGATGCAGAAGACCATGGACAGGCTGCTGTTGAAGCTGCCGGTGTTCGGTGATCTGATCTTCAAGTCGGCCGTCGCTCGCTGGACGCGCACGCTCGCCACGATGTTCGCGGCCGGCGTACCGCTGGTCGAGGCGCTCGACTCGGTCGGTGGCGCCTCTGGCAATGCCGTGTTCGCCGAAGCGACGGAGCAGATCCAGAAGGACGTCTCCACCGGCACGGCACTGACCACCTCGATGCAGGCGACCGGCATCTTCCCCGTGATGGTGCTGCAGATGGCTGCCATCGGTGAGGAATCGGGCGCCCTCGATCACATGCTGTCCAAGGCTGCCGAGTTCTACGAGGCCGAGGTCGATGAGGCCGTCAAGGGCCTGTCGAGCCTGCTCGAGCCGATCATCATCGTCGTGCTGGGCACCATCATCGGCGGCATCGTGGTCTCGATGTACCTGCCGATCTTCAAGCTCGGCCAGGTGGTCTGAGCACGCCCGGAGGCATGTCGTCCGACCTGCAGGGCGTGCTGCTGTCGCCCTGGGCTCTGGGGCTGCTCGGGCTGTGCATCGGCAGCTTTCTCAACGTCGTCATCCACCGCCTGCCACAGATGATGGAGCGGGCCTGGCGACTCGAAAGCGCCGAGCTGCTCGGGGTCACGGCCCCAGAATCTCCCGCGCTCACGCTGGCGAAACCCGCCTCGCGCTGCCCGCAATGCGGTCATCGCATCCGCTGGTTCGAGAATGTCCCGGTGCTGAGCTGGCTGCTGTTGCGCGGACGCTGCTCAGCCTGCAAGACGCCGATCTCTCCGCGCTATCCTCTCTTCGAGATCGCGACAGGGCTGTTGTTCGCCTCGCTGGCCTGGCGTTTCGGCGCGCAACCGACGGTGCTGGCCTGGTGCGCCTTCGTCGCCGTCCTGCTGGCACTGTCCGGCATCGACTGGGACACGACGCTCCTGCCCGACAGCCTCACCTTGCCACTGCTCTGGGCCGGGCTGGTGGCTGCCGCGCTCGGCTGGACGCTGCCGCTCTCGACGTCCGTCTGGGGCGCGGTGTTCGGTTATTTGTCGCTGTGGTCGGTGTACTGGCTGTTCAAGCTCACGACTGGCAAGGAAGGCATGGGCGCGGGCGACTTCAAGCTGCTGGCCGCCCTCGGTGCCTGGCTCGGATGGCAGATGCTGCTTCCCATCGTGCTCGGAGCTTCGTTGATCGGTGCCATCGTCGGCATCGCCATGAAGCTGGCTGGCGCTCTGCACGAAGGTCGCTACGTGCCCTTCGGCCCCTTCCTGGCCGGTGCCGGACTGGTCGTCCTGTACGCAGGCGCCGAGCGCGTGATGGGCTGGCTCGGCTGGGCCTGAGGCTCGATGGGCAGCGAACGCATAAGCTTGCGCATCGGTCTCACCGGCGGCATCGGCAGTGGCAAGAGTACGGTGGCCGCGCTGCTCGAAGGGCGCGGCGCGCTACTGGTGGATACCGATGCCATCGCACGCAGGCTTTCCGCGCCGGGTGGCGCCGCGCTTCCGGCGCTGCGCGCGCAGTTCGGGCCGGACTGCATCGACCGCGCTGACGGAGGTCTCGACCGGGTCTGGATGAGGGCCCAGGCCTTCGCCGACCCCGCCGTGCGTCTGCAGCTCGAGGCCATCCTGCACCCCCTGATCCGCGACGAGACGGAACAGTTCGCACGCGCCGGCGTCGACGCAGCCTGCGTCGTGTTCGACGTACCCTTGCTGGTCGAGTCGGATCGCTGGCGTGATCGCGTCGATCGCGTGCTGGTGGTCGATTGCCCCGAGGAAGTCCAGGTCGCGCGCGTGGCGCGACGGTCCGGCTGGACTCCCGACGAAGTGCGGCGCGTGATGGCTCAGCAGGCCCCGCGGCCCCTCCGCCGAGCTGCGGCCGACGCCGTGATCGACAACCGGGGGGACTCGCTCGATGCGCTACGGACGGTCATCGATGTCCTCTGGAAGCACTGGATGGCTGTAGACCGCTGAGGCTGGGCATTCGCTCGGGGCGAACCCTGTGGAACAATCGGACGCGTTGCAGCGCGCAGGTGGCCCGCCTTGATCCTCTACGAGTACCCTTTGAACGAGAGCATCCGCACGATGCTGCGCCTCGAACACCTGTTCGAGCGGCTCACGGTGCTGGCGGACCGCGAGCCGGCGATCGATCATCACTTCGCCATCGCGACGATCTTCGAGATCATGGATGTTGCATCCCGGGCCGACCTGAAGAGCGACCTGCTCAAAGACCTGGAGCGCCACAAGACGCAACTGGCCCAGTACCGCGGCAATCCCTCGATCTCCGAGGCCGCGCTCGACCAGGTCATCCTGCGCATCGATGAGGCCTTCGCGTCGCTGAACCACCTGCCGGGCAAGGCCGGCCATGCGCTGACCACGAACGAGTGGTTGATGGGCATCCGCAGCCGCATCAGCATCCCCGGAGGCACCTGCGAGTTCGATCTGCCGGGCTACTACGCGTGGCAGCACGAGAGCGTGGCTCACCGCAAGGCCGACCTGCAGCGCTGGATGGCAACGCTGCTGCCGCTCGCCGACGCCCTGAAGGTTCTGATGGCCCTGCTGCGCGAGTCGGGCAGCCCGCACATGGTGTTCGCCGCCGCCGGCCAGTACCAGCAGAGCTTGCCGTCGGGGCGCAGCTTCAGCCTGATGCGGGTGCGTCTTGAAGAGTCGGCCGGGCTGGTGCCGGAGATCAGCGGCCACCGCCTGATGGCGTCGATCCGCCTCATGCGGCAAGATGGTGAAGGCCGGTTGCGGCCCAGCGGCGACGATGTGAGCTTCGAGCTCACGCTGTGCTGACGAGCGCTCTCCTGCGTCGATGACCGGCAGCGACATCCCGCCACGCACCGTGCGCTGCCCGGGCTGCGGGCAGTTCAGCATCTATGCGTCGACCAATCCCTACCGCCCCTTCTGCAGCGAGCGCTGCAAGAACGGTGATCTGGGCGCCTGGGCCAACGAACGCTATCGCGTCGAGGCCTCACCGCCGGTGGAAGGCGACGACGCCGAGCACTGAAGCATCGGGCTGCGCGCTAGTCCGCGTGAGTGCTGCCCGAAAACGCCTGCTCCTCGGCCAGCCAATTCAGCACCGGCACCGTTCCCGGCAGGATCGGGCGTACCTCGACCGGCAGCATCTGCCAACGCGCCGCCTGCCGTTCGCGCATCTCCAGTTCGCCGCTCCACGCGTGCACCTTGCAGAAATGCAACCGGACGCGAGCGTGCGGATAGTCGATCAGCTCCGTTTTCCAGAGTTGCGCGTCGGCAATGCAGATGCCCAATTCTTCCTGCAGTTCGCGGCGCAGTGCCTGCTCGACCGTTTCACCGGCCTCCAGCTTGCCGCCCGGAAATTCCCAGTAGCCGGCATACACCTTGCCGTCCGGCCGCGAGGTCATCAGGAAGCGCCCCTGCGCGTCGAACAGCACCCCGACCGCCACATCGACCGGCATGCGCTCGCTCACCCCGGCACCTCGTCGCGCTGACGGCCGCGCCCCGCGTAGTCACGCGCGAACTGCCAGGCCACCCGGCCCGAGCGCGAACCCCGCTCCAGCGCCCAGACCAGCGCCTCGGGTCGCGCCGCGGCGATGTGGTCCGCGTCGGCGCCGAAGGCGCTCAGCCACTGCGCGACGATCGCCAGGTACTCGTCCTGACTGAACGGATAGAAGCTGATCCACAACCCGAAGCGTTCGGACAGCGAGATCTTCTCCTCCACCACCTCGCCGGGATGCACCTCGCCATCCTCGGTGTGCTGGTAGCTGAGGTTCTCCTTCATGTATTCGGGCAGCAGGTGGCGGCGGTTGGACGTCGCCACGATCAGCACGTTGTCGCTCGACTGCGCCACCGAGCCGTCGAGGATGGACTTCAGCGCCTTGTAGCCCGGCTCGCCCTCGTCGAAGCTGAGGTCGTCGCAGAACACCAGGAAGCGCTCGTCGCGTTCGGCCACCAAGTCGACGATGTCGGGCAGATCCACCAGATCGGCCTTGTCGATCTCGATCAAGCGCAGTCCGCGCGGCGCGAACTCGTTCAGGCAGGCCTTCACCAGCGAGGACTTGCCGGTCCCACGCGCGCCGGTCAGCAGCACGTTGTTGGCCGGCCGGCCGCTGACGAATTGCTCGCTGTTGCGCACCAGGCGCTCCTTCTGGGGCTCGACCTCCTTCAGGTCGGCCAGCCGGATCGATGCCACGTGCCGGACCGGCTCCAGCCAGCCGCCTCCCAGCAGCGAGGCACCCCGCCGGCGGTAGCGGAAGGCGATCGATGCCGACCAGTCCGGCGCCGTCACCGGCCGGGCGCCCGGCCCCGGCAGCAGGGCATCGAGCCGCGCGAGCACGCGCTCGGCCTGCTGCATCAAGGAAAGAAACTCGGGATTCATGGCCGCCGAGTGTAGGGGCGGGCGCCGAAGCCCCTCGCCGGGGCGGGGCCGGATCAGGTGGCGAGTTGCCGCAGTGCCGCGTCGAGGTGTTCGCTCGGCAGGCGCTTGAAGCCCGAACGCGCATAGCGCTGCAAGCGGCCCAGCACGAAGCTGACGAGGACCGAAGCCTGCGCCTGGGCATCGACGGTCGGCGTCTGCGACCCGCCGGCCTCGGCCAACGCTCGCAGGCTCTGTCGCAGCTGCGACTCGAAGCGATCGAAGAACTGGTTCATGCGCGCCGTCAGGCGCTCGTTCTCGAACACCAGGGCATCGCCCGCCATCACGCGTGACATGCCGGGGTTCTTCTCGCCGAACTGCAGCAGCACGGTGGTCATCTTGTGCACCTGATCGCGCGGATCGGTGTCGCGCTCGACGATCTGGTTGACCAGCGTGAACACGCTGCTCTCGATGAAATCGATCAGCCCCTCGAACATCTGCGCCTTGCTGGCGAAGTGCCGGTACAGCGCCGCTTCGCTGACGTCGAGCTTGGCCGCCAGGGCCGCCGTCGTGATGCGCTCCGCACCGGGCTGTTCCAGCATGGACGCCAGCGTCTGGAGGATCTGGATGCGGCGCTCGCCCGGCTTGGGCCGCTTGCGCACGGGTGCTGCGGCGGCGACCCCCTCGGCGGGCGTGTCGTCGGCGGCATCCAGCGGCTCAGGGATCGGCGTGTCGGACATGCGCGCGGGCGGGGAGGAAGTGGGTGGCTAGCGTCGAAAGCGAGCGAATTCTTGCATACACATAAGCGGGCTTTCGACGCAAGCGCGCACCTACTTCGGGTCCATGAGCATTGCGCCACACATATCGCTGCATCCAGACGGTGCGCAGTCCGACGGCGCGCGCCGCGCGCTGGTGGGCCAGCGTGTCCTCGACCAGCACGCACTGCGCCGGCCGCAATTTCAGCCTCGCCAGCACCACCCGGAACATGCGTGCATCGGGCTTGGGGCGCAGATGACCGAACAGGCGCATGCCTTCGATGCTGACGATGCCCTCGAAGCAATCCGCCAGGTCGAGCGCCGTCAGCACGCGCTTGGCGTAGCTGGCCGGCGCATTGGTCAGCACGAACTTGCGCCCCGGCAACGCTCGCAACGCAGCGCGGTCACGCGGGCTCCCGCGCAGCCGTTGCTCGAGGTCCGGCAGGCGGTGGGTGTGCTCGAGGAAGTGCGCGGCGCGAATGCCGTGATGCCGCTCCAGCCCCAACAACGTGGCGCCGTAGCGGCGCCAGTAGTCGAGCCGCAGGAAGTCGGCCTGCGCCGCGTCGACCCGAAGCGCCTGCGCGATGTAGTCGTTCATCGCCTCGTCGAGCAGGCCGAACGCCGCGTGCGAGGCGTCGTGCAGCGTGTTGTCGAGGTCGAACAGCCAGACGACCGGCCGGCCGGCGGCAGCCACTGCTCAGTGCGACCGGATCATCGTGCCGTAGGCCTGGTCGCTCAGGATCTCGAGCAGCATCGCATGCGGCACCCGGCCGTCGATGATGTGCACCGCATTGACGCCGCTCTTCGCGGCATCCAGCGCGCCGGCGATCTTCGGCAGCATGCCGCCGCTGATCGTGCCGTCGGCGAACAGTTCGTCGATCTCGCGGGCCGACAGGTTGGTGAGCAGCTTGCCCGCCTTGTCGAGCACGCCCGGCGTGTTCGTCAGCAGCATCAGCTTCTCCGCCTGCAGCACGGTGGCCAGCTTGCTCGCCACCATGTCGGCGTTGATGTTGTAGCTCTCGTTGTGCTCGCCGAAGCCGATGGGGCTCACGACCGGGATGAACTGGTCGTCCTGCAGCGCCTTGACCACCGCGGGGTCGATGGCGGTGATCTCGCCGACCTGGCCGACGTCGTGCTCGATGCTGGGGTCGTCCTTGTCCACCATCTTCAGCTTGCGCGCCCGGATCATGCCGCCGTCGCGGCCAGTGAGCCCGACCGCCTTGCCGCCCACCGCGTTGATGAGACCGACGATGTCCTGCTGCACCTCACCGCCGAGCACCCACTCGACGACCTCCATCGTTTCCTCGTCGGTCACGCGCATGCCCTGGATGAAGGTGCCCTTCTTGCCCAGGCGCGACAGCGCCTCGTCGATCTGCGGCCCGCCGCCGTGCACGACCACCGGGTTCATGCCCACCAGCTTGAGCAGCACGATGTCCTCGGCGAAGTCCTGCTGCAGCGCGGGGTCCGTCATGGCGTTGCCGCCGTACTTGATGACCAGCGTCTTGCCGTGGAACTTGCGGATGTAAGGCAGAGCCTGCGCGAGGATCTCTGCCTTGTCGCGCGGAGCGATGTTCGGCAGGTCGGACGAGGGGGCGGGAACGGGTGGGGCCATGACGGGATCTCCGAACTCAGGGTCTGTCGCAAGAGATTCTAGGGTTCGCCCTAGTCCAGCGCCTGCACCGGACCGTGCGCCGCGGAACTTTTCGCCGCAGCCCCGGCTCAGTCTGACGCATACTTTTGTCCTCATGCGCCGCGCCACCTGGATCCTCTACCTGATGCTGGCCCTGCTGCCTTTGCGCAGTTGGGCGGTGGCCTCCATGGGCCTGCCGCAGGTCACCGAGGCGCCCGCCGTCGCACTCTCCGCAGACCACCACACCGCCACATCCGGGGCGGCGCTGCCGCCCTGCCATCAGGGCGATGAGAATGGCGCCGCGCCGTCGAACTGCCAGTCCTGCGACTGGTGCCACGCAGCGATCGGCATCGTGCCGCACGGTGAATCGGCCACGGTCGCCCTGCCGGCCGAGGCGCCAATTCCCGCGCTCGCACGCGATACCGGCCAGCCCGCGATCGGCGGGCTCGACCGCCCTCCCCGAACCGTCCTCGCCTGACGCGGCCCGACGGGCGTGTGCCTCGGCACGCGCTCGCGAGCGCCGCCGCCTCGATCCCGGCCGGTCCCGACCGCCCGGACCTCGAACGTGTTCCCGCGAGGATGCTCCATGGCTCTGTCCCGATCGCACTGCTGGTTGCCGGTTGCCCTGCTGGCCTGCTCCCTGGCCGCTGTGGCCACCGAACGCCCCGACCCGCTGAACGCCAGCGCGGCCGTCCCGACCTTCACCCCTCCATCGGCGTTCACCGGCTACAGCCGCCACGGCGACACGAGGCTGCAGTCCTGGAAGGACGCGAACGACGCGGTCGGCCGCATCGGGGGCTGGCGCGCCTATGCGCGCGAGGCATCGCAGGCCTCGCGGCCGGCAAACGCTGCGCCGGTCACGCCCGCCGCGAGTGAATCGACCGGAGCCCCGTCGACGCCCCACGGCGCTCCTCATCACCATCACTGAGAAGCGAGCGATGACGACACCACGACACGCCTGCGCCGCAGCGGCCCGCGGCCTGCCGCTCGTGCTGGCGAGCCTCGCGCTGGCCGGCTGCGCCTCGTTCAGCCCCGATGGCGGCTTCGACACCGTCGAGCAGGTGGCCCAGGAGCGTCTCGGCAAGGACGTCGTCTGGGCCCGGACTGCCGAGAATCAGAACCGCATCGATACCCGCGTGGCCGAACTGCTCACGCGTCCACTCACGGTCGACGATGCGGTGCAGGTCGCGCTGCTCAACAACAAGGGGCTCCAGGCCCGGTTCTTCGAGCTGGGCATCGGCGAGGCCGAGCTGGTGCAGGCCAGTCGCCTGCCGAACCCGGGCATCAGCTTCGGCCGACTGAAACGCGGCGACGAGATCGAACTCGAGCGCGGCTACCACCTCAATCTCGCGCGGCTGCTGGCGATGCCGCTCGTGCGCCAGGTCGAGGAGCGGCGCTTCGCACAGACCCGCGGCGTCGTCACGTTGCAGCTGCTGTCGCTGGCGTCCGAGGCCCGCAAGGCCTACTTCAACGCGGTCGCCGCCGAGGAGACGGTGCGCTACCGGCGCCAGGTGCAGCAGGCGGCCGAGGCCGGCGCCGAACTGGCTCGGCGCATGGCCGAAGTCGGCAACTTCAACAAGCTGCAGCGCCTGCGCGAGCAGGGCTTCTACGCCGACGCGACGCTGGGCATGGCTCGAGCCGAGCACGCCGCGCTGGCCTCGCGCGAGAGACTGACGCGGTTGATGGGCCTGTGGGGCCCGCAGACGCGCTTCCAGTTGCCCGAGCGGCTGCCCGACCTGCCAGAGGCTCCGACGGATCAGCCCGAGATCGAGCGCGCCGCACTGGCTCAGCGCCTGGACGTCCAGGGGGCCAAGCTCGCGGCGGAGCAGACCGCGAAGAGCCTCGGTCTCACGAGGACGACGCGCTTCGTCAACGTGCTGGAGTTGGGCCGGGCCCACAACAGTTCGAACGAGGCACCGACGCAGACGGGTTGGGAGCTGGGGCTGGAGCTGCCGCTGTTCGACTGGGGCGGCGCGCGCGTCGCGCGCGCCGAAGCGGTCTATATGCAGGCGCTGAGCCGCGCCGCAGAGACGGCGGTCAACGCCCGCTCGGAAGTGCGCGAGGCCTATGGGGCCTATCGCTCGGCCTGGGACATCGCGCGCCACCACCGCGACGAGCTCGTCCCGCTGCGCCAGCGCATCGCCGAGGAGAACGTGCTGCGCTACAACGGCATGCTGATCGGCGTGTTCGAGCTGCTCGCGGCCGCGCGCTCGCAGATCGCCGGCGTCAACGCCTGCATCGAGTCGCTGCGCGACTTCTGGCTCGCCCAGGCCGATCTCGAGATGGCGTTGATCGGAAAACCCGGACTGTCGGGCGCGGCCTTGGCGCTCGGCAGCAGCCCGGCTGCCGGCGATGTCGGCGCCGACCACTGAACGCCAGGAAGGACCTCCGATGGTTTCCCGACGCAACTTCCTCGGCCGTGCCGGCGCGGTCACTGCGGCCGTCAGCGCCGCCGCCGTCAGCAAGGTCGCGATGGCCGCGCTGCCCGAACCGGTGACGCAGCACTCGCCCGACACGATGCCTCCACTGGTGCCCGAGCGCGGCCGGCCCTACAACCCGGTCGTCACCCTGAATGGCTGGACGCTGCCCTGGCGCATGAACAACGGCGTCAAGGAGTTCCACCTGGTCGCCGAACCGGTGGTGCGGGAGATGGCCCCCGGCTTCAAGGCGCATCTTTGGGGCTACAACGGCCAGAGCCCGGGGCCGACCATCGAGGTGGTGGAAGGCGACCGCGTGCGCGTCTTCGTCACCAACAAGCTGCCCGAGCACACCACCGTCCACTGGCACGGCCAGCGCCTGCCCAACGGCATGGACGGCGTCGGCGGGCTCACGCAACCCGCCATACAACCCGGCAAGACCTTCGTCTACGAATTCGTCGCGCGCCGCCCCGGCACCTTCATGTACCACCCGCATGCCGACGAGATGGTGCAGATGGCGATGGGCATGATGGGCTTCTGGATCACGCACCCGAAACAGAAGCACCCTCTGATCGACGAGGTCGATCGCGACTTCGTGTTCCTGCTCAACGCCTACGACATCGATCCCGGTGCCTACACGCCGAAGGTCATGACGATGCTCGACTTCAACCTGTGGAGCTGGAACAGCCGCGTGTTCCCGGGCATCGACACGCTCAACGTCCGCAAGAACGACAAGGTGCGCATCCGCATCGGCAACCTGACGATGACCAACCACCCGATCCACCTGCACGGCCACGAGTTCGCGGTCACCGGCACCGACGGCGGGCCGACGCCGAAGGGCACGCGCTGGCTTGAGGTGACCACCGACGTGGCGGTGGGCCAGATGCGCCAGATCGAGTTCCGGGCCGACGAGGAAGGCGACTGGGCCTTCCACTGCCACAAGAGCCACCACACGATGAATGCCATGGGGCACGGTGTGCCGACGATGATCGGCGTCGACCACCGCGAGGTGGTCTCGAAGATCACGCAGCTCGTGCCCGACTACATGGTGATGGGCGAGCGCGGCATGGCCGACATGGCCGAGATGCCGATGCCCCTGCCCGACAACACCGTGCCGATGATGAGCGGCGCCGGCCCGTTCGGCTCGGTCGAGATGGGCGGCATGTTCACCGTGCTGAAGGTGCGCCGGGATCAGAAGCCGGGCGACTACGGTGACCCCGGCTGGTTCGACCACCCCGCCGGCACCGTGGCCTACGAATGGACCGGTGCGCTGGCCACGCCCGCGCGCGATCGGGACCCGGGTCGCTCGGCGATGCCGGCGCGCAACCGTCCGGCCCGCGAGATCGAGGTCCAGGTCCGCAAGCCCGACCGGCACGGCCCGCACTGACGCAGGCCCGGCCTGCCCCGACCACCACTTCAGCGATCAGAACCAACCATGCAACACCCCCCGAAAGCCGACCGCCGCCGCACCCTGACCCGCCTGTGTGCGCTGCTCGCGATACCGGTCCTGCCCGCGTCGGCCGAGCCCGGCCGGCCGCTGATCGACGTCTGGAAGAGCCCGACCTGCGGCTGCTGCAAGGACTGGATCCGGCATCTCGAAGCCCACGGCTTCATGGTGCGGGCCCACGACGACGGCAACACCGATGCGCGAGCCCGCCTGGGCATGCCGCTGCGCTACGGCTCGTGCCACACCGCGAGCGTGGGCGGCTATGCGATCGAGGGCCATGTGCCGGCGCGCGAGGTGCGGCGACTGCTGAGGGAGCGGCCACAGGCCGTGGGGCTGGCCGTGCCGGCCATGCCGATCGGTTCGCCCGGCATGGACGGCCCGGAGTACGGCGGCCGCCGAGATCCCTACGAGGTACTGCTGGTGCAGCGCGACGGCCGTTCGGCCGTCTACCAGGCCTACCCCTGAACGGGACCCGCGACACGGAGCCGCCCGATGAAGAAAAGCCCCATGACCGCCCTGCTGCTCGCCGCCGCCACGACGCTGGCGGGTGCCCAGCCCCTGATCGACGGCGAGGTGCGCAAGGTCGATGCCGCGCAGAACAAGATCACGCTCAAGCACGGCGAGATCGCGCACCTCGACATGCCGCCGATGAGCATGGTGTTCCAGGTCAAGGACCCAGCGCTGCTGGCCAAGGTGAAGGCGGGCGACAAGGTGCGCTTCAGCGTCGACCGCATCGACGGGGTCTACACCGTCACGGCAATCGAACTCGCGAAGTGAGGCGCGCGACAGCGCGCGACGGCGGAGGTCACCGCCCACCGGGCCGCGCCTCTGCCGGCTAAGCTAGGGCCCATGCACGCGCACGACCTCAGCCCCTGGCAGCACCGCCACGACTTCGCCGCCGACCGTGGGGCCGCCGAACGGCGTACCCACTGGGTGATCGGCATCACGCTCGTGATGATGATCGCCGAGATCGCGGCCGGCTGGTGGTGGCACTCGATGGCCCTGCTGGCCGATGGCTGGCACATGGGCACGCACGCCGCCGCCATCGGCGTGGCGGCGCTGAGCTATGCGCTGGCGCGTCGCTGGGCCGGCGATGCCCGCTTCTCGCTCGGGCCCTGGAAGGTCGAGGTGCTGGGGGCCTACACCAGCGCCGTACTGCTGGGCGTGGTGGCGATCGGCATCGCGGTCGAGTCGGGCCTGCGCCTGTGGGCGCCGGAGCCGGTGGCCTACGACGAGTCGCTGGTCGTCGCCGCGATCGGGCTGGCCGTCAACGCCGTGTGCGCGAAGCTGCTGCACGGCGGCCACGATCACGCGCCCGGCCCTGGGCACACCGGCCACGATCACGGCCACCACGACCATCACGCACATCACGCACACGCCGTCGAACACACCGGACAGGAGCATGCCCATGCCGCCACCGACGGCAAGGACCTGAACCTGCGCGCCGCCTACCTGCACGTGCTGGCCGATGCCGCCACCTCCGTGCTGGCGATCGGTGCGCTGCTGGCCGGCAAGTACGCCGGCTGGGTGTGGGTCGACCCGCTCGTCGGCCTGCTGGGCGCGGCGCTGATCGCGGTCTGGTCGTTCGGCCTGCTGCGACAGACGTCGACGATCCTGCTCGATCGCGAGATGGACCATCCGCTCGCGCATCAGGTGCGCGAGCAGCTCGAATCCGACGGCGACGCGCGCGTGGCCGACCTGCACCTGTGGCGTGTCGGCGATGCGCAGTTCGCCTGCCAGGCCACGCTGGTGGCCGACACGCCGCTTGCCGCCGACCACTACCGCGACCGGCTCGACGGCCTGGCCGGCCTGGCGCACGTGTCCATCGAGATCAATCGCTGCCGCGGTGCATCACTCACCGCCACCCAGGACCACCGCCACGGCCATGAGCCGGGCCCCCACGCGCACTGAAATCTGCGCCGGCCGCAACCGGCCGAGCGGCGCGTTCGCCGCGCGTCAGAAGTGGATGCCGCGCATCATCTGCTGCAGCGCCACCGCCTCGGCCGACAGCTGCGGCTTCGCGCCCTTCTCGCCCTTGGCCGCTTCGCTGTCGGGAAACATGCGGAAGCTGGTGTTCATGACGATCTGCGCGACGCGCGGCGCCAGCGCGTGCAGCACCTGCCCGGCAGTGCCCAGGCGCGTGGCGATGCGCACCGGCTTGTAGACGCAGGCCTGGGCGATCATGTCGGCCGCCTCCTCGGGTGCCAGCGTCGGGACGTTGTTGTAGATCTTGGTCGGCGCGATCATCGGCGTGCGCACCAGCGGCATGTTGATGGTCGTGAAGCTGATGCCGGTGTCGGCGTACTCGCTGGACGCACAGCGCGTCCACGCGTCCAGCGCGGCCTTGCTCGCCACATAGGCCGAGAAGCGGGGCGCATTGGTCAGCACGCCGATCGAGCTGATGTTCACGATGTGGCCCTTCTTCTTGGCGACCATGGCCGGCAGCACGCCCATCGTCACCCGCAGACAGCCGAAGTAGTTGAGCTGCATCGTGCGCTCGAAGTCGTGGAAGCGCTCGTAGCTGTTCTCGATCGCGCGGCGGATCGATCGGCCGGCGTTGTTGATCAGGAAATCGACGCCACCGTGCTCGGCGTGCAGTGCCTCGAGGAAGCTCTTGCAGCCGGCCTCGTCGGCGATGTCGACCGAGTAACTGAACACCTTGGCGTCCTTGCCGGCGAAGGCCTTGATCTCCTTCACGGCCTCGTCGAGCTTGTCGGCGTCTCGCGCACAGATCACCGTCACCGCGCCGGCCTCGGCGAACTTGCAGGCAGCCGCCAGGCCGATGCCCGAGCTGCCGCCCGTGACCAGCACCACCTTGCCGCCGACCGTGCCGCGCAGGCTGCGGTCGATGAACAGATCGGGATCGAGGTGGCGCTCCCAGTAGTCCCACAGGCGCCAGGCGTAGTCCTTCAGGTTGGGGCAGGCGATGCCGCTGCCCTTCAGCGCCGCCTGCGTGTCGCGGCAGTCGAAGCGCGTCGGGTAATTGACGAAGGTCAGCATGTCCTCGGGCAGCCCCAGGTCCTTCATCACCGCGTTGCGCACCCGGCGCACCGGCGCCAGCGCCATCAGGCCCTTCTTCACGCTCTTGGGAATGAAGCCCAGCAGCGCCGCGTTGACGAACAGGTTCATCTTCGGTGCATGGGCGGCCTTGCTGAAGATGTCGAGTACGTCGCCGACGCGGTAGCCGACCGGGTCGACCAGGTGGAAGCACTTGCGGTCGAGCTCCAGCTTCGCATGGCTGATGTGGTCGAGCGCCGCGACGACGAAGTCCACCGGCACGATGTTCACGCGCCCGCCCTCCAGCCCCACCGCCGGCATCCAGGGCGGCAGCAACTGGCGCATGCGCTGGATCAGCTTGAAGAAATAGTAGGGGCCGTCGATCTTGTCCATCTCGCCGGTGGCGGAGTCGCCGACCACCATCGCCGGGCGGAACACGGTCCACGGCAGCTTGCATTCCTTGCGCACGATCTTCTCGGACTCGTGCTTGGTCATGAAGTACGGATGGTCCAGGCCCTCGGCTTCATCGAACATGTCCTCGCGGAACACGCCCTCGTACAGCCCGGCCGCCGCGATCGACGAGACGTGGTGGAAATGCCCGGCCTGGATCGCCTGCGCGAACTCCACCGCGCTGCGCGTTCCCTCGATGTTGACCTGCACCTGCGCGGCCTCGTCGGCGCCCAGGTCATAGACCGCGGCGAGGTGGTAGATCGCATCGATGCGACCCTTCAGCGCCTTGATTGCATCGGCGGCCACCCCCAGCTTCTTCGCCGTCAGGTCGCCGTAGACCGGCACCGCGCGGGCCTTGGCAGCGCCGCTGAGGCCCCAGTAGGCCAGCAGTTCGGGCAGCTTGCCCTCGCTCTCGGGCCGCAACAGGAAGTGCACGGTCGAGCCGCGCCGGTCGAGCAGTTTCCTGACCAGCCGCTTGCCGATGAAGCCGGTGGCCCCGGTGACGAAATACTGCATGCCATCCTCCTTGCTGTTGCTGCCGCGGGTGCCTGCTCATTCTTGTCCACCGCGGGCGGTGCACGATCGCCCCGCAGCGCGTGCCGCGCTCGGGACTTTCCCGGGGCGCCTGATGCACCCGGACGATTCGCTCGCCTTTAGGCTGCGACTTCTAGCCCGCGCTTCTATAGTGCCTCCGGCGAGGGCTTCGCTGTGAAGCGCCGCGCCGGATCCACAAGGAACACAAGCATGGTCAAGAAGCTGCAGAAACTCGCGGACAAGCAGAGTGCCGCCGCGGGCACACCTTCGATGGCACAACTGTTCGACAGCCAGCTCGCGAACTCGGTCAAGGACTCGGCCCAGCAGATCTGGCAGGCCGGGCTCGGCGCGTTCGCCAAGGCCCAGGGCGAAGGCGGCAAGGTGTTCGAGTCGCTGGTGAAGGAAGGTGTCTCGATCCAGCGCAGGACCCAGGCGGCCGCGGAAGAGAAGCTGGGTGAGGTGAGCAACCGCATGACGAAGCTGTCCGACGACGTGCAGGCGCGCGCCGGCCAGCAGTGGGACAAGCTCGAATCGATCTTCGAGGAGCGCGTCGCGAAGGCGCTGGGCAAGCTCGGCGTGCCGTCGAGCAAGGACATCGATGCGCTGATCCATCGCATCGACACCCTCAGTGCCAATGTGGCCCGCCTGTCCAAGGCCCCTGCGGCCCGCAAGGCGGCACCCGCCAAGACGGCCGCGAAGGCCGCCGCACCCCGCAAGGCCGCCGCCAAGCGCGCCGCTCCGCGCAAGCGCGCGGCCTGAGCGCGCCGCACCGGGCCGCGCACCTTCGCCGATGCGATCCCCACTCGCCCTCGGTCTGGCGGCCCTGATCGGTGGCGCGCCGATCGGACCGGCCACCGGCGCGACCGCCCCATCGCCCGGCAGCGACGAGGCGGCGGTCTTCGCGGCCGCCGGCCTGCAGCGCCGCGGCAACGAGCACTACCGAGAGGCGTGCGCCACGGCACTGAAGCCGCAGACCGAGCGGCTGGACATCAACCACGATGGCCGCGACGAAGTGCTGCTGTTCCTGGCGTCCTCGCCCTGCTTCGGCCCGGCCCGTGGCGGCAACGTCGCGCTGTTCATGCAGAACGCCGGCGGCGCGTGGGTCGACCTGCTCGGCTTCCTGCCCGGCGTGGAGGTGCTGCCGACCGGCGGTGAACACCTCGGCTACGCCGACCTGGGGGTCGCCAACCCCGGCGGCTGCATGGCGGTCTATCACTGGAACGGCAGCGCCTACGTCCACGCCGCCAACCGCGCCATCGAGCCCGGTGGCTGCCAGTTCCGATGATGCCGCGCATCGGTCTCGCGCTGGCCGGCGGCGGGCCATTGGGCGCGATCTACGAGATCGGCGCACTGTGCGCGCTCGAGGAATCGATCACTGGCCTGCGCCTCACTCAGTGCCAGGGCTACGTGGGCGTGTCGGCCGGCGGCTTCGTGGCCGCCGGACTGGCCAACGGCATCGGGCCGCGTGAGCTGTGCCGCTCCTTCATCGAGAACGAGGGGCCGCCGGACGACGTGTTCGACCCCGCGCTGCTGATGCGGCCGGCCTGGGGCGAGTTCGCGAAGCGCCTCGCGCGGGCGCCCGGTCTGGCCGGCGGCGCGGCTCTGGACTATGCGCTGGGCTTCGCCACCCGCAGCCAGGTGCTCGACCAGCTCGGCCGCGCCATGCCGACCGGCCTGTTCTCCAACCGCACGGTCCACCAGCACCTGAGCCGCGTGTTCGGCGCGCCCGGCCGCAGCAACGACTTCCGCACGCTGGCGCGCCGGCTGGTGCTGGTGGCGGTCGACCTCGACAGCGGCGACGCCCGGCCCTTCGGCCTGCCGGGCCACGACCACGTGCCGATCTCGCTCGCCGTGCAGGCCAGCGCCGCGCTGCCCGGACTGTTCCCGCCGGTCGAGATCGACGGCCGCTGCTACGTCGATGGCGTGCTGCGCAAGACGCTGCATGCCTCGGTCCTGCTCGACGAGGGCCTGGACCTGCTGATCTGCCTGAATCCGCTGGTGCCCTACGACAGCCCCGCCGACGCGCACAGGCCGGCGGACGGTGCCAGGGCGCCGCTGGCGCGGCTGGTCGACGGCGGCCTGCCGCAGGTGCTGAGCCAGACGTTCCGCACGCTGATCCGCTCGCGCATGGAGCTCGGCCTGCGCCAGTACGACCAACTCCACCCCGACACCGACATCCTGCTGTTCGAGCCCGACGCGCGCGACGCCAAGGTGTTCTTCACCAACCCGTTCAGCTACTCGCAGCGCCGCCGCATGGCCGAGCACGCCTACCAGGCCACGCGGACTCAGTTGCGCGCGCGCCGCGCCGCACTCGGCCCGCGGCTGGCTCGCCACGGCCTCGGCTGGAGCGCCGCGCTCGACGACCCGCGGCGCACGCTGCTCGACACGCGCCCGACGCCGGTCGGCCGCGCCAACGAGGCGCTGCGCCGGCTCGAGACGACGCTCGACGCGCTGGACGCCGCGCTCACGGCCTGACGGCGGCGCCGGAGCGCACCGCTCGTCAGGGGTGAAACTGCCCCGGCAACACCCACAGCAGCAGCGCCGTCATCGTCAGGTAGCGCGCGAACTTGCCGATCGCCATGTAGAGCAGGCAGGGCCAGAACGGCAGCCGCAGCCAGCCAGCCACCGCACACAGCGGGTCACCGACCACCGGCAGCCAGCTCAGCAGGCAGGCCGGCGGGCCGAAGCGCTCGAGCCACTTCAGCACGCGCGCGTCGGCCGGCCTGTGCTTCACGCGCTCGTAGGCACGCTCGGCGCCGTAACCCATCCACCACGTGACCGCGCCGCCGAGCGTGTTGCCGGCGGTGGCCACCAGCACGGCCGGCCAGAACAACTGCGGGTCGAGCTTGACCAGGCCGAACACCGCCGGCTCCGAACCGAACGGCAGCAGCGTGGCCGAGACGAAGGCGACGACGAACACCGTGCTCAGGCCGAACTTCGGCAACGCGAGCACGGCGAGCATCGATTCGAGCCAGCTCTCCATCGATGTGGATTGTCGATGCAGCGCAGCAAGCAGCGCCACCGATCGGTGCCCGACCTGCCCGGATCGCGCCGCTATACTCTGCCCTCTTTTTAAGCACACCGCCTCCCGTGTCTCCCCTGCGCATCGGCTCGATCGAGCTCCCGAACCGGCTGTTCGTGGCACCGATGGCGGGCGTCACCGACCGACCGTTCCGCCAGCTGTGCAAGCGGCTCGGCGCCGGCTATGCGGTGAGCGAGATGGTCACCTCGCGCAAGGAACTCTGGCACAGCCTGAAGACCTCGCGGCGTGCCAACCACGACGGTGAGGTCGCGCCGATCGCGGTGCAGATCGCCGGCACCGAGCCGCTGATGATGGCCGAGGCCGCCGCCTACAACATCGACCGCGGCGCGCAGGTCATCGACATCAACATGGGCTGCCCGGCCAAGAAGGTCTGCAACGTGTGGGCCGGCTCGGCGCTGATGCGCGACGAGTCGCTCGCGCTGCGCATCGTCGAGGCGGTGGTCACCGCCTGCGCGCCGCACGGCGTGCCGGTGACGCTGAAGATGCGCACCGGCTGGAACATGCAGAACCGCAATGCGGTGGCGCTGGCGCGCGGCGCCGAGTCGCTCGGCATCGCGATGCTGACGGTGCACGGCCGCACGCGCGAGCAGGGCTACGCCGGCTCGGCCGAACACGACACCGTGCGCGCGGTGAAGACCGCGGTGCAGGTGCCGGTGGTCGCCAACGGCGACATCGACTCGCCCGAGAAGGCGCGCGACGTGCTCGCCGCAACCGGCGCCGACGCGGTGATGGTCGGCCGCGCTGCGCAGGGGCGGCCGTGGATCTTCCGCGAGATCGCGCACTTCCTCGCCACCGGCGAGCGCCTGCCGCCGCCGCGTACCGCGCAGGCCAAGGCCTGGTTGATCGAACACCTGCACGACCACTACGGCCTGTACGGCGAATACGCCGGCGTGCGCACCGCGCGCAAGCACATCGGCTGGGCAGTGCACGCGTTGCCGGGCGGTGCCCTGTTCCGCGCCCGAATGAACACACTGGAGCGCTGCGAGGCGCAAGTCGCCGCTGTCGGCGATTTCTTCGATGCCCTCGGGGTCGAGCATGAGCTGCTGCCGCAAGCAGCAGCGGCGCTCGAACCGTCCTTCGAACAAGAGGCTGCATGACCAAGAAGCACATCGACGCGTGCATTCGCGAGGGCCTCGATGCCTACTTCAAGGACCTGCGCGGCGCCGATCCGCGCAACATCTACGACATGGTGCTGCAGGTGGTCGAGAAGCCGCTGCTCGACGTGGTGATGCAGCACGCCGAAGGCAACCAGTCACGCGCCGCCGAGTGGCTGGGCATCAACCGCAACACCCTGCGGCGCAAGTTGCTCGAGCACAAGCTCATCAAGCCCTGAGCGCGCCGTACTCCGTTTTCCGCCCCTACCCCGCTTCCACGACCGCCATGGCCACCGCCCTCCTCTCCGTTTCCGACAAGACCGGCATCGTCGAACTCGCCCGGTCCCTGCATGCGCTGGGCGTGAAGCTGCTCTCGACCGGTGGCACGGCCAGGCTGCTGGCCGACAGCGGCCTCCCGGTCACCGAGGTGGCCGACCACACCGGCTTCCCCGAAATGCTCGACGGTCGCGTGAAGACGCTGCACCCGACCATCCACGGCGGCCTGCTGGCGCGCCGCGACCTGCCGGCGCACATGGCCTCGCTGGCCGCGCACGGCATCGAGACGATCGACCTGCTGGTGGTCAACCTCTACCCCTTCGAGGCCACAGTCGCGAAGCCCGGCTGCACGCTGGAGGACGCGATCGAGAACATCGACATCGGCGGACCGGCGATGGTGCGTTCGGCCGCCAAGAACTGGAAGGACGTGGCGGTGCTGACCGACGCCTCGCAGTACGCCGGCGTGCTGGCCGACCTGCAGCAGGACGGCCGGGTGAGCGAGAGCACGCGCTTCGCGCTTGCGGTCGCGGCCTTCAACCGCATCAGCAACTACGACGCGGCCATCAGCGACCACCTGTCGGCGCTGCGCCCCGACGGCACGCGCGCCGAGTTCCCGGCGCAAAGCAACGGCCGCTTCGTCAAGCTGCAGGACCTGCGCTACGGCGAGAACCCGCACCAGAGCGCCGCGTTCTACCGCGACCTGCACCCGGCGCCTGGCTCGCTGGTGAGCGCCGTGCAGCTGCAGGGCAAGGAGCTGTCGTACAACAACATCGCCGACGCCGATGCGGCGTGGGAGTGCGTGAAAGGCTTCGACGCTTCCGTCGACGGGCCGGCCTGCGTGATCGTCAAGCACGCCAACCCCTGCGGCGTGGCCCTCGGCGCCAACGCGGCCGAGGCCTATGGCAAGGCCTTCCGCACCGACCCGACCTCCGCGTTCGGCGGCATCATCGCCTTCAACGTTCCGGTCGACGGCGCGGCAGCGCAGGCGATCGCGAAGCAGTTCGTCGAGGTGCTGATCGCCCCCGGCTATACCGACGAGGCGCGCGCCGTGTTCGCCGCCAAGGCCAACACGCGCGTGCTGCAGATCTCGCTCGACGGCGTGCAGCGCGACGCGCCCGACGCCTGGTCGCGCGGCCTCAATTCGCACGACATCAAGCGCGTCGGCTCGGGTCTGCTGATCCAGAGCGCCGACAACCACGTGCTCGGACTGCAGGACCTGAAAGTCGTCACGAAGCTGGCGCCGACCGACGGACAGCTGGCCGACCTGCTGTTCGCGTGGAAGGTGGCCAAGTTCGTCAAGAGCAATGCCATCGTGTTCTGCGGCGACGGCATGACGCTCGGCGTCGGCGCCGGCCAGATGAGCCGGCTCGACAGCGCGCGCATCGCCAGCATCAAGGCCAGCCACGCCGACCTGAGCCTGGCCGGCTCGGCGGTCGCGAGCGACGCCTTCTTCCCGTTCCGCGACGGCCTCGACGTGCTGGCCGATGCCGGAGCGCGCAGCGTCATCCAGCCCGGCGGCAGCCTGCGCGACGACGAGGTGATCGCCGCCGCCAACGAACGCGGCATCGCGATGGTGCTGACAGGTGTGCGTCACTTCAGGCACTGAGCACGGCCGGCTGCGGTGCCCCGTGGCGCGTGCTCCGAATAGCAGGGGACCATGTCCGCCGCCGCCGACTCGGTAGGCCTGTTGCTGTCCTTCCTGGCACGGCTCATCACCGGGGCGCAGGGGCACTGGTACGGCTGCCCGCCGAAGGCAGAGCAGCGCATCTACTTCGCCAACCACCAGAGCCACCTCGACTGGGTCCTGATCTGGGCCGCGTTGCCGCGCGACCTGCGCGCCCGTACGAGGCCGATCGCCGCGAAGGACTACTGGACCGCCAGCCCGCTGCGCCACTGGATCACGCGCGAGGTGTTCAACGCGGTCTACGTGGCGCGCCAGCGCACGGACGACCAGGACCCGCTCGAGCCCCTCGTCGAGGCCCTGCGAAGCGGTGACTCGCTGGTGATCTTCCCCGAGGGCACGCGCAGCAACCGCGGCGACCCGCAGGCCTTCAAGAGCGGCCTGTACCACCTGGCCGAGCAGTTCCCCACGGTGCAGTTGATCCCCGCATGGATCGACAACGTGCAGCGCGTGATGCCCAAGGGGGAGGTGGTGCCGGTGCCCATCCTGTGCTCGGTGACCTTCGGCGCGCCGCTGGCGCCGCTGACGCCCGGCGAGAGCAAGCGCGACTTCCTCGACCGCGCACGCGCGGCCGTGGTCGTGCTGAAGGACGTCGCGGCATGAGCGGCTTGCGGCAGCTCAGTGCCTCGCAGCAGGTGGGCCTGCTGTTCCTGCTGGTGTTCGGCGCGCTGCTGCTGATCAGCGCCGTGGCCCTGCTGCGCTCGCTGCGCGAGCGCGGTGAAGAGAGCCGCGACCGGCACGAACGGTTCAAGCGCGAGCTGCGCGCCCTGTGGATCGGCGCCTCGGTGTTCTGGCTCGCCTGGGTGTCGGGTGCGGCGGGGGCGACACTGCTGTTCGGCGTGCTCAGCTTCCTGGCGCTGCGCGAGTACATCACTCTGATGCACACGCGGCGCAGCGATCACCGCAGCCTGATCCTGGCCTTCTTCATCGTGCTGCCGCTGCAGTACCTGCTGGTGGCCAACCGCAATTTCGACCTGTTTTCGGTCTTCATTCCGGTCTACATCTTCCTGGCGATCCCGGTGGTGAGCGCGCTGGCCGGCGACCCGGAGCGCTTCCTCGAGCGCAACGCGAAGATCCAGTGGGGCATCATGGTCTGCGTCTACGGCATGAGCCACACGCCGGCGCTGTTGCTGCTGCAGTTTCCGAACCGCGAGGATCGCGGGGCCTTCCTGGTGTTCTTCCTGGTGCTGGTGGTCGCGGTGGCCCACATCGCTCAGGAGGCCGCGAGCCGGCGCCTGCGCCGCCGCCCCGTGGCGCGCCACATCAGCCGCAGCTTCAGCTACCGTGCCTGGCTGATCGGCGCGCTGGTGGCGGCGATCGTCGGCGGTCTGCTGTACTGGATCACACCCTTCAAGCCGGGGCAGGCGATGGTGATGGCGCTGATCGCCAGTGCCTGCGGCACGATGGGCGAGTTCGTGATGAAGGCGCTCAAGCGCGACGCCGGCGTGCACTACTGGGGCAACCGCGCCTCGGTCACCGGTGCGGTGGGCCTGCTCGACCGCGTGGCGCCGCTGTGCTTCGCGGCGCCGGTGTTCTTCCATTCCGTGCGCTGGTACTTCAACCTGAGCTTCTGATGGCGACACGGATCCTCGGCATCGATCCAGGGCTGCGCACCACCGGATTCGGCGTGGTCGAGTGCGAGGGGTCGCGGCTGCACTACATCGCCAGCGGCACGGTGCGCACCGACGCGCTGCCGAACGGCGACCTGCCAGGGCGGCTGAAGATCATCTTCGAGGGTGTGCGCGAGGTCGCGGCGCGCTACCAGCCGGACTGCGCCGCGGTCGAGATCGTGTTCGTCAACGTCAATCCGCAATCGACGCTGTTGCTCGGTCAGGCCCGGGGCGCGGCACTGGCGGCGCTGGTGTCGGGCGATCTGGCCGTGGCCGAGTACACCGCGTTGCAGATGAAGAAGGCGATCGTCGGCCACGGCCACGCCCGCAAGGAGCAGGTGCAGGCCATGGTGGCGCGGCTGCTGTCGCTGCCCGGTGAGCCGAGCCGGGACGCAGCCGATGCGCTCGGCCTCGCGGTCTGCCATGCGCACGCGGGCGCGTCGCAGGCGGCGATCGCCGCCGTCAGCCCGCTGGCGCGGCGCGCCCATGCGCAATACCGCAAGGGCCGCAGCTATTGACCGGCGCCGAGGCCGGTCGGCGGCGATCAGCCACGCCAGACGACGTTGTGGCGCCGGAAGAGATCGCGCAGGCCTGTGCCGTTGTTGAGGTCGATCAGGCGGCGCTGCATCACCTGCGCCAGGTCGGTCGCGCCGCGCTTCACGGCACAGCCGACCACCCAGCCGTTGCGCGGCGCTCGCGGGATCGGCGGCAGCGGCACGATCTTGTAGCGCGGCTGGCCGGCGAGCGTCGCTTCCAGTTCGGAGGCCAGGCCGGCGGCCGCCACCACCTCGCCGGAGAGCAGGGTCTTCGCCGCTGCCACGCCGTCGGCGTGCTGGGTGCTGAGCGTGTCGCGGAGGGCGCCGGAGTCGGCGCTGGCCAGCAGGTAGCCCGGCAGGGACACGCCCGCCACCGCGATCTTCTGCCCGCGCAGGGCCTCGATGGTCTCGGGCGTCGGACCGCGCTCGCTGTCCCAGGCCAGCATGACCGTCTCGCGGTAGTAGGCGCCGAACACCTCCACCTGCGGATTGGCCTCGATCAGCGGGCGGTCCATCGGCACATGCAGCATCACGTCGGCCGGACCCCAGCCGAGGTAGTGGCCGCGCCAGACGGCGTTGCGCAGGTCGTCGCCGACGCTCTCGCCGGCCGGGATCGGCAACAGGCTGAGCGGCACGCCCACGCTGTCGGCCAGCACCGCGGCCAGATCGACATCGACGCCCTGACCGTTCAGGTTGAACGGCGGCATGTCCTGGTAGACCGCCACCACCAGCCTCCCGCTGCGCCGCACGCGTTCCAGCGCGCTGCCCTCGGCACGGAGCGGCGCGGACAGCGGCGCCAGTGCCGCGGCGGCACCCAGCAACCGGCGACGGGAGATCACAGCGGCTTCTCGCGGCGGGTTTCGAGGTAGCTCTTGATGGCCCAGACCGCTTCCTGCTGCATCACGCCCTCGAACGGCGGCATGTAGACGGCACCGTTGCGGGTGCGTCCGTGGCGCACCGTGGTGGCGTAGTACTCGTCCATTTCCTTCACGCAGGCGGCCTTCTTCTTGTCGTCCTTCAGCGTGGCGCATTCGCCGTCGAGCTTGCGCAGATCGGGAGCGATCCCGCCGGAGATGGCCTCCAGGCCATGGCAGCGGGCACAGTTCTGGGTATAGGCCGAGGTGCCGATCTTGATGGCCTCGTCGTTCTTGCGGTATGGATTCTCGGTGCGCCAGGTATCACCGAGCGCGGGAAGCGACTGGGTATCGACGGCCTGCGGCGTGACGTCCCCGTGGGCGTAGGCGCCCGCGGCGCCGGCGATCAGGCTCAGCGCGACGAGATGGCGCAGGCACTGGGTACGAAAGTTCATAGAAAGATGCTCCAAATCAGAGGGACAGTCCGAGGGTGCAAGTGATGTGCCATCGCCACAGTTCTGCCCCGAACCCCTGCTCGTGACGGGTTCACACCGTCATTTTGCTCCACACTGGAGCATACTGACGCTCCCCATGGATGTGCCGCAGGGCCAGGCTGGCACGGTGACAGGGGGACGATTCAGGCAGTGACGACAAGGCGTTCAAACGCCTGAGCAATGGACACACAGCAGAGGCGGCTGCCGGCCGCCCGAGAGGGCTGACGCCCCCAAGGAGACACGATGACCGCATCCCCCACCGCGACGCGCGCTGCCCAGCGTGACAGCCGGCGCCCGTCCGGGTTCGGCCATTCCGCGACGAGCGTCTGGCTGCCGCCGGACCCGGGTCACGTCGACACCATCGCGCAGTCGCATGAACGCTGTGCCTCGCTGCGGCTGAGCCCGATCCGGCCGCCGGACCACACCCCGCTGATGCGCTCGGATCTGGCGGTGGCCCGGGAGCGCAACCGCTGTCTGTCGCTCCATGCGGTGCCGGTGATGGAGATGCTGCTGGAGCAGATTCTCGCGACGCAGAGCATGGTGCTGCTGACCGACGTGCAGGGCACGGTGCTGCATTCGATCGGTCACGACGACTTCCTGACGCGTGCGTCCAAGGTCGCGCTGGCGCCGGGCGTCAACTGGAGCGAATCGAGCAAGGGCACCAACGCCATCGGGACCGCGCTGGTCACCGAAACGCCGACCATCGTGCATGCCGACGAGCACTTCGTCCACGCCAACCAGTTCCTGACCTGCTCGTCCTCGCCGATCTTCGATCCGCGCGGCAACCTGGTCGGCGTGCTCGACGTCAGCGGCGATCACCACTCCTTCCACGTCCACACGATGGGCCTGGTGAAGATGTCGGCGCGCATGATCCAGAACCACTGGCTGATCGAGGACAGCCACCAGACCCTGCGCCTGCATTTCCACCTGCGTCGCGACTATCTCGGCACGCTGATGGAAGGCATCGTCTCCGTCGGGCAGGACGGCAAGCTGCTAGCCGCCAATCGCGCCGCACTGGACATGCTGCGCCTGTCGGGCGCGGCCTTGCGGATGAATACGGTCACCGGCCTGTTCGGCGTGTCGCTCGGAGCGCTGGTCGACCATTTCGGCTCGACGCTGTCGACGCCACTGGAGCTGAGCCTGCCCGACGGCCGCCAGATCCATGCGAACGCCCGCTTCAATGGCACCGGCTGGCACCAACTGGGCCGCGCCCGTGACGATCAGCCGGAGGCGCTCGCCCACGAGGCGGCCCGCGAGCCGGCCGCCCGCGACGCGCTGCCCGACACCGCTCGCGAACCGACGGCCCATCCCAATGCCGTGCCGCCGTCGCCGAGCCTGCGACAGCTGCAGACCGGGGATGCGCGCATGGACGACGTGGTCACGCGCGTCAAGCGAGTGCTCGACCGCGACATCCCGGTGCTGATCCAGGGCGAGACCGGCACCGGCAAGGAAATGCTGGCCCGCGCGATCCACCAGGGCTCGCGTCGCGCCAGCGGCCCCTTCATTGCCGTCAACTGCGCATCGATCCCCGAGACCCTGATCGAGTCGGAGCTGTTCGGCTACGAGGAAGGCGCGTTCACCGGCGCGCGCCGCAAGGGCGCCGTGGGCAAGGTCCTGCAGGCGCACGGCGGCACGCTGTTCCTCGACGAGATCGGCGACATGCCGCTGGGCCTGCAGGCGCGGCTGCTGCGGGTGCTGCAGGAACGTGAGGTCACGCCGCTCGGTGGCACGCGGGCGCTGCCGGTCGATGTGTCGGTCATCAGCGCGACCCATCAACCGCTGCGAGAACTGATCGACCGCAAGCAGTTTCGCGAGGACCTGTACTACCGCTTGAACGGCCTGGTGGTGCAGCTGCCGGCGCTGCGCGAGCGCACCGACCTGCTGGCGCTGACCGAGAAGCTGCTCAAGCGCGAGTGCCGTGGTCGTCTGCTGCGCCTCGACGCCGAGGTGTTGCGGCTGATGCAGGCTTGCCGCTGGCCGGGCAATATCCGCCAGTTGGCCACCGTGCTGCGCACCGCGGTGGCGATGGCTGGCGACGATGCCGTGATCACCGTCGACCACCTGTCCGAAGACTTTCTGCAGGATGCGCGTCGCACACTGGACGAGGAGCCCGCCTCGGTCGCCGCCTCTCGGCCGCCGGTGAGCATGGCCCAGCACGCCGAGCCGCGTCCCTCGGACGCGGCAGCACCCGACGGCCTCGGCAGCGCCCAGGTCGGCGAAGCGCCGGGCGGACGCAGCACGCTGCACCAGCTCGAGCACGACACCGTCCGCCGCGCGCTGGCCGAGGCCGGCGGCAACATCTCGGTCGCCGCCCGGCGACTGGGCATCAGCCGCAACACGATCTACCGCAAGCTCTACTGGCCGCCAGGCGCGGGCCGCTGAGCGCCACCGGGTGCAGTGCCGGCGAAAACCAGGTCCGGACGGACCTGCGTCGGCGCCGGCACCGCGCCGTGGTCAGAGCTCGACCAGGCCGTTCTGCGCCGCCAGCCGCAGCAATTGCAGGTCGTTCGCTGCACCCAGCTTCTGCCGGATCAGCGACATGTAGTTCAGCACCGTCTTGTCGCCGAGGTGCATGGCCTCGGCGATCGCACGCGTCGCGAGGCCCTGGGCGGCCAGCCGCAGCACATCGAACTCGCGCGGCGTGAGCTGCCGCAGCGGCCCGCCGCGCTCCACTTCCAGGGGATCGAGCATCGCCTCGACCAGTTCGCTGGAAAACACCCGGCGGCCCTGAGCGACCTGACGCACCGCATCCAGCATCGCCTGCGGGTCGGAGTCCTTGGTCAGGTAGCCCAGCGCACCGGCGCGCAAGGCCTGCAGTGCATAGCTCTGCTGGGCGTGCATCGTGAACACCAGGATCCGCAGCGAGGCCAGCCGGGCGCGCAATCTCTGGATGGCCTGCAGGCCGCTGTCGTCCTTCAGGCTGAGATCGACGACGGCGACGTCGATCTGCTGCAGGCGCAGTTGCTCGCAGGCCTGAGCCGAGGTGGCGCAGGCTGCGACCACGCACATGTCGGGCTCGGCATCGATGAGCTGCCGGTACCCCGCCCGCACCACCGCGTGATCGTCAAGCAGCAAGACGTGTATCAAGCATTTCTCCCTCAAGTGACTCGGTGACGGCGACGGCCGGCACCGGCACCCAGACTTCGACGCACAGGCCAGGACCGGCGTTGTCGACCAGTCGCAATCCGCCACCCACCATGGCCAGGCGCTCGCGCATGCCGAGCAGGCCGAGGCCACCCCGCGGCAGCGCACTGGCGCGGCCGCAGCCATCGTCGATCACCCGCATCCGCACACGCTGCACGGCCGGCACATCGATACGGACCTGCACTTCGCCTGCGCCGCTGTGTCGGTAGGCGTTCGTCAACGCTTCCTGCAGGCTGCGGTAGAGCGCGAGCGCGGCGTCCTCTGGCAGTGCCGGCAGCGGCCTGGCGATGTCGGCCCGGATCGTCACCGTTGGGTGATGAGCCCGGGCCCGATCGATCAAGCCCGCCAGTTCGTGCGCCAGTCCTTCGGCCTCGAGCCCGTGCGGCCGCAGCCGGCTCAGGAGCGTGCGCAGCTGCAGTCGGATGCATCCCAGCGAAGCGACCATCTGGTCCGCGCAGCGCGCCAGCTCTACCGGATCAAACCGTGCGGCATGGCGCTGAAGCAGCGAAGCCGTGGCCGACATGGCGGTCAGATGCTGGCCGAACTCGTCGTGCAGGTCGCTCGCCAGCCTGCGCCGCTCGCGCTCCTGCACGTCGATCAGTCGCTGTGTGAGCCGGCTCTGCTCGCATCGCGCCATGGCCAGTCCGGCGGCGAGCTCGTCGATGCCCCGCGCGATGGCCGCGTACTCGCGCAGCCTCAAGGCCGGGAAGCCCGGTTCCGGCTGGCCGGCCTGCAGCCGGGCCAGTCCGGCACACAGCACGCTGGCCGGCGCCAGCGCTTGGCGCACGATCCACCACACGCCGAACAGCATCGCCCCGCCGGCCACGAGCAACAGCAGCAGCAACGGCAGCACATCGCCCAGTACCTCGTCGATCTCGCTGTCGGGCGCCGGTTCGACGATCAGCGTTCGCGGACCGATCGCGATGCGGTGCTGGGCCACGGGCTTTCCCGCGGGCGCCAGCCGGCGAGCGTAGTCGTGGAGCAGTGACACCTGCTCCAGGTTGTCCTGACTCGGCTCATCGGCCCAGCGCACCCGCAGGTGCCGTGCATGCCCTTCCGCGAGCAGGGCCTGCAGCCGGAGTTGGCTGTGCGCGTCGCCGAGGTTTGCCTCCGCAGCAGTCGACAGCAGTTCCACCACCGCGTTGGCGCCCTGCATCTCGTCCTGGATGCCCGAGCGCAGCGCCACGGCGGTGTAGACCAGCGTGATCCCCAGCCACAGCGCCGCGAGCAAGGCGAGCCAGACCACGAGGCGCTTGCTCAAGTCCATGGGTGTCTCCTTTGCTACGTCGATCGCATGCACACCGGGCAGGCAGCAATCGTCATTCCTGACCCGATCGCGGCGAGCGGGAGGATCTCCCGATCTCGCGCGGGCGATCTCCCGATACACCGTGGACCCCGCTTCCTAGACTCCGGCTCGCTCGTACACCACAACATGAGGAGATACCGATGAGCAAGCATCCCGTCCGTCACGCCCTGTCCGTCGCAGCGGCGCTGGCCGTCCTGGGACTGTCCCAGGGTGCGCACGCCGTCAAGAACGTCACCTGGGAAGACATCTCGAACGACGACCGCACGAGCACCGACGTCCTGAGCTACGGTCTGGGCCTGAAGGCCCAGCGCTACAGCCCGCTGAAGCAGATATCGACCGCCAACGTGCAGAAGCTCGTCCCGGCATGGAGCCACTCCTTCGGCGGCGAGAAGCAGCGCGGCCAGGAAGGCCAGGTGCTGGTGCATGACGGCGTGATCTACGCGACCAGTTCCTACTCTCGCTTCACGGCGCTCGACGCGAAGACCGGCCGGCAGCTGTGGACCTACGAACACCGCCTGCCCGACGATATCCGTCCGTGCTGCGACGTCGTCAACCGCGGCCCCGCCATCTACGGCGACAAGGTCTACTTCGGTACGCTCGACGCACGCGTCGTGGCGCTGGACCGCGCCACCGGCAAGGTGGTGTGGAACGAGAAGTTCGGTGACCACAAGGTGGGCTACACGATGACCGGCGCGCCCTTCATCGTGAAGGACAAGAAGTCCGGTCGCGTGCTGCTGATCCACGGCTCGTCGGGCGACGAGTTCGGCGTCGTCGGATGGCTGTTCGCACGCGATCCCGACACCGGCGCCGAGGTCTGGGCTCGCCCGATGGTCGAGGGCCACATGGGCCGCCTGAACGGCAAGGACAGCACGGTGACCGGCGATGCGAAGGCCCCCTCGTGGCCGCGTGACAAAGACGGCAAGCTGGTCGAGGCGTGGCACCAGGGCGGCGGCGCGCCGTGGCAGACCGCGTCGTTCGATGCCGAGAACAACACCATCGTGATCGGCACCGGCAACCCGGCGCCGTGGAACACCTGGAAGCGCACGAAGGAAGGCGACGACCCGCGCAACTGGGACAGCCTGTTCACCTCGGGTCAGGCCTACGTCGATGCGTCGACCGGCGAACTCAAGGGCTTCTTCCAGCACACGCCGAACGATGCCTGGGACTTCTCGGGCAACAACTCGATCGTGCTGTTCGAGTACAAGGACCCGAAGTCCGGCAAGCTGGTGAAGGCCGGCGCGCATGCCGACCGCAACGGCTTTTTCTTCGTGACCGACCGCGAGAAGCTCGCGACCGGCGCCGGCTATCCGAACAAGCCGACCGCGCTGCTCGGTGCGTGGCCGTTCGTCGACGGCATCACCTGGGCCAAGGGTTTCGACCTGAAGACCGGCAAGCCGATCGAGAACAACAACCGTCCGCCGGCCCCCAAGCCCGGCGCCGACAAGGGCGAGTCGATCTTCGTGTCGCCGCCGTTCCTGGGCGGCACCAACTGGATGCCGATGAGCTACAGCCCGGACACCGGCCTGTTCTACATCCCGGCGAACCACTGGGCGATGGACTACTGGACCGAGCACCTGACCTACAAGGCCGGCTCGGCCTACCTCGGCCAGGGCTTCCGCATCAAGCGGCTGTACGAGGACCACGTCGGCACGCTGCGGGCAATCGACCCGGTGACCGGCAAGATCGCGTGGGAACACAAGGAGAAGCTGCCGCTGTGGGCCGGCACGATGACGACGGCCGGCGGCCTGCTGTTCACCGGCACCTCCGACGGCTACGTGAAGGCCTTCGACAGCAAGACCGGCAAGGAACTGTGGAAGTTCCAGACCGGCTCGGGCGTGGTCTCGGTCCCGGTGACCTGGGAGCAGGACGGCGAGCAGTACGTCGGCATCCAGTCGGGCTACGGCGGCGCCGTGCCCCTGTGGGGCGGTGACATGGCCGAGATGACCAAGAAGGTCACGCAGGGCGGCTCGATGTGGGTCTTCAAGCTGCCCAAGTAGGCAGACCCCGCTCGTGAGGGGCGGACCGGCGACCCCGCCGGCCCGCCCCTTCGTCCTCACTCCCCTTCGGCCGACGACAACATGACCTCCTCATCCCTGCGATCGCTGCACGCAGTCGCCGTGCTGGTGACGCTGACGGCGGCCCTCGCCGGCGTTCGACCCGTCCAGGCGACGGAAGACGACGGCAACGCCGCCGCGCCCGACTACCTCAACGGCTGCGGCATCTGGCCGCACACGCGCTGCCCCGGCGTCGACCTGCGCGGCGCCGATCTGTCGGCCCGCAATTTGGCCGGTGCCGACCTGCGTGGCGCCAATCTGGCCGGCGCGGACCTGCGCGTCGCCAACCTGGCCGGTGCCAATCTCGACGGCGCGAATCTGGCCGGGGCGAAGCTCGGCAAGATCAATGCGCCCACCGCCACCTTCCGCGGCGCGAATCTGGCCGGCGCCGACCTGGAGTTCGCGCGCGTGATGCGCTGCGACTTCAGCGATGCCGACTTCACCGGCGCGAATCTGGAGATGGTCCGCGCCGCCTTCTCCTGGTTCGTGCGCGCGAAGATCGTCGATGCCAACCTGCAGGAGGGCAAGTTCAGCACCGTGAACTTCACCGGCGCGACGATGAAGGGCAACGTGCTGCGCTTCGCCATCTTCCCGGACTCGACCTTCGATCAATGCACCGGTTGCCCCACGGACTGGTAGGCCATGCACTCACCCATCATGAGCATTCCCCGCGGCGTCGCAACGGCCCTTCGCACGACAGCGCTGACCGCCGCCCTGATCGGCGCGGCCGGCGTCGCGGCGCAGCAGGCGTCGACAGAACCGATCACGACGCCGGTGACCATCGATCTCTCGGCCTTGCCGGTGCTTGGCGCGCCATGGCGCGAAGACAACCCCTATCGCGGCGACGCGCAGGTCGCCGAGATCGGGCGCGCGCTCTTCAATCAGGCCTGCGCCCGCTGCCATGGCGATGACGGCAATGCCACCCATCACGTCGGCACCGACCTGCGGCGCCTCGACAGCTACTGCTTCGCCAAGATCAAGGACCTGGCCGCCCGCCGTCACTGCCTGCGCGACAACGATCACTACTTCAAGGAATCGGTGCTGCGCGGCAAGATCCGCGTCGGCGTGACGCACATGCCGCCCTGGGAAGGCGTGCTGACGCAGGAAGCCGTGTGGTCGCTGAAGACCTTCCTGGAATCCCGCAGGCCGTGAGAACGGTACCGGTCGGCCACGAAAAACGGCACGGACGCGCGAGCGTCCGTGCCGTGCAACGCGCCCGGTCATCCCGGGCGTGGTACTCGCTCAGTTCACTTCGGCAGCTTGAACACCCACACGGTGCCGCCCTGCTCCAGGAAGTTGACCTTCTTGGCCACGTCGCCACCCCACAGCGGCACGGCGCCGCCCCAGCCGGAAACGACCGAGACGTACTGCTCGCCGTCCTGCTGCCAGGTGACCGGCGGCGCCACGACGCCCGAACCGGTCTGGAATTCCCAGACGACCTTGCCGGTCTTCGCGTCGGCGGCCTTCAGGAAGCCTTCCGGCGTGCCCCAGAACACCAGGTTGCCGGCCGTCGTCAGCACACCGCCCCACAGCGGCGCGTTGTTCTTCACTTCCCAGACGGTCTTGCCGGTCTTCGGGTCGATCGCACGCATCGCGCCGATGTACTCGTCGTTGATCGTCTTGATCGTGAAGCCGGCGCCCAGGTAGGCCGCGCCCTTCTTGTAGGTCACGGGCTCGTTCCAGATCTCCATGCCCCACTCGTTCGACGGCACGTAGAACAGCTTGGTGTCCGGCGAGTAAGCCATCGGCATCTGGTTCTTGCCGCCAAGGAAGGACGGCGCCGCGAACACCGAGTTGCCCTTCTTGCCGTCGGCACCCGCGGTCGGGTCGCCCGGACGGTTCTCCGGCACGTAGTTGGGACGGCCGGTCTTCAGATCGATGCCGGTGGCCCAGGTGATCTTCTTGACGAAGGGGAAAGCGTTCTCGAGCTTGCCGTTGGCGGCGTCGATCACGTAGAAGAAGCCGTTGCGGTCGGCCTTGCCGCCGACGCGCTTGCCGTCCATGTCGAAGGTGACGAACTCGTTCACGCCGTCGAAGTCCCAGCCGTCGTGCGGTGTGGTCTGATAGTGCCACTTGATCTGGCCGGTCTTGACGTCGATCGCGACCGTCGCGCACGAGAACAGGTTGTCGCCGGGACGCAGGTGGCTGTTCCACGGGCCGGGGTTGCCGGTGCCGAAGTAGGCCAGGCCGGTCTTGGCGTCGTAGGTGCCGCCCAGCCAGGTGGCCGCGCCGCCCGACTTCCACATGTCGCCCGGCCAGGTCTTGCCCGTCGTGCCCGAGATGCCGATTTCGGTCTTGTTGCCGTCCTTGTCGAACTTGTAGCCCATGTGACCTTCGACGGTCGGGCGGATCCAGACCATCTTGCCGGTCTTGGGATCGCGCGCCTCGACGCGTCCGACGATGCCGAATTCGCCGCCGGACACACCGGTCAGCAGCAGGCCACCGGCGATCAGCGGGGCGGCGGTGTAGCTGTAGCCGGCCGCGTAGTCGTCGATCTTCTCCTTCCAGACCACGTCGCCGGTCTTCTGGTCGAGCGCGACGAGCTGGGCGTCGAGCGTGCCGAAGATGACCAGGTTGTCGTACAGCGCGGCACCGCGGTTGATCACATCGCAGCAGGGCATGATGCCTTCGGGCAGGCGGTGCTCATACTTCCAGAGCTTGGTGCCGGTCTTGACGTCCAGCGCGTAGATCCGCGAGTAAGACGCCGTGACGAACATCTTGCCGTCATGGATCAGCGGCTGCGATTGCTGCCCGCGCTGCTTTTCGCCGCCGAACGAGAAGGCCCAGGCCGGCACCAGCTTCTGCACGGTCGAGGTGTTGACCTGCTTGAGCGGGGAATAGCGCTGCCCCTGCGAGCCGATGCCCCAGCTCAGAACGTCGTTCGGGGTCTTGGCATCGTTGTCGATCATCGCGTCGGTGACGCCGGCGGCCTGGGCGCCAACACTGGCGCAGGCGGCAGCCACCAACAAAGAAAGCAGGTGCAGACGCATAGTTTTGTCTCCTCGGGGGGTGAGACGCGTGCGACACGACATGGCCGCTAAAGCGCGTTCTGACTCCCAGAGGGCAAGGCCCGTGCCACGGACCGATCGGGAGAATTTCCGGGTTTGACTGCGGGTTTCACCGCAATCCGGTGTCCGGGCTGTCTCCGCGTGGAGCACCGCCTGCTTCAGCGCGCCTGGAGCGATTTGAGTTCGTAGGCAGGGTAAAGGTGTACCACGTTGCGCGGGTATTCGGTCGCGAACGCCGCCCAGTTGCGGAACTCGGCCGGCACCGGCTGTGCCAGCACCTCGGTCATCTCCGAGCCTCTCTGTGCCGCCGCGCCGAAGCTGCCGTCCAGCCAGCGCAGGTAGCGCCGGGTCTGCTCGATCCCGCGAGCGTCGCCGACCACCGGCCCGTGACTGGGCACCAGGGTCTTGAACGGCTGCGCCGCCAGCGCATCCAGGCTGGCCAGCCAGTCCGGCAGCCTGGCGTGGGGCGTGGTCGGCACCCGGTCGACGAACACCAGGCCGCCGGCGAACACCACACCCGAGATCCGGTCGACCAGCACCAGATCGGAGGCGGTGTGCCCCTTCAGCTCCCGCAGCTCGAAGCGCGGGTTCCCAGCGAGCAGCGGCCCCGGCGCCACCGTCCGATCGGGCAGCAGCGCCTCGGTGGCCTTCATCCAGTCGCCGCAGAGGCGGTAGAGGTTGTCCTCGTAGGACTTGGCTTCGGCCCGCATGCCCTCGATCGTGGCGGAGGTCGCCAGGCGCGGCACGTCGGCGAAGGCCTGGTTGCCGAGGAAGTAGTCGGGGTGGAGATTCAGGTGCAGCACCTGCTTCACCGGCTTGCCGGTGGTGCGCCCGACCAGCGCCCGCAGCTGTTCGCCGTAGCGTTTCGATGGCCCGGTGTTGATGACGATGACACCATCATCGACGACGATGAAGCCAGTATTGATGATGTTGCAGCCGTTGGCGCGCGAAAAGTCGGCATTTGCGCCCTCCACCACATAGACGTCCGGCGCCAGCGCCCGCGCGCTGAGGCGGTAGTCCAGCGTGGTCGGATCCGCCTGCGCCACCGCCCCCATTGCTGCACCGCAAAGCAAAACGCCGAGCAAAGCCCTGCCCCAGGCCAGCAGACGCCGCGGGTTCGGCTCTGCCGGCCCGCCAGCGTCGCCCCCTCGAGGGAGAGCGGCGCAGCCGCAACGGGGGTGATTCATATGATTTGCCCGTCGATGCGGTTGCCGTTGTTGTCGACCCCGGTCACACGGAACGGCCCCGGCGGTCGGCCCTGGAAGTCGAACGAGAACACGGGGTTCTCGCTGATCGGTTCGTAGGTCGACAGGCGCAACAACTCCACGCCCCCCCCGTCGGTGACGGCCATGCGGCGCAGGTAGAACGCCGGAATGCCGCCCACCAGGCCGGTGTCCATCGGATGCATCACCCGCACACGCAGCCGCGCACCCGGCGCCTCGACGGCATCGCCGAAGAAGCGTCCGCTCACCTGGCCGAGCGTCTGCGACCAGCTGCCGTCCTGCCGGGTTACGCCGGCCACCGTGCAGCCGCCCCCCGACGATTCGACCCAGGTGCCACCGACATGCCAGACGCCATCGCGGGTGCGCGCCGCGGCGCGCACGGCGCTGGCCTGCTCCAGCTTGAAACGGAAGGAAATGGCGGCCCGGGTCCCGTCCAGCGGTTCGAACTCCAGCACCTTGCGGATCGGATTGCGGTCCACCAGCACGACGATCTGCTGGATGTCGGCCAAGTCCGGCGCCGAGACCGTGATGGGCACGACCATCGGGTTTTCCGCCATCGTCGGCCCCTTGACCTGCACGCGCGGGTCGAACTCGACCCGCGACTTCGCACCCAGGAACTCCTTGACCATCTCGGGCCACTGCGCCGAGCGATAAGGGTCACCACCGTACTCGTCGGTGGCCGCACGGGCCGGCAGCACGCAGGCCGCGGCGGTCGCCAGCACCAGGTGCCGGCGCTGCAACTTCGCATCTGATGGGAACATCTTTGCCTCCTGGAGCGATGCAAAGGCAAATTGCAGGCCATCCCGACCGGCGGCCTGCCGCTGAAGGTCAGGACCGCCAGATGCTGATCAAGGTCAGGATGATGTGCTTGAAGATCGTGATGTTGAAGGCCCCGAGCGCGAACACGATGGTCCAGCGCCAGGCGGCGCGCGCCACATCCATGTAGCGGTCCTCGCCGCTGCTGACGTACAACGCGAACGTGACCGCAGCCGTGCCCCCGGTCCCCATCAGCAGCACCCCGACGATCCACCAGAAGACAGTCATCGCTCGTATCTCCGTTCACACCATGCGCGCCAGGCGCTCGAGGATCAGAACCGCAAAGAAGCCCAGCGCTGCCACCACCGTCCACTTGACGATGCGCAGGCCGATGTCACGCCAGCGCGCCTGGCCGGTGCCCGCATACATCGCGAAGCACAGCACGCCGGCAACCAGCAGCAGCAACAGGATCCATCGAAACACCAGCATGGGCGGCAGTCTAAGCGGGACGGCGGCCGGACCGACCGGCGCCGCGGCTACCAGGCCGGCGGCAGTTCGGCGAAGCCGCGCGGCGCATCGGCCTCGCGCGCGAACGTGGTCATCTCGTAGGCCGTCGGATCGGCGAACAGCGCACGCAGCAGCGTATTGTTCAGCGCGTGCCCGCCCTTGAACGAGGTGTAGCTCGCCAGCAGCGCGTGGCCGGCGATGTGCAGGTCGCCAATGGCGTCGAGCAGCTTGTGCTTCACGAACTCGTCGTCATAGCGCAGCCCGTCGGCGTTGAGCACACGGTGGTCGTCGACGACGATCGCGTTGTCCATGCTGCCGCCCAGCGTCAGGCCACGCGCGCGCATCGCGTCCACGTCCTTTGCGAAGCCGAAGGTCCGCGCTCGCGCAATGTCGCGCTGGTACTGACCCTCGCCGAACTCGAACTCCACGCGCTGGCCGGTCTGGCTCACCGCCGGGTGGTCGAACACGATCTCGAACGCGAGCTTGTAGCCGTGATAGGGCTCGAGGCGGGCCCACTTGGCACCGGGCCCCTCGCCGTCGCGAACTTCCACGGTCTTCAGCACGCGGATGAAGCGCTTGGGCGCCTTCTGCAGCTCGATGCCCGCGTTCTGCAGCAGGAACACGAAGCTGGAGGCCGAACCGTCGAGGATGGGCATCTCGTCGGCCGTGATGTCCGCCAGCAGGTTGTCGATGCCCAGCCCGGCGCAGGCCGACATGAAGTGCTCGATCGTCTGCACCTTCGGGCCGCCCGGGTCGCCGCCGGGCGAAATGCTGGAGGCCATGCGCGTATCGCACACCGCGTCGAAGCGTGCCGGGATGTCCACCGGGCTCGGCAGATCGACACGCCGGAACACGATGCCCGTGTCGGGCGCCGCCGGCCGCAGCGTGAGCTCGACCCGCTGCCCGCTGTGCACGCCCACCCCGACGGCGCGCGTGATCGACTTCAGGGTGCGTTGCTGCAGCATGCTGTCATTGTAAAAAGCGCAGCCCCGACCGGCTTGCGGGGCCGCGCTATCACCTCGTTAGCAACTTTCCACCGCACGTTGCCTTCACCCAGCAGGCGCCGCGGGTCCGGCTCCGCCGGCCCGCCAGCGCCGCCCCCTCGAGGGGGAGCGCCGAAGGCGCAACGGGGGTGGTCGTCATCAATCGGCTTGCTTGCGCAGGAACGCCGGGATCTCGATCTCGTCCATGCCGTTGCTCGCCAGCGCATCCACCTTCGCCGCGGCCTGGGTGCGCCCGCTGCGCCACACGCTCGGCACCTGCATGCCGGCGTAGTCGTGCTGGGTCGGCGCGGCGGACAGCCCGCCCTGCGTGTGCAGCGGCTGGTTCAGCACCGGGATGTTGTCGGTGCCGGTCCGCTGCAGCGTGGCGTTGTGCACCACCGTCATCGGCGCCTGCACACGGCGGGCCGGCGCGAGTCCGGTGGCGATCACGGTCACGCGCAGCTGGTCGCCCAGGCTCTCGTCGTAGGCGGCGCCGAAGATCACGTGGGCGTCTTCCGCGGCGTAACGGCGGATGGTGTTCATCGCGTTCTTGCTCTCGCTCAGCTTCAGGCTGGCGCGGCTCGCCGCGATCAGCACCAGCACACCGCGCGCGCCCGACAGGTCGATGCCCTCGAGCAGCGGGCAGGCCACCGCCGAGTCGGCCGCCTTGTTGGCGCGGTCCGGTCCGGTCGCGATCGCGGTGCCCATCATCGCCTTGCCGGGCTCGCTCATCACCGTCTTCACGTCCTCGAAGTCGACGTTGATCGATGCATCGATGTGGATGATGTCGGCAATGCCGCCCACGGCATTCTTCAGCACGTCGTTGGCCTGCTTGAAGGCCTGGTCCTGCGACACGTCGTCTCCCAGCACCTCGAGCAACTTCTCGTTGAGCACCACGATCAGCGAGTCGACGTTGGCTTCCAGCTCCTGCAGGCCGGCCTCGGCCTGCTTCATGCGCCGGCCGCCCTCGAAGTCGAAGGGCTTGGTCACCACGCCCACCGTCAGGATGCCCATCTCCTTGGCCACGCGCGCGATCACCGGCGCGGCGCCGGTGCCGGTGCCGCCGCCCATGCCGGCAGTCAGGAAGATCATGTTGGCGCCCGCGATCGCGTCGCGGATGCGGCCCTCGGCTTCGTCGGCCGCGGCCTTGCCGGCGGCCGGCTTGGAGCCCGCGCCCAGGCCGGTGCTCCCGAGCTGGATGAGCTGGTCGGCCTTGGAGCGGTGCAGCGCCTGCGCGTCGGTGTTCGCGCAGATGAACTCCACGCCCTGCACGCCCTCGTTGATCATGTGCTCGACAGCGTTGCCGCCGCCGCCGCCCACGCCGATCACCTTGATCTTCGTGCCGAGCTCGAATTCTTCAATCATCTCGATGGCCATGGTGGACCTCCTTCGTCTGATGCAGTTGCCGGTTGAAAACGTGGGCTGGATGACGCCCTAAAAATTCCCGATGAACCAATCCTTGACGCGGCCGAACAGGGTCTGGACCGACCCCGCCTGCTGCGCTGCCTTCATGCCGCGCGTGCGCGCGAGCCTCGCCTCTTCGAGCAAGCCCATCACGGTGGCCGAGCGCGGGCTCGCCACCATGTCTGACAGTGCGCCGGCGTAGGTGGGCAGCCCCTTCCTCACCGGCTTCAGAAAGATGTCCTCGCCCAGCTCGACCATGCCGGGCATCACCGCGGTGCCGCCGGTGAGCACGATGCCGCTGGACAGCAGCTCCTCGTAGCCGCTCTCGCGGATCACCTGGTGCACCAGCGAGAAGATTTCCTCGACGCGCGGCTCGATCACGCCGGCCAGCGCCTGGCGGCTGAGCATGCGCGGGCCGCGGTCGCCGAGCCCCGGCACCTCGACCTGCTCGTTCGGATCGGCCAGCAGCTGCTTGGCCACGCCGTGCTCGACCTTGATCTCCTCGGCGTCCTTGGTCGGCGTGCGCAGCGCCATCGCGATGTCGCTGGTGATCAGGTCGCCGGCGATCGGGATCACCGCGGTGTGGCGCACCGAGCCGTCGGTGAAGATCGACACGTCGGTCGTGCCGGCGCCGATGTCGACCAGCGCGACGCCCAGGTCCTTCTCGTCGTCGGTCAGCACCGCGTGGCTGGACGCGCTGGGGTTGAGTACCAGCATGTCCACTTCCAGCCCGCAGCGGCGCACGCACTTGATGATGTTCTCGGCCGCGCTCTGCGCGCCGGTCACGATGTGCACCTTGACCTCGAGGCGGCCGCCGCTCATGCCGATCGGCTCCTTGACCTCGTGGCCGTCGATCACGAACTCCTGCGCCTCGACCAGCAGCATGCGCTGGTCGTTCGGGATGTTGATCGCCTTGGCGGTCTCGATCACGCGCGCCACGTCGACCGGCGTGACCTCCTTGTCGCGCACGATCACCATGCCGGTGGAGTTCTGGCCGCGGATGTGGCTGCCGGTGATGCCGGTGTAGACGCGCGTGATCTTGCAGTCGGCCATCATCTCGGCCTCCTTCAAGGCCTGCTGGATGGACTGGACCGTCGCGTCGATGTTCACCACCACGCCGCGCTTGAGCCCATGGGCCGGCGCGGTGCCGATGCCGGCGACGCGCAGCTCACCCTCGGGCAGCACCTCGGCCACCACCGCCATCACCTTGGCGGTGCCGATGTCGAGCCCGACGACGAGATCCTTGTATTCCTTGGCCATGTGCTTCCCGCCTTTTCCTTCTATTTCCTGCCTGCCGCCGCCGTCGGCGCCGCCGTGCCGATGCCCTTGAGCCGCAGCGCGTAGCCGTCGGCGTGGCGCAGGTCTGCATACGCCAGCGGGCGCTCGTAGCGCGCCGTCAGCTGCGGCACGGTGCCCACGAAGGCCTGCACCCGCGCCATCACCTCGTCCTCGCCGCCGCGGCCGAGCTCGACCTGCGCGCCGCTGTCCAGCTCGGCTCGCCAGGAACCGCGCGCGCTCATCGCCAGCGTCTCGATGCTCGCGCCGATGGCCTCGAACGCCGGCACCAGCCGCCGGTACATCGCGAGCATCGACGCCGAACTGCCCTCCGGCCCCTGCAGCACCGGCAGGTTCTCGTCCTCGACGTCGCCCGGGTTCGCCTCGAACACCTCCCCCTGCACGTTGACGAGCTTGTCGTCGCCGTCCTCCTGGTGCCACCATGCGGCGACGTGGTGTTCTTCGAGGCGCACCGCCAGCCGGTTCGGCCACACCCGCTGCACCGCGGCCCGCCGCACCCAGGGCACGGACTGGAAGGCCTCCTGGGCCTGCGCGAGATCGAGGCTGAAGAAGTTGCCGCTCAGCTTGGGCATCGCATTGGCGCGGATCGTGGTCACGCTGTTGCGCGCCACCTCGCCCTCCACGCGAACGCCGCGCAGCGTGAACAGCGGCGCGCGCAGCGCCCAGGTCAGCAGCAGCCCGATGAAGGCCAGCAGCGCGAACGCGAACAGCACGCTGGCGCCGGTGCGCATCAGGCGCACATCGGCCGGCAGCGGCTGCGGCTTCGCGGGGAGGCGGGGTCTGCGGGCCATGAGGGGCTCAGGCGTCGAGCGCCGCTCCCTGCAGGATGTGCAGGCACAGCTGCTCGTAGCCGAGGCCTGCGGCCTTGGCCGACATCGGCACCAGCGAATGGCCGGTCATGCCCGGCGAGGTGTTCATCTCCAGCAGGAAGGGCTTGCGATCGCTGGCGCGGATCATCAGGTCGGCCCGGCCCCAGCCGCGGCAGCCCAGCGCTCGGTAGGCGGCCAGCACGATGCGCTGGATCTCGGCCTCCTCGTCCGCCGGCAGGCCGCTCGGACAGAGGTACTTCACCTCGTCGGTGAAGTACTTGTTCTGGTAGTCGTAGCCGGCCTCGGGCGGCACGATGCGGATCACCGGCAGCGCGCGCGCATTCGCGCCCTCGCCCAGCACCGGGCAGGTCACCTCGGCGCCGTCGATGAACTCCTCGCACAGCACGTCGGGATCGTGGCGGGCCGACAGCGCCACCGCGTCCTGCATCTGCGAATAGCCGAGCACCTTGGTGACGCCGATCGACGAGCCCTCGCGCGGCGGCTTCACGATCAACGGCAGGCCCAGGTCGTCGGGCACGCCGCGCACCCGCTCGGGCGTCTGCTCGTCGGGCGCGAGCCGCACGTAGCGTGGCGTCGGCAGCCCTTCGGCGAGCCACACGCGCTTGGTCATGATCTTGTCCATCGCGATGGCGCTCGCCATCACGCCCGAACCGGTGTACGGAATGCGCAGCAGCTCCAGCGCGCCCTGCACCGTGCCGTCCTCGCCGTGCCGACCGTGCAGCGCAATGAAGCAGCGCTGGAAGCCCTGGCGCCGCAGCTCGACCAGTTCGTGATCCTTCGGATCGAAGGCGTGGGCGTCGACGCCGGCGTCCTGCAGCGCCTTCAGCACGCCGCCGCCGGACATCAGCGAGATGTCGCGTTCGGCCGAGGTGCCGCCCATCAGCACGGCGACCTTGCCGAAGGACCGGGGATCGGGGGTGGCGCTCATGCGTGGGCTCCCAACAGTTCGACCACCTGGCCGGGCACGGCGCCGATCGAGCCCGCCCCCATGGTGATCACCACATCGCCGTCCTGCACGTTGTCGGCGATGGCCTGCGGCATCGCCGCGATCTCGTCCACGAACACCGGTTCGAGCTTGCCGCCGACCCGCAGCGCGCGCGCCAGCGCGCGCCCGTCGGCCGCCACGATCGGCGCTTCGCCGGCGGCGTAGACCTCGCCCAGCAGCACCGCGTCTGCGCCACCCATCACCTTGACGAAGTCCTCGAAACAGTCGCGCGTGCGGGTATAGCGGTGCGGCTGGAAGGCGATCACCAGGCGGCGCCCCGGGAAGGCACCGCGCGCCGCGGCGATCACCGCGGCCATCTCCACCGGGTGGTGGCCGTAGTCGTCGATCAGCGTGAAGCGACCACCGGCCGGCGTCGGCAGCTCGCCGTAGCGCTGGAAGCGCCGGCCCACGCCGTCGAAGGCGGCCAGCGCCTTCTGCACCGGCGCATCGGGCAGCTCCAGCTCGGCCGCCACCGCGATGACCGCCAGCGCGTTGAGCACGTTGTGCCGGCCCGGCAGGTTGAGCGTGATCGGCAGGTCGGGCATCACCACGCCGTTGCGGCGCTGCGCGGTGAAGCGCATCTGCCCCCCCGGCAGCGCCAGCACGTCGACCGCGCGGATCTGCGCATCCTCGCCGAAGCCGTAGCTCACCACGGGCCGCGAGATCATCGGGATGATGGAACGCACGCCGGGGTCGTCGCCGCAGATGATGGCCGCGCCGTAGAACGGCATGCGGTGGAGGAATTCGAGGAAGGCGTGCTTCAGTCGGCCGAGGTCGTGGCCGTAGGTGTCCATGTGGTCGGCGTCGATGTTGGTCACGACGCTCAGCACCGGCAGCAGGTTCAGGAACGAGGCGTCCGACTCGTCCGCCTCGACCACGATGTAGTCGCCGGCGCCGAGCCGCGAGTTCGCGCCGGCGCTGTTGAGCCGACCGCCGATCACGAAGGTCGGGTCCAGCCCGGCTTCGGCCAGCACGCTGGCGACCAGCGAGGTGGTGGTGGTCTTGCCGTGCGTGCCGGCGATCGCGATGCCCTGCTTCAGGCGCATCAGCTCGGCCAGCATCACCGCGCGCGGCACCACCGGCACGCGCCGGGACCGCGCCGCGATCACCTCGGGGTTGTCTCCCTTCACCGCGGTGGACGTGACCACCGCCTCGGCGCCGGCGATGTGCGCAGCGTCGTGGCCGATCGCCACGCGGATGCCCAGCGAGGCCAGCCGCCGCGTCGTCGCGCCGTCGCTCTGGTCGGAGCCCGACACCCGGTAGCCCAGGTTGTGCAGGATCTCGGCGATGCCGCTCATGCCGGCGCCGCCGATGCCGACGAAGTGGATGTGCTTGACTGCGTGCTTCATGACAGCCCCTCGTCCGACGCGTACGTCGGCCGATCCCCCGCGGGGATACGGGCCGGCTTGGGGCGGCCCGGCGCTCGGCCCGCGTGCGCAAGTGTCTGCAGGTTCATCACAGCCCGTCCTTTCGCACGAGACGCTCGATCTCGTCGGCCACACGGGCCGCGGCGCGCGGGCGTGACAGCGCACGCGCCTTCTCGGCCATGCCCAGCAACTGCGGCCGGTCCAGCGTGCGCAGCCGCTCGGCCAGCGCCTGCGGCGTCAGCTCGCTCTGCGGCAGGTGGATCGCCGCACCGTGCTGCGCCATGTAGAGCGCGTTGTCGCGCTGGTGCGAGGTGGTGCTCACGATCAGCGGCACCAGGACACTCGCCACGCCGGCGGCACACAGCTCGCTGACCGTCACTGCGCCGGCACGGCAGATCACCACGTCGCAGTGCGCGAGCCGCGCGGCCATGTCGTCGATGAAGGCCAGCACCTCGACACCGTCGTCGATGCCCACGGCGGCATAGGCCTCCTTCACGCCGTCGCGGTTGAGCTGGCCGGTCTGGTGCAGCACGCGCGGCCGTTCCGCGGGCGCCAGCAGGGCCAACGCCTGCGGCAGGGTCTCGTTGAGCACGCGCGCCCCCAGGCTGCCCCCGACCACCAGCACGCGCAGCGGTCCCTCGCGCCCGGCGTAGCGCACCGGCGGCTCGGGCAGTGTCTCGATCTCGGCACGCACCGGATTGCCGGTGACGACCGCCTGCCTCGTGGTGGCTGCCGCGGCGCCGTCGAAGCCGAAGGCGATGCGGTCGGCCACCGGCTTCAGCGCGCGGTTGCTCATCAGCAGCGCCGCATCGGCATTGACCAGGATCAGCGGCTTGCCCAGCAGCGAGGCCATCAGCCCGCCCGGGAAGCACACGTAACCACCCATGCCCAGCACCGCGGTGGTGGCGCGGCGGCGCAGGATCTTCGCGCAGGCCGCGAACGCGCCCAGCAGCCGCAGGCCGCCGGTCAGCGTGTGCAGCAGGCCCTTGCCGCGCAGCCCGCTGAAGGCGATGGTGTCCATCTCGATGCCCGACTCGGCGGCCGGCGGCACGAGGCGGTTCTCCATGCCCTGCTCGGTGCCGAGCCAGCTGACGGTCCAGCCGCGGTGCTGCATCTCCTGGGCGACGGCCAGACCGGGAATGATGTGGCCGCCGGTGCCGGCGGCCATGACGACGAGGTGGCGTTGAGTCATGGCGTGACTCCCGCGCCTGCGGACGGCACCGCGCCGGGGCGAGACCCGGCGGGCTGCCGCGCACGGCACTGCACCAAGCCGATAGCCTCAGCCATGCCCTGGATGAAAGCGCCGCTCACGCGCGCCCTCCCCGCATGAGCTGCCGGTTCTCGATATCGACCCGCAACACGATCGCCAACGCCACGCAGTTCATCAGGATCGCCGAGCCGCCGTAGCTCATCAGCGGCAGCGTCAGACCCTTGGTCGGCAGCACGCCGAGGTTCACGCCCATGTTGATGAAGGCCTGACCGCCCATCCAGATGCCGATGCCCTGCGCCAGCAGGCCGGAGAACACGCGGTCGAGCGCGATCGCCTGGCGGCCGATGTGGAAGATGCGGCGCGTGAGCCAGAAGAAGGCGGCGATCACCAGCGCCACGCCGACGAAGCCCAGCTCCTCGCCGATCACCGCCAGCAGGAAGTCGGTGTGCGCCTCCGGCAGGTAGTGCAGCTTCTCGACGCTGGAGCCCAGGCCCTGGCCGAAGATCTCGCCGCGGCCCAGCGCGATCAGCGAGTGCGTGAGCTGGTAGCCCTTGCCCTGCGCGTACAGCGGGTCCCAGGGGCTGAGAAACGCCAGGATACGTTCGGCCCGCCAGGGGCTCGCGATGATCATCGACACGAAGGCGCCCAGCAGCACCGCGATGCTGAGCAGGAACATGCGGCCGTTCACGCCACCGAGGAACAGGATGCCCATCGCGATGGCTGCGATGACGATGAACGCGCCCATGTCGGGCTCGGCCAGCAGCAGCACGCCGATCACCGCGAGCGCGGCCGCCATCGGCGCCACGGCGCGCGTGAAGTGCTCCTTGATCTCCATCTTGCGCACCATGTAGCTGGCGGCATACATGGCGATGCCCAGCTTGGCCAGTTCGCTGGGCTGGAAGCTCATGAAACCCAGCGGGATCCAGCGCCGCGCGCCCTTGCTGGCGCGCCCGATGTGCGGGATGAGCACCAGCACCAGCAGCACCAGCGCGGCGACGAACAGCCACGGCGCCCAGCGCTCCCACAGCCGCAGCGGCACCTGCACCACCGCGAGCGAGGCGCCCAGCGCGATCAACAGGCCGAAGGCATGGCGCACCATCAGGTAGTGGTGGGTGGGCGCGACGCGCGCGGTGCGCGGGTCGTCCGGCAGCGCGATCGAGGTCGAATAGACCATCACCAGGCCGAGCGCGAGCAGCGCGATCACCACGCAGACCATCATCTGGTCGAAGCCCAGCAGGCGCGCCGGCTGGCCGTTGGACACGCTGACCCAGTCGCGGATCGGCAGTGTCTCGCTGCCCGCACCGCGGCCCAGCCAGCGCGCCGCGCGCTCCTTCAGCGCGGCCAGCCCCGGGCGGGCGCCGACGGCGGCGGACGACGCGGCGCGGCTCATGCCGTCTCCCCGTGCTCGCACGCCAGCTCGCGCACGGTGTCGCAGAACACCTCGGCGCGCTGCGCGTAGTTGCGGAACATGTCCAGGCTGGCGCAGGCCGGGCTCAGCAGCACGGCATCGCCGGCGCGCGCCTGCTCGAAGCACCAGCGGGTGGCGGTCTGCAGCGTGTCGTGCCGCGCCAGCGGCACACTGCCGGCCGCGAGCACCGCCTCGATCGCCGGCGCATCGCGGCCGATCAGCGCCACCGCGCGCACATGGCGCGCCACCGGCGCGACCAGCGGCGTGAAGTCCTGGCCCTTGCCGTCGCCGCCGAGGATCACCACCAGCTTGGCCGGCGTCTTGTCGGCGCCCAGACCCTCGAGCGCGGCCACCGTGGCGCCGACGTTGGTGCCCTTGCTGTCGTCGTAGGCCTCGACGCCCCCGACCGTGGCGACGAAAGCCACGCGGTGCGGCTCGCCGCCGTACTCGCGCAGGCCGTGCAGCATCGGCGCCAGCGGCCGGCCGATGGCGGTGGCCAGCGCCAGCGCGGCCAGCGCGTTGGCGGCGTTGTGGCGGCCGCGGATGCGCAGCGCGTCGGCCGGCATCAGGCGCTGCAGGTGGATCTCCTCGTCCTCGGTGTCGCCCTTGCGGCGCTTGATCGTCTCGTCGGCCTCCAGCGCGCGCACCAGCCAGGCCATGCCGTTCTCGACCACCAGCCCGTAGTCGCCGGGGCGCTGCGGCGCGTCGAGCCCGAAGCGGACCACCTTGCGCGCCAGCGGCTTCGCGAAGCGGCCTTTCTGCGGCAATGGCGCCGGGACCATGGCCTCGACCTGCACGTCGTCGCGGTTGACCACCATCGTGCAGCCCCAGGCGTCGGCCGGGCCGTAGATGCGCGCCTTCGCCGCGGCATAGGCCGGCATCGAGCCGTGCCAGTCGAGGTGGTCCTGCGTGATGTTCAGCACCACCGCGGCGTCCGGCACGAAGCCGCGCACGCCGTCGAGCTGGAAGCTCGACAGCTCCAGCACCCAGGCCTCGGGAAGGTGCCCGAACACCGGCGCCGCGGGCGGCGGCGGGGCGAGCTGCAGCGGGGCTTCGTCGTCGTCGGCAGGTTCGGACACGGGAAGGCCCTCACCCCCGCTCTCTCCCGCTGAGATCGGAGTGGGAGCCGGCGGTTCGTCTCCCTCTCCCCCTGGGGCGGGAGAGGGCTGGGGTGAGGGGCATTCCGGTTCACCTTCCTGCTCCAGCGCCGCCGCCAGCGTGCCCAGCATCGTCGGGCCCACGTTGCCGGCCACCGCCACGCGCAATCCGCTGCGTTCGATCAGCTGGCCGCACATCACCGTGGTGGTGGTCTTGCCGTTGGTGCCGGTGATGGCGATCACCTTGGGTGCGTAGCCGCGTTCGGCCTTCAGCCCGGCCAGGGCCTGCGCGAACAGGTCGAGCTCGCCCTCGACGGGTACGCCAAGCTCGGCCGCGCGCGCCAGCAGCGGCGCCAGCACCGGGTCCAGCGGCGACAGGCCCGGGCTCTTCAGCACGCGCTGCACGCCGTCCAGCAGGCCAGCGTCGAAACCGTGGTGCAGCGTCGCGCCCGGCAGCGCCTGGGCCAACGCTGCGGCCTGCGGCGGCGCCTCGCGGCTGTCGGCCACGCGCACCGCGGCGCCCTGGCGCGCGCACCACTGCGCCATCGCGAGGCCCGAGTCGCCGAGGCCCAGCATGAGCACGGTCTGGTGGTCCAGAGGTTTCATGGGCGTCGGTTCAGCGCAGCTTCAGGCTGGACAGCCCGACCAGGCACAGCAGCATGGTGATGATCCAGAAGCGCACGACGACCTGCGTCTCCTTCCAGCCCGACTTCTCGAAGTGGTGATGCAGCGGCGCCATCAGCAGGATGCGCCGCCCGGCGCCGTAGCGCCGCTTCGTGTACTTGAACCAGGTGACCTGCGCCATCACCGACAGCGCCTCGAGCACGAAGATGCCGCCCATGATCGCCAGCACCACCTCCTGGCGCACGATGACCGCGATGGTGCCGAGCGCGCCGCCGAGCGCGAGCGCGCCCACGTCGCCCATGAACACCTGCGCCGGGTAGGCGTTGAACCACAGGAAGGCCAGCCCCGCGCCGGCCATCGCGGCGCAGAAGATCATCAGCTCGCCGGCGCCGGGAATGTGCGGCAGCAGCAGGTAGTTGGCGTACACCGAGCTGCCGGTCGCGTAGGCGAAGATGCCGAGCGCCGAGCCCACCATCACCACCGGCATGATCGCCAGCCCGTCGAGGCCGTCGGTCAGGTTGACCGCGTTGCTGCTGCCCACGATCACCACGTAGGTCAGGAAGATGAAGCCGAACACGCCCAGCGGGTAGCTGATGCTCTTGAAGAAGGGCACGATCAGGTCGGCCTTGGGCGGCAGGTCGTTCGAGAAGCCGCTCTGCACCCAGCGGATGAACAGCTCCAGCACGCGCAGGTTCGAGGTCTCGGACACGCTGAACGCCAGGTAGAGCGCGGCCACCAGCCCGATCAGCGACTGCCAGAAGTATTTCTCGCGCGAGCGCATGCCCTCGGGGTTCTTGTCGACCACCTTGCGCCAGTCGTCGACCCAGCCGATCGCGCCGAAGCCGAAGGTCACGATCATCACGATCCAGACGAAGCGGTTGCTCCAGTCGAACCACAGCAGCGTGCTGATCGCGATGGCCAGCAGGATCAGCGCGCCGCCCATCGTCGGCGTGCCCTGCTTCACCATGTGCTCGGCGACGCCGTACTCGCGGATCGGCTGGCCGATCTTCAGCTCGGTGAGCCGCCGGATCACGATCGGGCCGAGCGCCAGGCCGATCAGCAGGGCCGTCATCGCCGCCATCACGGCGCGGAAGGTGAGGTACTGAAACACGCGCAGGAAACCGAGCTGCTCGGGGTAGAGCAGTTGCAGCCATTGCGACAAGGAGATCAGCATGAAGTTGCGGTGCCTTCGGTTCAGTGCGGGGTGGGCGATGCGGCGCCAGCGGCCTGCAGCGCGGCGATCACCTGCTCCATCTTCATGAAGCGCGAGCCCTTGACGACGATGGACGCGGCCTCCGGGGCGGCGTGCGTGTCCGGCCCCAGCGCCGCGATCAGCTCGGCCACGCTCGCGTGGGCCCGTGCGGCCGGGCCGAAGGCGGCGGCGGCGGCGGCGCTGGCGGCGCCGGCGGTCCACAGCGCGTCGATGCCGCAAGCGGCCGCATAGCGGCCGACCTCGGCGTGGAAGGCCGGGCCCTGGTCGCCGACCTCGCCCATGTCGCCCAGCACCAGCCAGCGCGGGCCGGGCAGCGTGGCCAGCACGTCGATCGCCGCGCGCACCGAGTCGGGGTTGGCGTTGTAGCTGTCGTCCACCAGCGTCACCGCGCGGCCGCCGCGCTGCAGGGCCTTGACCTGCGAGCGGCCCTTCACCGGCTCGAAGGCCTCGAGGCCACGCGCCACCGCCTCCAGCGGGCAGCCCGCCGCCAGGGCGCAGGCGGTCGCGGCGAGCGCGTTCTTCACGTTGTGCCAGCCGGCCACGCGCAGGCGGATCGCGGTGGCGCCGGCCGGCGTGTGCAGCACCGCCGCCCAATGGTCGCCGCTCCACACCGCCTCGGCCACCAAGTCGGACGGACCTTCGAGCGAGAACGTCAACGTCGGCCGCGTGCCGGCCAGCGCCTGCCATACCGCGGCATGCGCGTCGTCGGACGGGAAGACCGCCGTGCCGTTGGCACCCAGCACCTCGATCACCGCGCCGTTCTCGCGGGCCACCGCCTCGACGCTGGCCATGAATTCCTGGTGCTCGCGCTGGGCGTTGTTGACCAGCGCGACCGTCGGCGCGGCCATGCGCGCGAGCTGGGCGATCTCGCCGACGTGGTTCATGCCCAGCTCGACGACCGCCGCGCGGTGCCAGGTGTCGGCGTCCTGGCGCAACCGCAGCAGCGTGAGCGGCACGCCGATGTCGTTGTTGAAGTTGCCCTCGGTCGCGAATGCCGCGTCGCCGACCCAGGCGCGCAGGATGCTCGCGATCATCTGCGTGACGGTGGTCTTGCCGTTGCTGCCGGTCACAGCGATCAGCGGCAGGCTCATGCGGGCGCGCCAGTTCGCGCCCAGCGTGCCGAGCGCGGCGCGGCTGTCGGCCACGTGCAGCCCGGCCAGGCCGGCCTCGGCGAGGCCGTGCTCGGCGATCGCCGCCACTGCGCCGGCGGCACGCGCCTGCGGCAGGAAGTCGTGCGCGTCGAAGCGCTCGCCCTTGAGCGCAACGAACAGGTCACCGGCGCGCAGCGTGCGGGTATCGCTGTGCACGCGCAACAGCGGCGTGGCCGGGTCGCCGACGAGCGTCGAGCCCGGCAGCAGCGCATGCGCCAACCGCAAGTCCATCATCACGCTCATGACGCCAACCCGCGCGCCGCCAGCGCCTGCCGCGCCTCGGCCACATCGGAGAACGGCTGCTTGACGCCGGCGATCTCCTGGTAGTCCTCGTGGCCCTTGCCGGCGATCAGCAGCACGTCGCGGGCCTCGGCGCTGCCGATCGCGCGGGCGATCGCCGCGCGGCGGTCTTCGATCATCTCGACGGCGGCCGGCGCCGCGAAGCCTGCGGCGACATCGACCAGGATCGCCGCCGGCGCCTCGTCGCGCGGGTTGTCGCTGGTCGCGATCACGCGGTCGGCCAGTCGCTCGGCGACCGCGGCCATCAGCGGGCGCTTGCTGGCGTCGCGGTTGCCGCCGCAGCCGAACACGCACAGCAACCGGCCGCCGCGCGCCGCGGCCAGCGGACGCAGCGCACCGAGCGCCTTCTCCAGCGCGTCGGGGGTGTGCGCGTAGTCGACCACCACCTCCGGCTGCGGGGCGACGCCCGCGTCGCCGTCCACCTTCTGCATGCGGCCCGGCACCGGCGTGAGCTGCGGCACCACGCGCACCGCGTCGGCCAGCGGCACGCCCAGCGCGCGCAGGCCGCCGATCACGGCCAGCAGGTTGGCGGCGTTGTAGTCGCCGATCAGGCGGCTGCGCACCGGCAGGGCAGTGCCGCCCTCGTAGAGCGTGAACGCGAGCCCGCCGTCGACATAGCCGAGGTCGCGCGCGCGCAGCCGCACGTCGTCGCGCTCGAGCGAATAGGTCCAGAGTTCGGGCACGTGCCCGGCCAGGCTGCGTGCCAGTTCGGCGCCCTGGGCATCGTCGAGGTTGACCGCAGCGGCCTTCAGCCCGGGCCAGCCGAACAGCACGCGCTTGGCGGCCCAGTAGGCGTCCATGCTGCCGTGGTAGTCGAGGTGGTCGCGGGTGAAGTTGGTGAACAGCGCCACTTCGATGCGCAGTGCCGCGAGCCGGTGCTCGACGATGCCGATCGACGAGGCCTCGATCGCGCAGGCCTCGAAGCCGGCGTCGGCCATGCGGCGCAGCCCGCCGTGCAGCGTGACCGGGTCGGGCGTGGTGAGGCCGGTGAAGTCGATGTGCGTCTCGCGGCCGGGCAGCGGCGGCTCGCCGATGCCGAGCGTGCCGACCACGCCGCAGCGCCGGCCCAGCAGGCTCAGCGCCTGCGCGGTCCACCACGCGGTGGAGGTCTTGCCGTTGGTGCCGGTGGTGGCCACCACCCGCAGCTGCTGCGACGGCTGGCCGAAGTAGGCGTCGGCGATCGCACCGGTGGCGGCCTTGAGCCCGGGCAGCGCGCCGATGCGTGCGTCGTCGAAGCCGTGGGCGTCCACCCCCTCGGCCTCGACCAGGCAGGTCGCCGCACCGGCGGCCAGCGCGGCCTTCACGAAGCGGCGGCCATCGGTGGCATGGCCGGGCCAGGCAATGAAGGCATCGCCGCGCTGCACCAGGCGGCTGTCGGTGCGCAGCGTGCCGGTGGTCCATTCCTGGAGCCAGCGGGCCGCGGCGGCGGGCGAACGCAACGCGGTGAGCATCAGAAGCTCTCCTCCACAGCGTCCTCGTGGCGCGCCACGATCTGCGGCTTGACGTCGAGATCGGGCGAAACACCCATCGCATGCAGCGTCTTCTGCACCACCTCGCTGAACACCGGTGCGGCGACCTCGCCGCCGAAGTACTTGCCGGCGTTCGGCTCGTCGACCATCACCGCGACCACGATGCGCGGCTTGTCGATCGGCGCCAGGCCGACGAACCAGGCGCGGTACTTCTTGTCGGCGTAGCCCTTGCCTTCCTGCTTGTGCGCGGTGCCTGACTTGCCGCCGACCGAGTAGCCGATGGTCTGCGCCTTCGGGCCGGTGCCGCCGGGGCCCGCCGCCATCTGCAGCATGTGGCGCACATCGCGCGCGACCTCGGGCGAGAACACGCGCACGCCGGCGCCGGGCTGCTGCGCGCGGGTGATGCTGACCGGGATGAGCTCCCCGTCGCGCGCGAACACGGTGTAGGCGCGCGCGAGCTGGAACAGGCTGGCCGACAGGCCGTAGCCGTAGCTCATGGTCGCCTTCTCGATCGGCCGCCAGGTCTTGTAGGGACGCAGCCGGCCGGTGACGGCGCCGGGGAAGTCGATCTGCGGCTTCTGGCCCAGGCCGATGGCGCTGAAGGTCTCCCACATCTCCCGCTCGGAGAGCAGCTGGGAGATCTTCACGGTGCCGACGTTGCTCGATTTCTGGATCACCTGCTCGACGGTGAGCGCGCCGTGCGGGTGGGCGTCGCTGATGGTGCTGCCGGTGACGCTCATGCGGCCGGGTGCGGTGTCGATCACCGTCGAGGGCGACACGCGTCCGGCCTGCAGTGCCTCGCCGATGATGAAGGGCTTCATGGTCGAGCCGGGCTCGAAGGTATCGGTCAGCGCCCGGTTGCGCAGCTGCGCTCCGCTGAGGTTGCGGCGGTCACCCGGCGTGTAGCTCGGGTAGTTGGCCAGCGCCAGCACCTCGCCGCTCTGCACGTCGAGCACCACCACGCTGCCGGCCTTGGCCTTGTGCTCGGCCACCGCGTCACGGATGCGCTGGTAGGCGAAGAACTGCACCTTGGTGTCGATCGCGAGCTCGATGTCGCGACCGTCGACCGGTGGCACGCGCTCGCCGATGTCCTCGACCACGCGGCCGCGACGGTCCTTGATGACGCGGCGACTGCCGTCGCGGCCGGCCAGGTCGGACTGGAAGGCGAGTTCGATGCCCTCCTGCCCCCGGTCCTCGACGTTGGTGAAGCCCACCACGTGGGCCGCCGCCTCGCCCGCCGGGTAGCGCCGCTTGTACTCGGTGAGCTGGTGCACGCCCTTGAGGTTGAGTGCGCGCACCTGCAGCGCCACCGAGTCGTCGACCTGACGGCGCAGGTAGACGAAGTTCGGGTTGTCCGCCAGACGCTTCTCCAGATCGCCGACCGACATGCCGAGCAGCCTGGCGAGCTGGCGCTTCTCGGCAGAGGTGGCGGTGACGTCGCGCGGGATGGCCCACAGCGTCGGTGCCTCCACGCTGGAGGCGAGCAGTTCGCCACCGCGGTCGGTGATGCGGCCGCGGTTGGCCGGCAGCTCGAGCTTGTGCGCGTAGCGGCTCGCGCCCTGCTGCTGGTAGAACTCGGTGCCGATCACCTGCACGTAGACCGCGCGGCCGAGCAGCAGCAGGAAGCCGGCACCGACCAGAGCGACCAGGAACTTGGAGCGCCACGGCGGCGTCTTCGACGCCAGCAGCGGGCTGCTCGCGTAGCGCACGCTGCGCGCGCTCACGGCACCGCTGGCGGCGCGTGCACCGGGCCGGCGGGAACCGCCCCGGCCGAGGCGGCCCAGCCATTCGCGCCAGGCGCTCATCGGCGCAGCTCCGCGACATCAGGCGCCGGCGCAGCGGCCACCGGCACCACCACGTACTCGGTGACCGCCGGTGTGGCGCTGCGCATGCCGAGTCGCTCGCGCGCGACCTTCTCGACACGCAGCGGCGTGGACTGCGCACGCGCATCGACCAGCAGCCGGTCGTGCTCGCTCTCGAGCTTGAGCGCCTGGGCCTGCGCGCGATCGAGTTCGGCGAACAGACGGCGCGACTCGTAGGACACCTTGACGAGGTAGAGCGAGCTGCACACCAGCGCGATCAGCACCACGATGTTGAGGCGTGTCATGCGGCGATCCCCACGTCGGTCCGTTCGGCCACGCGCAGGATGGCCGAGCGCGCGCGCGGATTGGCTGCCACCTCGTCGGCGCCGGGCTTCAGGCGCGCCAGCGCGCGCAGCCTCATCGGCGCCGGCGGCGCGAACGGCGCCCGGCGGTCGACCACCGCCTTGCTGTGACTCGCGATGAAGGTCTTGACGATGCGGTCCTCGAGCGAGTGGAAGCTGATCACGACCAGCCGGCCGCCCGGCTTCAGGCATTGGAGTGCCGCCGCCAGGCCTTGTTCGAGCTGCGTCAGCTCGGCGTTGACGAAGATGCGCAGCGCCTGGAAGGTGCGGGTGGCCGGGTTCTGCCCAGGCTCGCGGGTCTTGACCGCCTGCGCCACCAGCTCCGCGAGTTCCTCGGTGGTGCGTACCGGACGGCCGGCCAGGCGGCGCGCCACCAGCGCACGGGCGATCGCGGTCGCGAAGCGTTCCTCGCCGTAGTCGCGGATCACCGCCGCGATCTCGCGTTCATCGGCGCGCGCCAGGTAGTCGGCCGCGCTCTCTCCACGCGTCGGGTCCATGCGCATGTCCAGCGGACCGCTGGCGCGGAAGCTGAAGCCGCGCTCCGGGTTGTCGATCTGCGGCGAGCTCACACCGATGTCCAGCAGCAGGCCGTCAATGCGTGACACGCCACGCGCCGCCAGCAGCGCCGGCAGCTCGCTGTAGGGCGCGTGCTCGATGTGGAAGCGCGGGTCCGTGACCCGCGCCGCGCCCGAGGTGGCGTGCGCCACCGCGTCGGGGTCGCGGTCGATCGCCAGCAGGCGGCCCGCCGCGGACAGCTTCGACAGGATCAGCCGCGAGTGCCCGCCGCGGCCGTAGGTGCCGTCGACGTAGTAGCCGTCCGGCGAGTGCACGAGCGCATCGACCGCCTCGTGCAGCAGGACGGTGGTGTGCTGCCAAGGCCCGACTCCCTGGTTCATCGCCGTCAGAACGAGAAGTCGCCCAGGCTCTCGGGCAGCCCCTGCTGCATCACCTCGGCCTCGTGGGCCTGGTAGCGCTGGACGTCCCAGAGTTCAAAATGGCTGCCCATGCCGAGCAGCATCACGTCCTTGACCAGACCCGCTGCCTGGCGCAGTTCGGGCGAGACCAGCACGCGCGAGCTGGCGTCGATCTCGACGTCCATCGCGTTGCCGAGGAAGATGCGCTTCCAGCCCTCGGCGCGCAGCGGCAGCGCCGCGACCTTGTCGCGAAAGCCCTCCCACGCCGGGCGTGGAAACACCAGCAGGCAGCCGACCGGATGCTTCGTGAGCGTGAGCCGGCCCTGGGCCAGCGCGCCCAGCACATCGCGGTGGCGCGCCGGGACGGCCAGCCGCCCCTTTGCGTCGAGCGCGAGCGCCGAAGCCCCCTGAAAGACTATTTCTGCCACGAAATCCCACTAAAGTGCACTTTGCTCCACTTTAGCGGACCCCCTCGGGCGGGTCAACCAGAGATGTAAGGAAATCTCAATGAAATCAAGCACTTAGGCGTGATTTCTGATGCACAAAAAAGAAAATGTCGTTCTAAAAGAAGGACTTGCGGAGCCCTCTGGAAGTGAAAGATGAACTCAGCGCAACTCTCGGGGGGCTTCAGGCGAGCCGCCCCTGGGTCTGCCATTCGCGCAGCGTGCGCAGCATGTCGCGGTCGAGCTCCAGCCAGGCCTGCTGCCGGTAGCCCTGCAGCGCCTTCTCCTCGGCGGACCCCGCGTCGTCGGTCTCGTAGACGAAGCGCAGGAACAGCGCGCCGGGCGCCGGCTCCTCGATCGTCACGGTGAGCCGGACCGGCGCGGCGCCCTCGTGCGGCTCGGGCGTGAAGACGATGCGCTGCTCGGGCTCGAGCTGCACCGTGTCCTCGAAGCGCAGTGCGCCGAAGTGGACGCTGCGCCGGCGTTCGCGCGCGTGGGCCCCGGCGCGAGCCTCGCAACGGTCGGGGCCGAGGGGGAACTGCTGCGGCGATTCGACACGCACCAGCAGGCCGCGCCACAGTTCGGCACGGCTCATCGGCGGCACCCGCGGGTCGGCAGGGTCGGTGACTTGGAGCAGGTGTTCGTAGCGCATGGCGGGAGAGCCGAGACAGTCAGGTCTGCATGATGCCTGCGGCGAGCAAGCCGTGCCCCGCCGCACCGGGGCGGGTCAAGCCACGGTGGGCAGCCGCGACCTGACCCACAGCCAGGATGCGAGCCCGATGCTCATCAGCCCCATCGACGCCAGCGCCAGCAGCAGCGTCGAGTGCATCACCAGCGGCGCCAGCAGCCCGGCCACCAGCGCATTCGCGCTGGCCGCGAGGCAGGACTGCATCGACGAGGCCATGCCGCGCCGCTCCGGCACCAGGTCGAGGACCATCAGCGTGACCACCGGCACCATCAGCGCCCAGCCGAACGAGAACACGCCGATCAGCGGCAGCGCCCACCAGGCCTGGGCCGGCATCAGTGCGTTGGCGATCACGTTGACGATCGACACCGCGACCATGACGCGGAAGCCGCGGCGGATCTGGCGCTGCGGCGGCAGCTTGCCAGCCAGCCGCCCGCTCCACCAGGCGCCGCCCATGATGCCGCCGATGGTGAACAGGAAGAACCAGAAGAACTGCTGCGGCGCCAGGCCCAGGTGCTCGCCCACGAACACCGGCGCCGACAGCACGTAGAGGAACATGCCGTTGAACGGAATGCCGCTGGCCAGCGCAAGCAGCACGAAGCGCCCGCTGCTGCCCATCTGCCAGTAGCCGCGCAGCAGGTGGCGCACCTTGAAGGGCTGCCGCGCGCCGAGGTGCAGCGTCTCGGGCAACAGCTTCCAGTTGGCGATCCACAGCGCCACGCCCACGGCGGTGAGGAACCAGAAGATCGCATGCCAGCCGGCGTGCACGAACAGCAGCCCGCCGATGATGGGCGCGATGGCCGGCGCGGCACCGAAGAAGATCGTGACCTGCGACATCACGCGCTGCGCGTCGGCCGGCGGGAACATGTCGCGGATCACCGCGCGCGACACCACGATGCCGGCCCCGGTGGACAGGCCCTGCAGCAGCCGGAAGAACACCAGCTGGCCGATGGTCTGCGACAGCGCGCAGCCGGCCGAGGCGACCGCGAACACCGCCACACCCCACAGCACCACCGGCCGGCGACCGAAGCTGTCGGACAGCGCGCCGTGGAACAGGCTCATCACCGCGAAGCCGATCAGGTAGATCGACAGCGTCTGCTGCATCTGCAGCGGCGTCGCGTCGACCGATGCCGCGATGCCGGTGAAGGCCGGCAGGTAGGTGTCGATCGCGAACGGCCCGAGCATGGCCAGGCAGGCAAGCAGCACGGACAGGGCCCACAGGGGCGCGCGCCAGAGCGTTTGGGCGTCGGGGTTCATCGGGTCCAGTGTGGCCGCGCCGTACCGGCGCGCGGCGCGTCGAACGAATAAGTGTGAAGCGGGCCGATAGGCCGGATTCTGTGCGGCCGCGGCGCCTTGCGGCGTCGCGGCCGTGACCGCCATTCCTCTGGGCCGCCCCTCGCGGGAACGGCTCGGTGCCACCTACCCGCCAGCTCCGCGGAGCCACATCGACGCTGGCCTATTTGGTGTTGCTGCGCGCAGAGATTGCCCGTTTCACCCCGGACGGCTACGCCGCCCGGACTCGTCTCTGTTGCTCTGATCCTCACCTTGCGGTGGACAGCCGTTGGCTGCTGCGCTGCCCTGTGCAGTCCGGACCTTCCTCCAGCACGGCCTTTCGGCCGGTGTGCCAGCGGCGGTCTGGCCCACTTCACCGATGGATTATCGTTGCAGCCGCGAGCACCGTCCGCCCAACGCTGAGGAGACCCTATGAAAGCCAACACCGTCCTCGACACCATCGGCAGCACCCCGCACATCCGCATGCAGCGGTTGTTCGGCGCCGGGCACGAGGTGTGGATCAAGTCCGAGCGCAGCAACCCCGGCGGCTCGATCAAGGACCGCATCGCGCTGTCGATGGTCGAGGCGGCCGAACGCGACGGCCGGCTGCGCAGCGGCGGCACGATCATCGAGCCGACCTCTGGCAACACCGGCGTCGGCCTGGCGATGGTGGCCGCGGTCAAGGGCTACCGGCTGGTGCTGGTGATGCCCGACAGCATGAGCGTGGAGCGCCGCCGCCTGATGCTGGCCTACGGCGCGAGCTTCGTGCTGACGCCGCGCGAGCAGGGCATGAAGGGCGCGATCGCCAAGGCCCAGGAACTGATCGCCGCGACACCCGGTTCGTGGATGCCGCAGCAGTTCGACAACCCGGCCAACATCGACGTGCACGTGCGCACCACGGCGCAGGAGATCCTGGCCGACTTCCCGCAGGGCCTGGACGCGTTGATCACCGGCGTGGGCACCGGCGGGCACATCACCGGCTGCGCGCAGGTGCTGAAGGCGCAGTGGCCGCAGCTCAAGGTGTTCGCGGTGGAGCCGAGCGCCTCCCCGGTCATCTCGGGCGGCAAGCCGTCTCCGCACCCGATCCAGGGCATCGGCGCCGGCTTCGTGCCGACCAACCTGCACACCGCGCTGCTCGACGGCGTGATCCAGGTCGAGGCGGAAGCGGCCCGCGAGATGGCGCGGCGTTCGGCACGTGACGAAGGCCTGCTGGTGGGCATCTCGTCCGGGGCCACGCTGGCGGCGATCGCCCAGAAGCTGCCCGAGCTGCCGGCCGGCAGCCGTGTGCTGGGATTCAACTACGACACCGGCGAGCGCTATCTGTCGATCGAGGGCTTCCTGCCGGCGGAGTGATCAGGACCGCAGCCGGACCTGCTCCGGCTTGTCGGCCGGCAGCATCTCGAAGTGCGGCTCGAGCCGCTTGAACAGCGCCGACGGCCGGCCGTTCTTCTTCAGCACGCCACTGTCGTGCAGCGCCTTGCCGGCGGCGTTGAGCCGCATGGCCCGGCCTTGGCGCAGGTCGGGGCAGGCGTCCAGCACGGCCTCGACCTCGGCCGGGAACGCCGGCGGCGTGGGGGGTGCCACGACGGCGGGTTTCGCGGGGCGGGCAGCGGATTTCGCCACCCGCGGCTTCGCGACCGCCTTCGAAGCGGTACCGCGCGCAGCCGGCCGGGCCGCGCCGAGGACATGGAATTCATCGTAGACGCGCAGGTAGTCGCGCTCCACGTCCTGGGCCGTCTTGCCGTGCTGGCCGTAGCCGACGACGCGGCAGCCCAGCTCGCGCAGGCGCACGATCAGCGGCGCGAAGTCGCGGTCCGAGGACACCAGCACCACCTCGTCCACCGGCTGGCGCAGCACCAGCTCGACCGCGTCGATGGCCAGCGCGAGATCGGTCGCGTTGGGGCCGGCGAAGGTGCTGGGCAGAAAACGGATCGCGTGATCCTGCGACAGCGCCGCGAACTCGGTCGCCTTCTGCACGCTGCCGTAGGCGCGGCGGTGCTGCAGCACGCGGCCGGCCGCCTGCAGTCGCTCGATGACCTCGGCCACCAGCTCGACCTTCACGTTGTCGGCATCGACCAGCAGCGCGGTGCGGATCGTCGGGGTCGTCATGGCGTCTCCTGGGCCGCGGATGCGGCGTTCTTCACTCGACCTGCCGCCAGGCCAGCGACTCGCCGCCGCGCAGCGGCTTGAGCGTCGCTTCGCCGAACGGCAGCGTCTCGGGTGGCGTCCAGGCCTGCCGGCGCAGCGTCACCGTGCCGGCGTTGCGCGGCAGGCCGTAGAAGGCCGGACCGTGGACGCTGGCGAAGCCTTCCAGCCGATCCAGCGCGCCGGCGGCGTCGAAGGCCTCGGCATACAGCTCCAGCGCACTGAACGCGGTGTAGCAGCCGGCACAGCCGCTGGCGTGCTCTTTCAGGTGGGCCGGATGCGGTGCGCTGTCGGTACCGAGGAAATAGCGGTCGCTGCCCGAGGTGGCGGCGGCCACCAGCGCCTCGCGATGCAGCTCGCGCTTGAGCACCGGCAGGCAGTAGTAGTGCGGCCGGATGCCGCCGGTGAAGATGGCGTTGCGGTTGTAGAGCAGGTGGTGGGCGGTGATCGTGGCCGCGGTGTGCGGCCCGGCCCCGGCCACGTACTGCGCGGCCTCGCGGGTGGTGATGTGCTCGAACACGATCTTCAGGGCCGGGAAGTCGCGCCGCAGCGGGATCAGCTGGCGGTCGATGAACACCGCCTCGCGGTCGAACAGGTCGATCTCGGCATCGGTGACCTCGCCGTGCACCAGCAGAGGCAGGCCCTCGCGCTGCATCGCCTCGAGCGTGGCCTGGGTCTTGCGCAGGTCGGTCACGCCGGCATCGCTGTTGGTGGTGGCGCCCGCCGGGTAGAGCTTGACGGCCACGACGCCGGCCGCCTTCGCGCGGCCGATCTCCTCGGGCGGCATGTTGTCGGTCAGGTAGAGCGTCATCAGCGGCTCGAACGCGAGGCCGGCCGGCACAGCCGCGAGGATGCGCTCGCGGTAGGCCAGCGCCTGGGCCGCAGTGGTGACCGGCGGCTTGAGATTGGGCATGATGATCGCGCGGCCGAACTGTCGCGCGGTGTGCGGCACGACGGCCGCCAGCGCGGCGCCATCGCGCACGTGCAGGTGCCAGTCGTCGGGCCGACTCAGGGTCAGGGTGTCCGGGGCAGCAGAACTCATGCGCTGGATTGTCGCCTGCACGCGCGACCGCCCCGCGGCACCGCCCGAACTGGCCGGGAAGCGTTGCGCTGTTCCGGCGATCACGACCGCGGCCGGCCCGGCAGCATCCGCGACCGGGCCGTCAGGCCCCTGCCCACGAACCTTCACCGGAGACCCTGGATGACCCGAACCTTCCTCGCCGCCGGCGTGCTGGCCACGCTCGCGGCGGCTGGCTGTGCCGTCATGGCGCCCTCCACCGACGAACCGCTCGGCCCGCCGGCCAAGGAAACCATCGTCGCGGTCGATGCCGAGCAGCGCTTGCTGCGCTTCAACGCCGGCCAGCCGCAGAAGCTGCTCGACCGGCGCACCCTCACCGGCCTGCAGCCCGGCGAGCGGGTGCTCGGCCTCGACTACCGCGTCGCCCGCGGGCAACTGTTCGCGCTGGGCAGCAGCGGCCGGCTGTACCGCATCGACACGGCCAGCGCCGCCGCCACGCCGGTCGGCTCGCCGCTGGCCATCGCCTTGCAGGGTAGCGAGTTCGGCGTCGACTTCAACCCGACGGTGGACCGCCTGCGCATCGTCAGCGACACCGGCCAGAACCTGCGGCTGCACCCGGACACCGGGGCCGTCGTCGACGCCGACCCGAAGACCGAGGGCACACAGATCGACGGCCCGCTCGCCTACGACGCCGCCGACGTCAACGCCGGCCGCACGCCGGCCGTGGTGGCCGCCGGCTACACCTACAACCAGCAGGACGAGAAGCTCACCACCAACTTCGCGATCGACGCCCGCCTGGGCGTGCTGATCACGCAGGGCAGCCGCGAGGGCGTGCAGCCCGCGGTGTCGCCGAACACCGGCCGGTTGCGGACGGTGGGCCCGCTGAACGCCGGCGCCTTCGAGCGCGCCAGCTTCGACATCGGCGACGTGAACAACACCGCCTATGCCGCCCTCACCGACCACGACGGCCAGGTGTCGCGCTGGGTGCGGATCGACCTCGCCACGGGCGCCGCCACGGCCATCGGCCGCATCGCCGGTGGCCAGCCGGTGGTCGGGATCGCGATCGAGCCCTGAGCCGCGGGGCGCCCGGCTTCAGTGCTGCAGGATCTTCGACAGGAAGTCGCGCGCGCGCGGGGAGCGGGCCGAGGGATCGCCGAAGAAGTCTTCCTTCTTGCAGTCCTCGCAGATCTTGCCCTGGTCCATGAAGATCACACGGTGGCTGACCTTGCGCGCGAAGCCCATCTCGTGGGTCACGCACATCATGGTCATGCCCTCGTTGGCCAGCTGCACCATCACGTCGAGCACTTCGCCCACCATCTCGGGGTCGAGCGCCGAGGTCGGCTCGTCGAACAGCATCACGATCGGGTCCATGCTCAGCGCGCGGGCGATGGCCACGCGCTGCTGCTGGCCACCCGAGAGCTGGCCGGGAAACTTGTCCTTGTGAGCGATCAGGCCCACGCGCTCGAGCATCTTCAGGCCGCGCTTCTTGGCCTCGTCGGGGTTGCGCTTGAGCACCTTGATCTGCGCGAGGGTCAGGTTCTCGGTGACGCTCAGGTGCGGGAACAGCTCGAAGTGCTGGAACACCATGCCGACGCGAGAGCGCAGCTTGGGCAGGTCGGTCTTGGGGTCGGCGATGCTGATGCCGTCGACGACGATGTCGCCCTTCTGGAACGGCTCAAGCGCGTTCACGGTCTTGATCAGCGTGCTCTTGCCGGAGCCCGAGGGCCCGCACACCACCACCACCTCGCCCTTCTTGACGTTGGTGGTGCAGTCGGTCAGCACCTGGAAGCTGCCGTACCACTTGCTGATGTTCTTGATGTCGATCACGGCGCTCTCCTGATCAGCGGATGATGGCGATCTTCTTCTGCAGCCGGCGCACAAGCATGCTCAGGCTGAAGCAGATCACGAAGTAGACGACGGCGGCGACCAGGTAGGTCTCGACCGGACGGTTGAAGTTCTTGCCGGCGACCTCGAAGCCCTTGAGCAGGTCGTAGGCGCCGATCGCGTAGACCAGCGAGGTGTCCTGGAACAGGATGATGGTCTGCGTCATCAGCACCGGCAGCATGTTGCGGAAGGCCTGCGGCAGCACGATCAGCTGCATGCTCTGCGAGTAGGTCATGCCGACCGCGTAGCCGGCATAGACCTGGCCCTTGGGCACGCTCTGGATACCGGCGCGCATGATCTCGGAGTAGTAGGCCGCCTCGAACACCGTGAAGGTGATGATGGCCGACAGCTCGGCGCCCATCGGCCGCCCGATCAGCAACGGGATCAGCAGGAAGAACCACAGGATCACCATCACCAGCGGGATGGAACGCAGCGTGTTGACGTAGAACGCCGCCGGGACCACCAGCCACTTCTTGCCCGACAGCCGCATCAGCGCCAGCAGGGTGCCCAGCACGATGCCACCGACCATCGCGATCAGCGTGAGCTGCACCGAGAAGACCAGGCCCTTGAGGACGAAGCCGGAGACGACGTCCCAGTTCAGGAAGGAAAAATCGAGGTTCAGCATCTCAGGCCTCCCGCCGGGCCACCCCAAGGGCAGGCCGAGCCCCCTTGGGGGGAAGGAGCAAAGGGACGTGGGGGTTCATCATTTGCCTCCCGCCATGCCGGGCACGCGCAGGCGTTCCTCGACGACCAGCATGATGCGGTTGATGGCGAAGGCCGAGATGAAGTACAGCGCCGTCACCGCCAGGTAGACCTCGACCCCGCGCGAGGTTTCCTCCTGCGCCTGCATCGCGAACATCGTCAGCTCGGCGATGCTCACCGCGAACGCGACCGACGAGTTCTTGATGATGTTCATCGACTCGCTGGTGAGCGGCGGAATGACGATGCGGAACGCCATCGGCAGCAGCACATGGCGGTAGGTCTGGCCCAGCGTGAGGCCCATCGCGAGGCCGGCGTAGCTCTGGCCGCGCGGCAGGCTCTGGATGCCCGCCTTGACCTGCTCGGCAATGCGCGCCGAGGTGAAGAAGCCCAGCGCAAACACCACCAGCACGAAGCTGGGCACGCTGCGCAGGCTGGTGAAGAGCGACGGGATCACGTGGTACCAGAGGAACACCTGGACCAGCAGCGGGACGTTGCGGAAGATCTCGGTCCACGCATTGCCCAGGAACACCAGCCGCTTGTCGGGCAGCGTGCGCAGGATGCCGACCAGCGAGCCGACCAGCAGCGCGACCAGCAGCGCCAGCAGGGCCACCGACAGCGTCCAGCCCCAGGCCGAGATCATCCAGTCGAGATAGGTGATGTCGCCGCCGCTGCCGAAGCAGCGGGGGATGACCTCGCCATCGAGGGTGTTCTTGCAGAACACCTGCCAGTCCCATGTGGCCACGAGGCCTCCCTTTCCTGGGGTGTGCGAGCGCGCTTTCTGCGCCCGACGGAGCGGCGCGGTTGGGTTGTACCCTTATCGCGCGCCCGACTCAAGCCGGGGCGATGCTGCTGCCCCGGCCCGGTCTGCCTGGATCACTTCTTCGCGTAGTCTTCCATCGGCTTGTTGTTGGGGTGCTTCAGCGTGTCCTTGAGGGTGTCGCTCATCGGCAGGCCGACCTTCGCGCCGGTGGGCGGCGTCGGCTGCATGAACCACTTGTCGTAGAGCGCGTTGATTTCGCCCGACTTCACCATGCCGGCGATCGTGGCGTTGACCAGCTTCAGCAGCGCCTCGTCGTCCTTGCGCATCATGATGGCGATCGGCTCGACCGACAGCACCTCGCCGACGATCTTGAAGTCCGCCGGATTCTTGCTGCGCGCGATCAGCCCGGCCAGCAGGCTGCCGTCCATCACGAACACGTCGGCGCGGCCACTGTCGACCAGCAGGAAGCTGTCGGAGTGGTCCTTGCCGAACACTTCCTTGAACTCCATGTTCTCGGCCCGCTTGTTCTTGCGCAGCGTCTGCACCGAGGTCGTTCCGGTGGTCGTGGCCACCGTCTTGCCCTGCAGGTCGGCGATCGACTTGATGCCCGAGCTGGTCTTGACCGCCATCCGCACTTCCTCGACGAAGGTGGTGTTGGCGAAGGCCACGTCCTTCTGGCGGGTGGCGTTGTTGGTGGTCGAGCCGCACTCGAGGTCGACGGTGCCGTTCTGCACCAGCGGGATGCGGTTCTGCGATGTCACCGGCTGGTAGTTGACCTTGAGCTTGCGGCCGACCGCCTTCTCGATGTCCTCGACCGCCTTCTCGCAGATCGCCACGTGGTAGCCGACGTACTTGGCACCACCCAGCGTGTACGACAGGACACCGGAGGACTCGCGCACACCGAGGGTGATGGCGCCGGAGTCCTTGACCTTCTTCAGGGTGTCCTCGGCCTGGGCGAGGCCGGTGGCGGCCAGCGCGGTCACGAGGATCAAGAGCGATTTCTTCATGAAGACTCCTTGTGGGGATCGGTAACGGAAGAGCAAAAATCTACAGGAGGCTCGGCGTGCAGGCCATACGGGGTCGCCACAGGTGCATCGCCCCGGAACGCGAGCAGGGTTCGTGCCATACCCCGCGCGGCTCAGGCCGCTGCCCGCGGCGCCGCGCCGGCCGACAGCGGCCCGGCGCCGGCCTGCAACAGGTGTGCCCACAGCGCCCGGACGCCCGGCTTGACGTGCTTCGCGACCTCGGGGCGCTCGCGGTAGATGCGCACCTCCATGCTGAGTTCGAAGCTGCCCGACGGCGCGGCCGGCACCAGCTTGCGCGTCTTCAGCTCCTTGCGCACCGAACTGGCCGGCAGGAAGGCCAGGCCATGCCCCTCGAGCGCCATCGCCTTCAGGCCCTCGGCCATGTCGGTCTCGTAGATCGGGTCGAGCAGCACCGGCAGCGGCGTCTGCTTGATGATCAGGTCCACCAGCTGCCCGAGGTAGGCGCCGCTGGCATAGCCCAGGAAGGGCACCCGCTCGCGCTCACGTCCGGGCAGGCGGAACAGCGGCTCGCCGTCCGGCCCGGCCTTGGCGTAGGCGCGCAGCGACTCCTCGCCGAGCGTCAGCATCTCGTAGCGGTCGGTGTTGAGCTGCAGCGGCTGCGCCGGGTGGTGGTAGGCGATCAGCAGGTCGCAGCTGCCCTCGGTCAGGCGCAGCACCGCATCGTGCACATTGAGTGCGATCAGGCGGCTCTTCAGCGCACCGGATTCGCGCTTCAGGTCGCGGTTGAGCTCCATGATCCAGTGCGGAAAGAAGGCGAATGCCAGCGTGTGGGGCACCGCGAACTCGATCATGTCCGGCCCCGCGGCCCGGTGACCGCGCAGCAGGTTGCGGGTGGCCTGCAGCGCCACCAGGATCTCCAGGGCCTGGGCGTGGAAGCTCTCGCCGGCCGGCGTGAGGCGGGTCGGGTAGGACGAGCGGTCGACCAGATCGGTGCCGGCCCAGGCCTCCAGCGCCTGGATCCGGCGCGAGAACGCCGGCTGGGTGACGTGGCGCAGTTGGGCCGAGCGCGAGAAGCTGCGCGTCTCGGCCAGGCTCACGAAGTCTTCCAGCCACTTGGTCTCCACGCGCCGCAGTGTAGCCAGCGCCCGGCGCTTCGCGGCGCCGGTTCAACGGAGCACGGCTTCCTTCAGCTCCACCAACTCCACCTCCACGGTCGCGTCGCCATCGCCGAGCCAGACCGTCCCGTCCTGCACCGTGCACTGCAGCCGCATGCTGCGGCGGGCCAGCAGCGCGAGCGCCGTGCTCGCCTCGGCCGGGACCTGGCGAACGCGCAGGTTCGCCAGCTTCTCCAGCGGCCCGCGGTTCTGCCCCCACCACAGGCTGCCGTTGCGGCCGTAGATGTACAGCACCACCTCGCGCGAACGGTGGCTGGCCTTGCGCACCCATTTCTCTTCCGGCTGGCCGACATCGACCCACAGTTCGATGTCGCCGACCAGGCTGCGCCGCCACAGATCGGGCTCGTCCATCTCGGTCATCGCGTTGGCGAAGGACAATGGCGCCCGATCCTCGCCTTCGGCATGCAAGGCGTAGGCGAGCAGCCGCACCATCATCCGCTCGTCGTTCTCCGACGGGTGCTGGGCCAGCGTCAGCGCATGGGTGCCGTAGTGGGCACGGTCCATGTCGGCGACCTGGAGTTCGGCCTTGAAGACCGTTGATTTGAGAGCCATGGAGAGTGTCGCGATGCCGAGCAAGAAGTTCGATCTGGAGAAGGACAAGGCCAAGAAGACCCTGGGGCGGCTCTCGCAGTCTGGCACACCGCAGCGCTTCGGCGCGGCGGCCCTGCCGGCGCTCGACCGGCGTGAACAGCGCCGTCTGGACCAGGCGGCCGGGCTGGTGCCGTTCGCCACCAAGCTGCCAGCCCCGCTGGTGGCGGCGCTCCATGCCGCCGCCGAGGCCGGCGGCGAGACGCCGGGCGCGCTGCTGGCGCGGCTGCTGCAGGCCGGGCTGCCCGGTTACCATGCAGGCACTGACACCCAGGAGGGCTGATTGGCCACCCCGAACTACTCCTACGAGAAGCGCCAGCGCGAGCTGGCGAAGAAGCGCAAGAAGGAAGAGAAGCTCAAGCGCAAGTCCACCGGCTCGGGTGCCGGTGAAGGCGGCGAGCCCGAGGCCGGCGAAGCGGCGGACGACACGCCACCGGTCGACGGCACCCCGCCCGCGGGTGGCTCCAGCGCGGGCTGAACGGCCCCCCGCGGCTCAGGACGCGGCGACGTCGGCCGCCGCCTCGGCGCCGCCTTGCTGCTGCAGCGCCCACATCTGTGCATAGCGCCCTTCTCGGGCCAGCAGCTCCGCATGCGTGCCGCGCTCGACGATGCGGCCCGCCTCCATCACCAGGATCTGATCGGCGTCGACCACGGTCGACAGCCGGTGCGCGATGACCAGTGCGGTCTTGTTGCGCGCCGCGGTCTGCAGCTCGGCCTGGATGGCCCGCTCGTTGGCCGAGTCGAGCGCCGAGGTGGCCTCGTCGAAGATCACGATCGGCGGATTCTTCAGCAGCGTGCGCGCGATCGCCACGCGCTGCTTCTCGCCGCCGCTCAGCTTCAGGCCACGCTCGCCGACCATCGTGCCGTAGCCTTTCGGGGTCGATGCGATGAAACCGTGGATGCGAGCCGCCTGGGCCGCCGCCTCGATCTCGGCCTGGGTCGCCCCGGGTCGGCCGTAGGCGATGTTGTAGGCCACGGTGTCGTTGAACAGCACGGTGTCCTGCGGCACGATGCCGATGGCGCGGCGCAGGCTGGCCTGGGTGAGCTGGCGGATGTCGTGGCCGGCGATCGTGATGCGGCCCTCGCTCACGTCGTAGAAGCGGTACAGCAGCCGCGCCAGCGTGCTCTTGCCCGCACCCGACGGCCCGACCACCGCGATCGTGTGGCCGGCCGGGATCTCGAAGCTCAGGCCGTGCAGGATGGGCCGCCCCGCTTCGTAGGCGAATCCGACGTTCTCGAAGCGCACGACCGGCGGCGCCTCGGCGTGCAGGTCCTGAGCGTCGGGTGCGTCGCGCACCTCGCGCTCGCGCTCCAGCAGGTCGAACATCTTGTCGAGGTCGGTCAGCGCCTGCTTGATCTCGCGGTAGATCACGCCCAGGAAATTGAGCGGGATGTAGAGCTGGATCATGAAGGCGTTGATCATCACCAGGTCGCCCAGCGTCATGCGTCCGGACACCACGCCCTCCGTGGCGCGCCACAGCATCGCGATCAGCGCGATGGCGATCAGCAGCTGCTGGCCGGTGTTGAGCAGCGACAGCGTCGACTGCGACTTGAGCTTCGCCCGGCGCAGCCGATCGAGGCTCTCGTCGTAGCGCTTCGCCTCGAAGTCCTCGTTGTTGAAGTACTTGACGGTTTCGTAGTTCAGCAGCGAGTCGATCGCCTTGGAATGCGAGCTCGAGTCCAGCTCGTTCATCGTCTTGCGGAACTTCGTGCGCCACTCGGTCACGAGCACCGTGAACCCGATGTAGACCACCAGCGCGGCCAGCGTGATCCACGCGAACATCGCGTCGAACTTGACCGCCAGCAGCCCGAGCACGAGGCTGACCTCGACCAGCGTGGGCAGGATGCTGTAGAGGGAATACGAGATCAGCGACTGCACGCCACGCGTGCCTCGCTCGATGTCGCGCGTCATGCCGCCGGTCTGGCGCTCGAGGTGGAAACGCAGGCTCAGCGCGTGCAGGTGCTGGAACACCTGCAGCGAGATGCTGCGCGAGGCGCCCTCGGTCGCCTTGGCGAACACCAGCTCGCGCAGCTCGGTGAACAGCGAGGTCGACAGCCGCAGCGCGCCGTAGGCCAGCAGCAGTCCCGCCGGCACCACCAGCGCGGCACGCGGATCGCCCAGCGGGATGGACAGCGCATCCACCAACTGCTTCAGCAGCAACGGGACGCCGACGTTGGCGACCTTGGCCGTGATCAGGCAGGCCAGCGCCGCGATCACGCGGAACTTGTAGACCCACAGGTAGGGCAGCAGCCGGGCGAGCGTCGCCCAGTCGGAGCGCGCCGCAGCGGCCGGGCCCGCAGCAGGTGCAGCCGGGCCGGCAGCGGCCGGCGGCGGACTCAGGGTTTCAGCGCGACGCATCAATCACAATCTCCACAAGACCCGCCCTCAGCCGCCGAGCCCACGATGAACGACAGCCCGCACCACCAGCCCAACCAGCTGGGCGCCAACCTCACCCAGGTCGATCCTGACCTCGTGCTCGTGCTGCGGGTCATGCCGATGCCGGCCGACGCCAACCCCAACGGCGACATCTTCGGCGGCTGGATCATGGCCCAGGTCGACCTGGCGGGCGCGGTGCTGCCGGCCCGCGTGGCGCGTGGCCGCATTGTCACAGTGGCGGTCAACCAGTTCGTTTTCAAGCAGCCGGTGTCGGTCGGTGACCTGCTCAGCTTCTACGCCCGCGTCGAGCGCATCGGCCGCACGTCCGTCACGGTGCACGTCGTGGTCTACGCCGAACGCAACCCGGCGGACCCGGTGGTGGTCAAGGTGACCGAGGCCAACCTGACCTACGTGGCGATCAACATGGACGGCAGCCCGCGCGAGATCCCGCGCAGCTGAGCCTCCGCCGTCAACCTGCGGCGACCGGCCGGCGCCGCAGGTGCGCGACCAGGCGCCAGCCCAGCAGCACCGCGAGGATGGCCGCGTAGACCGCGACCTCGGCATAGTTGTGCTTGGCCGAGCGCATCCAGAAGAAGTGCAGGATCGCTAGCAGCGCCACGGCGTAGACAAGCCGGTGCAGCGCCTGCCAGCGTTTCGCGCCCAGCGCCCGGATTGCGCGGTTGAACGAGGTGGCCGCCAGCGGCGCCATCAGTAGCAGGGCGGCGAAGCCGACCAGCGCGAACGGCCGCTTCGGGATGTCGCGCGTGATCTCGGCGAGATCGAAGCCCATGTCCAGCCAAGCGTAGCAGAGGAAGTGCAGCACGCCGTAGAAGAAGGTGAACAGGCCCAGCATACGCCGAAAGCGCAGCAAAGCCGGCTGGCCGGTCCATTGCCGCAGCGGCGTGACGGCCAGCGTGAGGCAGAGGAAGCGCAGCGTCCAGTCGCCGGTGGCGCGGATCAGCGCCTCGGCCGGGTTGGCGCCCAGCGTGTTGGCCAGGGCGCCGTAGAGCAGCCAGGCGAGCGGCAGCAGGCTCGCCACGAACAGCAGTGGCTTGGCGGCTGGCCGCAGCAGCACCGATGCGTTGCGGCGCGCACCCCGGGGCGCCGGCAGCGTGGCGCTCATCGTCAGAAGTTCTTGGCGAGATCGAGGCCCGCGTAGAGCTGACCGACCTGCGCCTCGTAGCCGTTGAACATCTGCGTCGGGCGCTTCTTCTGGAAGATGCCGTCCTCACCGATGCGGCGCTCGGTGGCCTGGCTCCAGCGCGGGTGGTCGACCTTGGGGTTCACGTTCGAGTAGAAGCCGTACTCGTGCGAGGCCGCCTTGAACCAGGCGGTCTTCGGCTGCTGCTCGACGAAGCGGATCTTGACGAGGGACTTGGCGCTCTTGAACCCGTACTTCCACGGCACGACCAGCCGCACCGGCGCGCCGTTCTGGTTGGGCAGCACCTCGCCGTACATGCCGAAGGCCAGCAGGGTCAGCGGGTGCAGGGCCTCATCGAGGCGCAGGCCTTCGACGTAGGGCCACTCGAGCACGCGCGAGCCGACGAAGGGCATCTGCTTCGGGTCGGCCAGGGTCACGAACTCGATGAACTTCGCGTTGCCGGTCGGCTCGACGCGCTTGATCAGTTCCGCCAGCGAGTAGCCGACCCAGGGAATCACCATCGACCAGCCCTCGACGCAGCGCAGTCGGTAGATGCGCTCCTCCATCGGGGCGAGCTTGAGCAGGTCCTCGATGCCGAGGGTCTGCGGCTTCTTCACCTCGCCCTCGATCGCCACCGTCCAGGGCCGCGTCTGCAGCTTGCCGGCATTGCGCGCCGGGTCTTCCTTGCCGGTGCCGAACTCGTAGAAGTTGTTGTAGCTGGTGGCGTCCGCGTAGGCGGTCTGCTTCTCGACTGTCGAGGCGCCGGCTACGCCGCTGCGCGCGCCGGGCAGGGCCGCGAGCTTGCCGGCGCGGGGAGCCTGCGCCAGCGCGTCGCGCTGCGCCCAGCCGGCCAGCGCGGCGCCGGCGCCGCCGGCGGCCAGCAGGCGCAGGAACTCGCGCCGCTGCTCGTAGGCCGCACGCGGCGTGATCTCGCTGGCCACGGGATGGAGGTAGCCCGCGCGGGCCTGTCGGGGAATCAGCATGGTCGGTCGCCTGGTGAGGAACGCGGAGGTTCGAAGGCCGGCGCGGGGCGGGAGTTCCGTCACGGGCCGCACATCCTTGCACAACAGTCGCGGCGCGACGAGCAACCTTACAGCCCGGGCACGCGTCCCGGGCGACCCGTCAGAGCGCCGAGAAATCGGTGGAGAGGATGCCGTCGTCGTCCTCGTCGCCGTACAGGCGCAGCGCCTGGGCCGGCTTGCGATCGCGGAAGCTCTTGCGTGCGTACAGCTTCTCCTGCGCCTGCACCGGCAGGTCGGTGATGCGCAGGACCTGGCGGGCGATCAGCACGTCGATCAGGTCTTCGAGCACGCGCACGACGTCGGCGTCGAGCTTCGCGAACTCGCTCTGCGGCGTGCTGCCGGCGCCGACGAAGGCCTGCACCTCCGGGTGGTCAGGCGGCAGAAACTCCGCGCCCGCTTCCGGGTGGCGGTGCAGGCTTAGGACGCGGCCGTCGGCGTGGCGCAAGGCATAGGGCATGACGCTGCCGACTTTAATCGGCGCAGCGTCCTGCCGCTTACAACTGCCCGTAGGAGTGCAGGCCCGACAGGAACATGTTCACGCCGAGGAAGGCAAAGGTGGTGACCACCAGGCCGACCAGCGCCCACCAGGCAGCCACCGTGCCGCGCAGCCCCTTCATCAGCCGCATGTGCAGCCAGGCCGCGTAGTTGAGCCAGACGATCAGCGCCCAGGTCTCCTTCGGGTCCCAGCTCCAGTAGCCGCCCCAGGCCTCGGCGGCCCACAGCGCGCCGAGCACGGTCGCGATCGTGAAGAAAGCGAAGCCGACCGCGATGGCGCGGTACATCACGTCGTCGAGCAGTTCCAGCGCCGGCAGCTTGGCGACGATCGGCCGGCGCAGCGCCAGCGTCAGCGCGAAGAAGGCGCCGACGCCGCCGATCAGGCGCATCGCCGAGCCGAGCGAACCCACCGTTTCGGCCTGCAGCGGCGCGAACGCCGCAAAGGCCCCCAGCACCGCCAGCAAGCCCACCGGCAGGACGATGAAAGCGGTCACCAGGGCCCGCGTCGCGGCCGTCTTCAGCAGGTAGGCCCAGGCGACCATCGCGGCCAGCGCGAAGGTGCCGTAGCCGACGAAGTTGGCCGGCACATGCACCTTCATCCACCAGCTCTGCAGCGCCGGCACCAGCGGCTGGATCTCCTGCGCCTCGCGCGCCACCGTGTACCAGAGCAGGAAGCCGACCGACGCGCTGACGATCAGCATCACGAAGGCACCGAGCGAGCGCACGCTGCCCTCACCGCTGCCGGCATTGGCGGCCTGGCCGCTGGCCGTGCTGGCGGCGCGCTGCAGGTAGTTGGCCTCGAAGTACAGGTAGAACAGCGCCGTCATCCAGGCGAACAGCACGAACACCTCGTAGAGGTTGCTGACCGGGATGTGGCCGATGTCGGCGCCGATCTGGTGGCTCTCGTACCAGCGCACCATGGTGCCGGTGAGCGCCATGAACACCGCGCCCCAGGCCAGCAGCGAGCCGATCTTCTCGGCCGTGGCCTGGCTGTCGCGCTGCTTGAAGAAACCGATCCAGTAGAACAGCGTGCTCATGAAGAACAGCGTGCACATCCACAGGATCGCCGTCTGGCTCGCGAACAGGTACTTCAGCAGGAACAGCTGCTGCCCGGCCTCGAGGTCGGCACCGAAGCCGTCGGTGGTGCGGCTGTAGAGGCCGATCGCGAGGAAGCTGGCCAGCGCGACGGCGATCGCCAGGCCCCGCAGCGGGCCCCAGAACCAGCCCAGGCCGATGACCAGCGGTGTCGCGCCGGCGAGGATGCCGAGTTCGTAGCCGTCCATGTGGCTGCCATAGCGCTGGAAGGCATAGCCGGCACCGGCCACGACCAGCAGCGCGAAGATCCAGTCGAAGGCGCTGCGCCGGGCGAAGTAGCCGCCGCGACCGATCGTCAGCATGGCGGGGGGCGTGGTGGTGTTCATGCGCTTTCCTTCGCTAGGAGGCTGTCGCGTATCTGCTCGAACTCACGGTCGGTGTCGAGCGTCTGCCGGGTCGACGACAGCGCGGCGGTCAGGCGCGTGCCGCCGCCGTCCGATGCGTCCTCGAGCCACACCCACAGGCGGCGTTCGCGCACATAGAGCATCGCGAACACGCCGATGATCAGGAACAGGCAGCCGAGGTAGACCAGCGTCTTGCCCGGCGTGCGCGTGACCTGGAACACGCTGGCCTGCACCTGGGTGTAGTCGTCCAGCGCCAGCAACACCGGCGCCGGGTAGAAGAAGGCATCCGAGAGCGACAGCACGGCCTGTGTCATGAAGGCCTGGGTGGCCTCGTCGGGCACGAGGGGCTTGAGGCCGGCGCGCTCGCGCGTCAGGTTCAGCAACTCGAACAGCGTGCCGTTGAGGATGCGCAGCAGCACGTCCGAGGTGCGCTCGCGGTCGGCTTCCGGCACGCTGGCCTCCAGGAAGCCCGACAGCGCCTGCAGCCCGCCGACGGCCGGTTCGCCCGCGCGCACCGGCTCGATGCCGGCGTAGAGGTCCAGCGCGCGCCGCGCCGATACTGTCAGTTGCTCCGCCAGTTCGGGCTTGTCGGCCGGCGTGGCGCGGGCCACGTAGCGCTGCACCGCGGCCTCGCGCAACGCCCGCTCGTTGAGGCCGCCGCGCAGCCGCATCCAGCCGGCCAGGCCGTCGGCATCGTCGGCCGGAATGCGCAGGTAGCGGAATGGCTCGTTGGGCGTCTCACGCACCCCAGCGAGGAAGACGCGCTGGCCATCGAGCGTGAGCGGCAGCGTGTAGTTGTTGTACTCGCGGGCCTGGCCGGCCGCGTCGCGCAGCTTGTAGCTGATCGACGGCCCGACGTTCTGCAGCGTCTTCTCGGTTCGCGTCTTCGCGCCGGAACCGAGGTGGCTCTCGAGCCGGTTGACGAGATCGACCTTGCGCACGTCGGTGCCGCCGCTCGCATCGACGGCCGTGAGGTTCTCGACGTTGATGACGCGCAGGCCGGTGAACTCGAGGCCGAGCGTCTGGCCGTCGCGCTCGCTCTGGATCTTGGTCTCGGTGCCGACCTCGCCGTCCATCTGGAACGGCGTCCCGCCGCCCAGCGGCCAGCCCCGGAGCTTGAGCTTGGAGCCGCCGTCCTCGAAGCTCGACAGGTAGATCATCACGCCGCGGTGCTGCACCGGCTCGTTGACCTTCACGGTCGCGGTGCGGGTGGCGCCGGTGTCGCGGTCGTGCAGCACGATGTCGCTGGCGAATCGCTTGGGCATGCCGGTCGGGTAGAAGTCGACCAGGAACTTCTTCAGCTCGATGTCGAACGGCAGCGGCTGCAGCACCACGCCGTCCTTCAGCTGGATCACCGCGGTGCCGCCACGCTGGCCTTCGCCGACCAGGATGTTGCCGCGGTAGGTCGGGTTGCCCTCGGAGAGCACATGCTCGGCCGGCACGTTGCGCAGCAGGCCGGCCCCGGGCCAGGCGGACTTGTCGAACAGCGCCATCTGCGCACGCACCACCAGGTCACCGTCGAACAGGCCGCCGATGCAGATCAGCACGATCGCCGAGTGCGCGGCCAGATAGCCGAGCTTGTTGGCAGCGCCCTTTCGGGCCGCCACCATCACGCCGCCCTCGCGTTCCTGCAGCTTGGCCTTCCAGCCGCCAGCGACCAGCAACGCCGACACGCGGTCCAGCACCTCGGCGCGTGGCGCGGCGAGTGTGCCCTCGGCGCGGTGATGGAAGGACTTGAGGCTGCTCGCGCGGATCTGCTCCTTGTAGGCCTTGAGATCGACCAGGATCTTCGGCGCGTTGCGCGCGATGCACAGGCTGGTCGACGCGACCAGGAAGGCCAGGATCAGCAGGAACCACCAGGCGCTGTAGACCGCATAGAGGTCGAGTGCGTCGAACACCTGCGCCCAGAACGGCCCGAACTGGTTCACGTAGTTGTTCATCGACTCGTGCTGCCGCAGCACGGTACCGATGACCGAGGCGATGCAGATCACGGTCAGCAGCGTGATCGAGAACCGCATCGACGACAGCACCTCGACCGCTGCGCGCAACGTGCGCGAGCGAGTCGGCAGTTCGAGGCCGGTGGTACTGACGGTCATGGGAAAGGGACGATTCGACGAAGGGCGAACAGGCAGAGGCGGCAACAGCCCGAAAGTTCAACCGGCGCGCCGCACAAACACGAAGGCCGGCGTCGAGCCGGCCTTCGGGAAAGCGCGCCGGCGCGTCCGGGTCAGCGCAGCCCGGCGATGTAGTCGGCGACGGCCTTGAGCTCCTTGTCGCTGAGCTTGGCCGCGATAACGCTCATCTGGGCGTTGTTGTTGCGTGCGCCGCCGCGGAAGGCCACCAGTTGCGCCTCGGTGTAGTCGGCGTGCTGGCCGCCGACGCGCGGGTACTGGGCCGGGATGCCCGCACCGGTCGGGCTGTGGCAGCCGGCACAGGCCGGCACCTGCTTGTCGGCGATGCCGCCGCGGTAGATCTGCTGGCCCAGCGTGACGGTGTCCTTGCTCTTGGCAAAGCCCGGCTTGGCCTGCTTGCTCGCGTAGAAGGCCGCCACGTTGCGCATGTCGTCCTCGCTCAGGGTCGAGGCGAAGCCCTTCATGATCGCGTTGTTGCGCTTGCCCGACTTGAACTCGGCCAGCTGCTTGGCGAGGTACTCGGGATGCTGGCCCGCCAGGATGGGGTTGGCGGGGCTGCCGCGCGAGCCGTCGGCGGTGTGGCAGGCGGCGCACACCGCAGTGGAGATCGCCTCGCCCTTCTTGAGGTCGGGCTTGGCAGGCGCCTTGGCCTCCTCCGCCAGAACCGGGGTCACGAGGGCGGCGGCCAACAGGAACGACAGGAGAGACTTCATGGGCGAGCAATGGAGGAGTGGGTGGCGAACGGGTCAGACCCGTCGGCTAACCAGCGATTTTACAATGCCGCATGAACTCGCCCACTCCGGCGGTCCCGGACCCCGCCAAAGTGGCGCTGGCCTGGACCCACACCGCCCGCTTTCTCACCACCGCCGCGCGGATGGAACACCTGCCGGTCAACGAGCTGCCGGAGATTGCCTTCGTGGGCCGCTCGAACGCCGGCAAGTCCACCGCGATCAACCTGCTGACGCAGCAGAAGCGCCTGGCCTTCGCCTCGAAGACGCCCGGCCGCACCCAGCACATCAACCTGTTCTCGCTCGGCCCGAAGGATGCGCCCGACGCGCTGTTCGCCGACCTGCCCGGCTACGGCTACGCGGCCGTCGCGCGCGGAGCAAAGCTGCGCTGGCAGCAGGTGATGGCGGAGTATCTGGAAACGCGGCGCAGCCTGTCGGGCGTGGTGCTGATGGTCGATTCCCGGCTGGGCTTCACCGAACTCGATCAACAGCTGCTGGCCTTCGTGGCGCCGCGCGTCGGCACCGGAGAGATCAAGCTGCTGGTGCTGCTGACCAAGGCCGACAAGCTCAACCGCCGCGAGGCCGATGCCGCGCTCGCTGCCGCGCAGGGGGTGCTTCGCCAGTTGGCGACCGACGACGCCGACCTGAGCCTCGCGCTGTTCTCGGCACTGAGCCGGCGCGGTGTCGGTGATGCCGCCCAGGTGCTGCACACCTGGGCGCACGGCGAGCCGGCGCCGGGATCGACGCCGGCTGGCTGAACCGGCCGCCGCCGCTCAGGGGCGGCCGAGCAGCAGGTAGACCGCGGTGTCGCCGCGCGGCGCGTAGGCCACGCCGACATAGAGCGGGCCCAGCCCGGTATCCGCACCGAGGAAAACGCTCGTGCCGGTGCGCAGGTCGCCGAGGCTCATCTGGCGGCGTTCGGCCCAGGCATTGCCAGCCTCCAACGACAAGCCGGCGAAGAAGCCACGGGTCAGTGCAGGCGGGGTCAGCCGGTAGTAGTAGCTGGCGCGACCGAACAGCAGGTAGTTGCCCTCGACCTGGCCCGGTTCGTAGCCCGAAAGATTCTGGAAGCCGCCGAGCGCATACAGGCCGCGCCCCAGCGGCGCCGAGCGGCCGGCGAACAGCGTGCTGCCGTAGAAGTTCAGCGTGTGCTTGGCGGCCCAGGTGGTGGCGACATTCACGTTGGCCTCGACGCGGCTGAAGTCGCGCTCGGCTTCACCGGCATCGCTGCCGCTGCGCACACGCCCTCCGGCCAGCTCGCCGACCAGCCGGTAGCCCTCCTGCGCGAAGAAGGCGTAGTCGAGCTGGTCGACGATGGCCCGCAGACGCAGGCCGATCTCGCGCCGCTCGGTGCCGCCGCCGGGCGCGGCGAAGTCGCGACTGACGATCAGCGTCTTGTCATCCCAGCGCTGCAGATAGGGTCCGAGTCGCAGCTCGCCGAACTCGCCCCAGGGCTGGCCGAGGTCGACGCCGAGGCGCAGGCTGCTGCGGCGGAAGCGACCGCTCTCGGGCCCTTCGGCACCAGCGTAGGTGACGACCTCGCGGCGGTCGGCGCTGGCTGTCGGGGCGATGAACCAATCGTGGCCCAGCGAGGTGTTCCAGCCCAGCGGGCGGTACCACTCGGTGGACCAGCCCGGCCGCGAGCCGATCTCGACCACGTTGCGCCACTCGCTGCCGACCTCGTCGAGCCAGCGCCAGACGTGGGCGATCTTGACGTTGAAGCTGCTGCGCCCGCTGAAGTCGGTGGACAGACCGAGCCCGAAGCGGAAGTAGTTCGGCCCCCAGGACTTCTCCTCGAGGTTGAACACCACGCCGTCGTCGCCGCTGCCGGTGCGCAGCAACTGATAGTCGACGCGGGTGTAGTCGCCGCTGGCCGCGAGGCGGCGCGCGTCCCGCTCGGCGGCATCGGCGGCGAAGGGCTTGCCGGGACGGGTCTCGAGCTGCTCGGCGAAGCGTTCCGGCCGCGTGACCTCGCTGCCGTCGAACTTCACGAACTCCAATACGGGCTGAGGAAGACCGGGCCGCGCCCGCGCCTGCGCCCAGCTCTGGTAGCTGGCCTGATCGACGCCATAGGCCTCGAGCTGCAGCACCATTTGGGCCGTCTGCAGCTCGCCCAGCTCGATGAGCTCCATGGCCTTCGCGAAGTCGGCCGAGCTCAGCAGGCCGAGCTGCGGCGCGATCAGCAGATCGCGCGGGCCCAGCGTCGCCAGGCTGCGCTGAACGTTCTGCTCAGTCAGGATGTTGATCATCTGCGTGGTCACGCCGATCAGCGAGCCCAGCGTGTCGCGCGCACCCAGCGGCGTGCCGATGTTGACGGCGATCACGACATCGGCGCCCATCGCACGCGCCACGTCGACCGGCAGGTTGTTCACCAGCCCGCCGTCACCGAGGATGCGCCCCTCGATCTCGGTCGGTGCGAACACGCCGGGCACGCTCATGCTCGATCGCATCGCAAGCGCCAGATCGCCCTCCTTCAGCACCAGCGGCTGACCGTTCTCCATGTCGGTGGCGACGGCACGAAAGGGCGTGGGCAGGCGGTCGAAATCGCGCACCGCACGCACCGGCAGCGTGTACCGGCGCAGCAGCGACTCCAGCCCGCGGCTCGACAGCGTGCCGATCGGCACGCGCAGCTCGCCGTCGCGCAGGCCGATCTCGAGCGCCGAGGCGATCTCGAAGTCCGTCTCCTTGCGCCGCTGCGACAGCTCGCGGCGCGCGACGCGGGTCGCGAACAGCTGGTCCCAGTCGACCTTGAGCAGCTCGCGCTCCAGCGACTCGGCGCTCATGCCGCTCGCATACAAGCCGCCGATGATCGCGCCCATCGAGGTGCCTGCGATCACATCGATCGGGATGCGCTCGCGCTCCAGCACCTTCAGCACGCCGACGTGCGCGAGACCGCGCGCTCCCCCACCCGACAGCACGAGGCCGATGCGCGGCCGCCCCGCGGGTTGCAAGGATCGAGGCTCGGGTGCCGCGGCACGGGCCGCGGCCGGGGCGGAGGCGGCAGACGCGGCGGCCGGCAGTGGCGACGGTGACATGCCGCCCGCCTCGGCCATTGCCGCCGCTGCGACGATCGCAACGATCAAGCCTCCCCGGAGCGACGACAGGACGCGGATGCGGTACATGCCGGGATTGTGCGGGGCTCTCGCACGATCCCCGCGACGGTGGCGCGATGACGCCGCGCCTCAGCCCAACGTGGTGTCGCGGCCGCGCGGCGGCGCCATCAGGGCGTCGACGGCGCGCTCGATGAGGTTGCGCTGCTCCAGTGGCCCGGCCAGGCCGCCGTCGGCCAGGCGCTCGAGCGCACGCCGCGTGAGGCCGTGCGTGAGTCCGAGTTCGGCGTCGCTGAACAGCCAGTGCTCGCGCGACTCGTCGACCCACAACACGCGCGCCACGGTCCAGTCGCCGCGGGCGACCAACCGGCACCAGGTACCGACCGCCAGGTGCTGCAGCCAGCCGCGCGCGCCCGCCACCGGCGCCTCGGGCATCAGCGCCGCCGGCACGGTGTCGAGCGTCGCGATGTCGAACATCGAGTCGCCGGCCGGCGTGCGCGGCGCTGGCTCGTCCGGCAGTTCTTCCTCGCGCATCCGGCGCACGATTTCCTCTGGCGTGAGGGACACCGCCGCACTCCCGATCGGCCGCAACAGGTCGGTGTGGCATGCCATCAGGGTGGCCAGCACGGCATCGCGTTGCGAGGGAGGTGTGGCGATGCGCGCCATGCCCTGCTGCAGTCGCTGCACCAGGCCCGGCACCGCGGCCACCAGGCGGCGACGGTCGTCCTCGCTGCGCAGCGGCGCAAGGCTGGCGAGCAGATCCGGCACCACGGCCAGCAGACCGCGCGTCGTGTCGGCCTGCTCGCCGTCGTTGATCAGGGCATGCGCCAGCACCTCGGGCCACGGCCCGGTGAGGAAGTGCTGCAGCGTCTCGTCCAGCACCACCGCCGCGGCCGGGCGGGCCGGCGTACTGCCCTCGATGCGCCACGGCGAGGTCGCGTCCTGCAGTTCGAGTCGCACCTGCCGGCGCAGCGCCTCGACCATCGTGACGCGCCGCGCGGCCGCCTGCAGCTTGGCGATCGGCGCAGCGGCCTCACGCCGCTCGGCGTCGAGCTCGCCGACCAGCAGCGAATCGAGCGCGGTCAGCGCCTGCGCGTGCACCGCGATCGCCGGCGTGGCCGCCTGCAGGCGCGTGAACAGCACCTCGACGTCGAGCAGCAACGCGCACAGCCGGGGATCATCGTCGTCCTGGAAGCCGGCCGTGTGCGACGCGAGCCGAATCATCATCTGCCAGATCGGGTGCGAGTGATCCTCCAGCACCCGGGGCTCGCGCAGCGCCACGCGCAGCAACGGTGCCTGCAAGCTGGCCAGCGTGGAACGCACCGGCAGCGGCAGCAGCGCGTCGTCGAGCACGGCGCCGCTCAGGTGGGCCACCAGCAGCATGATCTCGCGGTCGTCGTCGTGGCGGCCGGCCGCCTCGAGGAAGGGCAGCCGGGCCATCAGGCGGTCGGCGCCCTGGATCCCCAGCGGTCGCCGCGCCAGCACATGCACCAGATTGCGGTCGAGCTGCTGCAGCGAATCGGCCTCGTCCATCGGACCGGCGCGCGTGGCACCGTCGATGTTCGCGTAGCGCGTGCTGAGGCGGCTGCGCAGGCTGTCGAGTGCGCCGGGACGCGTCAGGTCGTAGCCGGAATTCGGCGGCGCGACCCGCCGTGCCGCCGGCGTGGAGCTGGCCTTCCAGGCCGCCTGGCCGACCCCCCAGTCGGCCAGGCGCCGGCCGGCGTCGATCGCGACCTGCTTCAGCGCCTGTGCCAGCGGCTCGCCGCTGGCGCGCATCAGTGCCTTGCGGGCCGGTGCGCCGAGGCCCAGCACCTCGCTGGCGTCCCACACCGCCCGCACCAGCAGCTCGGGCCGCAGCAGGTTGGAGGTCGCGCGCACCGCGTCCTGGCCGCGCAGCGTCGCTGTGCGCGACTGCAGCTCGTGCAGCTCGTGCTCGGCGGCGTGGTCGACCAGCTGCACCGCGCGCAGCAGCTCGATGTTCTCTTCGGCCTCGGCTTCGTCGACCAGCGTCAGCGCTTCGGCCGACCAGGCCGGACGCGGCGACAGCGTCGCGCCCGCGTCGGGCGCGCCGGCCTCGATCTCGCTGCGCCAGCGCGAACCCAGCAACTCACCGACGCGACGCGCCCACAGCGGATGGTTGTGACGCAGGGCCAGCTCGGCGTCGTCGCGCGGGCGCGCCGGCAGTTCGCGCAGCGCGCTGCGGGTGGTCGGTGCGTGCAGCGCCTGCAGGGCCTCGTTCGCGACCCGGCTCATCCAGCGCGGCACCTCCGCGAGACAGCTGTCGAGGTAGCGCTGCAGCAGCGGCGAGACATCCATGCGCCCGATTATCCCGGGAGCGTTCGCCGAACGCGCATGAAAAAGGGCCGCATTTCTGCGGCCCTTGCTGACGCGGTTCTGGGCAGAGCCCAGGCGGCCGGCCTCCCGTGGGAGGCCGGCGGGACATCACATGTCCATGCCCATGCCACCCATGCCGCCCATGCCACCCGGCATGCCGCCGGCCGGCGCGTCGTCCTTGGGCGACTCGGCGACCATGGCTTCCGTCGTCAGCATCAGCGCGGCCACCGAGGCGGCGTTCTGCAGCGCGGTGCGGGTCACCTTGGTCGGGTCCAGGATGCCCATCTCGATCATGTCGCCGTAGGTGCCGTTGGCGGCGTTGTAGCCGTAGTTGCCCTTGCCGGCGAGCACGGCGTTCACCACCACGCTGGCTTCGTCACCGGCGTTGGTGACGATGATGCGCAGCGGCTCCTCGATCGCACGCAGGATCAGCTTGATGCCGGCGTCCTGGTCGGCGTTGTCGCCCTTGATCGCACCGGCGGCCTGCTTGGCGCGCAGCAGCGCCACGCCACCGCCGGCCACGATGCCTTCTTCCACCGCGGCACGCGTGGCGTGCAGGGCGTCTTCGACACGGGCCTTCTTTTCCTTCATCTCGACTTCGGTGGCGGCACCGACCTTGATGACGGCCACGCCGCCGGCGAGCTTGGCCACGCGCTCCTGGAGCTTCTCGCGGTCGTAGTCGCTGGTGGCTTCCTCGATCTGCACGCGCACCTGCTTGACGCGGGCTTCGATGTCGCCCGCGGCGCCGGCGCCGTCGATGATCGTGGTGTTTTCCTTGCCCACCTCGACGCGCTTGGCCTGGCCCAGGTCGGCCAGCGTGACCTTCTCGAGCGTCAGGCCGACTTCCTCGGCGATGACCTTGCCGCCGGTCAGGATCGCGATGTCCTCGAGCATCGCCTTGCGACGGTCACCGAAGCCCGGCGCCTTGACGGCCACGACCTTCAGGATGCCGCGGATGGTGTTGACCACCAGCGTCGCGAGCGCTTCGCCTTCGACTTCCTCGGCGATGATCAGCAGCGGACGGCCCGACTTGGCCACCTGCTCCAGCGTCGGCAGCAGGTCACGGATGTTGCTGATCTTCTTGTCGTAGAGCAGCACGAACGGGTTGTCGAGCACCGCGCTCTGCTTTTCCGGGTTGTTGATGAAGTAGGGCGACAGGTAGCCGCGGTCGAACTGCATGCCTTCGACCACGTCGAGCTCGTTGTTCAGGCTCTTGCCGTCTTCGACGGTGATGACGCCTTCCTTGCCGACCTTGTCCATCGCCGACGCGATGATCTGGCCGACGTCGTCGTCCGAATTCGCCGAGATGGTGCCGACCTGGGCGATTTCCTTGCTGGTGGTGGTCGGCTTCGACTGCTTCTTCAGCTGCTCGACCAAGCTCACGACGGCCTTGTCGATGCCGCGCTTCAGGTCCATCGGGTTCATGCCCGCGGCCACGTACTTCATGCCTTCGCGCACGATCGCCTGGGCCAGCACGGTGGCGGTGGTGGTGCCGTCACCGGCGTTGTCCGAGGTCTTGGAAGCGACTTCCTTGACCATCTGGGCGCCCATGTTCTGGAGCTTGTCCTTCAGCTCGATTTCCTTGGCCACGGACACACCGTCCTTGGTCACGGTCGGGGCGCCGAACGAACGCTCGAGCACCACGTTGCGGCCCTTCGGGCCCAGCGTCACCTTGACCGCGTTGGCCAGGATGTTCACGCCTTCGACCATGCGCGCGCGGGCTTCACCTCCGAAAACGACGTCTTTAGCTGCCATTTGTATTCTCCGAAATCTGATTTGCCGGCTCGCGCCGGGGAATTCTTCTGTCTACGGCCGACCCTTGGGGCCTTGACTTCGCTGCGCGAAGTCAGCCTGCGACGAAAGCAAATCGCACGCGATTTACTTTTCAACCACGGCGAAGAGGTCTTCCTCGCGCATCACCAGCAGTTCGTCACCGTCGACCTTGACGGTCTGGCCGCTGTACTTGCCGAACAGCACGCGATCGCCGACCTTGCAGTTCAGGGCGATGAAGTCGCCCTTGTCGTTGCGCTTGCCCGGACCCACGGCCAGCACTTCACCCTGGTCGGGCTTCTCGGCGGCGTTGTCGGGGATCACGATGCCCGAAGCGGTCTTGGTTTCCTGTTCGAGGCGCTTGACGATCACGCGATCGTGCAAAGGACGAAGTTTCATCGCATCTCCTTGATGGGTATCGAATATCTACGGACTTGTTTCGCGCAGTTAGCGCAAGCTCACAATTGCGCAGCCAGAGACGATGATGCCGTCTCCGGCTTGTTAGCACTCAGTCTGCGCGAGTGCTAGCGACAGATTATAGGGGTCGCTCACGGCGTTTCAATAGCGCCGCGCCCGGAGCGTGACGAAGGCCCGACTTGCGGCGGGCCGCCGCGGTCAGACCCCCGCCGTCTCGATCTCGCTGAAGGCGTGGTTCAGCCAGAGCTTGAGACGCTGGCGCTCCATCAGACCCAGGCTCGGGCCTTCGCTGCCGGGCGAGTTGCGCGCGGCCCAGAAGCTGCTGTTGCTGGCGTCGATCTTCTGCACCACCGAGTCGTGCAGGCGCTTGAGCGTGATCACACGAGCGCCCAGTGCCAGCGCGCGATCCTGTTCGCCCGACTTCTCGAGCTGGCTGAAGTCGTCGCCGCGGAGCTGGTTGCGCACCAGCACGTAGCGCAGGCGCCGGCCGAAGCGGTCGAGCAGGCGCTTGAGCAGATCGACCGAGTCCTTGCCGGAGTCCATCACGTGCCAGTAGTGGATGGCGACACCGGACATGTCGGCCAGGTCCAGCACGCCCGACTCATCCATCCACTTCACCAGAGGATCATGGGTCTGCGCTGCCAGGTCGACCAGCACACGGCGGCCCGGGGCCTCGATGGCCGCCTCGACGATCGCATCCAGCGCCTCGTAGCGATCGGCCAGCACCGGCGAGGCGTAGCCTGCATAGAAGCGCATCAGCGAGCCGTGCGAACGGTCGGTATCGAAGCCGGTGAACGGGACCTCGTGGTCGATGAGGTACTGCGCCAGCAGACGCGACACGAGCGATTTGCCGACACCGCCCTTCTCGCCGCCGATCATGTGGATCCTCGACGTGGTCGCGGTCTCGAGCGTGGGAATCTGCGTCATGCTGCTCAGCTCTCCATGGCGAAAGGCGGAACGTCGGCCGGCGGGATGCCAGGTCGAATTCGTCGCCCGGTGCGGGACATTGTGCAACGCAGCGAGTTGGGCCACACGGTGGGCCGCGCGATATCGCATCGCGTTCTGCTCCGCGACACGGCCCCTCGGCGGGGCCGGAACGGCTTCTATCATTCGGCATGTCCTCACCCGCTGCGCCGGCTGCCGGCCCGCCCTGGCTACAACGCTGCTTCGGTCCGTGGGTCAGGCTCGTGTCGCGCGAGACGCTGCGCGCCGACCTGCTGGCCGGCCTGCTGGGCGCCGTGCTGGTACTGCCTCAGGGCATCGCCTTCGCCTCGCTCGCCGGCCTGCCGCCGCAGTACGGCCTGGCCACCGCCATCCTGCCGTGCATCGTCGCGGCGCTGTTCGGCTCCAGCCTTCACGTGATGTCGGGGCCGACGAACGCGAACTCGCTGGCGCTGGCGGCCATGCTCACGCCGCTCGCCTGGGTGCGCAGCCCCGACTACATCGAGCTCGCGCTGACCGTCACGCTGCTGGTCGGCGTGATGCAGACCCTGATCGGCGCGCTGCGCCTGGGCAGCATCGCCAACTTCATCTCGCCGGCGGCCTTGCTCGGCTTCACCGCCGGCGCCTCGGTGCTGATTGCGCTGCATGCCCTGCCCGACCTGCTGGGCATGAGTTCCGGCACCGGGTTGAGGCCGATGCTCGAGGCCCTCTGGCAGCGGCCGCTCGAGGTGGTGCACCTCGGTTCGCTGGTCGTCGGCGTGGTGGCCCTCGCGGTCACGCTCGCCGTGCGGCACTGGCAGCGGCGCTGGCCCGCGCTTCTGCTGGGGCTGGCGGCCGGCACGCTGGTCGCGGTGCTGCTGAACGCCGGCCATGAGGACGGCACGTTCTGGCACGTCGAGCAGATCGGTGAGGTGCCGCTGCCCTGGCCCCGCTGGCACTGGCCCGACATCGACATCTCGCGGCTGCGCGACCTGGTCAGCATCGCCTTCGCCCTGACGCTGGTGGCGCTCGCCCAGTCGATCTCGATCGCCAAGGCCGTGGCCGCCCGCTCGGGCCAGCGCATCGACGCCAACCGCGAGTTCCTCGGCCAGGGCCTGTCCAACGTGGTGGGAGGCCTGACCTCCGCCTATGTCTCCTGCGGATCGCTGAACCGTTCGATCCCCAACCTCGAGGCCGGTGCGCGCACGCCACTGGCTTCGGTGTTCTCGGCCGGGCTGCTGCTGTTGCTGGTGCTGGTGAGCGCCCCGCTGCTGGCGCTGATCCCGAACGCGGCGATCGCCGCGGTGCTGCTGCCGGTCGCCTGGAACCTGCTCGACCTGCCCGGCTGGCGGCGCCTGATGCGGCTAGAACGCAGCGACTTCGCGATCGCTGCGGCCACCGCGGTGGCCACCGTGAGCCTCAGGCTCGAGATCGCGATACTGCTCGGCAGCATCCTGTCGCTGAGCAGCTACCTGCAACGCACGGCGCGGCCGGCCATGCGCACGATGGGGTTCGATTCCGTGGCGCCGGACCGCCCCTTCGTCGTGCTCGACGGCCAGACCGAGGCGCTGCCGGAGTGCCCGCAGCTCAAGCTGCTGCGCATGGAGGGGGCGGTCTACTTCGGCGCCGCCCAGCACGTGTCGGACACCCTGCACCACCTGCGCGCGGCGCCCGCCGCGCCGCGCCACCTGCTGGTCATGAGCAAGAGCATGAACTTCATCGACCCGGCCGGGGCCCAGGTCTGGGACGAGGAGCTGCGCGCCCGCCGGGCCGACGGCGGCGACCTCTATTTCCACCGCCCGCGCCCGCCGGTGCTGGAGCTGTGGGAACGCTCGGGCTTCCTCGACGCGCTCGGTCGGGACCATGTGTTTTCCGACAAGCACAGTGCAATCGCACGGATCGTGCCGCGCCTCGACCCGGCGATCTGCGTCGGCTGCAAGGTCAGGATCTTCGGCGAGTGCGCCCGCCAGCCCGGCGCGCCGCCGGCGCCGGAGATCTGAACCGCCGCGGCCCGATCAGCTGCGCGGTTGCGGTGCCGGCGGCGGCTGCACCGACTGCGCGCGCGCGACGCGCGTGGTGCCGCCGGTCGAGATCAGCACCACCTGGTCGCCGGGCTGGAAGCTTTCCTTGCCCTGCGCCTGGACGATGGCACGCCGCTCGCCATTGCGCAGCTGCACCATGATCTCCAGCGCCTGCTCGCGCGTCGCGAGCCGCTCGGTGGCATTGCCGACCACCGCGCCCGCCACCGCGCCCAGAACGCCCACCACCACGGCTTCACGGCGGCCGCCGACCGAACTGCCGGCCACGCCACCCGCCACGCCGCCGGCCACACCGCCGATGCCCGACTGGCTGCCGTCGACCGTGACCTCGCGCACGTTGACGACGACCGCGTCCTGCACGGTCGACAGCCGCTGCGCGTCGCCGCGCTGGACCACATCGGGACTGGTGGTGGAGCAGGCGGCCAGGGCCAGCACGACGCCGGCGATCAACAGGTTCTTCATGTGAGCTTCCTTCACGCACTGGGCGATCACGGCACAACGAGGCCGCCCTCGGGGGCGTTGACGCCACGGAGCGGTTGGAGTCGAGGCGCGCGTCCGCGGTTCAGCCGCGCGCGGCGCCCGGGCGGAATTATTTCACCCCGACCTCAACCATGCAGGCGGCTGGAGCGCGGCACGCTGGCCAGCAGGAACTCCATCTGGTCGACCAGGATGCGGCGGCCGCGCAGGATCATGTCCTCGTGCAGGCTCGGCACGTAGGGGAGGTAGAGCAGGCTCATGCGCGCCTCTTCCGGCGTGCGGTTGGCCTTGTGACCGTTGCAGCTGCGGCAGGCGGTGATGCAGTTCATCCAGCTGTCGAGCCCGCCGCGCGAGGTGGGCTGGATGTGCTCGCGGGTCAGGTCGTCGGCATGGAACTGGCCTCCGCAGTAGGCGCAGATGTAGCGGTCGCGCACGAACAGCTTGGGGTTCGACAGCGCCGGCGTCTGCCGCCAGGCGCGGCTGGGCACGCTGCCGCGCACGGCGATGATGGAGTGCACCTCGATGCGCGACTGCAGGCCGGTGCGGCGCTGGATGCCGCCACGCAGCACCACGCAGGCGTCGCCCAGCGTCCACGCGACGCCATCGCTGGCGTAGAGAACCGCCGCCTCGCGGGCGGTGATCCAAGCCTGAGGTCGGCCCGACACGTCGAGCTGCAGCACGTCCATGCACAAACTCCTTGACACGGAGCATAGAGCACGGCGGCCCGCCGCCTCAAGCGGAGCAACGCTAGCGGCAGCGGGCCGGGGGTCGATCTGCGGGGTCGGCGCGACACCGCGCGCCGCGCGCGCCGGCGTGTCATGCGCGAGTCATCGACCGGTCGCCGCCGGCAGCAGACCGCGCGTGCCGGCCATCAGCCGGGTGAGCCCGAGCAGCGCGTCGATGTTGGGCGTGGGCAGGCCGAGCTTCGCGCCGATCTCGTGGACGGCGGTGACCAGCGCGTCGAGCTCGATCGGGCGGCCGGCCTCCACATCCTGCAGCATCGAGGTCTTGAAGGCCCCGAGCTTGCGGCCCACCGCCTGGCGTTCCTCGCCGCTTTGCGCGATCGGGCAGTCGATGCGCGCGCCGATGGCCGACGCCTCGGCCATCGCGCGCAGGCAGAAGGCATTGACCAGCGGATCGTCGAAGATCCGGTCCGCCGTCGCGCCGGTCAGTGCCGACACCGGATTGGTCGTCATGTTGCCCCACAGCTTGAACCAGATCGCCTGGCGGATGTCCGGCGTGGCCTCGACCTCCAGGCCGCCGTCGCGCAGGGCCTGCACCACCGCGGCGACGCGCGCGCTGGCGCCGCCGGCCGGCTCGCCGACGATCAGCCGCTCGCCGAAACCGTGGCGCACGAGACCCGGTTCGGGCTGGCTGCAGGTGAGGTGCACCACGCCGCCGAGCACGCGCGCCAGCGGCAGCGCGGCAGCGATGCGGCCCTCGGGATCGACGCTCGCCAGCCGCGGATCGATGCGGCCGGCCGGCAGCGTCTGCAGGAACCACCAGGGCACGCCGTTCATCGCGGTGAGCACCGGCGTGTCGGGGCCCAGCAGTGGCGCCAGACCTTCGGCCACGGCCGCCAGCGCCGGCGACTTGACCGCCACGATCACCAGGTCCTGCGGGCCGAGCGCCGCCGCATCGTCGGCACTGTCGATCGGGTGCGCGGTGACCCGCCCGCCCTCGTCCAGCCGCAGGCCGTGTTCACGCACCGCCGCGAGCGCGGCACCACGCGCCAGCGCACTGACCCGATGGCCGCCGCGCACCAGCCGCGCGGCAAGGAAACCGCCGACCGCCCCCAGGCCCACCACGGCAATCCGCATCGATCGTCCTCCTTGCGCTCACGCGCCCTGAACCCGGGCCATGGTAAGCCGCAGCCACCTGCCAGAATCGGCGCCATGACGCGACCCCGAGCCTGGCGGCAGCGTGCACTCGGGCTGCTGTTCGCGCTGGCGAGCGGCGCCATCGGTGCGCAGACCGCCGCCCCCGCCTCCGCTCCCTCCTCCGCCCCGCTGCCCGGGATCGGCGCGCCATCGGTCGCCACCGCGCCGCTGCCCGTGTCGCCGTCCGCGCAGCGGCTCTACGAGCGCGCGCGCGGCCAGCTGCTGCAGGTGCGCACGCTGCTGAAGGGGCAGGACAGCCAGGCCTCGGTCGGCTCGGGTTTCTTCGTCAGCGACGACGGCCTGATCGTCACCAACTACCACGTCGTCAGCCAGGTGGCGCTGCAGCCCGATCGCTACCGGCTCACCTACACCCGCGTCGACGGCCGCGAGGGCGCGCTGCAGCTGCTGGGCTTCGACGCGATCCACGACCTGGCGCTCGTGAAGGCGCTGCCGCCGAACGGCCCGTCTCGCAAGAGCGGCGTCAGCGTGGTCGACGCAGCGGGCGAGCCGCTCGCCTTCCGCGCCGCGAACGACGCACTGGCCCAGGGCGAACGCATCTACTCGCTCGGCAACCCGCTCGACGTCGGCTTCGCGGTGCTGGAAGGCAACTACAACGGGCTCGTCGAGCGCAGCTTCTACCCCAGCATCTTCTTCGGCGGCGCGCTCAACTCCGGCATGAGCGGCGGGCCCGCGCTCGACGAGGCCGGCCGCGTGGTCGGCGTCAACGTCGCCACACGGCGCGACGGCCAACAGGTGAGCTTCCTGGTGCCGGCGCCGTTCGCGCAGGCCCTGGTGGAGCGGGCCCGCGGCGCGGCGCCGATCACCGCGCCGGTCTATCCGCAGCTCACCGCGCAGCTGCTCGCGCACCAGGAGGCCGTGGTGCAACGCTTCGTCCAGCAGCCCTGGCGCAGCGCCGGCCACCCGCACTACCTGATCCCCGTGCCACAGGAAGACTTCATGCGCTGCTGGGGCCGCAGCACGCCGGCGGACACCAAGGGCCTGGAGTTCGAGCGCTCCGACTGCGAGATGGACACGCAGATCTTCGTCAGCGGCAGCCTGCTCACCGGCTCGCTGGGCGCGCGCCACGAGGCCTACGACGGCCGCAAGCTCGGCTGGCTGCGCTTCACCGAGCGCTACAGCGCGAGCTTCCGCAACGAGAGCTTCGGGCGCCGCAACCCGAAGGAATTCACCGCGCCGCAGTGCAGCGAGCGCTTCGTCGACCGCGACGGCCTGCCGCTGCGCGCAGTGCTGTGCCTGTCGGCCTACAAGCGCCTCGCCGGACTCTACGACGTCAGCGTGCTGGTCGCCACACTCGACCAGGCCCGCGTCGGCGCGCAGGGCCGCCTCGACGCCCGCGGCGTCAGTTTCGACAACGCGATGAAACTGGCCTCGCACTACCTGCAGGGCTACGGCGTGAAGGCGGCGCCATGAGCCGTCTCGGCCTGATCGAGCTGCTCGACCGCGACGGCGCCGTGGCGCACCGCGTGCCGGTGCTGCGGTGGCCGGTCTCGATCGGCCGCGCGCTGGACTGCGACGTGGTGCTCGACGATCCGCATGCCGCGCCGCGCCACGCGCTGCTGGACGCCCCGGACGGCGTGCCCCGACTGCAGGTCGGCGACAGCGTGAACGGCGTGCGCCTGGGCGGCCGCACGCTGCGGGCCGGCGAGACCGGCACGCTCGTCGGTGGCAGCGAATGGCAGATCGGCCGCACGCGCCTGCGCGTGCGCCTGGCCGGTGAGACCCTGGCGCCCGAGCTGCCGTGGGCCGCTGCGCCGCCGGTCCATGCGCGCCGCCTCGTGATCGGGCTGGTGCTGCTGCTGGCCTGGGTGCTGGCCGAGCACTGGCTGCAGACCGATCCCGGCGACCCGTTCAGCAGCTACCTGCCGGTGCTGGTCGGCACGCCGGTGATGCTGGGCGTGTGGTGCTTCCTGTGGGCGCTGGGCTCCAAGCTCTTCACGCGCCACTTCGATTACCTGGCGCACCTGCAGCTCGCGCTGGGTGTGCTGCTGGTGTCACTGCTGCTCGATGCATTGCTGCCGCTGGCGGCCTTCGCACTGTCCTGGGAAGGTCTGGCTCGATGCGGCGAACTGATCACGCTGGCCCTTGGCTGCGGCCTGGTGTGGGGCCACCTGAGCCTGATCCTGCCGACGCGCCGCCAGATGCTGGCGGTGGGCTTCGCCACGATGTTCGTCGTCGGCGCCGGCCTGAAGCTGGCGCTGAACCACCAGCGCAGCGACCGCTGGTTCGCGCCGCTCTACCTGAGCATGCTGGGCCCGCCGGCCCTGCGGCTGGCGCCCACGGTCGATCCCCGGCGCTTCATCGAAGAAGCCGGCGCCCTGCGCGCGCCGCTCGAGCAGCGCGCCAAGGACACCGAAGCGCCGTCCTGGCTGACGCCGTTCGACGAGGACTGAACGCTCGGCGTCTGGCTTCGCCCCCAGGAAAACCCCAGGGTGCGTTAGGCGCACGGCCCTACAGAAGGGCCTCATCCCCTCACACCGAGGGCAGGGTTTTCTGCAAAATAGAACGATCGTTCGATTTTCATCGGAGACCCGCTTGGCCGACCCGACGCTCGACCCCGACACCCCCGCGAGCCGCACCGTCCGCGCCCAGCCGCGCGGCCAGCACAAGGGCCAGCAGACCCGCGCGACGATCCTCGAGGCGGCGCTCGGCCTGTCTTCGCAGATCGGCCTGGAGGGCTTGTCCATCGGCGCGCTGGCCGAAGTCACGCACATGAGCAAATCGGGCGTGTTCGCCCATTTCGGCTCGCGCGAGGAACTGCAGATCTCGGTGATCCGCGAGTACCACACGCGGTTCGAGGAGGAGATCTTCGTGCCCTCGATGGACGAGCCGCGCGGCCTGCCACGGCTGCGCAGCCTGTTCCAGCGCTGGGTCAAGCGGGTGTCGGTCGAGGTCGACTCCGGCTGCATCTACATCAGCGGTGCGGTCGAGTTCGACGACCGGCCCGGCCCGGTGCGCGACGCCCTGGTGGCCATGGTGCGCACCTGGCACCAGGCCCTGCAGCGCGCGATCCGCCTCGCGATCGACGCGGGCCACCTGCGACCCGACACCGACCCCGCGCAACTGCTGTTCGAGATCCACGGGCTGATCCTCGCGCTGCACCACGATGCGCGCTTCATGCGCAACCCGGGCGCCGTCGAGCGTGCCGGTCGCGGCTTCGAACGCATCCTCGCCGACCACCTGACCGCGACCGCGCCGCCGATGCCGGCCCGCTGAGGGCCTTCGGGTCTCGTCCCTCCTCTTCGTTCTATCCCTCTCCGGAGCAACCGATGGCCACCTACACCCCCCCGATCCGCGACATGCAGTTCGTGATGCACGAACTGCTGGGCGTGACCGATGCACTGAAGGCCATGCCGCCGCACGCCGAGATCGACGCCGACACGCTCAACGCCGTGCTCGAGGAAGGCGGCAAGTTCGCCGCCGAGGTGACCTTCCCGCTCAACGCCAGCGGCGACGAGCAGGGCTGCACGCTCGACAAGACCACCCACGAGGTCACCGCCCCGAAGGGATTCAAGGCCGCCTATGCGCAATACGTCGAGGGCGGCTGGCCGGCGCTGAGCTGCGACCCGGCCTACGGCGGCCAGGGCCTGCCGATCGTGCTGAATCAGTGCCTGTACGAGATGCTCAACAGTGCCAACCAGGCCTGGACCATGTACCCCGGCCTGACGCACGGCGCCTACGAGGCGCTGCACACGCACGGCACCGACGAGCAGAAGCGCACCTACCTGCCCAAGCTGACCAGCGGCCACTGGACCGGCACGATGTGCCTGACCGAGCCGCACTGCGGCACCGACCTCGGCCTGCTGCGCAGCAAGGCCGAGCCGCAGGCCGACGGCAGCTACAGGATCACCGGCAGCAAGATCTTCATCAGTTCCGGCGAGCACGACCTGGCCGAGAACATCGTCCACCTGGTGCTCGCCCGCCTGCCCGACGCGCCGCAGGGCAGCAAGGGCATCTCGCTGTTCGTGGTGCCGAAATTCCTGGTGCAACCCGACGGCTCGCTCGGCGCGCGCAACCCGATCTGGTGCACCGGCCTCGAGCACAAGATGGGCATCCACGGCAACGCGACCGCGCAGATCAGCCTGGACGGCGCCGTGGGCACGCTGGTCGGCGAGCCGCACAAGGGCCTGGCCGCGATGTTCGTGATGATGAACGCGGCCCGTCTCGGCGTGGGCATGCAGTCGCTGGGCCTCACCGAGGTGGCCTACCAGAACGCGGTGGCCTACGCGAAGGACCGCATCCAGATGCGCAGCCTGTCGGGCCCCAAGGCGCCCGACAAGCCGGCCGACCCGATCATCGTGCACCCCGACGTGCGCAAGATGCTGCTGACGGCACGCGCCTATGCCGAGGGCGGCCGCGCGCTGTCGCTGTACTGCGCGCTGCTGATCGACCGCGAGCTTTCGCACCCCGACGAGGCGGTTCGCCGGGACGCGGCCGACCAGGTGGCACTGCTGACGCCCATCGTCAAGGCCTTCCTGACCGACAACGCCTGGCTCGCCACCTCGCATTGCCTGCAGGTCTACGGTGGTCACGGCTACATCCGGGAATGGGGCATGGAACAGTACGTGCGCGATGCCCGCATCAACATGATCTACGAGGGCACCAATACCATCCAGTCGCTCGACCTGCTGGGCCGCAAGGTGCTGGCCGACAACGGCGCGAAGCTGAAGAAGTTCGGCCAGCTGATCGTCGACTTCGTCGAGGAGGAAGGCGTGGTCGAGGCGATGCAGGAGTTCGTGAACCCCCTCGCCGACCTGGGCGACAAGGTCACCAAGCTGACCAGCGAACTCGGCATGAAGGCCTTCGGCAACGCCGACGAGGTGGGTGGCGCCGCAGTCGACTACCTGCGCGTCGTCGGCCATCTGGTGTTCGCCTACTTCTTCGCGCGCTCGGCCAAGGTCGCGCTGGAGAAGCAGGGCACCGGTGACCCGTTCTACACCGCCAAGCTCGCCACCGCGCGCTTCTATTTCGCCAAGCTGCTGCCCGAGACCGCGAGCCTGATCCGCACCGCCCGCAGCGGCGTCCAGCCGCTGCTCGCGATGGACGAGGCGCTGTTCTGAAACACGAGGAGACGATGATGAAACACGTGATCACCGCCTGTCTGCTGTCGCTTGCCGCCCTGGCCGTCCAGGCCCAGGCCACGCCGGCCGGCCTGTGGAAGACCGTCGACGACGACACCGGCAAGGAGAAGTCGCTGGTGCGCATCTCCGAGGCCGGCGGCGTGTACACCGGCAAGGTCGAGAAGCTGCTCGACCCGGCCCGCCAGGACGCCAGGTGCGACAAGTGCAGCGACGAGCGCAAGGACCAGCCGGTGCTGGGCATGACGATCCTCCGCAACATCAAGCAGAACGCCGGCGACGCGGCGCTGTGGGACGGCGGCGAGATCCTCGACCCGAACAACGGCAAGACCTACAAGCTGCGCGTGAAGCCGGTCGACGGCGGACAGAAGCTCGAGGTGCGCGGCTACATCGGCGCACCGCTGCTCGGCCGCACGCAGACCTGGACGCGCGTCGAGTGACGCTGGCGCACGCCCCGAATGAATCCCTGGAGAACACCGAAATGAGTCGATTCCAAGTCCGCAAGGTCGCCGTGCTCGGCGCCGGCGTGATGGGCGCGCAGATCGCGGCCCACCTCGTCAACGTGAAGGTGCCGGTCGTGCTGTTCGACCTGCCGGCCAAGGAAGGGCCGAAGAACGGCATCGTCCTGAAGGCCATCGAGAACCTGAAGAAGCTCAAGCCGGCGCCGCTCGGCGTGCCCGAGGACGCCGCGCTGATCGGCGCCGCCAACTACGAGGAGCACCTGGCGCTGCTCGGCGAGTGCGACCTGGTGATTGAGGCGATCGCCGAGCGCATGGACTGGAAGCTCGACCTGTACACGAAGATCGCGCCCCACGTGGCGCCGCGCACGATCCTGGCGTCCAACACGTCGGGCCTGTCGATCACCCGGCTGTCGGCGGCGCTGCCCGAATCCATCAAGCCGCGCTTCTGCGGGATCCATTTCTTCAACCCGCCGCGCTACATGGCGCTGGTGGAACTGATCGACACGCCGACCACCGACGATCGCGTGCTCGACGAGCTGGAGAGCTTCGTCACCACCTTCCTCGGCAAGAGCGTGGTACGCGCGAAGGACACGCCGAACTTCATCGCCAACCGCGTGGGCATCGCCGGCATGCTGGCGACGATCAAGGAGGCCGAGACCTTCGGCCTCAGCGTCGACGTGGTGGACGACCTCACCGGCAAGAAGCTCGGCCGCGCCAGCAGCGGCACCTTCCGCACCGCCGACGTGGTGGGCCTGGACACCATGGCGCACGTCATCAAGACGCTGCAGGACAACCTGGCCGATGACCCGTTCTACCCGAGCTACGCGACGCCGCCGGTGCTGTCGGCACTGATCGCCAAGGGCGCGCTGGGCCAGAAGGTCGGCGCCGGCTTCTACAAGAAGGTCGGCAAGGACATCCTGCGGCTCGACCCTGCCAAGCAGGATTACGTGCCCGGCGGAGGCAAGGCCGACGAGATCGTCGCCCGCATGCTGAAGAAGCCGCCGGCCGAGCGCCTGAAGCTGCTGCGCGAGAGCAGCAACCCGCAGGCGCAGTTTCTGTGGGCGATCCTGCGCGACGCCTTCCACTACGCGGCGGTGCATCTGGAGGACATCGCCGACAACGCGCGCGACGTCGACTTCGCGATGCGCTGGGGCTTCGGCATGCAGCAGGGCCCGTTCGAGCTGTGGCAGGCCGCCGGCTGGCTGCAGGTGGCGGGCTGGGTCAGGGACGACATCGACGCCGGCAAGGCGCTGGCGAAGGCGCCGCTGCCGGCCTGGGTGTTCGACGGCCCGGTCGCCGAGCGCGGCGGCGTGCACACGCCCGAGGGCTCGTGGTCGCCGTCGCGCCAGGCCTTCGTGCCGCGCAGCGAGCTGCCGGCCTACCAGCGCCAGCCCTTCCCCGAGAGCGTGCTGGGCAGCGGTGCGGTCGATGCGCTGAAGAGCGGCACCGAGCTGTACCGCAACGACGAGATCCGCGTCTGGACGCTCGACGGCGAGGTGCTCATTGCATCGATCACTGCCAAGCTGCACCTGATCAGCCCGACGGTGACCGAAGGGCTGCTGAAGGCGGTCGAGATCGCCGAGGAGACGTTCCAGGGCCTGGTGATCTGGTCGCCCGACGACGTGTTCTCGGCCGGCGCCAACCTCGAGGCGCTGATGCCGGTGTTCATGAAGAGCGGCGCCAAGGGCATCGCGCCGGAGGAAAAGAAGCTGCAGGACGCGATGCTGCGCATCCGCTACGCCGGCGTGCCGGTGGTCGCCGCGGTGCGCGGCCTGGCGCTGGGCGGCGGCTGCGAGCTGGCCCTCCACAGCGCGCGGCGCGTGGCGGCGATGGAGAGCTACATCGGCCTGGTGGAAGTGGGCGTGGGCCTGATCCCCGGCGCCGGCGGGCTGACCTACATCGCGCGGCGCGCGGCCGAGATGGCGAACGCCGGCAATGCCAACGCCGACCTCCTGAAGTTCGTGACCGACGGCTTCACCAGCGCTGCGATGGCCAAGGTGGGCACCAGCGCGATCGAGAGCCGCAAGCTCGGCTACCTGGTCGACGGCGACGTCATCGTGCCGCACAAGGACGAGCTGCTCTACGTGGCGACCCAGCAAGCCAAGGCGCTGTTCGCGTCGGGCTACCGCGCGCCGGTGAAGCGGCTGTTCCCGGTGGCCGGCCGCAGCGGCATCGCCACCATCAAGGGCCAGCTCGCCAACATGCGCGACGGCGGCTTCATCAGCTCCCACGACTTCCACATCAGCGCGCTGATCGCCGACGTGGTGTGCGGCGGCGAGGTCGACGCCGGATCGCTGGTCACCGAGGAGTACCTGATGGCGCTGGAGCGCAGGCACTTCTGCTCGCTGCTGGAGCACCCCAAGTCCCAGGAACGGATCATGGGCATGCTGCAGACCGGCAAGCCGGTCCGGAACTGATCCTCGACGAGACGCGCATGACCCGCGAGCCGGCACCAACGGACTCCCTCTCCCGCTTGCGGGATAGGGGGCAGGACATCACCCCGACTCTCTTCCGCCCGCGGGAGAGCGAGTGAACATCAAGGAGTCTTCAAATGGCTAAGCAAGTTCAAGACGCCTACATCGTCGCCGCCACCCGCACCCCGATCGGCAAGTCCGGGCGGGGCTACTTCCGCAACACGCGGCCCGACGATCTGCTGGTCGCGGCGGTGCAGAGTGCGCTGCGGCAGGTGCCCACGCTCGACCCGAAGGCGATCGAGGACGCCATCGTCGGCTGCTCCTTCCCCGAGGGCGAGCAGGGCATGAACATCGCGCGCGCCGCGATGCTGCTGGCCGGCCTGCCGCAGTCGGTGGGCGGCGTCACGGTCAACCGCTTCTGCGCCTCGGGCCTGACCGCGCTGCAGATGGCCGCCGACCGCATCCGCATCGGCGAGGCCGACGTGATGATCGCCGGCGGCGCCGAGTCGATGAGCCTGGTGCCGATGGGCGGCAACAAGCCCTCGTTCAACCCCGCCGTGTTCGAGAAGGACGAGAACGTGGGCATCGCCTACGGCATGGGCCTCACCGCCGAGAAGGTCGCGGCGCAGTGGAAGGTGAGCCGCGAGGCGCAGGACGCCTTCGCGCTGCAGTCGCACCAGCGGGCGCTCGCGGCCCAGGCGGCCGGCGAGTTCACCGACGAGATGACGCCCATCGACGTGGTCGACCGCTTTCCGAATCTGGCCACCGGCGAGGTCGGCAGCAAGACCCGTACGGTCACCCTCGACGAAGGCCCGCGCCCCGACACCTCGCTGGAAGGCCTGGCCCGGCTGCGCCCGGTGTTCGCCGCCAAGGGGTCGGTGACCGCGGGCAACAGCTCGCAGACCAGCGACGGCGCCGGCGCGCTGATCCTCGCCAGCGAGAAGGCGGTGCGGCAGTTCGACCTGAAGCCGCTGGCCCGCTTCGTCAGCTATGCGATCCGCGGCGTGCCGCCCGAGATCATGGGCATCGGTCCGATCGAGGCGATCCCGCTGGCGTTGAAGCACGCCGGGCTGAAGCTCGACGACCTGGGCTGGATCGAGCTGAACGAGGCCTTCGCGGCCCAGGCGCTGGCGGTCATCGGAAGCGTCGGGCTCGACCCGGCCAAGGTCAACCCGATGGGCGGCGCCATCGCCCTCGGCCACCCGCTGGGCGCCACCGGCGCCATCCGCTCGGCCACCGTCGTGCACGCGCTGCAACGCCACAACCTGAAGTACGGCATGGTGACGATGTGCGTCGGCATGGGCCAGGGGGCGGCGGGCATCCTTGAACGCGTCTGACGCGCGGTGAACGCGATTCCCCTGACCTCGGGCGTCCTGCCACGCCGGCGCGTCCTGGTGGCCGGCCTCGCAAGCCTCGCGACCGGCGGGTTGGCCGGCTGCGCGCCCGGCCGCATCGAGCGCTTCGCGACCTGGGCCGAAGCACGCAACGCGGTCTTCGCGCTGGCGCAGCCGGGTTCACGCTGGCGCAGCAACGGCCACTGGTCGCTGAGCCAGGCCCTGCAGCACCTCGCGCAGAGCGTCGAGGGCTCGCTGGCCGGCTATCCACGCCTGAAGCCGGCCTGGTTCACGCACACCGTCGGCGCCGCGGCGCATGCGGTGTTCGAAGCGCGCGGCCGGATGACGCACCCGCTCGACGAGCCCCTCCCCGGTGCTGCGCCGCTCGATGCGGCGTTGCCGCCCGACGCCGCGGCGCTCCGCCTGTTGCGCGCGATGGATGCGTTCGAGGCGCACGATGGCACGCTGGCGCCGCACTTCGCCTACGGTGTGCTCGACAAGCCGGCCTACGCCCGCGCCCACCAGATGCACCTGGCCGCACACTGGCAGCAGTTCGAGGAAACCCGGCTCGCCTGAGGCGCCGCACCGGATCGACACCCCTCGCCCTCGCACAACCCCTCGGAGCCCCGACATGAGCCACGACGACCTCCTGAGCCACGCCGAAGCCGGCGTGCTGACGCTGACCTTCAACCGCCTCGACAAGAAGAACTCGATCACCGCAGCGATGTACGCGGCGCTCGCCGACGCACTGGCCGCGGCCCGCGACGACGCCGCGGTGCGCGCCGTGGTGATCCAGGGCCACGAGCTGATCTTCAGCGCCGGCAACGACCTCGCCGACTTCCTGAACGATCCGCCGGCCAGCGCCGATGCGCCGGTGTGGCGCTTCCTGCACGGCCTGCGCAGCTTCCCGAAGCCGCTGGTGGCCGGCGTCTGCGGCGCAGCGGTCGGCATCGGCACCACGCTGCTGCTGCATTGCGACCTGGTCTACGCCGGCGACAACGCGAAGTTCAGCCTGCCCTTCGTGAACCTGGGCCTGTGCCCCGAGGCGGCGTCGAGCCTGCTGCTGCCGGCGCGCCTCGGCCATGTGCGCGCCGCCGAGGCGCTGCTGCTCGGCGAGCCCTTCGGCGCCGAGCAGGCGGCGGAGTGGGGGTTGGTGAACCGCATCCTGCCGCCCGGCGAGGTGAACAGCTTCGCGCAGGCGCAGGCGCGCCGGCTGGCCGACAAGCCGCAGAGCGCGCTGGTCGCGACCAAGCGCCTGATGAAGGCCGCATCGGCCGACGCGGTGGCCACGGCGATGGCCGCCGAAGGCGAGGTGTTCGGTCCGCTGCTGCGCGGGCCGGCGGCACGCGAGGCGTTCTCGGCCTTCATGGACAAGCGCAAGCCGGACTTCAGCAAGGTCTGAGCCCACGCACTCCCGCCCCTGCCTGCCCTGCCTCGAGGATGCTGCCATGACGACGACCCTGCGCGACAAGACCCTGTTCATCACCGGCGCCAGCCGCGGCATCGGCCTGGCGATCGCGAAGCGCGCCGCGGCCGACGGTGCGCGCATCGCGATCGTGGCCAAGACCACCGAGGCCAACCCCAAGCTGCCGGGCACCATCTACAGCGCGGCGGCGGAAATCGAGGCCGCGGGCGGCCAGGCACTGGCGATCGCCGGCGACATCCGTGACGAGGCCAGCGTGCTGGCCGCGGTGGCGCAGACCGTCGAGCGCTTCGGCGGCATCGACATCCTGGTCAACAACGCCAGCGCGATCAGCCTCACGCCGACGCCGATGACGCCGATGAAGCGCTTCGACCTGATGTTCGGCGTCAACGTGCGCGGCACCTACCTGTGCACCCAGGCCTGCCTGCCGGAGCTGCTAAAGAGCGCCGCGGCCGGCCGCAACCCGCACGTGCTGAACATGAGCCCCCCGCTGTCGATGAAGCCTCACTGGTTCAAGAACCACGTGGCATACACGATGGCGAAGTACGGCATGAGCGAATGCACGCTGGGTCACGCAGCCGAGTTCAGGAGCCATGGCATCGCCGTCAACAGCCTGTGGCCGCGCACTGCCATCGCCACCGCGGCGCTGCAGATGATCCCCGGCATCGACATCGCCCGCTGCCGCACGCCGGAGATCCTGGCCGACGCCGCCTGGCTGGTGCTGACCCGCGACGCGAAGACGGTGACCGGCAACTTCTTCATCGACGACACGCTGCTCGCGCAGCACGGCATCACCGACCTGGAGAAGTACAGCGTCACGCCCGGCACGAAGGACTTCGTGCTGGACTTCTTCGTCGACTGAGACGCGCGGGCGTTCTTCCGCTCAGGCAGCGGCCCCCGGCGGCGCGGCCGCCTGCAGTGCGGCCAGCGTGCGGTCCAGCTGCTCGGCGACGCGCTGGTGCTGGGCCTCGAGTTGCGATCGGTATGCCGTCAGGTCGCCTCCCAGGCCCAGGTCGCGGCGGATCTCCACCAGCACCGGGATCTGCTGCGCGCCGATGTGCTTCATCTCGGCGAACAGATGGCGAATGAAGACGGCCTGGAGCTCGGCGAAGCGCAGGCCGTGTCGGATGCGCTCGGCGTTCAGCTCGGCGGCGCGACCGCGATGGAAGTCGAGCGTGCGGCTCAAGGCCTGAAAGACCGCGGGATGGGGTTGCGCCGTCTCGTCGAGCTTCGACATCTCGCCCAGCAGTCGGTTGATCTCGGCCTGCGCCTTGTCGTGGAACGCATCGCACGCCGCGATCTCGGCACGCAGCAGCTGCATCGGCTGCAGGTCGACCATCAGGCGCAACAGCAACTCGCCGTAGGCCGCGGCCAGTTCGCTGACCAGCAACGCGGTCTTCGGCTCGCCCACCAGTTGCAGGCGGGCCGCCGCGGCGAGAAAGCCCTGCAGGGCTTCGGTGGCGTTCGCCTTGGCCAGATCCGCCTGGGGCAGGCCGCCGAGAAAGGCGCTCACGTTGGCCAGCGACTCCACGGTGCGCAGGCAGGTCTCGCGGCGCAGCGTGGCGGTGCGTTCCTTCGCCTTCTCGGCGGCGTCGTGTGCCAGTTGCACCTTCAGCCGCTGGGTGTTGCCGCGGTTGGACAGCAGCACGCCGCTCAAGGCCAGCAGCGCCCCGAGCAGGCCCGACCACACCGCGGCCGGGATCGATGCCAGGACTTCGAGCAGCGCGGCCACGCGGACGGCTCAGCGTGAAAAGGGATGTGCCGGGGCCGACAGTGCGCCGCGGCTCACGCCGGCTTCACGATCTGGTGCAGCGCCGACGGGACCGGCCAGCCGGCCTCCTGGCACACCCGCACGATCGCCTCGTTGGTGTCGAAGTAGACCTGCCAGTAGTGGTCGGTGTGGGCGTAGGGGCGCACCGCGATCTGCGGTCCTTCGAGCTTGAAGTCGAGCAGGTTGACCTCGGGCGGCATGTCCTTGGAGATGTTCGGGATCTGCGCCACCGCGGCCTTCAGGCGCGCGATCGCATCGAGCGGATCCACGCCGTGGGCCAGCTGCGCCACCCGCTCGACGCGCCGCACCGGCAGCACGGAGAAGTTCTGGATCGTGTCGCCGAAGATCTTGCCGTTGCCCACGATCGTCATCACGTTGTCGGGCGTGACGATCGTGGTCCCGAACAGGCCGAGCTCTCGCACCGTACCCACCACGCCGCCCACGCTGACGAAGTCGCCCACCTTGAAGGGCCGCAGGATCAGCATGAAGGCGCCGGCCGCGAAGTTGCCGAGCAGCCCGCTCCACGCCGCACCGATCGCCACGCCGGCGCCGGCCAGCATCGCCGCAAAGGAGGTGGTCTCGATCCCGAAGTAGCCCAGGATGCCGAGCACCAGCGCGATGTTCAGCGCGACGGCGATGATCGAGCCCAGGTACTTGGTCAGGGTGGGGTCGACGTGGTTGCGGCTCATGGCCGCCTGCACCAGCGCGATCACCCGGCCGATCAGCCAGCGGCCGACGAGCCAGAACGCGAGCGCGGCCAGGATCTTGAGGATCACCGCAGTCACGGTGGTGCCGAGGAAGGTCTGCAATGCGTCGATGTCCATGGGATCCTCCGGTTGCGTGGTCAGTGCCTGGGCTGAGGCTCCGGGGCATCGTGCGCCGGCACCTGCGGCGCCCCGCAGGCCACGCCAGGTGGGGCGTCGGCGCTGCCCGGCCCATCGTCGGCGACGCGCTCTCGCACGCCGCCGTCGCAGTCGGTGAACGCCACCGGGTCGAGCGCCGCCGTGCGGCGCAGGGCCAGGTTGGCGTCCGACTCGATGGGCTGGCCGCGGCGGTCGAGCAGGCGCAGCCCGCCCTCGTCCTCGGCGCCCGAGGGCATCACCGCGAACAGCAGCGTGTCCGTCTCGCCGCGCAGCATCAGCAGCGTGCCGGCGGCGTTCAGCTTCCAGTGTCCAAGTTCGGAGAACGGCCCTTCCGGCTTGCCCAGGTAGGTGCGGCGCAGGCGGTACAGGCCGTCCGCACGCAGCGTGAGCGTCTGCGCCACGCCGGCGCAGTCGGCACAGGGCAGGACGCCGGCGAAAGTGGCGGGCACCGGCAGGGTCGGTTGCGCCCACGCGCTGGCGAGCGCTCCGCCCATCAGGACGAAAGCCAGACACGGCGCGAGCCACCGCCGCAGTCCCGACGCGCGATGCGCCAGCGCCATGGCGCCGCCGCCAACTGTTCGAATCATCGACCGCCCTCGCTCCAGTCCCCACTGGCTCCCACCGCTTTGTAGCCGATTTCCAGGCCGTCACGGCGCGACCGCACCGCCGTCTTGCGCCGATCCGACTGTCATGCGCCGGAACACCCGCAACCGCCCGCTGGCGCGTCGCCACCCGCGGTGCTAGCGTCGTCCCAGCGGGCACGTCCGATGCCCGGATCTGAAGGAGACTTTCCCATGGAAATCGTCGGCGGCTGCCTGTGCGGCAAGGTTCGCTATCACGGCTCGGCACAACCGGTGTTCACCGCCGTGTGCCACTGCAAGCACTGCCAGAAGCAGTCGGGCACCTCGTTCTCCATCGTGCTGGGCCTGCCGCGCGAGAGCCTGGTGATCGAAGGCGGCCCGGTGTCCACCTACCGCGACACCGGCGAGAGCGGCCTGCCGGTGGATCGCAAGTTCTGCCCGAACTGCGGCTCGGCGATCGTCTCCGAAGTGGCGGCTGCACCTGCCCTCACCTTCCTGAAGGCCGGCACGCTCGACGACACGTCGGCGCTGCAGCCTCAGATGGAGATCTGGTGCGACCACGCCCAGCCCTGGGTGGCGCAGGATCCGAGCCGGGCCCGCATGCCGGCCAATCCGCCGCTGGGCTGAGGAGCCGCCGAGAACCCCGCGGCGCCGCACCGCGCCGCGGGCACGTCAGTCGACGAACTCGACCGCCAGCCCCGGCAGATCGATGCCACGCAGCACCGTGTGCCAGGTCTGCCCCGCACGCACCGGCTGCGCGGTGGTGAGCGTGCCGGTGGTCACCAGTTCGCCGGCCTGCAGCGGCAGCGCCTGCGGCTGACGCGACAGCACGCCGGCCAGGTGCGCCAGCGCGGCCAGCGGGCTGCCCAGCACGTTGGCGCCCACGCCCACCTCGCGCACCGCGCCGTCGCACACCAGCTCCAAGGAAAAGGCCGCCAACGCCGAGCGCAGGCCTGGCTGCAGGCGAGCCACCGGCTGCGGCTCGCCGACCAGCAGCGCGCCGTGCAGCGCGGCGTCGGCCACCGTATCGGCAGCGCGGAATTTCCAGCCCGGGAAATGCGACTGCACGATCTCGAACGCATGCGCCACCCAGTCGATGCAGTCCAGCAGTGCGGCCGCGTCGGCACCCGCCGGCGGCGCGCGATGGAAGTGCAGCACGATCTCGGGCTCGATCTTCGGCTCGGTGAACGGCGCCAGCCGGCACACGTGCCGTCCGCCCGCCACGCGCACCACGGTCCGGTCGTAGACGTGGGCCCATACCGGGTCGCGCACGCCGTACAGCGACCACATGTCCGGGTTGGTGAAGCCGATCTTGCGACCGATCGCGCGCGCGCCTTCCCGCAGCCGTGCCTCGTGCACGAGCTGCGCCACCGCGTACGCGGCCGGCACGTCGAAGCCGTCGAGCTGCGACGTGAAGGGCTCGATCTGCCGGGTCGCGTCCTGTGCGGTCTGGATCTGCCGAGCCAGGGCATCGAGAGAAGGCGGTGCGATGGTCATCGACATGCGTGCATCCCCGAGGCGTCGCTCGAAATCGACAGCGGCACGCTAGCGGCGGCGGTCGAACGAAGTCAATCCCTTTTCCTGTTCGAACCGCAGTCTTGATCCACGTCAGCGCCGCACCCGCCGCACGGCGAGATGATGAGGCCGGCTTCACTCCAGGAGAAACGCCATGAACCCCAACGTCGGAACCCTCGACCGCAGCGTGCGCATCGTCGTCGGCGCCGCACTGATCGCCGCCACCGTGGCAGGCGTCATCGGTCCCTGGGGCTGGCTCGGCGTGGTGCCGATCGCCACCGGTCTGTTCCGCTTCTGCCCCGCCTACCTGCCGTTCGGGCTGAACACCTGCGCCACGCGCAGCGGCAAGTGAGCGACAGGCACGCACTGCCATGGCCGACCGCACCGACAACCGCCCTCCCGCCCCGTACCGAGAGCTGACGCTGGATATTTCCGCTCGGCTCGCCACCCTGCGCACGGGCGTCCCCGACGTGATGAAGGGTTTCGGCGAGCTGGGCCGCGCAGCGATGGCCGATGGCGCGCTGGACAAGAAGACCAAGGAGCTGATCGCGGTGGCACTGAGCGTGGCCGCGCGCTGCGACCCGTGCATCGGGTTTCACATGCAGGCGTTGGCGAAGCTCGGCGCGTCGCGGCAGGAGCTGGATGAAGCGCTGGGCGTCGCCGTCTACATGGGCGGCGGACCGTCGCTGATGTATGCGGCCCATGCGGTGGCCGCCTACGACGAGTTCGCGCGTGGCCCCGACATCTAGCGCACCGCCGTCACACGCGAGATGAGACGGCGATGCGCCGGCCGGCGCTACACGGTCGCGGCCGGGTAGCTGCCCTCGCCGTGGGGCGCGGCACGGAAGGCCGGCAGCGCCTCGGCCTGCGCCGCATGCGCGGCGAGCCGCGGATGTGCCGCGGCGTCCACCATCTCGGGGATCAGCGCCTGCGTGAAGCGCCAGGCAACCGCGATGGAGACGCCGGCCTGGTCGATGTGGTCGCTGTCCACCGCCAGCGGCCGCTGCGCCAGCGCAGCCTCCAGTTCGCCGTAGGCCACGCGCAGCTGGCCGCTGACGCGGTCGAACCACGGCGCATGCACCTTGTCGGCCGGGCGCAGGTTCTCGTAGACGATCTGCACGCTCTTCTCGCAGGCAGCGAGCGCCAGGCCCAGCAGGCTCAGCGTGCGCAGCCGCGCGGCCGGGTCGGCCGGCATCAGGCTGCGGCGCCGCGCCGCGGGCAGGGCCGCCGCCAGCGTCTCGGCGTGTTCGAGGATCAGGTTCGAGTCGAGCAGCACGCTGCCGTCATCGCACACCAGCGACGGCGCCTTGACCACCGGGCTGATCTGGCGAAACGTGTCGAAGCCCCGGAACACCGAGATCGAGCGGTGCTCGAACGGCAGCCCCAGCAGCTGCAGCGACACCGCGACGCGGCGGACGTAGGGCGAATCGAGCATGCCAATGAGTTGCATGGTCACGGACTCCGATGGCGGACGAAGAGAGAAGACAGCGCTGCGGAGGTTTCGGGCTTTCCCGGCGCTACTTCCGGATCGGCGGGGGGACGACGATCGGTGCAACGCTCCGCGCGTCGTTGGACAAACTCCGTGCCCACAGCCCGACCGGCAGCACGGCGCTCTGCACCTTGCCGGCGAGCGCGGGAATCTTCGCTTCCGCGAGAGGGATGTCCTGGTCGCTTCGGTCGACGACCACCGGAACGCCGCTGCGCGCCGACCGCCCCCCAAGCACCCAATGACCATCCTCGAGCCGCGAGTGGATGTTGCCGAGGTAAAGCACGTCACCCTTCTTCACGTCGAAAGTCAGATCACCGACGGGCTCTTTGCGGACGATTCGCATGCCGCCACTGACGACTTGCCACCCGTTGAACCTGTGCGGACCTGGCTCGACTTCCAGCACGTACAGATGCCCTCTTCGATCACTGAAATCGCTGGCCACCGGCACGACCAGACCCTCCTGGACGGACTTGAGCAGCACCTGCGTGCTCATCGACTCCGCGTCCATGTGGACGATCGCATTGGCCCCTGCGCGAAACTCGACATCGTGCGAAACCGACACGATGATGACGGCCTTCTCCGCAAGCGCGGCCGGCGTTGTGTTGCGAGAAACAGGGGTGCCGCACCCGACCAAGAACGACAACAGTCCGGTGGCGATGATCAGTTTTCGTCGAATCAAGGCTGTCCTTTCAAGTGGCTACGCAAGCGAATCAGCAACGCAACGTGCACGGAGCGAGATCCGCGGCGCCCACCACGCTACAGCGAGAACTCGCAATGTATCGGCGTGTCGGGTTTCGCGCTGGGCTCGGGCATGCGGGCGCCATCGGGATCGAGCCGCCGACGCAGGCGGCAGCGTCGGGCGTCGGTGATGAACTCCGACTCGTAGACCGCATCGGCCTCGGGCAGGAAACTCGCCGCCACCGTGCAATGGCCGCCGGAGAACACCGTGTCCATCGTCATGCCCTCCTCGATGCGCAGCGGCACGCCGGCCTGGATGCTCACCACGCGTCCTTGCCCTTGACCACCGGTACGTCGAGCCGCCAGCGGGTCTTGCACGAGCGTTCGGGGTCGATGTGCGCATATGTGCTCCAGGTCTTGAACCGCAGCTGCGCGGTGGGGCCCGGCGGCGGCTGGAGTAGTGGCTGGCGCAGCCGGACAGCAGCCGCGGCAACAGCGCGGCGGCGGCCCGGGTCGCACGGACCCCTTTCGTCATCGTCGTCGTCGCCGGAGTTATTCGCAGGTCCCGGAGATCACCATCGAACCTTCCATCAGCACGAAGGGCTTCTTTGCCTCGAATGCGTACTCCTCCACCCGGATGGCCGAGAAGTGGACACCGCCGCCCGTGGCAGGCGCCACCGATGTGGCCACGAAGGAGCTCTCGCTATTGCCAGCGGCCAGCACCTGCACCCGGCCGTCGACGCGTCCGAAGGCCGGCGTCGAACCGGTCCCCACGGCAGGTCCCGCGGCCGGCCGCCCGGCCGTGCGATCCACGGTGAACACCACGCCGATCAGGTAGGGATTGGCCGGCCGGGCGATCGCGCCGTTCGGGCCCTGCTGGATCAAATGTTCGACCACCTCGCAGCGGTAGGCGCGTTCGCCGGCCGAGGAGGCGACCGGCAGCCACAGCAGCAGCGAACCTGCCAGGACCGGAATGAGCCCCCGCCGGCCCCCACCGCAAGCACGGCCCTCGAGGGGCCGCCGCGGATGGGCATCGAGCGACCCGACGGGGCCGCCGTCTCCGCCGGTTCGAGCCGGCGTGAGGGCGCCATGGCGCCTGCAATTGTTCATCGGTGACCCCTCTCCCCGGTGCGAGCGGCGCCAGTGTACGCAGCGCCAGGTGCGCCGAACGCGCGACAGCCGGCGCCGGCTACAGCCACTCGGGCGTGATCGACAGAGCGGCGGGCACCGTCTCGGCTTCCTCGAACTGCGAAGCGCGTGCCGAATGCAGCGTCGCCGCATCGCTCACGCCGGGCAGCACCGTGTCGGCACCGCAGATCGGGCACAGCGCCGTGGTGTCGTCGTGGATCCAGTGGCGAACGTCGGCGGGCGTGAAGCTGCCCAGGCAGGTGTAGCACCCGGCGCTGGCGGAGCGCGCCAGCGCGGCGCGATTGTTGAACGACAGGAAGGCGGCGTAGCTCATGCGAATGAGCGTAGTTCCAGCGCCCGGCACCATCCACCCCGCCGGAGGGGGGATGGTGGGGGCCCGCCGTGAAACGCGGCGTCCAAGCTGGGGAGTGCCTGCGCCAGGCTGGCTCGCGCATGCACGGCCTCGGGTCTGCGGCCCGCCCACAACGGTGCAGCAGCGCCGGCAGCGTTCTGCAAATGCAAAAAGACACCGGCTGCCGGACAGGCAGCCGGTGCAAATGGGTATCGAGCCCTGCCGCGAGCGCGACAGGGTCAGGATCGATACACCATGACGACCACTCAGAACTGATAAGCCACGCGGGCGAAGATTTCGTTGTTGTGCTGCAGGCCGTCGACGAAGTCGCGGTACTCGCCCTTGTTCTGGGAGTACACGGCGTTGAGGTAGAGGTCGGCCTGGATCGACTTGGTGGGCTTCCACTTCACGCCCGGCTGCGCGTACCAGCCGCCCTTGAGGTCGGTCAGGATCGCGAAGTCGAAGCGGTACTCCAGCGTCGGCGACGGCTGCTGCAGCGCCAGCGCCACCGCGTTGAAGCCGCCCGACTGCCCGCTCGGGTTGTCGCCCGGGGTGTTGCCCACGCCGCCCAGGTAGCGCCCGAACAGGTCGCTCCTGGACTTGTGCAGCCACTGCGCCACGAAGTAGGTCGCCGGGAAGGCGCTGGTGAACTTGTGGTACTTCTCCATGATGAAGGCGAACTGGTACTCGTCCTTCTCGATGTAGTCGCCCAGCGTCGGGTTGGTGAAGTGCTTGTTGGGCGTGTACGAGAACTCGAAGCGCCCGATCAGCTGGTCGAGCAGCGAGTCGGGCTCGCCCTCGAACACCCGGTTGATGCCGCCACCGAACACCGTCTCGCGCTTGTACTCGCGGCTCAGCCAGCCGCGCAGCGGCCCGGCCACGCCCGGCGTGAAGAAGGTGTCCAGGATGCACGACGCTGCCGCCTTGCTGCCGAGCTTGAAGTCGCCGTAGACCGCGCGTTCGGCACCGCAGGCGGTGGCCAGACCGACCAGGCCGTAGGGGTCGCCGGCCGCGGTGATGAAGTTCATGGAGGTGGCCACGCCCTCGATACCGTTCAGGCGCGAGTTGGAGGCTCCGCGGAACCATTCCTCGGCGCTCCAGACGCCGGTCGGCTGCACCGCGAACGCGGTGCCCGGCAAGACGTTCTCTCCCTTGGCGGCCGACCACTTGTAGACGCCGTCGGGGTTGGTGCGGTTGATGGCGAAGGCCTGGTAGCCGAAGCCGCCGGCCTCGCCCTTCAGGCGGAAGCCGACGTTCCACTTGTTCTTGACGTCCTCGTAGCCGGGCCGCTGGTCGACGGTGAACTGGTCCTGGATGAGGTTGTAGCCGGTCTCGCCGTTGGGCAGCAGCGTGGGCGCGAAGCGCTGCACGAAGCCGTCGACATCCATCTTCTCGTTGACGCGGTAGTTGGCGCGCAGGCCGAGCGCGGAGCGGCGGGTGTCGGAGTACTCTTCGGCGGCGACGCCGAACAGGTGGCCGCGCAGGTCCAGGCCGTTGGGCTGGTCGGCGACGCGGAAGAACAGCGCCTCGCCCCAGGCGATCTGCTGGTTGCCCGCGCGCAGCCACAGCGGGCCGTTGTTGTAGTCGAGGTAGAAGGCGGGCAGGTCGATCAGCGCGCGGTCGGTGGCGTAGGCCAGCGGGCCGCCAGCGGTGCCGCCGAAGGCCTGGCGGAAGCTGCTGCCGGAGTTGATGTCGCCCACGCCGGTGCTGGCGCCGCCGACGGTGCGCGTGCCGTAGGCGTCTTCGACGGCGCGGGTCTCGTCGACGATGCCGCGCAGCTTGATGGTGGCCTTGAGTGACTCGGTGAGCTTGCCGTCGAAGTTGAGGTCCACGCGGGTGGCGAACCAGTTGATGTCGGCGTCTTTCTTGTACTCGCCCGGGCGGGTCAGCGTGGTACCTGGGAACAGCACGCTGTTGTTGGGGTAGGTCACTCCGTTGGTGGAGTTGCCGTTCTGGGTCGTGAGGTTCTGGTCGTCGGTGGTCTTGACCGCCAACTCCTGTCGGATGAAGCCCGAGAAGGCCCATTCGGCCGCCTGGGCCGACCCGCACAGCGCGACCAACGCAGCTACTGCGATGGCGTGCCGCTGAGAGATTTCTGTACGAATCTTCTTCACGCTGTTGTCTCCTCGTTGTAGGTCAAAGATCGAGTTCCAGGATCGTTCCACCGGCTCCCACCGCCACCAGGCGCCGCTTGCCGCCGGTGCCTTCGCTCGCAGCCAGCGCCTGGTACCAGGCGTTGCGCACGAGCTTGGAGTTCAGCGGGCTCCAGGTGGCCCCGCCGTCGCGGCTGAGGACCACGGCGTTGATGCCGCTGGCGAGCACTTCGCCCTGGGCGGTCGCGTGCACGCCGGTCAGGATGGCGCCGGTGCCGGTCTTGTGCGAGGTCCAGGTGGCGCCGCCGTCGGCGCTGCTGAGCAGCGCGCCGCTCTGGCCGCTGGCGTACATCTTCTTGCCGCCTTCGACGACGGACAGGCCGAACAGGGAGCGTTCTCCCTTGTGCAGGGCTTTCCACTGCTGGCCGTCGCTGCTGCGCAGGACGAGTTCGAATTCGCCCACGGCGGTGACGCTGCCGTCCTCGGCGACGTGGATGTCGTAGAGGTGGGGTTCGGCGCCGTCATCGGTGATGGTGCTCCAGTCGACGGTCTGCACGGCCCAGGACTGGCCCCAGTCGGTGGACTTGAGGATGGTGCCGAAGGCGCCCACGGCGTAGGCGAGGCCTTGGCGGGTGACGTCGACGGCGAGCAGGCGCGACTTGGTCATGGAGGGCGCAGCCTTCCAGGTCTTGCAGTCGGCTGCCGCATACACCAGGCCGGTCTGGCCGACGGCGATGCATTTGCCTTCGCGCATCGCCACGGCCATCAGCGCCAGGTGCTTCATCGGGAAGGCCTGGACCTGCCATGTCGCCCCGCCGTCGGTCGTGGCCAGCACGTTGCCGAACGCCCCCACCGCGATGCCCTTCTCCCCTTCGAACACCACGTCGTACAGAGCATCGTGCGCCGTGCCGTGGCGCAGAAGCTTGGCGCCGGATGACGGCGGTGCCGCCATCGACACCGCAGCCCCCGACAGCAGCACCGCCATCGCCGCGAACCGCGCGAACAGCCCGGCGCGAGCGGCGGGCCGCGCGTGTTGCCGACCTTCGGACATGCTCAGGTCCCCAGACGTTGCAGCGCCTGCTCGGTCAGGTACTTGTCGAAGGTGCCCTCGACGTTGTAGCCCTGCGAAACGCCTCCGGCGATGCTCTTGGTCTGCAGGAAGCGCGTCATGCGGCCGTCCTGGATGTTGTGGCAGGTCACCGCGGTCCACGACCACGCGGTGTGGCTGCCGTCCATCAGCTTCTTGTCGCCCTTCTCGTACAGGCTGAACTGCGGCTCGAAGGACTTGAAGAGATCGCCGCGGCGGTCGTAGGTCACGTAGGCCACGAACATCATGTTCCGCGTGTCGACCCACACCCGCTTCTTGCTGACCGGCGCACGCGGGTAGCCCACGGGTTCGGCCTCGAACACCACCACGTCGGGGCACAGCTCCATGTTGGTGTCGAAGAAGGTGATGCCCTTGGGACCGCCATGCACCGGGCGTTCCCAGTTCGGGTGATCGCCGTACCAGGTCTGCGACTGCGCACCGAGCATCGGGCCGCGGCCGACGATCTTGTAGTTGCCCCAGGTCAGCATCGGGTCGCCGGACGCCCAGGCGTCGGACAGATAGAAGTTCACCCCGGCCACCAGCGGCTCGAAGCGCTGGTTGGTCGGGAACTTGCGCACGCGCTTGAAGGCGGGCAGGTAGCCGGAGAGATCGGGGAACTTGCGCTGGTCGTAGTACCAGGTGCTCAGGTAGCTGGTGCCCTTCACGTCGACCGGCGAGGTGAAGAACACGGCCTGGTAGCGCAGCTTGTCCTCGCCCCCGGGGAAGCTCTTGGCCTGGGCGCGCGCGACCGAGTTCTCCTCCACCCAGGCGAAGTCGTACTGGTAGCTCTGCGAACCGTCGGGCGCGATCTCCCAGTCGCGGATGGCGTAGATGGAGTTGTCGTGGCGACCCCAGCACAGCGTGAGGTTGGCCGCCACCTCCACACCGGTCTTCGCATCGGGGAAGGGGTTGCCGCCGATCCAGGGCTTGCCATCGGGCGACACGATGTTGCCGCCGGCGTCGAACTTCGCCTTGCCCTGGTTGCGCAGGGTCGCCTCCAGGTATTCGTGCGGGAACATCCGGGTCACATCCTTGGTGGTCGGCACGATGCGGATGCGCCGCCCCATGGTCTTGACTTCCTGGTAAGCCACGGGGTCGAGCAGGTCCTTGACGATGTCGACGTTCTCGGCGGTGATGAAGTCACCGGTCTTGATCTTGCCCTTGGACCAGGCGTCGATCGACATCAGCTCGTCCGGGTAGGCCTTGGTGATGTCCGCGGAGTTCGCGATCATCGGCCACAGCGGACCCAGCACCCCCGCCGTCGCAATGCCCTTGGCGGCCTGCTCCATGAAGAAGCGTCGGCTGTAGTCGTGGTCGTACTTTCTGATATGCATGGTCGTCTCCTACTTCGTTGTCGACAATTCGCAGTCCCCACCCAGCGGGGGGCGGCGCACTCTCACAGGGCTCAGGCAGGCACCGCCGTCTGAGGCTTCTTCTCCAGGGATTCGGACAGGGCCGACATGTCGCTGTCGAGGAACTTGGGCTTGATCAGGTACACCAGCAGCGGCAGCAGCACCAGCGCCAGCACCATGTTGATGAGCATCAGGATCACCAGCAGCAGCCCGGTGTCGGAGAGGAACTTGAGCTCCGACAGGAAGTACCACGGCGCCAGCCCGATCGTCATCAGCGAGGCGGTGAAGAAGATGGCCTTGCCGCAGGTCTTGAGCGCCACCCGGATCGCCACGCCCAGGTCCTTGTTGGCCACCTGGTATTCCTCGCAGATGCGCGTCATGAGGTAGATGCCGTAGTCGATGCCGACCCCGATGCCGATGGCCAGGATGGGCAGCGAGTTGACGTCCAGGCCGACGCCGGCGAGCGACATGGAGGCGGTGAGCATGGCGTTGGCCAGGTTCACCGGGATGAGCAGCAGCAGGCCCGCGACGATGGAGCGGTAGGCGAGCGAGCAGCCGATCAGGATGACGAGGTTCAAGGCCAGCAGGATGCGGCTTTCGTAGCGCACCACGGTGTCGTTGATGGATTGCTGCAGCGCGATCGCCCCGGAGGCCAGCCGGATGGTGAAGGTGGGGTGCTCGGGGCCGACTTTCTCGACGCAGGCACGGGCCTGGGCCAGCGCGGTGTCCACCGTCTCTTGCTTGTTGTTGGAGTACCAGAGCGAGACGGTGCCGTTCTTCTGTTCGAAGTCGGTGACGTGCAGGAAGGCCTTGGCGTTGGTGCCGGCCATGAGGCCGGTGACGGCGGCCGAGGCGGAGGCATCGTCGTTGTCGAGCGGCGACCACTTGGGGTTGCCGCCGCTGAAGACGCGGTTGGCTTCGGGCGCGAGGTCGGCGAAGGACAGGGTGGCCGTGGGCGGGTTGGGGCTGCTCTCCAGGCAGTGCTGGAGGTCGCGCATCGTGGTGAGGGTGTCGCTCTGGCGCACGATGCGGGCGTTGCCCTTGCCTTCGAACACGACTTCCATGGTCATGGAGCCGGGGAAGTGCTGGTTGATCTCGCGCACGGCGAGGTTGAACTTGGAGTCGTAGCGCAGCAGGTTGGTGCCTTCGACGGGGTTGCCGACCTGCACGCGCAGCATGAGGAAGACGGCGACGATGCCGAGGACGATGAAGACGATGCCGGTGTAGCGGGCGTTGCGTCCGGTGGAGAGGGCAGCGAAGCCGCCGAGCGTGCCCTGGATGCCGCGCTGGACGGGGCCGCTGTGCTGGTCGTTGCCGAGCAGGTGCTCGATGTTGTTCGGCCTCGGCATGAGGCTGAGCAGGATGGGGGTGAGGAAGACGCTGCAGGGGACGAGGTTGAGCGCCCACAGGCCGGTGAAGAGGGCGAAGCGCTCCATGGCCGGGATGGGCGCGAGGGCGACGAGGAGCAGGCCGCACACGTCGGTGAAGATGCCCAGGGTGCCGGGGTAGACGAGGGAGACGAGGGAGAGTTCGGCGGCCTTGTCCTTGGGGTGGCCGTCGTGCAGGAGTTCGAAGTAGCGCTCGGTGGCTTGCACGCAGTGGCTGAAGCAGCGGGCGATGAGCAGCAGCGGCACGACCATGAGCAGGGGCTCGACGGGCAGGCCGAGCCAGCCGACGAGGCCGAAGCCCCAGATGGCCGAGACGGCGCTGACGAGCACGGGCACGAGGATGCCGGCGACGTTGCGCATGTGGAAGGCGAGCACGCCGAACATCAGGATCAGGGTGATCGCGAAGATCTCGAGGGTGTTGTCGCCGAAGGCGTAGATCCACCCGGTCATGACGGGGAAGCCGGCCGCGTGGATCTCGTGCGCAGCGTCGGTCTCGTTCTTGACGATGGCCTGGACGGCGTCGAAGACCTTGCCGTAGTCGACGGATTGTTCGATGAAGGTGGCGTTGACGATGGTGGCGGTGCCGTCGGAGGACACGAGGAAGGTGTTGGCTCCGGGGGATTCGTCGACGCGGCGGCGGATCTCGGCGAGCTGCTCTGCCGTCTTGGGCAGCTCGTCGTCCATGATGGGCTGCGAGAAGATGCCGTCGGGGGTGATGACGGTGTAGCGCGCCTTGGAGGTGGCGATGGAGAGGATCTGGTCGTGGTCGACCCCGGGCGTGAGGTCGATGTCGCGCGAGATGCGCCAGATCTTCTCGAGCGTGTCGGCCTGGAACACGTCCTTGCCATCGACACGCTTGATCATCAGCGTGACGGTCAGCGGATTGCCGAAGTTGGGGTGGTCCTTGTAGACCTGCACGAAGGGGTGGTTCTTCGGGAACAGGTCCGAGAAGATGGTCTTCACGTCCACGCGCACCAGGCCCACCGCAAAGAACGCCGTGATCAGCCCCATCACCACCAGGATCGCCCACCGGTTCCCCAGTGCAAATCGCGCCAGCTTGCGTCGCAGGTCAATCTTTTCCATCAGGCACCTGGGCATCCGTTCATCCATTCGTTGAGTAACCGCATGCCGTCGCTCCCGGGGCGGCCAGCGCGCGCAGCGACCGCTGCATCGCGCAGCGGCACCGACCCCGGAATCGCAAATCACGGGCCATGGCGTTTGCCGGCCTGGCGCCAGGGTTCACCCTGAACCGGCGACCCTGTCGCGGGCCTCGGCGGGCCGTCCGGGCGTTCGGGCGCGCCCCACTTTCGGACAGCGTGTCCGAGACTCCGGACAGGCCCGATCGCCGCGCGCCGCGCGGCGCCGGCTGTCCGATTCCTGGGACACCGGACAGGGTTTGATCTGCTTGAGAAGAAGCCGGCCAACCGGTGTAATCGGCAGACCTTTCCTCACTCACCACCGCACGGGATTCACGCGATGAGCGCAGGTCTGTCATGAAGCCGAACGCCAGCCCCTACCTCGGCTTCGACAAGGACGCCCGCGGGGTCAAGAGCCTGTGGGAGCGCTTCAACGCCGGGCTGATCGACACCGAGGAGCGCCGCGACACCTACCAGCAGCTCCTGCTGCACGAATGGCAGCGCTGCAAGGCGCTGGGCGTCGATGTCGCCATGACCATGGGCCGCCGCCTGAGCGACAGCGAATTCCGCCTGCGCATGCAGGCGGAACAGCTGCTGCTCGAAACCGCGGTGCCGATCGTGAGGGACGTCGACCGCTTCCTCGCCGACGTGCCGGGGATCATGATCCTGATCGACCGCTCCGGCTGCGCGCTGCACATCAGCGGCGACCCGCGTGTCGGCGAGTTCGCAGCCAGCCGCACCGGCATCGTCGTGGGCTCGCAATGGGACGAGGCCACGGCAGGCACCAACGGCATCGGCACGGCACTCGCGAAGCGGCAGCCGGTGCACGTGTTCGCCTCCGAGCACTTCTGCGAGGGCTGGCAGTCGTGGTCGTGCTGCGCCGCGCCCATCTTCGACGCCGACGGCCACACCGTGCTCGGCGTCATCGACTACACGACCATGGCGTCGGATTTCCGCGAACAGGCGCTCGCACTCACGGTCTCGGTCGCGAACTCCATCCAGGCGCGCATGACCATGCACCGCGAGCTCGAGCGCAGCCGCCTGGTCACCGCCTTCAGCGAGGCGGCTCGCCGTTACCCCTTCGACGACATGCTGGCGCTGGACCATGCCGGGCGCCTGGCCATCCACACGCCCAGCGACCGCTGCCGGCGCATCGCCGAGAACTGGGCCTCGGGCGGCTTCGAGGGCACCCCCGCCGTGCGCGAAACCTTCGAGGTGACGGCTCCCAACTCCGAATCGCGCATCGGCACCCTCATCCTGCTGGCCAAGCCCGCCAGCTACGACCGCGTGTTCCTGCCGTCGAACACGCCGTCCTCGTTGCGCGACGCGGTGGAGCCGGTCAAGCGCTTCGGCCACTTCCTCACCCGCGACCCGGACACCCGGCGCATGCTGGCCGAGCTGGAGCGCGTGGCGGCGGCCGACGTGAACGTGCTGATCATCGGCGAGACCGGCACCGGCAAGGAGCTGCTCGCGCGCCAGTTGCACGCCAGCAGCCCGCGCCGCGCCGAGCCCTACATCGCGGTGAACTGCGGCGCGATCAGCGAAGACCTGATGGAGAGCACCTTCTTCGGCTACGTGAGGGGCGCGTTCTCCGGCGCCGACCCGCGCGGCCGGGCCGGCTACTTCGAGTCCGCCAAGGGCGGCACGCTGTTCCTCGACGAAGTGGGCGAGCTGCCGCTGGCCATGCAGGCCGCGATGCTGCGCGTGCTCGAGGACGGCAGCTACCAGCGCGTGGGCTCCTGCGAAACCCAGCAGGCGCGCTGCCGCATCATCGCCGCGACGCACCGCAACCTGGAGCAGCTGGTCGCGCAGGGCCGGTTCCGCCAAGACCTGTACTTCCGACTGAAGATCGTCCAGAAGTCCATCAAGCCGCTGCGCGAGCGGCCCTGCGACCTGACGCTGCTGATCGACCAGTTCGGCGACGCCATGCGCCAGAAGCACGGCCTGCCCACGGTGCAGCTCCCGCCGGACACCCGCGCCGCGCTCGAACGCTACCGCTGGCCGGGCAATGCGCGCGAGGTGCGCAACGTGATCGAGGCCGCCGTGCTGTGCGCCGATGGCGCGATCGGCCTCGAATGCCTGCCGCCCGAAGTGACCCGTCCACCCGAGACCAGCACCGAACCGGTGGTGGCCGGCACGGCCGGCGAAGGTCTGGCCGCCGTGCGCGACTACGAGCGCCAGCTGATCCTGGGCCTGCTGCGCAAGTACCGCAAGGTCAACCACGTGGCCAGCGCGCTGGGCATTGCGCGCTCCACGCTGTACCGCAAGTTCGCGGAACTCGCCATCGACCAGAGCGAGTTCACCCAGGCGGGCCACGACGAGCGGCCGATCGCGCGCGACGGCATCCACTGAACGGTGGCCGCCGCGCGGCCACCGCCCCCTGCCTCACCGCCCGAGCAACTCCCGGATCGCCTGCAAGGCCGTGGGGTCCTCGATGGTGGTCAGGTCGCCCGGGTCGCGGCCCTCGGCCACCGCCTGCAGCGCACGGCGCAGCAGCTTGCCCGAGCGGGTCTTGGGCAGCAGCGTCACGAAGTGCACCCGCGCCGGCCTCGCCACCGCCCCGAGCTGCTGGTCCACCGTCTTCATGATGTCGCCCTCGAGCTTCAGCCGCGCCTGCGGCTCCTCCAGCCCCCGCGCGTCCTTGGGCACCACGAAGGCCACGGCCACCTGGCCCTTGAGCTGATCGGCCACCCCGACCACCGCCACTTCGGCCACGTTGGCGTGGCTGGAGACGCTTTCCTCGATCTCGCGGGTGCCCAGCCGGTGCCCGGCGACGTTGATGACGTCGTCGGTGCGCCCGAGGATGTAGTAGTAGCCGTCTTCGTCCCGGATGCCCCAGTCGAAGCTGCTGTAGACGCTCTGGCCGGGCACGCTTTTCCAGTAGGTGTTGACGAAGCGGTCGTCGTCGCGCCAGACGGTCTGCATGAAGCCGGGCGGCAGCGGGCCTTCGACCACGAGCACGCCTTTCTGGTGGGCGCCGTGCAGTTCTTCGCCGCTGGCGTCGTCGACGAGCTTGACCTTGTAGCCGTAGGTGGGGATGCCGGGGCTGCCGAACTTGCTGGGCTGGCGCTGCACGCCGTTGGCGATGCTGAGGATGGGCCAGCCGGATTCGGTCTGCCAGTAGTTGTCGACGATGGGCACGCCCAGGGCGTCGGCGATCCACTGGGCGGTGGGTTCGTCGAGCGGCTCTCCGGCCAGGAACAGGGCGCGCAGGCTGCTGAGGTCGTGTTTCTTGAGGGCCGCGGGGTCTTGTTTCTTGAGCACGCGCACGGCGGTGGGGGCGCTGAACATGGCGGTGACTTTGTATTTCTCGACCAGGCTCCACCAGATGGCGGCGTCGGGGCGGATGGGCAGGCCTTCGTACATGATGGTGGCCATGCCGGCGAGGAGCGGGCCGTAGACGATGTAGCTGTGGCCGACGACCCAGCCGATGTCGCTGGTGGAGAAGTAGGTTTCGCCGGCGTTGCCGAGGTAGATGTGTTTCATGCTGGCGGCCAGCGCGACGGCGTAGCCGCCGGTGTCGCGCTGTACGCCCTTGGGGGTGCCGGTGGTGCCGCTGGTGTAGAGGGTGTAGCTGGGGTGGGTGGCGTCGACCCAGGTGCAGGGGACGCGGCTGTCGAGGTGGCGCGCCCTGAGGGTGGCGTAGTCGATGTCGCGGCCTTCGACGGGTTGGCTGGGGGCGAGGCCGCGGTCGACCATGAGGACGTGCCGGGGTTTGTTCTTGGCCAGGCGGATGGCTTCGTCGAGGAGGGGTTTGTAGGGGACGACTTTGCCGGCGCGGCTGCCGGCGTCGGCGCTGACGATGAGTTTGGGTTGGGCGTCGTCGATGCGGCTGGCGAGGCTGACGCTGGCGAAGCCGCCGAAGACGACGGAGTGGATGGCGCCGATGCGCACGCAGGCGAGCATGGCGAAGGCGGCCTCGGGGATCATGGGCATGTAGATGAGGACGCGGTCGCCCTGGCCGACGCCGAGTTCGACGAGGCCGGCGGCCATGCGTTCGACTTCGCGCTGGAGTTGGGCGTAGCTGTAGGTGCGTTCCTGACCGACTTCGGTGGAGACCCAGATGAGGGCGTTGTCGTCGGGGCGCCGGGCGGCGTGGCGGTCGACGGCGTTGTGGCAGAGGTTGGTCTGGCCGCCGACGAACCAGCGGGTGAAGGGCGGCCGGCTGTCGTCGAGCACTTCGTCGAACGGGCGGTGCCAGTCGATCAGCTCGGCCTGCTCGGCCCAGAAACCCTTCGGGTCTTCGATCGAGCGGCGGTAGAAGGTGGCGTAGTCGGTCATGCGCTGCGGTGCTGGTAGACGGTGGACTCGAACTCCACGAAGCCCGGGTAGGACGCGGCGTCCATCAGCGGCAGGATCTGCGTGGCCCAGTAGCCGCCGATGCCGGCCCGGCGGTCGGCCCAGAAGAAGCAGTTGGCCAGGCCCGCCCACATCAGCGAACCGGCGCTGCGGCCGGTGGGCGCGCGCTCCCGGTTGGTCATGAAGCTGTAGGCCCAGCCCTTGTCGGTGCCGGGCAGGAACTCGCCGGTGTTGGCCAGCGAGGGGATCGACGTGGTCCACCCACCCGCCGACAGGCCCAGGGCCTTCAGCCCGTCCTGCGCCAGCGCGTCCACCGTCTCCGGCCTCAGCACCCGACCGAACGGCCCGCTGCCGTCGTTGAGCAGCATGCGGATGAACTTCATGTACTCGCCCACCGTCGCGTACAGGCCCTGGCCGCCCATGTCCATCGGCGGCGGGTCGGGCAGTTTCAGGTCGGGCTGCGGCGTGAGCGTGCCATCGTCGGCACGCGCATGGATGACGGCGCGGCGCGGCTGCATGTCATCCGACATCCCGAAGCCGATCTCCTCCATGCCCAGCGGGTCGAACAGCCGCTCGCGCATCACGTGGCCCAGCCGGTCGCCGCGCAGCTTTTCCACGATGCGGCCGATCCAGTCGATGTTGACGCCGTAGGTCCAGGCCTCGCCGGGGTCGTGCAGCAGCACGGTGCGGATCGAGTCGAGGCTGCACGACACCACGGTGGGAATGCCGCGCGCGGCGCGGAACTTCAGGTCGTCGGCGCTGAAGAACTCGTAGCACAGGCCCGAGGTGTGCAGCATCAGGTCGCGCACCGTGATCCGGCGCCTGGGCGCGCGCAGCCGCGGCTGCCCGGCCGCATCGAAGCCGTCGAGCACCTGCAGCTCGTCGATCTCGGGCGCGTAGCGGCCGGCCTCGTCGTCGAGCGCGAGCTCGCCCTCCTCCACCAGCTGCATCACCAGCGTGGCGGTCAGCGGCTTGGTGGTGGAGAAGATGGCGAACACGCTGTCGGTCGACATCGGAGCGTCCTGGCCCAGCTGCAGCACGCCCGCCGCGCCGCGGTAGACGTCGGCCTTGCGGTCGGTGGCCATGGCCACCACGCCGGGCACGCCGCCTGGTTGCAGCACGCTGCGATCCAGCAGCGCGTCGAGCGCGCTGCCCAGCCTGTCTTTGTTCATGGCGGGTCTCCCTGGCGCTCAGCGCATGGCGAAGCCGGGGTAGCCCATGGCCGCCTGCTCGTCGCACTGCCGGTGATAGTTGCCCACGCCGCCGGCATAGGACAGCAGCCGCCGCGGCTTGCCCTCGACGTTGGAGCCCATGTACCAGGAGTCGGTCTTCACCAGCAGCGTGCGGTTGGCCACCTCGTCGTGGTGCCGGACCCAGGACTCCTCGAACTCGCGGGTCGGCTCGACCACCTTCTTGCCGGTGGCACGCGCGTAGGCAATGCAGTCGGTGACCCACTCCACCTGCGCCTGCAGGCAGGTGGGCATGTTGCACAGCGCCGCGGTGGGCGCCAGCGGCGAGGCGGTGCTGAACAGGTTGGGGTAGCCGTGGATCTGCATGCCCATGGCGGTGCGGATCTCCTTGCTCCACTCCTGCTTCAGCGAGCGGCCGCCGCGGCCGCGGATGTCCATGCGCGTCAGCGCGCCGGAGCCGGCGTCGAAGCCCACCGCGAGAATGATCACGTCGACCTCGTGCACCTTGCCATCGGAGGTCTGGATGCCCTCGGGCACGATGCGCTCGATCGGCGTGGCCCGGCAGTTCACGCCCTCCACGTTGTCGCGCAGGTAGACCTCCAGGTAGCCGCTCTCCAGCGGCACGCGGTGCGTGCCGAAGCCGTAGTCGGTGGGGATCAGCAGTTCGCACAGCGCGGGGTCGTTGCCCAGCCGCTCGCGCATCTTGCGGCGCACGAACTCCGAGACCTCGAAGCTCACCGACTCGTCGAAGAACATCTCCGGGAAGGAGGCGAGCCACATCGACAGCGAGCCGTCCTCCCACAGGCCCTGCAGCACGACCTCGCGCTCGGCCGGCGTCTTGTCGGCCCAGGGCCCGGCGTCGAAGTCGTAGTCGAAGCCGGCGAAGGTGCCGCGCACGCGCGCCTTCAGCTCATGGAAGCGCGCGGCGAAGTCGGCCCACTCCTTCTCGCCGTACTTCGGGTTGCGCATCGGGATCATGTACTGCGGCGTGCGCACGAACACCTTCAGTTCGGCCACCTCGGGCGCGATGGACTGGATCACCTGGATGCCGGTGGCGCCCACACCCACCACCGCCACGCGCTTGCCCTTCAGGTCCACACCCTCCTTGGGCCACAGCGCCGTGTGGTGGATCTGCCCCTTGAAGCTGGACTGCCCGTGGAAGCGGTTGGTCAGCGGCGCCGACAGCATGCCCATGCAGCACACCAGGTACTGCGTGTCGATGGTCTCGCCCTGCTGCGTGACGAGGCTCCAGCGGCCGATGGTGTCGTCGTAGTGGGCGGAGTCGATGCGTGCGCCGAAGCGGATGTCCTTGCGCAGGTCCAGCCGGTCGGCCACCCAGTTCAGCCAGCTCTCGGTTTCCGGCTGCGCCGGGAAGCGCTCGGTCGGCTTCCAGGCCTTGTACAGGTCCTCCGAGAACCAGTACTGGTAGATCTCGGCCTGCGAGTCGAAGCGGGCGCCGGGGTAGCGGTTCCAGTACCAGGTGCCGCCGACGCCGGAACCGGTTTCGTAGGCGCGCACATTCAGGCCGAGCTCGCGCAGCTTGTGCAACTGGTACAGGCCCGCCACACCGGCGCCGATGACGACGGCATCGAGTCGCGTGACGGGGGCGTTGGGGTTCGAATAGGCAGCCATGGGGTCTCCGGGGGTTCGCGATTTGCCGGGGCAGATCGCAATTCACGGACCACGGCCGGCCCACGGATTCCTGAGGGTTCACCCTCGATCGACGGCGCGATCAGGGCCTGCCGGCCGGCTCGGCGCCGCCGCCGCGCGCCCACCCTCGGACAGCGTGTCCGACAAATAGGACAGGCACGACGGCGGCCAGGGAAACGACCCGTCAGCGGTACTTCGCCGCGGTGATGAACTGGCCGAAGGCCTCGCACCACACGATGACCGTGTTGAACCGGGACGGATCCACGCCCTGCGGCACGGGCACCAGGAAGTTCTCGAACGTCTTGACGTCGCCGACCCGCAGCATCTGCGGCTTGAGACGCTGGAAGTCGGCTTCGGTCTCCACGAACTCCGGCGACAGATAGAGCTTGTAGTCGGGCCCCGGCGCCAGCCTGCCCAGCAGGCTGATGCTCCGGGGGCCGACGAACACCATGCCCTCGCCCCAGTGCAGCGCGTCGCTGTCCTTCAGCTCACGACGGAACTGCGCCGTCCACTGCGCGGGGCCCATCAGCGCTTCGATGTCCTTCGGCGCCAGCGCGCTGGGCGCCACCAGGATGGGCAGCGCGTAGATGCCCAGCGCGAACCCGATGGCCAGCGCCAGGAGATGGGAGACCAGGAGCACGGTGCGTTTCATGGCGGTTCAGTCGCGGCGAGGGGGCCGGGGCTTACAGCCTGAGGCCCGGCGCGCGACGGCCGCTACTTCGCCGGGTTCACCCTCTCGAACACCAGCGTGCCCTGCCCTTCGGTGCCGACCCAGGTCATGCGCTGCCCCGCAACGCTGACGTTGTAGCTCTGCCCGACGGCGAAGTTCGTGGCCGAGGTGGTGAACTTCTGGCCTTCGAGCTTCCACTGCGTCTTGGCGTAGAGCTTCTCCTGCATGCGCTTGTACTTGTCGTCGCAGTGGCTGCCGCTGGCGTCGAGCCGATAGCGGCCGTCGGCGTGGATCTCGTAGACCACCTGCGCCGCGCACGGCCGCTGCTGCAGCAGCGCGGCGTGCGAGTCCATCGACCGGCCGTCGAGCACGACGGTGTGCGACAGCTTCTTCCACGGGCCCACCACGGCGGACGGGGTGAGCGGCGGGTTGGCGGCGGCGGGCGCGGCGACGAACACCAACGCCAACGTAACCAGCAAACTGCTGAGCAGGGACTGCATGCGTGGACTCCCGGGAATGTGCCGTCAGGGCTGCATGGGACCGCGCCGACGACCCGGCCGCCATCCCCAACTCGTCGCGAATGCCGGGCCGCTCAGCCTGCGGGCGGCGGCAGGTACTCGCCGAGCAGGGCTTCCGCCCACTTCAGCAGTGAGGGATGGGCCACGCTGCGCGAGGGATCGTCGTGCCAGTAGAGCCGCAGGCAGCCCGCCTGCGGGCCCACCGTCTCCAGCACCACGAAGTCACCGGCATCGTTGGTGAGAACCGGCAGCCACGACGCGCTCCACGGCGCCATGACATCGGAGCGGGGATCGGAAAAGTAGGCCAGTTCGCTCCGGATCTCGCCAGCCGACAGCAGGCGGCGATTGTTCTTCGTGCTGAGAGGCGCGTTCCAGGACTGGCCGTCGTGCCAGGCGAGCAGTGCCTGAAGGTCGGCCGGAAGCCTGGCGCCCTCTGGCAGCAGGGCGGCCAGCGCGGCCAGGTCTTCTGCGCGCGCCGGCGGCCGCAGGGTGGCGCACACCTGCGGCGGGAGAGCGGTGTCGAGCCGGGCGAGCACGGCCGCAAATGCCGCGGTGTCTTCGGTGCTGGGGGCAGGCATGGCGATGGACTCCAGCCGACGACGGCTAGAAGGTGACCGGGTGGTACTTCCGGTTGGCGCCTTCCAGGCCCAGGGAGAGGCCATGGTCGGGCCGCTCGCCCAGGTCTTGCAGCTGCACGGCCACGCGGTCGTTCGAGAGCACCTGCCGGCCGAGGTAGACGTGCCGCGCCTGCATGTCCGGCACCTCGACCGACAGCACCGCGGTCTGCCACCGGATGAAGGCACCGGCGAGCTTGTAGTCGCCGTTGAACCGCAGGCCGAACGCGTGCGTGCCGGGCTTGACCCGCACCCACACCGGACACCCCGCCTGGGCACAGGCGGTGGGCTTGCCGTCCACATGCGTGATCTCCAGCGCGCCGTTCCTGGCCGCGTTCTCGGTGATCACCGAGAACACGCTGGTTTCGCTGGGCGCGAGACCGGGCTCGTGCGCAACGTAGGGCGCCTGATGAAAGGCGCAGCCGGCCAACAGGGCGGCGGCAACCGGTGCAGAAAGCGTCTTGGCGAGTTGCAGCATGGTGTCGGCACGAAGAAGGGGAAGCAGCGGACCGGGATGATTGCAAAGTTGCCGCGCGCAGCGGCGGCTACCGGGCGGCGAAGGCAGCACGCAACCGTTCGTTCAGCGCGTCGTCGTCGATCTCGGCCAGGGCCACCAGGTGCCCCTGGCTCGCCCAGTTGAGCAGCGCGTCGAGCAGGGGCACCGCAGCAGGCTCGTCCGGCGTGTGGGCCATGGCCTCCTCGAGGGTCTTGCCGGTCTTCACGCGATCGTCCTGGACGAAGAAGAAGCGGGCACGCGCCGTCGGCGCGTGCGGCAGGAGAACGCCGCCACGGGCCAGCAGGTACTGGCCGCGGACCGAGCGCATGTAGAAGGCGAAGGCGGGGCTGGTGGCCAGGAAGTACCGGCCCTGGGCGTCCTGCCCATGGGCGGTGTACTTGCCGGGCAGCACGCCGAGTTCGGTGTTCCTGGCGCTGCGGGTCCAGACCAGGCGTTCGGCGAGGTCCACCGCTCCGGCCTCCGGGGACGGCTGCAGATCCTTGGGGTTCACGCCGGCGAACTCGCCGGGCGGAGCGGCCTGCGCGCCGGCGGCGAGGGCGAACAGCAATACGACGAGGAAACTGGGCTTGCGCATCGGTCACTCCTTCGGCGGGTCGGAGTGTCGGCGAAACCGCGACAGGCCCCGGCTCCGCTCGCGCCGAGCGCTCGGCATCATGCCCCCACCTCCACCTTCTGAGACACGGCGACGCTCACCAAGGCAAGCGTGTCGGTGAGCTCCAGCTGCAGCGTCCAGGTCCCCGCGGAGCGGCCCAGCAGATCGCTCATGCTGAGGACCGGCTCGAGGATGCCAACGCTGTTGGCGCGATTGAACGGCATGCCTTCCCAGAAATAGTCCTGCCGCATCGGGGGATGGGTAAGGCCGTCGGGCCCGACAGCGGAAAGGCTCGCGACGAGCTTGCGCTTGCGTGCATCGTCGCGCAGTGCACCAGCGACCAGCACCGAGAGCGCGATCTCGTCATCGGCCCGGTAGCTCTGGACGAGGCCGTCGACCAGCCGTGGCGCTTCGGACACCACCGGCAGCAGGTTCCACCAGTCCCGCCAGAGCGGCATGGGCATGGCGACCAGCCAGACGCGAAGCGGACCGTTGGCTCCGTAGGCCTCCGAGCCGATCCGCGGCGTGGCGTCAGGCTCCAGCCACTGCGCAGGCGAGCGGAGCTGCGCATGTGCCGACATCGCCACCGAGGTGACAGCAAGGAAGGTGCGGCGCTTCATGACGACGCCGAAGGTTCGAGCTCGACTGTGAAGCGCGTTCTTGTCCGGCTCATGGCGCTCTCCTGTCCACAGCGTGTCTCGACGCGTCCCGGAAATCGGGGGAGAGCCGAGCTAGTCGGCTCGCCCCACAACCTCCCCGGTGTGCACGTCGATGACCTGCGGATACCACCGTTGACGTTCAACGAACTGCGGCTGAATCGCGTAGCGCCTGCCTGCCACGGCGCTGAACGTGACAGGGGGTTCCGCGTTCGAGGTGACCGTGCGATACGGTCCCGCGTCGTTGAGTCGCGCGGTGATGGTGCGTTGCCCAGGCAAGACCTTGATGGTTGCGAAGTTTCCGCCGCTGTAGGGAACGGGTTTGCCATCGACCGACACGAGGTACATGCGATCACCGACCAGCGTGGCCAGTTCACCGTCGGGGCGCGGCGCACCGTCGTACATGGCTGTGGTGCACGCGGCCATGGTGATCGTGAGCAAGCCGAGCATGACCCGGCGAGCGGGACGCTTGCGGGGATGAGCGGTGGGCTGCATAGGGGGGACCAGGGGCCTGACGCACGACATTCTGGCAGGCCGCATCGACAAGAAGGACACCCACGACGGCGCGCCAGCGACAGAAAGCACCCGTTCAACTGCTTCGGTCCGATAGAGTTGAATCAGGTTCGAGAAGCTGGGGTCGGTGCCCACCGAACCGGCAGCATGGCGACCGACTTGGACACTCGAGGAGACAACAATGAAGACGACGGGTCTCGCGCTGGCATTGGCCCTGGCATGCGCAAGCGCTTATGGCGCTGGCGACCTGACACGACAGGAACCCACCCGGGTGACGATGGTGCTTGGGAACGCGAAGGGTGAGCATCGCTTCAGCCCGGACTCGCTGACGCTGGAGACCGGAAAGCTTTACGTGCTGCGCCTGGAGAACCCGAGTGCCAACGAGTACTACTTTGGCTCGCAGGGACTGGCGGATGCCGTGTACTCGCGCAAGGTGGTGGTGCTCGGGCCAGATGCGAAGGCGGTGGCGGAGGTGTATGGGCCGGTTCGGCGAGTCGAGCTGAAGCCTGGCAGCGTCGTGGAGTGGTGGTTCCTTCCGGTGAGGACAGGACGCTTCGAAGACGTGATGTCGACGCGGACGCACACGGAAGCTGGGATGCGAGCCACCATCGACGTGAAATGAAGCCTGGCGACCGAGGCCACCGCGCGCGGCCCGACAGATCGACGCGCTGCGCTTGAGCGTGGTGAAACAGCAGGCCAGACCACGAAACCCTCGTGATTCGAGCTGGCTGGCGGGGTGCCCTCTGCATCTGACGAATGCGAGGCGGGTGGTGAACCCAGCGCCGGCAGCCGCCCGTCGCCCCGAACCACCGAAACCTTACGCAGCCTCGAAGAAATATGGTGGTAATGATTTCGGTGCGGCCACGACAGAACCCTGTGGCCGCGGTGGGCGCTGCCACACGACACGAACCCACTCACCAAGGAACATTCATCATGAACAAGCTGACCACTCTGGCCTTCGTTGCGTTGTCATTCATGGGCACCGCCCAGGCGATGACCACGATGGACCACGCCGGCATGGGCACCGCCCTCTCGCGTGCCGATGTCGTTGCCGAGTAACGTTGGAGATGAGCGGACGCTGGAGGCACACGAAGTGTGCCGGAAGCCGTCCGCTCGATTGACTGGTTAGCCACCATGCCGCGCAAGGCGGATAAGTGCACCCGCGATGAGTAGCAATGGAGCACCTACGGCAAGGTGCCAGAGCTCAGTGCCGAGCCAAACCCCAATACCTCCGACGACGCCGACAACAGCTGCCAGCACGTAGAGGTATGTGCGCACGAGCGGTTGAGGCGGCCGCAGCGGAGGCTCTTGCATGACGGCTAACGTTCGAGCTAACCCCGACCGCGGAGGCAGGTGCTGTAAGCCCGGACTTCAATGTTGCTACGAGCACCGCAGGCCGGGCTTACAGCGCCTGCCGTAGCGGGTCGGGGGTTGAGCGAATACGAAGGGACTTCCCACCTTCGGGCCACGGCGTCAAAGCGCCAAGATTGGTGGTGTCGAGTCATCAATCTCAAGCCATTGAAAGGGGAAGTCCGTGGAACAGATTACTGCAAGGCCAATCGTTCGAGTAGGGGTGGATCTGGCCAAGCGCTTGATGCAGGTGCACGCGGTGGACGCGGTCGGGCGGGTGGTGACGGCGCGCGCGCTGGCACGCGAGAAGTTCCTGCCGTGGTGCGCGCAGTTGCCGCCGGGCTGCGTCGTGGCGATGGAGACCTGTGGCGGTGCGCACCACTGGGCGCGCCGATTGAGGGCCATGGGTCTGGAGTCCCGGCTCGTCGCCGGCCACTTCGTCGGCCCGTACCGCATGGAAGGCCGGCGCGGCAAGAACGACGCCAACGACGCGGCCGCGGTGTGTGAAGCCGCGGGCCGCCCGCACATGCGTTTCGTGCCGACCAAGACCGCCGAGCAGCAAGCCGTGCTGGCCGTGCACCGGCTGCGCGAAGGTGTCAAGGAAGAACGCACCGCGTGCATCAACCGCATCCGCGGGTTGCTCGCCGAGTTCGGCCTGGTCTTCGCGCAACGTCCCGAAGTGCTGCGCACCGAGCTGGCCGACGTCATCGAGGACGCAAGCAACGAGCTGCCGCACCTGGCGCGCGTGGCGCTGCAGCGTGCTCAGCTGCAATGGAGCGAGCTGGAAGGCCACCTCGCCTGGTGCGACGAGCGCATCGCGGCGCACGTCAAGACGGACGAGCAAGCCAAGACGGCAGCGCAGCTCATGGGGATCGGGCCGGTCACGGCCTCCGCGCTGGCCGCCAGCGTGGGCGAGTTCCGGCAGTTCCGCACCGGCGCGCAGTTCGGCGCCTGGCTCGGGCTGGTGCCGAGCCAGCACTCCAGCGGCGGCAAGACCAGCCTCGGGCGCATCACCAAGCGCGGCGACGACTACCTGCGCACGCTGCTGATTCAAGGGGCGAAGTCGGCGGTGATGACGGCGCACAAGCGACGAGACCGGATCTCGCAGTGGCTGGTTCAGCTCACGGCGCGTGTGGGCTGGCAAAAGGCCGTGGTGGCCATGGCCAACAAGAACGCGCGCATCCTGTGGGCGGTGCTGGCCAGGGGGCGGCGCTTCGACGCCGATCACGTCTCGGTCAAGCCCGATGGTTGCGCGATGGCTGTCCCGGCCACGGCGGCCTGACCAACGACCCAGGCATCTGACGAAAATCGATCTTCCCGAGGACGTGCGCACGTAGATGCATCCACAGGTCAGACCGGCGGCGGGCTAGCTCGACTAACCCTGTGTCGCGCCGCAAGGCGCCGACGATGAGCGAATGGAGCCCCGCCGAGCGGTTGGTATCTGGGCCCGCGCCGACATCGTGCGCAACAAGGCCGCCTGTAGATGTGCAGTCTGTTCTCTGTGGCCATGCAGCTTCAGCGCACGAACATCGAGAAGATCAGAGAGGCAATGCCATCAACCAAGATCGTTGACGCGAAGGGAAGTCCCTGTAGAAGGGTTAGGCCTCATCTCGTGGCTCTAGCGCTCGCACTCGATGAACATGTTGTTCCAGCGACCTCCACTATCGAGGCACTTATCGATGAGAACCTCTCTGGCGACGAGCGGGGCCGCTGCGAGAAGGATTGCGACTGCGGCAAGGAACCAAGAAAGGCGGCCTGGTTTGGGCAAGCGAACGAGCGCCCGGAAGAGAAACGCGCCTGCGAAGAGGCTTGCAAGAGCAAAGGCCAAACTTCCTTGCGAACGGCGCTCCCAACCGAGCTTGTGCTCGCTCGGCGGACCGCCCGCAACCCAAGCACTGAAGAATGCATCGTTCAGGAAGAAGAGGCCGACAGCGAGTGCAACTAGCAACGAGGTCCATCGAAGAACTCGGAGAACTGTTGGCGGTGACACTGCGGTCGTCGTCATGAGGCCTAAGGAAGGTCTGCACAACGCGATGCGCCGTGCTGTTTGAAGTGACGTGATGGCGATGCCGCGCCGAAGCCCTCGATCCGGTCTGTTCTGCGGCTCGGTCGTGCCGTTTCGCAGGTGCTTTTGGCACCTCGCGAGCCCGCTGCGGGTATCGCGGACGCACTCATCCCCGCGCTCCGATCAACTGCCGTCGCGCCATCCACAGGTTCGACAGCGCGAACAGCGTGACGATCTGCGCGGTGTTCTTCTTCAGCCCCCGGTAGCGCACCTTGGTGAACCCGAACTGGCGCTTGATCACCCGGAACGGATGCTCGACCTTGGCCCGGATGCTGGCCTTCATCTTCTCGATGCGCTCGGCGATGAAGTCGGGCTCGATGAAGGGGTTGAGCTTCCTGCGCAGGCCCGGGCGCATTGCCACGTGCCAGGTCGGCCCCTTGGCCTCGGGCCGCTTGTGCACGCCCTGGTAGCCCGCGTCACCGAAGGCAGCTTCCTCATCGCCGTGCAGCAGCGCGCCGGCCATGTTCAGGTCGTTGACGTTGGCCCCCGTGGTGGCCACGGTGTGCACCAGACCCGACTGCGCGTCCACGCCGATGTGGGCCTTCATGCCGAAGTACCAGTTGTTGCCCTTGCGGGTCTGCTTCATCTCCGGGTCGCGCTCACCTTCGGCGTTCTTGGTCGAACTCGGCGCCGAGATCAGCGTGGCGTCCACCGCCGTGCCCGTGCGCATCATCAGGCCCTTGTGCTGAAGCAGATCGTTGACCACGCGCAGCATGTCCACGGCCAGGTTGTGGCGCTCCAGCAGGTGGCGGAACCTCAGGATGGTGGTCTCATCAGGCAGCCGTGCCGTCACGCTGTCGAGCTTGGCGAACTCCCGGTACAGCGGCACGTCGTGCAGCGCCTCTTCCATCGCCGGGTCGCTCAGGCCGAACCACTGCTGCAGGTAGTGGATGCGCAGCATGGTCTCGATGCCGAAGGGCGGGCGGCCGGTCTTGGCCTTGGGGTAGTGCGGCGCCACGATCTGCACCAGCACCGCCCACGGCACCACGCGCTCCATGTCCTCCAGGAACTCGCGCTTGCGCGTCTTCTTGGTCGACAGGTTCAGGCCCAAACCCAGCTGCTTCATGGTCGTCGTGCTCCGATGCGTCGTCGCTTCAACTCATGCAAGATTCGGACGAGTTTTGCAGACGTTCCCTAACGTTTGAGCTGAGGCGCGAGCGCCGGGATGGCGCTTGGCCCGCGAGACCGATGATAAGAACCACGGGCTCGCGGGCCAAGTGCCATGCCGGTGCGAGTCGGCTCGAGCGAATACGAAGGGACTTCCCACCTTCGGGCCACGGCGTCAAAGCGCCAAGATTGGTGGTGTCGAGTCATCAATCTCAAGCCATTGAAAGGGGAAGTCCGTGGAACAGATTACTGCAAGGCCAATCGTTCGAGTAGGGGTGGATCTGGCCAAGCGCTTGATGCAGGTGCACGCGGTGGACGCGGTCGGGCGGGTGGTGACGGCGCGCGCGCTGGCACGCGAGAAGTTCCTGCCGTGGTGCGCGCAGTTGCCGCCGGGCTGCGTCGTGGCGATGGAGACCTGTGGCGGTGCGCACCACTGGGCGCGCCGATTGAGGGCCATGGGTCTGGAGTCCCGGCTCGTCGCCGGCCACTTCGTCGGCCCGTACCGCATGGAAGGCCGGCGCGGCAAGAACGACGCCAACGACGCGGCCGCGGTGTGTGAAGCCGCGGGCCGCCCGCACATGCGTTTCGTGCCGACCAAGACCGCCGAGCAGCAAGCCGTGCTGGCCGTGCACCGGCTGCGCGAAGGTGTCAAGGAAGAACGCACCGCGTGCATCAACCGCATCCGCGGGTTGCTCGCCGAGTTCGGCCTGGTCTTCGCGCAACGTCCCGAAGTGCTGCGCACCGAGCTGGCCGACGTCATCGAGGACGCAAGCAACGAGCTGCCGCACCTGGCGCGCGTGGCGCTGCAGCGTGCTCAGCTGCAATGGAGCGAGCTGGAAGGCCACCTCGCCTGGTGCGACGAGCGCATCGCGGCGCACGTCAAGACGGACGAGCAAGCCAAGACGGCAGCGCAGCTCATGGGGATCGGGCCGGTCACGGCCTCCGCGCTGGCCGCCAGCGTGGGCGAGTTCCGGCAGTTCCGCACCGGCGCGCAGTTCGGCGCCTGGCTCGGGCTGGTGCCGAGCCAGCACTCCAGCGGCGGCAAGACCAGCCTCGGGCGCATCACCAAGCGCGGCGACGACTACCTGCGCACGCTGCTGATTCAAGGGGCGAAGTCGGCGGTGATGACGGCGCACAAGCGACGAGACCGGATCTCGCAGTGGCTGGTTCAGCTCACGGCGCGTGTGGGCTGGCAAAAGGCCGTGGTGGCCATGGCCAACAAGAACGCGCGCATCCTGTGGGCGGTGCTGGCCAGGGGGCGGCGCTTCGACGCCGATCACGTCTCGGTCAAGCCCGATGGTTGCGCGATGGCTGTCCCGGCCACGGCGGCCTGACCAACGACCCAGGCATCTGACGAAAATCGATCTTCCCGAGGACGTGCGCACGTAGATGCATCCACAGGTCAGACCGGCGGCGGGCTAGCTCGACTAACCCTGTGTCGCGCCGCAAGGCGCCGACGATGAGCGAATGGAGCCCCGCCGAGCGGTTGGTATCTGGGCCCGCGCCGACATCGTGCGCAACAAGGCCGCCTGTAGATGTGCAGTCTGTTCTCTGTGGCCATGCAGCTTCAGCGCACGAACATCGAGAAGATCAGAGAGGCAATGCCATCAACCAAGATCGTTGACGCGAAGGGAAGTCCCTGTAGAAGGGTTAGGCCGCACTGCGGTGGCTAGATGTGCTGGGCCCACCGCATGCCGAAGTAGCCGAGCACCCCGCCAACCAGTGCGCACAAGGCTGCCGCCTCGAACGGTGCCCCAAAGACCACGGCGACGCCAGCTCCCGCAACTACACCAGAAACTGTGCGAATGCGCAGGCCAGTCTTCTTGTAGGCGCGCGCTGAGTCGGTGGCGACGACTACGCCGAGGAACGCGCCAATGATTAAGAGACTGGCAAGGATCTGAACGGTCGCAAGGTCGAGTGACCAGTGGCTGACCCCAAAGATTCGAACCGCTACAGCAGCGGCGAAGATGATGGCGAACAGGAGCACAAACCTGATCTCCCGCTCGAACAGCCATTCGAGTGCGCGCCACCACCAGCTTTCCGTAGGCTGGGGCTTCCGCTCGACAGTGCGACCCTTTGAGCGCGGTTGGTTCAAGTGCGGCCTAACGTGTGACTTAAGCGGCGCCGTCAGGCGTCCGCTTGAAGGAAGGGTTAGGCGGCACCTTGGTTGGACTCTTGTAGGCGAGAAAAACAGAGACCGCGACCAAGGCTGTTAGAACAAGCGCGCCAGCGCCGAGCCACCATGGCCTTTCACCGCCGAACACGTTGTAGGCAAACAAGTAGAGCAAGACGAGGGGTCCCAGCACCCGCATACCGAGGGAGCCCCAGCGGGCGCCGACAGCAAGACCTCCGCCCACGGCCGCACACCCTGTAACAGCAGCCAGAGCTGCGACTTGAACCACCCAAAACGAAACCTCATGACCGCCAGTACCTGCGCCCATGGCCACCCGAAGCAGGTGGTTAGCGAGAAAGACCGCACCGCCGCCAAACGCAAGCGCCCAAGCAAGCCCAATAGTTCGACGATGATTCATGGCGCCTAACGTTTGACTTAAGCGGCTGGCCGTAAGCCAGTCCGCTTGAAGGAAGGGTTAGGCGCCGCTCGTTGGTAGGCCACGAGTTCTACCGAGACGCCTTTGACCTTTGGTGCCAGCAACTTTGGCTCCCCTTCGGGCTGCAAGCACTTAATCCTCAGTTGCCTGGCAGTTTGCCAGCTAGTGACGATCTGCCGGCAATAGCCGGCATACGCAAGACTCGCTTGAGCGCTGCGTAGCGCCGCCCATGATTGGAATACGAATACTCCGTAGCCGTAGGGGGCCGCGGACCCTTCCGGCAATGAGCGAACCTCTACAACTTGCGACTCGTCAGGGGAGAAAGAGGCAGCCTGGACGAGGGGGTGATCAATGCGCCACATGAACTCTTTCCCAGCGACGGCAAGCAGCACCAACATGGCCATGACTACGGCAACGATTCGCATGTGTGCGGCGCCTAACGTTTGAATTCAGCGGCCGCCGGAGGCGGTCCGCTGGAATGAATGGTTAGGCCACACCCATCACTCCCACTCGCCACCACTTGGAGGCGGCCGCCTGGACAAGAGTTCTTGATCGGTGAGCGGCCGCCCCGTCCACACGTGCACCTCCGAGGCCCCGGCACCGAGTGCCATTTCTCGGAAGGCTCTGCGCTCGACCTGAGTAAATCCTCCGGCTGGCGAACCGAGGGGATGGACGACGACGCAGGGCGAAAGAGATAGCAGGGAGTTGCCCAAGACCTTGCGCAACTGATGCTTCAGGAGTTGCTCTGCAACGGTGAAGTCAGAGACGAGGCTCCGCGGATGCGCAAATGGATTGACGACTTCTGCAGGCTGTGAAGCGGCCGCCACTCTTGCTTGCGGACCGACCGCGAGAATCTTCGGCTTCGGAGGCGCGCTGATCGCGAGTTCCGGCACCTCCGCGATTGACTCACCTGTCTTGAGGTTCCTGAGCGTGAGCCGCTCGGGCGAAATTTGGACGTAGACGATCGGCTGGAATGCGGAGAACATATGTGGGCGCTGTGCGGCCTAACGTTTGAGCTGAGCCGACCGTGGAGGCATGGCGCCTTGGCCGCGAAACGGATGATAAACATGACCGGTTCGCGGCCAAGGTGCCATGCCGGAGCGGGTCGGCTCGAGCGAATACGAAGGGACTTCCCACCTTCGGGCCACGGCGTCAAAGCGCCAAGATTGGTGGTGTCGAGTCATCAATCTCAAGCCATTGAAAGGGGAAGTCCGTGGAACAGATTACTGCAAGGCCAATCGTTCGAGTAGGGGTGGATCTGGCCAAGCGCTTGATGCAGGTGCACGCGGTGGACGCGGTCGGGCGGGTGGTGACGGCGCGCGCGCTGGCACGCGAGAAGTTCCTGCCGTGGTGCGCGCAGTTGCCGCCGGGCTGCGTCGTGGCGATGGAGACCTGTGGCGGTGCGCACCACTGGGCGCGCCGATTGAGGGCCATGGGTCTGGAGTCCCGGCTCGTCGCCGGCCACTTCGTCGGCCCGTACCGCATGGAAGGCCGGCGCGGCAAGAACGACGCCAACGACGCGGCCGCGGTGTGTGAAGCCGCGGGCCGCCCGCACATGCGTTTCGTGCCGACCAAGACCGCCGAGCAGCAAGCCGTGCTGGCCGTGCACCGGCTGCGCGAAGGTGTCAAGGAAGAACGCACCGCGTGCATCAACCGCATCCGCGGGTTGCTCGCCGAGTTCGGCCTGGTCTTCGCGCAACGTCCCGAAGTGCTGCGCACCGAGCTGGCCGACGTCATCGAGGACGCAAGCAACGAGCTGCCGCACCTGGCGCGCGTGGCGCTGCAGCGTGCTCAGCTGCAATGGAGCGAGCTGGAAGGCCACCTCGCCTGGTGCGACGAGCGCATCGCGGCGCACGTCAAGACGGACGAGCAAGCCAAGACGGCAGCGCAGCTCATGGGGATCGGGCCGGTCACGGCCTCCGCGCTGGCCGCCAGCGTGGGCGAGTTCCGGCAGTTCCGCACCGGCGCGCAGTTCGGCGCCTGGCTCGGGCTGGTGCCGAGCCAGCACTCCAGCGGCGGCAAGACCAGCCTCGGGCGCATCACCAAGCGCGGCGACGACTACCTGCGCACGCTGCTGATTCAAGGGGCGAAGTCGGCGGTGATGACGGCGCACAAGCGACGAGACCGGATCTCGCAGTGGCTGGTTCAGCTCACGGCGCGTGTGGGCTGGCAAAAGGCCGTGGTGGCCATGGCCAACAAGAACGCGCGCATCCTGTGGGCGGTGCTGGCCAGGGGGCGGCGCTTCGACGCCGATCACGTCTCGGTCAAGCCCGATGGTTGCGCGATGGCTGTCCCGGCCACGGCGGCCTGACCAACGACCCAGGCATCTGACGAAAATCGATCTTCCCGAGGACGTGCGCACGTAGATGCATCCACAGGTCAGACCGGCGGCGGGCTAGCTCGACTAACCCTGTGTCGCGCCGCAAGGCGCCGACGATGAGCGAATGGAGCCCCGCCGAGCGGTTGGTATCTGGGCCCGCGCCGACATCGTGCGCAACAAGGCCGCCTGTAGATGTGCAGTCTGTTCTCTGTGGCCATGCAGCTTCAGCGCACGAACATCGAGAAGATCAGAGAGGCAATGCCATCAACCAAGATCGTTGACGCGAAGGGAAGTCCCTGTAGAAGGGTTAGGCCGCATTCGGTGACCGCCCAAGATGACAGCGACTGGATTTGCCAGGAGGAAGGGCGCAGGCTTACCCGCCACATGCGCGATTGCTGCGCTTCTAGGGGTCAGCGCTCCGACGGGGAAAGAAGACGCGGAGCAGTGCAACAGTAGGAAGCGCTACGACACAGACCGCGATGGCAGCAACCAAACCGACTATGTCAGCCCCGTCGCCCATGAAACCGGCGGCCTTATCTACTGAGGCTTCCGAGCCACGGAGCGCCGTGTACGCAAGATACGTGGCAAGAACACCGATGCTTGCGACCAAGGCGTAGATTGCCCATTCGATGGCGTCGGTGGGGCGCCAGGCTACAAGAACGAAACCAGCAAAGAGGCCGAGTGCAAGTGCCCAGATGAGCATGCACACCCGAAAGAAGAGCGGGTCCTTGAACAAGGCTTTGAGGTACGCCATTGGGTTGCATGCGGCCTAACGTGCGAGTTAACCGGAGCAGTGGGGTATGACGACGTTTGGAGCAGAATGAAATGGAGCCCCAAACGGCGGCATGCCCCACTGCTTCCGGTTGAACGAATGGTTAGGCGCCGCGAGACTCAACACAAGAAGTTGCAGTGACGCTAAAACCATGTTCAACCCCATTATCTGAGGGCAGTGAAACGATTACTTCCCAACCAGGAAAACTAGCGAGGATTCGCTGAATGCCCGTAACCAAAGCTGGTGTAAACGAGCCGGATGATGTAACTTCAATCTTCTGTTGCTTGGAACCATAGTCGTCGTCAATCAGATAGAAGTCACCATCACCAAAGGGATCGTTCCGGCCATGAACGGCCAACTCTTCAAGCAACCGCCCGTAAAGAACGCTCCACTCATTGAGATCGCGCATAGTCATCGACTTCCGGTGGTAGGGAGGCGCCTAACGTTGGCGGTAAGCGGACCGCAACGGCGCCGCCGATGGACCCGAAGGGCGCACCTGTTGCCCGCCGTTGTGGGTCCGCTTGACCGACTGGTTAGGCGTTCCCCAGCAACTTCGTGAGCATGTTTTTCTTGGCTGTGTCTGGCTTGTACGGAACATATGCCTCCAAAGCGACCAAAAGTTCTAACCAACGAGAAAGGAAAGGCTTGTTGCTCTGCAGCTGAGGTTTGCCCGCGCTCCACTGCTCTTCACAGTCTTCAAGCGCGGCGCGTATTTGATGCGACTCCGACCAGCAGGTTGCACAGAGCAAGCGCTGCTGGTCGATGTTGGCCTTCTTGACCTCGTACGTGTACTTCTGATCTTGTGCTGTGAAAACACTCTCAGCATGGCAACGCCAGCACTTGTATGGCTTGTCGGTGTACTCGCGAATGAAGTGATACGACAAGGTTTGCTTGTTCTCCTCCGTCCACTGCTCCGGATCTGCCGGGATCGTCGTTGGCCTGTCCGTTTGCTTCATACGAAACGCCTAACTAGATTTAGACATGCGCGACCGTACTGGCGCTGTTGAGCTAACGCAACCCCTGCTTGGACGCCAGCACCTGCGCTACGCCCTGGAGAAGGCCCGTTCCATGCCGATGCGCAGTGGCGTTTAGGCGGCCCAAATGACCACGGCGTCGGCTGAGTACCCGACGCCGTGAAAAGAAGAAGGCGTTTCGATCCCGCTCGCGCTCAGCGCGCGACGTGGTGGGCGCTCAAGCAGCAGGCAACAGCGCCCCCACCCCCTCCGCCACCGCCTCCACGATCCGGTCGATGGTGGCCTCGTCGCTCACCAGCGCCGGGCCCAGGTAAATGGTGTCGCCGCGGCCGCGCGTGATCACGCCGCGCTGGCGCACCTGTGCCAGCACCTGCGGGCCCATCTTGCGGGCGGGGTCGAAGGACTTCTTGGAGAAGCGGTCTTCCACCAGTTCCACCGCGGCTATCAGCCCCAGGCCGCGGATGTCGCCCACGTTCGGGTGGCCACCCAGCGCGCCGCGCAGGCCGCGCAGCAGCCGGTCGCCCAGCACCTGCGCGCGCGCCAGCAGGCCTTCGCGTTCTATGACGTCCAGCGTGGCCAGCGCCACCGCGCAGGCCACCGGGTGGCCGCTGTAGGTGTAGCAGTGCATCCAGGTGTCGGCGCCCGGGCGGTCGAACACCGCGGCCACCTTGTCGGACAACCCCACGCCGCCCATCGGCACGTAGCCGCTGGTGATGCCCTTGGCAAACTGCACCAGGTCGGGCTGCACGTCGCTGCCCCAGTGGCCCAGCGCAAACAGCTTGCCGGTGCGGCCGAAGCCGGTGATGACTTCGTCGGTGGCGAACAGCACGTCGTAGCGGTCGCAGATCTCGCGGATGCGGCGGAAGTAGCCCGCCGGCGGCACATAGGCGCCGCCGCCCATCACCGGCTCGGCGATGAACAGGGCCACCGTGTCGGGGCCCTCGGCCAGGATGGCGCGCTCCAGCTCGTCGGCCGCGGCGGTGGCCGGGTCGCCACCGGGCGGCACGGTGTAGCGGTAGGCGTCGTGGTTCGGTATGTGCACGAAGCCCGGCATGCGCGGCTCGAAGGACGGCCAGTAGGCCGGCATGCCGGTGGCGCACATGGCGGCCAGCGTCACGCCGTGGTAGCCGCCCATCACGCTGAGGGTCTTGAATTTGCCGGGCTTGCCCTGCGCCTTCCAGTAGTAGCGCGCGGTCTTGATGGTGCTGTCGGTCGACTCGCCGCCCCCGGAGGTGAAGAAGAAGCGGTGCATGTTGGGGTACACGCGGTCGGCCGCCAGCTTCTCGGCCAGCTCCATCGCCCGCAGGTTGGTGCTGCCGGCGTAGCCGGAGGCATAGGCCAGCTCGCCCATCTGCGCGGCGGCGGCGTCCACCAGTTCGCGGCGGCCGTAGCCCAGGGTCACGTTCCACAGGCCCGACATGGCGTCGACGTAGCGCTTGCCGTCGGCGTCGGTCAGCGTGGTGCCCTCGCCCTTCACCCACACGTTGCCGGCCAGGTGGGCGGCCTCGTTGTGCAGCGAATGCACCAGGTGGCGGTGGTCGCGCTGCAGCAGCGCGGCGTTGAGGCTGTCGCCCATGTGGCTGGCTCCGTGCGTTGCGGGGGTCGCGGGTTCAGACGCCGGTGTCCACCAGCGTGTGTTCGTCGACGAACAGCCGCTCGCGGCGCGACACGTGGGCCATGGAGTCGGCGGCCACGGCGCGGCCGTGCTTGGTGTCGTAGGCGGCGTCGAAGGCTTCCTTGCTGTCGAACCACAGCTCGGACACGCCGTCGATGGCGCCCTCGCCGTCGGCCGTCACCAGGTTGAAGCGCAGGCCGCGCAGGCCGGGCAGCTGGCGCGCCAGGGCGGCGTGCTGGCCCAGCCACCACGCGGCGAAGTCCTGCGCGCTCATGTCCTCGCGACGCTTGAGGAGGATGATGGCCTTGAAGAACATGGAGGTCTCCTTCGCACTCATGCGGGCTTCCTCACACGATGGAGCGGTCGCCCGCCGATGGCCAGCACCAGCGCCACCAGCATCTCGTCGGGATGCGGCGCGTCGGCGATGGCGATCTCCGCGCCATCCATGTCGTCGAAATTCCAGATGTCGTTCTTGTTGGTCACCGGCATCACGATCAGCGAGCCCGGCCCGCCCATCTTTTTGCTGCCGGGGATGATGGCCTCGCCCTTGTGCACCGCGCGGCGCACCGGCGCGCCGAACTTCGGGTGCAGGATGGCCGCGGCGTGCTCGATCTCGCCGTCCAGGCCCACGATGGCGCCCTTGCCGTAGCTCTGCACCGCGTCGGGCGCCACGCCCAGCGCCTGCACGCCGCGGCGGCCGAGCAGGTCGCCGAGCTCGGCGCCCAGCTCGTACAGCGGCGAAAGGTCCTCCACGTAGCGGCCGGCATAGGGGTTCTTCACCACGGCGGCCACCACCACCTTGCGGGCAGGCGGGTCGACCGGGCGGCCGATCTCGGTGTGGATCTCCTCGAGCTGGACCACCAGCTTGCGCAGTTGCAGCAGCGACATCGTCGGGTTCGTCCTGGAAGACAAGGGAGGGGGAAAACGGGAACGTCAGCGTTTCACTCTAGGCGGATCGAAAGCCGCTGAAAAACGAAACTTCATGGCGCGACAGTTCACGTTTCGTAAACTCAGCGCCCATGCTGCTGGACATCGATCAGCTCCGCACGCTGGTGGCGTTTGCCGACGCCGGCAGCTGCAAGGGCGCGGCCCACCTGGTGCACAAGACGCCCTCGGCGGTGAGCGTGCACCTGGCCAAGCTGGCGGCCTCGCTGGAGCGGCCGCTGCTGGAGCGCCAGGGCCGGCGCCTGGTGCTCACGCACGACGGCACCGAGCTCGTGCGCTACGCGCGGCGCATGCTGGCGCTGCAGAGCGAGGCGCTGGCGCACTTCCGCGCGCCCGAGTTCGGCGGCACGCTGCGCGTGGGCCTGCCCGACGACTACATCCCGGTGCTGATGGCGCCGCTGCTGGCGGCGCTGGCGCGGCTGGCGCCGCGCGCTCACGTGGAGGTGCAGTGCGCGCCCAGCGCCGAGCTGCGCCCGCTGCTGGCCGACGGCCAGCTCGACCTGGCCATCCTGTCGGCCGAGACCGACACCCAGGAGGGCGTGGTGCTGCGCACCGAGCGCGTGGTGTGGACGGCCTCGGCCCAGCACGACGTGGCGCACGCCGACTGCCTGCCGCTGGCGCTGTTCCCGGAGGGCTGCATCTTCCGCAAGTGGGCGCTGGCGCAGCTGCGCAAGCGGCGGCGCGAGCACCGCATCGTCTGCACCAGCCGCAGCATGGCGGCGGTGCAGGCGGCGGTGCGCACCGGCTTCGCGGTGTCGGTGGTGGCCGAGAGCTGCGTGCCGCCCGATGCGGTGGTGCTCACGCCGCAGCAGGGCTTTCCGGCGCTGCCGGCGGTGACGATCATCCTGGCCGCCTCGCCGGCCACCGACGCGGCGCTGGCGCAGCGTCTGGGGGAGCAGATGCGGGGGCCGTTGAGGCGGGTGAGGGGCTAGCGCGTCAGAGCAGCAGGAAGGCGGCGGCAGCCACCAGCGTGGGGCCCAGAGCGCCGAGCAGCAGGCCGCCGGCGCCGACCGATTCGTCGGCGAAGCCGCGCTTGAGCAGCGCCACGCCGGCCGGGTTGGGCGCGTTGGCGATGACCGTCAGCCCGCCGCCCGCCACCGCACCGGCCACCAGCATGTACTTCGACGCGTCGGAGATGCCGGAGATGAGCGAGCCCAGGTAGGTGAGCGCCGCGTTGTCGGTCACGGCCGTGAGCGCCAGCGCGCCGAAGAACAGCGCCAGCGGCTCCAGCCCCGCCACGATGGGCTGCAGCCACCAGCGCTGCAGGCCGCCGAGCACCACCAGGCCCGCGAGGAAGAAACCCACCAGCAGCGCTTCCTTCAGGATCAGCGGGTCCTGGTGGCGCGCGTAGGCCTGCGTGAACCCGAGGAACAGCAGGAACAGCGCCAGGAAGGCCACCGGGTGATGGGCCAGCATCACCACGCCGGCCAGCAGCGCCAGGTGGACCCCCACCACCGCCAGCGGCACCGGCTCCGCACCGGCGGCGCCCGCTTCGTCGGGCCCGGCCACCAGGTGCCGGCGCAGCAGGAAGGCGGCCACCGAGGCGTTCACCAGCACGGCAAGCGCCGCCTTCCAGCCGAAGTTCGCCAGCATGAAGGCGCTGTCCCATTGCCAGGCGGCGGCCACCATCAGCACCGGCGGCGCGGCGTAGGAGGTGAGCGTGCCGCCGATCGACACGTTGACGAACAGCACGCCCAGCGCCAGGTACTTGATGCGCTCGGGCACGCCGGGCCGGAACACCAGCGGCGCGAGCAGCAGCGCCGCGATGGTCATGGCGGCAGGCTCGGTGATCAGCGAACCGAGCAGGGGCACCGCGGCCAGGCCCAGCCAGGCCGACACCAGCGGCGTGGGCAGCGGCGCGAGCCGCGCGATCGCGCCCACGGCACGCATCACGGTCTGCAGCACCGGCCGCGAGGCCGCCACCACCATCACGACGAAGACGAACAGCGGTTCGGTGTAGTTGCGCGATTCGGCGTAGTCGAGCGCCGCGCCGCGGCCGGCGACGAGCGCCATGACCAGCACCAGCACGATGGCCCAGAAGCCGAACACCACCTCCACCTCGCCCAGCAGGTGGAACAGGCCGGCGTGGCGCGGATGGCGGTGCGAGAGGCGCTCGAGCTGCTTGGCAGCGAAGGTGTGGACGAGGGCCACACCGAAGAGGGCGGCGGCGATCCAGTCGATCGTGGGGTCGGTCATGGGCAGCAGGGTCGTGAAGCAACCGCGAGGCGGCCCGACCTTCGCATGAACCTGCCGCACCGCGCTCGCGGTCCGACACCCGGGGGGAGTGTACGGGGCGCTGGAGGGCGCCGTGGATCAGAGGAGATGGCCCACGTTGAACAGCGTCAGCACGCCCAGCACCGCGAACAGCAGCGCGGCGATGCCGTGCACCAGCCTCATGGACACCCGCTTCGCCACGCCATCGCCCAGCAGCACCGCCGGCACGTTGGCCAGCATCATGCCGAAGGTGGTGCCGGTCACCACCGCCCACAGATCGGTGTAGCGCGCCGCCAGCGCCACGGTGGCGATCTGCGTCTTGTCGCCCATCTCGGCGAGGAAGAACGCGACCACGGTGGTGCCGAACACGCCCAGGCGCAGGCGGCCGCTGCCCTCCGCCTCGTCGTCGAGCCGGTCGGGCACCAGCATCCAGGCGGCCACGGCGAGGAAGGAGCCGCCGATCACCCAGCGCAGCACGTCGGGGCCCAGCGCGCGGGCGATCCAGTCGCCCACCGCGGCGGCGCAGGCATGGTTGACGAGGGTGGCGACCAGGATGCCCAGGATGATGGGCAGCGGGCGGCGGAAGCGGGCCGCGAGCAGCAGCGCGAGGAGCTGCGTCTTGTCGCCCATTTCACCGAGGGCGACGATGCCGGTCGAGACGAGAAAGGCTTCCATGCGTGCGAGAGGTCCTGGGCCGGATGACGCAATGACCACACGGCCTCTCCGGCCACGCGGAGGCTGTGCGGTCAAAGGTCTTGCCAGGCTGTGGAAGCTGCTCGCACCATGGCCTGCAGGCCAAGTGTGTTGACGCGAGCCCCTGCAACGGATGCAGGGCGGCTACTCCCCGATGACGGGTGGGAGCCGCGATTCTAGCCAGGGCCCGCTAGGAGCGTTCGCCCTCGGGCGGCAGCTGCGTGGGCGAGACGATGCCGAAGCGCTTCATCTGCCGGTAGATGGTGGTGCGGTTCTGCCCGGCCTGCGCGGCCACCGCGGTGATGTTCCAGCGGTGCTCCTGCAGCGCAGCGAGCAGGCGCTCGGCCTCCGGCGGACGCGTCATCGCGCGCGCCGGAGGCGACTGCGCCACGGACACCGCCGGCACCGCGCCCGAGGCCGGCGGCAGCAACAGCAGCACCGGGGGCGCGGTCACCTCGGGCGGCAGGTGCTCGGGATAGATGCCCTCGCCGTCCGACAGCGCGAGGCCGAAGCGCAGCACGTTGCGCAGCTGCCGCACGTTGCCCGGCCATTCGTAGCGCTCCAGCAGCTCCAGCGCCTCGTCGGCGATGTAGGCGCGGGTGTCCAGGTGCTCGGCTTCCTCGCGCAGGATCAGCTCGATCAGGTAGCCGAGATCGCGGCGGTCGCGCAGCGCCGGCAGCGGCAGTGTGGCGCCGCACAGGCGGTAGTACAGGTCCTCGCGGAAGCTGCCGGCGGCGATGAGCTGGCGCAGGTCGCGGTGCGAGGCGGCGATGACGGTGAGCTCCACGCGGATGGGCCGGTCGGCGCCGAGCGGCAGCACCTCGTGCTCGGACAGCACGCGCAGCAGGCGCGTCTGCAGATGCAGCGGCATGTCGCCGATCTCGTCGAGGAACAGCGTGCCGCCGTGGGCCTGCACGATCAGGCCCTTCATGCCGCGGCTGCGCGCGCCGGTGAAGGTGCCGGCGGTGTAGCCGAACAGCTCGCTCTCGATCAGCGACTCGGGGATCGACGCACAGTTGACGGCGACGAAGGGCTTGTCGTGGCGCGTGCTCGACTCGTGCAGCGCCTTCGCGAACACTTCCTTGCCGGTGCCGGTCTCGCCCTGGATCAGGATGTTGATGCGCTTGTTGGCCAGGCGGCGCGCCTGGTCCTGCAGCGCGCGCATCTGCTTGTCGTCGCCGGCCAGGCGTTCGAGCGCCGGGCTGGCCGGCGCGAGCGCGGGCGCCGCGTCGGTCACGTCGCGCGGGCCCGCGGCGCTGCTGGCCGCGCTGCGCATGCGCGGCGCGACCACGCTGCCGAAGTAGCTCTGGTGGTCGAACGCCGACAGCAGCGCGCGGTCCATCACGTTGGACGAGCGCGCGAGGCGCCAGATGTCGTCCATCGAGCAGCGGAACACGTCGGTCAGGTGGCGGCCCTCGATGGGGGCGTCGTCGCCGCCCTGCAGCGCCAGGCCGGACAGCCACTTGCGGGCGCCGGTGCTGGCGCCGGCCAGCACGCCGTCGCTGTCGAAGGCCAGCATCATGTCGCCCAGCACGTCGACCAGCGCCCAGCTGGTGGCCAGCCGCAGGATCCAGTGATCGCGGAAGTGACGCACGAAGTTGGCGTCCTCGATCATCTGCCCGTACAGCGTGGTGAGGTGCAGCGCGAGGTGCTGGCTCTCGCGCGCGTTGGGCATGGCCAGCGCCGACACGTCGAGCACGCCCATCAGCTTGCCGTCGGGATGGAACAGCGGCGCGGTGTTGCAGCTCAGGCCGACGTTGCCGGTGTAGAAGTGGTCGTCGCGGTGGCAGGTGAGCGCGGCCTGTTCGTAGATGCAGGTGCCGATGCCGTTGGTGCCGGCGATCTCTTCCTTCCAGTTGGCGCCGAGGTAGAGGCCGGCGCGCTGCGCGTCCTTGCCCCAGGAGTCGTTGCCGATGTAGTCGACCGTCACGCCGTCGGCGTCGGTCAGCAGCAGCACGTAGCCGAGGTCGGACACGCGCTTGAAGAGCTGCTCCATGCCGCCGCGCGCGACCTGCAGGTACTCCTCGATGCGCTCGCGCGATTCGCGCAGCCGTGTCGGGCTCTCGACGCGCGGGCCGAAGGACTGCGCGGGATCGAGGCCGTGCGTGTTGACGCAGCGGTGCCAGGAGCGGTGGATCAGGCTGTCGGGCGTGCCGGCCGCGGGGGCGTGACCCGCGGCGATGCGGCGGATCTCGTCGACGTGTTGGTGGGACAGGATCAAGTCGGCTGCTCCTTGAGAGTCGGCACGGCGGTGGTTGAGTGGCCTCGCAGTGCGAGGAGCTCACGGCTCCTGATGCCGGCGTCTGCGTCCGGCTGCGCGAGCGGGACTCTAAGCGAAGCGCGCGTTGTCGTGTGTCGGGATCGGCCCGCAAGCCCGTCTGCGCATCGGTGGCATCGGCGCTGCGTTGCACGGGCCGTGCGGCGGTCGAGCGCGCCGCAACGCCACACCGAAGGCCTCACCTGTGGCCTCGCGCGCCACACCTGTCGGCGCCCGCCGCATCACTCGCAATTACCCGAATGCGACAACGCAAGTGCTTGATTCGCATGGACAAATCGATGCCCGGAGAGACAGCGCATCGGGCCCGCCGACGGTGGCATGTGGTTTGCAAAAAGGCCCCGCCACCGACCCCCGATGACGCTGCCATGAACGACAACGAGACAACGCCCCCGAGCGCGACGAACGCGCCCCAGACCCCCGCCTGCGCGAGCCGCCGCGAAGCCCTGAAGCTCGGCGCCTGTGCCTGCATCGGCTTCGGCCTCGACGCCGCAGGACTGAACCGCGCACTGGCCGACGAACCTGCCGAACAACGCCCGACCAAGGGCGACCGGCTGGTCGTCGTCGGGGCCGACGGCACGCCCAAGCTGCTGGCCGCCGCCGACGTGAAGCTCGGCGAGAAGCCGGTGTTCGCGTTCCCGTACGACGCCGACAAGAAGCTGGTGCGCGACGGCTCGCGCCTGAACAAGGTGCTGCTGATCCGCCTGGAGCCGGGCTCGCTGGACGAGGCCACGCGCGCACGCTCGGCCGACGGCGTGCTGGCCTTCTCGGCGGTGTGCACCCACCAGGGCTGCGACGTCAGCGAGTGGGTCCCCGAGAGCCGGTCGCTGCTGTGCTTCTGCCACTTCTCGCGCTTCGATCCCTGCCAGTCCGGCCAGGTACTGGCAGGGCCCGCGCCACGCAGCCTGCCGCACCTGCCGATCGCGCTCGAGCGCGGCGAGCTCGCCGTGAACGGCCCGTTCAGCGCCAGCCCGGGCGTGAAGAAGGCCTGACCCATTTCCCCACGACGGACCGGCTGCGGCAACGGCCGGCCCCGCCCTGATCGATTTCCCACCGCAAGAAAAACCAACCCGAGGAGACACGACCCATGAAACTCAAACTGACGCACATCGCGGCCTGCCTGGCCCTGGCGCCGCTGGCCGCGCTGGCCGACCTGCCCGCCTACGCGCCCGTCACCGACGCGCGCCTCACCAACCCGGAGGCGAAGAACTGGCTGATGTACCGCGGCAACTACGCCGGCTGGGGCTACAGCCCGCTGGAGAAGATCAACGACAAGAACGTCTCCAAGCTCACGCTCGCGTGGTCCTACGTGACCGGCATGAGCGAGGGGCACCAGTCGCCGCCGATCGTCAACAACGGCTACATGTACGTGACGACGCCGAACAACCAGGTGATCGCCTTCGAGGCCAAGAGCGGCAAGGAGCTGTGGCGCTACAAGAAGCAGATCCCCGAGGAACTGCAGCAGTTGCACCCCACCAACCGCGGCGTGGCGCTCTACAACGACAAGCTCTACCTCGCCACCACCGACGCGATGCTCGTGGCCCTGGACCCGGTGACCGGCAAGGAGCTGTGGAAGTCCTCGGTCGGCGACTGGAAGGCGGGCTACTACTCGACGCTGGCGCCGCTGGTGGCCAACGGCAAGGTGGTGACCGGCGTGTCGGGCGGCGAGTACGGAGTGCGCGGCTACGTGATCGCGCTCGACGCCGAGACCGGCAAGGAAGCGTGGCGCACCTACACGATCCCCGCCCCCGGCGAGCCGGGCGGCGACACCTGGCCGGGCGAGACCTACAAGAAGGGCGGCGGCTCGGTGTGGATCACCGGCACCTACGACCCCGAGACCAAGCTGTCCTACTGGGGCACCGGCAACGCCGCGCCGTGGATGGGCGACACGCGCGCGGGCGACAACCTCTACAGCACCTCGGTGATCGCGCTGGACATCGAGACCGGCAAGCTCAAGGGCTACCACCAGTACCACTGGAACGACACCTGGGACTGGGACGAGGTCTCGGCGCCGCTGCTGGTCGACGTGGACCGCAACGGCAAGAAGGTGAAGTCGCTGGTGCACGCGGGACGCAACGGCTACCTGTGGCAGCTCGAGCGCACCAGCGGCCCGATCAAGTTCGTGGACGCCTGGCCCTACGTGAAGCAGAACGTCTTCACCTCGATCGACCCGAAGACCGGCCGCCCGACCTACGACGAGAGCCGCCGCCCGGCGACCGGCAAGACGGTGAACTTCTGCCCCTCGCTGTGGGGTGGCAAGGACTGGGTGCCCGAGGCCTACAGCCCGAAGACCAAGATGTTCTACGTGCCGGCCAACAACAACCTCTGCTCGGAGCTTACCGGCGAGGCGGTCACCTACAAAAAGGGTGACCTCTACATCGGCGTGGCGCTGGACAACATCCTCACCAACGTGCGGATGACCGAGGCCTCGAAGACCCACGTCGGCGAGGTGCAGGCCTGGAACCTGGGCGACAAGAAGAAGGCCTGGACCCACACCTACCCCGAGATGAACTGGGGCCCGCTGCTGGCCACCGGCGGCAACCTGGTTTTCGGCGGCGGCACCAACGACCGCCTGTTCCGCGCCTTCAACGCCAGCACCGGCAAGCTGCTGTGGGAGTTCCCGGCCAGCTCGGGCGTGACCGGCGTGCCCTCGTCCTTCGAGGTCGACGGCGAGCAGTACATCGCCGTGCAGTCGGGCTGGGGCGTCGACGCCGAGCGCATGCAGGGGGCCTTCAACGCGGTGCTCAAGAACAAGACCGTCGTGCCGCAGGGCGGCACGGTGATGGTCTTCAAGCTGGGCAAGTAAGCCCTCCCCCGTTCGATCCCGGACGGCAGCGGACCCCTCGGTCCGCTGCCGCTGGGGTGACTCGTCCCCAAAACAACTCACCCGGAGACAAGACATCATGAAACTGCTGCACGCGCTCGCCCTCAGCATCGCCGCCCTCGTGGGCCTGTGGGTCTACCTCAGCATCGGCCGGCCCGAGCTGCGCTTCAACCCGTGGATCGGCTTCGTGGCCTGGGCGGCGTTCTTCGCCGCCGGCGGCGGCACGCAGGGCGCCTACAAGTCGGTGGCCGGCGGCATTGCCGCGATCCTGCTGACGGCCGGCACCATGGCGGCCGTCGGCGCGCTCGGCGGCGGCCTGCCCTGGATGATCGGACTGATCGCGGTGCTGGCCTTCGTGCTGGTGGCGATGGCCGACATCCCCGCGCTGGCCTACACGCCGGCCGCCTTCCTGGGCGCCGCGTCCTTCTTCGGCGCCGGCGGCAAGGCCGACGAAACCATCCTGCTCGTCTCGATCACCTGGCTCGCCGGCGTGGCCTTCGGCTTCGCGTCCGAGCTGATGGGCAAGCGCTTCGCGCGGCCCGCGATGTGACGCCGCTTCCTCCCCCGTTCCACCCCCCGCCAGCGCTCATCCCCACCCCATAAGGAGAAGACCACCATGGTCACCGAATACAGAAACTACATCGACGGCGAGTTCCTGGCCAACCGCTCGGGCGCCCTGATCGACGTGCACAACCCGGCCACCCACGAGCTGCTCGCCCGTGTGCCCGACGCCCCGAACGACGTCGTCGACCTGGCCGTGCAGGCCGCACGCACCGCGCAGCCGGGGTGGGCGAAGCTGCCCGCGATCCAGCGCGCCCAGCACCTGCGTGCCATCGCCGCCCGGCTGCGCGAGAACGTGGAGGAACTGGCCCACACCATCACCGCCGAGCAGGGCAAGGTGCTGGGTCTGGCGCGCGTGGAGGTGAACTTCACCGCCGACTACATGGACTACATGGCCGAGTGGGCGCGCCGCCTCGAGGGCGAGGTGCTCACCAGTGACCGCGTCGGCGAGAGCATCTTCCTGATGCGCAAGCCGATCGGCGTGGCCGCCGGCATCCTGCCGTGGAACTTCCCGTTCTTCCTGATCGCGCGCAAGCTGGCGCCGGCGCTGATCACCGGCAACACCATCGTGATCAAGCCGAGCGAGATCACGCCGATCAACGCCTTCGAGTTCGCGCGCCTGGCCTCGCAGACCGACCTGCCGCGCGGCGTGTTCAACCTGGTGGGCGGCACCGGCGCCGGCGCCGGCGCGCAGCTCACCTCGCACCGCGACGTGGGCATCGTGTCGTTCACCGGCAGCGTGGAGACCGGCACGCGCATCATGACCGCGGCGTCGAAGAACCTCACGCGCGTGAACCTCGAGCTCGGCGGCAAGGCACCGGCCATCGTGCTGGCCGACGCCGACCTCGACCTGGCGGTGAAGGCCATCTACGACTCGCGCGTGATCAACACCGGACAGGTGTGCAACTGCGCCGAGCGCGTGTACGTGCAGCGCAAGGTGGCCGACGAGTTCACCAGCAAGATCGCCGCGCGCATGGCCGGCACGCTGTACGGCGACCCGCTGGCCCAGCCCGACGTGGCGATGGGTCCGCTGGTCAGCCAGGCCGGCCTCGACAAGGTGGCGGGCATGGTGGACCGCGCCCGCGCGGCCGGCGCCAGCATCGTGCAAGGTGGCCGCAAGGCCAACCGCGACAAGGGCTACCACTACGAGCCCACCGTCATCGCGAACTGCAGCGCCGACATGGAGATCATGCGCAAGGAGATCTTCGGGCCGGTGCTGCCGATCCAGGTGGTGGACGAGCTCGACGAGGCGATCGCGCTGGCGAACGACTCCGACTACGGCCTGACCTCGTCGATCTTCACCAAGGACCTGAACTCGGCCATGCGCGCGGTGCGCGACCTGCAGTTCGGCGAGACCTACGTGAACCGCGAGCACTTCGAGGCGATGCAGGGCTTCCACGCCGGCCGCAAGAAGTCGGGCATCGGCGGGGCCGATGGCAAGCACGGCCTGTACGAGTTCACCGAGACGCACGTGGTCTACATCCAGCACGGCTGAGCCAGTTTCGTCATCGTGTCGCCTCGCAGCGACGCTTGAGCCCGCTCCGCCCTGCGGGGCGGGCCTTTTTTCCCGACATCACAACGGCCCGGTGACGGCGAGTTCCTCGCCGATGCCGGACCGCGCACGCCCCGCCACTGCGACGCCACTCCCATGCCCGTGATCACCTGCATCGAAGACCTGAGGGTTCTGGCCCGGCGCCGGGTGCCGAGGATGTTCTACGACTACGCCGACTCGGGCTCCTGGACCGAGGGCACCTACCGCGCCAACGAGACCGACTTCGCCCGCATCCTGCTGCGCCAGCGCGTGGCGGTGAACATGGAGGGCCGCTCGCTGCGCACCACCCTGGCCGGCCAGGACTGCGCCATGCCGGTCGTGATCGCCCCCACCGGCCTGACCGGCATGCAGCACGCCGACGGCGAGATCCTGGGCGCGCGCGCGGCCGAGGCCTTCGGGGTGCCGTTCACGCTGTCGACGATGAGCATCTGCTCGATCGAGGACATCGCCGCGCACACGAAGGCGCCGTTCTGGTTCCAGCTGTACTGGATGCGCGACCGCGATTTCATGGAGCGGCTGATCGAGCGAGCCAAGGCGGCACGCTGCTCGGCGCTGGTGCTGACGCTGGACCTGCAGGTGCTGGGGCAGCGCCACAAGGATCTGAAGAACGGCATGACGGCGCCGCCCAAGCCGACGCTGGCGAACCTGATCAACCTGGCGATGAAGCCGCGCTGGTGCCTGGGGATGGCCGGGACGCGGCGCCACAGCTTCGGCAACCTGGTGGGGCATGCCAAGGGGGTGAGCGACATGTCTTCGCTGGGGACGTGGACGAAGGAGCAGTTCGATCCGCGGCTGAGCTGGGACGATGTGGCGTGGATCAAGCAGCGCTGGGGCGGCCGGCTGATCCTGAAGGGGATCATGGAGGTGGCCGACGCGAAGCTGGCGGCCGACAGCGGGGCCGACGCGATCGTGGTGTCGAACCACGGGGGGAGGCAGCTCGATGGGGCGCCGTCCTCGATCGCGGCGCTGCCGGCGATCGCCGAGGCGGTGGGCGACCGGATCGAGGTGTGGATGGACGGGGGGATCCGCTCGGGCCAGGACGTGCTCAAGGCGGTGGCCCTGGGAGCGCGCGGCACGATGATCGGGCGGGCCTTCCTGTACGGGCTGGGCGCGATGGGCCAGGCCGGCGTGACACGCGCCCTCGAGATCATCCGCAACGAGCTCGACATCACCATGGCCTTCACCGGCCATACCGATATCAGACGGGTGGGGCGCGAGATCCTGCTGAACGCGCCGACGCCGCCTGTCCGCACGGACCGAGGGAGGTGAGCCCGCCCTCGATCCCGACGCACGCACACCCCACCGACAAAAGACACACCGGCCGCCCGGCCCCCGACGGGCGCATGCGGCCGCGCATCGAACACCAACAAGCACAGAGGAGACACCCAGCATGTTCACCAAGCACACCCACCTTTCCGTGCCCGCCCTTCCCTGGCGCGCCACGGCCGCCGCCCTGGCCCTCGGCCTGGGCGCCGGCCTCGCCGGCGCCGCCGACGAGCCTTCGGTACAGATCTACGGCATCGTCGACATCGGCGTGCTGACGCAGTCGAAGTCCGGCACCTCGGGGCGCCTGACGCAGGTCGCCACCAGCGGCTACCGCCAGAGCGTGTGGGGCTTTCGCGGCAAGGAAGACCTGGGCAACGGCCTGAAGGTCTTCTTCAACCTCGAGACGCACTTCGACGTGGACACCGGCGAGTTCCACGGCACCGGCGACGCGGCCGGCTCCGGCCCCATCCTGTTCCGTCGCCAGGCCAACCTCGGGTTGTCGGGTGACTGGGGGCAGGTGGCATTCGGGCGCCAGTACGGCCCGGCGCTGCTGGCCCACCTGGCGACCGAGCCGCGCGCGTTCAAGGAGCAGTTCTCGAACATCTACCTGTTCGCCTACAACCAGTACGCGGCCACGCTGGGCCCGGCGCCGGCCGGCATCAACGCGAACAACGACGTCGGCATCTTCCTGAAGAACGCGATCCAGTACCGCAACGCCTTCGGCCCGGTGCAGGTGGGCCTGGCCTACGCCCTGGGCGAGGCCGCCGGCAGCCTGAAGAAGAACAGCGTGGTCGCCGCCGGCGTGACCTACACCGGCCCGGTGGTGCTGTCGTTCTCGTACCAGAACATGAAGGACGGCACGACCGGCGAGCCGGTGGTGAAGCATGTCGGCTTCGGCGGCGCGGTGCCGATCGGCGACTTCACGCTCAAGGCCAACTACCTGAACGTGAAGAACGCCGATCCGAGCGGCGCGGAGCTGTCCGACGTCGACGGCCTGAGCTTCGGCGTCGACTACGACTGGAGCCCGAAGAACAAGCTGACGGTGGCGTACTACGACAACGAGGACCAGCGCAACCGCAGCGACGCGGCGCGCAGCCTGGTGATCAGCAACGACTACTCGCTGTCCAAGCGCACGCTGCTCTACGTGCAGGGCGCCTACGTCGATGCGAAGGCCGGCGCGACCATCAAGACCACCATCGTCGCGGCCGGCGTGCCGGCGCAGGACGCCAGGACGACGCTGCTGAACGTGGGCATCAACCACACCTTCTAATCCGATCCGTTTTGTTAGAGAGCTGAGCCGACGGCTTTTGGGGTGCCCGGGGGGCACCCCTTTTTTGTGGCGCGCCCGCCGGCGGCCCACGGGCAAACTGCCTTCCGCGACGCACCCGCCCCGGGCCGGCCGCCTGCTTGATGCAAGATGCGCGGCACACCGTGCCGCCCATGTCCCTGCCCCCTTCCGTCCTTCCCGCGCCGCCGCTCGCCGCGCCCGGCACCAACACCGGCGCGCGGCCGGTGCTGCACCTGCGGCGCGCGCTGATCTGGCGCATCGTATTGATCGCCGTGGCGGTGCTGCTGTCGCTGGCCGCCTGGGAGGTGCGCGTGCTGCGCCAGGCGGCGACCGCCGAGCTGCCGGCCACCGCGTCGCTGGTGGCGCAGCTGCTGAACGACGATCTGGCGCGACGCACCTCGTCGTTCGACCGCATCGACATCGAGGTGCCGCTGACGCCGCTGGAGCGGCTGGGACGGCGCATCTCGTTCTGCGTCGAGGTCCAGCACCTGATGCGCGACCGGCCGCTGGCGCAGTCCTGCCTGTCCGAGGAGCCGGTGACGGACGCCGGGCGCCTGCTGGCGCCGTGGCTGCGCGCCGGCGCGATCGGCAACGCCCAGGCCACGCGGCTGCTGCAGTTGCAGGCCGGCATCCGCGCCGGAACCATCGTGGTCACGCCGAACTGGGACAGCCTCGGCCAGATGCTGTGGCAGCGCTGGCTGGTGCTGGGCGGCTTCGCGCTCGGCTTCGTGGGGGTGGTGGCGGCGGTGGCGCTGCTGGTGGACCGCTCGCTGCGCCCGGCCAACGAGGTGCTGACGGCGCTGGCGCGGCTGGAGGGCGGCGACCTGAGCGTGCGGCTGCCGCCGTTCGCGCTGAGCGAGCTGCGCAGCATCGCCGGCAGCTTCAACCGGCTGGCGGCGCGCTGGGCCGCCACCACGGCGCGCCAGCGCCTGCTGACCGAGCGGCTGCTGCAGGTGCGCGAAGAGGAGCGCCGGCGCCTCGCGCGCGAGCTGCACGACGAGATGGGTCAGAGCCTGGCCGCGCTGTGGGCCGAGGCCGAGGTGGTGTCCACGCTGGCCGGCCAGTCGCTGCCGCAGCTGCGGCCGAGCGCCGACGCGATGTCACGCACCACCGAGCACCTGCTCGAGGGCCTGCAGCGGGTGCTGTCGGACCTGCGGCCTCCGGCGCTCGACCGCTTCGGGCTCGCACAGGCCCTGCAGGCGCTGGTGGCGCAGCCGCGGCGCCGGGCCGCGCAGGGCGACCTGCACGCCACGCTGGAGATCGACGGCGACACCGAACGCATCCCGGACTCGATGCGGGTGCACGTCTACCGCATCGTGCAGGAAGCGCTGACGAACGCGGTGCGCCACGGCGATGCCGCACAGGCGCGCGTTCGGCTCGCCTGCACCGAGCGGCAGGTGAGCATCGAGGTGACCGACAACGGCAGCCACGTCGGCGTGGCGGTGCCGGTGCCGGGCCACGGTCTGCTGGGCATGAGCGAGCGGGTCTCGGCACTGGGCGGCACGCTGGACGTGGCGCCCTGCCTGCCCGGCGGCATGCGGCTGGCAGTGACGCTGCCCTTGCCACCGCTGGAGGAGACGCTGGCATGACGATCCGCGTGATGCTGGTCGACGACCACGCGATCGTGCGCGAGGGCTACAAGCGCCTGCTGGAGCTGCAGAGCGACATCGTCGTGGTGGCCGAGGCGGGCGACGGCGGCGAGGCATTGAACCAGTGGCGCGCGCTGCGGCCGGCGGTGGTGGTGATCGACCTGGGCCTGCCGGGCATGGGGGGGCTGGAACTGATCGCCCGGCTGCGCCAGCGCGACGAGGCCTGCCGCATGCTCGCCTTCAGCATGCACCGCGACGCGGTCTGGGTGGCGCAGGCGCTGCGCGCCGGCGCGCTGGGCTACGTGACCAAGAGCAGCGCGCCCTCGCAGCTGGTGGCTGCGGTGCGCGAGGTGAATCAGGGCCGCCGCGTGCTGAGCCCGGATGTCTCGGGCGAGGTGGCCAGCGCCCTGCTCGACCCGCAGGACAGCGCCGCGCACGGCCTGTCGCCGCGCGAGTTCGAGGTGATGCGGTTGCTGGTGGGCGGCCGCACGCCGCAGGAGATCGCGCAGTCGCTGAGCCTGAGCGTGAAGACGGTGCACAACGTGCACTACCAGATCAAGTCCAAGCTCGGCACGGCCAGCGACTTCGAGCTCGCGCGCATGGCCTGGCAGCGCGGCTGGATCGGCTGAGCGCCGCGGGCGCGCGCGCTCAGCCCGCGCGCGGGAAAAACGCCAGCGTCACGAGCAGCAGGGCCGCGTACATGCCGATCTCGGCGGTCTCGGTCCAGGGCTGGATGCGCTGCAGTGCGCCGACCACGTGGGCCACCAGCATCAGCGCGAACACCGCGGTGAGGAACTCGAAGGTGGGCTGCAGTGCGACGCCGGTCAGTGCGGCGCGCAGCATCATCGCCTCGAGGATCAGGATGAAGCAGCCGAGGCAGCGCCCGAAGTAGACCGCCAGGTCGGTGTGCTCGGGGATGCGCCAGCGCATCAGCCGGGCCCAGGCCAGCGGCGTGAAGGTGATGGGCAGTGCGAACACCAGCGTGGTCACGATGCACAGCCACAGCAGGTAGGTGGGGGCTTGGGCGCTCCAGGTTCCGATCATGGTCTCCTCCGGGGTTCGGCCTTGTTGTCCAGATGCCGCCGCGAGTGTGCAGAAGCCGGCGCGTTCCGCCGAGGGCAAGTTGCCCGAGCCACGTTCTGTCGCAAGTCTTGCGCGGCCTTGCATCACCGCGGCGCAGAATGGGCCGTGGCGCGGAACCGCGAGGCCCGCAGCCGACCTCAAGGGGTCGTTCCCGGAGTTCGCCCCGCCGCGCCCGCGGCGGGCAAGGAGTGACAGACGATGAAGCGATCGACACGCTGGCTGCTCGCGCTGTGCGGCCTCGGTCTCGGGGTGCTGGGCGCGCATGCGCAGACCACGCGGCCTGCCGTGCAGGCGCGCGCGAACGGCAGCGGCGGGCCCGCGGCCGCCGCGACGCCCGTCGAGGCGCGCTGGCAGGAAAGCCTGGACGCCTTCGCGCTGGCCGACGAGGCCCAGGCGCCGCAGCCCGGCGGGGTGCTGTTCGTCGGCAGCTCGTCGATCCGGCTGTGGTCGGGGCTGGAGGCGCAGTTCGCCGGCGAGACGATCGTCAAGCGCGGCTTCGGCGGCTCGCGGATGTTCGACTGCGCGGCGTACCTGGAACGGCTGGTGCTGCCGTACAAGCCGCGGCTGGTGATCGTCTACGCCGGCGACAACGACCTCGCCGAGGGCCGCACGCCGCAGCAGGTGCTGGCGAGCTTCAGCACCTTCGTGGAGGGTGTGCGCCGGGCGCTGCCCGACACGCGCATCGCCTTCCTGTCGATCAAGCCCAGCCCGCTGCGCAGCGCGCTGATGCCGCAGGTGGTCGAGACCAATGCGCTGGTGGCCGACTACAGCCGCCACACGCCGAACCTCGACTACATCGACATCTACTCGAAGATGCTCGATGCGCAGGGGCAGCCGCGCGCGGAGCTGTTCCTGCCCGATGCGCTGCACCTGAACACGCAGGGCTACGCGCTGTGGCGCACCGTCATCGCCGACCACCTGCGCGCGCCCGCACCGCCACGCTGAGCGCCGCGTCGGCGGCCTGCGAGCGCAGCTGCCGGCGCATCGCGGCGGTGCGGCGGTCGAGTTCGCCGCTGGTCCACGCCACCGCGTAGAGGACGGCGAAGCAGCCGACCAGGATCAGCGCGTCGATCCACGCCGCGCGCGGCGTGCCGGCGTCGCCGGCCACGGCCAGCAGCAGCAGCGCCAGCACCAGGTGGGCGCAGAACACCGGCAGCGAGGCGGCGCCCAGCGTCTCCAGCACCCGCAGCCGCGGCAGCCGGGCCGCGACGCGCGTGCCGAAGTGCAGGGTCAGCACCAGCAGCGCGAACAGGTTGATCACGCGCAGCGGACCGAGGTGCCATTTGTCGAACATCAGGTTCAGACCGTCGTCGCCGGGAAACGGCAGCTGCCCCACGGCGTGCCGCCACACCAGGCCGACGACGCCGATCACGACCGCCGTGCGCACCAGCCACGGCGGGAAGACGAGCGGCGCCGGATCGCGCGAGGCGGACTGCACCGAGCCCATCCACAGCCCCATCACCCACAGGAACTGCCAGCCGAACATCTCGAAGGCGCCGGTCTGGGGAAACGGCACCGGCAGGCCGGTGAGCGCGACGCTGAGGTCGTAGACCGCGCGGCCGAGGTCGAACTGCGCCAGCAGCCACAGCAGCACGCTGAGCGCGAGGATGCCCCGCCAGCCGTGCTGCAGGCCGTGCAGCAGCAGCAGCGGGCTGAGCACCATGAACACCACGTAGAGCGGCAGGATGTCGAGCAGCGGCGGGCTGTAGATCAGCAGCAGGCCGCTGAAGAAGGCGGTGACCGGCTGCTCGAAGTAGAAGGAGATCAGGTTGGTGATGGCGTCCTGCCGCGCCAGCACGCCGATCAGCGCGATGACGGTGAACAGGAACAGCAGCAGCGCGGCCTGGCAGGCGTAGATCTTCAGCGCGCGCCGCAGGAAGGCCTCGCGCATCACGGCCTCGCCGTCGCGTCGCTCGCGCGCGGTGTAGACCATGCCGGCCATGTAGCCCGACAGCAGCACGAAGCCCTCGGCCGCCGAGACGTAGCCGAACGGCTGGCCCAGCGGGTCGGCATAGCGCGTGGGCAGGTGCGTGAGCGTCATCAGCACCAGCATCAGGCCGCGCAGCGCGTCGATTTCCCAGAGTCGGCGGTTCATGCGGCGGCGTGGGAGGAAGGGACGAGTCCTGACAGACTCGTCCGCCGCCCCGGAGGTTCCCGCCGCGTTTCAGCCTGGGCCGCGCAGCTCGCGACGCAGGATCTTGCCGACGTTGCTCTTGGGCAGGTCGTCGCGGAACTCGATGCGCCGCGGCCGCTTGTAGGCGGTGAAGTTCTGCCGGCAGTGGTCGGCCAGCTGCTGCTCGGTGAGCGACGGGTCCTTGCGCACGACGAACAGCCGGACCGCCTCGCCGGTCTTCTCGTCGGGCACGCCCACCGCCGCGCACTCCAGCACGCCGGGGTGCAGGTTGACCACCTGCTCGATCTCGGTGGGGTACACGTTGAAGCCGGAGACGATGATCATGTCCTTCTTGCGGTCGACGATGCGGAGGTAGCCGCGCTCGTCCAGCACGCCGATGTCGCCCGACTTGAAGTAGCCGTCCGGCGTCATGACCTTGGCGGTCTCGTCGGGGCGGTTCCAGTAGCCGGCCATCACCTGCGGCCCGCGGATGCAGACTTCGCCGGCCTCGCCGAGCGGCAGGTCGCGGCCGTCGTCGTCACGGATCGCGATCTCTGTCGACGGGATCGGCAGGCCGACGTTGCCGCTGAACTGCCGCAGGTCCAGCCGGTTGCAGGTGACCAGCGGCGAGGTCTCCGACAGGCCGTAGCCCTCGACCATCGGGCAGCCGGTGATGCGCAGCCATTTCTCGGCGGTGGCCTGCTGGCAGGCCATGCCACCGCCGGTGGACGCCACCAGACCGGAGAAGTCGAGCCGCGCGAACTCGGCGTTGTTGGCCAGCGCGTTGAACAGCGTGTTGACGGCCGGGAACATGTTGACGCGGTGCTTCGTCAGCGTCTTGACGAGGCCGGGGATGTCGCGCGGATTGGGGATCAGCAGGTTCTTCATGCCCAGGCGCGCGCCCATCACGAAGCACAGCATCAGCGCATAGATGTGATACAGCGGCAGCGCACAGACGCAGACGATTTGCTGGCCGCCGACCTTGTCGAGCATGGGCCGGAACCAGGCCTCGGTCTGCATCACGTTGGCCACCACGTTGCGGTGCAGCAGCGTGGCGCCCTTGGACACGCCGGTGGTGCCGCCGGTGTACTGTAGGAAGGCCACGTCGTCCGGCCCCACCGACGGGCGCACGAGCTTCAGGCGCGTGCCCTCGGCGATGGCCATGTTGAAGCGCGTGACGCTGCGCCCCTCGGTGAGCGGCAGCGTGAAGGCCGGCACCATCTTCTTGACGTTGCGCACCACGAAGTTGACCAGCTGGCCCTTCCAGAAGCCCAGCAGGTCGCCCATCGAGACCAGCACCACGTGCTTGACGACCGTACGGTCGATCACCTCCTCGAGCGTCGCCGCGAAGTTCTCGAGGACCACGATCACCTCGGCGCCGGAATCCTTGAGCTGGAACTGCAGTTCGCGCGCGGTGTAGAGCGGGTTGACGTTGACCACCACGGCGCCGACGCGCAGCACCGCCGCGAGCGCCACCAGGTACTGCAGCAGGTTGGGCATCATCAGCGCCACGCGCGTGCCCTTCACGACGCCCCTGGCCTGCAGCCAGGCGCCCAGGGCGTCGGCCAGCTCGTCGATCTGGCGGAAACCGAGTTCGCGCCCCATCAGCACGGCCGCGGGGCGTGCGGCATGCTGCCGGAAGGCCTGGTCGAGGAGCGTCGACAGCGAGGCGTCGGAGCCGGCATCGACCGTGGCCGCCACCGAGGGGGGGTAGTGGGCGAGCCAGGGCTTCTTGGCCGGCATGTCCATGCGCGAGCTCCTCCGAAAGAGGCCCGATTCTTCGGGCCCCGCCGCGGCGCGGCTATGGGAGTTGCCCTGAGCCGGCAGCGGCCTGCGGTTCGGCCGTGAAGAGCTGCGCGAGCAGCGCGCGTTCGCGCGCCTCGATGCCGACCAGGAACTCGCCCGCACCGCGCATCGTCCTGAAGGTCTCGAGGCCGCGCTCGAGGAAGGACTGCAGCTCGCTGAGGCCGGCGGCGCGTGCCGGTCCGCGCATCATGCGCAGGCTGGTGGTGAGCATCGGCTTGCGCGTGTAGCGGTCGAGCGAACGGCCGACCTCGAGCATCAGGTCGATCTGCTGCGCGCGGTCGGCGCGCCGGCCCGTGGCCTGCCAGGCCACGGCGTAGGTCCGTGCGTCGACGGCCGGCGACGGCAGTGCCTCGGCCATCGTGCTGTCGAGCGACTCGGACAGCGCATGCAGCTCGCCCAGCGTGGCAACGGTGCCGACGATCTCCTGCGGGAACAGCCGCACCAGCGCCGGCACGATGCGGGCGAACTGCGCGTCGCGCCGGCTGAAATCGCTGGGCCCGTACAGCTCGTCGAGGAAGAAGCGCGCCGCCGCGACATAGCGCGGACTCGCCAGCAGCTCGGCATGGGTGTGCTCGAACCGCGCCTGCTGGTAGGCCTTGATCGCCTGCACCTTCTCACCGAGCCCGGGCACGGCCTGGCGACGCGCCCGTTCCTGCTCGACGGCGGCGAGGCTGCGCAGGATGGCCGGCGCGTCGGCAGCGGTGGCTCGCAGGGGCGAGGTCATGCGGGTCGGGGGTAATCCGGGATCGCAAATAGATGTCCGCCTCGACGGGCCGGCGCGCGAATGATGCAACACTCCGCGTCGATGACCGTCAGCACCTTCCCTTGTCCCTGGCGCCCGCGGCGCAGGCCGGCCGCATGAGCACGGGGCCGTCGCGTCGGCGCCTGCTGCAGCTCGGCGCCGGAGCCACGGCGCTGTTCACCGTGGCCGGCGGCGCGGCGTGGCTGTGGCGGCCCGGCGTGCGCGGCGGCCGGCTCACGCCGTCGGGCCGCGCGGTGTTCCGCGCCGTGGCGCGCGCCGTGCTCGAAGGCAGCCTGCCCGCCGAGCCGGCGGCGCTCGACGCAGCACTGGAGCGCCATCTGCAGCGGCTGGACGAGACGATCGCCGGCTTTCCCACGGCGACCCAGGCGGAGATCGCGCAGTTGCTCGGCGTGCTGTCGGTGTCGGCCACGCGGCAGTGGCTGACCGGCCTGCGCAGCGACTGGGCCGACGCGAGCGTGAACGAACTCGAGGCCGCGCTGCGCCGCATGCGCACCACCGACCACGAGCTGCGCCAGCAGGCGTATCACGCGCTGCGCGACCTCACCAACGCGGCCTACTTCGCGCAGTCGGAGCACTGGTTGCTGCTGGGCTATCCCGGCCCGAGCGCGGTCTGAGCGGCATGGCCATCATCGACCCGTTCAAGGACGGACTCGGCCGCGGCTGGAAGGTGTTCGGCGGACGCCACGCGGGCGCGCAGCCGCTGCCGGAGCGGATCAGCTGCGACGTGGCGATCGTCGGGAGCGGCGCGGGCGCCGGCATCACGGCCGAACTGCTGACCCAGGCCGGCCTCGACGTGCTGCTGATCGAGGAAGGCCCGCTGAAGACCAGCAGTGACTTCCACCAGCTCGAGCGCGAGGCCTATCCGCAGCTCTACCAGGAGAGCGCCGGGCGCAAGACGGCCGACAAGGCGATCAACATCCTGCAGGGCCGCTGCGTCGGCGGATCGACCACGGTCAACTGGACCAGTTCCTTCCGCACGCCCGACGACACGCTGGCCTACTGGCAGCAGCACTTCGGCCTGAAGGACTGCACGCTCGAGGCACTGGCGCCGTGGTTCGCGCAGGCCGAGCGGCGTCTCGGCATCGGCCCCTGGCTGGCGCCGCCGAACGAGAACAACGAACTGCTCAAGCGCGGCGCCGACCGGCTGGGCATCCGCGCCGCGACGATCCAGCGCAACGTGAAGGGCTGCTGGAACCTCGGCTCCTGCGGCCTGGGCTGCCCGACGAACGCGAAGCAGTCGATGCTGGTGACCACGATCCCCGCCGCGCTGGAGCGCGGCGCGCGGCTGCTCGTGGAAACGCGCGCGCAGGCCTTCGAGCACGACGGTTCGAAGGTCCGCTGGCTCGACTGCGTGCCGGTCGCGACCGACGGCAGCGCCGCGTCGGACCGCACGGTGCGCGTGAGCGCGAAGCACTACGTGGTGGCGGGCGGTGCGATCAACTCGCCCGGGCTGCTGCTGCGATCGAAGGCGCCCGATCCGCACAACCGCCTCGGGCACCGCAGCTTCCTGCATCCGGTGGTGGCGTCGGCGGCTGTCTTTGATCAGCGGGTCGAGGGCTGGGCCGGCGCGCCACAGACGATCTACAGCGACCACTTCCTCGGCGTCGATCCGATCGACGGCCCCATCGGCTACAAGCTCGAGGCCCCACCGATCCACCCGACGGTGTTCGCGACGACGATGGCCGGCTTCGGGCTCGAGCAGACGCGGCAGCTCAAGCAGTTCCCGCACACGCATGCGCTGCTCGCGCTGCTGCGCGACGGCTTCCATCCGCAGTCGCCCGGCGGGCGCGTGCGGCTGCGCGACGATCGCACGCCGCTGCTCGACTACCCACTGACCGCGTTCGTGATGGACGGCGCGCGCCGCGCGCTGCTGAGCATGGCCGAGCTGCAGTTCGCAGCCGGTGCGCGCGAGGTGATCCCGACCCACGAGCTGGCGCGCAGCTACCGCAGCTGGGACGAGGCGAAGCGCGAGATCGCCGCCCTGCCGATGAAGCCGCAGCTCACGCGCGTGTTCAGCGCGCATGCCATGGGCGGCTGCGGCTTCGCCGGCGAGGCGAAGCTGGGCGTGGTGCAGCCGAACGGTCAGCACTGGCAGCTCGAGAACCTGTCGGTGCACGACGGCTCGCTGTTCCCCACCAGCGTGGGCGCGAACCCGCAGCTGTCGATCTACGGCATCGTCAACCGGCTCGCCAGCGGACTGACGCATCGCCTGACGGGCCGTACGGTTTCGCTGGCCTAGGACTCACCTGCCCATGCTCGCGCGCCTGCAGCGCCTCGTGATCCTGGCAGTGACGCTGGCCGCGCTGGGCTGGCTGGTAGGGTGGGCGTCGGAGGGGCGGCCGGTACTGGCCGTCGCCGGCGCGCTGGTGCTCGCCTTCGGATACGTCTTCATCCTCGCGGTCGAGTTCGTGCTGCTGGCCTGCCTGCACGGCCGCGACGAGACCCCGCGTGCCGGCCCGCTGCAGTTGCTGCGGGCCTGGCTGGGCGAGTGCGTGGTGGCGTGGCAGGTGTTCGTGTGGCGCCAGCCCTTCCACGCCGCGCGCTACCCCGACGTGCCGGGCCGGCCCGGCGTGCGCGGCGTGGTGTTCGTCCACGGCTACGTCTGCAATCGCGGCCTGTGGGGGCCGTGGCTTGCGCGCTGCACGGCCGAGCAACGACCGTACGTGGCCGTCGATCTGGAACCGGTGTTCAGCGACCTGGACATCTACGTGCCTCAGCTCGAGGCGGCGGTGGCGCGGCTCGAGCAGTCGACCGGGCTACCGCCGCTGCTGGTGTGCCACAGCATGGGCGGCTTGGTGGCGCGCGCCTGGCTCGCGGCGACGCCCGGGGCCGCCACCCGCGTGCAGCATGTGATCACGATCGGCTCACCGCACCGTGGCACTTGGCTGGCACGGCTGAGCCGCACGACGAACTCCCGCCACATGCGCCAGGCCAGCGAATGGATCACCGGGCTGGCCGCCCGCGAGCCGGCGCTGCACACCGGCCGCTTCACCTGCTTCTACAGCCACGCCGACAACATCGTGTTCCCGGCCTGCGCCGCCACCCTGCCAGGCGCCGACAACCGCCACCTGCCCGCCACGGCCCACGTGGCGATGGTGTTTCACCCGGAGGTGGTGAGCGAGGCGGCGCGCTGGCTTGCCGCCAGCTCCTCGTGCGTGGCCGGCGGCGCGTCGGGGCGCTGACGCAACACCCGCCAGGCGAGCCAGCCGATACAGCCCGCGAGCAGCAGGTGGTGCACGGCGTGGCCGCTGAACACCCCGCCGCTGGCCTGCCACACCCAGCCATCTGCGGCGTCGACGAACCTCGCCGCTGCGAACCACAGCAGCGCCACGATCCAGTCGCGTGGGCGCAGGCCGTCGCTGCGCAGCCCCCACACGCCGAGCGGCATCAGCAGCACCGGCAGCAACTCGAGCCACAGCAGCCAGCGCAAGTCAGGACCGCCGAGCCAGGCCGCGCTGGCTGCGCAGGCCAGACCGCCGAGCGGCCCGCTCGCGACGGCCGCCGCCAGCAGCCCGGGAGTGACCCAGCGAGGCCCCAGCCGTTCTGCAAGGTAGATCAGGGACAGCAGGACGCAAACACTGGCGGTGGCGACCTGCCTCAGCAGGAAGCCGACATCGCCCGGCGCAAGATGGTCCAGTGCGCCGACCACGGTGGTCAGCATGGCCGCGCCGAAGAACAGGCGCCACGCCAGGCGACGCGGGCCGCCAGCGCGGTGGCGGCGCAGGCCGACGGTGCCCGCCACGCTGGCCGCGAACAGGGGCAGCAGCGACAGCAGGTTCCAGCCCTGCACCAGACCGAGGACGGTGCGCGAGTCGGTGTTGCGGTCGGTCTGCGCCGGATAGCCGACCGGCCCCCAGGCGAGCAGGCCCATCAGGCTCGCGAACAGCATCGCCCCCAGCAAGGCCAGTGCGCAGCGGGTGGACAACTGGGGCGACATCGAGGGCAGCGGGGCAGTGGCGTTCACTGCCGACGAGTCTCGGTGCGCTCACCCTGTCACACATCGCTCTCGCGGGGGCCCCCGTTGGGGGAGGCCAGGCGGCGTGACGGCTTCAGCCGGCTGGCGTGAAGCAGCGCTCGCCGTCCAGCACGATGCCGGCCTCCACCAGCGGCTGCTGGCGCACTGCCGCATAGACCGGCGTGAAGTCCGGCGCGGTGGCGTCGAACAGCTGGCGGAAGCTGTCGATCACGAAGTAGCCGGCCTGGTAGCTGTCGATCTTGTAGAGCGTGCGCATCAGCCGCTGCAGATCGAAGGCAATGCGCTGCGGCTCGGGGGACAGGACCGCGTGGCGCAGCTCGCCGGCGCTCGACAGGATGCCGGCCCCGTAGGCGCGCAGGCCCTGCGGCGTGTCGATCAGCCCGAACTCCACCGTGTACCAGTACAGGCGCGCCAGCAGCTCGCAGGCGTCGAGCCGGCTGGCCTTGAGCCCGCCGGCGCCATAGGCCTGCATGTAGTCGGCGAACACCGGGTTGAACAGCAGGGGCACGTGGCCGAACAGGTCGTGGAAGACATCGGGCTCGACGACGTAGTCGAACTCCTCGGGGGTGCGGATCCAGTCGGTGACCGGGAACTTCCGTTGGGCGAGCAGCGCGAAGAAGGCCTCCTCGGGGATCAGGCCGGGCACGCCGACGATCTGCCAGCCGGTGGCCTTCGACAGCCGCGCGGAGATGTCACTGAAGCGCGGGATGCGGTCGGGGGCACCGAGCTGCTCGACAGCGTCGATGAATGCCTGGCAGGCCAGGCCAGGCAGCTGCCGCAGCTGGCGGGCATAGAGACGGCGGTAGGTCTCGTGGTCGGCCTCGGTGTAGCGGGCCATGTCCTGCTCGCAGCTGTAGTCGGCCCGCGCGCGCGAGTAGTCGCCGCGCGGCGGCCGGTCGCCCTGCCCGTAGGTGACCGGTGCCACGCCCTTGTTCACGCCGTCATGGAAGTCGTTCTTCATGGCGGTGCGGATTCTCTGCCGGGCGAGGAGCAGCGTGGCGCGTCAGGCGCCCTGCGTCGCGGCCTCGCCGGCCAGCACGCCGCGGCGCATCTGGTCGAGCTCGATGCTCTCGAACAGGGCCTTGAAGTTGCCCTCGCCGAAGCCCTGGTCACCCTTGCGCTGGATGAACTCGAAGAAGATCGGCCCGAGCTGGTTCTCGCTGAAGATCTGCAGCAGCAGTTCGCCGGCCTTGCCATCGACCAGGATCCCGCGCGAACGCAGTGCCGCGAGGTCCTCGCCGTGACCGGGGATGCGCCGGTCGACAAACTCGTAGTAGGTGTCGGGCGTGTCGAGCAGCTTCACGCCCTGGACGCGCAGCGCGTCGACGGTGGCGTGCAGGTCGCCCGAGCCGAGCGCGACGTGCTGGATGCCCTCGCCGTGGTAGCGGTCCAGGTACTCCTGGATCTGCCCCGGGGTCTCGTTGCCCTCTTCGTTGATCGGGATGCGGATCTTGCCGCAGGGGCTGGTCATGGCCTTGCTCTTCACGCCGGTCACCTGGCCCTCGATGTCGAAGTAGCGGATCTCGCGGAAGTTGAACAGCCGCGCATAGAACTCGGCCCACTCGGCCATGCGGCCGCGGTGCACGTTGTGCGTCAGGTGGTCGACGACGGTGAGGCCGTGGCCGACGGGCGTGAGCGTGGCGCCGGGCAGCGGTTCGAAGTCGACGTCGAAGAAGCCGATGTTGCCGATGTCGCCGTCCTTCGCGCCGTTCTTGCCGCGCCAGCGGTCGACCAGGTAGATCAGCGAGTCGCCCACGCCCTTGATGGCAGGGATGTTCAGCTCGCCGGGACCGGCGTGGCCGGCATAGCCCCACGCGCCGAGCGCGACCGCTCGCTCACTGGCGGCCTTGGCGTCCCGCACGCGGAACGCGATGGCGCAGATGCTCGGGCCGTGCAGGCGCGCGAAGCGCTGCGCGAACGAGTCGGGCTCCGCATTGACGATGAAGTTGATCTCGCCCTGCCGGTACAGCGTGACCTGCTTGTGGCGGTGCTTGGCGATCGCGCGGAAGCCCATGCGCTCGAACAGCGCGCCCATCGCGGCGGGGTCCGGCGCGGCGTATTCGATGAACTCGAAGCCGTCGGTGCCCATCGGGTTGTCCCAAGGGGTGAATTGCATGCGCGGACCTCGCTGGCGTGGAGAAAGAACTGTCTCCACTGTATAGAGCATGCGGCGCAGGTTTACTGCAAACCACGCGCAATTGACCCACATCGCGCATGATTCCTGCACAATCAACCTTATGGAAGCCTCTATCGAGCTCGACATGATCGACCGACGCATCCTGCGCGTGCTGCAGGCCAACGGCCGCGCCACCTACGACCAGCTGGCCGCCGAGGTACAGCTGTCGGCCTCGGCCGCACTGCGGCGCGTGAAGCGGCTGGAGGAAGCGGGCGTGATCGCGGGCTATGCAGCGGTGGTGCCACCTGCGGGCGTGGGCCTGGGGCTCACGGCCTTCATCAGCGTGCGGCTCGAGAAGCACACCGAGACGCACAAGCGCAACCCGATGGATCTGTTCAAGGCCTCGGTGCAGGTGTGGCCCGAGGTGGTGGAGTGCGTGGCGCTGACCGGCGAGACCGACTACCACCTGCGCGTGGTGGTGCAGGACATGGCGCACTACTCGCGCTTCATCATGGACACGCTGCTGAAGCACCCGAGCGTCGAGGACTGCAAGACGAGCTTCGTGATGGACCGCGTGAAGGCGACCAGCGCCACGCCGGTGTGAGACGCCGGCCTCAGGCCGTCTTCACGTCGACCAGGCCCAGCAGCTCCTTCATCTGCTCGCGCATCCTGAACTTCTGGATCTTGCCGGTCACCGTCATCGGGAAGGCGTCGACGAAGTGGATGTGGCGCGGCACCTTGTGGCGCGCGATCTCGCCGTCGCAGAACGCGCGCAGTTCGTCGGCGCCGAGCTGCTCGCCGGCCCGCACGATGACGCAGGCACACAGCTCCTCGCCGTACTTCGGGTCGGGCACGCCGATCACCTGCACGTCCTGCACCTTGGGGTGGCGGTAGAGGAATTCCTCGATCTCGCGCGGGTAGAGGTTCTCGCCGCCGCGGATGACCATGTCCTTCAGGCGGCCAACGATGTTGCAGTAGCCCTCGGCATCCAGCGTGGCGAGGTCGCCGGTGTGCATCCAGCCCGCCGCATCGATGGCCTCGCGGGTCTTCGCCGCGTCGTCCCAGTAGCCCAGCATGACCGAGTAGCCGCGCGTGCACAGCTCGCCGGGTTCGCCGCGCGGCACGATGCGGCCGGCCTCGTCGACGAGCTTCACCTCGCAATGCGGCTGGATGCGCCCGACGGTGGACACGCGCCGCTCCAGCGGGTCGTCGGTGGCGCTCTGGAAGCTGACGGGCGATGTCTCGGTCATGCCGTAGGCGATGGTGACCTCGGCCATGTGCATCTTGTCGACCACGCGGCGCATCACCTCGATCGGGCAGGGGCTGCCGGCCATGATGCCGGTGCGCAGGCTGCGCAGGTCGTGGCGCGCGAAGTCGGGGTGGTCGAGCTGGGCGATGAACATCGTCGGCACGCCGTACAGCACGGTGCAGCGTTCCTCGGCCACCGCCGCCAGCGTGGCCGCGGCATCGAAGCCCTCGGACGGGTAGACCATGGTCGCGCCGTGCGTGAGTGCCCCCAGGTTGCCCATCACCATGCCGAAGCAGTGGTACAGCGGCACCGGGATGCACAGCCGGTCGCCCGGCACGAGGCGGATCGCCTCGCCGACGAAGTGGCCGTTGTTCAGGATGTTGTGGTGGGACAGCGTCGCGCCCTTGGGGTTGCCGGTGGTGCCCGAGGTGAACTGGATGTTGATCGGGTCGTCGAACTGCAGCGTCTCGCCGAGCCGGGCCAGGTCGACCCGGTCGTCGGCGCGCGGCGTGCGCAGCAAGGTGTCGAAGTTCAGCATGCCCGGCGTCGCCTCCGCGCCCAGACGGATCACGAATTCCAGGTCCGGCAGGCGTTTCGCGCGCAGCCGCCCTGGCGCGCATTGCGCGAGCTCGGGCGCCAGGTCGGCGAGCATCGCGAGGTAGTCGCTGCCCTTGAACGACGGCGCGGCGATCAGCGCGCGGCACCCCACCTTGGTGAGGGCGTATTCGAGCTCGCTGCGCCGGTAGGCCGGGTTGATGTTCACCAGCACCAGCCCGAGCTTGGCGGTGGCGAACTGCGTCAGCGTCCACTCGGCGTTGTTGGGTGACCAGATGCCGATGCGCTCGCCGGCCTTCAGGCCCAGGCGCATCAGGCCACAGGCCAGCGCGTCGACGCGCTGGCGCAGCTCGGCGTAACTGAGCCGCAGTTGCTGGTGCCGCACCACCAGCGCGTCGCGCTCGGCATGGCGCTCGCAGGCCGCGTCGAACCAGCGACCGATGGTCTCGCCGATCAGAGTCTGCGCCGAGGCGCCGTGCACGTAGCTCGCGTTGTCCATGCGCGCCTCCTGCTCAGGCCTCGGCCTTCAGTTGCGGGAAGTCCTCCTCGAAGAACTCGCCGGCCGCGCGCACGCCGGCCGCGCGCCGCTCGACCTCCTGCGCGCGCAGCTGCACACGACGGATCTTCCCGGAGATGGTCTTGGGCAGCTCGGTGACGAACTCGATGCGCCGCACCCGCTTGTAGGGCGCGAGCTGCTTGCGCGCGAAGCCGAGGATCGCCTCGGCCAGCGCACGGTCGGGCGTCTGGCCGGCGGTGAGGATCAGGTAGGCCTTGGGCACGGCGAGCCGCAGCGGATCCGGGCTGGGCACCACCGCCACCTCGGCCACCGCCTCGTGCTCGATCAGCGCGCTCTCCAGCTCGAAGGGACTGATGCGGTAGTCGGAGGCCTTGAACACGTCGTCGGCGCGGCCGACGAAGGTGATGTAGCCCTCGGCATCGCGCGCCGCGACGTCACCCGTGTGGTAGTAGCCGTCGCGCATCGCGTCGGCGGTCTTCTCGGCGCTGTCCTGGTAGCCGACCATCAGCCCGAGCGGCCGTTCGGCCAGCACGATGCAGACCTCGCCCTCGTCGGCCTCCTTGCCGTCGGCATCGATCAGCGCGATGCGGTAGCCCGGCAGCGGCCGGCCCATCGAGCCGGGCTTGAGCGGCTGGCCGGGCGCATTGCCGATCTGCGCGGTGGTCTCGGTCTGGCCGTAGCCGTCGCGCACCGTCATGTCCCAGGCGGCGCGCACCTGCTCGATGATCTCGGGGTTGAGCGGCTCGCCCGCGCCGATCAGCTCGCGCAGCGCGAGCCGGCCACGGTAGGCGCCCAGGTCTTCCTGCACCATCATGCGCCACACCGTGGGCGGCGCGCACAGGCTGGTGACGCGGCAGCGCTCGAGCACGGCCAGCAGCCCGCCCGCGTTGAAGCGGGCGGTGTTGTAGATGAACACGCAGGCGCCGGCATTCCACGGCGCGAAGAAGCAGCTCCACGCATGCTTGGCCCAGCCGGGCGAGGAGATGTTGAGGTGCACGTCGCCCGGCCGCAGGCCGATCCAGTACATCGTCGACAGGTGCCCCACCGGATAGCTCTGGTGGGTGTGCAGCACCAGCTTGGGCTTGGAGGTGGTGCCCGAGGTGAAGTACAGCAGCAGCGGGTCGCTGGCGCGCGTCGGTCCGTCGGGGGTGAAGGCGGACGGCGCGGCGGCGGCGTCCTCGAAGCGCTGCCAGCCGGGCTGGGCCTCGCCGATGCTGATGCGCGTGTAGTCGCCCGGCAGCGGCGCGAACTTGTCGGTCTGCGCGCTGGCCGTCACCACGTGCCGCACGTCGCCGCGCTCCATGCGGTCGCGCAGATCCTCGGTGGTCAGCAGCGCCGTGGCCGGGATCAGCACCGCGCCCAGCTTCATCGCCGCCAGCATGGTCTCCCACAGCGCCAGCTCGTTGCCGAGCATCAGCAGCACGCGGTCGCCGCGCCGCACACCCAGGGCGCGCAGGTGGTTGGCCACCTGGGCCGAGCGCTGCGACAGCTCGCGGAAGGAGCGCTTCACCTCGCTGCCGTCCTCGCCGACGATCCACAGCGCCGGCGCATCGGCGCGTGCGGGGTCGCGCGCCATCGCGTCGAAGTGGTCCAGCGCCCAGTTGAACTCGCCGAGCGCCGGCCAGCGAAACTCTCGCGCTGCAGCGGCCTGGTCGTCGCGCAGGCGCAGCAGCAGGTCACGGGCTTGCAGGAAGGGGACGGCGGATGTCATGGCGAACTCCTGATCGGCGGACCGCATCGATGCTAGGGGCGGCCCCTGCAGGGCCGCCAGAGGGAGAAACCGAAGCGGGTCTACCCGGTCCGGCCGCGACACGGCCCCACCGCTTCGCCGCCTTCACGGCGGGCTGGCGGCAGCACTGACGAACAGCCACAGCGACGCCAGTTCGTCCGGCTGGAAGGTCGAGCCCCAGGCCGGCATGGCACGCAGCCCCTGCGTCACCGATCGTTCGAAGCGCTCGCGCTGTTCCTTCGGGAAGCTGCGCAGGTCGAAGCTGGCACCGTTGCTGACCATGTTCACGCCGTGACAGCGCGCGCAGTAGCTGGTGTAGAGCGAGCGCCCCAGCGCGGCGCTCGCGCCGCCTTCGGGCGCCTGCGCTCGGGCCACCGGCCCCGGCAGCAGAACGGCCGCCAGCAGCGCGGCGAACACGGCCGCACGGGCGCGGGTCATCGCGGCCGGCATCAGTCGATCAGCCTGAAGGTCCACACCGACGAGCCCGCCGGCACCTGCGCCAGCTTGGCATCACCGCCGAGGAAGCCGTACACGGTGGCGGCGCCGCTGGTCACGGTGACGTACTGCTGGCCCTTGAGTTCCCAGGTGATCGGCAGGCCGGAGATGCCCGAGCCGGTCTGGAACTGCCACAGCTTCGTGCCGGTGTCGGCGTCGAAGGCCATGAACTCGCCGGTCTGCGCGCCGGTGAACACCAGCCCGCCAGCGGTGGAGAGCACGCCGCTCCAGTACGGCGCGGCGGTCGGGCTCTCCCACAGCTTCCTGCCGGTGGTGGGATCCCAGGCGACCAGCGCGCCACGCATGCCTCCGTCCGGATCGACCCACCCCCCGAGTTCGAGCCCCAGGTACCAGGCCCCCTGGCGGTAGGCCGGGGTGCCGTACTTGACCTTCATGCCGAAGTTGAGCGTGTTCAGGTAGACGCGCTTCTTCAGCGGGTCGAAGCTCATCGGCATCCAGTTCTTCGCACCGAAGGCACTGGGCCAGGCCTCGATGAAGTCCTTGCTCTCGACATTGGACCGCACTGCCTTCGTCATCTCGGTGTCGATGGGGCGGCCGGTCTTCATGTCGATGCCGCTCGCCCAGTTGACCTTCTGCGCGAACTGCGTGGCCGATAGCAGCTTGCCGTTGCTGCGGTCGAGCACGTAGAAGTAGCCGTTGCGGTTGGCCTGCATCAGCACCTTGCGGGCGGCGCCGTTCACCGGCAGTTCGCCCAGCACCAGCTCGTTGGTGGCGTCGTAGTCGTAGGGGTCGCCGGGCGAGGTCTGATAGTGCCAGACGATCTTGCCGGTGGCCGGGTCGAGCGCGAGGATGGAGCAGATGTAGAGCGAATCCTTGCCGCGCCACGCCGGGTTCCACGGCCCGCCGTTGCCGGTGCCCCAGTAGACGAGGTTGAGCTCCGGGTCGTAGGTGCCGGTCAGCCAGGTGGGCGCACCGCCCTTGTCGTGGCGGTCGGCGTTCCAGGTCTCCGAGCCGGGCTCGCCGGGAGCGGGCACGGTCCAGGTGCGCCACTTCTTCTCGCCGGTCTTCAGGTCCCAGCCATCGAGGAAGCCACGCGTGCCGTACTCGCCGCCGGAGATGCCGGTGATCAGCACGCCGCCGGCGACCAGCGGCGCGTGGGTCATGCTGTAGCCCTGCTTGTAGTCGGCCGCCTTCTGCTTCCACAGCGTCTTCCCGCTGGCCATGTCGATGGCCAGCACGTGGGCATCGATGGTGGTGCGGTAGAGCACGCCATCGAGCGCGGCCATGCCGCGGCTCTGGATGCCGCAGCAGAGGTAGCCGTTCACGTCGGCCGGCAGGTCGATGGCGACCTTCCACTTCTGGCGACCGCTCTCGGCGTCGATCGCCACCGTGGCGTTGTGCGTCGACACGTACATCACGCCGCCGATCAGCAGCGGCTGCGTCGAGGCGTTCGCGGAGTTGTCGAGGCTAAGGTTCCAGGCCGGCACCAGGCGCTTGACGGTGGTCTTGTTGATCTTGGCCAGCGCCGAGTAGCGCTGCTGCCCCCAGCCCATGCCGTAGGTCGTCACGTCGCCGGGCGTCGTCGCGTCGCGCTTGAGGTCGTCGATCGTCTGCGCCAGCGCCAGGGGCGCCAGACATGCCAGGGCCACGCCGAGCACGGCCCTCGCGAAATCCCGCTTCATCCTTCGTCTCCCATTGCGACGGCCCGACGACATGCCGCAGCCTCAGAATGCAGGGCGAACGATAGGTTTTGCCTCCCAGGCAGCCCAATCAAGTAGTTTCCCTAGGCGTTTTTTGTTCCAGCCTGGTACAGATTCACGCACCCTCACGGAGTCCGTCCATGACCGCCAGAGTGCCCGCTGTTCGCCAACGACCCAGCCCCGAATCCCGTCTGCCGGCCGGCCCCTTCTTCGCCACCGCCGAGCAGCGCGTGGCCCTGGCACGCGAGCGCTTCTTCGAGGAGGGCGTGCGCCCCTCGGGGCTGGTGCCCGAACTGGTGATCCAGTCGTGGACACGTTGCGTCGGCGCGCGCCGCAGGCCGAACGAGCACGTGACCTTCTCGCCGATCACCAAGTCGCGCGTGGCGGGCGCGCTGGCGCGCAACCGCCAGCTGCTCGACGCGGCGAAGGACGATCTGTCGCAGCTCGACGCGGCCCTGGCCGGCACCGCCTGCAAGGCCCTGCTGACCAGCAACGACGGCGTGATCGTGCATGCGACGCCCACCGCCCTCGGCGAGGGTCGGCTGATGCCGATCATGGCGCGGGTCGGCAACGATCTCGCCGAGTCCAACGTCGGCACCGGCGCGCCCGGCGTGTCGGCGCGCACCGGCGAGGTCTGCGTGGTGAGCGGCGCCGAGCACTTCTTCAGCGGCTTCAACGTGATGTACTGCGCCGCCGCACCGATCCGCAACACGCACGGCGAGATCGCCGGCGTGCTCGATCTGTCGTCCGAGGAGGAGCAGTTCCGCTTCGACGCGGCGGCGATGGTGCGCCTCTATGCGACGACGATCGAGAACCGCCTGCTGCGCGCGCAGTCGCGCGAGCATCTGCTGCTTCGCTTCCAGTCGAGCCCGGGCCTGCTGCACACGCCCCTCGAGGGCCTGGCCGCGATCGACGGCAACGGCCGCGTGTGCTGGGTCAACGGCGCGGGCACCCGGCTGCTGGCGGGCGCGCACGCCGGCTCGCCGACGGTCGAACAGACCTTCGGCATCGACCTCGAGAGCCTGCTCTCGCTGGCCCACGGAGCCCGCGTGCAGTCGCACCGCGTTCCGGGCGGGCTGGGCATGTGGCTCGAGGCGCAGCCGCCCGAGAAGGACGGCCACCACGGGGCCACGGCATTGGCTTTCGCCAGCCCGGTGGCGACGCCCGCTTTCTCCGAGCCCGATAGCGCGACCGCAACCGCGACCGCGCCGGTCGGCGGCGACGCGCGCAGCGAGGGCGAGGCGCTGACGCTGGTGGACTCGCACCGCCGCATGATCGACAGCACCCTGCTCGAATGCGGCGGCAACGTGTCGCGCGCCGCGCGCCAGCTCGGCGTGTCGCGCGGCCTCATCTACCGGCGCCTGCGCGAGCGGCGCAGCAAAGACGCCTGACCCTAGCGGTCGAACGCCTCGGTCACGCTCAGCACCCGGCCGGTCTCGCCGGCCTCGTAGCCGACCAGCGACGACACCGACGAGCGGTAGACCGGCGACTGCATCAGGTCCAGCACGGTGCGCATGGCCGGCCGGTTCAGCGACGCGGTCGGCAGCGCGAAGAAATAGCGCTCGCGCACCAGCGGGATGAACGGCAGGCCGAAGCGCTGCGCCGCGGTCTGCACGCCGATGCCGACGTCGGCCATGCCGCTGGCGATGTAGGCGGCCACTGCCGCATGCGTGAATTCGGTGCTCTCGTAGCCGCTGATCTCGGCCGGCACCACGCCCGCCTGGTTCAGCAGCAACTCGGTGAGCATGCGCGTGCCCGAACCCTCGGGCCGGTTGACGAAGCGCACGCCGGGGCGCTGCAAGTCGGCCAGCGTGCGGATGCGCTTGGGGTTGCCCGGTGCGACGAACAGGCCCTGGGTACGCACCGCCAGGTGCACCAGGCTGTGGGTCTGCGGCTTGAGCCACTTCATGTAGCGCTTGACCGCCGGCGCCTCGAACTCGCCGATCGGCACGTGGAAGCCGGCCAGGTCGCACTCGCCGCGCGCCAACGCCGACACCGACTCGAAGCTGTTGCGGTAGCGCAGCTCGACCGACAGCGACGCGGCCTCGAGCTTCTCCACCAGCGCCGCCACCGCAAAGCCATGGCTGGCGTGCAGGCGCAGCGCCGCGGAGCCATCGGTGCGTTGCGGCAGCGTGCGGCCGAGCTCGTTCTCCAGCTCCGACGCCAGCGACGACAGCAGCGGTGACAGCCGCGCGGCAATGCGGCGATCGGCCCAGATCAGCTTCTCGGCCAGCGGCGTCAGCGTGGAGCCGCGGCCGCGGCCGGCGTTGACCAGCGGGTAGCCGAACAGGTCCTCGGCACGCTTCACCTGCCCCCAGGCGTGGCGGTAGGACAGGCCGACGCTGCGAGCCGCCTGCGCGATCGCGCCGGTCTCCTGGATCGCGGCCAGCAGGGTCAGCAGCGCGGTGGTGTCGACGAGGTGGTCGACGTCCTGGGCGACGCCCCAGTGAGGGGTGATCTGGATCCGCATGATTAGGCGGCCTTGTGCATATCAGAGTGAGGGGGGCCCGCTATCGTCCCGGGACGAGACAGCGCCCGGGCATATGCTCATTGAAACATAAGCGAACGGCGCCGATACCCAAGGAATTCCCGAGCTATGAATGCGCCCGTGATCCCGATCCAGGTCCTGCGCGACCCGGCCGTCAAACCGCGTCGGGCCTCGGGCGACCGCCCGGTCGACGCCCAGGCATTGAGCACGGTCCAGGCCCTGCTGGCGGCCAGGCCTCAGACCCCGTTGCGGCGCGACCTGCTGATCGAGCACCTGCACACGCTGAACGATCATTTCGGTCAGCTGCGCACCGACCATCTGGCTGCTCTGGCTCAGTTACTGCGCCTTTCCCAGGCCGAAGTTTATGAAGTGGCGAGCTTTTATCACCACTTCGAAGTGGTCCAGGCGAAGGCCGACGGCAGCTATCCGGAGCCCGCGCCGCTGACCGTCCGCGTCTGCGACGGCATCGCCTGCGAGCTGACCGGCGCCCGGGATCTGCTGACCCGCCTGCCCGCATTGCTGGGGACCGAGGTGCGCGTGATCGCCGCCCCGTGCATCGGCCGCTGCGAGCAGGCCCCGGCGGCCGTCGTGCACCAGTGCCCGGTGCCGAACGCGACACCCGAAGCCGTGCAGGCTGCAGTGACCGCCGGCCGCACGAAGCACGAACCCGCGCCTTACACCACGCTCCCGTCCTATCACGACGCCGGCGGCTACCGCACGCTGCGGCAGTGCCTGAGCGGCGAACGGCCGCTGGAGACGGTGCTGTCGACGATGGAAGCTTCGGGTCTGCGCGGGCTCGGGGGGGCCGGCTTCCCGGCCGGGCGCAAGTGGCGCATCGTGCGCGAGCAGGCGGCGCCGCGCCTGATGGCGGTGAACATCGACGAAGGCGAGCCGGGCACCTTCAAGGACCGCCATTACCTCGAGCGCGATCCGCACCGCTTCCTCGAGGGCCTGCTGATCGCGGCCTGGGCGGTCGGCGTCGACGCCGTCTACATCTACCTGCGCGACGAGTACCACGGCTGCCGCACCCTGCTCGAGCGCGAGCTGGCGGCGCTGCGAGCCGACCCGCCGATGCGCGACATGCCGGCGATCGAGCTGCGCCGCGGCGCCGGCGCCTACATCTGCGGCGAGGAGTCCGCGATGATCGAGTCGATCGAAGGCAAGCGCGGCATGCCGCGCCTGAGACCGCCCTACGTGGCGCAGGTCGGCCTGTTCGGGCGCCCGACGCTGGAGCACAACTTCGAGACGCTGTACTGGGTGCGCGACATCCTCGAGAAGGGTGGCGACTGGTTCGCCGGCCACGGCCGCCACGAGCGCAAGGGGCTGCGCTCGTTCTCGGTGAGCGGCCGCGTGAAGAAGCCGGGCGTGCACCTCGCGCCGGCCGGCATCACGCTGCGCGAGCTGGTCGACGAGTACTGTGGCGGCATGCTGGACGGCCACCAGCTGCACGCCTACCTGCCGGGCGGCGCCTCGGGCGGCATCCTGCCCGAGCGCCTGGCCGACGTGCCGCTGGACTTCGACACGCTGCAGCCGCACGGCTGCTTCATCGGCTCGGCGGCGGTGGTGGTGTTGTCTGACCAGGACCGCGTGACGGACGTGGCGCGCAACCTGATGCGCTTCTTCGAGCACGAGAGCTGCGGGCAGTGCACGCCGTGCCGTTCGGGCACCGCCAAGGTCAACGAACTGATCGCCAGCGACCGCTGGGACCTGCCGCTGCTCGCCGAGCTGTCGCAGGTGATGCGCGATGCGTCCATCTGCGGCCTGGGCCAGGCGGCGCCGAACCCGGTGGACTGCGTGATCAAGTATTTTCCGGAAGAGCTGACGGCATGAACGCACCGCTGACTTCGAAGCTGCTCGCGCCACAGGCCGCGATGGTGGAGTTCTCGCTCGACGGCCGCACGGTCAGCGCCGGCGCTGACGAGACGATCTGGACCGTCGCGAAGCGCGAAGGCACGACCATCCCCCACCTGTGCCACAAGGAGGGCCTGACGCCAGCCGGCAACTGCCGCGCCTGCGTGGTCGAGGTGGAGGGCGAACGGGCACTGGCCGCCTCGTGCTGCCGCAACGTCGCCGCCGGCATGAAGGTGCAGACGCAGAGCCCGCGCGCCGCGTCGGCCCGCAAGATGGTGGTCGAGCTGCTGGTCAGCGACGCCGGTGCCACCACCGACACCTACACGAAGGCCTCGGAACTCAGCCAATGGGCCGAACAGCTGGCCGTGCCGCGCGGGCGCCTGCCGCAGCGCGACGCGCCGCATTACGCGGCGGCCGACCCTTCGCACCCGGCGATCGCGGTGAACCTGGACGCCTGCATCCAGTGCACGCGCTGCCTGCGCGCCTGCCGCGACGAGCAGGGCAACGACGTGATCGGCCTGGCCTTCCGCGGCGCGCATGCGCAGATCACCTTCGATGCCGGTGCGACGCTCGGCGAGTCGAGCTGCGTGGCCTGCGGCGAATGCGTGCAGGCCTGCCCGACCGGCGCACTGATGCCGGCCCGCGGCGCCGGGCTGCTGGAAGTGACGAAGCAGGTGGATTCGGTCTGCCCCTACTGCGGCGTAGGCTGCCAGCTCACCTGGAACGTCGGTCCGAACGCACAGGGCGAGGAGCGCATCCATTTCGTGACCGGCCGCGACGGCCCGGCCAACCACGGGCGGCTGTGCGTGAAGGGTCGCTATGGCTTCGACTACATCCACAACCCGCGCCGCCTGACCACGCCGCTGATCCGACGCGAAGGCGTGGCCAAGGACCCGGCCGACATCGAGCGCCTCAAGCAGGGCCAGCTGAAGCCGACGGACATCTTCCGCACGGCGACCTGGGACGAGGCGATGGAGCTCGCGGCCGGCGGCCTGGCCCGGCTGCGCGACGAGGCGCTGGCGGCCGGCCTGCGCGGCAACGACATCCCGCTCGCGGGCTTCGGCTCGGCCAAGGGCAGCAACGAGGAGGCCTACCTGTTCCAGAAGCTGGTGCGGCAGGGCTTCCGGACCAACAACGTCGATCACTGCACGCGGCTGTGCCATGCCAGCTCGGTGGCGGCGCTGCTGGAGGGCATCGGCTCGGGGGCGGTCAGCAACCCGGTGGAGGATGTCGCCCACGCCGACCTGATCTTCCTGATCGGCGCGAACCCGGCGGTGAACCACCCGGTCGCGGCGAGCTGGATCAAGAACGCGGTCGACCGCGGCGCCCGGCTGGTGATCTGCGATCCGCGTCACACCGCGCTGACGCGTCGCGCCACCTGGCACCTGCAGTTCCGTCCCGACACCGACGTCGCGCTGCTCAACGGGCTGCTGCACGTGATCGTCGCCGAGGGACTGGTCGATGAGGCCTTCGTCGCGGCGCGCGTCAACGGCTACGAGGCACTGAAGGCCTCGGTGGCCGAGGCGACGCCGGAGCGCATGAGCGAGATCTGCGGCATCGACGCGCAGACGATCCGCGACGTGGCCCGCGCCTATGCCACCAGCAAGGGCTCGATGATTCTCTGGGGCATGGGCGTGAGCCAGCATGTGCACGGCACCGACAACGCGCGCGGGCTGATCGCGTTGGCGATGCTGACTGGCCAGATCGGACGTGTCGGCACCGGCCTGCATCCGCTGCGCGGCCAGAACAACGTGCAGGGCGCCAGCGACGCCGGGCTGATCCCGATGATGCTGCCCAACTACCAGCGCGTCATCAACCCGACGGTGCGCCAGGCCTTCGAGCGCCTGTGGGCCACGCCCGAGCCACTGGATGCGACGCCCGGCCTGACCGTCGTCGAGATCATGCATGCGGCCAGCGAAGGCCGCATCCGCGGCATCTACGTCGAGGGCGAGAACCCGGCGATGTCGGACCCCGACCTCAGCCATGCCCGCCGGGCACTGGCAGGCCTGGAGCATCTGGTCGTGCAGGACATCTTCCTCACCGAGACCGCGATGCTGGCCGACGTGGTGCTGCCGGCCTCGGCCCATGCCGAGAAGTGGGGCAGCTACACGAACACCGACCGGCTGATCCAGATCGGCCGCCCCGCGCTCGATCCGCCCGAGCTCGCGATGCAGGATCTGTGGATCATCGAGCGCGTCGGCCGGCGTCTGGGCCTGGCCTGGAACTACTGGCGCGACGAAGACGGCGGCGGCAAGCGCGCCTCGCAGGCGGCGGTGGCGCGCGTCTACGAGGAGATGCGCGTCAGCATGCCGCCGCTGGCCGGCGTCCCCTGGAGCCGCCTGGTCAAGGCCGACGCGGTGATGACGCCCGCGGCGAGCGAGGACGACCCCGGCGCTGCGGTGGTCTTCATCGATCGCTTCCCGACGGCCGACGGCCGAGCGACCGTGGTACCGACCGTGTTCCGCCCCGGCGCCGAGCAGATCGACGCCGAGTACCCCTTCGTCCTGACCACCGGCCGCGTGCTCGAGCATTGGCACACCGGCGCGATGACACGGCACGCCAGCATGCTGGACGCCATCGCGCCCGAGGCGCTGGTGTCGCTGCATCCGGCGGATGCGCTGACGGTCGGCGTGCGCGACGGCCAGGCGGTGCTGATGTCGACGCGGCACGGTGCGGTGCAGGCGCGCGTGCGCGTCAGCACCGAGGTGCAGCCCGGCCAGGTGTTTCTGCCGTTCGCCTTCTGGGAGGCGGCGGCGAACAAGCTGACCGGCGACGCCCTGGACGACGTGGCGAAGATCCCTGGCTTCAAGGTCACGGCCGCCAAGCTCAGCGTGATCGCCTGAGCACGGCGCCGCGCCGGCGCGCGCGGCCCGCCGTCGGCGTGCGCCATCTTCCTACGCGCAGCGTCAGCCGCGTCCGACGGAACGCGCGCGCGCCGGGTGCGACATTGGACTCATCGTCGTCCACCCCCTCAGGCGCGTGCCATGTCCACCCCCTCAAGCCAGTGCCCGGCGGCCGTGCCGCCCTCCGCGACGCCGGGGCCGAGGCGTACGATGAATTCCATGGACGGGTCGGCGCACGGAAAGTGTCTCGAACGCACCCGCCGAGTCGCTGTGGCAGTGCTGATGGCACCGCTCCTCGCAGCAGCCCAGGCGGAGGAAAGCCCGTGGCGCGCCGAGACGCCGGCGCCGATCGCCGAGCCGCCGGACGGCGAGCAGACCCTGGCGCTGTGGAACGACAGCCGTCGCCGCGACCGGATCCACTATTCCACCAGCGTCGAGATCCGGCAGGAGCCGGGACTCGACCGCCAGGTTTCGGGCGCGCTTGAGCTCGGCAACCGCGCCGAGACCTCGAGCATCGACTACCGCTGGTGGGCGTCGAGCGGCCGGGTGGCGCTGGCGCTGGGGGTCGGCACCGTGACGCACAGCGTGATCGCGCCCGCGATCGGCAGCGAGCCGGAGCGGCTGACCGGGCAGACCGGCGGGCCGGCCGTCACCGTGGGCTGGCGGCTGCAGCTGTCGGACCAGTCGACGCTGTACGCCGACACCTCGGCGGCCCAGGGCCTGGGCCCGAACCCTGCCGCGGCGTACTACACCACCCGCGGCGGTGTGGAATGGAAGACGCGCAAGTCGCGCCTTGGCTTCGACCGCGGCAGCGTGGCGATGCAGCTCGACTCCGGTTACCGGCTCTCGCTGCGCACTCGCCGCGGCGGCGTGGCGCTGGTGCTGCGCGGCAGCTTCTGAGCCCTCGCGGGGTCTGCCCCGTGAAAACCCTGGCAAATCCGCCGCTGATCCCCGCTTCAGTCCGGGTCGCCCGGGTCGATATTCCCCGGAGACCCCAAGGATGCCGGCTTGCCGTGTGCACACCGGCCCGGGACCGGGATTCGTGATGAAACGAACCCGACGTAGCGGAGACCTTCACGATGAACTTGCTGAACTACCGACTGACCACTCGCATCGCCGCAGGCTTCACCATCATGGTGGTGCTGACGCTGGCGCTCGGGGCCCTCAGCGTCTGGAACGTGCGCTCGGCCACCGGCGAGGCCTATGCCCTGCTCGCCGCCGTGAACGATCCGGCCGTATCGACCAAGCTGGGCGACCTGCAGAAGAACGCGCAGCGCACGCTGTGGACGATCGCCGGCCTGGTGCTGGCGACCGCGGTGTTCGGCGCCTGGCTGGGCTGGGCGATCCGCCAGAGCGTGCGGGGGCCCGTCGAAGACGTGGTGGCGTCGGTGTCGCGCATCGCCGCCGGCGACCTGGCGACGAAGATCTCGTCCAGCGGCCGCGACGAGATCGCCTGGCTGAACCACGAACTCAACCAGATGCGCAAGAAGCTGCTGAGTACGATCGCCCAGGTGCGGGAATCGGCCGAGCAGGTGTCCGTGGCCTCGAACGAGATCGCCTCGGGCAACACCGACCTGAGCACCCGCACCGAGACCCAGGCGAGCGGCCTGCAGCAGACCGCCAGCTCGATGGAGCAGCTCACGTCGACCGTGCGTCAGAACGCCGACAACGCGCAGCAGGCCAACCAGCTGGTGGTCAGCGCCAGCGACGTGGCCAGCCGCGGCGGCGAGGTGATGACGCAGGTGGTCTCGACCATGAACGACATCAACAGCAGCGCCCGCAAGATCGCCGACATCATCGGCGTGATCGACGGCATTGCCTTCCAGACCAACATCCTGGCGCTCAACGCGGCGGTGGAAGCCGCTCGCGCCGGCGAGCAAGGGCGCGGCTTTGCTGTGGTGGCCGGTGAGGTGCGCAACCTGGCGCAGCGCAGCGCCGCTGCCGCCAAGGAAATCAAGACGTTGATCGGCGACTCGGTCGACAAGGTGGAAACCGGCACGCGGCTGGTCGATCAGGCCGGCTCGACGATGGACGAGATCCTCGCCAGCGTGCGCCAGGTAACGCACATCATGAGCGAGATCAGCGTCGCCAGCCGCGAGCAGAGCGCAGGCATCGAGCAGGTGAACCGCTCGATCGAGCAGATGGACAGCTCGACCCAGCAGAACGCCGCGCTGGTGGAACAGGCCGCCGCCGCATCGCATTCGCTGCGCGATCAGTCGCACAAGCTGACCGAAGCGGTGAAGGTGTTCAAGCTGGCGGCCTGAGTCCGGCTTCCACTTCTCGAACGAGGGCGCCTGCGGGCGCCCTTTTTCACGTCGGGTGCGGCGTCGCCCGGATCGCCCTGCTCACCCGGGGACGACCACCTGGCGCTGTGCGCCCAGGCCCTCGATGCCCAGGCTCACCACGTCGCCGACCTTCAGGAACTGCGGCACCGGCTTCATGCCCAGGCCCACCCCGGGCGGCGTGCCGGTGGCGATCACGTCGCCGGGCAGCAGCGTCATGCATTCGCTGACATAGCTGATGATCCGCGCCACGCTGAACACCATCGTCGCGGTGTTGCCGCGCTGGCGCGACGCGCCGTTGACGTCCAGCCACATCGACAGCACCTGCGGGTCGGGGACCTCGTCGCGCGTCACGAGCCAGGGGCCGATCGGACCGAAACTGTCGAAGCCCTTGCCTTTGTCCCAGGTGCCACCGCGCTCGGCCTGCCAATGGCGCTCGCTCACGTCGTTCACCACGCAGTAGCCGGCCACGTGGTCCAGCGCCTGGGCCTCGGACACGCGCTTGGCGGTCTTTCCGATCACGACGCCCAGCTCAACCTCCCAGTCAGTCTTCAGGGATCCCGGCGGCAGCTCGATGGGGTCGTTGGGGCCGGTGATGCAGGTGGTCGCCTTCATGAAGACGATCGGCTCGGTCGGCACCCGCATGCCGGACTCGGCAGCATGGTCGCTGTAGTTCAGGCCGATCGCGACCAGCTTGCTGATGCCGGTGAACGGCACACCCAGGCGCGGCGTGCCGCGCACGCGCGGCAGGCTCTCGGGTTTGATCCGGCGCAAGCGCTGCAGGCCCGCCAGTCCGAGGCTCGGCAGGTCGAGGTGCGGCGTCACGCCGGACAGGTCGCGCAGCACGCCGTGGGCATCCACCAGGCCCGGCTTCTCGCGCCCCGGCATACCGTAACGAATCAGTTTCATTGGCAAGGGTGATGCGGCACCGCCGCATTCTGGGTAAATTTGCGTCGAGCATAGCGTCAGGAGTTCATCACCAATGAGCACGCTGAAGCCGATGACCACGCCGTCGATCGATGGCAACGCCACCGCACCGCGATCCGGGGCCCCGGCGCGCTGGATCGCCACCGTGTCCGCGCGCCTGCAGTCTCTGCCGGTGCGGACACGCCTCGAGCTGCCAGGGGGCATTGCGGTGGGGGCCGAGCACGCTTCGGTCGTGCTGCGACTGCTGGACGCGCGCCTGCTGCCGCTGCTGGCGCTCGGTCAGGTCGGCCGGCTGGCCGAGGCTTACGTCGAAGGCCAGTTGCAGATCGACGGCACGATGCGCGACCTTGCGGAGGTGGCAGCGGCCCTGGTGCCAGGCGACCCGACGCGACTGGACGACGCCGCCGGTCCGGCCCGCTGGTGGTCACGGCTGCGGCGCAGCAGCCGCTCGCTGTCCCGGCACCAGCCGCGGCGCGACCGCGAGCAGATCGAGTTCCACTACGACGTCTCGAACGACTTCTACGCGCTGTGGCTGGACCCGCGGCGCGTGTACTCCTGCGCCTACTGGCCCGACGGCGTGAACACCCTCGCGGCGGCGCAGGAAGCCAAGCTGGAGCTGCTGTGCCGCAAGCTGATGCTCCGGCCCGGCGAGCGGCTGCTCGACGTCGGCGCCGGCTGGGGCGCCTTGCTGCTGTGGGCGGCAGAGCACCATGGCGTGCGGGCGCACGGCATCACGCTATCGACGCAGCAGCATGCCTACGTGATGCGGCTGATCGCCGAGCGCGGCCTCGCCGACCGCGTGAGCATCGCGCTGTGCGACTACCGCGACGTGCCCGAGCACGGCACGGACGGCGGGCCCTACGACAAGATCGCTTCGATCGGCATGTTCGAGCACGTCGGCCGGGCCCAGTTGCTGCCCTACTTCCGCAAGCTCCGGCGACTGCTGAAGCCAGGCGGCTTGCTGATGAACCACGGCATCACCGCCGGCGGGCTGCACAACGAGCAGCTCGGCGCTGGCATCGGCGATTTCGTCGAGCGCTACATCTTCCCGGGCGGCGAACTGGTGCACGTTTCGCACGTGATGGCGGCGATGGCCGAGGCCGGGCTGGAGACGCTCGACGTCGAGAACCTGCGTCCCCACTACGCCCGCACGCTGTGGGCCTGGAGCGATGCCCTGGAGGCCCGGCTCGACGCGGCGCGTGCGCTGACCAGCGAGCGCGTGGTGCACGCCTACCGGCTCTATCTGGCGGGCAGCGCGATGGGCTTCGAGCGCGGTTGGATGTCGCTGAACCAGTTGCTGGCCAGCCGGCCCGACGGGAAGGTCGGGGCGACGCCGGTGCGCGGGGCACAATCGGTCTACCCATTCCAGCGCGACCACCTGTATCGATCCTGAAAGGTCGAAACCATGCTGTACAAGTTCAAGTCCAAGGCGGCCGGCGACGTGATCATGACCGGCCCGATCGGCGATGCCGTGCTGCGCACGATGGGCAAGGAGCCCGGCGCGAAAGGCATCGTGCTGCCGGCCGACATGCCCGGGGCGATTGCCGCGCTCGAGTCCGCGGTGCTTGCCGAGGAGCAGGCGCGCCAGCAGGCCGAGGCCGACGCGCGCGCCGACGGCAAGACGCTGCCACCACGCGAGGGCGTGAGCCTGCGCCAGCGGGCCTGGCCGCTGGTGGAGATGATGAAACGCGCGCACGCCGCCGACGAAGAGATCGTCTGGGGCGTCTGACCCACGACGGCCACGCACGACAGGACCGCCGATGAAATTGACGAGCAGCAGCTGGGCCGACGGCGCCCTCATTCCGCAGCAGTACGCGGCCGGCCGGCCCGACGCCACGAGCACCGTGAGCTTCTCGGACAACGTCTCGCCGCAATTGGCCTGGAGCGGCGTGCCGCCCGGCACGAAGAGCCTGGCGCTGATCTGCCATGACCCCGACGTGCCGAGCCGCGGCGACGACGTGAACCAGCCCGACCGGGAAGTCCCGGCCGACCTGCCGCGGGTCGATTTCTTCCACTGGGTGCTGGTCGACCTGCCGCCGTCGCTGGGCGCGCTGGCGGAGGGCGAGTTCAGCCGCGGCTTCACGGTGCGTGGCAAGCCCGGCCCGGCCACACTGCACGGCGCCCGCCACGGACTCAACGACTACACCGGCTGGTTCGCCGGCAACGCTGACATGAGCGGGAGCTACCATGGCTACGATGGCCCGTTCCCGCCCTTCAACGACGCGCTGCGGCATCGCTACATCTTCACGCTGTATGCGCTCGATGTCGCACGGCTCGCGGTCGAAGGCAGCTTCACCGGCGCGCAAGTGCGGGCTGCGATGCGCGGCCATGTGCTGGCGGAGGCGTCCTTCAGCGGCGGCTACAGCCTCAACGCACGTCTGAACGCGAGCGGCACCTGATGCCGCAGTCGCAACTCACCCGCATCGTCGCGGTACGCCACGGCGAGACCGCGTGGAACGTCGACACGCGCATCCAGGGCCAGCTCGACATCGGCCTGAACGACAAGGGCCGCTGGCAGGCCGGGCGCGTGGCGCAGGCCCTCAGCGGCGAAGGCCTCGACGTGGTCTATGCCAGCGACTTGGCGCGCGCCCATGACACCGCACTCGCCATCGGCGCGGCCGCCGGGCTCGCGGTTCGGACCGACCGCGGACTGCGCGAACGAGCCTTCGGTCGGTTCGAGGGCCAGACCTGGGCGGACATCGAGACCCACTGGCCCGCCGAGAGCGCGCGCTGGCGGGCGCGCGATGTCGACTTCGGCCCGGAAGGTGGCGAGACCTTGCGTGCCTTCTACGCGCGCGTGGTCGATACCGCCGAGCGGCTGGCAAGCCGCCATCCGGGCCAGGTGATCGCACTGGTGGCGCACGGCGGCGTGATGGACTGTCTGTATCGCGCCGCAGCGCGCGTTGGCCTCGACGCGCCGCGCACCTGGCAGCTCGGCAACACCGCGGTCAACCGGCTGCTGTACACGCCCGAGGGCTTTACGCTGGTCGGCTGGAGCGACACCTCGCACCTCGATGGCCTGCAGCACGATGAGTTCAGCGACGGCGCCCGCGATAGCCAACCTGCCGCTGCGGGCGACAAGGTCGGCCACGCGGCCTGAGTCGACTCGCCCGATGCGTCCTGCTCCCGCCCGGGTCGGTGATCCCGTTGACGCGATCGACAGCCCCGCGCTGGTGGTGGAAATCGACGCCTTCGAGCGAAATCTCGCCGCCATGGACGCCTTTGCCCGCTCGCACGGCGTGCGGCTGCGGCCCCACGCCAAGACCCACAAGTGTTCGGCGATCGCGCTGCATCAGGTCGCCCGCGGCGCGGTCGGTGTGTGCGTGCAGAAGGTCGGCGAGGCCCTGGCGCTGGCCGCCGGCGGGGTGCGCGATGTGTTCGTCAGCAACGAGGTGATCGCACCCACCAAGCTGGCGCGGCTGGCGGCGCTGCCGTCCGACGTCCAGCTGGCTATCGCGGTCGACAGCGTGGTCGGCATCGAGCGCCTGGCTGCGGCGATCCAAGCGAGCGGCCGGCAGATCGACGTCTACGTCGAGATCGACGCCGGCCAGGGCCGCTGCGGCGTGCCAGCCGCCGAGGCCGGTGCGCTGGCGCGTCAGGTCGTCGCGCACGATGGCCTGCGCTTCGCCGGCTTGCAGGCCTACCACGGCGGTGCGCAGCACCTGCGCAGCGTCGCCGAGCGGGAAACGGCGATCCGCCAAGCCGTCGCGATGGCCACCGCCGCACGCGCCGCGGTCACGTCCCTCAGCATCGATTGCCCGCTGGTCACGGGCGCCGGCAGCGGCAGCTTCCTGCTCGAGGCCGCCAGCGGTGTCTACGGCGAGATCCAACCGGGCAGCTATGCGTTCATGGACGCCGATTACGCGCGCAATGCACCGTTGCCCGGGTCCCCGCGCTTCGAGCATGCCCTGTTCGTCAGGAGCCAGGTGATCGCCCGCCATGCGGCGCATGCGGTGGTCGACGCCGGCCACAAGTCGCACGCGATCGATTCCGGCCTGCCGACAGTGTGGGGCCGAAACTTCGAGTTCAGGAATGGTGGTGACGAGCACGGCCTGCTGCACCCGCGCGGCGACGAGCCGCTGCCGGCGATGGGCGACACCGTGTGGCTGGTGCCAGGCCATTGCGACCCGACCGTCAACCTGCATGAGCACCTCGTCGCCGTGCGCGGTGGCCTCGACCGGGGGGTTGTCGAGGCGGTGTGGCCGATCGATGCGCGCGGTCGGCTCGACTGAGGCACGCCGTCGACCCTGGCGGCTAGGGCCGCGCCTCGAACACCAGGTTGAACGGCGTTTCGGTCGCGCGCCGGAACTGCCGGAAGCCGCCGTCGTTGACGACCGTGCGCAGGCGTCGCTCGCCGGCCTGAGCGCCGAGCGCCAGCCCCACCTCCTGTGAACGCGAGGCGGGCGTGCAGATCATCGTCGAGGCCGAATAGAAGATGCGGCCGACCGGGTTGAGGTTGTCCTGCAGCGCATCGTGGGCGAACGGCTCCACGATCATCCAGCAGCCGCCGGGCTTCAGCGCCGCCCTGACGTGACGCGAGGCGCCAACCGGATCACCCATGTCGTGCAGGCAATCGAAGAAGGCCACGAGATCGTAGTCGCCACCGGGGAAGTCCTTGGCCGAGGCCACCTCGAAGCTCACCCGGTCGGCGACCCCCGCCTCGGCCGCCACCTGTCGCGCCCAGTCGATCGACGGCGCGTGGTAATCGAAGCCGACGAAGCGGCTCTCCGGATAGGCTTCTGCCATCAGGATCGTGGAGGCGCCGTGGCCGCAACCCACATCAGCCACCCGTGCGCCGGACTTGAGGCAAGACTCCACCCCATCGAGGGCGGGGATCCAGTTCGTTACGAGGTTGGCCGCATAGCCCGGCCTAAAGAAGCGCTCGGTGCCCTGGAACAGCAACGGGTCGTGCTGGTGCCAGCCGAAGCCCAGTCCGGTGCGGAACACGCCAGCCAGCTTGGGCACGGCCTTCAGTGCACCAAGCGCCACCTGGAAAGCCCCCGGCACGAAGGCCGGGCTGCCCTCGGTGGCCAGCGCGAACACCTGCTCTTCGGTCATGTGGAACTGCCGGGTGTCGGCGTCGTATTCGACATAGCCGGCCGCCGCCTGAGCGCTCAGCCATTCGCGCACATAGCGCTCGTCGGTCTGGGTTCGGCTCGCCAGGTCGGCCGGGCTCATCGGCCCGTCGGCCAGCGCCTTGTACAGACCGAGCTGGTCGCCGAGCACCACCGTACCGGCATGCAGGGCGGCGCCGATGTCGACCACGAAGCGACCCATGAAGGCATTGAGCTTGTCCATGTCGATAGCCATGACGGACTCCTTGGTCTGGAAAGTGGCAGTGTCCGGGAGGCTCCCGGGGCGCACGAAAGAGGCATCGCCTTCCTCATCGTAGCGACTGGATTCCAGATCCCCAGCGGTGTTTGCGAGCGCTGGCACGGCGCTTTGCGCCGACGACGTCCAAGCGGTCGATCGCCTGTTCATGGACATTGGCCACTTCGTCGGCAGACGAGGCGCAAGGTCTCGTTGGGGAAGGACCGCCCCTGACGGATATCGCGGGTCGGTAGAGCCTGTTGTTATGCGTCGAACAACTCGCTGCCGGAGGTCGTCGGCGGCAACACGCCAAGATGGCGGTACGCCGCCGCCGTTGCGATGCGACCGCGCGGCGTGCGCTGAAGGTAGCCTTGCTGGATCAGATAGGGCTCGATCACGTCCTCGATGGTGCCGGACTCCTCACCGATCGCCGCCGCGACATTGTCGAGGCCGACCGGTCCACCATCGAAGCGATGAATCACCGCCTCGAGCAGCTTGCGGTCCATCACATCGAAGCCCTGGGGATCGACGTCGAGCATGGCGAGCGCCTTGTCGGCGATCGCGGCATCGATGCGGCCGTCGCCCTTGACCTGTGCGTAGTCGCGCACTCGTCGAAGCAGGCGATTGGCGATGCGTGGCGTTCCTCGTGAGCGCTTGGCGATCTCCAGCCCGCCCGCCGTATCGGTCGGCACTTGCAACAGCCCCGCGGAGCGGGTGACGATGCGGGCCAACTCCTCGACCGAATAGAACTCCAGGCGCGCCACGATGCCGAAGCGATCGCGCAATGGATTCGTCAGCATTCCGGCTCGGGTCGTCGCGCCGATCAGCGTGAAGGGCTGCAACTCGAGCTTGATCGAACGGGCGGCCGGCCCCTCGCCGATCATGATGTCGATCTGATAGTCCTCCAGTGCAGGGTAGAGGATCTCCTCCACCACCGGGGACAGACGGTGGATCTCGTCGATGAACAAGACATCGTTGCGCTCGAGATTGGTCAGGATTGCCGCCAGGTCCTTGGGCTTCTCGAGCACCGGGCCCGAGGTTTGACGCAGATTGACGCCGAGTTCGGCCGCGATGATGTGCGAGAGCGTGGTCTTCCCTAGGCCAGGAGGGCCAAACAGAAGGACGTGGTCAAGCGCCTCAGACCGCTTGCGAGCGGCACCAATGAAGATCTCCAACTGCTCACGGGCCTTGGCCTGACCCACGTAGTCGGCCAGACCCTTCGGACGGAGCGCCCGCTCGATCGCCTCCTCATTGGGTGACGCCGGTGCTGTACTGACCACGCGACGTGCGGCCGGCGAGGACGAAGCGAAATCGTCAGTCTGGATGCTCATGCTGCAATTGTGCGGGACACGCCATGCCAGTGCGACGCCTCATCGAAAACAGCGCAGAGGAATCTTGACGATTCATATCGACGCCCAAAAGCAAAAACGCCCAACCATGGTGGTTGGGCGTTCTGCTTAATATTAGCCTGACAATGTCCTACTTTCACACGGGAACCCGCACTATCATCGGCGCTGAGGCGTTTCACTGTCCTGTTCGGGATGGGAAGGAGTGGGACCACCTCGCTATGGTCATCAGGCTTAACCGGACACCGCGCTGCTCACAGAGCAACACAGCCAATTCGTAGAATCTTATCAGATTTTGATTGCGCCATCACGGCATAACAGTCGACAACTCAAATCGTCGTCAAAATTATAGGGTCAAGCCTCACGAGCAATTAGTACCGGTTAGCTTAACGCATTACTGCGCTTCCACACCCGGCCTATCAACGTCCTGGTCTCGAACGACTCTTCAGGGGGCTCAAGGCCCCGGCAGATCTCATCTTGAAACGAGTTTCCCGCTTAGATGCTTTCAGCGGTTATCTCTTCCGCACTTAGCTACTCGGCAATGCCACTGGCGTGACAACCGATACACCAGAGGTGCGTCCACTCCGGTCCTCTCGTACTAGGAGCAGGCTTCCTCAAATCTGCAGCGCCCACGGAAGATAGGGACCAAACTGTCTCACGACGTTTTAAACCCAGCTCACGTACCTCTTTAAATGGCGAACAGCCATACCCTTGGGACCGGCTACAGCCCCAGGATGAGATGAGCCGACATCGAGGTGCCAAACACCGCCGTCGATATGAACTCTTGGGCGGTATCAGCCTGTTATCCCCAGAGTACCTTTTATCCGTTGAGCGATGGCCCTTCCATACAGAACCACCGGATCACTTAGTCCTACTTTCGTACCTGCTCGACTTGTCAGTCTCGCAGTCAAGCACGCTTATGCCTATGCACTATCAGCACGATTTCCGACCGTGCCTAGCGTACCTTCGAACTCCTCCGTTACGCTTTGGGAGGAGACCGCCCCAGTCAAACTGCCCACCATGCACTGTCCCCAACCCGGATAACGGGCCAAGGTTAGAACCTCAAACACACCAGGGTGGTATTTCAACGTTGGCTCCACGACACCTAGCGGCACCGCTTCAAAGCCTCCCACCTATCCTACACAGATCTGTTCAAAGTCCAATACAAAGCTACAGTAAAGGTTCATGGGGTCTTTCCGTCTTTCCGCGGGGAGATTGCATCATCACAAACATTTCAACTTCGCTGAGTCTCTGGAGGAGACAGTGTGGCCATCGTTACGCCATTCGTGCAGGTCGGAACTTACCCGACAAGGAATTTCGCTACCTTAGGACCGTTATAGTTACGGCCGCCGTTTACTGGGACTTCAATCAAGAGCTTGCACCCCATCATTTAATCTTCCAGCACCGGGCAGGCGTCACACCCTATACGTCGACTTTCGTCTTTGCAGAGTGCTGTGTTTTTAATAAACAGTCGCAGCCACCGATTCTCTGCGGCCTCATTGGGCTCCCCCTGTACGGGATCACCTACTAAAGGCACACCTTCTTCCGAAGTTACGGTGTCAATTTGCCGAGTTCCTTCTCCAGAGTTCTCTCAAGCGCCTTAGAATACTCATCTCGCGCACCAGTGTCGGTTTGCGGTACGGTCGTGTGTAGCTGGAGCTTAGTGGCTTTTCCTGGAAGCAGGGTATCACTCACTTCAGCGGCAAGCCGCCTCGTTATCACGCCTCATCTAAGATCTCCGGATTTGCCTAGAGACCACGACTACACGCTTGAACCGGGACATCCAACACCCGGCTGAGCTAACCTTCTCCGTCCCCACATCGCACTACACATCGGTACAGGAATATTGACCTGTTTCCCATCAGCTACGCATCTCTGCCTCGCCTTAGGGGCCGACTCACTCTACGTCGATGAACGTTGCGTAGAAAACCTTGCGCTTTCGGCGAGGGGGCTTTTCACCCCCTTTAACGCTACTCATGTCAGCATTCGCACTTCCGATACCTCCAGCAGGCTTCACAACCCACCTTCACAGGCTTACGGAACGCTCTCCTACCACGTACGCTTACGCGCACATCCGCAGCTTCGGTTACTGGCTTAGCCCCGTTACATCTTCCGCGCAGGACGACTCGATCAGTGAGCTATTACGCTTTCTTTAAATGATGGCTGCTTCTAAGCCAACATCCTGACTGTTTTAGCCTTCCCACTTCGTTTCCCACTTAGCCAATATTAGGGACCTTAGCTGGCGGTCTGGGTTGTTTCCCTCTTGTGTCCGGACGTTAGCACCCGGTGCACTGTCTCCCAAGCTGTACTCATCGGTATTCGGAGTTTGCAATGGTTTGGTAAGTCGCCATGACCCCCTAGCCATAACAGTGCTCTACCCCCGATGGTAATACTTGAGGCACTACCTAAATAGTTTTCGGAGAGAACCAGCTATTTCCAAGTTTGTTTAGCCTTTCACCCCTATCCACAGCTCATCCGCTAGTTTTGCAACACTAGTCGGTTCGGACCTCCAGTGCGTGTTACCGCACCTTCATCCTGGCCATGGATAGATCACTTGGTTTCGGGTCTACACCCAGCGACTGAACGCCCTATTCGGACTCGATTTCTCTACGCCTTCCCTATTCGGTTAAGCTTGCCACTGAATGTAAGTCGCTGACCCATTATACAAAAGGTACGCAGTCACCCTTGCGGGCTCCTACTTTTTGTATGCATGCGGTTTCAGGATCTATTTCACTCCCCTCCCGGGGTTCTTTTCGCCTTTCCCTCACGGTACTAGTTCACTATCGGTCGATTACGAGTATTTAGCCTTGGAGGATGGTCCCCCCATCTTCAGACAGGATTTCTCGTGTCCCGCCCTACTTGTCGCACGCCCAGTTCCACAGCCGAATTTTTTCATACGGGGCTATCACCCGCTATGGCCAGCCTTTCCAGACTGTTCTGATAATTCGACTGCTAAAACGTGCAGGCTGGTCCGATTTCGCTCGCCACTACTTTCGGAATCTCGGTTGATGTCTATTCCTCGAGCTACTGAGATGTTTCAGTTCACCCGGTTCGCCTCGCATGACTATGTATTCATCATGCGATACCCTTGCGGGTGGGTTTCCCCATTCGGAAATCTCCGGATCAAAGCTAATTTGCCAGCTCCCCGAAGCTTATCGCAGGCTATCACGTCCTTCATCGCCTGTAATCGCCAAGGCATCCACCACATGCACTTAGTCACTTGACCCTATAACTTTGACGCCTCGCTGAAGAAGCATCGTCAAGGACTGATTTGAGTATTTGCGTTATGCCGTTTCTTCAAATTCTTGCGAATTGAAGTTTGTTGACGCAATCAAAAATGTTGCCGACGGCACGGTCCGCCATGAAGCGGTTTCCGCCGACAACTCTGATTTGACTCTACGAATTGTTAAAGAACGACAGACGATCTGACGATCGCATGCGTCAGGGGCCGTAAGCCACTGACGCTTGGGATCGAATTTGATGGTGGAGGTGAACGGGATCGAACCGATGACCCCCTGCTTGCAAAGCAGGTGCTCTCCCAGCTGAGCTACACCCCCACGGAATGGATTGGTGGGTCTGGTTGGATTCGAACCAACGACCCCCGCCTTATCAAGACGGTGCTCTAACCAACTGAGCTACAGACCCATGCATTCACGAAACGCTGCGGTCCGCTCATCACGTCAACCAGGCGTTGGCCTTGCGGTTACGTCAAGCCGGTCACGTTTCAATTTCTGTCGTCAAAGACAGCCGATAAGTGTGGACGCAAGAAATTGAGTGCTATTTCCAGAAAGGAGGTGATCCAGCCGCACCTTCCGATACGGCTACCTTGTTACGACTTCACCCCAGTCACGAACCCTGCCGTGGTAATCGCCCTCCTTGCGGTTAGGCTAACTACTTCTGGCAGAACCCGCTCCCATGGTGTGACGGGCGGTGTGTACAAGACCCGGGAACGTATTCACCGCGGCAAGCTGATCCGCGATTACTAGCGATTCCGACTTCACGCAGTCGAGTTGCAGACTGCGATCCGGACTACGACCGGTTTTCTGGGATTGGCTCCCCCTCGCGGGTTGGCAGCCCTCTGTACCGGCCATTGTATGACGTGTGTAGCCCTACCCATAAGGGCCATGATGACCTGACGTCATCCCCACCTTCCTCCGGTTTGTCACCGGCAGTCTCATTAGAGTGCCCTTACGTAGCAACTAATGACAAGGGTTGCGCTCGTTGCGGGACTTAACCCAACATCTCACGACACGAGCTGACGACGGCCATGCAGCACCTGTGTTCTAGTTCTCTTTCGAGCACGAAACCATCTCTGGTAACTTCTAGACATGTCAAGGGTAGGTAAGGTTTTTCGCGTTGCATCGAATTAAACCACATCATCCACCGCTTGTGCGGGTCCCCGTCAATTCCTTTGAGTTTCAACCTTGCGGCCGTACTCCCCAGGCGGTCAACTTCACGCGTTAGCTTCGTTACTGAACAGCAAGCCGTCCAACAACCAGTTGACATCGTTTAGGGCGTGGACTACCAGGGTATCTAATCCTGTTTGCTCCCCACGCTTTCGTGCATGAGCGTCAGTGCAGGCCCAGGGGATTGCCTTCGCCATCGGTGTTCCTCCGCATATCTACGCATTTCACTGCTACACGCGGAATTCCATCCCCCTCTGCCGCACTCCAGCCTTGCAGTCACAAATGCAGTTCCCAGGTTGAGCCCGGGGATTTCACATCTGTCTTGCAAAGCCGCCTGCGCACGCTTTACGCCCAGTAATTCCGATTAACGCTTGCACCCTACGTATTACCGCGGCTGCTGGCACGTAGTTAGCCGGTGCTTATTCTTCAGGTACCGTCATTAGTTCGGGGTATTAGCCCAAACCGTTTCTTCCCTGACAAAAGCGGTTTACAACCCGAAGGCCTTCTTCCCGCACGCGGCATGGCTGGATCAGGCTTGCGCCCATTGTCCAAAATTCCCCACTGCTGCCTCCCGTAGGAGTCTGGGCCGTGTCTCAGTCCCAGTGTGGCTGGTCGTCCTCTCAGACCAGCTACGGATCGTAGCCTTGGTAGGCTTTTACCCCACCAACTAGCTAATCCGACATCGGCCGCTCCAATAGCGCGAGGTCTTGCGATCCCCCGCTTTCACCCGTAGGTCGTATGCGGTATTAATCCGGCTTTCGCCGGGCTATCCCCCACAACTGGGCACGTTCCGATGTATTACTCACCCGTTCGCCACTCGCCACCAGGATTGCTCCCGTGCTGCCGTTCGACTTGCATGTGTAAGGCATGCCGCCAGCGTTCAATCTGAGCCAGGATCAAACTCTTCAGTTCGATCTTGATAAATTACTCAAAGAATTGAAGTGAACTTCACTTGCATGAAAATTCAATTCAGTGAGCGTTTAAGGTCCTTGAGACCTCGAATCTTGCGATTACTCACAAGACTCTTGGCACTCGCCTTCAAACGCCCACGCTTATCGGCTGTCATTTGTTAAAGAGCGTCGCCTTTCGGCGTTGCTGACTTGTTGTCAGCAGAGAAGCGAGATTATGACTTGATTTTAAAACCTTGTCAACCGCTCAGCTTTTCTTATTTTCTTTTGCTTCTCACATCTTCTCTGCCGTTTCCGGCGAGGCGCTGTGTTCAGCGAAGACAGCTACTGTAGCACGAAGTTTTTCCGCCGCGCAAGGTCGTCGACGAAATTGTTGATGCAGTCTTCAAGGCCGCGGGGGCGTCGCCGCCACGCCCCCGCCGTTCCGCAGCGGCGTGAACGTCGGAGCGTCGCTCCTGGCCCCCAATAGCAGATCGCTCAGCCGCCGCGTGTCCGTGCGCAGGATCTGCTGCTTGATCGCAGCGATCTGCGACGGGTGCATGGAAAAGCTGCGCAGGCCCATGGCCAGCAGGACAGAAGTGAAGCTCGGGTCACCGGCCATCTCTCCGCACACGCTGACCGCCCTGCCGCGCGCTCTTGCTGCGCGAATGGTTCTGGCGACGAGCTCCAGCACGGCGGGGTGCCAGGGATCGTACAGGTGGGCGACGGCCTCATCGGCTCGGTCGATGGCCAGCGTGTACTGGATCAGATCATTGGTGCCGAGCGACACGAAATCGAAGGCATCGAGAAAGCGATCGATCATCAACGCCGCGGCGGGCACTTCGATCATCGCGCCCACCTGGACATCGCCGAACGCGCGCCCTGATTCCGTCAACTGCTGCTTCGCGCGCGCCAGCGCATCGAAAGTGCCGCGAATCTCGGACTCGTGCGCGAGCATCGGCACCAGCAAACGCACCTGACCATGCGCACTGGCGCGCAGGATGGCGCGCAGCTGCTGGCGGAACATGCTGGGCTCGGACAGGCTCCAGCGGATCGCGCGCAAGCCGAGCGCGGGGTTGAGCGCATGCTCGTGCCGCAGTTCGTGGGCCGACATCCGGTCGAGCGGCTTGTCGGCGCCAATATCGACCGTCCGGATCGTCACCGGCAGACCTTTCATCGCATCGACCACTGCGCAGTACGCCTGGTACTGCTCATCCTCGCCGGGCAGGTCGTCGGTCCGGTTCATGAAGAGGAATTCGCTACGAAACAGCCCGACGCCGACCGCCCCGGCCTCCAGTGCCGCGGCCGCGTCGCCAGGGAGCTCGATATTGGCAAACAGCTCGACCCGCTCACCGTCCAGCGTGACGGCGGGTGTATGCCGCAGGCGCGTAAGCCGCACACGCTCCAGTTCGCTCTGCCGCTGGCGAAAGCGGTATTCCTCCAGCACGATCGACGACGGATCGACAATCACGACTCCGGCGTCACCGTCGATCACCACCCAGTCATCCTGCCGGATGATGCGGCTGGCCTCACGGGCCCCCACCACCGCCGGAATGTCGAGGCTGCGGGCGACGATGGCCGTGTGCGAGGTCTTGCCGCCGACGTCGGTGACAAAACCGGTGAAGACGCTGCGCTTGAATTGCAGCATGTCGGCCGGCGCGATGTCGTTGGCCACCAGCACCAGCGGGTCCTCGCCGGCGAAGTCGCGCGGGTTGACTCCGATCGACGGCGGTACGGCGCTGCTGTCGTGCATCAGCACACGCAACAAGCGCTCGACCACCTGTTCAAGGTCGGCCTTGCGCTCACGCAGGTAATCATTTTCCATGTCGTCGAAATGCCGCGCCAGCACTTCCAGCTGGGCCGACAGCGCCCATTCCGCGTTGTAGTGCCGCTCGTGCACCCATTGCGACGTGGCGCCGGTCAGCGCCTCGTCGTGCAGCAGCATCAGGTGCACGTCGAGCAGCGCGGACAGTTCCGCGGGCGCGTCCTCTGGCAGGTCGCGCTGGAGGCCGCCGAGCTCGGCCGCCACCGCGTCGCGCGCCTGCAGCAGCCGCGCGATCTCGCGCTCGACCTGCGCCGGCTCGATGAAGTAGTGGGCCACGTCCACGCGACTGGACGCGACCAGCACGGCGCGGCCAATGGCCACGCCGCGCGAGACCGGAATTCCGAACATCTGCAGGCTCATGAATCGATCGTAGCAGCGGCCCGTCCAGCTGCCGGCAGGGGTTACCACGGCGCACATCGACCCGGACCCTGTGCGCGTGTCATCGGCGCGTCATCGGAGCTACATCGCGTCGTCACGCGGCTGACTCAAGCTCGTCGCCATTGCCGAACAAGGAGCGAAACATGAGGGACTTGCCGCTGCCGACACTGCCGCTGCAGGAGATTCCGAGCCTGGAGCTGCGCGCGCCTCGGAGGTCACTTCGACGACCCGACAGCGAGGCCCTCCCCTCAGCCAGCCAGCGTGGACTGGACGTGGTTTGGGCGCGCGATGAGAGCGAGGTTCGCGAAGCGCAGCGTCTGAGGTACCAGATCTTCGTCGAGGAGATGGGGGCCCGCCTGTCACCGCCCGTTGGTACGCCGCCGGGACTGGACATCGACGTCTATGACACCTTCTGCGAGCACCTGCTGGTGCGCACGGTCGGCACCCGCAGTGAACCGGGCCGGGTGATCGGTACCTACCGCGTCCTGACGCCGGCGGCCGCGCAGCGCATCGGCGGGCTGTACAGCGAAACGGAGTTCGACCTCACGCGCCTGCGCCCACTGCGTAGCAAGATGGTCGAGCTGGGCCGCTCCTGCGTGCATGCCGACCACCGTTCGGGTGGCGCCATCCTCGCACTATGGGGCGCGCTGGCCGAGTTCATGGTCCGCAACGAGCTCGACACGATGATCGGCTGCGCCAGCGTCAGCATGCGCGATGGCGGCCATGTGGCGGCCAGCCTGTGGGAGCAGCTGCGCCATACCCACCTGGCACCGATCGAATGGCAGGTGCGCCCGCGACTGCCGCTGCCCGTGGACGAACTCGATCGGCGGCTCGCCGTCGAACCGCCGCCGTTGATCAAGGGCTATCTGCGCTGCGGCGCCAAGGTGCTGGGGGCACCCGCGTGGGACCCCGACTTCAACGCCGCCGACCTGCCGATGCTGATGCGCATCGAAGACCTGCCGCTCAAGTACCGCCGACACTTCCTCGGCAGCTGAAGCCTACTCACCCTCGCCGAACTTGTCGTTGATCAGCAGCAGCAGGGCGTCCATCGCCTCGCGCTCCTGGTCGCCGGAGGTCTCGACCTCGATCTCGGTGCCGATGCCGGCCGCCAGCATCATGACGCCCATGATGCTCTTGGCATTGACGCGCCGCTGTCCGCGACTGAGGAAGACTTCGCAAGGGTAGCTACCCGCCAGCTTCGTGAGCTTGGCCGAGGCCCGCGCGTGCAGGCCGAGCTTATTGCTGATGCTGATGCGCGTTGAAATCATCGCCGGGTCGGGCTCCCACGTTCTGTGCTTGGTTCTGCGGTCGGGCCGGCGCCACCTGTAGCACACCCTGCGTCGCGCCGGCCAGCGCGCGCGCCACGAGCATGTCAAGCGGCTGGTCCACATAGTTCATCGTGCGCCACAGCATAGGCACGTTGGCGCCGGTGACGATCTTGACGCGCACGCCATCGGCCAGCCGCTGGGCCACGTTGCACGGCGTCGCGCCGAACACATCGGTCAGGATCAGTGCCTCGCGCCTCCCCGGCACCGACAGCGAGCGCTCGAGCAGGATGCGCGCCTGCGCCTCGATCTCCTCCGGCGTCAGCTGCGGCGTCACGTCGAGCGCCTCGACCACCGACAGCGCCTCCGGAAAAGCATGTCCCGCCGCGGCCTTGAGCGCCGAAGCCAGTGGAGCGTGCGCAATGATGAACAGTCCGGCCATGTCGGGAGATTATGGGTTCAGGCCCGGACCGGCACGACAGCATCGGACAGAGTCTGGCAAGCCGCGTTTGTACATCGTGCGCAGCCACCCTGCCCCGGATCGGACCTTTCGGACCCTGTCACTTCTGAAGTTTCAGACCGTCGAAGAAAGTCTCGAGCTCCTGCGCCGACGGCTTCCCGCCCAAAGCGGCGGCATGGAACACACGCGTGCCGTGCGCGAACAGCAGCGATTGATCGGTCAGCGACGTGCCGTCCGGGAGCTTGCCGGCAAGGCTGAACCGAACCGCCTGCGCCTGCGGCGTCATGCCACCGACCTGTGCCGCCTTCACCGCCGTCTCGGTTCCGTCGAGATTGAGCCGTCGCGCCGCACGCAACTCCGCCAGCGCCGGGCCGACGAGCGCCGGGTCAGCCAGGTCGGCGGTGCTCAGGCCCCAGGTCGTTCCATCCGCGGTGCAGCCCAGAACCCGCATCTGGACCGGGCGCCCAACCAGGACCAGCTGACGGGTCCGCTGCTCCGGCTTGCAAGGCATCAACATCATCAAGCCGGCCTCGTCCGGTCGCACCTCGCGCCAGTCGAGCGAAGGCGCGCAGGCCGCCGCCAGAGCGGAGAGACCCGCCACCCAGGCACACACGACGGGTCGCAACGACATCGCCGCATTATCCGGATGCCGCGCGCACCGCATCAGAATCGCGGCATGGCCCTCGCTCCCACCCCTCTCTCACTGGCCGGCCTGCGCGTGCTGGACCTGTCGCGCGTGCTGGCCGGGCCCTGGTGCACGCAGCTGCTCGGCGACCTGGGCGCCGACGTGGTGAAGGTCGAGCGGCCCGGTAGCGGCGACGACACGCGCGGTTGGGGCCCGCCCTTCCTGCACGACCGACACGGCGCCGAAAGCAGCGAATCGGCCTATTTCCTGGGCGCGAACCGCAACAAGCGCTCGATCGCGATAGACCTCGCACACCCTGACGGCCAGGCGCTGGTGCGCGCCCTGGTACTGCAGGCCGATGTGCTGGTCGAGAACTACAAGGTCGGCGACATGGCGCGCTACGGCCTCGACTTCGTGACGCTGCACGCCCTGAACCCGCAGCTGGTCTACTGCTCGATCACCGGCTACGGCCAGACCGGCCCCTATCACGAGCGTGCCGGCTACGACTACGCGGTGCAAGGGCTGGGCGGCCTGATGAGCCTGACCGGCGAACGGGACGACCTGCCCGGCGGTGGCCCGCAAAAGGTGGGCGTGGCGGTCGCCGACCTGTTCACCGGCCTGTATGCCAGCGTCGGCATCCTCGCGGCCCTGCGGCACCGCGACGCCGAGGGCTTCCGTCGCGGCGAGGGCCAGCACATCGATATGGCGCTGCTCGACACGCAGGTGGCGATGCTGGCCAACCTGGGCGCCAACTACCTCGTGAGCGGCCAGGTACCAGGACGCGCCGGCAACGCGCACCAGAACATCGTGCCCTATCAGGTGTTCGAGGTCGCCGATGGCCACGTGATCCTGGCGATCGGCAACGATGCGCAGTTCGCCCGCTTCTGCGAGGTCGCCGGGCGGCCCGAGCTGGCCGCCGATCCGCGCTTCGCGACCAACGCCGACCGGGTGCGCCATCGCGCCGCGCTGGTGCCGGTGCTCGCCGCGCTGATGCGACAGCGTCGGCGCGACGACTGGCTGGCGGCCCTGGAGGCGGCGAAGCTGCCCTGCGGACCGATCAACGCGCTCGACCAGGTGTTCGCCGACCCCCAGGTGCTGGCACGCGGCATGGTCGAGCCGGTCGACCACCCGCTGACCGACACGCTGCGACTGGTCGCCAGCCCACTCAAGCTGTCGGCCACGCCGGCGCAGACGCGCCGGCCGCCGCCCCTGCTCGACCAGCACGGCGACGACGTGCTGGTCGACTGGCTGGGCTGGGACGCGGCCGCCATCGCCGCGGCGCGCGAGCGCGGCGCGCTTGGCCCGCCACGCCCCTGAGTCAGGGGGGCAGCACGCATGAACGTCACAAAGTGCTGGGCTGCGTGAAGAAACGCTCGGACAATCGACAGCAGGAAGTGTCGGGCTTCCCGGCCGCGTGCTTCCGAGCATGGCCGCACACAACAGAACGAACATGACCGCTCGCCCCTCGCTCACCCGCGCCACCACCGAAGCCGAGCCCCTGGAGGCCTGGCGCGAGATCGTCGCGCAGATCGGGCGGGACGTGGCCGGGCCGCTGACGACGGCGCTCGAGCGCGTGATCCAGCTCACCACCACCGGCAAGATCGACCGCGAAGGCCTGCGGGTGCTGCGCGCCGAGATCGAACGCGCACGCCGCGTCGGCATGGTCGGCCAGCAGCTGTCGCGGTTCGCCTCGAAGCGGCTGCGCCAGTCCCACGAACGGCTCGACCTCGCCCAGACGCTGCAGGCGGTGCTCACGCACCGCGCACGCGAGGTCAACGCCCGCGGCATCCAGGTACGGCAGAGCACGCGCGCCATCGAGGTGCTGGTCGATCCGGCGCTGTTGTTCAGCCTGCTCAACGCGGTGCTCGACTGGGCGGCCGAGGGCGCCCGCACGAGCATCGATTTCCGCGTCGACCAGAAGGACTGGCCGCCACACGGCCGGGTGTCCTGCAGTTTTGCCCTCGAGCCGACCGACGGCGCCACGCTCGAGTCGCTGAACTGGCATCTGGTGGGACAGATCGCCCAGTCGATGGGCCTGGCGCTGCACTGCGACACCGACGAGACCCACGTGACACTGGCGCTGGAGTTCCCGCGCACCGTCAGCGACCCCGTCGAAGGCATGAGCGCCGTCGAGCTCGATCATGGCGATGCATCGACGCTGAATTCCAAGCCACTGGCGGGCAACCAGGTGCTGGTGGTGTCGGCCCGCCGTGAAATGCGGCTGCTGGTGCGCGAGGCCATCGCCAACATGGGGCTGGTGATCGACTTTGTCGGGTCGGTCGACGAGGCGGTCGACTTTTGTCGCGAAGGCTGGCCGCATGCGATCGTGTTCGAGGCCGTGCTGCGCGGCGAGCGCCTCGACCAGCTGGCCGAGGAGATCCGTGCCGAGCTGCCCGGCTTCTCCTTCATCGAGATCGCCGAGGAGGGCAATGCCTTCGAGATCTCGGGCTTCAATGGCATGAACCACGCGCGGGTGGGCCGGGACGGTCTGCACCAGTCGCTGCCGTCCGCGCTGGTGTTCGAGCTCTCGAAGCAGTACTGAGGGTGCGCGCCTACAGCGCGCCGAACACCTTCTTCAGGATTGCGCTCCCGGTGCCCACCGGGTCCTGCCTGATCTTCTTCTCCTCCTCGCCGATCATCAGGTAGAGGCCGTCGAGCGCCTTGCCGGTCACGTACTGCTGCACGTTAGCGTCCGCCTTCTTCACCAGACCGAAGCCCGACGCCTTGGCGGCCACCGCGTTGTACTTGTTGGCGAGGTCGACCTTCTCGGTCTGCCGCGTGACGATCGGCAGGAACTTCTCACCGAGCGGCATGCGCGTCTTCTCGGCGAAGAAGTTCGTCACCGAGGTGTCGCCGCCGGTGAGTATCTTCTTTGCGTCGTCGACCGACATCTGCTTGACGGCATTGCTGAGCAGTTGCTTGGACTCCGGCACGGCGGCCTCCGCGGCGCGGTTCATGGCGGTCACCAGTTCGTCGACCTTCTTGCCCTGGCCCAGGCTCTTCATCAGTTTGGCGGCGCTGTCCAGGCCCGACGGCAGCGGGATGCGAACTTTCGGATTGCCGAGGAATCCATCGGTCTTGCCGAGCAGGCTCACGGCCACTTCGGCCCCGCGCTCCAGCGCCGCCTTCAAGCCGGCGCTGGCATCGGCGTCACTGAGGGATAGCGCCCGCGCCTGCGCGGCGCAGATCCACAACGCCATGCCGGCGACGAGCTGCCCCGTAAACTCTCGACGATCCATCGGACACCTCCATGAAATTGATGCGCTATGTTGCGGCCGCGGCCGCCGTCCTGGCAATCGGCATCGCCGCCACGCTGGCACTGACCGGCAAGCAGGCTGTTCCGGACGTGGCCTACACACTGCTCGACGGCTCGCAGCATCGCAGCGAACAGTGGCGCGGCAAGGTGGTGCTGGTGAACTTCTGGGCCACGAGCTGCGTGACCTGCGTGAAGGAGATGCCGGATCTTGCCGCCACCCACGAGAAGTTCAAGGCCCGCGGCTACGAAACGCTGGCCGTGGCGATGAGCTATGACCCGCCGGCCTACGTGGTCAACTTCACCGAGACCCGCAAACTGCCCTTCAGTGTGGCGATCGATCATGACGGCGCCATCGCCCGCGGCTTCGGTGACGTCCAGCTGACGCCCACCAGTGTGCTCATCAACAAGCGCGGCGAGATCGTCAAGCGCTACGTCGGCGAGCCCGATTTCGCCGAACTGCACCGCCTGCTCGACAAGCTGCTCGCCGAGGCCTGAGTCGGCGCCGCGGCGCCTTCAGCCCACACGCGACAGGGCCGACACCACGTCGGACTGCGTCAGCATGCCGACGAGTCGCGCCTCCGGCCCGACGATCGGAATGTGGTGGTGCCCTCCCTGCGCGAACAGTGGCACCAGCTCGGCCACCGGGCGGTCCTCGCTGGCGACGCGCACCTGGCGCGTCATGATCTGCCCCACCACCTCCGGCTTGTCGCTGTGCGTGGCCGGCGTACGGCGGATGAAGCTGCGCAGACGCGCCGACCAGCCCTCGTGGACATCCAGGTCGGCATGGCGCAGGAAATCCGCCAGCGTCACGATGCCGACCACACGCCGCGCCCGGTCAACCACCGGCAGCGCCTTGATGCGGTGCTCGCGCAGCAGCGCCCAGGCGTCCTGCAGCTCGGTGCCGAATGACACAGTCACGACCTCGCGCGTCATGATATCGGCGCACAGCGTCGCACCGAAACGCCGACGGTAGGCCTCGCCCTCGGCCGCATGCAGCAGCGCGACCAGGTCGTCGCGGCTCACATCGATCACCTGGCCATAGCGCTCCAGCACCGCGTCGAGGTCGGCGTCGCTGAAGCGGTGGGTCTCGTCGCCGCCCGGCCCGGGCGGCGTCGCCAGCTGGGCGTGCGGATAGGGGCGTCGCGTCGCGCTGTTGTAAGCGGCGCCGGCCAGCACCAGCAGCACGGAATTGACGCAGGTCGGGAACCACGCAAAACCGAACGAGCCGATGCCGGCCAACGCCGTCAGCAGCGCCATCGCCCCGCCCGGCGGGTGCAGACAGCGCAGCGCGAACATCGCGGCGATCGCCAGCCCCACCGCGATTGCGCCGGCCCACGCCGGGTCCGGGATCAGATGCGCGCAGGCGATGCCGATCAGCGCCGAGGCGGTGTTGCCGCCCACCACTGACCAAGGCTGGGCAAGCGGGCTGGCCGGTACCGCGAACACCAGCACCGCGCTGGCGCCGAGGGGTGCCACCAGCCAGGGCACGTCGGCGCCGGGCCATTGCGCAGCGACCCAGCGGCTCAGCAGGCCGGTCAGCAGCAGCCCCAGCGCCGCGCCCAGCGCGGCCCGCGCTCGCTCGGTCGGCCCGACCGGGAGGCGCGCCGGCAGCCAGGCCCGCAACGGCGGCCAGATCATCGGCCGCGGCGTCTCAGCCTGCGACGACACCCACACCCGCGGCGTGGGCCTGCTGGTCGGCGTGGTAGCTCGAGCGCACCATGGCGCCCACGGCGGCGTGGCTGAAGCCCATCGCGTAGGCCTCGGCCTCGAAGCGCTTGAAGGTCTCGGGCGTCACGTAGCGCCGCACCGGCAGGTGGTGCCCGCTGGGCGCCAGGTACTGCCCGATGGTGATCATGTCGATGTCGTGCGCACGCATGTCGCGCATGACCTGCAGGATCTCCTCGTCCGTCTCGCCCAGCCCGACCATGATCCCGCTCTTGGTCGGCACGCCCGGGGCGAAGGCCTTGAAGCGCTTGAGCAGGTCCAGGCTGAACTGGTAGTCCGAGCCGGGCCGCGCTTCCTTGTACAGGCGCGGGGCGGTCTCGAGGTTGTGGTTCATCACGTCCGGCGGGGCCGCCTTCAAGATCTCCAGCGCGCGGTCGGCGCGGCCGCGGAAGTCGGGCGTGAGGATCTCGATGCGGGTGGCCGGGGAGAGGGCCCGCACCTGGCGGATGCACTCGACGAAGTGGGCCGCGCCGCCGTCGCGCAGGTCGTCGCGGTCGACGCTGGTGATGACCACGTAGCTGAGCTTGAGCGCGGCGATGGTCTTGGCCAGGTTCTGCGGTTCGTCGGGGTCGAGCGGGTCGGGGCGGCCGTGGCCGACGTCGCAGAACGGGCAGCGCCGGGTGCACTTGTCGCCCATGATCATGAAGGTGGCGGTGCCCTTGCCGAAGCACTCGCCGATGTTCGGGCAGCTGGCCTCTTCGCAGACGGTGTGGAGCTTGTGCTCGCGCAGGATCTGCTTGATCTCGTAGAAGCGGGTGCTGGGGCTGCCGGCCTTGACGCGGATCCAGTCGGGCTTCTTCAGCGTCTCGGCCGCCACCACCTTGATCGGGATGCGCGCCGTCTTGGCTTGCGCCTTCTGCTTGGCGAGCGGGTCGTAGGCCGCTTCACCTGCAGCCGGCGACGGTGAGACGGAGGTCGGGGTCGGCGTGGAGGGCAGCGTGTTCATGGAATGTGGGCGCGCGGTGTCAGGGGCTGAGATAGCTCTCGAGCCGGTCACCGAGGTCGGCGGCGGCGCGTTCCGGATCGACGGGGACCCCGATTGTAGAAAGATCGACCGTGCGCAGCCCGGCGTAGCCGCAGGGATTGATGCGCTCATAGGGGCTCAGATCCATCGCCACGTTCAACGCCAGACCGTGGTAGCTGCAGTGGCGCGACACCTTGATCCCCAGCGCGGCGATCTTGCCGATGCCACGCCAGGGGTCACGCGGGTCGGGCGGCCCCGGCAGCGCGCCGTGGCCGAAGGGGTCGCAGAGATTCACGTAGATGCCCGGCGCGCCCGTGACCCGGTGGCCGGTGACGCCATAGCCTTCCAGCGTCTTGATCACCGCCTGCTCGAGGCGGAACACATACTCCTTGACGAAGATGCCCAGCGCCTGGAGATCGATCAGCGGATAGGCCACCACCTGGCCGGGGCCGTGATAGGTCACCTGGCCGCCGCGGTTGCTGGCGACCACCGGAATGTCTCCCGCGTCGAGCACGTGCTCGGCCTTGCCGGCCAGTCCCTGGGTGAACACCGGCGGGTGCTCGCACAGCCACAGCTCATCGGGCGTGCCCGGCGTGCGCGTCTCGGTGAAGGCGCGCATCGCGTCGAAGGTCGTCGCATAGTCCACGCGGCCCAGCCGCCGTCGCTGCATCGCCATCAGGCCCCCGCCGGCCGCCAGCGGGTGCGCGCGACGAACACCGCTGCAGCCGCCTGCAGCGCGGCGATCCCGGCGCCCAGCCATCCGCCGCCTTCGGCACCCAGCGGCTGCAGCAGGCCGGCCAGCGCGGACAGCCCTGCCGCGTGCAGCAGCCAGGGCAGCACCAGGTTCAGCACCACCAGCACAACCAGCGTCGTGCTCTCCGCCCGACGCGCGCGCGGCCCCCAGTGGATTGCGCAGGCGAGCGCAAGGTCCCGCAGCGCCAGCAAGGCCCAGGTCAGCGGCAACCCGGCGAGCGCGAGCGCGCGGCCGATGCCCCCGGCCTGCGGATCGGGTGCCAGCACGCTGGCCACCAGGCCACCACCGAGCGCCAGGACCAGCGACGCCAGCATCAGCGGCATCCGCTCCAGCGTCGCGGCGTCCAGCGCCCCGCCGGCGCGCCAGCGGGCGGCGAAGCGCTGCCACAGGTCGACCCGAGGCGGCTCGATGAAGAGGCTGAGGTAGGCGGTGGTGGTGGCGCAGGCGGCCAGCGCGAAGCCCACGCGCCACACCGCATTTCCCTCCGGCCAGAACCCGGCAGCGAACACCGCGAGCCACGCCTGGAACCCCAGCCAGGCCTGCGGCCGCAAGGGCAGTTGCAGCACCCCGGCCATCAACCGCTGGGCGCCGAGCACAGCCCAGGCCGCGAACACCACGGCCGTTGCCGCGTAGAACACCGCGGCCTCGAAGCTCATGCCCCACCACAGCACCTCACCGGGCGACACCTGGCGCGGCAGCGCACCGAACCACGGAAACACCACCAGCAGCACGATCCACCAGGCCCCGCCGCGCCGCGCCGCCAGTCCGCCGCGCCGCAAGGCCGCCAGCGCGACGATCAGGCTCACCGCCTGCAGACCCACGCCAGCCGCCACCATGCCGACCAGCAGCGACCACGACAGGCCGTGGCCCTGCACGGCGTTCGACACCAGCCACACCGCCAGGCAGATGATGCCGCCGTACCACGCGAACAGCGTGCCGCCGAACAGCTTGCCCCAGGTCAGTTGCCAGGGCGTCAACGAGGACAGGCGCTGGGCGTCCCACGTGGCTTCGCTGACCTCGTCTAGCAGCGCGGCACTCGCCAGTCGCGCCCCGTAGAAGCCCACCAGCAGCACGAAGCCGGCCTGCGCCACCATCGGCAGTGCCGACGGCCCGGCCAGGCCGACCGCGGCGAACACCAGCGCCAACACCGCCGGCATGCCGAGCAGCCGCGCGGGCGAGAACTCCAGCCAGAGCTGGCGCTGGAACTCCGGATTGCCGGCAGCCAGCGCGCGCATCATGTGCCCGCTCCCGCGCCGGCCACGCTGCGCAGATAGCTCTGTTGCAGGTTCTCGCGCCGCTCGGCGAAGCTGCTGACGGCAAAGCCGGCGCCGATCAAGCGCGCCAGCAGTGCCGCCTGGTCGGCATCGGTGCCGCCGAAGGCGAGTTCGAGCGTGTGGGCGTCGACGAGCGTGGCCTGCAGGCCGGCCTCGCGGCCGAGCCAGGCCTGCGCCTCCCGAGCCGCCGTCAACAGGCCGGCGCGCAGCCGGCGCAACGGGCGATCGCCGGCCGCCGGCGCCGCGACGGTCAGCGCCCGGTGCTCGACCACCCGGCCGTCGCGCAGCATCAGCATGTGGGTCGAGTACTCGTCCAGTTCGGCCAAGATGTGAGACGACACGAGCAAGGTCATGCCCTCCTCGCGCAAGCTGCGGAACAGCGCCGCCAGCCCGGCGCGCGCCTCCGGGTCCAGCCCCGAGGCGGGCTCGTCGAGGATCAGCAACTGCGGCCGGTGGATCAGCGCCTGCCCGATCGCCACACGCTGGCGCTGGCCGCGCGACAGCGCGCCACACAGGCGGTCGAGCAGGTCGGTGAGGCCCAGACGCTTGGCGACCGGCGGCACGGCAGCCGCGGCGGCCTCAGGCGTCGCGCCGTGCGCAAGCGCGGCATAGCTCAGGGTCTGGCGCACGCTCAGCGCCGTCGAGACACCGAAGCTGTCGGCCAGGAAGCCGAGCTGACGGTGGCTCTCGCGGGGCTGCGCGATCACGTCGATGCCGGCAACGGCGATGCGCCCCGACAGCGGGGCCTCCAGTCCGGCGATGCAGCGCATCAGCGTGGTCTTGCCGGCGCCGTTGGGGCCCACCAGCGCGGTCACGCTGCCGCGCTCGATGCTGCAGCTCAGGCCGTGCAGCGCGCGCTGCGTTCCGTAGTCGTGAACGAGGTCGGCAACCTCGACCAGCGGCGCGGCGCTCAGAGCACCACCTTGACCATCGGGTGCGTGCTCAGCGTGCGGTAGAGCTCGTCGAGCTGTTCGCGGCTGGTGGCCGTGACGGTGAGCGTCAGGCCGAGGTAGTTGTTGCCCTTGCTGGGCCGGGCCTCGACGGTCTGCGCATCGAACCCGGGATCGAAGCGCAGCGCGATGTCGACCATCGCCTCGCGGAAGCCCTCGGCGTTGGACCCCATCACCTTGATCGGAAAGGCACTCGGGTACTCGATCAATGATTGCTCGGGAGGGATGGCCGTCATGGTCTGCTGCCGCTGCATCGGGCGGGCACGCCGCTGCGGCGCCCGCGATGGCCGGATTGTCCCGCACCCGCGAAATCCGCGCGGCCGCCGCGGCTCAGATCGACTGGGCGGGCTTGGCCCGCTGGTAGGCCTCGTAGAGCCGGGCGTACACCGGCCCGGGCTTGCCGCGCAACGCGCCGTGCCCGACCAGTTCGCCATCGAGACGGGTGACCGCCAGCACTTCCTTCATCGCCGAACTCAGCAGCAGTTCGTCGGCCGAGAAGACCTCGCCCTCGCTGACCGGCCGCAGGCTGTAGCCGATGCCGCACTCCTCGCACAGCTCGGCCAGCAGGTCGACCCGCACGCCTTCGAGCAGCAGTTCGCTCTTCGGCGGGCCGATCAGTGCGCCTTCCTTCACCATCCACACGTTGGACGCCGCTGCCTCGGTCAGGAAGCCGTCGCGAAACAGGAGGGTCTCGACGGCGCCCTTGTCGGCCGACATCTGCCGCGCCAGCACGTTGCCGAGCAGCGAAATGCTCTTGATGTCGCCGCGCTCCCAGCGGAAGTCGCGCGCGCTGATGCAGGCCACGCCGGCATGGCGCTGCTCGGGCGTCGGCGGCTTCGCCGGACTGCACATCATGAAGACCGTGGGCTCGATGTCGGTCGGCATCGTGTGCTCGCGCAGCGCCACGCCGCGCGTGACCTGCAGGTACACGAGCTGGTCGGTCGCCCCGCTGTGCTCGTGCTGGGCCGCGACCAGCCGGCGCATGCGCGCCAGCCAGTCCTCGCGGGTCAGCGGCGCGGTGATGCGCACCTTGGCGAGGCTGCGCTCCAGGCGCGCCATGTGCTCGTCGAAGCGGAACAGCCGACGATCGTAGACGGGCAGGACCTCGTAGACGCCGTCGCCGAACATGAAGCCGCGGTCGAGCACGCTGACGCGAGCGTCCGCCAGGCGGGTGTAGTCGCCGTTCAGGTAGCACAGCGAGTCGGCGCTCGCCGCGGGGATGGCGCTGGGCAGCGGGTTCATGCCCGCAGCGTAGGCCCGTCGGCGGCAACGGGCAAGCAGCGTTTCACCCGGTACGAATCGACACCGGCATCACTGGATCCACAGCCGCAGCGAATCCCACGCGCGGCCCAGCAGCCCGGCGCTGTCGACGTTCTCCAGCACGGTCAAGGGCAGCTCGGCAACCGGCGCGCCATTGGCGGTGACCTTGATGCTGCCGACCACCTGCCCCTTGGCGAGCGGAGCCACCAGCGGATCGGTGCGCGAGATGTCGGTCTTGAGCTTGTCGCCGTCACCCTTGGGCACGCTGACGTAGACGGCCGCGGCACTGCCGAGCTTGGCGGTGCTGGAGGAGCCCTTCCAGATCGGCGGGCTGACGACGGCCTGGTTGGCGTCGAACAGCTTGACGGCGTCGAAGGCGGTATAGCCCCAGTTCAGCAGCTTCTGGCTCTCGTTGGCGCGCGACTCCATCGACGCAGCGCCAAGCACGACGCTGATCAGCCGGCGCGGACCGTTCGGGAAGTCGCGCTTGGCGGTGGTGATCATGCAGTAGCCTGCGGCGTCGGTGAAGCCGGTCTTCAGGCCGTCGACGGTTGGGTCGCGGTAGAGCAGCAGGTTGCGGTTGGGCTGCTTGATCTTGTTGAAGGTGAACTCGCGCATCACCGAGTAGCGCAGGTACTCGGGGAAGTCCTGCACCAGCCGGGTCGCGATCACCGCCAGGTCGCGCGCGGTGCTGGTGTGCCCTGCCGCCGGCAGGCCCTCGGGGTTCTTGAAGGTGGTGGCCTTGAGGCCGAAGGCCTGCGCCTGGCGGTTCATCATCGCGACGAACTGCTCCAGAGACCCGCCCACGCCCTCGGCCAGCACCACGGTGGCGTCGTTGCCGCTCTGCACGATCTCGCCCTTGAGCAGGTCATCGACCGTGACCTGGCTGTTGAGCGGCAGGAAGCTGCGCGAGGCACCGGTCATGCCGGTGCGCCAGGCGCGCTCCGACACCGGCAGCGTCTGCGTCAGCGTCAGCTTCTTGTCCTTCAGCGCCTGGAACACCAGGTAGGCGCTCATCAGCTTGGTCAGCGAGGCCGGCTCGATCGGGCTGTCCGGGTCCTTGGCTGCGAGCACCTGGTTGGTGGTGACGTCGAACAGCAGGTAGGAGCGCGCCGCGATCTCGGGCGGCTGCACGGCCTGGGCCTGGGCCGCCACGCCCGTGAGAGCGGTGGCGACGGCGAACAGAAGAACGAACAGTCTTTTCATCGGGGTCTCTGCAACGGGAAACGGGAGCGGGCGGCGCGCCGGTCAGGAGGACCAGCCGCGCACCACCAGCGACTTGAGCAGCGCGAGCTGCCCATGAAAGAAATGGCCGACGCCGGGAATCACCGTGACCGGCAGGCCCTGCGGGCGCGCCCAGTCGAAGGTGGCCGACAACGGCACCACGTCATCGGTCTCGCCGTGAACCACCAGCGTGTCGGCCTGGAGTTCCTCGGGAATGGCGGGCACCTGCTGCTTCTGCGTCGACGGGGCGATCAACGCCAGCCGCCGCGGCCGCGCGTCGCCGCTCAGGTGCGCCGCGGCACTGGCGGCCACGAAGCCGCCGAACGAGAAGCCGGCCATCCACAGCGGCAAGGCCGGGTCACGTTGCGCCGCGATGACCGCCAGCGCGTCGTCGAGCTCGCCGCGGCCTTCGTCCCAACTGCCGGCCGACGCGCCGACGCCCCGGAAGTTGAAGCGCACGCTGCGCGCGCCGAGTTGCAGGCCGGCACGCGCGACCGTCTGCACTACCTTGTTGTCCATCGTGCCGCCATGCAGCGGATGCGGGTGGCAGATCACCAGCACCGCCCGCGCCGGGCCGGCCGGCGCGTCGAGCGCGCACTCGATGTCGCCGGCGGGACCGCCAAGCGTCAGTCGCTGCGTCTGGACGTTCATCGCGAGAACGGACAACCGGCTGCCGGCACGTCGTCAGCGACCCACATCGGGCGGCAGCAGCAGGCGCTCGACGACCTGGCCGTGCTTCAGGTGGGATTCGACGATCTCGTCGATGTCGTGGGCATCGACATAGGTGTACCAGGTGCCCTCCGGATAGACCACCGCCACCGGCCCGCCGGCGCAGCGGTCCAGGCAACCGGCCTTGTTGACGCGGACCTTGCCCGCGCCCATCAGACCGGCCGCCTTCGCCTGCGACTTGCAACGCGCGAAGCCGGCCTCGGCGTCGTGGTCGGCGCAGGCCGCCTCTCCATCGCGCTTGTTGAGGCAGAAGAAGATGTGACGCTCGTAATAACTCATCGGGGAATTGTAGGTTTGAGGCTATTCGTCCCGGGCTGCGACACGACCGAGCAGGTAAGCGAGTGTCGCCCAGGGCCACAGCCAGCCGATCCATTGCGACAGGCCGTGGAAGCGGATGAAACGGCCCTGCTCCCACGATTGCAGGCTGGCCGCGTAGTAGGCGTCGCCGGGCGCGATGTTGACCAGCGCCACGCCGAAACTGATGACCAGCAGCGCCACGGCGGCCGATGCGCGCGCCGGCAGCCACGTCAGCCCCACGGCGACGACGGCCACCACACCGATCGCCGGCAACACCGGCGGTGTCCACCAGGTCAGCGCGTGCTCGGGCCCGAAGTTCAACGCCGTCGACAGCGTGGTGGCCGCGATGCCCAGCAGCAGCGCCCCGGCCGGCAGCACCAGGCGGCGCGGACCGGGCCGCGTCAGCGCGTAGGCAAGCAGGCAGGGCGCCAGCAGGCCGGCTGCCACGCCCAACATCTCGAGCCCCGGCGCCAGCGGTTCGCTGACGGTCGCGGTCGCGCCGAGCCAGCCGTCCCAGGCCGTGTCCTCCAGTCCTTCGGCGAGCAGGTCGCGCGCGCGGTCCAGCACATGGCCGAGTCCGAAGGGCAGCGGCGGCGGGAACAGCAGGCCGAACGGCCACAACAGCAGCAGCGTCAGGCCGGCGCCGCGGTCTCGCAGCAGCCAGCGCTCACGCCAGCGCTGCCAGTGGCCGAGCAGCCCGAGCGCGTGCAGCACCAGCATCAGCACCGCGCCGAGCGCCGCACCGGCGGTGTTCAGGCTCCAGTCGATGATCGACGGCACCCGCCTCGGCAACAGGTGCTGCAGGGTCTCGAGCACATAGCTCAGACCGCTGGACACCCCGACCGCGACGGCGAACGCCAGCCAGGCGCGGCCCCCGCCGCGCAGCAGTCCACCTGTCAGCAACGCCCCGAGCGGCACGTAGGCGAGCAGATTGCTGACCAGGTCGAACTGCCCCACGCCACGCGGCTTGGGCACCGGGAGCAGCCACCAGCGAATGTCGGTCGCGGTCGGCCATTCCCAGCCGGTGAACGGGTGCAGGCTGGCGTAGACCATCAGGCAGGCGCAGGCCGCCGCCAGGGGCCAGGCCGAACTGCTGCGCTGCGGGGCCATGCGCCCGGCCGCCCTCAGAACGGCTTGACCACGACCAGCACGACGATCGCGGCGAACACCAGCACCGCAGCCTCGTTGAAGACGCGGAACCAGCGGTGGCTGCGGCGGTTGGCGTGCTGCTCGAAGTCGCGCAGCAGCCGCTTGCACACATGGTGGTAGCCGATGGCCGCGACCACCAGCAGGAGCTTCGCGTGCAGCCAGCCGTTGCCCGGCCCTCGGCCGATGCCATAGCCCAGCCACAGCCACAGGCCGAGCCCGAGCGCGGGGATCATCAGCAGCGAACTGAACCGGTGCAGCTTGTGCGCCATCAGCAGCAGGCGCTCGCGCTCGGCGTGGCTGTCGGCCGGCACCATGGCCAGGTTCACCAGCAGCCGCGGCAGGTAGAACAGGCCGGCGAACCAACTGGCGGCGAAGACGATGTGGAAGGCCTTGATCCAGAGCATCGGGGGATTATCGCGAGCACCGGCCAGGCATAAAAAAGCCCCGGCAAAGCCGGGGCTTGAAAGCCTGGCGCTGTCACACGGTCAGGCTCCTGCTCAGGGAGGTGAAGCAGGGAATGAACGCCTTGCGACGTATCATTCGACGAGAATTTTAGCAGCGCCCGGCCGGCGTTTTCCTGTCAGATGCGCTCTGCGCGCGGGCCGCTCTCGATCGACGCCACACCCTTCCTTCGGCCTTGTGCCCCTCCACCCGGTCACGCCCGTGAGCTCCTACCCCCAACGCTTCCCCGCCACGCGCGCGCGCCGCCTGCGCCGAGACGACTTCACCCGTGCGCTGGTGCGCGAGCACGCCCTCACCGCGTCGGACCTGATCCTGCCGGTGTTCGTGCTCGACGGCAGCAACCAGGTGCACGACGTGGCCTCGATGCCCGGCGTGCAGCGCCTGAGTCTGGACCGGTTGCTGCCGCTGGCCGAGGCCTGTGTGCGCGAACGCATTCCGGTGATGGCGCTGTTCCCGGTGATCGACGCGGCGAAGAAGACCGAGGACGGCCGCGAAGCGATGAACCCCGAGGGCCTGGTGCCCACCGTCGTGCGTGAGCTCAAGCGCCGCTTCCCGGAGCTGGGCGTGCTGACCGATGTGGCGCTCGACCCCTTCACCACGCACGGCCAGGACGGCCTGCTGGACGCCACCGGCTACATCCTCAACGACGAGACGGTGGCCGTGCTGACGCAGCAGGCCCTGGTGCAAGCCGAGGCCGGCGTCGACATCGTCGCGCCGAGCGACATGATGGATGGCCGCATCGGCGCGATCCGCGACGCGCTGGAGGCCCGGGGCCTGATCCACACCCGCATCATGGCGTACAGCGCCAAGTATGCGAGCGCCTTCTACGGCCCGTTCCGCGACGCCGTCGGCTCGGCCGGCAACTTGGGCAAGAGCAACAAGAAGGTCTACCAGATGGATCCGGGCAACACCAACGAGGCGCTGCGCGAGGTGGCGTTGGACCTCGCCGAAGGCGCCGACATGGTGATGGTCAAGCCCGGGATGCCCTATCTCGACATCGTGCGGCGTGTGAAGGAAGAGTTCCGCGTGCCCACCTTCGCCTACCAGGTGAGCGGCGAGTACGCGATGCTGAAGGCCGCCGCCGCCAACGGCTGGCTCGATGGCGAGGCAGTGATGATGGAGTCGCTGCTGGCCTTCAAGCGGGCCGGTGCCGACGGGGTGCTGAGCTACTTCGCGCTCGACGCCGCGCGGGCCCTGAACGCGCGGTGACGGCGCGATGCGGATCTTCCACGTCGGCACGGACCAGTTCACCGAGCTGAGCGAGCTGCCCGACACGCTGCCGACCGCAGGCTACCTCTGGATCGGCAGCGCTCGGCGGGAGTTCGAGGTCGGCATCCCGATGCTGCAGGGCGCGCTGCAGCGCTGGACCGGCGGCCAGCTGGTCGATCTGCATGTGGCCGACCTGCTCAACAACCAGTTGCCCTCGCACTTCGACTACACGTCGTGGTACGACGTGATGGTGTTCCGCCGCCTCGCGGCGGGCAGCGGCAGCAGCAGCCTGTTCCTCGACGAGCAGCAGGGCACGCTGGCCACCGCCAAGCGCGCGCTGGAGGCGATCGACACCAGCCCAGTCGGCTTCGCGATCTTCGACCGCGTGCTGATCAGCGTTCACCCGACCGACTGCCAGGTGCGCGACTTCTTCGCGAACCGCCTGTCTCTGGCCAGCCAGGGCAGCGACGCCCGCGCGGCCGGCGCGCGCATGCCGGCCAGCCCGGCCGACCTGATGCTGCGCATGGTCAACCACATGGTCGACAGCTACCTCGAGCTTCGACGGTTGCTGACGCGCCAGCTCGGTTACCTGCAGCAGGAGCTGTTCCGTCCGCGCAGTCATTTCAACGACTGGCAGGTGCTGCTCGATTCGCGCAACGCGCTGCATGCGCTGGAGGACATCTGCGAGGATCAGCGCAGCGCCATCTCCGAATGGACCGACGCGCTCGACGAATGGCCCGATGAGACCGAGCCCGCCGCGCAGCGCGAGCGCGAGCTGCTGCGCGTGCGCTCGCGCGACGTGCTCGAGCACATCGAACGCGTGCTGAGCCACGTTCGACGGCTGGAGAGCTCGGCCGAGAGCGCGGTGCAGATGCATTTCTCGGCGCAGAGCAACCGCACCAACGAGATCATGCGCACGCTGACCGTGCTGACGGCCGTGTTCATGCCGCTGAACCTGATCACCGGTTTCTTCGGCATGAACTTCGATTTCCTGCCGCTGGTGCACAGCAGCACCGGCATCTGGGTCACGACGGTGCTGATGGCCGCGCTGGCGGTCACGCTGGTCGTCTACTTCCGCCGCAAGCGCTACCTCGAGCGCGGCCGCTGACAAGGCCCGCAGCGCGGTCAACCGCTCGCCTCGCGTCCGGCCCAGGCTTCGAAAGCCTGCAGCGACAGCGACGGGCTGATCGCCTCGCCCTGCAGCTCATCGCACTGCTCGCGCGCGAGGAAGGCCCGCTGAGCCTCGGTCTCGACGCCTTCGGCGATGACGGTGATGCCGAGGCTGCGGGCCATCTGGATGATGGCCCGCGCGATGGCCACCGAGCCGCGCGCCTCGGGCAGGTCGACAACGAAGGAGCGGTCGATCTTCATCTTGTCGATCGGCAGCGACTTGAGGTGCCCGAGCGAGGAGTAGCCGGTGCCGAAGTCGTCGACCGACAGGCGGATGCCCAGCGCCTTGAGCTGGGCCAGGCGGCCACTGACCTCGGGCAGCTCGTCCATCAGCATGCGCTCGGTCAGCTCCAGCTCGAGCAGGCGGCCGGGCAGCCCGGCGCCCGCCAGCGCCTGCGCGACCGTCGAGACAAAGTCGGGCGCCTGGAACTGCACGGCCGACAGGTTCACGGCCACCGGCACAGCGCACAGGCCGTCGTCATGCCAGCGGCGCGCCGCACGCGCCGCCTCGTGCAGCACCCAGGTGCCGATCGGCAGCATCAGGCGCTGCTGCTCTGCCAGCGGGATGAACTGGTCGGGCAACAGCAGCCCGCGCTCGGGGTGCTGCCAGCGGATCAGCGCCTCGGCGCCGACCAGCACGCCATCGCCGGCCCGCACCTGCGGCTGGAAGTGCAGCACGAACTCGCCACGCTCCAGCGCCTGCGCGAGCTCGCCCTCCAGCACCAGCGCCGCGTAGGCATTGCTGGCGAGCGTCGGATCGAAGAACTGGTAGGTGGCCCGCCCGCGCGCCTTGGCGCGGTACATCGCGGTGTCGGCATGCTTGATCAGCTCGGCCGGCGTGATGCCGTCGCCGGGGAACATCGCGATGCCGATCGACGGCGTGACCGAGATCGAGCGCCCCACCTCGGCGTCCAGCGGCACCTCGATCGCCGCAAGCAGCTTGCGGGCGACGTCGGCCACGTCCTCCAGGCGCGGCCCGCCGCCGATCAGCACCATGAACTCGTCACCGCCGAAGCGCGCCACCACATCGCTGGCGCGCAGCACGGCGCCGATCCGCTGGGCCACGGTCTTCAGCAGCTCGTCGCCCGCCAGGTGGCCGAGCGAATCGTTGACGCGCTTGAAGTGGTCGAGGTCGATGAACAGCAGCGCCAGCGCCTCGCGCGACGCGGCGGCCCGTGCCATCAGCTGGTCGATCTCGGCCATGAAGGCCAGGCGGTTCGGCAGCCCGGTCAGTGCGTCGTGGTGCGCAAGGTGATGGATGTGCGCCTGCGCGGCATGGCGGTCGCGGAGGTCGCGCACGATGGTCATGCGCAGCCGTTCGTCGCCTCGCATCATGGTGCGGACGATGAACTCCACCGGGATGCGCCGGCCCGACTTGTCGATCAGCGCGCTCTCGTAGGTCGTCTCCTGGCCCGAACTCATCACCGCGGCCACCTTGCTCACCTGGTCGGGTGCGACGAAGTCGAGCGTGCGGCGCCCCATCAGCTCGTCGAGCCCGTAGCCCACCAGCATGCCGATCGGGGCGTTGGCATCGGTGATGACCCCGCCCTTGTGGAAGACGATGCCCTCGGCGCTGGCCTGCATGAACTTGCCCAGCCGCTCCTCCGATTCGCGCACTGCCTGCTCGGCGAGCCGGTGGCGGGAGATGTCCGAGATCAGCACGAAGAAGGCGATCAACCGACCATCGGTGGCGAGCTGCGGCAACAGGTGCACCTCGACCCACTGCGTGCGGCCATCGGCGCGCACCAGCTGCCGCTCGTAGGCCACGGCACGCTGTTCGACCAGCACGGTGTCGAGCTGCGGCCGGATCCGCCGCAGGGCGGCCTCGCCGATCACCTCGGCGATCGGCAGGCCCAGGATGGACTGCTCGTCCCGCCCGAAGGTCAGCGCATACGGCCGGTTCGCGAACAGGCAGCGCTGTTCCCGCGCGTCGTAGCAGGCGATCAGCGCCGGCACGCTGTCGGCGAGCAACCGGAGCTGCTCGGCCTGGACGCTGGCCACCCGCTCGGCCTGCCGCGTTGCCGAGACGTCGTGCAGGACGCAGACCCAGCACCCTCGCGACGGCCGCCATTGCGCGACACAATCGACCCAGACCTCGCGCTGTATCCCGTCGTGCTCCCCCGGACTGCACAGGTGCAGCGGCAGCGACAGGTGCTCGCCCTGCGCCAGCGCACCGAGCAGCGTGGCACGGTCCGGGTCGGTCAGCAGCTGCTGCCAGCCCGCGCCCCGTGCGGCCTCGGCGCCCAGGCCCATGAGCCGGCAGAAGGCCGCATTGGCGTGCGATGCCCGACCGTCGCGCGCGAGCAGCAGCACCGCGCTCGGCAGATCGTCCCAGGAGCACGGGTCCTCGGTGAGCCTTGGCACAACGGCGCCCATGGCCGAGGGTAGGCGCGCCGGGGCAGCCGGTCGATTCGGCCGAACCCTGCGGCAGCCTGTGCCGGCGTCAGGGGCGCGCGCCGCGCATCACCTCGCGCGCAAGACAGAGGTCGTCCCAGGCCTTCGCCTTGTCGGCCGGGTTGCGCAGCAGGTAGGCGGGGTGATAGGTCACGATGGCGGGCACCCCCTGGTACTGGTGGATCCGGCCCCGCAGGCGGCCGATCGGTTCACCGGTCTGCAGCAGCGATTGCACCGCGAAGCGGCCCATCGCGAGAATCAGCCGCGGCTGCAGCAGCGCCACCTGGCGGGCCAGGTAGGGCTCGCACTGCGCCACTTCCTCGGGCTGCGGATTGCGGTTCATCGGCGGCCGGCACTTCAGCACGTTGGCGATGTAGACCTGCTGCGCCGGCTGCAGTCCCTCGCCTTCGGCCCGGCGCGTCAGGCCCAGGGCCTGCAGCATGTGGTCGAGCAACTGCCCGGCCTTGCCGACGAAGGGCTCGCCCAGGCGGTCTTCCTGTTCGCCCGGCGCCTCGCCGACGACCATCCAGTGCGCCTGCGTGTGCCCGACGCCGAACACCGTGTTCGTGCGACCGCGGCACAGCCCGCAGGCGGTGCAACCGGCGACGGCGGCACGCAGGGTCGGCCAGTCCATCGCCTCGACATCTTCGGGGCGGGCACCGCGTGCGACGGCGACCCGCGGTACCACCGGGGCGGGCGAGGCGGCGGCGACCGGGCTGACCGCTGCCTCGACCTTCGCATCGATCACGGGCGAAGCCGCAGCCGCAGGCGCTTGCCACACACGGATGCCCATCTCCGCCAGCATCGCGGCCTGTCGTTCATCCCAGACCATGCACCGCCTCTGGAATCTGCAGGCTCATCACCACCGCGTCCTCGCGCGCCCGCCCGCGGGCCGGGTAGTAGCCACGGCGCAGGCCGACATTGCGGAAGCCGTAGCGCTCGTACAGGCCGCGTGCGTTCAGGTTGGAAATGCGCACCTCGAGCCAGAGCTGCGAGGCGCGGTGCGCGCGGGCGATCGAGCGCAGGGCATCGAGCATGTAGCGCGCATGGCCACGCCGCTGGAGGGCCGGCGCGACGCTGAGGTTGAGCAGGTGCACTTCGTCGACGCCGAACATCGCGACGAAGTAGCCGACCACGCCGTCCTGCGGCGTGCGCAGCACCTCGGCCGGGTAGCCGGCCCGCAGCGAATCGAGGAAGTTGCCGCGCGTCCAGGGAAAGTCGTAGATCGCCTGCTCGATCACCATCACCTCGTCGAAGTCGTTCTCCGTCAGCATGCTCAGGCTGCGCGGCGGCGGCTGCAGCACGGCGTTCACGACGGCACCCCGCTGCCCGCCGCCTGCACGTCGCGCTGCGCCATCCGCTCGGCAGTGGTCTGCGCCACCCGGTCGCGCACGTAGAGCGGCAATGCGCCATCAGCGTCGACCTGTTCACCGCGCGCCCACGCCACACGGGCCAGTACCAGCAGGGCCGCCGCCCGCGGGGCACTGTCGGGCCAGCAGGCCCCGCGCAGGCCCGACCAGGCCTCGGCATGCGCAACCAGCGAGCTGCCGGCGACCTGCACCTGCGGCGTCTCGCCGGCAATGCGTGCGGCCAGCGCGGCCGGCGCATGCAGGGCCGGGGCTTCGAGCACAGTCCAGCCCGTTGCGCTGCGGCGGTAGCGCGCGGCATAGGTCTCGCCCATGCGGGCGTCGACCGCCACCCACAGATCGTCGGCGGCGCCCTGATGGTGGGCGTCTTCGGCCACCGCCATCAAGGTATCGAGCATCAACACCGGTCGGTCCGCGCCGAAGGCCAGTCCCTGTGTCACCGCGCAGGCCGCGCGCACGCCAGTGAAGGCGCCCGGACCGCGTCCGCAGCCGATGGCGTCGAGTTCGCGCAGGCCCAGTCCGGCATCGGCCAGCAGCGCCATCAGGGCCGGCAGCAGACTGGCCGAGGCGAGCGCGCCGCCGGGCAGCGCGCGCACCCAGGTCTGCTCGCCCCGGCACAGGCCGAGGTGCATCGTTTCGGTGGCGGTATCGAGCACCAGCAGGCGCGGCGTCATGAGCGGGCTCCGCGGGAACGATCGAAAGGAGAGGGCACCGACGGGCCGACGCGCGGCGCGGCCGCGTTGACCTCGTCAACTCCGGTGGTCCGCGGACCAGGCTGCGGGCCGACTCGGGAGTCCATGCCTCAGTGTAGCGGCGGCCTCGGGCCCGGCCACGTCGCCGGCAAGCCGCCCGCTACCATCGCAGCATGATCCGAAGCCCGAATCTCCTGTGGCGCTGCGTCGTGGGGGTGTCGGCCCTGGTCGGCGGCACGGCGATGGCAGCGCCGAACGCCCTGCCCCCGGACGACCTGCCGGCCGCCGTGCAGACCGCGCTGAAGCGAGCGCAGTTGCCCGCCGATGCGCTGGTCGCGTACATCATCGAGCTCGGGCCGCCAGGCCCGCCCCGCGGGCTGCCGCGACTGACGCACCGCGCCCAACAGCCGGTCAACCCGGCCTCGCTGATGAAGCTTTACACGACCGGCGTGGCGCTGGAGCTGCTGGGGCCGGCGTGGACCTGGCCCACGCCGGTGCTGACCACCGGACAGGTGGTGGACGGCGTGCTGCAGGGCGACCTGATCCTCCAGGGCCGCGGGGACCCGACGCTGGTGATCGAACGGCTGTGGCTGCTGCTGCGCGAAGTGCGGCAACGCGGCATCCACGAGATCCGCGGCGACATCGTGCTCGACGGAAGTGCCTTCATGTTGAACGGCGCCGACGCCGGCGATCCGGCCGACTTCGACGGCGAACGTTTCCGGCCCTACAACGTGCGGCCCGATGCGCTGCTGCTGAACCACAAGTCGGTCACGCTGCGCTTCGTTCCCGAGCCGTCGCGCGGCGTGGCCCGCGTCAGCACCGACGTCAACCTGGCCGGCGTGCAGATCGACAGCGCGGTGCCCATGGTGTCCGGCCCCTGCGGCGACTGGCGCGGCAGCCTGAAGCCGGCCTTCGACGACCCGGGACGCATCCGGTTGACCGGCCTCTACCCTGTGAGCTGCGGCGAGAAGACCTGGCCTGTCGCCTACGCCGAGCCGGGCAGCTACAACGTGCGGCTGATCGCCGAAGCCTGGCATGAGGTCGGCGGGCAGCTGGCCGGCAGCGTGCGCAACGGCCCCGCGCCCGTCGCGGCACAGCCGCTGTTCGAGGCCACGTCACCGCCGCTGGCGGCGGTGGTGCGAGACATCAACAAGTTCAGCAACAACGTGATGGCGCAGCAGCTGTTCCTGAGCCTCGGACTGATCCCCGCCGGCACGCTGCCGCTGCCGGCTTCGGCGACCACGGTCGCGACGGGGGAGGTGTCGACGCCACAAACGCCCGCAGGCAACACGGCCGATGCCGCGCGCGAGATGGTGCGCGCTCAGGTGCGCAGCCGTGCCGGCTGCACAGACGGCGAGTTCTCGATCGACAACGGCTCGGGCCTGTCGCGCCAGTCCCGCAGCAGCGCCCGTTGCCTGGGCGCCTGGCTGCAGGCGCTGTGGGCCAGCCCGGTGATGCCCGAGCTGATGAGTTCGCTGCCGCTGACCGGGATCGACGGCACGGCGCGCCGGCCGGGCCGCAACTGGGGCGCCGCGCTCGGCCGCGCCCACCTGAAGACCGGTTCGCTGCGCGATGCGATGGGCCTGGCCGGCTACGTGCTCGGGCAGTCGGGGCGGCGCTACGCCTTCGTCGCCATCGTCAACCATCCCAGCGCCGGCGCGGCGCGGCCGGTGCTCGACGCGCTGGTGCAATGGGCGGCCGAGGACAACGGGCGCTGAGCGCCGCCCCGGCGCGGCCGTGGCGGCGCTCAGCGCCAGCCGACGGCGCTCATGCGGTCGAGCACGTAGTTCGCGAGGAGCTGGTGGCCGTAGGGCGTGGGGTGCACGCCGTCGGCGAACTGGTAGTGCGACACGTCGCCGGCGATCAAGGTCGTCTCGCTGCAGCCCAGCGAACCGAGCACGAAGCCGTTGAGCGCCGTCGCCGCCAGATCGCAGGCCGGTGTCGTGACGTTGGTGACGCCGAAGGTGCCCGGGTTGGCGACCTGCTCACGACCCCGTGAGTAGGCGTCGACCAGCAGCACGCCCGACGCGTCGTTCAGGCCGTTGGCGAGCGACACGTTGAAGGCGATCGACATCTGCGCAATCAATCCCTGGGTCGGGGCGGCCAGCGAGTACGCGAACGGCGTCTGGCTCACGTCGGGCAGGTTGACGACCACCACGTGGCGCGCGCCGTTGCCGACCAGCTGCGACCGCACGTAAGCCGCCAGTTCACCGCCGGCCGTGGCCATCGCGACCACGGCATCGGTCGGCGTGATCTGCGCCGCACCGACCGCCGCGAGGTTCATGAACACGTCATTGCCGCCGGCCAGCACCAAGACCAGTTCGCCGCCGCTGAAGCGCCCTCCGACCTTGGCGAGGTGGCGCGCCACCTGGGTGGCCACCGGCACGGTGAGCTGCCCGTACTGCCCGTCCGGGCTGCCGAGCAGCAGCAAGGCCTTGTTGTTCGGTCCGATCGGGTTGGTGACCCGCGCACCGCCCTGCGCATAACCGAAGCAGGCGTCCTGGAAGCTGCTGGCCTGGGCCAGACTGGCTACCGCGCCCGATGACTCCAGACCGATCTCCGCCGCGCAGGGTGGCGTCAGGCCGCGGTCCTTGGCGACCAGCTCCACCCAGATATCCCCATCGTTGACGGTGAACTTGCCGCCACCGAGCGCCGCCATGCCGGCGGTGCGGTAGGTGCCGACATCGCTGAGGCTGTCGCCGAACGTGACCACGCTCGAATAACTCGGTGCATCGTCGCCGCCGCCGCCGCATGCCACGAGCAGCAGCGGCAGCAGCCAGGCTCCCACACGGATTCGCAAGCTTCTCATCACAGCCTCCCCGCGGACGCCGTGCGCCCGTTCGCCAGAAATAGAACGACCGTTCTATTTGACGGCAGACTGTAAGTGCAGGCGATGTCGGGCCCCAGCGGAGAAACCCGGCCGTGGCAGGCGACCGGGCCCCACCGGCCTCGGGATGGACGGATCAGAACGGGTTGTTCACCGCCCGATCGATCGCGAGGCTGCCAATGATGGACTGGCCGTTGGCGCCCAGGTGGCGATCGTCGGCCCACAGGTAATTGGATACCGTGGCGCCGGTCACCAGCGTGCCGGGCACGGACGGCACGGTGGTCGTGCCGGCCGTGGGTGCGGTGCAGGAGATCGCCGTCGGCGTGCTGCAGGCCGCAGCCGAGACGCTGACGTAGCCGTAGTTGCTGGGGTTGTTGACCAGCAGGTTGATCTGCGCGTCGGCCTGCACGAGACCGATCAACCGGCCGTCGTTGAGCAGCGTGGCGCGCATGCCGGCGTTGAAGCGCTTGGTCATGTCGGTCAGCAGCGTGGAACGCTCGCCGCTGATGAGGTCCTGGGCCACGCCGAAGGGAGTGCTGCCCTGGAACGGCAGTGTCGTCACCAGCACCCGGGCCCCCTCCTGCGCCAGCGCATTGATGTTGCGCCCCAGGGTTTCGCCCGCGGCCTCGGCGAGCGCGATCACTTCCGCGCCGGTCTTGGTCGGGTACTGCGCGTAGGCGTCGAGGATGTCCTGCTGGCCAATCATCACCGTCGCCAGATCGGTGGACCGGAAGCCTCCCGCATCGGCGCGGGCCAGCGCCACCTGCGCTGACAGATCGGCCACTGCCGCACCGACCTGCGCGTAGATCTTGCCGCGCGGCGTCGTCTCCGTGAAGGTATTGCATTCGGCAAAGCCGATGCCGTAATGGAAGCCCAGGGCCTGCACCCAGATCGGGTAGCTGTTGCAGTCGAGCGCGCCGGTGGCCGCCCCGGTCGAGTCCACGGCCTGGGCATTCACCGAGAACTTCGCCCCGGCCGCTGCGGTGACCGTGCCGCCATTGACGTCGGTCAGGTTGCCGCCGGCGACGACGCTGGATGAATCCCCGAACACGATCAGACGCTGCGGCGAGAAGTTGCTGACGCGATCACCCCCGCCGCACGCGGACAGCACGGCGCCCAGGCCGACCAGCATCGACACCCGCAGCGCGCGCGACAGTCCGCGCACGCAAGCTTTCCCAACAGTCATGCTCACTCCAACTCCACAGGCCAGGGGGTGAGGGTCGGCGCGCTCAGGGCGCGGCCGCGCGTTGCAGGCGGTCCCGGACGCCCTCCCAGGCGGGACCGGCGGGCGGCTCTTCGACCCAGATCAACTGCACGCCCTCGTCGTCGAGTTCGCGCAGCACGGAAAACAACTCGTGCGCCGCCGCTGCCGGATCGTCCGGCATCCGCCGCGCTGTGAGGCGCGAAGGCGGTGACACGCTGCGCGAATATACCGCCAGCCTGCTGCCACCCCGCTTCGGCAGGGCATCGGTCGGCAGCACCTCGAGCGCCGTGCGCAGCGCGGTGGCCGGCATCAGGCGCAGCGTGGCGCGCGGGGCGTAGTGCGAGGCCAGCGTGCCGGGCGCGCGCGGCGCGCTGCCGGCCAGCGCGTCGGCGGCATCGAGCAATCGCTCGCCGGCTGCCGCCTCGATGCGCTCGCGCGGCAGTACGCCGGGGCGCAGCAGCACCGGATGGCCGCGCGTGCAGTCGACGATGGTGGACTCGATGCCGACTTCGCAATCGCCACCGTCGAGCACCACGAGCGCCGCATCGAACTCGCCCTCGACGTGCGCCGCGCGCGTGGGGCTGACGCGGCCATAGCGGTTGGCGCTGGGGCCGGCGACGCCCGGCACGCCGAGCGCTGCAGCCGAGCGCAGCAGCGCCTGGGCCACCGGATGCGAGGGGCAGCGCAGGCCGATGCTGGGCTGCCCACCAGAAGCGGCAGCAGCCACGCCGGCGCGGCGCGACACGATCACGGTCAGCGTCCCGGGCCAGAAGGCGGCGATCAGCCGCTGCGCCAGCGGCGGCAGTTCGGCCGCAAAGGCCTGCGCTCCGGCGGCATCGGCCACGTGCACGATCAGCGGATGGTCGGTCGGCCGGCCCTTGGCGGCGAAAATCTTCGCGACGGCCGCATCGTCGTCGGCTCGCGCGCCGAGGCCGTAGACCGTTTCGGTAGGAAAGGCGACGAGGTGTCCGGCCGCGAGCAGCCGGGCGGCTTCGGCGACCGCCTCGGGGGCATGACCGTCGAGCCGCGGCATGTTCTTCAGAACGCCGGCAGGCCGAGCCGCTCCGCCGCCCGCAGCGCGGTCGCGCGCGCTGCCTCGGGCGTGTCGGCAGTCAGCGTCAGGTGACCCATCTTGCGACCGCGCTGGGCGCTGCTCTTGCCGTACAGGTGCAGGTGCGCGCCCGGCAGCGCCAGCACGGCGGCCCAGTCGGGCGTGCGCTCGCGGCCGTCGGCATCAAACCACAGGTCGCCGAGCAGGTTGAGCATGACCGCCGGGGAATGCAGGCGCGGCGCGACCAGCGGCAGCCCGGTCATGCAGCGCACCTGCAGTTCGAACTGCGACACGTCGCAGGCATCGATGCTGTAGTGGCCTGAGTTGTGCGGCCGCGGCGCCATCTCGTTGACCACCAGCGTGCCGTCCTGGAGCACGAAGAACTCGACGCACAGCACACCGACGTAGCCCAGACCTTCGGCGATGCGACCGGCCGCATCGCGCGCCGCTGCGGACAGCCCCGCGGGGACGTTCGGCGCCGGGACTTGCGTCACCGCCAGGATGCCGTCGCGGTGCAGGTTCTGCTGCACCGGCAAGGAGACCAGCTCGCCGTCAGCATTGCGGGCCAGGATCACGCTGATCTCGAAGGCCAGCGGCAGCAGCCTCTCGAGCACGCAGGGCGCGCGCTTGAGTTCGTCCCAGGCGAGTGCGAGCTCGGCGCGGGTCGCCACGCGGCGCTGGCCCTTGCCGTCATAGCCCAGGCGAGCGGTCTTCAGGATGCCCGGCAACAACGCCGCATCGACCCCGGCCAGCTGCTCGGGCGTCTCGATGAGCGCATGCGGCGCACATGGCACGCCGCACTGCTCGAAATGCCGCTTCTCGCGCGCGCGGTCCTGGCACACCGCCACCGCCTCGGCGCCCGGCGCCGCCGGCAGGTGCGCCCCCAGCGTGTAGAGCGCGCCGGCCGGCACGTTCTCGAACTCGGTGGTGATCGCGGCGCAGCGCTGCAGCATCTGCGCCAGGCCCTGCTCGTCGAGGTAGTCGGTCTGCACATGCACGTGCGACACGAGGCCGGCCGGGCTCGCCACGTCCGGGTCGAGCACGGCGGTGAAGTAACCCAGGCGCTGCGCGGCGTGCACGAACATGCGGCCCAGTTGGCCGCCGCCCATCACGCCGAGTGTGCTGGCCTGGGCACCGGCGGCAACGGCCGCGGGCAGAAGGGTCTTGTGGTGGCTCGACATCGGCGGAGCTTTCAGCGGGACCGACCGTCGCGGGCCGGCCAAGACGTCAGGAGGGTGAGTGCTTCGACAAGGCGGCGCTTTGCGCACGCGCTGCCTCGGTCTGGCGGGCGCGCCAGGCATCGAGCTGTTCGCGCAGGCTCTGATCATCGTGCGCCAGCAGGGCCACCGCGAACAGCGCCGCGTTGGCCGCGCCGGCCACGCCGATCGCGAAGGTGGCGACCGGCACGCCCTTGGGCATCTGGACGATCGAATGCAGCGAATCGACGCCCTGCAGGTGCTTGCTGGGCACCGGCACGCCGAGCACCGGCACTGGCGTCTTGGCCGCCAGCATGCCGGGCAGGTGGGCCGCACCGCCGGCGCCGGCGATGATGGCGCGCAACCCGCGCCCGCGCGCCGCCTCGGCGTACGCGAACATCTCGTCGGGCATGCGGTGCGCCGAGACGACCTGCGCTTCGAAGGGCACGCCGAACTCGGTCAGAATATCGGCCGCATGGTGCATGACGTCCCAGTCGCTGCTGGAGCCCATCACCACGCCGATCAGGGGAATCGCTGCGTTCACAGCCGCTCCGGTTCCGGAAAACCCCAAATTGTAGGCGGCGCTTGGCTTTGCGGCCGGCGACCCCAACTGACTCAGATGATCGACATCACCCTCCAGAACTTCGAAGCCGAGCTGATCCAAGCGTCGATGCAGACCCCCGTGCTGCTCGACATCTGGGCGCCGTGGTGCGGACCGTGCAAGTCGCTCGGCCCGGTGCTGGAGAAGCTGGAAGCGGATTACGCGGGTCGCTTCGCGCTGGCCAAGCTCAACAGCGACGACCAGCCCGACATCGCAGGCCAGTTGAGCCAGGCTTTCGGCGTGCGCTCGATCCCGTTCTGCGTGATGTTCGTCGGCGGCCAGCCGGTCGACGGCTTCGTGGGCGCGCTGCCGGAGGCGCAGATCCGCAGTTTCCTCGACAAGCATGTGCCGAGCGAAGACGCACTGGCGGCGGAAGAGGAGGCCCTGGAGGCCGAGCAACTGGCCGCCGAGGGCGACAACGATGCCGCGCTCGCCAAGCTGTCCGACGCCCTGGCGATCGCGCCGGGCGACGACGCGATCCGCGCTGACTACGTGAAACGCCTGCTGGAGGCCGGCCGCACCGCCGACGCGCGCCGCGTGTACGAGCCGCTGGCGCCGAAGGCGATCGTCGACGCACGCGCCAGCGCGCTGGGCCTTTGGCTCGACGCCTGCGAGGCAGCCGAGCGGGCCCGTTCGCCGGAGGCGCTGGCCGCGGCGATCGGTGCCGACAGGCGCGACTTCGCGGCGCGCTTCGAGCTGGCGCAGACGCTGCTCGCCGCCCAGCGGCCGACCGAAGCGATGGACGAACTGCTCGAGATCCTGATGCGCGACAAGGCCTGGTCCGACGAGCGTGCGCGCAAGCTCTATGTCGCCATCCTCGAGCTGCTGAGCAAGCCTCCGCCGAAGGTCGCCTCGCCTGCCGAGGCCAAGGGAACACTGGAGATCGCCGGCAAGGCCGCCGCCGTGGCCAGCGACCCGGTGATCGACGGCTACCGCCGCAAGCTCAGCATGGTGCTGTTCTGATTTTTACCTGACCCCGCCGCCGGGCGGCCGCTGCCCTCAGCCGGGGCTTGCGGACGTACCGAAGGTGGCGTCCAGCACGGCGACGATGAGCGCCTTCTCGGCGACATGGCGCTGCCAGTGCTCCTGGGCCAGGCGGCCGTGCCGCTCAGCGGCCTCGGGCTCGCCCAGCAGTTCGTGGACCTGCGCCAGCCGCCCGTGCGTCAATGCCACGTCGTCCAGATCGCACTCCGGCCGAAGCGCGGCCACCGCCGCCTTGGCCTGCTCGCGCGCGTGCGCGGGCTGCGCCAGCTTGGCACGGCACCAGGCGACATCCGCGCGCAGGCTGCACTCCAGGCGGCCCAGGCCGGTGGCCAGCGCATCGCCGAAATGCGCCTCGAACAGCACCAGTGCCTCGGCATAGCGCGACTGCGTCACCAGCGTCTGGGCGCGCAGGATCGGCCGCAACACGGCCAGCGCGGTGCCGCCCATGCGATCGTCGAAGTGACTGGAGGATTCGGCCGCCGTCAGCGCTTGCAGCGCCACGTCGCTCTGCTTCGCGTCGTCGGCGAACACGGCGGCCATGCGAGCCTGGTCGCTGCGCAGGGCGGCCATGTTGTGCATCAGCGCGCTGATGGTCGCCGCGTCGCCTTCCGCGCTGGCGTGCTGGCGCGCCTTCGCGTACCAGCCCTGCGCCCTGTCGATGCGGCCACCGTAGTGATAGGCCATCGCGACCACCAGGCAGGCCCGCGAGCGGGCCGAGTGATGGTCGGGCGCGGCGAGTCGCAGCGCCTGCGAAGCGTTGCGGGCGATGCCGTCGATGTCGGAGTGCACGTAATCGAGATGCGCCATCCAGGCCAGACTCACGGCCTGCAGCGGCATGCGGTTGGCCGACAGGCTCAGTGCCCGCGCCTGCTGCAGCTTGACGCGCGCCTGACCGCTCAGGTCGCTGAAGTAATCGACCATCGCATCGGCCAGACAGAGGGCGGCCGCGGTGGCCGCATCGGGCCGCGACTGGTGCCGCCGTTGCAACGTCGTCAAGGCACTGCGCGCCTCGTCGACGCGGCCTTCGCGCGCCAGCAATCCGACCCGCTCGGCACGCAGCACATCGGCTTCGACCGGATTCGCCGTCTGCGCGATCGCAGCGTCTAGTTGGGCTAGCAAGCGCGAGTTCATGCAGGGCCGGCTCGGAGCCAAGTGCCGTTCAGGCCGTTAGGCGTTCGAGGGCTTCGCGGTACTTTGCTGCCGTCCGCGCCACCACGTCGGCCGGCAACGCCGGGGCCGGCGCCTGCTTGTTCCACGGTCGGCCGTCGACCACGGCCTGTTCAAGCCAGTCACGCACGAACTGTTTGTCGTAGCTCGGCGGGTTGATGCCCTCGGCATAGCCTTCCACCGGCCAGAAGCGCGAGGAATCGGGCGTCAGTACCTCGTCCATCAGCGTCAGGGTGCCGGCTTCGTCGAGGCCGAACTCGAACTTCGTGTCGGCGATGATGATGCCCTTGCCGAGGGCGAAGGCCGCCGCCGTCTCGTAGAGCGCGATCGCCACGCGCCGCACCTGCTCGGCCAGCGGGGCACCGATGATCTCGACCATGCGCTCGAACGGGATGTTCTCGTCGTGCTCACCCATCTCGGCCTTGGTGGCCGGGGTGAAGATGGGCGACGGCAGCTTGCTGGCGTTCTTCAGGCCGGGTGGCAGCTTCACGCCGCAGACCTGGCCGTTGTGCTGGTATTCCTTCCAGCCCGAGCCCGCCAGGTAGCCGCGCACCACGGCTTCCACCGGCAGCGGCTTCAGGCGCTTGACGAGCATCGAGCGGCCCGTGACCTGGGACCGCTCCGCCGCGCTGACCACACTTTCCGGAGCGTCCCCGGTCAGATGGTTGGGCACGATGTGGCCGAGCCGCGCGAACCAGAACAGCGCCATGCGCGTGAGCAACTCGCCCTTGCCCGGAATGGGCTCGCCCATCACCACGTCGAAGGCGCTGAGCCGGTCGCTCGCGACCATCAGCAGGCGGTCGCTGCCGACCGCATAGTTGTCGCGCACCTTGCCGCGCGCCAGCAGAGGCAGCGATTGCAGACGGCTTTCGAGCAGCGGAGTGGTGGCGGACATTTGAGGCGGGGCGCGGTGACGAGGAGACTGTGAAGACTTACTGAACGACCTGGGCGAGTTCTCCCTTGGCGTACTTGGCAGCCACCACGGAGAGCGTCTCGCCCTTGATCTTGGGTGCCTGACCCTCACAGCCGAACTCGACGTAGCGCTGCTTGCAGATGGACTTGGCCGCGGCCGTTGCCGGCTTCAGGTACTCGCGCGGATCGAACTTGCCGGGGTTCTCGACGAAGAACTTGCGGATCGCCGCAGTCATCGCAAGACGGATGTCGGTGTCGATGTTGATCTTGCGTACGCCGAACTTGATGGCTTCCTGGATCTCCGACACTGGCACGCCGTAGGTTTCCTTCATGTCGCCGCCGTACTTTCGGATCTCGGCCAGCAGATCCTGCGGCACGCTGGAGCTGCCGTGCATCACCAGGTGGGTGTTGGGGATCCGCGCATTGATCTCCTTGATGCGCTTGATCGCCAGGATGTCGCCGGTGGGCTTGCGCGTGAACTTGTAGGCGCCGTGGCTGGTGCCAATGGCAATGGCCAGCGCGTCGAGCTGGGTGCGCTTGACGAAGTCGGCCGCCTCTTCAGGGTCGGTGAGCAACTGCTCCACGGTCATCGTGGCGTCGGTGCCGTGACCGTCTTCCTTGTCACCCTTCATCGTCTCGAGCGAGCCGAGGCAACCGAGTTCGCCTTCGACCGTCACGCCGAGCTTGTGCGCCATGTCGACGACCTTGCGGGTCACCTCGACGTTGTAGTCGTAGCTGGCGATCGTCTTGCCGTCGGCCTGCAGCGAGCCGTCCATCATCACCGAGCTGAAGCCCAGGTCGATGGCGCCCTGGCACACGTCGGGGCTCTGGCCGTGGTCCTGGTGCATGACCAGCGGGATGTGCGGCCAGGTCTCGATCGCCGCCTGGATCAGGTGCTTGATGAAGTTCTCGCCGGCGTACTTGCGCGCACCGGCGCTGGCCTGCAGGATCACCGGCGCACCGACTTCGTGGGCGGCACTCATCACGGCCTGCACCTGTTCGAGGTTGTTGACGTTGAAGGCCGGGATGCCATAGCCCTGCTCGGCGGCATGATCGAGCAGCTGGCGCATGGAAACGAGGGGCATGGGGATCTCCGAAAGTCGACAGCGAAAGGAGCGGCAGGCCGGACGGCGAGCCCGCGAAACCCTGATTTTAGGCGTCCGATCGGCGCCGGAGACCGTCCGTGACCCCCTTGCTCAGGCGACTCGGCAAACCTTGAGCATGTTGGTACCGCCCGGGTAGCCCATCGGCTCGCCGCACGTGATGGCGTAGGTGTCTCCCGGCTTGAGCACGCCACCGTCCACCAGCAGCGCCTCCGCCTTCGCGAGGGCCTCGTCGCGGTCGGTGTACGACGGCATCAGCAGCGGACGCACGTTGCGATACAGCGTCATCTTGCGCTGGCTGGTCTGCTGCGAAGTCAGCGCGAAGATCGGCACGTGGATCTTGTGGCGGCTCATCCACAGCGCCGTCGAGCCCGATTCCGTCAGCGCGACGATCGCCTTGCAGCCCAGGTGGTGGGCGGTGAACAGCGCACCCATCGCGATGCTCTGGTCGATGCGGCCGAAGCGCTTGTTGGTGAAGTCGGCGTCCAGCGCCACGTCCTCGGCCCGTTCGGCTGCCAGTGCGATGGCGGCCATCTGTTCGATGGTCTCGACCGGGTACTTGCCGGCCGCTGTCTCGGCGCTGAGCATCACCGCATCGGTGCCGTCGAGCACGGCATTCGCGACGTCGCTCACCTCGGCGCGCGTCGGCACCGGGTTGACGATCATCGACTCCATCATCTGGGTCGCGGTGATCACCACCTTGTCGAGCTCCCGGGCGAGCTTGATCATCTTCTTCTGCAACGCCGGCACCGCGGCGTTGCCGACCTCGACCGCGAGGTCACCGCGCGCCACCATGATGCCGTCGCTAGCCTTGAGGATCTGCTCGAGCACGGGGATGGCCTCGCTGCGCTCGATCTTCGCGATCAGCGCCGGCTTGTGACGCCACGGCTCACCGGCCACGTTGGCCAGCTGCCGGGCCATCTCCATGTCGGTCGCGCTCTTGGGGAAGCTGACCGCGAGGTACTCGCACTGGAAGCTCATCGCGGTCTTGATGTCCTCCATGTCCTTCGCGGTCAGCGCCGGCGCCGTGAGGCCGCCGCCCTGCTTGTTGATGCCCTTGTTGTTGGACAGCTCGCCGCCGATCTTCACGACGGTGTGCACCGCCTCGCCGATCACCTTGTCGACGGTCAGCACGATCAGTCCGTCGTTGAGCAGCAGCGTGTCGCCCGGCTTCACGTCGCGCGGCAGCGACTTGTAGTCCAGGCCGACCGCCTGCAGGTCGCCCGGCTCGCTGCGGGCGGCGTCCAGTACGAACGCCGCGCCAGGCTCCAGCATCACCTTGCCCTGCGCGAACTTGCCGACACGGATCTTCGGCCCTTGCAGATCGGCCATGATCGCGACCTCCTTGCCGGCGCGCTGCGCCACCTCGCGCACCAGGGCGGCACGTGCGATGTGGTCCTGCGCGCTGCCGTGCGAGAAGTTCAGCCGGACGACGTCGACGCCGGCGGTGATCATGCGTTCAAGCACGTCGGGCGTGGACGAGGCGGGGCCGAGGGTGGCGACGATCTTGGTGGCGCGGTGCATGGTCATGTGAAGAAGATTCCGATGAAGCGAGGGGCGCCGCAGCGCCCCGTGTCGTCATGCCGCTCAGCCGGCGGCCCGCTGCTCGAGGATCTCGAAGGCCGGCAGGGTCTTGCCCTCCAGCACCTCGAGGAAGGCGCCGCCACCGGTGGAGATGTAGCCGATGTCCTTCTCGATGCCGTACTTTGCGATCGCCGCCAGTGTGTCGCCGCCGCCGGCGATGCTGAAAGCCGGCGAATGGGCGATGGCCGCAGCCAGCGTGCGCGTTCCGCCGGCGAACTGGTCGTATTCGAACACGCCCATCGGCCCGTTCCAGACCACCGTGCCGGCGCGCGCGATGATGCCGGCCAGCTCGGCCGCGGTGCGCGGGCCGATGTCGAGGATCAGGTCATCGGGCCGCACCTCGGTGGCGGTCACCTTGTTGGCGCGTGCGATGGCAGAGAACTCGTCGGCCACGACCACGTCGATCGGGATCGGCACCGCGGCGCCACGCGCCTTCATCATGTCGATGATGGCGCGCGCCTCATCCACCAGATCGGGCTCGGCCAGCGACTTGCCGATGGACAGACCGACCGCCAGCATGAACGTGTTGGCGATGCCGCCGCCGACGATCAGCTGGTCGACGTTGGCCGCCAGCGACTTCAGGATCGACAGCTTGGTGCTGACCTTGGAGCCCGCCACGATGGCCACCAGCGGGCGCTTCGGGCTCTTCAGGGCCTTGGTGATGGCGTCGATCTCGGCCGCCAGCAGCGGGCCGGCACAGGCCACCTTGGCGAACTGCGCAATGCCATAGGTCGAGGCCTCGGCGCGGTGCGCGGTGCCGAAGGCGTCGTGCACGAAGATGTCGCAGAGCGCGGCCATCTTCCGGGCCAGCGTTTCGTCGTTCTTCTTCTCGCCCTTGTTGACGCGGCAGTTCTCGAGCAGCACCAGTTCACCCGGCGCGACTTCGACACCGCCGGTCCAGTCCTGCAGCAGCGGCACCTTGCGGCCCAGCAACTCGGCCAGACGGCGCGCGACCGGCGCCAGGGAGTCCTCGGCCTTGAACTCGCCCTCGGTCGGACGGCCCAGGTGCGAGGTCACCATCACGGCCGCACCGGCCGCCAGCGCCATCTCGATGCAGGGGATCGAGGCGCGGATGCGGGTGTCCTCGGTGATGCGCCCGGCGTCGTCCTGCGGCACGTTCAGATCGGCCCGGATGAAGACACGTTGGCCGGCGACGCGACCTTGCTGGATGAGATCGGAGAACCGCAGAACCTTCAAAGACTGACTCCTCGGATGGTGGGGAAAACGAAGGGAATGGCGAGTGGCGCGCGTTCCGGCCGCCGTGGACTACCAGCCCAGCACCAAGCGCAGGGGCAGCAGCACGGCCATGCCGGTGATGATGGTGCCCAGAATGCCGCGGCGCCAGAAGAAGTAGGCCGTCGCAGCCGCGGCCGCATAGACCCTGGCGTCATGCCAGGGCTCGGCGATCAGTTGTCCCTGGCTCATGGCGATCTCCGGCACCACGACCGCGGCCAGCGCGGCGAGCGGCGCGTAGCGCAGGCCGCGCTTTACCCAGTCGGGCAGCGCCAGCTCGCGGTCGGACAGGAAGAAGAACGAGCGGGTGACCACGGTGATGACCGTGAGCCCGGCAATCGTGAGCAGGAACTCACCCGTGCTCAAGCGACGCACTCCTTGTCGCGCGCGTGGGCGTCGAGACGGCGCGCGCCGGTGCGATCCAGCCAGGCACGAAGCCGACGGCCGGCGTCGTCACCGCCATCGATCATCAGCCCGATGCACACGGCCGCGGCGATCGCCACGACGATGTAGAGCTTGAACGGCAGCGCGAAGGCCGCGACAGCTGCGGCCCCGGCCACGACCGCCGCCAGCAGCGTGGCACGGTCCGACACCAGCGAATAGGTCAGGCCGAGCAGGGCCAGCGTACCGGCGAAGCCAAGCCCCCAGTGGGTAGGCACCACGTCCGCCAGCAGAATGCCGATCACCGAGGGAATCTGCCAGGCGAGGTAGTTCGCGCTGACAGATCCCCAGAAGTACTCGATCTGCCCCTCCGGCACATCGCCGTCCGTCGGAGGCACCGCATAGCGCCGCATGAACAGCACATAGTTGAGGTCACCCGAGAAGTAGCCCAGCATCAGGCGCTGCTTCAAGGGAAAGCGCATGAAATAGGGGCGCCACTGCGCGCTGAAGATCACGAAACGCAGGTTGACGCAGAAGGCCGTGGCCCAGATCACCCAGACCGGCGCGCTCAGGGCGATCAGCGGGATGGTGGCGAGCTGCGCGCTGCCGGCGAACACCGTGAAGGTCATCAACAGGGCGAGCGGTACCGACAGACCGCCCTTGACCATCGCGACGCCCGTCACCAATCCCCAGGCGGCGATGCCCAGCGAAACCCCGGCCATTTCGCCCAGTCCGGTGCGGTAGGCCGGGTGACGCAGCACGGAGCGCAGGGAGGGCATCGACATGCGCTCGATTGTCCCACCGGTCGGGCGGTCTCACCGCCCTGCAGCGGCCACCACTTGCGTGACGCAAAACGCCGCTGGCGCTTCAGGACGTATGTGACTTGCGCTTGTCTGCCTTGGGTTCAGCCGGGATCGGCGCCGCTGCATCGGTCTTCGCGACCTCCGATTCGACCGGCTTGCTGCCCGGCCGCTGTATCTGCGGCGCCACAGCGTCGAGCTTGTTCTCGCGCATGTACTCGTCCATCTCGCGCCAACCGGCAAAGACGGCAGCGCGCTGCGCCTTGGCATTGAGCGCGTAGCAATCCTCGATGGCCCGCCCGGCATGCCGACAGGCGCTGCCAATGGCCTTGCCGTCGGCTTCTTTCAGAGCCGCCGTCTTCTCGGCGGCCTCGGTGCCGAGCAGGTCGCAACCGGCGAGCAGCGCCAGGGCGATCAGGGGAAGGATACGGAGGGGCGACATGATGGATGCGGACAGGCTTCGCAGGCTTATCGGTCACGCCGCCCGTCACTTGAGCCCGCCGACAAAAAGGGCCCTGCGGAAGCGGCCCCCTCACGTCGGCGCCGGTGTCAGACCCGTTGGGGAACCATGGCCATCAGCTTGGCCACGCGCTCCTCGGTGGCCGGGTGGGTGCTGAACAGGCCGCGCAGCCCACCGCCGGACAGCGGATTCATGATCATCATCTGCGCCGTCTCCGGATGACGCTCGGCCGCCTCCAGCGGGATCCCCTGGGCATAGCGCTGGATCTTCTGCAGCGCGCTGGCCAGGGCCTGCGGATCGCCGGAGATCTCGGCGCCGCCCCGGTCGGCCTCGAACTCGCGGGCCCGGCTGATCGCCATCTGGATCAGGCTGGCTGCCAGCGGCGCCAGCAGCATCACCAGGATGCCGGCGATCGGGTTGGCTGGCCGACCGTCGCTTCCACGGCCGCCGAAGAACATCGCGAAATTGGCCAGCATCGAGATGGCGCCGGCCATCGTCGCGCTGATGGTGCTGATCAGGATATCGCGATGCTTCACGTGCGCGAGCTCGTGTGCCATGACGCCGCGCAGTTCACGCTCGGACAGCACACGCAGGATGCCGGTGGTGGCCGCCACCGCAGCGTTCTGGGGATTGCGGCCGGTCGCGAACGCGTTCGGCGCGTCCTCGTTGATCAGGTAGACCTTGGGCATCGGCAACTCCGCCTTCGCGGCGAGCTCTCGCACCATGCCGTAGAACTGCGGCGCGGAGGACGCATCGACCTCCTGCGCGTTGTACATCTTCAGCACCATCTTGTCGCTGAACCAGTAGCTGAAGAAGTTCATGCCGAGCGCGACCACCAGCGCGATCGCCATGCCCTGCTGCCCGCCCAGCACCGAGCCGATGGCCATGAACAGCGCCGTGATGGCGGCCATCAGCACGGCGGTCTTCATCAGATTGAACATGTTTCCAGCTCCTGCGCCACGCTGGCGCCCAGGCATAGATGCGGGACAACTCGGGGAGTTCAATCCCCGCACCGCACCATCACAGTGTTGCACCGACCTGCAGTGTCGACCGAACCGCCAGGAAATCCCGCGCCCCGACGCGCCGGCCGCCGGGACGCTGCAGCTGCAGCAGGTCCAGCGACAGGTCACCGCAGGCAACCCGCAGCACGCCCTCGGCAGCGCTCAGCACCGTGCCGGGCGCGCCTCGCTGCGGGGCCACCGCGGCTCGCCACAGCTTCACTGTCTCGCCGGCCTGCTGGAAACTGGCCCCGGGAAAGGGATCGAAGGCGCGCACACGGCGCTCGATCTCCTCGGCCGGCCGCGACCAGTCGATCGCCGCCTCCGCCTTGTCGATCTTGTGGGCATAGGTCACGCCCTCCGCCGGTTGCGGACGCCGCACCAGTCCTCCGCAGGCGGCGGCCTCGAGCGCTTCTACGATCAGCCGACCGCCGAGCGCCGACAGGCGGTCGTGGAGCGTCGCCGTGCTGTCGTCGGATCGGATGGACTCGCGCTCGGAGAGCAGCATGTCACCGGTATCCAGGCCTTCGTCCATCTGCATGATGGTGATACCGGTCTCCGTATCGCCGGCCTCGATCGCCCGGTGGATCGGTGCTGCCCCGCGCCAGCGCGGCAGCAAGGAGGCATGGATGTTCAGGCACCCACGCGCCGGCAGCTTCAGCACCCAGGCCGGCAGGATCAGGCCATAGGCAGCCACCACCATCGCATCGAGCTGCGCCGCCTCGAGCGCTTCGCGCGCCGCGCTTGCGTCATCCGGGTACTTGCCGTCCAGCCGCAGGCTGCGCGGCTGCGTCACGGCCAGGCCGCGCTCCACGGCCAGCGCCTTGACGGCCGAGGCCTGCAACTTGAGCCCGCGCCCCGCCGGTCGATCGGGCTGCGTCAGCACCAGCGGAACGTCGAACCCGGCGTCCAGCAACTGCCTCAGCGCAACACGCGCGAACTCGGGCGTGCCGGCAAATGCGATGCGCACGCAGTCCGCCTCAGTCTCGCGCCTCGTCGCGCGTTTTCTTGAGCATCTTGCTCTTGATGCGGTTGCGCTTGAGCGGGGACAGGTACTCGACGAAGACCTTGCCCATCAGGTGATCCATCTCGTGCTGAACGCACACCGACAGCAGTTCCTCGGCATCGAACTGGTAGGCCTGCCCGTCCCGCCCCAACGCCCGGACCGTGACCTTCGCGTGGCGAGGGACCTTGTCGTAGATCTGCGGCACCGACAGGCAGCCCTCGTCCCCCACGACCATCTCGTCGCTGACCTGCAGCAACTCGGGGTTGATCAGCACCCGGGGCTCGTTGCGATCGTCGGAAACGTCGATGACGATCACGCGCTCGTGCACGTCGACCTGGGTCGCCGCCAGTCCGACGCCCTGGGCGTCGTACATGGTCTCCAGCATGTCGTCGACAAGTTGGCGCACGCGCTCGTCGACTTCCTTTACCGGTTTGGCCACGGTGTGAAGGCGGGGATCGGGATAACGCAGGATGTCGAGTAACGGCATGGCAGAGTAACGAAATGCTTCGGGACGGTGTGGGCCACAAGCAACGAGCGGGCGTGAAGGGCTACCGATGGCTGCACCCGCGCGCCCGGCGGTTTCATTGCGGCATCAAGGGTTTATGGGCAGAATCTTCGAAACGAAGTGAGGATTTTCGCCCAACCGGCAGGGTCGGGTACAAGCCTCACAAAGACCACAGGGCGCCGGGGAGCTTGGAGCCGGCCGTCCACGGAGAGAGCTCGATGACACGAATTGCCCCCGCTGCACGCCGACCCCTCGGTGTGGTTGCCACTGCTCTCTTGTCCGCCCTGACGGCCGGCGTCTCGATGACCGCCGCCGCGGCGGAGCCCAATTTCCCCATCACCGCCCAACAGCGGAGTACTGCCCAGCAAGTCGCGCAGGCCGGCGTGCCGCTCTCCGAACTCGCGCCCAACGCCCCCGACACCTACACCGTCAAGCGCGGCGACACGTTGTGGGACATCTCCGGCGTGTTCCTGAAGCGGCAGTGGCGCTGGCCCGAGCTGTGGGGCATGAATCTCGACCAGATCCGCAACCCGCACCTGATCTACCCCGGGCAGCAACTGCTGCTTGAAAGGGATGGCGACCGCGCCCGCCTGCGCATGGCGGGCGGTCCGAACGGTACGCTGAAGCTGTCGCCGAGGGTCCGCGATGCTGGGGCCTCGGACGGCCCGATTGCCTCCGTCCCGCTGAAGTTCATCGAAGGTTTCCTCAACGATGCGGTGATCTTCGACAGCGACGAACTCGATCGTGCGCCGCGCATCGTCGCGGCCCAGGAAGGGCGTGTACTGCTCGGCAAGGGCGACGCCGCCTACGTGCGGGGCGACCTGACCAATGTGCGGGAATGGCGCGTTTTCCAGCAGCCCAAGGCACTGCGCGACCCCGACACGAACGCCATCCTCGGTTACGAAGGCACCTACGTCGCCACGGCCGAATACGAGAAGGAAGGCGGCACCAACAGCCAGGGCGAGGTCGTCCCGGCCACGTTCCGCATCACGTCCGCCAAGCTGGAGGCCAACGTGGCGAACCGCTTGGCCCCGGCGCAGGCCAAGGATTACACGCCTTATGTGCCGCGGCCACCCGCAGCGCCCATCAGCGGTCGCATCGTGTCGGTCTACGGCGAAGCCCTGAACGCGGGCCAGAACCAGATCGTCTCGCTGAACAAAGGCGCGCGCGACGGCGTGGAGCGTGGTCACGTCCTGGCGCTATGGCGGGCTGGGACGCTGGAGCGCGATCTCACACAGGCGGGCCCGGCTCAGAAGATCCGCCTGCCCGATGAACGCCACGGACTGTTGTTCGTGTTCCGCGTGTTCGACCGCATGTCGTATGCGCTCATCCTGAACGTCAACGACCCGGTCACCCGCGGGGATCGCTTTACCGAGCCCTGAGTTCGCCCTCCGGGTCCCGGCGCTCACTGAGCCATTGCGCCGCCGGCCATGATCGAGCGTGACGATCTCGCAGCGTGGCTGCGCTTGCTCGAAACTCCGTCGATCGGGAGGGATACCGCGCGCCGCCTGCTGGCGGCTTTCGGTTCCCCTCAGGCCGTCTTTGACGCTCCGCCCGTCGCCCTGAGAGAGCTGCTGACGGCGGAAAAGGCCGCGGCGTTGCGGTCGCCGCCCCCCTCGCTCGACGTACTGATCGAAGCGACTTGGCAGTGGCTTGACGCAGGGGAGGAGCGCCACGTGGTGGCGCTCGGCGACCCGGCCTACCCCCGCGCTTTGCTCGAGACCGCCGACCCACCCCTGCTGATCCATGCCGTGGGCCGCTTGGCGTTGCTGAATGCACCGAGCGTGGCCGTGGTTGGCAGCCGCAATCCGACGCCGCAGGGCGCCGAGAACGCCCGCGCCTTCGCCACCGCCCTGAGCCACGCCGGCCTGACCGTTGTATCCGGGCTGGCGCTCGGCATCGATGGCGCCGCCCACGACGGTGCACTGGCAGGCGAGGGGTCGACGATCGCGGTCGTCGGCACCGGGCTCGATCGCGTCTATCCGAAGCGGCATCTGAAGTTGGCTCACCGGATTGCCCGCGATGGCCTGATGGTGAGCGAGTACGCGCCGGGAACGCCCCCGATTGCCGCACACTTCCCACTGCGCAACCGCCTGATCGCCGGCCTGACCCGAGGTACGCTGGTGGTCGAGGCCGCGTTGCAGTCGGGCTCGCTGATCACCGCACGGCTGGCGCTCGAAGCCGGTCGGGAGGTCTTCGCGATTCCGGGCTCGATTCACGCGCCCCAGTCACGCGGCTGTCACGCGCTGATCAAGCAGGGCGCCAAACTGGTCGACAGCGCGGCGGACATCCTTGAGGAACTGCGGTGGTTCGACGCGCCAGACAGGCCCTCGCCCACCACGTCAAGCCCGTCCGTAGAAGACCCGGTACTGGCCGCCCTCGGCCACGATCCCGTCACTCTTGACGCACTGAGCGCCCGGATCGGGTGGCCCCCAGCCGAATTGAGCGCTCGCTTACTGGCACTTGAACTGAGTGGCGACGTGGTTCGTTTGCCAGGCCAGTTGTTCCAGCGCCTCGTACAGGCCTGAGACCCTGCACGCTGAACGCCCCGCATCCGTGCCGGCGAATGCCGGCGGCGCCCTTCGCCTGACACCCCCTGTGGTATCTTGTCGCATGTTCGACGTGCTCGTGTATCTCTACGAAAACTACTGGCAGCCCGACGCGTGCCCCGATCACCGGCAGCTGTCTCGCAAGCTCTCTGCGGTGGGCTTCGAGAACGAGGAGATCGAGGACGCGCTGAGCTGGCTGGACGGTTTGGCGACGGCCGCCGAGTCACACAGCGGCGAGCAGAGTGCGCATGCGCTGCGCGTTTATTCGCCGATGGAGCAGGAACACCTGGGCGAGGCCTCGATCGGCTTCGTCAGCTTTCTCGAATCGGCCGGTGTGTTGCGCGCACCGATGCGCGAGATGGTGATCGATCGCGCGATGGCGATTCCCGCTGGTCCGCTGGCCGTCGAAGACCTGAAGATCATCGTTCTGATGGTGTTCTGGAGCCTGGGTGAAGAGCCCGACGCACTGATCCTCGACGAGTTGTTCGTCGATGACGAGGATCGTCTGATCCACTGACGAACCGGCGCGGTTGCCGCGCCCCTCGTCCATTCAGTTCAGCAAGCGCTGCGGGTCAGCGTCTAGCTTGGCCAGCGCGCTGCGGGTCGCGCGCACCGTGAGGGCCTCATCTTGCGCCGGAACCAGCAGGCCGGCCTGCAGATAGGACGCCAGCCGGTGCTGCTGGAACAGCGTGCCGCGGCCCTGCTGCGAGACGAACAGGCTGAGTTGTTTCCGCATGCCATGCCAGGCCAGTTGCACCGACTCGATGCGACCCCGGTGCTCGAGCATGTACCAACCGCCGACCTGCAGTTCGCGCGCCCAGGCGATCATGGCTGGCGTCGGCATCGATCCCCCCTCAGTCACGATCTGCAGTTCGGTGCTTTCATGCCCTGACAGGTCCATCACGATGGACTCGTCGATCTGCATCTCGTCGGCATCGGGCAGCATTTCCTCGAGGTCCTCGAGTCGCGCCATCAACTCCTCGAGACGCTCGGCGGGAATCGCTGCCGCCTTGGCAGTGAAGGCCGCCGCCAGCGAGTCGTTCAGCGCCTGGATGTGCTCGTCCTGCTTCTCGGGAGCGAGGCCAGCCTCCGCCATGCCTTCGCGCAGCGTCTTCAGCAGCGGCGGGAGGCGGCGAATCACGTCGGCGCGTTCTTCACGCGACACCTTTGCACCCGCCGACCAGATGAGATCGGCGGCAGCGCGCTTCATGATCTTGGTGGCATCGCTGGCGGCTCCCGTCTTCAGCGCCATCGTGGCCAGCACATCGGCCCAGACATGGAACAGGAAGTTGCGCACGCCTTCCTGCACCGGCACCTCGTTGAGCATCTTGCGCAGCTCGATCGTGTACTGGATCGCCATCGTCTCGCGCTGCTCGACCTGCTGCGCGAGCGACACACCCTTGCGCGTCGCCTCGTTCTCGGTCTTGAAATAATGCTCGAGAAAGCGCTCGAACTCGGTCAGGACGGTCTGGAACACCCGACGACCGGTGTCGGGGTAGGCCTCCACGACCTGCACGACGCGCTTGATTTCCTTGTCGAGCGCATCGCCCGCGGCCCGCGAGCTGATGTCGAAGCCCATCACGCAGGCGCCCATGCGGTCGATCAGCTTGCGCGCCGGATGGTCGGTGGTGGCGAAGAAATCGGGCTCGCTGACCGCCACGCGCAGCACCGGCATCTGCAGGCGAGCGAACCACACGCGAACAACCGCCGGGATCTTCTCTTCAGTCAGGATACTCTGGAACAGCAACGCCACGATCTCGATGGTGGCGCGCTCGACCGGCGTGCTGGCGGCTTCCTTGAGTGCCTGCTTGCGCTGCTGCAACTCCTGCAGCAGCGCCGGGGTGCTGATCGCGGCGCGCTCGTCGCGTCCGGTGGTGGCCAGTTGGCGCTGGATGCCGCTCTGCGCTTCCGCGATCGCCCGCTTGAAACCAGTTGAGGGCTGCATCTCCGCCGTGTCGGCGAACGATGGCACCTGCCGGCCCACCAGCTTGTTGAGTCGACCCAGCACCGCTTCCGCATGCCCGGCCGTACGAGCCAGATTGCTCATGCGCGTCATCAACCGGGTTTCCTCGCCGACACCGGCCCCGCGGGTCGACGTCGTCGTGCCGGCAATGACGACATTCGCGCGCCGCAGGCCGCCCTGCGCCTCCGCCATGTCGCCGAAGCCCGTCGTCACCGGGATCGACGCGACATGTGCGCCGGTCGAGCGGCGGATCAGGGGCCGCAGGTCGATTTCGGGACGCACGCCCTCACCGAGCAGCCAGCGGTTGGTCTCGTGGTAGGACTCCTCGACCATCTCGCCGAAGGCCGCGTGGATCACCTTCTGCACGGTCCGCCAGTGCTCCAGCGACAGGCCGGCCGACCGCCAGCTGTCGATCACGATACGTGCCACCACATGCGGTCGCAGCGCGTCGCCACTGTCGAGTTCCTCGCGACGCTCCAGGCTGGACATGCGGGCGCGCAGGTCCGTGAACTCCCACGAAGCCTTGTCCATCATGGCCAGCGCCAGGCGAGAGCTGAGGATTTCCACCTCGATGGTGTCGTCGTCGACCAGTTGCAGCGTGTCGCGCCCACTGCCCATGCTGGACGCCGCAGCTGCGCCGAGCGACGTCCTGCCGCCCGAGGTGCTGATGCGCGGCATGGCACCGAGGCTGTCGATCAGCGCCTGCTGCCACTGCGGTGCGGGTCGGGTCAGGTCGATGGCCGCGTTCATGCGCTTGTGCGCCAGCTGCGGTTCGGCCTTCTCGTTCGCCAGTCGGTGGGCACCGTCGAGCACCCCTTGCACCGCGGTCGGCACCGCGAGCAGCAGCGACTCCATATACACCCGCCGCGCTTGAGCGGCCAGGGCGGATGGGGCGGCTGGGGTGGCCATGGAGGATAGGGGCGGACGGTGATTAGACAGACTGTTTCAACTCTACACCACGGCCCCGGCATTCGGGTCGTCGGGATCGCCGCCCTTGACGCTGCCCGCCTTCATCAGATCCTCCCGCTTGACGCCCAGCCACATCGCAATGGCCGCGGCGACGAACACCGAAGAGTAGATGCCGAACAAGATGCCGATCGTCAGTGCGACTGCGAAGTAGTGCAGCGTCGCACCGCCGAACACCAGCATCGACAACACCATCATCTGCGTCGACCCGTGCGTGATGATGGTGCGGCTCATGGTCGAGGTGATCGCATGGTCGATCACCTGGTGCGTGTTCATCTTGCGATAGCGGCGGAAGGCCTCGCGAATCCGGTCGAAGATGACCACCGACTCGTTGACCGAATAGCCCAGCACCGCCAGCACGGCCGCCAGCACCGACAGAGAGAATTCCCACTGGAAGAAGGCGAAGAAGCCCAGGATGATGATCACGTCATGCAGGTTGGCGACGATCGCCGCGACCGCGAACTTCCATTCGAAGCGGATCGCAAGATAGATCATGATGCCGATGACGACAAAGCCCAGCGCCATCGCACCGTCGGTCGCCAGTTCCTTGCCGACCTGCGGCCCGACGAACTCGCTGCGCTTGAGCATCACCGGTTGCGCGCCGCCGGCGTCGCAGACCTGCGCGCTGACCGACTCGCCCTTGTCGCTGACCGATTGCGACTGCGTGACCTGACCGCCCTCGGCCGCGCACAGCGCGCTGAACACACGGCCCACCACCTCCTGCTGCTTGACGTCGCCCCGCAACGGCAGCCGGACCAGTACGTCGCGCGAGGTGCCGAAGTTCTGCACCTGCACCTCACCGAAACCGAGCGCCTCGACCGCACTGCGCACCTTGGGCACGTCGGCCGTCTTGGCGTACTCGACCTCGAGCACCGTGCCGCCGGTGAACTCGATCGACAGGTGCAGACCGCGCGTCACGAGGAAGAACACGGCGGCGGCAAAGGTCACGAAGGACACGACGTTGAAGATCAACGCGTGCTTCATGAACGGGATGTCGCGCTTGATGCGGAAGAACTCCATGGAACCGTCTCCTTCTACTCAGGCCTGGGCCGCCGGCGGCACAGCGCCGTCCGGACGCCATACCTGACCGATCGACACGCCCTTGAGCTTCTTGCGCCGCCCGTACCAGAGATTCACCAGACCACGCGAGAACAGCACCGCGGAGAACATCGAGGTCAGGATGCCGAGACAGTGCACAACCGCGAAGCCGCGGACAGGACCTGAGCCGAAGGCCAGCAGCGCAACGCCCGCAATCAGCGTGGTGATGTTCGAATCGAAGATCGTGGCCCAGGCGCGCTCGTAGCCGGTGTGGATCGCGGCCTGCGGCGAAGCGCCGGCGCGCAGTTCCTCGCGCACCCGTTCGTTGATCAGCACGTTGGCGTCGATCGCCATCCCCAGCGTCAGCGCGATCGCCGCGATGCCGGGCAATGTGAGCGTGGCCTGCAGCATCGACAGCACCGCCACCAGCAGCAGCAGGTTCACCGCCAGCGCAATGGTCGAGAACACGCCGAACAGCAGGTAGTAGGCGCACATGAACGCGGCAATCGCGGCAAAGCCGTAGATCACGCTGTTGAAGCCCTTGTCGATGTTCTCGGCGCCAAGGCTCGGACCGATGGTCCGCTCCTCGACGATCTCCATCGGCGCCGCCAGCGAACCGGCACGCAGCAGCAGCGCCGTATCGCTCGCCTCCTGCGTCGTCATGCGGCCCGAGATCTGGAAGCGCGAGCCGAGTTCACCGCGAATCACCGGAGCCGTCACGACCTCGCCCTTGCCCTTCTCGAACAGCAGGATCGCCATGCGCTTGCCGACGTTGTCGCGCGAGACGTCGCGCATGATGCGTGCGCCCTTGGCGTCCACGGTCAGGTGCACGGCCGGTTCCTGCGTCTGGCCGTCGAAACCGGGTTGCGCGTCGGTCAGGCTGTCACCGGTGAGGATGACCTGGCGCTTGACGATCAGCGCGGCACCGCCGCGCTCCACGTAGCGCTCGGCCCCGAACGGCACCGGCCCGCTGCCGGTCGCGGCGGCGGCCGCCTCGGCGCTGTCGTCCACCATGCGCAGTTCGAGCGTCGCGGTCCGGCCGATGATGTCCTTCGCCTTCGCCGTGTCCTGCACGCCCGGCAACTGCACCACCACGCGGTCCGCGCCCTGCTGCTGGATCACCGGCTCGGCCACGCCGAGTTCATTGATCCGATTGTGCAGCGTGGTGATGTTCTGCTTGATGGCCTGATCCTGCACGCGGCGCGCCGCCTCGGCCTTCAGGCTGCCGGTCAGCGTGAATTCACTGTCACGGGCCGCCTCGGACCACTGCAGGTCGGGCAGCGGCTCGGTCAGCACCGCCCGCGCGGCGGTGCGCGTCGCCGCGTCGCGGAAGGCGATCGTGACCGTGTTGCCTTCACGCGCGATGCCGGCGTGGCGGATGCTCTTGTCGCGCAGCAGGCTGCGGATGTCGCCGGTCAGCACATCGGCGCGCTTGGTGAGCGCCGCCTTCATGTCGACCTGCATCAGGAAATGCACCCCGCCGCGCAGGTCGAGGCCCAGGTACATCGGCAGCGCATGCAGCGATCGCAGCCAGGTCGGTGAACGCGACAGCAGGTTCAGCGCGACGATGTAGCCCGGATCGGCCGGGTCAGGGTTCAAGGCCTTGGCAATGGCGTCCTTGGCCTTGATCTGCGCATCGGTGTCGCGAAAGCGTGCCTTGATCGACGCACCGTCGAGTTGCACGAAATCGGCCTGCAGTCCGGCCGCCTGCAAGGCCTGCTCGACGCGCGGCACCACCGTCGCGTCGACCTTCAGCGTGGCCTTGCCACTCGACACCTGCACGGCAGGTGCCTCACCGAAGAAGTTGGGCAAGGTATAGACCAGCCCGACCAGCAGCGCGATCGCCAGGATCGCGTACTTCCACCATGGGTAGCGGTTCATTGCAGCATCCTCGGGGGCGACCCCCCGTCCTGGCACCGTGCCACACGGCGCCCTTGTTTGCACGAAAGGCCGCGACACCCAGCGGTGACCGCGGCCTTCGGGCCTCGCGCCGCACAGGCGGCACGATCGCCTGCGCTTACTTCAGCGTGCCCTTGGGCAGCACCTGCACCACGGCGGAACGCTGCACCTGCAGTTCCACGCCGCTGGCGACCTCGACATGCAGGTAGGTGTCACCGATCTTCGCCACCTTGCCGAGCACGCCACCGGCGGTGACGACCTCGTCGCCCTTGGCCAGCGCATCGACCATCGCCTTGTGCTCCTTCTGGCGCTTCATCTGCGGGCGGATCATCACGAAATACAGCACCACGAACATCAGCACGAGCGGCAGCATCGTGAGCAGGCTCGACTCCCCACCGGCGGCGGCGGCCGGAGCGGCCTGGGCAAAAGCTTCGGAAATGAACACTGTCTCGTCCTTGAATTGGTTGCACCAGCGACAGCGCGCATTGTAGTGCGCGCTCCCTCCCGGGCCGGTTGGAGCAGGCGCCGCGCAGAAGGTTCGATGGCGGGTGATATCCGGGGCAGGCCGGACTCGTCGACCGGTGGCTTCGAGGTGCCGGCCCGCCGGCACCTCGAATTGCAAACGGCCCCACACAGGGGGCCGTTTCGGATTTGGTGGCTCGGGGCGGAATCGAACCACCGACACGCGGATTTTCAATCCGCTGCTCTACCAACTGAGCTACCGAGCCAAGGGGCCGCAGTGTAGCAGCACCGCCGGCCGTTCAGGCGGCCGCGCCCTTCTTGCCCCGGCTGAGGTCCACGCCGAGCTGCTTGAGCTTGCGGTACAGGTGGGTGCGCTCCAGCCCGGTCTTCTCGGCCACGCGCGTCATGCTGCCGTTCTCGCGTGCGAGGTGGAACTCGAAGTAGGCCTTCTCGAAGGCGTCGCGCGCTTCACGCAGCGGCCGGTCGAGTTCGAAGCTCTGCTCGGGTTGCAGGCCGAGGGCGGTCGGCTGGGCGCCGGGCAGCCCGCCGTGCTGCGAATCGATGGCGAGCGCGTCACCGCGCTCGCCGGGACGCAGCGGCGTCACGGTGGCCACCGGCCGCGAGGCCGGCTTGGCCAGGCCCTGCTCGACGGCCCGCAGCAGCTTCTGCAGCGTGATCGGCTTCTCGAGGAAGGCCATCGCGCCGAACTTGATCGCCTCGACGGCCGTGTCGATCGTGCCGTGGCCCGACATCATGATCACCGGCATCGTGAGCAGGTTGCAGCTGCCCCATTCCTTGAGCAGCGTGACGCCATCGACGTCCGGCATCCAGATGTCGAGCAGCACCAGATCGGGCCGCGCACGCTCTCTCGACGCCCGGGCCTCGGCGGCGTTCTCGGCCAGTTCGACGCTATGGCCCTCGTCGCTCAGGATGTCCGACAGCAGCGCGCGGATGCCGAGTTCGTCGTCTACAACAAGGATGGTCGCCATGGGGTCCCGGTGCGTGGCACATGCCGTGTCGGCGTGGCCTCAAGGCTGACCCCGAGGGGGCAGCCATTTCGAAAATGATAGCGAAACTTGTGCCCCCCCGACAGACGGCGCGTCGCCCCTGGCCACCGCGTCGCCCGCGAGGTTGGCCAGGCGGATGCGCGCGCCATGCTCGTCGGCGATCTTCTTGACCACGGCAAGCCCGAGCCCTGTGCCCTTGGTCTTGGTGGTCACATAGGGCTCGAACGCACGCTTGAGCATGCGTTCGCTGAAGCCGGGGCCGTTGTCGGCGACGACCAGTCGCACAGCGCGCCACTCGCCGCGCTCGTTGAGTGCCCCCTCGGTGCGCAGCCGGACCTGGCCGTCGGGCCGCTCGGCCACCGCGTCCAGCGCGTTCTGCACCAGGTTGTGCACCACCTGCCGCAACTGTGTGGCGTCGCCCTGGATCCGCGGCAGTCCCTCGGCCAGCTCGACGCGCAGGCGGCCCGACTCCTGCACCTCCGCGTACAGGCCCAGCACCTCGGACACCAGCGCGTTGAGGTCCAGCGGCGCCAGCTGGGCCGCCGGCAGGCGGGCGTAATCGCGGAACTCGTTGACCAGCTGCTTCATCGCCTGCACCTGGGTGACGATGGTGCTCACAGACTTGGCCAGCATCTGCTGGTCCGGTACCTCCAGCTTGGCTTCGAGCCGGTGCTGGATGCGCTCGGCCGACAGCTGGATCGGCGTGAGCGGGTTCTTGATCTCGTGCGCGAGCCGGCGCGCCACCTCGCCCCAGGCCTCGGCGCGCTGCGCCGAGACGAGCTCGGTGATGTCGTCGAACACCACCAGCCGCGCGGCACTGCCCTGGCCGCCGGCCGGCAGCGGCGCGCCGCGCACCAGCAGGGTCAGCGGATCGCGGTCGGGGGCCGTCGTGAGTTCGAAGGAATCCTGCCAGTGGTCTCGGTCGCCGAGTTCGGAGCCGCTCTCGATCTGGTCGAAGCGTCGGGTCAGCGCCGCGTCGAAGCCCTCGAGGCCGGGCACTTCGGCGAGCCCGCGGCCGAGATGGGCCGACAAGGGCACGCGCAGGATGCGGGTCGCACCGGCGTTCACGCTGTCGATGCGACGGTCGCGATCGAACACGATCACCCCGGCGCTCATGTTGTCGAGGATGGCCTGCAGCTTGCCGCGCGCCGTCTCGAGCTCGGCCACGCTCTGCTCGACCAGGCCGCGGGCGTCGGCGAGTTGCTGGGTCATGTCGGCGAACGAGCGCGTCAGGCCGCCGAGTTCGTCGCCCGACGCGAACACCGGCTTCGGGCTCAGGTCTCCGCGGGCCACCTCGCGCACGCCGTCGGCGAGCAGCAGCAGAGGACGCGCCAGCCGGTTGCCGAAGGTCACCGCCAGCAGCATCGCGCCGAACACGGCAAGGATCAGTGTCAGCGTCAGCGTGCCGATGTACATCTTGCGCAGGCCCTCGCGCGCCAGCGAGCGTTGCTGGTACTCGCGGTAGGCGCTCTGCACCGCGAGCGCGTTGGCTGCCAGCGTGGCCGGCAACAGCTGGCTCACCACCAGGTAGCGGTCCTCGCGGCTGAGCGAGAAGCCGGTGGCCGGGATCAGGGCAATGACGCGCACGCGCGGCTGGCTCGTAGGCTGGTCGGCAACCGAGACGCCGGGGATGCGCGTGGCAGCGCCGTCGTCGTCGAGCCCCTCGATCTGCGTGGTCACGCGCGCCGTGCGTGCCTGCCGCAGCAGAGCCAGACCCGGTCGCTCGGGCGCCAGCACCGCGGCGGCGCCGGCGCTCGACAGCACCTGGCCGGCCGCGCCGAGCACCGCCACGTCCTGCGCCGTGAGTTGCTCCCGCAAGCGCTCCAGGGCCAGCGGCTGCTGTCGCTCGGGGGCCTCGCCGAGCCGCTCGGCGGCCACGCGCGTCTTGCCGGCGAGATCATTGACCAGTGTGTCGAGCGTGCCGCGCCCGAGGTTCAGGCCGGCCTCCAGCGCACCCTCGACGCGCACGTCGAACCAGCTCTCGATGCTGCGAGACACGAACTGGTAGCTCACCGTGTAGACCAGCGCCCCGGGCACCACCGCCACCACGCCGAAGATCGCCGCGAGCCGCAGCAGCAGCCGCGAACCGAAGCGTCCGCGCAGCACCCGCGCAGCGAGCCGCACCGCACCGACCACGATCACACCGACCAGCACGGTCGCGATCACGACGTTGGCCCACAGGAGACCGTTGTAGTACCGCTCGTAGAACTCCCGGTTGTTGGTGGCGATGGCCAGCAGGAAGGTGAGCACCAGCGCCGCCGCCGTGGTCGCGGCCAACGCGACGACCCAGACGCCGCGCGAGATTCGGCGGTCCGAGTGCCGCGTGAGCAGCAGCGCCAAGCGGCGGCGCAGGCGTTCCGGGGTCATAGCCGCTGCCGTGCGCGTTCCGGGGTCAGCGCGCGGCGGGCACGACCAGCCGTCGCTCGACCTCGAGCGCCCACTCGGCCTGGCCGCCGAAGCTGATCTGCAGCGGGCGCGGCAGCTGCGAGGTGTCGAGCCGCAGGCTGAACTCGATGTACTGGCCGTCGCCGTCGTCCAGGTCGCCGGCCTCGGCGAGCTTCCAGCGGGTGGCACGCTGCACCACCCACAGCGCATCGGACAGCGAGTCGTAGTTCTGGCTCAGGCTGCCGAAATTGACGCGGTAGCGCCGCGTGAGCGGCTGCCAGGTGAGGCGCCAGGTGCGGGTGGCCCGTGCCACCCGCTTGTCGCGCCAATACCAGCGCGAACGGAACACCTCGGCCTCGGCCACGAAATGCAGCGGCACACCCTTCTGCAGCGCGTCCTCGACTGCATGGGGCAGCACGACACTGGCGGTGTAGCCAAGCAACAGGCCCTCGTCGCCGCGCGTGAGGTCCAGCGCGCTGAGTTCGATGCCATCGGCATGTGCCGCCGACGCGCCGACCGCCAGCCAGATCACCAGCGCCAGCCAGGCCGCGGGCAGCCACCCGGCCGACCGTCCTGCGGCAGGCTGAAACCAGCGTCGAACCGAGGCGGTGAACACGGTGGCGGTAGGCGTTTGGGATGATGGGTCGTTGCGGTGCGGCTCAGGACGAACGCTTTTCGAGCAGCGCGTAATAGAAACCGTCCGTCGAAGGCCGCAGCGGCCCCTCGCTCACCTGTCCGGGATTGTCGACCACCGGCAGCAGGTAGCCGGGTGAAGGCTGCGCGATGGCATCGGGTGCGCGTTGCAAAAAAGCGTCGATCTGATGCGCGCCTTCGGCCTTGAAGACCGAGCAGGTGGCGTAGAGCAGCCGCCCGCCGGGCCGCAACAGCGGCCACAACGCATCGAGCAGCTCAGCCTGGGTCGACGCCAGCGCATCGAGGTCCGAGGCACGGCGCAGCCAGCGCACATCGGGGTGGCGTCGCACGATGCCCGAGGCGCTGCAGGGCGCGTCGAGCAGGATGGCATCGTAGGGCCGGCCGTCCCACCAGGCGACGACGTCGCGTGCGTCTGCGGCCTGGGTGCGTGCCCGCAGGCCGAGGCGCTGCAACGTCTCGCTCACCTTCACCAGCCGCCGCGGGTCGGCGTCCAGGGCCAGCAGGTCGAGCTCGGCCAGCTCGAGCAGGTGAGCCGTCTTGCCGCCGGGCGCCGCACAGGCGTCGAGCACCCGGGCGCCAGGCGCCAGGCCAGCGCCCAGCAGCAGGGGGGCCGCCACCTGGGCCGCGAGGTCCTGCACCGACACCGCGCCGTCGGCAAAGCCCGGCAGTGCGGACACAGCGCAGGGCGTCGCGAGCTCGATGGCCTGGGCATCGATCGCGCCAGGCCGGGTCACGGCATGGGCAGCGATGCCCGCCTGCTCCAGGCGCAGCAGGTAGCTGGCTCTGTCCTGCTGCCGTTGATTGACGCGCAACGTCATCGGCGCACGCCGGTCGTTGGCACGCAACAGCTCGGCCCACTGCCCTGGCCAGTCGCGCTGCAGTGTCTCGATCCACCAGCGCGGATGGTTCCATACGGCGACAGGATCCTTCGCCGCGGCCGCGGCCTGCGTTGCCTGCTCCCGCAGATGGCGCCGCAGCACCGCGTTGACGAAGCCGGCCTGTGCCCGTGCGCGCTGCTTGGCCGCCTCCACCGCCTGGCTCACCAGCGTGTGCGGCGCGTAGGGTGGGGTGTCGGCGCTCTCCGCATCCTGGTGCGACAGGGCGAGCGCACTGAGCAGCAGTGCATCGACCCAGGCCGGCGGTGCCTTCGGTACGAGTTGGCATCGCAGCGCCCGGGCGAGGCCGAGGCCGCGCAGCACGCGAAACGCCAGCGCCTGCGTGCCCGGGCGCGGCGCCGCCGGCACGGTCGCCAGCGCATCGGTCAACGAGCGCCCGGCACACACCGCAGCCACCGCGTCGGCGGTGTGCGCCAGCAGGGTGGCCAGCGGGAGGGACGGCGGTACAGGAGCGCTCACGGCCGCGCAGTGTAGGCGGCCGCCGGCTGCGCCAGGCCCGGCCGGCTCAGCGGCGCTCAGGCACGGTCACCGAACGACGAGGCGATCTGGGAGTCCGGCCCGCGGTCCGGTGTGGCGGCCTGGAGGGCGGCAGCTGGCCGGAAGCCGAACAGGCTGGCGATCAGCCGCGTGGGCAGCTCATGGACCGCCGCATTGAAGTCGGAAACCGCATCCTTGAAGACACGCCGCGTGAAGGCGATCTGGGCGTCGGTTTCCTGCAGGTCGCTCAACAGCGTGACCACGCGCTCCAGCGTCGCCTGCGTGTCGAAGCGATCGACGCGCGTCTCGACCAGCACGCGCAACGGCCGCAGCGCCCCTTCGAGCACCTGCTCGGCGAGTCCGAGGCTCTGGATCGCGCCGGCACTGGTGGGCCGCCCCTGGGCGTGGTCGGCCGCGGCCTGGGCCTGCCGGGTCGCGGCCATCACGGTCTGCAGCATCGCGACGCCCACCGCGTCGCCCATCGCCGGCCGCGCCTCGTCGCTGGCCAGCAACTCGGTGAGCTCGAAGGCCAGCGCCTGGCGGCGACGCAGTTGGGCGTCGATCGGCACCCAGCTCGCACCGACCGCGCTGCGCAGGCGCACCAGCCGGTTGTAGGCCCCGACGCCCCAGAACAGCAGCAGGGCCAGCAGCGCCAGGAGGACGGTGCGCGTCGTGCTCATCGGGAACGGGCGGGGGCCGGCATGGCTGCCGACTCTACGCCAGCCGTCGCGGCCGCCGCGGCGTGCGTCGTCAGGCGCCGGCGCACCAGGCCTCGTAGCCCTTGCGCCGCAGCTCGCAGGCCGGGCAGGCATTGCAGCCGTAGCCCCAGGCGTGGCGCACGCTGCGGTCGCCGAGGTAGCAGCTGTGGGTGTGCTCGAGGATCAGCTCGTTCAAGGCGCGGCCGCCCAGGCGATCGGTGAGCGCCCAGGTCCGGGCCTTGTCGAGCCACATCAGCGGCGTTTCTATCGTCATCGGCGTGGCCATGCCCAGGCTGAGCGCGACCTGCAGCGCCTTGAGTGTGTTGTCGCGGCAGTCAGGGTAGCCGGAGTAGTCGGTCTCGCACATGCCGCCGACCAGCACGCTGAGGTTGCGCCGGTAGGCCACGGTGGCCGCGAAGCCGAGGAACAGCAGGTTGCGCCCCGGCACGAAGGTGCTCGGCAGGCCGTTGGCCTGCATCTCGATCGCGCGCGCCGAGGTCAGCGCGGTGTCGGAGATCTGGCCGAGCAGACCGAGGTCGAGCACGTGGTCGTTGGCCAGCCGGCCGGCCCACAGCGGGAACGACCGCGCGATCGCCTCGCGCACCTGCACGCGGCATTCGAGTTCGACGACGTGGCGCTGGCCGTAGTCGAAGCCGATGGTCTCCACGTGCGCGTGGTGCTCCAGCGCCCAGGCCAGGCAGGCGGTCGAGTCCTGGCCGCCGGAGAACAGGACGAGGGCGCCGCGCGGATCGAGGCTCATGCGCCGATCAGGTGCGGACCTCGCCCTGCCCGAACACCACCCACTTCATCGAGGTGAGCCCCTCGAGGCCCACCGGCCCGCGGGCGTGGAACTTGTCGGTGCTGATGCCGATCTCGGCGCCCAGGCCGAACTCGAAGCCATCGGCGAAGCGCGTGCTGGCGTTGACCATCACGCTGGCCGAGTCGACCTCGCGCAGGAATCGCATCGCGTTCGGGTGGTTCGTGGTCAGGATCGCGTCGGTGTGGTGCGAACCGTAGCGGTTGATGCGGGCGATCGCCTCGTCGAGCGAGTCGACCAGCTTGATGCTGATGACCGGCGCCAGGTACTCCTCGGCCCAGTCGGCCTCGGTCGCGTCGACCAGCTTCGCGCCCGGCACCGCGGCCAGCAGCGCCTTGGCGCGCGGGCCGCAACGCATCTCCACGCCCTTGGCCGCGAACACCGCGCCGATGCGTGGCAGGAAGGCCGCCGCGACGTCTCGGTGCACCAGCAGCGACTCGGCCGCATTGCAGGGGCTGTACTTCTGGGTCTTGGCGTTGTCGGTCACGCGCACCGCGAGGTCGAGGTCCGCGCCAGCGTCGACGTAGACGTGGCAGTTGCCGTCCAGGTGCTTGATGACCGGCACCGTGGCCTCGGCGGCGATGCGCTCGATCAGGCCCTTGCCGCCGCGCGGAATGATCACGTCGACGTACTGCGGCATCGCGATCAGCCGGCCGACCGCGGCGCGGTCGGTGGTGGGCACCAGTTGCACGGCATCGCCTGGCAGCCCGGCCTCGGCCAGCGCGCGCACCACCAGCGCCATCAGCGCCGTGTTGGAATGCAGCGCCTCGGAACCACCGCGCAGGATCGCGGCGTTGCCGCTCTTGATGGCCAGCGAGGCGGCGTCGATCGTCACGTTCGGCCGGCTCTCGTAGACCATGCCGAACACGCCCAGCGGCACCCGCATCTGGCCGACGGTGATGCCGCTCGGGCGCCGGCGCAGGTTCGTCATCTCACCGATCGGGTCGGGCAGCGCGGCGACCTGCTCGCAGCCTTCGGCCATCAGCGCGATCACCTTGTCGGTGAGGCGCAGGCGGTCGACCATCGGCGCGGCCAGGCCGGCGCGGGTAGCAACGTCGAGGTCGCGCGCGTTCTCCGCGGCCAGCCGCGCAGCCCCGGCCCGGATCTCGCGGGCCAGCGCCAGCAGCGCCGCGTTCTTCGCCGCCGTCGATGCGGCGGCCATCGCCGTCGATGCGGAGCGTGCCGCGCTGCCCAGGCGGTCCATCAGCGCGATCACGGGGGTGGCGTCGGGTGCGTTCATGACCGGATTGTCGCAAAGCAGGGCCGGCCCTGCCGGTCCATTGGGCTCAGCTCAGCCACTGCGTCAGCAGCAACCACAACGGCGCCGTGGCGGCGAAGGCCAGCGTCGAGATCACGATCGCGGCGGTCGCCTCCGCCTCGCCGCTGCGGTAGCGCTGCGCGAACATCAGCGCGTTCGAGCCGGTCGGCATCGCCGCGGCCATGACGATCACCGCCAGCGCCAGCCCGCGCAGGCCCATGCCGTAGCCGACCGCGAGCACCAGCGCCGGTTGCACCAGCAGCTTGGCTGCCGCCAGCAGCAGCGCCGGGCCCGCCGCGCCGCGAAGGCCGTAGTGGCCGAGCGACAGGCCGATCGCGACCAGACACAACGGCACGACCGCAGTGCCCAGCATCTGCAGCACCTCGTCGATCGGGCCGGGGATGGGCGCGCCCGTCAGGTTCCAGGCCATGCCGGCCAGCACCGGCAGCACGATCGGGTGGATGACAGTGTTGCGCGCCGTCAGCAGCAGCGTGCGCGACAGCGATGCCGGCGCGCCGGCGTCGCGCGCCATCGCGTGGGCGAGGTCGCGCTCGACCAGCAGCGTCAGCACGGTGAGCAGGATCAGCGCATGCAGGCTGACGATCGACAGGTGCAGTTGCAGGCCGATCTCGCCGAACAGCGCAGCGGCCATCGGGATGCCGAGCTGGGCGTTGTTGCCGAACGAGGCGGTGATGGCTCGTACCGCGGGCTGTGCCGCCGCAGCGGCGCGGCACCGGCGCTGCAGCAGGTACACCAACAGCATCCAACCCACCACCGGCACGAAGAAGGCCCCCAGCGCCTGCCAGGGCAGCGTGCCCAGGTCGATGCGCGCCGTGGCACGGAACAGCAGCGCCGGCGCGAACACGTAGAACGCCGCATTCGAGAGGATGCGCGCCGCCTCGCCGCCAGCGAAAGGCTTGCAGCGGCCGGCCACCCAGCCGATGCCGATCGTCACGAAGATCGCCAGGAGCTTGAGGAAGATCAACGGAGACATGGATCGAGTATCCGGGAGCTGCGGAAGCGGTCGCGCATCACTCCGTCGTGAACTAGTCTTTCAAGACACAGCCAAGGAGGTTGCCATGTTCAAGCACCTGCTATTGCCGACCGACGGATCCAGTCCTTCCGAGGTGGTGAACCGCAAGGCCCTGCAGTTCGCCAAGGAACAGCAGGCCCGTGTCACCGCGATCCACGTCGTGCCGACCTTCCATACGCTGACCTACCGCACCACGATGCTCGAGGACACCCGCGAGGAGTTCGTGGCCGAATGCAAGGCCCAGGCGAGCAAGTTCCTGACCGAGGTGGAGCGCGCGGCACAGGAAATCGGGGTGCCCTGCCGCAGCCTGATGGTCACGCACGATCACCCCTACGAGGCGATCAACGACACGGCGGCGCAGTCGGGCTGCGACCTGATCGTGATGGCCTCGCACGGCCGCCGCGGCCTCAAGGGCCTGTTGCTGGGCAGCGAGACCCAGAAGGTGCTGACGCACGCCTCGGTGCCGGTGCTGGTGCTGCGCTGATCGCACGTTGCGCTCACGTCCCCCGGCACGGGCCGGAGGACGCTTCGAACTGTCGCATCCTATCGAGTGCACCGAGCCGAAGCACCCATGCGAGTTGATAGGGTTGAACGCGAGTTGGTATGAGCCGACTCATTGGTAGGTCGGCGAGATCGTGCTGTTGATACGAACGGATCCGCGCAGCTGTGGTGAGGTCACCGTTTCGCAGCGTTGATCAAAGTCCGCGGCGAAGCGGTTCAACCGACCGGTGGAGTCATAGCCGACCTCCAGAACGATGAACGAACCGAACACCTCATTGCAGCCGCGGCCATCGCCATAGAAATCCACACCGTTGTGACCATTGCGAAAAGCGGCACGCCAAGCGTCGACATACGTCCCTGGAACCAAGGGCTCGCCATTCGGGGAAGCCAGATCAATCGACCACGAGTGCGAAAGGTCAGGAGCGATGAAGGAAGCCCGGAAGTACCCCGCCGAGTAGGTGGTCGAAACCGTGCTGTCGACATCGCTGAACTTAGCCGACTGGCCCTGGGAGATGTAATCGCCGGTAGCGCCTCGAAATGAGATCGTGGTACGCAATGGTTGGTCATCACCGCCGCCGCCGCATCCAGCCACAAGCAACGTCGCGACCAGACTAAGCGCCTTCATTGCGCCCCCATAAAGCATCGGCGTCGTACAAGCTGTTGACTTCACGATTTGGTGCCGGCGCGAACCCCGGACTTCTTGGCCGGCACCTTGGCCGCCCTCGGCTCGAACTCGAAGCCGACCTTGCCTTCCTTGGCGTCCCAGGCCAGGCGCGCCTTGAACTTGCGCCGCGTCTTGTTGGACACGAAGTTCTCCAGCAGATCGGTCTTGCCTTCCTGCAGCAGCCGGGTCATCTGCTCGCGCGCCACCGGCTGCTGCAGGATGATCTTGCCGCTCTTGAAGTCGCAGGTGACGTGCGCGCCGACCGCGTGCTCGCAGACGTAGCTGCTGCCGTGCTCGTAGACATGCCCCTTGCACTTGGGGCAGGCGCCCAGGCTCTGCTGCGCCGAGAAGTCGACCGGCGTGCCGTCGCCTTCGCCCTTCTTGGCGTCGTCGCCGAAGTCGAACTCGAGTTTCCAGTTGGCGATCTCGTCGTCGTACGCCAGCTTGAGTTCGGCCGTGAAGGGCCAGCCGGCCTTGGAGCGGAAGCCCTCGAGCGGGCCGATCTTCTTGTCGGCGATGAAGGACTCCACTTCATCGAGCTCGAAGCTGCGCCCGCCGGGGATCTTGCTGATGCTGAAGCCGCAGCCCTCGGCGTCGCCTGATTTCGCGGCACAGGTGAAGCGGCGGTAGTTCTCCTTCACGACGCCGCCGCATTTCGGGCAGGGCGTCTTCAGCGTCGCATAGTCGCCGGGGATGGTGTCGCGGTCGTACTCCTTGGCCTTGGCGACGATCTTCTGCGTCATCGCGGCGATTTCGCGCATGAAGGCGTCGCGGCTGAGCTTGCCCTTCTCCATCTCGGCGAGCTGGTACTCCCAGTTGCCGGTCAGCTCGGGCTGGGTCAGCTCCTCGACCTGCAGGCCGCGCAGCAGCGTCATCAGCTGGAAGGCCTTGGCGGTGGGGATCAGCTCGCGGCCGTCGCGGTGCATGTACTTCTCGAGGATCAGGCCTTCGATGGTCTGCGCGCGGGTGGCCGGCGTGCCCAGCCCCTTCTCCTGCATCGCCTCGCGCAGTTCGTCGTCATCGATCAGCTTGCCGGCGCTTTCCATCGCCGACAGTAGCGTGGCCTCGGTGTAGCGTGCCGGCGGCTTGGTCTTGAGCGCGTTGACGTCAACGCTCTCGGTGCGCACCACTTCGCCGGGCTCGACCGGCACCAGCGTGGCATCCGCATCTTCCACGTCGCGGCCATAGACGGCCAGCCAGCCCGGCTTGACCATCACCTTGCCGTGGGTCTGGAACCGATGTTCAGCGCTGCCCGCCTTGACGGTGGAGATGCGCGTCGTGACCAGGAACTCGGCCGGCGGGTAGAACACCGCGAGGAAGCGCTTGACCACCAGGTCGTAGAGCTTGGCCTCCACCTCGGTCAGGCTCTTGGGCGCCTGCAAGGTCGGAATGATCGCGAAGTGGTCCGAGACCTTGGCGTTGTCGAAGATGCGCTTGTTGGGCTTGACGTAGCCCTCCTTCACCGCCTTGCGGGCGTGCGCCGACAGAGCCTTCAGCGGCCCGGGCAGATCCTCGGCGGCGAGCATCTCCATCGTCTGCTTCACGACGCCGACGTAGTCTTCCGGCAGCGCCTTGCTGTCGGTCCGCGGGTAGGTCAGCACCTTGTGCTTCTCGTACAGCGCCTGCGCGATGCTGAGCGTGGTCTTGGCCGAGAAGCCGAAGCGCGAGTTGGCCTCGCGCTGCAGCAGCGTCAGGTCATAGAGCTGAGGGCTGCTCTGTGTGCTGGGCTTGGATTCCTCGGTCACGGTGGCCGGCTGGCCGCGCACCGCCTGCGCGATGGCCTGCGCATCGGCCTCGTTCCAGAGCCGGTCGGCGCGGCGCTCGGCATCGTCGTTCTTCTTCCATGCCGGGTCGAACCACTTGCCCTCGTACTCGCCGGCCTGGGCGGCGAACGTGGCCTTGAGCTCCCAGTAGTCGCGCGCCACGTGCTTGCGGATCTTCTCCTCGCGCTCGACCACGATGCTGAGCGTGGGCGTCTGCACCCGGCCGACGGTGGTGAGGAAGAAACCGCCGTCGCGCGAGTTGAAGGCCGTCATCGCTCGCGTACCGTTGATGCCGACCAGCCAGTCGGCCTCGCTGCGGCTGCGGGCGGCGTCGGCCAGGCCGCGCAGATCGGCGTCGGAGCGCAGGCGCTCGAAGCCGTCGCGGATCGCCTGCGGCGTCATGCTCTGAAGCCACAGGCGGCGCACCGGCTTGTCGATCGGCTTCTTCTCGGTGCCGGCGTACTGCACGATGAGGCGGAAGATCAGCTCGCCCTCGCGTCCCGCGTCACAGGCATTGATGAGCTCGCCGACGTCCTTGCGCTTGACCTGCTTGACCACCGCGTTGAGCCGGCTCTTGGCCTTGTCGATCGGTGCGAGATCGAAGTGCGGCGGGATCACCGGCAGGTGGGCGAAGCTCCACTTGCCGCGCTTCACGTCGTACTCCTCGGGCGCCTTGATCTCGACCAGGTGGCCGACCGCCGAGGTGACGACGTAGTGCTCGTTCTCGAAGTGATCGTCGTGCTTCTCGAACTTGCCGCTCGTGGGCGTCAGGGCCCGCACGATGTCTTGTGCGACGGAAGGTTTCTCGGCGATGACCAGTGCTTTGCTCATGTTCTCGATGTCGTTGTCGCCCGATCGCAGCGCCGTCCCGCACGCCAACGCGGCGGGGCGTCCCTACAATCCGGGCTCTCGCGCGCACGCGCTCACGCGCGCGCACCCATGATTCAATGTAGCCAAACTCGAACATGACGCAATCGACGCGCCGCAAGTCCGTCCCCGCCCCCCGGGCCGCCCGACAGGAGGCCGCCCCCGCGAGCCGCGACGGCCGGCGCATCCAGGTGCGGCGCTCCGGCGTGCACGGCAAGGGCGTCTTCGCGTTGCGGCCGCTGGCCAAGGGCGAGACGCTGATCGAGTACACCGGCGAGGTGATCGACTGGCCCGAGGCGCTGCGCCGCCATCCGCACGACCCCACCGACCCGCACCATACCTTCTACTTCAGCATCGATGAAGACCACGTGATCGACGCCAAGGTCGGCGGCAACGCGGCACGCTGGATCAACCACGCCTGCGCCCCCAACTGCGAGGCCGACGAGACAGACGGCCGCGTGTTCATCAAGACGCTGCGTGCCGTCAAGGCCGGCGAGGAGCTGTTCTACGATTACGGCCTGGTGATCGACGAGCGCTACACCCCCAAGCTGAAGAAGCAGTACGAATGCCGCTGCGGGCACAAGGCCTGCCGCGGCACCATGCTCGCGCCCAAGCGCTGACATCGTGCCCGACGCTGCCGTGCCTCCGCTACGCCGTGCCGTCGACGCGCCAGGCGCAGGCCTCGCGCCGCTGCGCTGGCCGCTCGAGGCGCTGTGGGCACAGCTCGAGCCTTTGAGGCCCGGCCTCAGCGTCGAGGCACTGGTCGAGACCGACTCCACCAGCACGCGCCTGCTGGAGCGTGCCCGCAACGGCGACAGCGCGCCCTGCCTGTTGGTCGCCGAACGACAGACGGCCGGCCGCGGGCGGCTCGGCCGCACCTGGTTCTCCGACACCGGATCCTCGTCGACGGCCGATGGCCTGGGTTCGCTGACCTTCTCGCTCGGCCTGACGCTGGCCCCCGCGGACTGGTCGGGTCTGTCGCTCGCCGTCGGCGTGGCGCTGGCCGAGGCCCTGCATCCCCGCGTTCGACTCAAGTGGCCGAACGATCTGTGGCTCACCGACGAAACGGCCCCCGACACTCCGGGACGCAAGCTTGGCGGCGTACTGATCGAAACCGTCGCGCTGTCCGATGGCAGCCGGCATGCCGTGATCGGTGTCGGCCTGAATCTGACGCGCCCCGAAACGCGACCCGAGTTCACCCAGGCGCCTGCGGGCTGGCGCGAGATCGAGCCGCTGGCACGCGCGCCAGAGTTGCTGGCGCGGCTGGCCCCGCCGCTGTTCATCGCCCTGGGGATCTTCGAACAACAGGGCTTCGCGGCCTTCACGGCGCGCTTCGCGGCGCGCGACGCGCTGGCCGGCCGGCCGGTGCAGACCACGGACCCCGGCGCCGAGCACGGCGTGGCCGACGGGGTCGATGCCCGTGGGGCACTGCGTGTGCGGACCGAACGCGGCGAGGAGTGCCTGATCCGCAGCGGCGAAGTGAGCGTGCGACCATGCTGAGGGCACTGGTGCTGGTGCTGCTGCTGGCCAACGCGGGCTTCTGGGTCTGGCGGCAGGGCTGGCTCGCGCCGCTGCACGGCGCGATCGGCGCCCGCCCGGAAGGCGAGCGCGAGCCCGAACGCCTGGCGATGCAGGTCGATCCCGACCGCCTCCGCCTGATCCCGGCCGAAGCGGCCTCGACCCCTGCCGCCGTGGCAGCGAGCGCAGCGACCAGCCCCGCCTCTGCCCCGCCCAGCGCGCCCCCGATGGCCTGCCTCGAGGCGGGCCCCTACAGCACGGCGGAACTGACGGTCGCCGAGGCGGCCGTCAAGGCCGCGCTGCCGGACCTCGGCTGGTCCGAGCGCGAACTCACGACGACCTGGTGGGTCGCGATGGGCCCATTCGCCGAGGCCGAGCAGATGCAGAAGAAGCGCGACGAACTGAAGCGCCGCAGCATCGCCCCCGAACTGGCCAGCGCCGCGCCCGGCAGCGCGCCGCTGCTGGTGATCAGCCGCCACGACAGCCGCGCCGCTGCGGAGAGCGAACTGACGACGCTGCTGGACCGCGGCGTGCGCACCGCCCGCGTGGTCAATGCCAGCGTGCCGCTGCGCCTGCTGCGCGTGGCGCAGGCCAGTGAGGCGCAGCAGGCGGCGCTGGCCGCGCTGCCGGCCGACAAGTTGCGCGGCAAGGCATTCCTGCCCTGTCCGGCCGACACGCTCTGAACTGCGAGCGGAGAGCCCGCGCCGTCAAGCGTCGCGCCCTGCGCTCAGCCGCCAGGCAGCCCCCACGGCCAGCGCCAGTGCCAGCAGGTAGGCCGGGCCGCCGAGGGCACCGCCACCGCCCCCCCCTCCGTTCGGCGACGCCGACACCACCGTCACGCGCCGCGACACGGTGGATTGCGTCGGGGGGTTGTTGTCATCGGTCACCGTGACCGCGACGGTGAAGCTTCCCGCTCCGGTCGGCGAGACGACACAGTTGGCCGAGCACCCGGAGACACTGCCGCTGACGATGCCGCCGCCGTCGACCAAGCTCCAGCTGAGGCTGCTGAGGTTGCGGCCGCTGATCAACCGGAACACGTCGGCCGTCAGAGAAACGTCTTGCCCCGCCCTCGGCGTCGCCGTGTTGACGACGATGTCGGCGATCAGGCCCGCGGCCGCGGAACGCACGGCCACGCGAGCATCGAGCATGCCGGCGCCGCAGGTGGTGGTGGTGCAGTCGCACTCGATCTGGTCGATGGGGTCGCCATTGACATCGAAACGCGGCGCCGTGCAGACGGGCGCGCTGGTGCTCGGGAAACGGCGCGAGCCGCCCTGGATCAGGCCCCGGATCTCGTCCGGCGTGAGCGTGGGCTGCACCGCGAGCATCAGCGCGGCCACGCCCGACACCAGCGGCGCCGAGAAGCTGGTGCCGACGGTGATGTCGTTCGTGCCGTCGGTGTAGGCCGAGGAGGCCGGCCCCTGCGAGCCGGAATTGGTCGTGGTGAGCAGCGGGTAGAGGCAGGGCCCGAAATCGTTGACGCAGTTGCCGGCAGGCGCACTGATCGAGACCGCCGACCCGAGGTCGGAGAAACCGACCTTGGTGCCGGAGTGACGCAGGCCACCGACAGCCATCACGCCACTGCAATTGCCCGGCGCACCGACCGCATGGCCGTTCGTATTGCCAGCAGCAGCCACCACCAGCGCGCCGGCGGCCACCACGTCGTCGACAGCGTCCTGGTACTCGCCGCAGCCCCCCTCGGTGCCGAGGCTGAGGTTGAGTATCCGGGCCGGATTCGGATTGGCCGCGATGTTGGGCACGGTCAGGCCGGCCGCCCAGCGCATGCCGATCACCACATCCGACACGTAGCCGCCGCACTTGCCGAGCACCCGGACCGGCAGGACGCGGGTGTTCCAGCCGGTCCCGGCCATGCCCACGCCGTTGTTCGTCAGCGCGCCGACGATGCCGGCAACCTGCGTGCCGTGCCAGGAACTCGGGGCTCCGTTGTAATTGCCCAGTGAGTCCGGCGAGGTGCAGTGATAGAAGTCCCCACCCACCGAGTTGTCTTCCTGCTGGGTGATCCAGTCACCCGGATCGCTGGCGTTGCTGTCACGCCCGTTGCCATCGTTCGACTCCGGCAGGGTACTGACGAAATCGTAGCCGGCCAGCAACTTGCCGGCGAGGTCGGGATGATCGAAGCGCACCCCCGTGTCCAGCACCGCCACGACCACGCTGGCGCTGCCTTGCGTGATGTCCCAGGCACGGGTGGCGTCGATCGCCGAGAGCGCCGGGGCGGCGGGAGTGCGCAGATACCACTGCCCCACGGCAGGGCCGTCGGCGCCGCCAAGCGTGTGCAACGGATCGTTCGGCACGGCCAGCGGCCTCACCCGACGATCGACCACCGCGAACTCAACGTCCGGATCGGCACGGAGTCGCCGCGCCAATGTCTCCGAATCGATGCCCCTGGCCAGCACGACCTGGGAGCGTTCGCTGATGGCACGGTGCGCGCGCAAGGCAAGACCGCGACGTTGGGCGACCGCGTCCATCCGTGCGGCGAGACGCTGCACCGTCGCGCCCTGCCCGGCATGGGCGATGCTCACCCGGTCGCTGCCGGCGCCGCGAACGGCATCATCACGGTACTTGACGATCACCCGAGCCGACGGCAGGTCGTCTGCCACGCCACCGGCGGCCACCGCGGTGCCCACGACCATCGGCTGAATGAAAAACAGCACGACGAGTGCCGCGAGAACACGGACAGCGGCTTGCATTGAGTGCATCGGGGATTTCGAAAAAGCGATGGATGGAGTGTAGAGGCGCGACCGCACCGAGCTTGACATCTCACGCCCGGTATCGGCCTGCGTTGACAGAGCTTTACCCGATGGTGCGAAGCCAGCCCACGAAAAAGGCCCCAAAGGGCCTTTGTCTGACAGGGGGCCTGCGCAGCGCCGTGATCACTTGGCAGCCATCAGCGCTACGGTGGTGTCCAGCATGCGATTGCTGAAACCCCACTCGTTGTCATACCAGCTCAGCACCTTGACGAGCTTGCCGTCCGGCGAAACGCGGGTCTGGGTCGAGTCGAAGGTGCTGGACGCCGGGTCGTGGTTGAAGTCCACGCTCACCAGAGGCGCGGTGTTGTAGGCCAGGATGCCCTTGAGCTCGCCCTCGGCCGCGGCCTTCAGCACGGCGTTGACCTCCTCGAGCGTCGTGGCGCGCTTGGCGGTGAAGGTCAGGTCGACCACCGACACGTTGATGGTCGGCACGCGGATCGCGAAGCCATCGAGCTTGCCGTTCAGTTCGGGCAGCACCAGGCCCACCGCAGCGGCGGCGCCGGTCTTGGTGGGGATCATCGACTGCGTGGCGCTGCGCGCGCGGCGCAGGTCCTCGTGGTACACGTCGGTCAGCACCTGGTCGTTGGTGTAAGCGTGGATGGTGGTCATCAGGCCCGACTCCAGGCCGATCTTCTCGTGCAGTGGCTTGACCAGCGGCGCCAGGCAGTTGGTGGTGCAGCTGGCGTTGCTGATCACCGTGTCGGTGGCCTTCAGCACGCCGTGGTTGACACCGAACACGATGGTCGCGTCCACGTCCTTGCCGCCCGGCGCCGAGATGATGACCTTCTTGGCGCCGCCCTTCAGGTGCGCCGAGGCCTTTTCCTTGGTCGTGAAGAAGCCGGTGCACTCCATCACCACGTCCACGCCGAGCTCGCCCCAAGGCAGCTCGGCCGGGTTGCGGTTGGCCAGCACGCGGATCTTGTCGCCGTTGATGACCATGTAGTCGCCGTCGACGCTGACCGTGCCTGGGAACCTGCCATGCGCGGTGTCGTACTGCGTCAGGTGGGCGTTGGTCTTCGGGTCGCCCAGATCGTTGATCGCGACGATCTGGATGTCGTGCTTCTTGCCGCCCTCGTAGTGGGCGCGGAGCACGTTGCGGCCGATGCGGCCGTAGCCATTGATGGCAACTTTGATGGTCATGGTATGGGTCTTCCTCAGCTTCGGTTCAATCCGGATTCATTCAGGCCAGCATTCGACGACAAAACGCCCCGCGCCGCCGCGCCGGCCCCGACATCCGGCCGTGCTCCCCGCGGCAGATGTCACGGAGCCTCGCAGCGGCGGGCGGGCCCTCACTTCTTCAGCACCCGGCGCACGGTCGCGGCCACGTTCTCGGCCGTGAAGCCGAAGTGCTTGAACAACGCACCGGCCGGGGCCGACTCGCCGTAGGTGTCGAGGCCGATGACGGCTGCGCAACCGTACTTCCACCAGCCATCGGTGACGCCGGCCTCCACCGCCACCCGCGGCAGCCCGTCGGGCAACACGCGGCGCTTGTAGGCCACGTCCTGGCGATCGAAGGTGGTGGTGCTGGGCATCGACACCACGCGCACCGCGATGCCGGCGGCGGCGAGCTGCTGCTGCGCATGCAGCGCGAGCTGCACCTCGGACCCGGTCGCGATGAGCACTGCCTGGGCCTTCCTCTTCAGCCCCACCTCGGCCGGCTCGGCCAGCACATAGGCGCCGCGCGCCACCTCGTCGAGCCCGGCCTTCGGCAGGTAGGGCAGGTTCTGACGCGACAGCAGCAGCGCGGTCGGGCGGTCCACGTTCAGCAGCGCCTTGGTCCACGCGATCGTGGTCTCGGCCGTGTCGGCGGGACGCCAGACATCGAGGTTCGGGATCAGCCGCAGGCTCGCGGCGTGCTCCACGCTCTGGTGCGTCGGGCCGTCCTCGCCGAGGCCGATGCTGTCGTGGGTGAAGACATGCACCACGCGCTGCTTCATCAGCGCGGCCATGCGGATGGCGTTGCGCGAGTAGTCGCTGAAGGTCAGGAAGGTGCCGCCGTAGGGGATGAAGCCGCCGTGCAGCGCGATGCCGTTCATCAACGCCGCCATGCCGAACTCGCGCACGCCGTAGTTGATGTGGCGGCCACCGTTCGAAGCACCTGCCGCATCGAAGCGCAGCGCCGGTGTGCTCTTGGTGTTGGTGAGATTCGAGCCGGTGAGGTCGGCACTGCCGCCCAGCAGTTCGGGCAACGCAGCGGTGAAGGCCTCCAGCGCGAGCTGGCTGGCCTTGCGGCTGGCGACCGTCTCGGCCTTGGCGTGTGCCGCGATGGCAGCGTCCACTGCGATCTGCGCAAAGTTCTCCGGCAGCGCGCCCGCCATCCGGCGTTCGAACTCGGCCGCGGCGGCGGGATGGTCGGCGCGGTAGGCCTCGAAGCGGCCTTCCCAGTCGGCCTGCAGGTTGGCACCGGCGTCCTTGGCGTCCCAGTCGTTGTAGGCCTCGGCCGGGATCTCGAATGGCGCATGCGGCCAGCCGATCGTGGCCCGCGTGAGCGCAATCTCCTCGGCGCCGAGCGGCTCGCCGTGCGCCTTGGCGGTATTGGCGCGGTTCGGTGAGCCCTTGCCGATCGCGGTCTTGCACACGATCAGACTGGGTTGGCCCACATGGCGCTTGGCTTGCGTGATCGCCGCGTCGACTGCATCGACATCGTGACCGTCGATCGGCCCGATCACATTCCAGCCGTAGGCCGCGAAGCGCTTCGCGGTGTCGTCCACGAACCACGGCGCCACCTGGCCATCGATGCTGATCCCGTTGTCGTCGTACAGCGCGATCAGCTTGTCGAGCTTCCAGGCGCCCGCCAGCGCGCTGGCCTCGTGGCTGATGCCCTCCATCAGGCAGCCGTCGCCGAGGAAGACATAGGTGTGATGATCGACGATGGCATAGCCGTCGCGGTTGAACTCCGCCGCCAGCAGCTTCTCGGCCAGCGCCATGCCGACCGCGTTGCTGAGGCCCTGCCCCAGCGGGCCGGTGGTCGTCTCGACGCCGGGCGTGATGCCGACCTCGGGGTGGCCCGGCGTCTTGCTGTGAAGCTGGCGGAAGTTGCGCAGTTCCTCGAGCGGCAGCGCATACCCGGTCAGGTGCAGCAGCGCATAGATCAGCATCGATCCGTGGCCGTTGCTCAGCACGAAGCGATCACGGTCGGCCCAGGCCGGGTTGGCCGGGTTGTGGCGCAGGTGTCGGCCCCACAGCGCGACCGCGATGTCGGCCATGCCCATCGGCGCGCCAGGGTGGCCCGAATTGGCCTGTTGCACTGCGTCCATCGCCAGCGCGCGGATCGCGTTGGCCATCAGCGAGGTGTCGGGGGTGGCGGGCGTGCGGGATTCGAGGGCAGCCATGGTTTGCAGGGGAAAAGGGCGCCACGGAAGCGGCAGAATCGACGATTTTACGAGCCCCGTCGCGCCACCCATGCAGGGTCTGCACCTCACCGCCGATTTGAGCGGCTGCCGCCGCGGCAGCCCGGCCCTGGTCGACGTGTCGGCGCTGCGCGCGCTGTGCCTGGGGGCCGTTCTCGACGCCGGCCTGCAGCCGGTCGGCGAGTGCTTCCATCCCTTCCCTTCCGAGGACGGCGAACCGCGCGGCGTCACCGGCGTGCTGCTGCTGGCCGAATCGCATCTCGCGGTGCACACGTGGCCCGAGCTGGACGCGGTGACGCTCGACGTGTATGCGTGCCACCGCCACGCCGACAACTCGGCGCGTGCCGAGGTCGTGATCGCGCGGCTGATCGAGGCCTTCGCGCCGGCGCGCGCCGAACGCCATGCGCTGCGCCGCGGGGCGGCCACATGAACGCGCCCGCATTGATCCTCGCCGCCGGCCGCGGCGAGCGCATGAGCCCGCTGACCGACCACACACCCAAGCCGCTGCTGCCGGTGCACGGCAAGCCGCTGATCGAGTGGCAGCTGGAGGCGCTGGCGCGCGACGGCGTGCGCCACGTGGTCATCAACACCGCCTGGCTCGAGGAGCAGTTCCCGGCCACGCTGGGCGACGGTTCGCGCTTCGGGCTGAGCATCCGCTACTCGATGGAAGGCCGGCACTACGGCGGCGCGCTCGAAACCGCCGGCGGGATCGCCACCGCGCTGCCGCTGTTGCAATCGGACACCTTTTGGGTCATGGCGGGCGATGCCTACATGCCCGGCTTCCGATTCGATGCGCTGCACGTGAACGACTTCATGGCCGGTGGCGATCTGGCCCACCTCTGGCTCGTGCCCAACCCGCCGCAACACCCCTGCGGCGACTTCGGCCTCAGTGACAAAGGCCGCATCCTGGCGGGCGACGATGCGGCGGTCATCACTCGTTACACGTACTCCACGGTGGGCTTGTTCCAATCGAGACTGGTCGAGGGCGTGCCGCCGGGGCAGAAGGCGCCGCTGCGACCTCATTTCGATGCGGCGATCGCCCGCGACCGGATCAGCGGCAGCCTCTACCTGGGGCCCTGGACCGACGTCGGTACGCCGCAACGCTGGCAGGCCTTGCAGGATGGGAGTTGAGAGCGATGGACGGGGTGGGCTCACCGCTGCTCTGGTTGCTGAGCGTGCCGGTCGCCGTGCTGCTGCAGCGCGGCGCCGTGCACGGCCTGCGCGCCGCCTGGCTGGCGCATGAACCGGTGTCCGGCGACCACACCGACTCGGTCGTCTACCACCGCAGCCTGTGGACCCCCGGCGAGCCCCAGGTGCTGGTCGCGGCCGGCCTGCTGCTGGCGAGCGGCCTGGCCGCTGCGGCAGGCCTGCAGCTCGAGGGCTGGCCGCTGTGGCCCGCCGGCTTGCTGTGGCTCGCCGCCGTGGTCTGGGACCTGTGGACCTGGGAGCGGGTGGCAGCGAGCGTCAAGTTCGTCTCGTGGCGGCGCGGCTGGCGGCATTCGGCGCGTCGCGTCGCGGTGTCGGACCTGAGCGAGGTCAACGTCGTCGAGCGGCGGCCGCGGGCGTCGCGAATTCCCGCTTGGGCGCGCCCCAGCACCTGCTATCTCGCGCTGGTGATGCGTGACGGCAAGGCGGTGAAGCTGCCGCGCACCGGCGCGCTGTTCGGCGGCGAGGCCGAGATCGAGCGCCTGGCCAATTTCGTGCGCATGCAGATGGACGTGGTGGCCGACAACCGCCGCCGTGCCGCCGCCGACAAGCGCTCGGCGGCGCGCCGCGCCATGCTGGAGCCGGTACCGGTGCACCCGTCGAACCGCATCGATCCGCTGGCGCTGAACCGCGGCGGACCGGGCTGAGCCGGTTCAGGCTGCCAGCGGCTTCGTCACCGCGTCGATCCGTGCCAGCACCTCCGGCGTGAGCCGCGGCGCGAGCGTCAAGGCCTTCAGGTTGTCTTGCAGCTGTGCGATGCGGCTGGCCCCGAGGATCACGGTGCTGACGCGCGGATTGCGGTTCGCCCAGGCGATCGCGAGCTGCGCGACCGTGCCGCCCAGATCGGCGGCAATCTCCTCGAGCTGGCCGACCGCGGCGTTCTTCGCCGGATCCGTGAGGCCGTCGCGCAGGAAGGCCATGTTCTCGAGCGCGCCACGGCTGCCCTCGGGGATGCCGCGTCGGTACTTGCCAGTCAGTAGGCCGCTCGCCAACGGGCTCCAGGTGGTCAGGCCCAGCCCGATGTCCTCATAGAGCCGCGCGTACTCCTCCTCGACGCGGCGGCGGTGGAACAGGTGGTACTGCGGCTGCTCCATCACCGGCTTGTGCAGGTGGTGCCGGTCCGCGATCTCCCAGGCGGCACGGATCTCCTGGGCGCTCCATTCGCTGGTGCCCCAGTAGAGCAGCTTGCCGCGGGTGATGAGGTCGTGGAAGGCCCAAACCGTCTCCTCGATCGGGGTGTGCGGGTCGGGCCGGTGGCAGAACACGAGGTCGACGAAATCAAGCTGCAGCCGCCGCAGCGCGCCGTCGATCGCCTGGTGCAGGTATTTGCGATTCAGCGTGTCCTGTCCGTTGATGCGCGGCCGCTCGCCCGGTTTCGCACGGTCCAGTCCCCAGAAGAACTTGGTCGACACGACAACGTCGAGCCGTGGCAGCCCGAGCTGGCGCAGCGCCTCGCCCATGATCGACTCGCTGCGGCCGTTGGCATAGATCTCGGCGTTGTCGAAGAAGTTGACGCCGGCATCGAAGGCAGCCGCGAGCATGTCCTTCGCGGCGCTCACATCGACCTGGTTGTGATAGGTCACCCAGGACCCGAGCGACAGTTCACTGACCTGCAGGCCCGAGCGGCCGAGACGGCGGTATTGCATGAGAGGGACTCCTGGTCTTCGATGATCGGTACCGCGCGCGGCGGGCACCTTGCCCCTGCCGCGCTCACTACACTGCAAGCGTACCCAGAACCGCATCGCCCCATGAGCCCCTCCGTCTATGCCGAGCGCCGCGCACGCCTGAGCACCGCGCTGCGCGAGGCCGGTGGCGGCATCGCCGTGCTGCCGACCGCGCCGGAGCGCACCCGCAACGCCGACAGCGAACACCCTTATCGCCACGACAGCGCGTTCTACTACCTGACCGGGTTCTCCGAGCCGGGCGCGCTGCTCGTCCTCGACGCCGCCGGTCGCAGCCTGCTGCTGTGCCGCCCGAAGGACGAGGAACGCGAGATCTGGGACGGCTACCGGCTCGGCCCCGAATCGGCGCCCGCCGCGCTGGGCATCGACGAGGCGATGCCGATCGAGGCGCTGGACACGGTGTTGCCGCAGCGGCTCGCCAACTGCCCGGCGGTGTGGTTCCCGTTCGGCGGACACGACGGGCTCGCGTCGCGCGTCGCCGGCTGGCTGGACAACGTGCGTGCGCGTTCACGCGCCGGCATCGAGTCGCCGACGCAGCAGCGCGACCTGGCTCGGTTGATCGACGAAATGCGCCTGTTCAAGGACCCGCACGAGGTGGCGCTGATGCGCCGCGCCGGCGAAATCGGCGCGGCCGGGCATGTGCGCGCCATGCAGGCCTGCCGGCCCGGCCTGCGTGAGTACCAGCTCGAGGCCGAACTGCTGCACGAGTTCCGCCGCAGTGGCGCCAGCGGCCCGGCCTACACGAGCATCGTCGCCGCGGGCCGCAACGCCTGCGTGCTGCACTACGCTGCCGGCGACGCTGAGCTGCGGCCCGGCGAGCTGTGCCTGATCGACGCCGGCTGCGAATACGGCAGCTATGCGAGCGACATCACGCGCAGCTTTCCGGTCGACGGCCGCTACACGGCGCCGCAACGTGCGCTCTATGAACTGGTGCTGGCCGCCCAGGAGGCCGCGATCGCCCACACCCGGCCCGGCGCCCGCAAGACCGACAGCCACTGGGCTGCGGTGCGCGCGCTGAGCGTCGGCCTGCTGGACCTGGGTCTGCTCGACCGCGACCGGCACGGCACGGTCGACGACGTGGTGGCCAGCGCCGCCTACAGGCGCTTCTACATGCACGGCACCGGCCACTGGCTGGGGCTGGACGTGCATGATGCCGGCGAGTACCTCGCCCTCGACGAGGCGCCGATCGAGCAGCCCGACGGGCTCGGCGGCCTCACCATCAAGAAGCCCTCGCGCCGTCTGCAGCCGGGCATGGTGGTCACGATCGAGCCCGGGCTCTACGTGCGGCCGGCCCCCGACGTGCCGGAGTGCTACTGGCACCTCGGCATCCGCATCGAGGACGACGCGCTCGTCACGCCCGACGGCTGCGAGCTGCTGAGCCGGGGCGTGCCGGTGCGGCCCGACGAGATCGAGGCGCTGATGCGCGGCTGAGTGCCGCGCGCCGCGCCGGGGGCTATTGCAGTTGCCCGGGTGCGCGGTGCCACAGCCGCTGGGCGGCTTCGGCCGGATCGACACCGACGGCATCCGCGACCTCGGCGGTCGGCATCAGGCGATCCCAATGGCCGAGCAGACGGTGCAGCGTGAGCCGGAACCCTTCGCTCAGCTGAGGGTGGTGGCTCAGGCAGCCGAGCTGCCGGCGCACCTTGGCCGCCATCAGCAGGCTCTGGCCGTGTGCCGCGAGCGGCTGGGCCAGCGCGGCCCGCTCCACCACGCCGGTCATCAAGGCCAGCGTGCCGGCCAGCAGCGCCTCGGCGCTCGGCAGCGTGCCGGGGTCGACGTCGTCGTCCGACAGTTCGGCCGGCAGGCGGCGCACGGCGCCTTCGGGATCGTTGCGATTCATTGCGAGCCTCCACCGCGCGGACGCGGGCGTGCTGAGTCGTCGGACTGGCTCGGGTGGGGGCCCTGGCTGCGATGGCACGGGTTCGGAGACCGGCGCCATGGCTTGTATTGTAATGAGAATCATTCTTATTATTCAAACCGCGCCGACACCTTCTCAGCACTCCGCCGTCCCCCCGATTCCCGGGCCCGCCCGGGGCGCGGCGCCACCCAGATCGAGGATGAAACAAAACGTACAGAGGCTCATCATGGCAGCGTAGACACTCGCGACACGGGGGAAACGATGCAGGAGCGGTTCGAGCACCGCGGCAAGGCCGTCGAGGTGTGGACCACGGGGCGCCAGAAGGGCCCGTGGAACTGGGCGTATCGGATCGACAGCGGCGCACCGCGCGAGAGCCGCAACCGCTTGCTGTCGAACGAGGTGGTGGTGTTCAACGAGGGCAAGGCCGCGGCCTGCGCCGAACTCGACCGGCTGACACGCGCCGGCGCGCGCTGAGCCAACGCGCCTAAGGCGCGCCGGCCGCCACCTGCTCGGCGATCGCGCGCCCCATCACGGTCGTCGAGGCGTGGCCACCCAGGTCGGGCGTGCGCGGCCCGGTCACCAGCACCCGCTCGATCGCCGCCACGATGGCGTCGTGGGCCTGCAGATGGCGTGCGGTGTCCGCACCGATCGCGCCGCCGAGGAAGTCGAGCATCAGCGCGCCCGACCAGATCATCGCCACCGGGTTCGCGATCGCGCGACCGAAGATGTCGGGCGCCGAGCCGTGCACCGGCTCGAACAACGAGGGGAAATGGCGCTGCGGATTCAGGTTCGCCGAGGGCGCCAGGCCGATGGTGCCGGTGCAGGCCGGGCCCAGGTCGCTGAGGATGTCGCCGAACAGGTTGCTGGCGACCACGACGTCGAAGCGAGTCGGCTGCAGCACGAAGCGCGCGCTGAGGATGTCGATGTGCTGCTTGTCGACCGTGACCTCGGGGTAGCCCTGCGCCATCGCGTCGGCGCGTTCGTCCCACCACGGCATGCTGATGGCGATGCCGTTGGACTTGGTGGCGACGGTGAGGTGCTTGCGCGGCCGCGACTGCGCCAGCTCGAAGGCGAACTTCATCACCCGGTCGGTGCCGTGGCGCGAGAACACCGACTCCTGGATCACGATCTCGCGCTCGGTGCCTTCGAAGAGGCGCCCGCCGAGATGGGTGTACTCGCCCTCGGTGTTCTCGCGCACCACGAAGAAGTCGATGTCGCCGGGCTTGCGCGGCCGGCCGTCGCGGTCGACCAGCGGACACGGCACGCCGTCGAACAGCCGCACCGGGCGCAGGTTGACGTACTGGTCGAACTCGCGGCGGAACTTGAGCAGCGAGCCCCACAGCGACACGTGGTCGGGCACCACCGCCGGCCAGCCGACCGCGCCGAAGTAGATGGCGTCGTAGCCGCTCAGCGTCGCGAACCAGTCGTCGGGCAGCATCTGCCCGGTGCGCTGCCAGTAGGCGGCGCAGGCCCAGTCGAAATGATCGAACTGCAGCGGCAGTTCGAAGCGCTGCGCCGCGGCCTCCAGCACGCGCAGGCCCTCCGGCATCACCTCCTGCCCGATGCCGTCGCCGGGAATCACCGCAATGCGATGGGGCTTCATGTCGGTCTCCTCGAAGTCTCGGTGCCGCCCAGGGCCTGCGCGACCGCCTGGCCCGCCAGTGTGCCGCGCGTGTAGGCCTCCTCGAATACCGAGCTGGCCGACAGGTCGGCGTGGGCGAAATGCAGCCGCCCCTGCGCCGTGCCCAGCGCGGCCAGCGCCGCGTCGCCGCGCAGCCCGGGGGTCGGCACGATCATCGCGTGACCGTAGCGCATCGAGTCGACCCGCGCCAGCCGCTGCGGCAGGTCGGGGTGCGCCGGCAGCAGGTCGGCCAGCACCGCGTCGCGCCAGGCAGTCCACGGCGCCGTCAGCAGACGGGCCCGCTGCGCCTTCAGTTCGGCGCGCGATTGCCCGCCGAGCGCCCAGTAGTGCGTCAGCACCGTCGGGCCGGGCACCGGGCGCAAGCTCTGGTGCATCGCATCGACATAGCCCAGCGCCGGGCTGCCGGCGATCACGTTGTCCCAGGCCGGCGGCGGACCGGGGCGGTCGATCAGCGGCGCATGCAGTTGCAGGTTGCTGACCAGCCAGGGCGCATAGGTGAGCCGCGGCACCACGTCGGCCAGCGCCGCCGGCCGCGCATCGATCAGCCGCGACGCGACGAACAGCGGCACGCAGACGACGACCCGCCGCGCCAGCCAGCGCTCCGGCCGCGCCGCCCGCGCATTCCAGACCTCGAGCGCCACCTCGTGACGCGACGGCGTGATGCGGGTCAGCACCGCGGCGGTCTGCAGGCGCTCGTCGAGTCCGCGTGCCAGCCTTTCGGTCAGCCACGCATTGCCTTCGGGCCAGGTCAGCACCGCGTCGGCGGGCTCGGCGGCGTCTTCGCCAGGGACATGGAAGCCGTGGCGGCTCGCGAAGTAATGAATCCCGGCCCAGGCCGACACGAGACCGAGACCGGCGCCGTAGTCGTCTCGGCAACCGTAGTCCAGATAGGCGAGCAGACGCGCGTCGTCGTAGCCCTGCTCGTTCAGCCAGGCGGCGAAGCTGACCGCATCGAGGGCCGCCAGGCCCGTGCTCCAGCGGCTGCGCAGCGTGGGCATCGCGAAGCTCAGCGTGCGCTGCAGTGTCCCCACCTCGGCGGCAAAGCGCTGCATCTGCGCCAGCGTGCCGACCCCGGCGCCGTCCAGCGGCAGCAGGCCTTCGTGCCAGCGGCCGGGCGCGATGGCATCGACCTGGGCGGACGGCACGAACATCCGCTCCTGCGGCGCATGGCAGAGATGGCGTTCGTCGTAGATCGTGCGGCCGGCCTCGCTGCGCGCCACGCCCAGTTCGTGCAGCAGTTCGATGACCTCGCGTGCCTCAGGGCCGGGCAACGGCAGGTAGTGCGCGCCGAGCGGACAGCGCATGCCGCCCATGGCGTGCGCGCGCGCATTGCCGCCGGCCGCGTCTTCCAGTTCGAACACGCGGAAGTCGTCGATGCCGGCGTGACGCAGCGACCGCGCCGCCGCCAGCCCGGCCACCCCGGCACCGACGATGGCGACGCTGCAGCGCCGCGTGCCGTCGGCATCGGCGCGCGGCAGGCGGCCGTCGCGCAGTGCGTGCCCCCGCCCCGCATCGGCGCCCACCCAACCGCCCGCCACCTCGACCGGCGCGCGCTCGCAACCGGCCAGCCACGGCCAGGTGGCCAGCGCGCCGCCGGCCGCCAGCAGCGCACGGCGTGCGGCACTCACTGGTGGACGCGACCCCATTCCTCTTCGAAGGTGTGCACCAGCCCCTGGGTGCTGAGGCGGTTGGGCTCGGCGGGCACGCGGGCCATGTCGGGCGGGAAGTCGAACAGCGCGGGCAGGCCCTCGACGGTCAGGAAGCGCAAGCCCTCGGGCAGTCGGCGCGGCGTGGCCAGCGGACGTTGACCGGCCAACACGAAGCCCCATTCGCCGAAGCTCGGCACGTGCGCGTGATAGGGCGACGCCTGCAGGCCCACGGCCTCGATGGTGCTCACCACCGTCCAGAAGCTCTTGCGCGCGATCAGCGGCGAGGTGGTCTGCACCACCGCGTAGCCGGAGGCCGCGAGATGGCGGGCCATCAGCGCGTAGAAGCTGGTCGAGTAGAGCTTGCCGATCGCGTGGTTGCTGGGGTCGGGGAAGTCGACCACGATCACGTCGAACAGCGCGTCGTGGCGGTCCAGCCAGCCAAAGGCATCGTCGTTGACGATCGTGAGCTTGGGCGACTTCAGCGCCCCGCCATTCAGTGCGATCAGCAGCGGTTCGGTCGAGAACAGGCGCGTCATCGCCGGGTCCAGCTCGACCAGCGTGACGTGCTCGACCGTCGAGTGCTTCAGCACCTCGCGCACCGCCATGCCGTCGCCGCCGCCGAGCACCAGAACCCGCTTGGGCGCGCCATGCGCCGCCATCGCCGGATGCACCAGCGCCTCGTGGTAGCGGTACTCGTCGCGCGAGTGGAACTGCAGGTTGCCGTTGAGGAACAGCCGCACGCCGGCCGCCCCCGACGTGACGACGACGCGCTGGTAGGGCGAGCTCTGGCTGAAGACGATGCGGTCGCCGTAGAAGCGGTCCTCAGCCCAGGTCGTGAGCCGGTCGGCCCCGATCAGCGCCGCACCGAGCGCCGCGAGCACGGCAGCGCAGGCCAGCGCATGGGCGCGCCAGGCCCTCAGTTCTGCCCGGAAGAGCCACAGCGCCCACACCGCGACGACGACGTTCAGCAGGCCGAACACCACGCCGGTGCGGACCAGCCCGAGCTGCGGCACGAGCAGCAGCGGGAACGCGACCGACACGGCCAGCGCTCCGAGATAGTCGAAGGTCAGCACCTGCGACACCAGGTCCTTCAGCGCGTAACGCTCGCTGAAGTGGCGCTTGAGCAGGCGCATCACCAGCGGGATCTCCAGGCCCACCAGGATGCCCACCGCCAGCACCAGCCCGTAGAGCAGGGCACGGAAGGGCGCGACCGCGCTGACCGGCAGCAGGCTGTGCGCGACGAACAGTGCCGCCGGCATCAGCCCGCCGATCAGGCCGATCAGCAGCTCGATGCGCAGGAAGTTCGCGACCAGTTGGCGCTCGATGTGGCGCGACAGCCAGGAGCCGATGCCCATCGCGAACAGGTAGGCGCCGATGACGGTGCTGAATTGCAGGACCGAGTCGCCGAGCAGGTAGCTCGCCAGCGCCCCTGCTGCGAGCTCGTAGACCAGGCCGCAGGCCGCGACGACGAACACCGAGGCGAGCAAGGCCACCTCGGCCGGTCGCACCGCTGCCGCCGCGCGGCCGTCGGCCGCGCCATCGAGTGCCGCCGGTTCGCTCACGCGCCGGCCGGCTGCGCCGGGTGCGCGCGGTCAGCCATGGATCGCCGCGGCGACGATCAGCCCGATCGCCAGGCACATCGCCGCCACCACCAGTGCCAGCGCCTTGTTCTGCTTCTCGACGATCTCAGCCCACAGGTCGTAGGGCGTGAGCTTGTCGATGATCACGAAACAGATCCAGAACACCAGCACGCCGATCAGCGCGAACAGGATCGAGCCGAAGAAGACCCCTGGCCTCAGCCACTCCATACCCATCATGATGCGTCGCTCCTGTGTTGATGAATCGAGGGCAGCTTACTTGTGCCCGCCGCCACCGGTGCTGAAACCGCCGTAGGACCCGCCCGAGCTGCGCACGCCGCTGCCGCTGTTGCGCGCGCAACTCTGGTATTCGTTGCTGGCCTCGCCGTAGGTGCGGCGCAGCTCGCTGCAGTCGTCGCGGCCGCAACGCACCATCGAGAAGACGACCACGACGAACAGCAGGAAGAGGAACAGCCCGGCCATGCCGCCGAAGCCCTTTGTCGACACCGGCTTGGCGTCGCGCTGCAGCGCGGCGCGCTGGCCGTCGTCGAGCTTGAAGGCCTTGAACAGCACGTCGGCGTCGAGCGCCGCGCCGGCCGACCAGGTGACCTCGGCGTCACCGCCCTCGCCGGTCTGCTCGCGGTTGAGCTGCTTGCCGCCGGGGCCGCGGTAATCGGTGTTGCGGGTGCGCTCGCCGCGCGCCAGCCGCCAGTAGAACTCGCCGAGCACGTAGGTGATCTGGCCGCTGTAGCGGTAGAGCTCGCGGTAGCTGTCGCCCTGCCAGCGGGCGGTGGCGCCGCTGACCTGCGGCGCGCCGGTCAGCGGCCGCACCCAGCTCCAGCCGTCCTCGGCATCGACCAGGAAGGCGAAGCCGGCCTGGCGGTTGTAGAGCAGGTACTCGCGCCAGAAGCTCTGCTCGTCGTCGCCGGCCTCGGGCAGCGTGCAGCGCTCGACGTAGCCGACCACCTGCCAGGGGAGCGGCCCGCCAGCGCCGAGGGTCAGCGTGCCGCTGCGGCCCAGCGCGATCAGCGGCTCGCCGCCGGTGGCGCCCGGGGTGTCCTGGGCGTAGTGCTTCAGGTCGGCACCCGCGCCCTGCGCGCCGGGTGCGCCCAGATCGACCACCGCATGGCACTGCGCGCAGACGATCGACTGCGTGCTGTCGAGCTGCACCGCCACCGACGCACCGCAACTCGGGCAGGCGAGCGTGCGCCCCTTCAGATCGCGCGTGCTGCCGTCCTCGCGCAGGCCCGACAGCGTCAGCTCGGCGAGCTGCAGGCCGCGGCCGACGTACCAGCGCGGCGGCCGGCCTTCGCTGGCCGGGCCGTAGTCGATGCTGGCGACCTCGCCGCGCGCATTGCGCAGTTCGGCCACGACATAGGCGCGCTCCAGCATCGGCACGAAGGGCAGCTCGCCCTCGGCGGCCCCCAGCCTGGCTGTGGTGACGCTGGCGACCGACCAGCTCTCGCGGCCCAGCACCTGCTGCGCGCCAACGCGCAGCGCCTCGGGCGGCGGCAGGGCCTCGGGTGGCGCCGGCGCCTCGAAGCCGAAGACGTAGCCCCCGTTGTCCTCGCTGAGCCAGCCGGAGCGCGGCGCGGCGTCGGTCGGGTCGGCGCTGTCGAACAGCGCATGCCATTCGTTCCAGCTGCCGCCCGCGTAGCGCACCTGCAGCCGGCCGACCAGCGTGAACGCCGCGCCCTGCCAGCGCCCGGCGGTGCCGAGCTGCAACGGGCTGTGGTCGTCGAACAGCTCGGCACTCTGGCCGATGCGCCGCAGCGCGTCGCCCTCGCGCAGCAGCGTGCTGCGGCAGTAGCTGCAGACGGCCAGCGCCGACGCGGCCGAACGGAACTCGACCGCCGCGCCGCAGTTGGGGCAGGCGGCGCGGTAGGCGCGCTGGGGCGAGGGATCGGTGGCCAAGGCTCAGCCGTGTGAGTCAGGGCCCGCCATCACCTCACACCAGCTTCTTCAGCAGCTCGGCCTTCTTCGCCGCGAACTCCTCGTCGGTGAGGATGCCCTTGGCCTTCAGGTCGGCCAGCTTCTCGATCGTCGCCATCACCTGGTCGGGTGCGATCGCGGCCGGCGCGGCGGGGGCTGCTGCCGCGCCGCCGCCCTGCAGGCCCTGCTGCAGGTTCTGCGCCAGCACCTGACCGAGCGCAACGCCCGCGCCCAGGCCCATCGCGTCGCCCGCGATGCCGCTGCCGCCACCGGCTCCGCCTCCTTCGGCGAACTTCGGGATCGCCTGCGCCGTCTGGTACTGCATGAACTTGCCCATGTCGCCGCCGACCATGCCCATGCCGATCTTCTGGTCGAGCACCTTCTGCAGCTCCTCGGGCAGCGAGACGTTCTGCACCGTCACGCCCTCGAGCTTCAGGCCGATCTTCTCGAAGGCCGGCGCGGTGACGGTGGCGAGCTGCTGCGCGAACTCGACCTGATTGGCCGCCAGGTCGAGGAAGGGCACGCCGCTGGAGGCCACCGCGTCGCTGATGTGCTGCAGCATCAGCGCGCGCAGCTGGCCGTCGAGGTCGGCCACGGTATAGCGCTCGCGCGTGCCCGATATCTCGGTGTGGAAGCGCTTGGGATCGGCCACGCGGTAGGCGTAGTTACCGAAGGCGCGCAGGCGCACCGCGCCGAAGTCCTTGTCGCGGATCGTCACCGGCTGGGTCGTGCCCCAGCGCTGGTCGATCTGCTGGCGCGTGCTGAAGAAGTACACGTCGCTCTTGAACGGCGACTGGAACAGCTTGTCCCAGTTCTTCAGGTAGGTCAGCACCGGCAGCGTCTGGGTGGTGAGCTTGTACATGCCGGGGCCGAACACGTCGGCCACCTTGCCCTCGTTGACGAACACCGCCATCTGCGATTCGCGCACCGTCAGCGAGCCGCCGTACTGGATCTCGTTGCCGGCCATCGGGTAGCGCCAGGCCAGCGTGCCGTCGTCGCCCTCGGTCCATTCGAGGATGTCGATGAACTGCTTCTTGATGAAATCCATCAGCGCCATGGGGAACCTCCAGTGAAGCGGGTTGCAGCGAGGGAAGCGAACACAATAGCGGCGGGATCATAGACCGCGGTCCGGGTCGCGCCGCCCCTCTTCCGGGGGCGTGCCGGCTGGCCGCCAGCAGGGCGGGTCATGGCAGCAGAACTTTCACTCGCGGTGGTCGGCGCCGGTCCGGTGGGGCTGGCGCTGGCGCTGCACGCGGCGCGCGCGCTGCCTGAGGCCCGCGTGCACGTGTTCGACGCGCGGCCCGCCGACCTGGACGTGTCGCGCGATCCGCGCACGCTGGCGCTCTCGCTCGGCAGCGTGCAGGAGTTCGAGCGCCTGGGCGTCTGGCCGAGCATCGCGCCGGCCAGCACGGCGATCACCGCGGTGCACGTGTCGCAGCAGCAGCCCGCGCTGCTGATGAATGGCCTGGCCTCGGTGCTGCGTCTGCCGCCACCCGAGCTGCTGCTGACGGCGACCGAGTGCGGCGTCGACCAGCTCGGCGCAGTGGCCAGCTACGGTGCGATCGTCGCGCCGCTGCAGGCCGCCTGGTTCGAGGCCGTGGCCAAGGAGCCGCGGCGGCTGTCGGCCCGCTTCGGCACGCCGGTCGCGGCGCTCAAGCCGGCTGCGGGGGGTGTGGAGGTCGACGCCGGCATCGCCGAGCTGCACGACCTGGCGGTGGTGGCCGAAGGCGGCGTGTTCTCGACGCAGGCGCGCAAGGCACTGGCGCACGACTACCGCCAGACCGCCTGGGTCGGCCAGGTCACGCTGGCCGGCCCGGGCGCCCCGGCGACGGCCGGCACCGCCTACGAGCGCTTCACCCCGCAGGGTCCGGCGGCGCTGCTGCCGCTGCCGCCGCTCGATGGCGCCGCGCGCGCGGCGCTCGTATGGTGCGTCGATGCCGCCGACGACCCGGTGCACGATCTCGACGACGCGCAGCGCCTCGCGGTGCTGAACCAGGTGTTCCCTCCTCGCGTCGGCCGCCTCGTGGCGATCACGCCGCTCAAGCGCTTCGCGCTCGGGCTCAATGCCGAGCGCACGCTGGTCGAGGGCCGCACGGTGCGCATCGGCAATGCGGCCCAGACGCTGCACCCGGTGGCCGGCCAGGGACTGAACCTCGGGCTGCGCGACGCGCATGCGCTGGTCGCCGCGCTGCAGGCGGCACCGGCCGCGGCGGGCGACTTCGATGCCGTACTGAAGCGGGTGGAATGGCAACGTGCCCCGGATCGCTGGGCACTGATCGCCGCCACCGACTTCCTGGCCCGCAGCTTCACCTGGCCGCTGCCCGGCCTGGCCAGCGCCCGCGGGCTGGGTCTGGCGGCGCTGCAGGCGTTGTCGCCGGCCAAGCGACTGCTGGCTCGGCAGATGATGTTCGGCTGGCGCTGACGCGGCCGCGTGCAGCGGCGCTACAGCACGCGGTGCTGCAGCGCAGGCAGTTGCGCGCGCACCTGCGCCATGCGGGCAGCGTCGAGGCTCGCGATCACCACACCCTCGTCCTCGGCCTGCACCGCCAGTACGTCGCCCCAGGGGCCGACGATCATCGTGTGACCCCAGGTGCGGCGGCCGTTCTCGTGGCGGCCGCCCTGCGCCGGCGCCAGCACCATGCACTGGTTCTCGACCGCCCGCGCGCGCAGCAACAGCTCCCAGTGCGCCTGGCCGGTGGGGTAGGTGAAGGCGGCCGGCACCAGCAGCAGGTCGCAGGGCGGCACGCAGAGCGCGCGGTACAGCTCGGGAAAGCGCAGGTCGTAGCAGATGCTGAGGCCGACACGCCAGGTGTGCCCGGCGCGGTCGGTGAGCGCGATGGCTACCGGCGTGGCGCCCGGCAGCAGCGTGGCGGCCTCGTCGTAGCGTCGCTCGCCGTCGTCGAAGCGGAACAGGTGGACCTTGTCGTAGCGCGCCACGCGCCGGCCGTCGGGGCCGAACACCAGCGTGGTGTTGTGGGCCCGGTCGCGGCGCCCGTCGATGCGCAAGGGCAGCGTGCCGCCCACCAGCCACACGCCGCACTCGCGGGCAGCGGCGGCCAGCAGGTCCTGAATCGGGCCGCTGCCGTCGGCCTCGGCCACGTCGAGCTTGTCGGTGTCGCGCTGGCCCATCAGGCAGAAGTACTCCGGCAGGGCCACCAGCTCGGCCCCGGCGTCGGCCGCCCGGCCGATCAGCGCCCGGGCCCGCGCCAGGTTCTCCGCGACGCGCGGCGTGGACACCATCTGCACGGCTGCGATCTTCATGGCGACTCCTTGGACGCCGGCGCCGAGGCCGCCTCGTCGGTCGGCACCGCGTCGCCGAGTTTGCGCTCGATGCGCTCGACCTTGGGCTCGGCCCACGGTCCGGTGACGTGGAATTCGCGCGTGCCCGCGTTCATGATGGGCCGGCGCAACAGCCACTGCGCGACGAAGCTGCCCAGGCCGACCGCCGGGTTGATGGCCGCCACCGCGAGCGAAGCCGCTCCGGCATTGATCTCGGGCACCACCCAGACGCGCAGGTCCTGGGTCTCGTGCTCGACGTCGGCGCTGCCTTCCATCAGCACCACGGCCTGCACGCCGCGCATCCGCAGGTTGCGTGTGCTCGCCACGCCCTGCGCGATGCTGACGTCGCCGGTGATGTTGTCGAACACGAAGCCTCGCTCGAACACGTCACGGAAATCGAGCAGCAGGCGACGCGGCAGCGACTGCAGGCTGAGCACGCCCAGCAGCTTGGCCATGCCGGGATCGGCCTGCAGGAACTGCCCTCCCTCGACCGCCACGCGGACCTGTCCACCCAGGCTGGCGTAGTCGATCGCCAGCGGCGAACCGAGCCAGCTCACCTGTCCGGCCAGCTGGCCCTTGGCGCCGCGCACCACCTCGCCCTGGCCGAGCCGTGCGAGCAGCGCGCCGCCGTCGGCGATGTCGAGCTTGAAGTCCATGGTCGCTCGTCGCCGTGCCGCCGCGCCGGGCGCGGCCGCCGACCAGCGGCCGCTGGCATTGAGCTGCGCCTCCGGCGTGACGAGGCGGAACTTGCTCAGCCGCCATTCGCGCGCCGTCTCGCCGGCCTCCGCCTCGCGGTTCTGCGCCTCGATCTCGACCCGGCCGAGGCGCTTGCCGCGCAGTTCGAAGTCGTCGATCACGATGTCGAGCGCCGGCACGCTGGGCGAGGCCTGCTCGAGCAACGAGCTGACCGCGTCGGCTTCGCTCTTGGGCAGGGACAGCCGCGACAGGCGCGCGTGGAGACGGCCGGCACCCTCGGTCGCGGCGCGGGCACCCCCGGGCGGGCGGTACTCGGCGTAGCCGTTGAACTCGGTGGCATCGAGGTTGGCGCGCCAGGTGGCGTCGTCGACCGCGACGCCGCGCGTCAGACCGACCACGACCTCGTGCAGGTGCCGCCCGCTGGTGACGAGTTCCTTGGCCCGCAGCGCCACCGTGGTCGGCGCGTAGCCCATGCCGCCGGGGCCCGCCAGCGCAGCGCCGCTGCCGCCGCTCCAGGTCTCGGCCACTTTCTGCCAGGCATCGAGGTCGAGGTAGGGCAGGTTGAGGTGGGCCGCCACGCCCTCGCCCGGCTGCGGCATCGCATCCTGCACGCCGATGCCGCCGCGCAGCACCCGGGCACCTTCCGGACCCAGCTCGCGCCACCAGGCCGCCTGCACGACGCGGGCGGCCTCGGGGCCCAGCTCGACGCGCAGCTGGTCGCGCGGCGGCCCGCCGCCGGCCGCAATCGACTCCGGCACCAGGCTGGCCTGCACGCGCAGCGGCAGCGCCTGGTCGGCGCTCTTGCGCAGCGGCGCCGGCAGGTCGACCGACAGGCCGAGCAGGTTGCTGCTCAGCTGCCACTCGGCCTGGCCCTGCACGATCCCCAGCGCGAGCCTGTAGCCGGTCTGGCCGCCGAGCACGGCGCCCGCCTGCGCCGCCAGCGGGCCGAGTTCGCTCGTGCGTCGCAGGCCGTCGGCGCTGGCCGTGCCCTGCACATTGAAGCGCAGGCTGCCGTCGGCCTGCCGGGCTCCATCGAAACTCGCCTCGCCGCCCAGCACGCGGGCGCTGCCGCCGGTCAGCGAGAAGCTGGTGTCACCGAAGGCGACACGCGCCTTCGCATTGGCCAGCAGCGGCAGGTCGGGCCGCAGCCGCAGGTCGTTGCCGGTCAGCCGCAGCGAGCCGCGCACGCTGCTGCGCTCGCTGTGCAGCAGCGGGATGTCGAGTGCCAGCTGCAGCTCGATCGGCGTCTGCACGGGACCGGTGCTCGCCTTGGCCAGCGCGCCACCGATCCAGCCGCCGACCGGCGTTGCATTGACGTAGCGCAGCGCGTCGGCCAGCGGGCCGCTGCCGTTGCCTTCGATCACCAGCGTGGCGTTGTCGGCCAGGTTGCGGATACCGCCGTGAACCCGTGCCAGCTCGAAGCTGCCGCTGCCCACGGTGCCCAGGCGGCCACGCAGGTCGCGCAGCTCCATCGACTGGCGGTCGAACACCAGCTCGCCCTTGATGTCGGTCAGCGCCGGCCACGGCGGATGCAGCCCTGCGGCGGCGGCCGTTCCCGGTTCGCCGGGCCAGCCCGGGTCGCCCGGCATGTAGGCCAGCCGCACCCCTTCGAGCCGGGCCGCGATGCGGAACTCGCCCGCCCGCTCCGCGGGCCGGGCGCCGGTAGGGGCCGGCGCGCCGAACGGAAACTGCCGCAGATCGCCGCTCACCTTGAAGTTCACTGCGCTCGCCCGGCCGGCCTGCACCGCGCGCTCGACGTACTGCCGCACGCTCGCCGGCAAGCCCAGCGGCAGGTAGCGCGCCACGCTCGGGGCCAGCGCATCGCTCAGGCGCCCATTGAGCTCGAGCACGCCCGGCAAGCGCCCTGGCTCTCCTCCGGTGTGCCAGGTGGCCTCGAATTCGCCCTGGGCATCGTCGTTGGCGAACCGGACCTCGCGGGCCCGCAGCTCGACGCGCGGCGGCGCGCCGCCGGCGCCGGCATCGATGCGCCAGTTCAGGCGGCTGCCCAGGCGCTTCAGCGCGATGCGCGGCTGTTCGAACACGCCCGGGAACTCCAGCGCACCGTCGCTCAGCGAGAGCGTCGCCTCGCCGCCGCTCTCGCTGGCCGTCAACTCGATGTCGGCCCCCTGCAGGCCCGGGCGCCCCGGCCGCCAGGCCGGGGCCGAGGCGCCCTCGGCGGGTGCCGCCGCGGCGGCCGCGGCCAGCCCCAGTCCGCGCAGGCTGGCCTGCAACCGGTAGCGCAGCGGCGCGACCAGCGGTCCGTCCCAGCGCGCCTCGACCTCGCTGGCGATGCCGGTCGGCGCCAGGCTCGCCACCCGCGTGTGCATGTCGGCGCCGATCCAGCCGACCGGCAACCTGCCGAGGGTCTGGGCCAGCAGCGCGAGGTCGAGCCGCTGCGCGCGCAGCTCGCCGCCGGCCAGCGCGCCGGCTTCGTCGAGTCGCCAGCGCAGCGTGGCGTCGGCCGCCGGCCAGTGCAGGCCGTCGGCGGTGACGAAACCGAACTGGCGCGCCTGCAGTTCACCGCTGCGCGCGCCGCCCGCGTCACCCAGCGGAGGGCGCCCGCTGAGGCGGCCGTCGATGCGCTCGAAGGCCAGCGGCTCGGCATCGGCCGCGAGCCGGAGCACGACGTCGCGCAGCGCCAGGTCGACGGTGGCGGCCACCGGTTCGGCGTTCTTCACCTCGACCCAGGCGCGCAGCGCGCCGGCGCCGCGGCTGAGGTCGAACGGCAGGTCGACCTGGCGGCGCAGCGGCGCGATGTCGGCCGACGGCAGGTCGGCGTAGAGCGTGCCGACCCAGCGGCGCCAATCGCCCGGCCGCGCCAGCAACCCGCCCTGCCCCTCGACCGGCCGCGCCAGCAAGGGCTGCGTGAAATGGCCGCGCAGCGAGAAGCGCTCGCCCCACTCGGCCGGTGGCGTGGCGTCGAGCCGCAGTTCGTGGCGCCGCACGCCGTTGCGCACCACCAGGTCCACCGCGTCGAGCGACAGCGGGGGCGCGCCCCGCAGTTCGTCGGTCCACACCAGGGTGCCACCTTGGATCACGAACTCCTGCTGGCTGAAGAACCAGTCCGTCGCCGCGCCCTCATCGCCGGGGCCCGATGATTCCAGTCCGGCCACGAGGATGCGACCGCGCGCGTCGCGTCGCACCTCGAGCCGCGCGCCCTCGACCCGCAACTGGTCGAAGCGCAACCGCCAGCGCCCGTCCCAGCCCGGCAGCAGGGACGACGGCGACAACACGGCGCGCACGCTCGGCAAGCGCAGCGCCTCGCGCGGCTCGATGTCCTGCTGCGGTGCCTCGTACAGCACCACGTCGCGCAGCTCGATGGAACGGGCCCAGCGCCACACCGAGCCGCCATCCGTGACTTCGATCGCGCCGATGCGCACCGGCACGCCCAAGGCGTGGCTCACACGCATCTCCATGTCGGGACGCCAGTGCTCGATACGCGGCAGAATCGCCCACTGCAGAACCAGCCACGCCGCGATCACGATGCTCGACACGAGCAGCACGCCAGCCAGTCCCCAGCGCCCTGCCCTGGCCAAGCCGGAACGTCGCCGGGGCGGGCGGGCGACCGACGGCGGCGGTGACACAGTGGCAGGGGCGGGAGGCGGGATGGACGGCATCGAATGGCAGAACGGGCGGCGGGGCGCGCAGCACGCACGCCTTGCGCGCCGCACTGACTGCACGGCCCGCCACGTGGCCGGCATGCCGCGTCTGGCGCTCCGTCGACGGGCAGCACGCTAGCACAGACCCTTCGGCCACACGATGCGTTCCCTGCCTGAAACAAGCACGAACAACGGCGACGGCCCGGTGAACGCCTGCCCAACCGGACCGGCGCAGGCGGCCCATTCGCGCTTCGTCCAGCGCATCCGCCGCCGCTACCCGGCCGAGTTGGCCTTGCTGCCACCCGGCGTGCCGGGACGCGAAGCCATCGGCGCCTTGATTGACACCCTGCAGTCCGGCGGCCGGGCCCTGCCGGCCGCCTTGCGCGTGGCCCGTCAGCTGGTGATCGAGCGGCTGGCGGTGCTCGACATCGAGGCGCACGCCCCGCTCGACACCGTCACGCTCACCATGAGCACGTTGGCCGAGGTGACGCTGGACCGCGCACTGGCACAGGCCTTCGCCGACCAGGACGCGCGCCACGGCATCCCGTGCAAGGCCGACGGCCGTCGGGCCGCGTTCTGGGTGCTGGGCATGGGCAAGCTCGGCGCGGTCGAGCTCAACGTGTCGTCGGACATCGACCTGATCTATGTCTATGACGAAGACGGCCAGACGGCCGGTCATGGCAACAGCCGCGCCGGCGCGTCGATCAGCAACCACGAGTACTTCAGCCAGGTGGCGCGCACGCTCTATGCGCTGATCGGCGAGACCACCGAGGACGGCAACGTGTTCCGCGTCGACCTCGCGCTGCGGCCGAACGGCAACTCCGGCCCGCCGGTGGTGAGCCTGGCGATGCTGGAGGAGTACTTCCTCGTGCAGGGCCGCGAGTGGGAACGTTTCGCGTGGCTGAAGAGCCGCGTGGTCGCGCCGGCCAGCGCCATGACCAGCGGCGAGGCGCTGCCGCTGCGCGACGTGGTGATCCCGTTCGTGTTCCGTCGCTACCTCGACTACGGCGTGTTCGAGGGCCTGCGCCAACTGCACCGCAAGATCCGCGATGAGGCGGCGCGGCGCGCCGCCGGACGGCCCGAGCGCGCCAACGACGTGAAGCTGTCGCGTGGCGGCATCCGCGAGATCGAGTTCACCGTGCAGCTGCTGCAGGTGGTGCGCGGTGGCCAGTTCCCCGAGCTGCGCACGCGCTCGACGCTGACCGCGCTGGAGCGGCTGGTCGCGGTCGGCGTGATGAAGCCCGAGACGGCCGGCAAGCTCGCCGAGGCCTACCGCTTCCTGCGCCGGCTGGAACACCGCATCCAGTACCTCGACGACCAGCAGACGCATCTGCTGCCGACCGACGATGCCGATCTCGGCTGGATCGCCCGCTCGATGGGGCTGATCTGCACGGCCGACACCTGCGAGCTGCTCGACACGCTGGGCACGCACCGCGAGTTCGTCGCGACCGAGTTCGACGCGCTGCTGCACGACGGCCGCACGCCGGGCGCCGGCGGCTGCAAGAGCTGCGGCGGCCCGCCGCCCCAGCTCGACGGCGAAGCCTTCCTCGAGCGCCTGCCGGCGGCGATCGCCGCGCGCGTGCGGAGCTTCTGCGCGACGCCGAAGGTCGCCGTGCTGCGCGACGAGACGAAGCTGCGGCTGGCCAAGCTGATCGGCCGCGCCTCGCTGGCCATCGACGAGGTCGACATCCGCGAGGACGCGGTGCTTCGCTTCATCGATTGGCTCGAGCCGCTGCTGCGCCGCGAGAGCTACCTGGCGCTGCTGGCCGAACGGCCCGAGGTGCTGAACCGGCTGCTGCGACTGCTGGGCCTGGCGCGCTGGCCGATGCGCTACCTGATGCGCCACCCGGGTGTGATCGACGAGTTGGCCGATGCCCGTGCGCTGCAGGGGCGCTTCGAGCGCGCCGCCTACCTGCGCGACCTGAACGAGCGCCACAGTGCCTGGAAGCGCGGCGGCCAGGCCGACGAGGAGTCGCTGCTCGACACGCTGCGCCGCGCCCACCATGCGGAGGTGTTCCGCACGCTGGTGCGCGACGTCGAGGGAGCGCTCAGCGTCGAGCAGGTGGCCGACGATCTGTCCGCGCTGGCCGACGCCACGCTCGACTGCGCCATCCGCTGGGCCTGGCAGCACCTGCGGCAGCGCCACCGCGACGACCCGCATTTCGCGGTGGTCGCCTACGGCAAGCTTGGCGGCAAGGAGCTCGGCTACGGCTCCGACCTCGACGTGGTGTTCCTGTTCGACGATGCCGACGAGGCCGACCCCGACAAGGCCGCCGAGGTCTACGCCGCCTTCGTGCGCAAGCTGATCACCTGGCTCACGCTGCGCACCGCGGCCGGCGAGCTGTTCGACATCGACACCGCGCTGCGCCCCAACGGCAACTCGGGACTGCTGGTGACCTCGATCGCGTCGTTCGAGCGCTACCAGGCCGGCCGCGGCAGCAACACCGCGTGGACCTGGGAGCACCAGGCGATCACGCGGGCGCGCTGGTGCGCGGGCGAGCCGGCCCTCGCGCCCCGCGTCGAGGCGGTGCGGCGCGCGGTGCTGGCGGCGCCGCGCGATGCCGCAGCCCTGCGCGAGGAGGTCCGCACCATGCGCGAACGGGTGCGCGCCGCCCACCCGGTGCCGGCCCGTGACGGCCAGCCACCGCCGTTCGACGTGAAGCACAGCGAGGGCGGCATGATGGACGTCGAGTTCGCAGTGCAGACGCTGGTGCTGGCGCATGGTGCGGCGCACCCGGCGCTGCGCGACGACATCGGCAACATCGCGCTGCTGCGACTCGCCGAAACCGTGGGCCTGCTGCCGCCGGGCGTGGGCCAGGGCGCCGCCGATGCCTACCGGGAACTGCGCCGGGCCCAGCACCGCGCGCGGCTCGACGAGGCGCCGACGCAGTTCGACGGCGAGGCCTTCGCCACCGAGCGAGCCGCGGTGCGCGCGCTCAGCCGTGCCGTCTTCGGCTGAGGGGCCGCGCAGCCTGGTGCGGCCGGGCAGCATCGCCTGGGCCCTGGTAGGGCTGCTGATGCTGTTGCCGGCGCTCGCGGTCTACCCGAGCCCCACCGCCGAACCGGTGCTGAACTGGCAGCCGGCGCTGTGGCTCACCGAACCGTGGCGTGCCTGGAGCGCCGTCTGGGTGCACCTGAGCCGGCAACACCTGCTCGTCAACTTGGCCGGCGGGCTGTTGGTGGTCGCGCTCGGCGTCGCCGCCCGCGTCCCGATGCGCGCCGCCATCGCCTGGGCGACGGCGTGGCCATTGACGCAGCTCGGCCTGCTGCTGATGCCCGACCTGCTGCGCTATGCCGGCCTGTCGGGGGTATTGCACGCCGGGGTCGCCATCGTCGCAGTCGTGCTGCTGCGGCGCGCGGATGCGGCGTCGCGGCGGCTGGGGGGCGCCATCGTCGCCGTGCTGGCCGTCAAGCTGCTGAGCGAAACGCCGTGGCGCGGACCGCTCGCGCATCCCGAAGGCTGGGACATCGCGGTCGCGCCGCTCGCGCACAGCACCGGCGCGATCGCCGGGGCACTGCTCGCCAGGCTGCTGCTGCGCCGGCGTTGACGCCAGGGTTCAGTCGCGGATGCGGCGCACCAGCGCGGTGGTGGAGTAGCCAGGCAGGAACGGGATGGCGAGCGCGCCGCCGCCCCAGCTGCGCACCAGCGCGGTCTCGGCCAGCGTCTCCATGTCGTAGTCACCGCCCTTGACGTACAGGTCAGGTCGCACCTGCTTCAGCAACTCGACCGGCGTCGGCTCGTCGAACAGCGTGACGAGGCTCACGCTCTCGAGCGCCGCCAGCACCGCGGCGCGGTCGGCCTCGCGGTTCAGCGGTCGGTCCGGCCCCTTGCCGAGGCCGCGCGCCGACGCGTCGCTGTTCACTGCGACCACCAGACTGCCGCCGAGCGAGCGCGCCTGCGCCAGGTACTCGACGTGACCCCGGTGCAGGATGTCGAACACGCCGTTGGTGAAGACGATCGGCCGCGCGAGTTCGCCGAGGCGCTGACTCAAGGCCCGGCGGGAGCAGAGCTTGCCGTGGAAGGCAGGGGGCTTCATGCCGCCATTGTCGCGTGCCCCGCGCCGGGCGGCCGCGATGAGGCGGACTCGATCAGGCCGGCTGGGTGCCCGGGGGGCCGCCGGCCGCCGAAGCCGCCGCCGCGGTGGCGGCCAGCTTCTGCGTCATTTCCTTGCGGAAGCGGTTGAGCTCCTGGACGCTCTCGAAGCTGCGCTCCATCAGCAGGCTCAGGTTGTGCAGGATGCGTTCGACCACCTTGTTCTCCCACACGGCATCGAACTGGATCTGCTTGTCGAGCCAGGCCTCCAGCCACTCGGGATCGGGCAGGCGCGACTGGATGGTGTCGCGCGGGAACAGCCTCTCGTTGACATGCAGGTTGGTCGGGTGCAGGGCCTGCGCGGTGCGGCGCGCACTCGCCATCAGCACGCCGACCTTGGCGAACGCGGCCTTGGCCTCGTCGCCGAACTTCTGCAGTGCGCGCTTCATGTAGCGCAGGTAGGCGCCGCCGTGGCGCGCTTCGTCGCGCGCCAGCGTTTCGTAGATCGCCTTGATGACCGGCTCGTCGTGCCACTCAGCCGCGCGGCGGTACCAGTGGTTGAGGCGGATCTCGCCACAGAAGTGCAGCATCAGCGTCTCGAGCGCCGGGGCGGGATCGAACTCGAAACGCACCTCGTGCAGTTCGGCCTCGGTGGGCACCAGATCGGGCCGGAAGCGACGCAGGTATTCCATCAGCACCAGCGAGTGCTTCTGCTCCTCGAAGAACCACACGCTCATGAAGGCCGAGAAGTCGCTGTCGTCACGGTTGTCGCGCAGGAACATCTCGGTGGCCGGCAGCGCCGCCCACTCGGTGATGGCGTTCATCTTGACGGTCTGCGCCTGCTCTTCCGAGAGGCGGCTGGCGTCGAACTGGTCCCAAGGAATGTCCTTGTCCATGTTCCAGCGCACGGATTCGAGTTGCTTGAAGAGTTCGGGGTAAAGCATGTCGGCCCCTTGTTGAGCTGCGCCGATTGTAGGTGGCGGGCGTGACACGACGGCGTCATATCCCGTGCGCCGAGCAGCGCCTTCTTGAGCGGAAAATGCGTCGCGCTCAACCGTGCTGCGCGCGCCAGCGCCGCGTTTCCCCGGCGATCGCACCCAGCGCGGCCAGCGCCGTCACACCCGCCACCGGCCGGCGCTGCAGCACCGGCGCACTGCCGCCGGCCCAGATCTCGATCGACGGCGGCAACTTCTCCCGCAACTCCGCGAGACCGGTCGTGACCGCCGTCGGTGTGAGTATCGAGCTGAAGCTCAGCGCCACGATGTCGGCGCGCTGCGACTTGGCGGCCAGCACGATGTCCCAGATCGGCGTCTGCACCCCCAGGCTCAGGCAGCGGCAACCTTCCAGCAGGAACAGCGGTTCGGCCATCAGCAGCCCCAGGCCGTGCGGCTCGTGCGGGAAGGTGGTCAGCAACACGCGGGGCCGGCTGCCCGTCTCGGGCACCGGCACCGTGCTGATGGCCTGACGCAGCAGCACGTGCATCGATTCGGTGTACAGGTGCTCCTCGAAGACTTCCAGATGACCGCGCATCCAAGCGTCGCCGATCAACGTATTCAAGGGCGAGATGACCTCGATGACGAAGCGCGCCAACCCCAGCTGCAGTTGTGCCTGCGCCAATTGGCGGCGCAGTCCGTCCACGTCATGAGCGCGCACCAGATCGACGTAGGCGCGAAGATCGGGTTGGCCGGGATCGCCGCGCGGTCCCGCGACCGCGGCGCTGCTGTCGCTGAGCCGCAGCAGGGCGTCGACCGGCTGCGCGACGATCTGCCCAGGCCGGTGCCCGGCGTCGAGCAGGCGCTTGATGACGCGCAGCTTCTCCACCTGATCCAGCGGATAGAAGCGCTCGGCCAGCGCGTTCCGGTCCGGCACGGGGAAGCCGTAGCGGCGCTCCCAGATGCGCAAGGTGTCCTTCGTCAGCCCCGTGTCGCGCTCGACCGCCGCGATGGACAGGGCGATGGGACGGGTTTCGCTGCGTGTGCTCATCGCCGCTGGCGCCAGCTCGCGCACGGCCATCGACAAACCGGGGATACACGTTTCATTGCGGGTCGACCAGCATTTGACGGGGGCATGGGCGCTCGTAATATAGATCAGTTCCAGCGTTTGACCAGGACAAACAGGAGATCCTCATGCCCACTCTTGCCACGAGATCAGCCAGCGCCACCCTCTCGCCACGGCGCCGTCCGTGGCTCGGTCGCTCGGCGTTGCGACGCCTCGCGATCGCCGCGCTACTGTGCATCGTGGGCAGCGGCGCACAGGCCGCGTGCCCGCCGTTGCTGGACCGCAGCTTCCCCCGCCTGCAAGACGAGAAGCCGCAGAACCTCTGCCAGTACGCCGGCAAGGTGGTGGTGGTGGTCAACACCGCCAGTTATTGCGGCTTCACCTCCCAGTACAAGGGGCTCGAGGCGCTGCACGCCCGGTACCAGTCGAGAGGCCTGGTCGTGCTCGGCTTCCCGTCCAATGACTTCGGCTCGCAGGAACCCGGCAGCAACCAGGACATCGCCGCATTCTGCGAGAACACCTTCGGCGTCAGGTTTCCGATGTTCGCGAAGTCCAGCGTGAAGGGCAGCGCCCGCAACCCGTTGTACGCAGACCTCGCGCAGCGCACCGGGAAGACGCCCGCATGGAATTTCCACAAGTACCTGATCGGCCGCGACGGGCAGGTCGTGCTCAGCTTCTCGAGTCAGACCGACCCGCAAGACCCTGTGTTTGTCCAAGAGATTGAAAAACTTGTGGATTCACAATAAGACTGAACAGTAATATATAGACCATGCAGTTCAATAAGTTACAGCCCGAGAGCGGCAACGCCAATGCCAGAGACGGGCATCCATGGAGCTGCTTGCAAGTCGTTGCACCCACCTACGGAACATTCCGCGGCCATGTCGGTCGCAGCAAAGGTTGCCGCCGTCCTTCCCGGACCCGGCCCCCCGGTCCCGCTGCCGGGCGCTCTTTTCTGCCGCGAAGCCTTCCCCAGTGGATTGAAATCCCTGAGCACTTCTCCTCCTCCCTCCCTCCCTCCTTGGCTCAGGGGCGCTTCGCAGCATTTGTTCTTCCGATCGAGTCCCTCGCCGACCCGATCCTGACCCGCGACGCCGGTGTCCGCACCGGCGTCGCGCCGTCTGCGCGGTGATGCCGATGCGCCGCGTCGCCGTCATCGGGTCAGGGATTGCCGGTCTGGCTGCGGCCCACGCCCTGACCACGGAGCCCTCGCCGGCGCCGCTCGCGGTGACGCTGTTCGAAGCGGGCGACTATCTCGGCGGGCACACCCACACGGTCGACATCACGCTCCCGGGCACGAACGGTCCGGTCTCTCACGGCGTGGACACCGGCTTCCTGGTGTTCAACCACCGCACCTATCCCAAGCTGGTGGGCCTGTTCGAGGCCCTCGGCGTGGCGACCGCGCCGTCGGACATGTCGTTCTCGGTGCAGGCGCCCGACGCCGGGGCCGCGGGGCTCGAGTGGAGCGGCTGCAATCTGGACACGGTGTTCGCGCAGCGCCGAAACGTCGCGCGCCCGCGGTTCTGGCGGATGCTGAGGGACATCCTGCGTTTCAACCGTCTCGCGACCGCGATCGCGGAGCGCAACGAGGATGCGCAGCTCACGCAGCCGATCGGCGATTTCCTGGCCGAGCACGCCTTCAGCCCCGAGTTCCGCGACTGGTACTTCCTGCCGATGATCGGCTGCATCTGGTCCTGTCCGACCGATCAGATGCTGCGTTTTCCGGTCGCGACGATGATCCGCTTCTGCCACAACCACGGCCTGATCCAGGTGACCGACCGGCCGCAGTGGCACACGGTGCGCGGCGGCGCGCGGCACTACGTCCGGAAGATCGCCGAGCGACTGGCCGACGTGCGCCTGTCCACGCCGGTGCGTCGGGTGATGCACGTGCCCGGCGGCGTGCGGGTCGCCACCGACGCCGGCAGCCTGCCGTTCGACGCGGTCGTGCTGGCCTGCCACAGCGACCAGGCGCTGGCGCTGCTGGCCGATCCGACCCCGCAAGAACGCGCCGTGCTCGGCGCGATCCGCTACCAGCCGAATCGCGCGGTGCTGCACACCGACAGCTCGGTGCTGCCGAAGCGCCGCCGGGCCTGGGCCGCCTGGAACTACGAGCGCGCCACGACCGGCTCGCGCGAGCAGGCTGCGGTCTGCCTGCACTACCTGATGAACCGGCTGCAGCCGTTGCCGTTCCAGCAGCCTGTCGTCGTGTCGCTGAACCCGACCCGCGAACCGGCGCGCGGCAGCGTGCTCGGCGATTACGACTACGCCCACCCGGTGTTCGACCTCGCGGCCATTGAAGCGCAGCGGCGCCTGCCGGACATCCAGGGCGGCAGCGCGCAGCGCTGGTACTGCGGCGCCTGGACCGGCTACGGCTTCCACGAGGACGGGCTGGCGTCCGGCCTGGCCGCGGCGCGGGCCGTGCGCGGGTGGCTGGCCGCTGCGGCCGCGCCGCGTGCCGCATGAGCGGCCCGCTGGCCATGGGCATCGCCGCACGACCGCTGATCGCCTTCGGCAGCGTGCGCCACACGCGGCTGCGCCCGACGCGACACGCGTTCGCCTACCCCACCTACTTCCTGATGCTGCCGATGCGCAGCCTGCGCAGCACGCCTTGCATCGCTCTGCCGCGCAACCGTTTCGGCCTGATCGGCTTCCACGACACTGACCACGGCGACGGCCGCGCCGACGCGCTGGCCTGGCTCGACGAGTTGCTGGCCGGCGAAGGCGTCGCCGATGCCCGCGGCGAGGTATGGCTGCAGACCTATCCGCGCGTGCTCGGCTACGTGTTCAAGCCGGTGAGCTTCTGGTACGCGCACCGCGAGGACGGCTCGCTCGCCGCGATCGTCGCGGAAGTGAACAACACCTTCGGCGAGCGCCACTGCTACCTGCTGCACGGCGACGGCCTGGCCTGGGGTCGGGAGCTGAGCGCCGCGAAGGTCTTCCACGTCTCGCCGTTCTGCGCCATCGAGGGACGCTACCGCTTCCGGTTCCTGCGCACCACGCATCCGAGCCCCGCGGCGCGGCGGTCCCACCCGGACGCGATCGAGCACATCGTCGCCTGCATCGCGCACGACGACACCCAGGGGCCCCTGCTGCAGACCAGCGTCAGCGGCGCGCTCGTGCCGTTGAACGCGGCGAGCCTGCGGCGTGCCTTCTGGCGCATGCCGCTGATGAGCGCCGGCGTGATCGCGCGCATCCACTGGCAGGCGCTGCGGCTGTGGCTCAAGCGCGTGCCCTTCTTCGGCAAACCCGTCCCGCCCCGCGCCTTCGTCAGCCGCTGAACGACCGATGAACACCACCACCCATGGCGGCACCGTGCCGCGTCTCGAGCCCGCCACCCTGCCGCCGTCGGCGCCCGCTGCCGCGCGCGCCGTGTTCCGGCTGCTGACGCGGCTGCGGCACGGTCAGCTCGACGTGCAGATGCCCGACGGCACGAGCGCACGCTTCGGCGGCCTGCGCGAGGGCGGCGACGTTCGCGCCGCGATCCGGCTGCGCAACTGGGGCGTCTGCGGCGCGGCGCTGCGCAGCGGCGACATCGGCTTCGCCGAGAGCTACATCGCCGGCGACTGGAGCACGCCCGACCTGGCGGCACTGCTGCGGCTGTTCGTCGCCAATCGCGAGGAGATCGAGACCCTGGTCTACGGCAGCTGGTGGGGCTCGCTGCTGTACCGCGTCCGGCACCTGCTCAACCGCAACTCGCGCCGTGGCAGCAAGAAGAACATCCACGCGCACTACGACCTCGGCAACGCCTTCTATGCGCTCTGGCTCGACGAGACGATGAGCTACTCGAGCGCCTGGTTCGACGGCGATCCGCGGCGCTCCACGGCCGAGGGCCAGCACGCCAAGATCCGGCGCGCACTGACCGAGGCCGGCGTGACGGCGGGATCGCGCGTGCTCGAGATCGGCTGCGGCTGGGGCGGCGTGGCCGAGGTCGCGGCGCGCGACTTCGGTGCCCACGTGACCGGCGTCACGCTGTCGTCCGAGCAGCTCGATTACGCGCAGCAGCGGCTGCGGCGCCACGGCCTCACGAGCCTGGGCGACCTGCGCTTCCAGGACTACCGCGACATCCCCGACGGTCCGTTCGACGCGGTGATCTCGATCGAGATGTTCGAGGCGGTCGGCCGCGCCTACTGGGACGACTACTTCCGCACGCTGTCCGACAAGCTCCGGCCCGGCGGTCGGGCCTGCATCCAGAGCATCACGATCCGCGACGACCTGTTCGATCGCTACATGAGGAGCACCGACTTCATCCAGCAGTACATCTTCCCCGGCGGGCTGCTGCCGAGCATCGGCGCCTTCGAGGCCGAGGCCCGCCGCGCTGGATTCGAGGTGGAGACGACCTTCCGCTTCGGTCCCGACTACGCCGAGACGCTGCGGCGCTGGCGCGAAGGCTTCATGGGCGAGGAGGCCCGCGTGCGCCAACTCGGCTTCGACACGCGCTTCGTGCGCATCTGGGAGTTCTACCTCGCCTACTGCGAGGCGGCCTTCGCGGCCGGCAACACCGACATCGTGCAGTTCACCCTGCGCAAGCCCGGCGCGGCGAGCGTTTGATGGAACGTCGCGCCTGCCTGCAGCTCCTGGCCGCCGCCGCGTGCGCGGCGGCCGTGCCGGCGCTGCGGGCGCAAGCCACGGCCAGGCCTCCGGCCGAGGCGCTGGCCGAGCTGCCAGGCGCACGCCTGCAGGGCAGCGGCCGTCTGCGCTACTTCGGCCTGCACATCTACGACGCCCGGTTGTGGGTGGGCCCCGACTATCCCGCCACCGCCCCCAGCCGGGAGGACTATGCGGCGCACCGCTTCGCGCTCGAGCTCGAGTACGCCCGCTCGCTCGACGGCGAGAAGATCGCCGAGCGCTCGATCGACGAGATGCAGCGCGCCGGCCCGCTGCCCGACGCTCAGCGACAGGGCTGGCTGGCCTTCATGACGACGACCTTCCCCAACGTGGTGGCCGGCTCCCGGATCACCGGGGTGCACCGGCCGGGCGAGATGGCGCGCTTCTACTTCAACGGCCAGCCGGCCGGCGAGCTGCGCGACCCCACGTTCGCGCAGCGCTTCTTCGGCATCTGGCTCGGCCCGCAGACCTCGCAGCCGGCGCTGCGGCGATCGCTGCTCGGGGGCACGCCATGAGCGAGCGGGCCATGGCAGCGCTCGGCCTGCCGCCCGCCACAGCCGGGCTGGCTTCGTCCGGCGACGGCCTGCGCTACGGCGCCCTCGGCCTGCCGCTGGCCTTCGTCGCACTGCCGCTGTACGTGCTGCTGCCGAACCACTACGCGGCGCAGTTCGGCGTGCCGCTGGCCGCGCTCGGCGCCGTGCTGCTCGCCGCGCGCCTGCTGGACGCGCTGGCCGACCCCCTGATCGGCCGCTGGGTGGACCGGCTGTTCGCGCGGAAGGTCCTGTCAGCGTGGTGGGCCGCCACGATCGCGGCGCTGGTGCTCGCGACCGGCTTTCGCGCGCTGTTCTTTCCCGCCGTCGAAGGCACGGCGGCCCTGCTCGCGTGGTGCGCGATCGGTCTGGTCTTCACCTACCTGGGCTACAGCGTGGTCTCGGTGGTCCACCAGGCCTGGGGGGCACGGCTCGGCGGCGACGAGGCGGGCCGCGCCCGCGTGGTCGCGTGGCGCGAAGGGGCCGCGGTGGTGGGCGTGCTGATCGCCAGCGTGCTGCCGTCGGCGTCCGGCCTGCAGGCCACCACGCTGGTGTTCGCGGTGCTGCTGCTGGCCGGGCTGGCGCTGCTGCGGCAGGCACCAAGGGCGGTGCTTCGCCCACCTCTGGACGCCGGCGGCGCCGCATCGGTGCAGCCGTTTCGCGTGACGGCGTTTCGACGCCTGCTGGCGATCTTCATCGTCAACGGCATCGCCAGCGCAGTACCGGCCACGCTGGTGCTGTTCTTCATCCGCGACCGGTTGCAGGCACCGGCCTGGGAGCCTGCTTTCCTGGCAGCGTACTTCGCGGCCGGCGCGCTATCGATCCCGCTGTGGCTGCGCAGCGTCGCCCGCTTCGGCCTGGCGCGCAGTTGGCTCGCCGGCATGGGGCTGGCGATTGCCACCTTCGGCTGGGCCGCGACGCTGGGCGCCGGCGACACGCTCGGCTTCCTCGCGGTGTGCATCGCCAGCGGCGCGGCGCTCGGCGCCGACCTCACGCTACCCGGCGCGCTGCTGACCGGCGTGATCCAGCGTGCTGGCCACGCCGGCCACGGCGAGGGCGCCTACCTCGGCTGGTGGAACTTCGCGACCAAGCTCAACCTCGCGCTCGCCGCGGGCGTGGCCTTGCCGTTGCTGCAGGCCACGGGCTACGAGACCGGTGCGCGAGACCCCCAGGCGCTCGCCGCGCTGAGCTTCGCCTACTGCCTGCTGCCGTGCGCGCTGAAGCTCGGCGCCGCGCTGCTGCTGTGGGCGCTGTGGCTGCGCCACCCCGACGCTGGAGATTTCGCATGAACAAGCGCACCCTGCTGGCGGCCGTCGGCGCCACCGTGGCACTCGCGGCCACCGGCGGCCTGACCGGCTGCGCCGGCCCGACCGTCGCAGACTACGCCGCCGAGCAGCCGACGCTCGACCTCGCCCAGTACTTCAACGGCACGCTCGACGCCCATGGCGTGTTCACCGACCGCTCGGGCAAGGTCGTCAAGCGCTTCCGCGTGGTGATGAAGTGCAGCTGGCAGGGCCACGACGGCGTGCTCGACGAGGACTTCACCTACAGCGACGGCACGAAACAGCGCCGCGTCTGGCGCCTGAAGAAGCTCGACGGCGGCCGCTACACCGGCACCGCAGACGACGTGAGCGGCGAGGCACAGGGACAGGCCGCGGGCAACGCCTTCAACTGGCGCTACACGCTGCGCCTGCCGGTGGACGGCAGGGTCATCGACGTGCAGTTCGACGACTGGATGTACCTGATGGACGAGCGCGTGATGCTGAACAAGGCAGTGATGAGCAAGTTCGGTGTCCGCCTCGGCGAGGTCACGTTGTCCTTCTACAAGCGCTGAGCCTCCGTGTCCCTGAATCCCCCCCTTACCGAGTGGTCCGGCCAGCTCGCCTGGCTGGTCGGCGCCTCCAGCGGCATCGGTCGCGCCACCGCGTCGGCGCTGCATGCGCAGGGGGCGACCGTGGTGGTGTCGGCCCGCAAGGCGGCGGACCTCGAGCGCTTCGTGCAGGAGCATCCCGGCAGCCATGCGGTGGTGCTCGACGCGACCGACCGTGCCGCGATGCAGGCCGCCGCGCGCCGCGTGCGGGGCCTGATGGGTCGTATCGATCTCGCGATGTACTGCGCGGGCCACTACAAGCCGCAGCGCGCCACGGCCTTCGACCTCGACGAGATGCTGCTGCACCAGCAGGTCAACTATGTCGGCGCGCTGCATCTGGTCGACGCGGTGCTGCCCGGGCTGCTCGAGCAGGCCGCGGCCGGCTCGGGAGGGCACTTGAGCCTGGTCGGCAGCGTGGCCGGCTACCGCGGACTGCCGAACTCGCTGGCCTACGGGCCGACGAAGGCGGCGCTGATCAACCTGGCGCAGACGCTCTACCTCGACCTGCACGCGAAGGGCATCGGCGTGTCGATCGTCAACCCCGGCTTCGTCGAGTCGCCGCTGACGGCGCAGAACGACTTCGCGATGCCGGCGCTGCTGACCCCCGAGCAGGCGGCGCAGGCCATTCTCGCGGGCTGGGCCTCGGGCGTCTTCGAGCTGCACTTCCCGAAGCGCTTCACGCTGTGGATGAAGTTGCTGAGCCACGTGGGTGACGGCCTGTACTTCAAGGCGGTGCGCCGCGCCACGGGTCTGTGATGTCCGCATCCACCGACGACTCCCGCGTCGCACGCGTGATCGCACGCTTCGAGCACCTCACCCGCGCGGACCTGCCGCGCCTGGGCGAGATCTACACCGAAGGCGCGCTGTTCAAGGACCCCTTCAACGAGGTCGAGGGGCAGGCTGCCGTGCAGGCGGTGTTCGCCCACATGTTCGACGCGCTCGACGATCCGCGCTTCGTGGTGCGGGACGTCATCGTGCAAGGCGACCAGTGCCTGCTGACCTGGGACTTCCTGTTCCGCTTCAGGCGCTACCGTTACGAGCTGCAGACGGTGCGCGGCGCCTCGCACCTGCGCTTCGCCGCCGACGGCCGGATCGCGCAGCATCGTGATTACTGGGATGCCGCCGAGGAGCTGTACGAGAAGCTGCCAGCAATCGGCGTGCTGATGCGCTGGCTCAAGCGCCGTGCCAGCCGCTGAGGGACCGCCGGTTCAGGGACCCTCGGGTCCGGCACGCATGCGCAGTGCCACGGCGATCACGCTGACGGCGAGCGCGGCCAGCCAAAGCGACTGCCCCGGCACACCGCAGCGTTCGAGCATCAGGCCGCTGACCGCCGGCCCGACGGCGCCGCCGGCGGTGTAGCCGGTGATCATCGCTGCGGTGCCGGCGATGGTGGAGCGACCGGTGAACTCGTGCGCCACGCGGACCATCGTCAAGGTGTAGAGCGCGCCGCCGATCGCGCCCCACAGGAAAGCCGCCACCCAGAACAACGCGGCCACGCGGGGTGCCAGGCCGAAGGCCAGCACCGACAGCAGCAACAAGGCACCGGCGACGCCGAACACCCGCCGCACCGGCGCGTGGTCCGCCAGCCAGCCGGCCGGGTACTGCAGCACGAAGCTGCCGACGCCCAGCGCGCCGGCGATCGACGTCGCCACGCCGAGCGACATGCCGAGCTGCGACCCATAGGCCGCGGTGATGCCACCGAGGCCCGCCTCGAACACACCACCCGCGAAGGCAATCCACACCAGTGCCGGCCGCGCCCGCAGCGCGGCCCGCAGGCTGTCGCGGCCGCCGCCGGTGTGCGAGGCCCGCAGACGGCCGACCGCGGGGCCGGCCGTGACTCCCAGCGCCAGCGCGTAGATGGCGGCGGCGCCCCACAGCAGCCACACCGTGTGCAGAGGCTTCCCCGCGGGCAACAGCCATTGCAGCGCACCGGGCAGCAAGGGACCGACCGCGAGAGCTGCGCCCAGCGCGGTCTGGTACATCCCGGTGAAGCGGCCGCGCCGGGCCGGCGGCGCGTTGAAGGCGATCAGCGCCTCGGTGCCGTTCCATTCGGCCGCCGCGCCCAATGCGCCGAGCACCGACCAGCAACACCAAGCGAGATAGCTGTCGGTCAGCGCATAGCCCGCCAGTGACAGCACGCCCAGCACCAGGCCGCCCCGGTAGGCGCGGATCACGCCGAGGCGCGCGAACACGCGCGGCATCACCGGGATCATCGTCGCCACGGTCAGGAAGGGCAGCATCGCGAACAGGCCGATCGCGCCAGCGTTCACACCCCGGCGCTGAAGCGTCACGGCGAGCACCGGGTTGACAACGCTGAAGGCCAGCACCACCAGCGTCGTGCCCGCCCCGATGCGCCAGAGCCCGCGGCCCACGGGAGCATCGGAGCTCATCGCGTCTCACCGGCAGCGCGGAGACCCCGCGCCGCCATCACAGCCAACCCTTGCGACGGAAATACCAGAACGGCGCGATCACCGACGCGACCATCAGGCCCAGCGCGTACGGATAGCCCAGGCTCCAGTCGAGTTCCGGCATCGCCTTGAAGTTCATGCCGTAGATGCTGGCGATCAGCGTCGGCGGCAGCAGCGCGACGCTGGCCACCGAGAACAACTTGATGATCTTGTTCTGGTTGATGTTGATGAAGCCGACGATGGCATCCATCAGGAAGTTGATCTTGTCGAACAGGAAGGCGGTGTGCGAATCCAGCGAGTCGATGTCGCGCAGGATCTGGCGCGCCTCCTCGAACTGCTCGGCATTGAGCAGGCGGCTGCGCATCATGAAGCTGACCGCGCGTCGCGTGTCCATCACGTTGCGGCGGATGCGGCCGTTCAAGTCTTCCTGGCGCGCGATGGCGGCCAGCACCTCGGCGGCGGTCTGGTCGTTCACCTCCGACTGCAGCACGCGCGACGACACCTTCTCCAATTCATCGTAGATGCCCTCGAGCGAATCGGCCGAGTACTCGGCGTCGGCGTCGTAGAGCTTGAGCAGCACGTCCTTGGCGTCTTCGATCAGCGCCGGCGTGCGGCGCGCCCGCAACCGCAGCAGGCGGAACACCGGCAGGTCCTCGGCATGCACCGAAAAAAGCACCTTGTCGTGCAGGATGAACGCCACGCGGACATTTCGTGTCGCCTCGTCGTGGATCAGGAAGTCGGAGCGGATGTGCAGTTCGCCGTTGTCTTCCTCGTAGAAGCGGGCGGACTCCTCCAGATCGTCGTCGACGATGTTCTCGGGAATCTGCAGTCCGAAGCGACCGGCCAGCCAACCCTTTTCCTCGGGCGTCGGGCTTTCCAGGTCGACCCACACCGGCCGCACATGGGCGAGCGCTGCCGCGCTCTCGATTTCTTCTTGGAACAGCCGCCCATTGGCGAGCGTGAAGACGTTCAGCATGCGAACTCCAACAACCGCGCGGGCCGACGCGCCGCGGATTCGACCCCGGAAGCTGGGCTCGGGGTCGGCTTGGGAAGTGAGATCGAGACCGTCTCACTCCCTGCGGTATCGCGCCACCCGAAGTGGCGCGGAAGCGGTTGGAGTGGACGGTCACCGAGGTGGGGTGGTGTCCAACGGAAGCTCCGACAACGAAACCCAAGGATTATGGCATTCGCGCTAGGGCGCCGAGCCCGCTGCGGCCCGTTTCCGGCTCGGTCATCGGCTTGTCACGCCGCAGCGTCGGGCGCACACTGAACCGGACCGTCGGGGCATGGCATGTCGTGTCCCTGCGTCGCTGGTTTCCTTCTCAACCCTCAGTGAAAGGCGAACTTATGAACCTGACGATCAGCGGACACCATCTCGAAGTGACGCCTTCTCTGCGTGAGTATGTACTTACAAAGCTAGATCGGGTCACTCGACATTTCGATCAGGTCGTCGACATCAATGTCCTGCTGAGCGTCGAGAAGCAGAAGGAGAAGGAGAAGCGGCAGAAGGCCGAGGTCAACGTGCACGTCAAGGGCAAGGACATCTTCGTCGAATCGGCCCACGAGGACCTGTACGCCGCCATCGACGAGCTGATGGACAAGCTCGACCGCCAAGTCTGCCGCCACAAGGACAAGGTGCAGGACCACCACCACGCCTCGGCCAAGCGCCTCGATGCACCAGATCTGCAGTAAGCCCACCGCAAGGATCACGGACCATAAAGGAGCGGCCTGCGGGCCGCTTTGTTCTTGCCGATCGGACGGGAAGTCGTTGCCGCACCGCAACCGCAGGCACCTCATCGCGGGGACTGGAGGGCTCGCCCGAGACTCGGGATCGGCCTCCTTCCTATAATTTGTCACTCGTTTGTTGCGAAGCGCTGGCCAAGGCCCCTCCCGTCGAAACCGGCGCTGCCCCTAGATGAACCGTCTCTCCGCCATCCTGCCCGCCAGCAACGTGCTGGTGGATGTGGACGCCACCAGCAAGAAGCGCGTGTTCGAGCAGGCGGGCCTGCTGTTCGAGAACCGGCACGCGATCGCACGGGCGACGGTCACCGACAACCTGTTCGCCCGTGAACGCCTGGGATCCACCGGCCTGGGACATGGCGTGGCCATCCCGCACGGCCGGATCAAGGGGCTGAAGAACCCGCTCGCGGCGGTGATCCGCATGCAGCAGCCGATCGGTTTCGACGCTCCGGACGACGAACCTGTGTCGCTGCTGATCTTCCTGCTGGTGCCCGAAGCGGCCACACAGCGACACCTCGAGATCCTCTCGGAGATTGCCGAACTGCTGTCGGACCGGGCCCTGCGCGACAAGCTCAAGGCCGAGCCCGACGCCGCCAAGCTCCACGAGTTGATTGCCAACTGGGAACCGCTGAAGTCGGTCGCGTGAGCGACCTGCCGGTCCCGGCTCGAACGGTGCAGCTGGCTTGCATCGGGGGCGATGCCATGAAGCAGCCCCAACCCGCTCGTCTTGCGACACCGAATCCGCGCGTGCCTTGCTGCGCAACGGCTGGCGCGATCCGAGGCGGTCAATGAAGCCCCAATCCGTTCGTTCTGCAGCACCGCGTCCGCGCGTGCCTTGCTGCGCAACGGCTGGCGCGATCCGAGGCGGTCAATGAAGCCCACCGTCATCAGCGCAGAGGCGCTGTTCGAGGCTCACCGCACCGCGCTGCGCTGGGAATGGCTTGCCGGCCACGCCCACCCGGAGCGCCGCTTCGACGAGGTCGCGGTGCGCGATGCCCAGTCGGCCGCCGACCTGGTGGGCTACCTGAACTACATCCACCCCTATCGCGTGCAGATCGTCGGGCGACGCGAGGTGCGCTACCTCGTCGACGTTCCCCCGGAAGACCAGGAACGTCGCATCTCGCGCATCGTGACGCTGGAACCGCCGGTGGTGATCGTGGCCGACCAGCAGACGCCGCCGGACCGGCTGGTCGCGATGTGCGAACGCGCCGACATCCCCCTGTTCGTGACCGAGGAATCCGCCGGCCATGTGATCGACGTGCTGCGCGCCCACCTGAGCCAGCACTTCGCCGACCGCACCACGCGGCACGGCGTGTTCATGGACATCCTCGGCCTGGGCGTGCTGCTGACCGGCGAGTCCGGCCTGGGCAAGAGCGAACTCGGCCTGGAACTGATCTCGCGCGGCCACGGCCTCGTGGCGGACGACGCAGTCGACCTGTACCGGGTGTCGCAGACGGCCCTGGAAGGCCGCTGCCCCGACCTGCTGCTGAACCTGCTCGAGGTGCGCGGGATCGGCCTGCTCGACATCAAGGCGATCTTCGGTGAGACCGCGGTGCGTCGCAAGATGCGCCTCAAGCTCATCGTGCACCTGGTGCGCAAGGAGACGATGGAGCGCGACTTCGAACGGCTGCCCTACGAGCCGCTTTACGAAGACGTCCTCGACGTACCGGTGCTGAAGGCGGTGATCGCGGTCGACGCCGGCCGCAACCTCGCCGTGCTGGTCGAAGCCGCAGTGCGCAACACCATCCTGAAGCTGCGCGGCATCGACACCTACCAGGAGTTCATCGCCCGCCATCGCATCGCGATGGAAGGCGACGAACCGATCTGAACGTCGGTCAGCGCGGCGAGTTGCTGCCCTTGCAGCCGTCGCGCCCGCAGATCACGTAGAGCGCGAGCGAGTGGTCCTGCAGCTCGTAGCCTCGCTCGCGGGCAATCTGCAGCTGGCGCTTCTCGATCTCGGCGTCGTAGAACTCCTCGACCCGCCCGCACACGACGCACACCAGATGGTCATGGTGCTTGCCCTCGTTGAGCTCGAACACCGACTTGCCCGACTCGAAGTGATTGCGAGACAGGATGCCGGCCTGCTCGAACTGCATCAGCACCCGGTAGACCGTGGCCAGGCCGATGTCGGAACCGTCGGCCAGCAAGTGCTTGTAGACGTCCTCGGCCGTCAGGTGGCGCACCGCCGAGGTCTGGAACACCTCGAGGATCTTGAGGCGCGGCAGGGTGGCCTTGAGTCCGCTGCTCTTGAGGTCTTCGGCATGGGTGGTCATCGGCAGGTCCTCGGGGCAGGTGGGCTCCACTAGAATTCTTGGATCATATCGAGCCTGCGGCCCTGGTGCGGCGGGCACCCCGTCGCTCTCGCAGCGGCCCGCCTGCTGCACCGATGTCCATGCCTTCCTCGCCCCACCTCCGTGCCCTGTGCCTGCTGCTGGCGTCCGTCGTGCTCGGCGGCTGCAGTTCCATGCGCTCCACGTCGGACCGCCTGTTCGGGCTGATCACCCCTTATCGCGTCGAGGTTGTTCAGGGCAACGTCGTGACGCAGGAGATGGCTGCTGCCGTCAAGCCCGGCATGACGCGGGCGCAGGTCCGTGACACCCTGGGGTCACCGCTGCTCGCCGACATCTTCCACGCCGACCGCTGGGACTACGTGTTCACGATCCGGCGCCCGGGCGCAGCCTATCAGCAGCGCCGCGTCACCGTGCTGTTCGATGGCGACACGATGAAATCCTTCGAGGCCGACGAACTGCCGAGCGAGCGCGACTTCGTGTCGTCGATCGACACCAAGAGCACGAAAGGCGCCAAGGTGCCGACCCTGGCCTTGAACGACGAACAGCTCAAGGCGCTGCCGATGCCCGCCAAGGGCAGCATCCCGGAGCCGAACAGCGCGCCGCAGGGCCCGGCCCGCGACTACCCGCCGCTGGAGGCGACGCCGTGAAGGCGGTGGCCGCGGCTGAACGGCGCCGCATCGCGATCGCCGGTGCGTCGGGCCGCATGGGCCACATGCTGATCGAGGCCGTGCTGGCCTCGGACGACTGCGTGCTGGCGGGCGCGCTCGACCGGCCCGACAGCCCCCAGCTCGGGCAGGATGCCGCCGGTTTCCTCGGCCAGCGCAGCGGCGTGATGATCACCGACGACCTGCGTACCGGGCTCGCGAACGCCCAGGTCCTGATCGACTTCACGCGCCCCGAGGGCACGCTGGCCCACCTGCAGGCCTGCCGCGAGCTCGGCGTGCAGCTGGTGATCGGCACCACCGGTTTCGACGAGGCCGGCAAGGCTCGCATCTCCGAGGCCGCGCAGCACATCGCCATCGTGATGGCGCCCAACATGAGCGTGGGCGTGAATGTGGTTCTGCAGCTGCTGGCCACCGCTGCCAAGGCACTGAGCCAGGGCTACGACATCGAGATCATCGAGGCCCACCACCGCCACAAGGTCGACGCCCCCAGCGGCACCGCGCTGAAGATGGGCGAAGTGGTGGCCGACGCGCTGGGCCGCGATCTGAAGTCCTGCGCGGTCTACGGTCGCGAGGGCGTCACCGGTGAACGCGATCCGTCGACGATCGGCTTCGCCACCGTGCGCGGCGGCGACATCGTCGGCGATCACACCGTGCTGTTCGCCGGCACTGGCGAGCGCATCGAGATCACGCACAAGTCCAGCAGTCGCGCCACCTATGCCCAGGGCAGCCTGCGCGCGGTGCGTTTCCTCGCCGACCAGCAGCGCGGCCTCTACGGCATGGAGGCCGTTCTGGGCCTCGTGGCGACGTGACCAGCGGTCTCGTGCACTTCTGGTCCGAGGGTGACGCGATCACCCGCCTCGTCGCCGCGCTGCTGTTGCTGATGTCGGTCAGCGCGTGGGTGCTGATCTTCTGGAAGTCCTGGCTGCTGCGCCGGGTGCGTGCCGACCTCGCGCGCGCCGTCCCGGCGTTCTGGGCCGCGCCCGATCTGGCGGCAGCCCGCACGCAGTTGCAGATTTTCGATCGCGAGGCGGCGCTGGTGCCCCTGCTCGACGCCGGGCTGCAGTCCGCCCGCGGTGGCACGCTCGAGGCCGCCGGCGCGCGCGCCTCGCAGCTCACGCGCCGCCTGCGCGACGCCTTGCACGGCGTGCTGATGCAACTGCAGTTCGGCCAGGTGCTGCTCGCGTCGATCGGCGCGACGGCGCCCTTCATCGGCCTGTTCGGCACCGTCTGGGGCATCTACCACGCGCTGCTCGGCATCGCCGCGGCCGGCAACCTGAGCATCGACCGCATCTCCGGCCCGGTCGGCGAGGCCCTGGTCATGACGGCCGCTGGCCTCGCGGTCGCGATCCCCGCGGTGCTGGCCTACAACGTGTTCGGCAAGCTGGTCGGCGCCTGCGAGGCCGAACTCGAGGGCTTCGCTCACGACCTGCGCGAGATGCTGCTCGACGACGCCTCGGCGCCCCGCCCGGGCACCGAGCGAGGCTGAACCGTCATGGCCTTCGGTCGCCTGGAGCGCACCGCGCTGCCGCAGCCGATGAGCGACATCAACATGACGCCGCTGATCGACGTGATGCTGGTGCTGCTGGTGATCTTCATGATCAGTGCCCCGCTGATGACCTCGAGCCTGCGCCTCGACCTGCCCCGGGCCGATACCGCAACGCCCAGCGACACGCCCAGCTTCGTCAGCGTCGCGCTCACGCCCGACGGCGCACTCCATTTAGGCGACGAGGCCCTGGCCGACGCCGCCTTCGACGCCCGCATCCGCGAAGCCGCCCGGCGCCAGCCCGGTCTGGAGGTGCAGTTGCGCGCCGACCAGTCCGTGCCCTACGGCCGCGTGGCCGCGCTGATCGGCCGACTGCAGAGCGCCGGCCTCAACCGCATCGCCTTCGTCGCGCAACCCACCGAGGCCGCGTCGCCTTCCTCGAACTGAGCGCCACGGCACGCCCGTCGTCCTCGACGGGTCGCGCCCTAGAATCCATCGACTTTCCCGAGACGGCGCCATCGCAGCGCCCGTGCCCTGCATGAGCACCCCGCATCCAGCCCCCGCCTCCGCTTACGAACCCGGCGCGATCGAAGCCGCCGCCCACGCGCACTGGACTGCGCGCGACGCGCACCGCGTCGTCGAGGACACGAGCCGCCCGAAGTTCTACGCCTGCTCGATGCTGCCCTACCCCAGCGGCAAGCTGCACATGGGCCACGTGCGCAACTACACCATCAACGACATGATGGCGCGCTACCTGCGCATGAAGGGCTACAACGTCCTGATGCCGATGGGCTGGGACGCCTTCGGCCTGCCGGCGGAGAACGCGGCGATCGACAAGAAGGTGGCGCCGGCGCAGTGGACGCGCGACAACATCGCCGACATGAAGTCGCAGATGCAACCGCTCGGGCTGGCCTTCGACTGGTCGCGCGAGGTCGCCACCTGCGACCCGGATTACTACAAGTGGAATCAGTGGTTCTTCCTGAAGCTGCTCGAGAAGGGCATCGCCTACAAGAAGACACAGGTCGTGAACTGGGACCCGGTCGACCAGACCGTGCTCGCCAACGAACAGGTGATCGACGGCCGCGGCTGGCGCAGCGGCGCCCCGGTGGAACGGCGCGAGATCCCGGGCTACTACCTCGCGATCACGCAGTACGCCGACGAACTGCTGGCCAACGTCGCCGACCCGGCCAGCCCCGGCTTCCTGCACGGCTGGCCCGAGCGCGTGCGGCTGATGCAGGAGCACTGGATCGGCAAGAGCGCCGGCGTGCGCTTCGCCTTCCCGCACGAGATCCGCGACGCCGACGGCACGTTGGTCGGCGACGGCCTGATGCACGTCTTCACGACGCGTGCCGACACCATCATGGGCGTGACCTTCTGCGCGGTCGCACCCGAGCACCCGCTGGCGACGCATGCCGCTGCCTCGGACCCGGACCTCGCCGCCTTCATCGAAACCTGCAAGGCCGGCGGCACGACCGAGGCCGAACTGGCCACCAAGGACAAGGAAGGCCGGCCGACCGGCTTGTTCGTGAAGCATCCGCTGAGCGGCGCGCCGGTGCCGGTGTGGGTCGGCAACTACGTGCTGATGGGCTACGGCGACGGCGCCGTGATGGGCGTGCCGGCCCACGACGAGCGTGATTTCGCGTTCGCCAAGAAGTACGGCATCGACATCTTGCAGGTGGTGCACGTCGACGGCGAACACTTCAGCTACGACCACTGGCAGGACTGGTATGCCGACAAGCAGCGCGGCGTGACCATCAACTCCGGCAACCTGAGCGGACTGAGCTACCCGGTGGCGGTCGACGCGGTGGCCGCGGCGCTGGCCGCTCAGGGCCTGGGCGACAAGAAGACCACCTGGCGCCTGCGCGACTGGGGCATCAGCCGCCAGCGCTACTGGGGTACGCCGATCCCCATCATCCATTGCACCGGATCGGGACCGGGGTCCGACAACCCCGGGTGCGGCGACGTGCCGGTGCCCGAGCAGGACCTGCCGGTGCTGCTGCCCGAGGACCTGATCCCCGACGGCTCGGGCAACCCGCTGAACAAGAGCGCCGCCTTCCTGAACGTGGCCTGCCCGAAGTGCGGCGCCCCGGCCAAGCGCGAGACGGACACGATGGACACCTTCGTCGATTCGTCGTGGTACTACATGCGCTATTGCTGCCCCGACAGCGACGCGGCGATGGTCGACTCGCGCAACGACTACTGGATGCCGATGGACCAGTACATCGGCGGCATCGAGCACGCGGTGCTGCACCTGCTGTACGCGCGCTTCTGGACCAAGGCGATGCGCGACTGCGGGCTGGTCAAGTTCGACGAGCCGTTCACGAAGCTCTTCACCCAGGGCATGCTGCTCAACGAGTCCTATTACCGCGAGGACGCCTCGGGCAAGAAGCGCTGGTTCTACCCCAGCGAAGTGGAGGTGCAGTTCGACGACAAGGGCCATCCGGTCGGTGCGATCGCGCGCGAGGACGGCCAGCCGGTGCAGCTGGGCGGCATCGAGAAGATGTCGAAGTCGAAGAACAACGTGGTCGAGCCGCGCGACATCATCGCGAAGTTCGGCGCCGACACGGCGCGCCTGTTCACGATGTTCGCCGGCCCGCCGGACCAGAGCGCCGCGTGGTCGGACTCGGGTGCCGAGGGCAGCTTCCGCTATCTGCGCCGGCTGTGGGCCTTCGCGACGAAGCAGCGCGAGGCCGTGCAGGCCGCCGGCACCGACTTCGCCGACGCCTCGCGCGCCGCCATCGACCTGCGGCGCGACGTGCATCTGCTGCTGCGCCAGGTGAGCCACGACTACGACCGCCTGCAGTACAACACTGTCGTCTCCGGCGCGATGAAGCTGCTCAATGCGCTGGAAAGCGCCGCGCTCGCCGACACCGCCGCCGACCGCGCGGCGCTGCGCGAGGGCCTGGGCATCCTGTTGCGTGCGCTCTACCCCGCCGCGCCGCACATCGCGCACGCGCTGTGGCAGGACCTCGGCTACGCCGCGGCCCACGGCGACCTGCTCGACGCGCCCTGGCCGGCGGTCGACGAACAGGCGCTGGTGCAGGACGAGATCGAGCTGGTGCTGCAGGTCAACGGCAAGCTGCGCGGTGCGCTGAAGGTGCCCGCGTCGGCCGACCGGGCGGCGATCGAGGCCGCTGCGCTGGCCAGCCCCGAGCTCGCGAAGTTCGCCGAGGGCCGCACGCCGAAGAAGGTGGTGGTGGTGCCCGGCCGGCTGGTCAACGTGGTGGTGTGAGCCGCATGTCGCCTCTGCACCGTCGCACCACGCTGAAGGCCGCGCTCGCGCTGTCGGCCCTTGCTTTGTCCGGCTGCGGTTTCCAGCTGCGCCGCCCGCCGAAACTGAGCTTCTCGACGGTGCAGCTGGTCGGCTTCCCGCAGCGCTCGCCGTTCACCGAGCAATTGCGGCGCAGCATCGAGGCCAGCGGCACGACGCGCGTGGTCGAGTCGCCGGCCCAGGCCCAGGTGGTGCTCGAGGCGCTGGAGGACGTGCGCGACAAGTCGGTCGCCGCACAGACCGCCGCCGGGCAGGTGCGCGAGTTCACGCTGCGCACGCGGCTGCGCTTTCGCCTGCGCACGCCGGGCGGGCGGCTGCTGATCCGCGACACCGAGTTGCTGCTGAGCCGCGACATGAGCTACAACGAGACCAACGCACTCGCCAAGGAACAGGAAGAGGCCATGCTCTACCGCGGCATGCAGAGCGACATCGTCGACCAGGTGATGCGCCAGCTCGCCGCCGTGCCGGCCCCTTAGGCTCGCAAGCGCATGCAGATCAAGCCCGACCAGCTCGATGCGCATCTGAAGAAGGGCCTGCGTCCGCTGTACACGCTGCACGGCGACGAGCCGCTGCTGGCGCTGGAGGCGAGCGACGCCATCCGCGCCGCGGCGCGCGATGCCGGGCACACCGAGCGCGAGGTCCATCATGTCGCCGGCGCGCACTTCGACTGGAGTTCGCTGCTCGGCGCGGCCAGCTCGATGAGCCTGTTCGCCGAGGCCAAGATCGTCGAGATCCGCATCCCGTCGGGCAAGCCGGGCAAGGACGGGTCGCAGGCGCTCCAGCACTATTGCGAACACCTGCCCGAGGGCGTGGTGACGCTGGTCACGCTGCCGCGGCTGGACCGCCAGCAGTCGGGCAGTGCCTGGTTCGGCGCGCTGGAATCGGCCGGCGTGACGCTGCGCCTCGACCCGGTGGAACGTCAGGCGCTGCCGCAGTGGATCGCGCAGCGCCTCGCGGCGCAGAACCAGCGCGTCGCCGCCGACGAGGAGGGGCAGCGCACGCTGGCTTTCTTTGCCGACCGGGTCGAGGGCAACCTGCTGGCGGCCCAGCAGGAGCTCACCAAGCTCGGCCTGCTGTACCCGGCCGGCGAACTGAGCTTCGAACAGGTCGAGGCGGCGGTGCTGAATGTGGCGCGCTACAGCGTCTTCAAGCTCGGTGAGGCGGTGCTGGCCGGCCAGGTCTCGCGCGTGCTGCGCATGCTCGACGGCCTGCGCGCCGAGGGCGAAGCTGCCGTGCTGGTGCACTGGACGCTGGCCGAGGACATCCGTGCATTGCGGCGCTGCAAGGACGCCGTCGCGGCCGGCAAGCCGCTGCCGATGGCGCTGCGCGAGAACCGCATCTGGGGCCTCAAGGAGCGCCTCTTCGAGCGCGCGCTGCCCCGGCTCGGCGACGGCACGATCGACCACCTGATCGAGGCCGCCCATGTCTGTGACGGCCTGGTCAAGGGTCTGAAGCACCCGCAGTGGCCGCAGGACCCCTGGATCGGCCTGCAGCGGCTGGCGCTGCAGCTGGCGGGATCGATGCAGGCGGCCCAGCTGCCGCGCGGCACCCCGTCGCAGCGGCTCGTGCTGCAGGCCTGAGGCGTCGGGTCGCCGCGCCTTCAGGACGTCCGCGCGCGGCCGATATCCCTGGCTGACACCCCATTGCTCGCGCTCGCGCATCATGCGCGCCGGCCGGCCCGGATCGGCCGCCATCGCCTCCTGCCCGTCCATGAAGCCTCTGCACCGCCGTTTGTCCGGATTGCCCACCCTGCTCCTGCTGCTGGCCGGCCTGCCGGCTCATGCCGTGCCGCTGGTGATCACGGTGACCGACGAAGAGGGCACGCCACTGGCCGACGCCGTGGTGGCGGTGCAGGTCAAGGGCACCCCGCCCACCGCACCCCCCGGGGTCAGCGCCGAGCTGGGCCAGAAGAACAAGCGCTTCACGCCTGCGGTGCTGGCGGTGCAGACAGGCACCGCCGTCAGCTTCCCGAACTTCGACACTGTGCGCCACCACGTCTATTCGTTCTCGCCGACCAAGACCTTCGAGCTCAAGCTCTACGCCGGCACGCCGGCCGCACCGGTGGTGTTCGACAAGCCCGGCACCGCGGTGCTCGGCTGCAACATCCATGACGCGATGACCGCCTACGTCCGGGTGGTCGACACGCCCTACTTCGCCCGCACCGACAGCGCCGGGCGCGCCCAGCTCGAGCTGCCCGCGGGCGACCACCAGCTGCAGACCTGGCACGCGCTGCTGGGTGTGGACGGGCCGGCACCGGTCCAGCCACTGAAGCTCGGCAGCACCCCCGCCACCGCCGCGGTGAAGCTGGACGCGAAGGCCCCCTGAGATGCCACTGCCGGCCTTCATGACGCCCAAGCGCCTGCAGTTCCGCATCGTCGCGCTGTTCCTGGGCCTGCTGCTGGTGGTGCAGCTGGCCAGCCTGCTGCTGATCGGCAACAGCATCAGCGTCAACGCCCGCAGCGCCGTGAACGCCGAGCTGCGCACCGCCGAGCGGGTGTTCGAGCACCTGCTGGCGCAGAACGCGGGGCGGCTCACCGATGCAGCGCGGCTGCTGGCGTCCGACTTCGGCTTCCGCGCCGCCGTGGCCAGCAACGACGGCGAGACGCTGGCCTCGGCGCTGGCCAACCAGGGCGATCGCATCGGCGCGAGCCTGGCGGTGTTCACCGATGCCCGCTTCAACCTGAAGGCCGCCACGCACGACGGCGCCGAGCGCTTCCTGCCCACGCTGCGGCAGCTGGCCACGGCCCCCGACGCCACGCAGCGCCTGGTCCTGCTGGACGGCGAGCCCTACCAGCTGGTGGCCGTGCCGGTGAAGGCGCCGCTGACGATCGGCTGGGTCGCGATGGGCTTCCGCATCGAGGCGAGCCTGCTGCAGGAGATGCAGCAGCTGTCGTCGATCGACGTCGCGCTGCTCACGCAGCGCGGCAGCCCGCCGCGCTGGGACGTGCTGCAGTCCACGCTGGACCCGGCGGCCTCGCCGCAGCTCGTCGAGCAATGGCTTCTGGCGCGCGAGACGCAGGCCACCCACCAGATGTCGCAGAAGGAGCGCCACGCCACCCTGACGCTGACCGACGACGGCGGCAGCCGACTCAGCGGCCACCTGCTGGCGCGCGACATGCCGCTGGGCCGCGAGGGCGAGCCGCAGACGGTGGCCGTGTTGATGCGCTCGCTGGACGAGGCCACCGCGCCCTACCGTCGCCTGCAGTGGATCCTGCTGGCCTTCACGCTGGTGGCGATCGCGGTGTTCGCGGTCGTCAGCGTCTACACCGCGCGCCGCATCACCACCCCGTTGAAGACACTGGCCGGCTCGGCACGCCGGCTCGGCCAGGGCGACTACGAGCAGGCTGTGCCGGCGCGCACGGACGACGAGATCGGCGAGCTGGCGCAGGCCTTCGAGACCATGCGCCTGGCGGTGCGCGAACGGGAAGGCGAGGTGCGCCGGCTGGCCTTCGAGGACGGGCTCACGCAGCTGCCGAACCGCGAGCAGTTCCGCGCCGACCTGCGAGCCGCGATCCAGCACGCACAGGCCCGCAACGAACCGTGCGCGGTGCTGATGCTCGACCTGGACCGCTTCAAGCATGTCAACGACGTGCTCGGGCACCGCTTCGGCGACCGGCTGCTGCAGGAGGTGGCCAAGCGCCTGACGCAGGAGGCACGGCGCAGCAACGACGTGGTGGCGCGCCTGGGTGGCGACGAGTTCGCGATGCTGATGCCGAGCGCCGACATCGCGCTCGCGCTCGGCATCGCGCAGCGCATCCAGCGCGCCTTCGAGCGCCCGATCTCGCTGGACGACCACACCGTCGACCTGGGTGCCGGCATCGGCATCGCCTGCTGCCCCGCGCACGGCGTCGAGGCGGACACGCTGGTCAGCCGCGCCGAGCTGGCGATGTACGCGGCCAAGCAGCACCAGCTCGGCGTGAAGGTCTACGACGCGGCTCTCGACATGAGCAGCGACGAATCGCTGTCGCTGCTGAGCGAACTGCGCACCGCGGTCGACCGCGACCAGTTGCGCCTCTACCTGCAACCCAAGATCTCGCTCGCCACCGGCGCGGTGCTCGGCGCCGAAGCGCTGGTGCGCTGGCAGCACCCGCAGCGCGGCCTGGTGCCGCCGGGCAAGTTCATACCGTTCGCCGAGCAGACCGGCTTCATCCGCGTACTGACCGGCTGGATGATCGAGCGCAGCGCGATGGTGCTGCGCCAGATGAACGCCGGTGCGCCGGCCCTGAAGATCTCGGTGAACCTGTCGACCCGCGACCTGCTCGATCAGGACCTGCCGGCCAAGATGCAGCGCCTGATCGACACCCTGGCGTTGAACCCGGGCTCGATGTGTCTCGAGATCACCGAGAGCGCGATCATGGACGACCCGCAGCGCGCCCTGCAGACGCTGGAGCGGCTGCACGCGATGGGCTTCAAGCTGTCGATCGACGACTTCGGGACCGGCTACTCCTCGCTGGCCTATCTCAAACGCCTGCCGGTCGACGAGCTGAAGATCGACCAGAGCTTTGTATTCAACATGGAGCGCGATCTCGACGACGCGAAGATCGTGCGATCCACCATCGACCTGGCGCACAACCTCGGCCTGAACGTGGTGGCCGAGGGCATCGAAACGGCCAAAGCCTGGAAGTTGCTGCAGGCGCTGGGCTGCGACGAGGCGCAAGGCTACTTCGTCGCCAAGCCGATGCCCGAGGCCCTGTTCGCCGACTGGATCCGCGACTGGACCGCACCGCAGGTGCAAGCGGTGCGGCTGGACACCGACTTCAGCCGGCTGGCGCTCTGACAAGCCCTAATAGCCGCGCTGGCGATCCACCAGATTCGCCAACGGGCGGCCGGCCCGCCAGGCCTGCAGGTTGGCCGCCACCACGCCGGCCGCGCTGCGCGGATCGGTCTGCGCGGCCGCATGAGGCAGCACGGTGACGCGGGGGTGGGACCAGAACGCATGCCCGGCCGGCAGCGGTTCCGTCTGGAACACGTCGAGCACCGCATGGCGCAGCCGCCCAGCATCCAGTGCGGCCAGCAGGTCCGCCTCGACCACGTGCTCGCCGCGCGCCAGGTTCACGAGGCCGGCGCCGGGCTTCATGCGCGCGAGGCGAGCGGCATCGAACAGCCCGCGCGTGGCGGGCGTCAGCGGCAGCAGATTGAGCACGATGTCGGCCTGCGCCAACAGCGTGTCGAGCGCGGCCTCGCCGGCATGCGTCTCGATGCCCTCGATGGCGGTCGGCCGCGTGCTCCAACCCCGCACCCGGTAGCCCTGCGCCGCCAGCCGCAGCGAGGTGCCGCGGCCCATCTGCCCGAGCCCCAGCACCGCCACCACCAGTTCGTCGGCGCGGCGTTGACCGTGCGGCGCCCAGCGTCCCTCACCTTGCAGTCGGGCGTAGCGGAAGAAGCCGCGGTGCAGCGCCAGCACCGCCCACAGCGCCGTCTCGGCCATCGCCGCGCTCATCGCCGGATCGACCATGCGCACGATCGGCACGCCTGCCGGCAGCGTCGGGTCGGCCAGCAGGCGGTCGACGCCGGCCCACAGCGACTGGATCAGGCGCAGCCGCGGCAGCCCGGCCAGCGTGCCGGGACGCGGGTTCGCGACGATCGCGACCTCGATGTCGTCGGCAGCGCCCTGGCTCGATGTCAGCAGGTGTTCGCCGGACAGCGCGGCGGACAGCGCCGCGCGCCAGGTCTCGGCTTCGTCGGCACCGACATCGCAGGCCAGCAGCAGGCTCACGGCCGCGCGGCCTCCAGCAGGCGCTGCAGCGCCCGCAGCACGGTCTGCGCGCGGATGCCGGCGCGATCGCCCGACAGCTGCAGCAACTCGGCCCGCGGCGCCTGGCCGCGCACCGTCAGACCGAGCCAGACCGTGCCGACCGGCTTGCCCGGCACCGCGCCGCCGGGGCCGGCGATGCCGGTCACGCTCAGCGCCAGGTCGGCCGGCGCCTGCCGAAGCACCCCCTCGGCCATCGCCAGCGCGACCTCGCGGCTCACCGCGCCGTGTCGCTCGATCAGCGTGGCCGCCACACCGAGCGACTGAACCTTGGCCTCGTTGCTGTAGGTGACGAAGCCCCTTTCGAACCAATCGCTGGAGCCGGCCACGGCCGTGCACGCAGCGGCCACCAGCCCGCCGGTACAGCTCTCGGCCGTGGCCACGCGCCAGTGCCGCGCCCGCAGTGCGGCAGCCAGCTGCAGCACCAGCGGCTCCAGGTCGGCGAGATCGAGCAGGCGCGTGCTCATCGGACGCTCAGACCAGGAAGCGCCACAGCGCGATCACCAGCAGCGTGCATAACGCGGCCACGCCGTCATCGAACAGGATGCCGAAGCCCTGCGCCCAGCCGATGCCGGGCGCGCTGCGACGCCGCTTGAAGCGCGCATCGGCCCAGGCCACGGGGCCGGGCTTGGCCGCATCGAAGTATCGGAACAGGCCGAACGCCACCAACTGGCCGAGCAGGCCGGCCGGCATCACCAGCCACAGCACGGTCCAGAAGGCGAGCACCTCGTCCCAGACGATGGCACCGGGGTCGGCCATGTCGAGATGGCGTGCGGTGACGGTGCAGGCCCACCAGCCCAGCGCCGCACCGCAGAGCAGCAGCACGGCCCACTGCCCGGCGTCGAGCCAGCGATCGAGCACCACGAAACTGACCCAGGCCCACAGCGTGCCGACGGTGCCCGGCGCGACCGGGCTGAGGCCGGCACCGAAGCCCAGCGCGATGGCGTGCGCAGGATGGGCCCACAGGAAGGCCGCGGTCGCGCGACGCGGGGGCTTCGCCGTGGAGGCTTCCAGTCGCTCGCCGTTCATGCGGAGAAGTGATCGAACGAGGCCCAGACGCGATCCACGGCCTGGCCGTCGGCGTCGACGAGGCGCAGGCCCGCCTCGTGCTCGATGCGGCCGATTCGGCTGACCGCCACGTCGGCCCCGCGCGCGGCCTCGAGCACCCGCGCATGGGCCGCTGGCGGCGCCGTGAAGACGAGCTCGTAGTCGTCGCCTCCGGCCAGCGTGCACAGGCGCTGCAAGGCCAGCGGCTGGGCCGCGAGGTCGGCGCTGCGCGGCACGCGACCGACATCGATGCTGGCACCGACGTCGCTGCGGTGCAGGAGGTGGGACAGGTCGCCCAGCAGGCCGTCCGACACGTCGACGGCGGCACGGGCCACGCCACGCAGTGCAAGGCCCAGCGCCACGCGCGGCTGCGGCTGTTCCATCGCACGCCGCACCCGCTCGAACACCGCGCCGGGCAGCGACACCTGACCGCGAAAGGCCTCGAGCGCGAGCCGCGCGTCACCGATGCCCCCACCGATCGCGTGGCTGACCCAGATCTCGTCGTCCGGCTCCGCGCTGCTGCGCAGCAGCGCCTCGCCCGCTGGGACCTCACCGAACACTGTGATGCAGATGTTGAGCGGGCCGGCCGTGGTGTCGCCGCCGATCAGTTCGCAGCCGTGTGCATCGGCCAGCTCGTACAGCCCGGCCGAGAAGCCGTCGAGCCAGGCCTCGTCGACCCGCGGCAGCGCCAGCGCCAGCGTGCAGGCCAGCGGCTGTGCGCCGCAGGCGGCGAGATCGCTGAGATTGACCGCCAGCGCCTTGTGGCCCAGGCGGCGCGGATCCACGGTGGGCAGGAAGTGCCGGCCTTCGACCAGCATGTCGCAGGACACCGCGAGCTGCATGCCGGGCCGCAGTGCGAGCAGCGCGCAATCGTCGCCCGGCCCGAGCGCCGCACGGCGGGTCGGGCGGCCGAAGTAGCGCGCGATCAGGTCGAACTCGCCGAGGCTCATGGCCGCATTGTCGCCGCGGGCCTCGGCGCTCGCGCACCGCGCCGCCACGCCAGCGGCCGCGCCCGGTTCAGGATGGTCGCTGCGCGCCGTGCTCGCGCAGCACGTTGGCCAGTTCGACGGCCGACTTCACGCCCATCTTCTCGAAAACGCGCGCGCGGTGCACTTCGACCGTGCGCACGCTGATGTCGAGTGCATGCGCGATCAGCTTGTTCGGGCGGCCGTCGATCACCAGCATCATCACCTCGCGCTCGCGCTCGGTGAGCTCGGTCAGGCGCTGACGCATCAGCGCGCCGGCGCGACGCGCCTCGAGCGTCGAGCGGCTGGCGGCCAGCGCCCGCTCGATGCGGTCGACCAGGCTGTTGTCGGAGAACGGCTTCTCGACGAAGTCGAACGCGCCCTGCTGAATCGCCGCGACCGCGGTAGCCACGTCACCGTGGCCGGTGAGGAAGATGACCGGCATCGCCGCCAGCAGGCGCTGCTCGATCAGCCGCTCGAACAGCTGCAGCCCGCTCATGCCACCGGGCATGCGCATGTCGAGCAGAACGCAGGTGGGAGCATTGAGGATCGCGTCACCGCGCGCCGCGAGCATGGCCTCGAAAGCCTCGGCCGATTCGTGCGGCTCGGCCAGCAGCCGGCGCGTGCGCAACAGCCAGGCGATCGCATTGCGCACCACCGCCTCGTCGTCCACGAGGTGGACGACCGGCAGACCCAGCGGCGCGGTGGCCGGCAGCACGCCATGGCTCATGCAGAGACTCCATCGAGAACGCCCGGAGGGGCTGCCGCCGGGGAGGAAGCGGGCCCGGCAGCCGGAAGTGTGAACTCGAAACAGGTGCCGCGCACGCGGCCCTCGCCGTCGCGCAGCGTCGTGAAGTCGAGCGCCCCGCCGTGCTGCTCGACGACCGTCCGGCACAGGCTCAGGCCCAGCCCCATCCCTTCGGCCTTGGTGGTGAAGAAGGGCGTGAACAGCCGGGCTGCGACCTCGGGCTCGATGCCGGGGCCGTGATCGGTCACGCTCAGCCGCACCCAGGCGCCGTGGGTGCGGGCGCCGAGCCGCACCACGCGGCGCTCCGCCGGCTCGCCCACCATTGCCTGCAGCGCGTTACGGGTCAGGTTGAGCAGCACCTGCTCGACCATCGTGCGGTCGCACACGACACGCGGTGGCGGGCTGCCGAACTCGAACTCGATGCGCGCGCCGCACTTGCGCGCCTGCAGGCGCAGCAGCGGCATCACCGCCTCCACGAGCTGGTCGCAGCTCAGGCTCTCGCGGCTCTGCTCGCGGCGACGCACGAAGTCGTGCACGCTGCGGATGACGCGGCCGGCGCGCTCGGCCTGCTCGGCGATGTGCTGCGTGGCCTCGCGGATCATCGCCAAGCTCGGCGGATCGGGTCGCTCGCCGGCATCGTCGATCAGGTTCAGCGAGCCGGTCGCGTAACTGGCAATGGCCGCGAGCGGCTGATTGAGCTCGTGGCTCAGCAGCGAGGCCATCTCGCCGACGCTGGCAAGCCGGGCGGTGGCCTGCAGCTGCTCCTGCTGCTGGCGCGCGCGCTCCTCGACGCGGCGCTGCGCGCTGAGATCGAGCACCGCACTCATCCAGCCGCTCTGCAGCCCGTCGGGACCCACCAGCGGCGCCTCGAAGATCAGCACCGGGAAGCGCTCACCGCCAGCGCGCATGAAAGTGGTCTCGAATCCGTCGCGCGACTCGTGCGCCGGCACGCCCTGCGCCATGCGCTGCACCTGGCGCGCCTCGTAGGCGCTGAGCATCTCGGGCGGCCAGTAGGGCGGTGTGGTCTGCCCGACCAGCTGCTCGGCACTGAAGCCCACCATCTTGCAGAAGGCCGGATTGACGTAGGTGACGCGGCCCTGCCGGTCACGCGCGCGCAGGCCGGTCACCAGCGAGTCCTCCATCGCGCGTCGCAGCGTCAGTTCCTCACCGAGACGCTGCTCCGCCGCCGCGCGGCGACGCACGTCGCGCGCCAGCAACGCCACCACCGCCGCCAGCGCAAGCGAGAGGCCGAGCACCAGCGAGGTCGCCACGTTGGGGATCAGTCGCGGCGCGCCGGCCGCGCTGTCGAGCCGCAACGCCAGCGTGAGGCTCGACAGGTTGACCAGGCGCTCGGTGACATAGATGCCGGCTCCGCGCGTCAGCCCTCCGCGCGCCAGGCGCGTACCGTCACCTTCGACGAACGACAGCTCGTGGCTGCGCGCCAGTTCAGGCGCGACGGCTTCGTCGATCACCCCGCCGAGCGCCAGCGTGGCCACCATCGCGCCGCGCTCGCCATTCGGACCGATCGGCAGGCAGACGTCGATCACCTCGACCCCGAGTCCGCCGGGCTGAGGCACGAAGTAGCTGCGTGACCAGGCCGGCGCCGCCAGCCGCTGCGCGTCGGCACACGCGGCCTGCGTGTCCAGATCGAGGTCACTGCGCGCCAGGCTGACGAACAGCGGCCCACCGTAGGGCGAATCGGCGGCCGTCTCGATCACGTTGGCGCCACTGCGCCATTCGATGCGCAGCATCTCGCGCCGCGCACGCAGCAGGTCGGCCGCGTCGGAGCGCCATTGGGCGGGTTGCGGATCGTTCCACAGCAGGGCCTGCAGACTCTGCACGTCGCGCAGGAGCAGCTGCCGCACGTTGGCCGCGGCCGAGGCGGCGGCCATCTCCACTCGCTCCTGCTCGCGGTTGTTCTCGTGCTGCACCGTCAGTGCCAGCAGCAGTGTCTGGGCCACGCCCAGCAATAGCACGAGCAGCGCCCACGGCAACAGTCGCCGCCAGCGTGAAGCGAGCGGCGTGGGCACGACGGGGGCATCGACATCGGCCATAGCCTCAGTATCGAGAGCTCGCAAGCGAAAGAGGTAAGCAGTTTCGCGCATGGCCGTTACCTCCGGGATTTGCAACACTGCCCTGCGCAAGCCGCTCTGGCCGCAAAAGGGGGTCTTCTTACAATCGTCGACCCGGCCCGCTGCCCCTCGTGCGGTGCGCCTCCCAACACGGAAAGCCAGACCATGCTGACCAACGAAGAAAAGAGTGCGGAACTGCGCCAGGCCGCGCTCGAGTACCACGAGTTCCCGACGCCCGGCAAGGTGGCCATCGCCGCCACCAAGCAGCTGGTCAATCAGCGCGACCTCGCGCTGGCGTATTCGCCCGGCGTGGCGGCCGCCTGCGAAGAGATCGTGGCCGACCCGGCCAACGCCTACCGCTACACCTCGCGCGGCAACCTCGTGGCGGTGGTCACCAACGGCACTGCGGTGCTGGGCCTGGGGGACATCGGTCCGCTGGCGGCCAAGCCGGTGATGGAAGGCAAGGGCGTGCTGTTCAAGAAGTTCGCCGGCATCGACGTGTTCGACCTCGAGATCGCCGAGCGCAACCTCGACAAGCTGGTCGACTGCATCGCCGCGCTGGAACCCACCTTCGGCGGCATCAACCTCGAGGACATCAAGGCGCCGGACTGCTTCTACGTGGAGCGCAAGCTGCGCGAACGCATGAAGATCCCGGTCTTCCACGACGACCAGCACGGCACGGCGATCGTGGTCGGTGCCGCGCTGATCAATGGCCTGAAGGTGGTCGGCAAGGACATCACCAAGGTCAAGCTGGTCACGTCGGGCGCCGGTGCGGCTGCGCTGGCCTGCCTGAACCTGCTGGTGAAGCTGGGGCTGCCGCGCGAGAACATCTGGGTCACCGATCTGGCCGGCGTGGTCTACAGCGGACGCACCGAGCTGATGGACCCCGACAAGGCCGAGTTTGCCCAGCCCACCAGCCAGCGCTCGCTGATGGACGCGATCGCTGGTGCCGACATCTTCCTGGGCCTGTCAGCCGGCGGCGTGCTGAAGAAGGACATGGTCGCGAAGATGGCGGCCAATCCGGTGATCTTCGCACTGGCCAACCCCAACCCCGAGATTTCACCGGAGGACGTGAAGGCGGTGCGTGACGACGCCATCATGGCCACCGGCCGCACCGACTACCCGAACCAGGTCAACAACGTCCTGTGCTTCCCCTACATCTTCCGGGGCGCGCTGGACTCGGGGGCGACCACCATCACCGACGAGATGGAAGTCGCCGCGGTCTACGCGATCGCCGACCTGGCCCAGGCCGAGCAGAGCGAGGTGGTGGCCGCCGCCTACGCCGGCGCCACGCTGAGCTTCGGGCCGGAGTACCTGATCCCCAAGCCCTTCGACCCGCGCCTGATGATGAAGATCGCGCCGGCCGTCGCGCTGGCGGCAGCGGCCTCGGGCGTGGCCACGAGGCCCGTCAAGGACATCGACGCCTACCGCGAGAAGCTGCAGGCCTTCGTCTACGCCTCGGGCACGACGATGAAGCCGATCTTCAACGTCGCCAAGCGCGCCAAGGTCAAGCGCGTGGTGTTCTGCGAGGGCGAGGAAGAGCGCGTGCTGCGCGCGGTGCAGGTCATCATCGACGAGGACCTGGCGCGGCCGACGCTGGTGGGCCGCCCACCGGTCATCGAGCAGCGCTGCGAGCGCTTCGGGCTGCGGCTGCAAGCCGGTCGCGACTATGACGTGGTCAACCCCGAGAACGACGAACGCTACCGCGACTACTGGCAGACCTACCACCGCATCATGGCGCGGCGCGGCGTGACCCAGCAGTTCGCGAAGATCGAGATGCGGCGCCGGCTGACACTGATCGGCGGCATGCTGCTGCACAAGGGCGAGGTCGACGGCATGCTCTGCGGCACCTGGGGCACGACAGCGATGCACCTCAAGCACATCGACGAGCTGATCGGCCTGCGCCCTGGCGCCAAGACCTACGCCTGCATGAACGGGCTGATCCTGCCCGGCCGCCAGGTGATGCTGGTCGACACCCACGTCAACTACGACCCCACCGCGGCCCAGCTGGCCGAGATCACGGTGATGGCGGCCGAGGAGATGAAGCGCTTCGGCCTGGTGCCCAAGGCGGCGCTGCTGAGCCACTCCAACTTCGGCTCCAGCAACCAGCCTTCGGCGCTGAAGATGCGCGAGGCGCTCGCGCTGGTGCGCGCGCAGGCGCCGTGGCTGGAGGTCGACGGCGAGATGCACGGCGACACGGCACTCGATCCCTCGCAACGCAGTGCCCAGATCCCCGACAGCACACTGCAGGGAGAAGCGAACCTGCTGGTGTTGCCGAACATCGACGCCGCCAACATCTCGTACAACCTGCTCAAGACTGCAGCCGGTGGCGGCATTGCGATCGGCCCGGTGCTGCTCGGCGCCGCCAAGCCGGTGCACATCCTGACGCCGTCCGCCACGGTGCGGCGCATCGTGAACCTGACGGCGCTGACGGTCGCCGACATCAACGCCGTCCGCTGAGCGCCGTCGACCCTTGCGCCGCCCTCCCCGGACCCACGGCGGCGGGCACCCCACAAGTCAGCGGCGAGAAAGTCGTCAAGTTTTCCGATATTCAAGACCATTTCAAGAAGTTTGTACACACAAACAAATCTTGATTTCCCCCTAGACGCTGCTGAAATTTGAGGCAGGCCCTTGAGGTATCGGCCCCAATTCAGTACCATCTGGGCTTCGAATTTCAGGGATAACCCGTGGTCTTCACCGGTCGGTCACACCGGGGATCTGCTTGGCGGCTGGTTGCCGTTGCCTTGCTTGCGGCAGCGTCGGTCGGAGCGGCATCCATCGGATTCGTGACACAGGCGAAGGACTCGGCGCCGAGAGCGGTAGTGAGCTTGTCCTCACTACCTGTCGAGGCGCAGACGGCCCAACGGCTGATCCACGCCGGCGGTCCCTTCCCGTACTCGAAAGACGGCATCGTGTTCGGCAACCGGGAGCGTCTGCTCCCGCGCCATCCGCGCGGCTACTACCGCGAGTACACGGTGCAAACACCAGGGTCCCGCGATCGGGGGGCCCGGAGGATCGTGTGCGGAGGCCAGCAAGCCACCGCGCCCGAAGCCTGCTACTACACCGACGATCATTACGCGAGCTTCCGCCTCATCGCGCAGTGAGCCCTACCACCAACAAGGAACGAGGGGGATTTCGACCATGATGCCTTTGCACACCGTCCGTCCCAACATCGTGCAGGCCATCCGCGCATTCCGCGTGGAAGATCTGCAGCTTGCCGCGCAAGACCTCGGCCAGCATTTCCTGTACGCCAATCTGGGATCGGCCCAGTCCAAGCAGGAAGTCCTGGAGGGTATTGCCGAAGCCTTCCTGTTCCCGACGCATTTCGGCAAGAACCTCGATGCACTGTTCGACTGCATGACCGACCTGGTACACAAGTCGGGCAGCCAGCCGGGCTTCGTGGTGGTGCTGGAACAGCTGCCCGACAACGCCAAGTTTGATCGCGAGGCCCGCGAGCAGCTGCTCGACGTGTTCCGCGACGCCGCCGACTTCTGGGGGGAACGCAAGATACCCTTCAGGTGCTTCTATTCTTTTCAGTAGCCCGCTCCCCGGACATCGGGCAGGGAGAGCGGGCGATGGAAGCCCAGAACGACGCGAAGCCGGCCAAGACGCCGGCCGGCGTGATCAGTGTGCAACTGCCGTTCATGAGCAGCGCGTTCGACACGGCGGGGTGGCTGGTCGCGGCCTGACGATCTCGGACGCGGTCGACACTGACAACGGGCCCTGAGGGGTCCGTTGTCGTTTCAGCGCTCGCCGGGCGTCAGCGCCAGGGCCAGGGCCAGGTAATCGGCCACCGGCACTTCCTCGGCGCGGCGCTGGGTGTCGAAGGTCCCGCTGAACTCGCGCGCGTCGAGCCACTTTCCCAGCGTGTGTCGCAGCAACTTGCGACGCTGCGAGAACGCCGTCGCCACCAGCTCGCCGAGCAGCGCGGCGTCGACCGCAGGCGGTGCCGGGAACGGCAGCATGCGGACCACCGCCGAGTTCACGCGCGGCGGGGGTTCGAAAGCCTCGGGCGGCACGTCGAGCACCGACTCGATGTCATAGCGCCACTGCAGCATCACGCTGAGCCGTCCGTAGTCCTTGCTGCACGGGGCGGCGGCCATGCGTTCGACAACCTCCTTCTGCAGCATGAAGTGCTGGTCCTCGACCTGCGCCGCGGCCGGCAGCAGATGAAAGAGGATGGGGGTCGAGATGTTGTAGGGCAAATTCCCGACGATCCGCAGCCGGCCCGCCGAGGCCATGGCCAGCGCGGCAAAGTCCACCCGCAGCACGTCGGACTCGATCACCTGCAGCTCGGCCCGCCGCCGCAGCCGGGCGGCCAGGTCGCGGTCGAGCTCGACGACGGTGAGGTGTTCGCAGCGCGCCACCAGCGGATCGGTCATCGCGCCCAGACCCGGGCCGATCTCGACCAGGGCCTGCCCGGGTCGCGGGTCGATCAGGCCGACGATCGCATCGACCACCGCCGCATCGGACAGGAAATGCTGGCCGAAGCGCTTGCGGGCGATGTGCTTCACGCCTGCCGCGGGGCCACTGTCACCGACCTCACGCTCACTGCGGAGGCTCCCTCATCTCCACGTAGGCGCGGGCCCGCACATCGCGCGCCCACTCCTGGTAGGCACTCTCGAACTTCTGCTCGCGCAGGACATTGCGCGCGATCTCGCGCTGCTGCTTCCGGTCGACCGGGACGCTGCGACGCTCCAGCACCTGGATCAGGTGCACGCCAAACCGCGAGACCACCGGATCCGACACCTGGTTGATGCCGAGTGCCTTCATGGCCTCCTCGAACTCCGGCACGAACTGGCCCGGCGAGGCCCAGCCGAGTTCGCCGCCCTGGGCCGCGCTGCCGTCCTCGGAGTTCTCGCGGGCGAGCTGGGCGAAGCTGGCCTTGCCGCTGTCGACCTGCTGCTTGAACTCCGCCAGCCGGGCCACGGCGGCCGACTGCGTCAGTTGTGCCGAGGTCCGCAGCAGGATGTGGCGAGCGCGCGTCTGCGGCACCATCATGCCGCCATCGCGCCGCTCCACCACCTTCAGCACATGAAAGCCGGCGCCCGACTGCAACACCTGCGGCACGATGGCGCCGCCGCGCAGATCGCGCACCGCGTCAGCAAACAGGTCGGGCAGCCGATCGAGCGTGCGCAGGCCCAGGGCCCCACCCTGCTCCTTCGACCCGGTCGACAGCTCGTTGACGAGACGCGCAAAGTCCTCGCCCCCGCGGGCACGCTGCAGAGCCTGTTCGGCGAGCACGCGGCGCTGCGCCAGCTCGGCCTCGCCGGCGCCCTCGGGCACGCCGATCAGCAGCTGCGCGACATTGAACTGCGGCGGGGCCACGCCGCTGGCACGACTGGCCAGCAGGGTCTCGACCTCGCTGTCGCTGATCTTGATGCGCGACTGGACCTCGCGTTCTCGCACCCGCTCGAGCAGCAACTGATCCCGCAGGTTGCTGCGAAAGCGCGAGAACTCGATGCCGTCGCGCTGCAGGCGCTCGCGCAGCTGCGCCAGCGTGATGCGGTTCTGCGCGGCGACGTTGCCGACGGTGCGGTCGAGCTCGGCCTCGTCGATGCGCACGCCGCTTTCGCGGGCCGCACTGAGCTGGGCGCGTTCGTCGATCAGGGTGTCGAGCATGCGGCGGCGCAATTCGTCGTCAGGCGGTAGTGCCTGCCCACTCTGAGCCGCCTCGCGCCGCAGCGCAGCCAGCCGCTGCTGGACTTCTGCATTGGTGACCAGTTCCCGGTCGACGATCGCGACGATGTAGTCGGCCGAGCGGACCGGCGACGGCTGCGCGACCGCGTTCGCGACGAAGAGGCTGCAGAGCAGCGCGAGCAGCAGCCCTCTGGCGCAAGGGGGAGAAGACTTCGGCAACATCGATGACAGCAGCTCAGGGGGTCGAGAGGGCCGGCGCGACCACCGGACTGTCGTCGCGCAGCAAACGGTAACCGGGCACATTCTCCCTCAGCACCTTCAACGGGTTGGACCCGAGCCGCGACAGGCCGATCAGCTCCAGCTGGAACAGCAGCCGGGTGGTCGCCTGGCTGCGCCCGGTGGACAGGCGCTCGGCGACGATGCGGCCGATCCAGCACCCCGAGTCGTACTCGAAGCCGACGATGGAATCGGTGATGCGGGAGTCGCGGCGGCTGTAGTTGACGCGCCCCACCGTGTACCAGGCGCCCGGGCAGCCGGCCAGCGGCGCGAGCCGCGAGCGGCCCTCGAAGTCCTCGAGCATCTGCGCGTCGCGCGCCTGCACGGCGGCGGCGTGCTCGCGTGCCGGCGCGTTGAGCGGCCATTGCCAGCCCAGCTCGACCTGTTCGCTGGCATTGCGCGTGTAGCGGTAGCTGGTGCTGAGGGTGCGCAAGGGTCCGGGCGAGTAGCGCACGCTCGAAATGGAACGCGCGACGCGGCTGGTGTCGGAGTTGTACTGGACGGTGCTGTCGAAGTACCAGTTCCGCACGAGGTTGGTCGAACCCAGCAGCAGCAGGTCGGACCAGCGCTGCGTGATCGGCGTGCCGTCGGCCGTGATGCGCTGCGTGCGCAGCAGCATGCGCTGCGCGATGCCCAGCCGCAGCGCCTCGGCGCCGGTCGTGCGGTCGAGAAAGCGCGTGGTCACGCCGGCAGTCACCTGGTTCGCGTCCGATACGCGATCGACGCCGGAGAACACGTTGTCGGAGTAGATCGACGTGAAGTTGAAGTCGTTGGCCGCGCTGTCGAAGTTTGGCAGGCCGGTCTGGTCGCGGTAGGGCGTGTTGACATAGAACAGCCGCGGCTCCAGCGTCTGCGTCAGTTCGCGCCCGAAGGCCGTGCTGTCGCGTTCGAAGATCCAGGCGCTGTCGAGCGACACCGTCGGAATGACACGCGACGCGCGCCGACGGCCATCGGCCAGGGACTGGTCGAGGTCGTAGCTGGCCGCGTTGAACGACACCCGGGGTGTCAGCGTCCAGCCGGGCGCACCGGTCGGCGACCAGGGGCGTGCCAGCGAGCCCAGGGCGTGCAGGCGCGAGCCGGTCTGCAGGCTGGGGTCGTCGTTCGAGAAGCGGTTCGCCTCGGTCTCCCACTGCCATTCGAGCCCGCCGGATGCGCCGCGCTGGCGCAGGCCGATCTGCGGCTCGCGCTGGTAGGGCGAGACGATGCGGCTGGCCGGGTCGATATCCTGCAGCACCTGCCAGGTCTGCACGCGGGTGTAGGCCACGGTGTCGCCCCAGCCGTGATCGAAGCGGCGCCGCGCATAGGCATCGGTCGGCAGCAGGCGCGGCGTGAGGCTGGGCAGCGTGCCGGCGAAGTCCTTCCAGAAGTTGTCGTCCGAGGTGCGCTGCAGCGCCAGGCCGTAGTCGATCTCACCGACCGTCGCGCCTTCCCAGCGTGCCTCATGGCCGAGGTTCAGGGCCCAGCGCGAGCGATTGGCGACCTGGTCGTCGGGCAGCGCATAGGCCTGAACGCGGCCCAGGTAGCCCGGCTCGAGATAGCGGAACTCGGTGTCGAGCGCCGCGCCGCGCCGCGTCATGACCGACGGCGTCAGGGTCGCGTCGCGGTTCGGGGCGATGTCCCAGTAGTAGGGCACGCCGAGCTCGAAGCCGCTCTTGTTGTCGAGCTTGATGCTCGGCGGCAACCAGCCAGACTTGCGTTTCTCGGTCAGCGGGAAGCTCAGCGTCGGCGCGGCCAGGATCGGCACGCCATAGAACCGCAGCACCGCGCCCTCGGCCGTGCCTTCCTCGGCCGCCGTGTCGAGCAGCACGCGGTCGGTGCTCAGCAGCCAGGCCGGGTCGGGCGCCGGACAGCTGGTGTAGGTGGCGCCGTAGGCGATGCCCCGGTTCTCGTCGAGGAAGTCGAAGCGGTCGGCCTGCCCACCAGCGTTGGTGCGGCCGAAGTGGTAGCTCGGCGACTGGAAGTAGCCTTCGAAACGGTCGACCTTCAGCTGCACCTCGGGGCCACGGTAGATGTTGCCGTTGCGCGAGATCTCGACGTTGCCGGTGGCGCGCGCCAAGTCGCTCTGCTGCTGGTACTCGACCCGGTCAGCCTTCAGGAGCAAGGGGCCGCGGCGGAACTCGACGGCACCTTCGGCCAGAGTTTCCAGGTCAGGCCGGCCCGACAGGCGATCAGCCTCGATCACCAGCGGCCCGCCGCCGTCGTCGGCCTTGATGAGTGGACCGAAGCGCGCACCGCTTTCGGGACTCACCTGCAGTCCAGGGCCTTCGGCTCCTGACTGCGCGCGTGCGACGTCGATCAGCACGCCGCCACCTGCGGTCGTCATCAGGACCGCCGCCGCGACCGGGCGCAGGGCCCAGGCGCGCCGTGGAGGCAGGACGGTCGCGGCGCGGTCGGCGGTCGGCAAGATCGTGGCAGACAAGAGAAAAGGAGTCGCCGGTCGCGGCGCGCTGCGGCCGCCCGAGCAGCGCCACGGCGACGCCACCTTGCATGCGGTTTGTAGAATCTGATTATTCCACGCGCCTTCGTTCCGGAGGCTGCCGTACCGCAGGACCGCGGGGCCGCCGCGCCGACACACCGTGACCACACCCGAACCGATCCGCTGGACCGACCCCGCCCGGCAGCACGCCTTCATGGACTGGCTGAACGCACAGGCCGCGGCCCACGGCCTGGTGGTCGGCAGTCTGCGCGCAGCCAGTGCCGACGCCAGCTTCCGACGCTACTTCCGCATCGACGGCCGCGACGGCCCGCGCATCGTGATGGACGCGCCGCCGACCCACGAGGATTGCCGGCCCTTCGTCGGCGTGGCCGCGCTGTTGCGCGGCGGCGGTCTCGAGGCGCCTGAGGTGCTGAGCTGGGACGAGCCGCACGGCTTCATGCTGCTCAGCGACCTGGGCGCCACCACCTACCTCGAGGCGATCCGGCGCGCGGACCCCGCGCAGTCCAACGCGCTCTATCTGGCCGCACTCGACGCGCTGGTGCAGTTGCAGCGCATCGATGCGCACGCCCAGGTCCCGAACTACGACCGCGCGCTGCTGCAGCGCGAGCTCGACCTCTTCCCCACCTGGTACATCGAGCGCCACTGTGGGCAGCGGCTCGACGACAAGGCGCTCGCGCAGCTGCAACGCTGTTTCGCGCTGATCCTCGACGCCTGCACCGCTCAGCCCAGCGTGCTGGTGCATCGCGACTATCACTCGCGCAACCTGATGCTGCCGCGCGAGCCGGGCGGCCCACCGGGCCTGCTGGATTTCCAGGATGCCGTGTGGGGCCCGGTCAGCTACGACCTCGCGTCGCTGCTGCGTGACGCCTACGTCGAGTGGGACGAGTCCACCCAGCTCGACTGGGCGGTGCGCTACTGGGAACGCGGTCGCAAGGCAGGCCTGCCGCTGGACGCCGATTTCGGCAGTTTCTGGCGTGACTTCGAATGGATGGGGCTGCAACGTCATCTGAAGGTGCTGGGCATCTTCGCGCGACTCTCGCACCGGGACGGCAAGGACGGCTACCTCAAGGACCTGCCTCTGGTGTGGCGCTACGCGCACCGCGTGGCCAGCCGCTACAACGGCCTGGGCCCGCTAGCGCATCTGCTGGAGCAGCTCGCCGGGACGCAGCGAGAGAGCGGCTACACGTTCTGAGCGAGGGCCGAAGGTGCCACGCTTTCTCGTCGACATGCCGTTGGCCGATGGCCTGGAGGCGGCCTTGCCCGCCGCTGCCGCACGCCACGTGCAGGTGCTGCGGCTGCAGCCGGGCGATGGCCTCACGCTGTTCGACGGCCGCGGCAGCGAATGGGAGGCCCGGGTGGTGCAGATGGGCCGCAGCGAGGTCCGGGTCCGCGTCGGTGCGTCGCAACCGGTGGACCGCGAGCTGCCGCTGCCGATCACGCTGGCGGTCGGCATGCCCGCCAACGAACGCATGGACTGGCTGGTCGAGAAGGCCACCGAGCTGGGTGTGTCGACCTTGCAGCCGCTCGTCTGCGAGCGCTCGGTGCTGCGCCTGGGCGGCGAGCGCGCCGACAGGAAGCTGGCGCACTGGCAGGGCGTGGCGAGCGCCGCGGCCGAGCAGTGCGGCCGCACCACGCTGCCGCGCCTGCTGCCGGTGCGTGCCTTCGGCGAGTGGCAACGCGCGTTGCGGCCCGACGTGACCGAGGCGCGCTTCGTGCTGAGCCTGGCCGAGGGCACGCGCCCGTTCGTCGAGGCACTGCCGCCGGCACTGCGGGCCGGCCAAGGCCTCCTGTTCCTGAGCGGCCCCGAAGGCGGCCTCTGCAACACCGAGGATGCGCAGGCGCGCGCGGCCGGCCTGCAGCCGATCACGCTCGGCCCGCGGGTGCTGCGTGCGGAAACCGCGGCGCTGACCGTACTGGCCGCCGTGGCGGCGCTGTTCGGCTGAGAAGTGAGCCCGCGCGGGCACCGTACGCTGCCGAGGGACTCTGCGCCGCCGCTCGCCTGCGAGCCTCACAATCGGCGCGGGGACGGTCCCCGCGGGAGCACGTGATGGGTTTGCTGGACTCGGTGATCGGAGCCCTGGGCGGCTCTCAGGCGAACGGGCAAGGCGACGCGCTGCAGGCGGTGATCGCGATGCTGGCGCGCGGTGGACAGGGAGGCGGCGGGCTCGAGGGCCTGGTGCAGCAGTTCCAGCAGGGCGGCCTGGGCGACCTGATCGCCTCGTGGGTCGGCACTGGCCAGAACCTGCCGGTGTCCGCCAGCCAGCTGCAGGACGTGCTGGGCAGCGACATGCTGTCGCAGTTCGCCCAGCAGCTTGGCCTGCCTCCGGGGGAGGCGGCCGGTCAACTGTCGCAGCTGCTGCCGCAGGTGGTGGACAAGCTCACGCCCAATGGCCAGCTGTCCGACATCGGCAGCTCCGGGCTGGGCGACCTGGGCAGCGTGCTGGAGCGGTTCAGCCGGCCCTGAAGAAACGACAAGGCCCGCACGCGGCGGGCCTGGTGTCGTGTGCGGACCGACGGCGAAACAGCCCGCCGCCCCGACCTCCGCGCCTTACTTCTTGCGGAACTTGCGCAGCGCAGCGATCTGCGCGGCCATGGCCGCGAACTCGCCCTGGGCCTTGGCGAAGTCGATGTCGCTCTTGGCGTTCTTCATCGCCTCTTCGGCGGCCTTCTTGGCCTCCTCGGCCTTGGCCTCGTCGAGATCGTGACCGCGGATCGCGGTATCGGCCAGCACCGTGACGCGGTCCGGCTGCACCTCGAGGATGCCGCCGGCCACGAACACGAACTCTTCCTCGCCGTTGTCGGCGCGCTCCACCCGCACCGCGCCCGGCTTGATGCGCGTAATCAGCGGCGTGTGTCGCGGATAGATGCCGAGCTCGCCCATTTCACCGGGCAGCGCGACGAACTTCGCTTCGCCCGAGAAGATCGAGGCTTCGGCGGAAACCACGTCGACATGAATCGTTGCCATGCTGAATCGTCCTTAGCGTGCAAGAAGGTTCAAGAAGCAAGCAGGCGGCGTTCGGATAGGCGCCGCGCGGAACCAGGCTTCCTGCCCAGTGCGCACGGCAACGACGCCCGAGCGCCGTCTGCGCCGCTTATTGGATCTTCTTGGCCTTTTCGAAGGCTTCGTCGATCGTCCCGACCATGTAGAAGGCCTGTTCCGGGAGCGAGTCACACTCGCCGGCCACGATCATCTTGAAGCCACGGATGGTTTCCTTCAGCGGCACGTACTTGCCCGGCGAGCCGGTGAAGACCTCGGCCACGTGGAAGGGTTGCGACAGGAAGCGCTGGATCTTGCGGGCGCGCGCCACGGCCAGCTTGTCTTCCGGCGCCAGTTCGTCCATGCCGAGAATGGCGATGATGTCGCGCAGTTCCTTGTAGCGCTGCAGCACCTGCTGCACGGCACGGGTGGTGTTGTAGTGCTCTTCGCCGACGACGTTCGGGTCGATCTGGCGCGAGGTCGAGTCCAGCGGGTCCACCGCGGGGTAGATGCCCAGCGAGGCGATGTCGCGCGACAGCACCACGGTCGCATCCAAGTGGGCGAAGGTGGTTGCGGGCGACGGATCGGTGAGGTCATCCGCGGGCACGTAGACGGCCTGGATCGAGGTGATCGAGCCCACCTTGGTGGAGGTGATGCGCTCCTGCAGCCGGCCCATTTCCTCGGCCAGCGTCGGCTGGTAGCCCACCGCCGACGGCATCCGGCCCAGCAGCGCGGACACTTCGGTGCCGGCCAGCGTGTAGCGGTAGATGTTGTCAACGAAGAACAGCACGTCACGGCCTTCGTCGCGGAAGGACTCGGCGATCGTCAGGCCGGTCAGCGCAACGCGCAGACGGTTGCCCGGGGGCTCGTTCATCTGGCCGTAGACCATCGCGACCTTCGACTGCGTCAGGTCCTCCTGGACCACGACCTTCGAGTCCGACATCTCGTGATAGAAGTCGTTGCCCTCGCGGGTACGCTCGCCGACGCCAGCGAACACCGACAGACCCGAGTGGGCCTTGGCGATGTTGTTGATCAGCTCCATCATGTTCACGGTCTTGCCGACGCCAGCGCCGCCGAACAGACCCACCTTGCCGCCCTTGGCGAACGGGCAGATCAGGTCGATCACCTTGATGCCGGTCTCGAGCAGCTCTTGCGACGGGCTCAGCTCGTCGTAGGCCGGCGCCTTGCGGTGGATCGGCATGCTCAGCTCGGCGCTGACCGGGCCGCGCTCGTCGATCGGGCTGCCCAGCACGTCCATGATGCGACCCAGCGTGGCCTTGCCGACCGGCACGGTGATCGCCGCGCCGGTGTTGCTGACCATCAGGCCGCGGCGCAGGCCGTCGGACGAGCCCAGCGCGATGGTACGGACCACGCCGTCGCCGAGCTGCTGCTGCACCTCGAGCGTCAGGGCAGAGCCTTCCATCTTCAGCGCGTCATAGACACGCGGCATCTGGTCCCGCGGGAACTCCACGTCCACGACAGCGCCGATGCACTGGACGATCTTGCCGACGGCTGCTTGAGTGTTCGCCATTTTTCAGTTCCTTCAATCAATAGTCTTTGCGTTGCGTCTGCGGGTGCGTCGGGCCGTCAGCCCACCGCGGCCGCGCCGCTCACAATCTCTGAAAGCTCTTTGGTGATCGCCGCCTGGCGGGTCTTGTTGTAGACCAGCTTGAGCTCGCCGATCAGCGTGCCTGCGTTGTCGGTCGCGGCCTTCATCGCGACCATGCGCGCGGACTGCTCCGACGCCATGTTCTCGGCCACCGCCTGGTAGATCAGCGCCTCCACGAAGCGCAGCAGCAGGTCGTCGATGACGGTCTTGGCGTCGGGCTCGTAGAGGTAGTCCCAGCCATGTTCGCCGGCGTCCGCCTTCAGCTTGTCGGAGGCCAGTGGCAGCAGCTGCTCGACCACCGGCTCCTGCTTCATCGTGTTGATGAAGCGCGTGTAGCAGAGGTAGACCGCGTTGAGCTTGCCCTCGGCATAGGCGTCGAGCAGCACCTTGACCGGCCCGATCAACCGCTCGAGGTGCGGCGCGTCACCCAGCTGAGTGGCATGCGACACCACCTTGGCGCCGATACGGTTCAGGAAACCCAGGCCCTTGTTGCCGATCGCCACCGCCTCGGCCTTGCTGCCCTGCGACTCCAACTCGCGCAGCTTGCCGGTGACGGCGCGCAGCACATTGGTGTTCAGGCCACCGCACAGGCCCTTGTCCGTGGTGACGACGACGAACCCCGCGGTCTTGGCGGCCGTCGCGCTCACCGCCATGAAGGGGTGGGTGTACTCGGGGTTGGCCTGCGCGAGGTTGGCCGTGATGTTGCGAATCTTGTCCGCATACGGCCGGGCCGCGCGCATGCGCTCCTGCGCCTTGCGCATCTTCGAAGCCGCGACCATTTCCATGGCCTTGGTGATCTTCTTGGTGTTCTCGACGCTCTTGATCTTGCCGCGTATTTCCTTGCCGGCTGCCATCGCGCGCTCCTTGTCGTGAGAGGGTCAGGCGCTTACGCGAAGGACTTCTTGAAGGCACCGATGGCGGCGGCGAGCTCGGCTTCGCTGTCTTTGTCCAGCGCCTTGCTGTCCTCGAGCTTCTTCAGCAGCGCGGCGTAGCTGGTCTTCAGGAACTGGTGCAGGCCCGATTCGAAGGCGAGCACCTTCTTCACGTCAACGTCGTCGAGGAAGCCCTTGTTCACCGAGTACAGCGTCGCAGCCATCAGGCTGATCGGCAGCGGCTGGTACTGCTGCTGCTTGAGCAGCTCGGTCACGCGCGCGCCGCGGTCGAGCTGCTTGCGGGTGGCATCGTCCAGGTCGGAGGCGAACTGCGCGAAGGCGGCCAGTTCACGGTACTGCGCAAGGTCGGTCCGAATGCCGCCCGACAGGCCCTTGACCAGCTTGGTCTGGGCGGCGCCCCCCACGCGCGACACCGAGATACCGGCGTTGATCGCGGGGCGGATGCCGGCGTTGAACAGGTTGGTCTCGAGGAAGATCTGGCCGTCGGTGATCGAGATCACGTTGGTCGGCACGAAGGCCGACACGTCACCGGCCTGGGTCTCGATGATCGGCAGCGCGGTCAACGAGCCGGTCTTGCCCTTGACGGCGCCATTGGTGAATTTCTCGACGTAATCGGCGTTCACGCGCGCGGCGCGCTCGAGCAGACGGCTGTGGAGATAGAACACGTCACCGGGGTAGGCTTCACGGCCCGGCGGGCGGCGCAGCAGCAGCGAGACCTGGCGGTAGGCGACCGCCTGCTTGGACAGGTCGTCATAGATGATCAGCGCGTCTTCGCCGCGGTCGCGGAAGTACTCGCCCATCGTGCAGCCCGAGTAGGCCGACACGTACTGCATCGCTGCCGATTCCGAGGCGGAGGCCGCCACGACGATGGTGTAGCTCATCGCACCAGCCGCTTCGAGCGAGCGCACCACGTTCTTGATCGACGAGGCCTTCTGCCCGATCGCGACGTAGACGCAGGTCATGTTCTGACCCTTCTGGTTGATGATCGCGTCGATCGCCACCGCGGTCTTGCCGGTCTGGCGGTCGCCGATGATCAACTCGCGCTGGCCGCGGCCCACCGGCACCATGGAGTCGATCGACTTCAGGCCGGTCTGCACCGGCTGGTCCACCGACTTCCGTGCGATCACGCCCGGCGCGACCTTCTCGATCACGTCGGTCATCTTGGCGTTGATCGGTCCCTTGCCGTCGATCGGCTGACCCAGCGCATTGACCACGCGGCCGATCAGTTCCGGGCCGACCGGCACTTCCAGGATGCGGCCGGTGCACTTGACCGTGTCGCCTTCGGAGATGTGCTCGTACTCGCCCAGGATCACGGCACCGACCGAGTCGCGCTCGAGGTTCAGCGCGAGACCGAAGGTCGGCTGGCCGTCCTTGGTGGCGGGGAACTCCAGCATTTCGCCGGCCATGACCTCCGACAGGCCGTGCACGCGCACGATGCCGTCGGTCACCGACACCACGGTGCCCTGGTTGCGGATGTCCGACGAGGCGCCGAGCCCCTCGATGCGGCTCTTGATCAGTTCGGAAATTTCAGCGGGATTCAGTTGCATGGCTAGCTCCCAGTCTCTTCAGGCGCCCTGCGGCGTCGACGACCGAACCCGACGACTCGCGCCTCCGGGCGGATTGATTCAAATACGGCTCAGGCGGTCAACGCGACCTTCATGTGCTCGAGACGGGCCTTGACCGAGGTGTCGAGCACCTCGTCGCCGACCACCACCCGGACACCACCGATCAGTTCGGGCTCGAGCTGCACCGTGGCGGACAGCCTGCGCCCGAAGCGCTTCTCCAGCGTCGCCACCAGGTCGGCCAGCGCGGCCGGCTCGATGGGGAAGGCGCTGTAGACGATGGCGTCGGAAACGCCCGAACTCGCGTTGACCAGCGCGTGGAACTGCGCGGCGACCTCGGGCAGCGCCGACAGGCGCCCGTTCTCGATCATGGCGCGCAGCAGGTTCTGCACACCCGGCACCAGCGTCTGCTTGGTGACGCCGGCGACGAGATCGAACACCTGCTGGGCCGCCACCTTCGGGCTGTCGGCGAACTGCCGCAGCACCGGGTCGGCAGCGACCGCGCCGAGCGCGGCCACCTGCTCGGCCCAGCCGGCCGCCTCACCTTTCGGCGCGGCGCGGAACAGGGCCTCGGCGTAGGGGCGCGCGATGGTTGCGAGTTCTGCCATCGTCAGAGCTCCGTCTTCAGACGCGACAGCAAGTCGGCGTGGACGCCGGCGTTGACTTCGCGCTTGAGGATCTGCTCGGCGCCCTTGACGGCCAGCGCGGCGACCTGCTCGCGCAGCGACTCGCGCGCCTGCACCAGCTGTTGCTCGGCTTCCGACTTGGCGGCGGCGACGATCTTGCTGCCTTCCTCTGTGGCGCGCTTCTTGGCGTCTTCGACGATCGCGAGAGCACGCTTCTCGGCATCGGCCAGGCGGCGCGCATTCTCGTCACGTACGGAGGCAAGCTGTTCCTCGACCCGCTTGTTGGCCGAGGCCAGCTCGGTCTTGGCACGGTCGGCCGCGGCTAGGCCGTCGGCGATCTTGCTCGCGCGCTCGTCCAGCGCCTTCGTGATGGGCGGCCACACGAATTTCATCGTGAACCACGCCAGGATGAAGAACACCACCAGCTGCGCGAAGAGCGTTGCGTTCAGACTCACGGCAACACCTTTCTAGTGCGGTTGGAGGGACGGCCGGATTACTTCAGCACGAAGGGGTTGGCAAACGCGAACATCATCGCGATACCGACACCGATCAGGAAGGCCGCATCGATCAGGCCGGCGAGCAGGAACATCTTGGTCTGCAGCTCGTTCATCAGCTCGGGCTGACGGGCGGCCGATTCCAGGTACTTGCTGCCCATGATGCCGATGCCGATGCAGGCGCCGATGGCGCCCAGACCGATGATCAGGCCGGCGGCGAGGGCAACAAAACCGAGAACGTGTTCCATGGTGACTCCTTCAGAGGGGTGGTTGTAGTGAAAGAAAGAAGAACGAATCGAGCGCGAACGGTCAGTGGGCGTCGTGCGCCTGACCGACATAGACCAGGGTCAGCATCATGAAGATGAAGGCCTGCAGGGCGACGATCAGGATATGGAAGATCGCCCAGGCGGTGCCGGCCAGGATGTGGCCGATCCACATCGCGATGCCGGTGCCGGAGGCAAAGCCCACGCCCCCCATCAGCGCGATCAGCATGAACAGCAGTTCGCCGGCATACATGTTGCCGAACAGCCGCATGCCATGCGACACCGTCTTCGCGAGGAACTCGATGATCTGCATCGCGAAATTGAACGGATACAGGAACCACTTGTCGCCGAACGGCGCCGCGAAGAGCTCGTGCACCCAGCCACCGAGCCCCTTGATCTTGATGTTGTAGTAGATGCAGACCAGCAGCACGCCGCATGACAGGCCGAGCGTGGTCGACAGGTCGGCGGTCGGCACGACGCGCATGTAGGCGTGGTGCGGGTCGTGGCCGGCCGCACCGTAGATCGCTTCCCAGATGCGCGGAATCAGGTCCACGGGCAGAAAGTCCATCGAGTTCATCAGGAAGATCCAGACAAACACGGTGAGCGCCAGCGGGCCGACGAACTTGCGCGAGGTGGCGTTGTGGATGATGGACTTGGCCTGGTTGTCCACCATCTCGAGCAGCAACTCGACGGCGGCCTGGGTGCGACCCGGCACGCCAGCAGTCACGCCCTTGGCGACACGCCACATGAAGAACAGGCCGACGACGCCGAGCAGGATCGACCAGAACAGCGAGTCGACGTTGAATACCGAGAAATCCACGATGCCGGTCTGCTCGTGGCTCTGCAGGTGCTTCAGGTGGTGCCCGATGTATTCACCGGCAGTGGGTCCGTGTCCCGCAAGATTTCCTTCGGCTGCCATGAGTCAGTCTCGTCCCGCTTCGTTCTTCACCCGGCCCTGCCAGAGCAGCGCCAACCAGTTGACCTTCATGCACACGAGCATGGCGACCAGCAGCGCTGGCCAGCTCAAACCCGGCACGACCTTCGTGGCAGCCGCCAGCATGGCCACTGCCAAACCCACCTTCACCGCCTCCCAGAGCATGAAGCTGAACGCCGCGGCGCCCACTCCTGCCCCCGTGAGGCGGGTGATGCCGCGCGCCAACAGCGCGCCCGGCACCACCACGGCCGCGGCGCCGTAAAGCGCCGACCAGGCCAGTTCGCTGCGCTGGGTGACCAGCCCGATCAGGGCCGCCACCACCAAGCCGACCGCGGCCTGGGCCGCGATCACCCGCCAGGGTGAAACCGGCGGGTGCTTGGCCCTCAGAGCCTGGGCTTCTTCGGGGCTCAGGGTCTTGAAAGGCGCGTCGTCGTCCTCAGCTGCCCCCGGTCCGGGCCAGGCGTTGCGCACATCGGTGGAAGCGCGCTCGCTCATATTCGGACAGGTCAGATTCGGCAAAACCCCGGGAGTGTACGTGATAACCCGGAGCTTTCAACCCTCGCCGAGTCCGCTGATTCGCGTGCGCGAAAGCCTCTCGACGGACGCCCGCTGCCGTGTTAAGGGGCCAGCCGCCCCAGCCTGCTTCGGCCGCGGCCCTCCCGCGGGTCAGTAGGCGTGCGTCCCGACGTGGAGCGAGTGCACCGCCGCGGCATCCGGCGTGCGCAGCGCGTGCAGCGAGGCCTGCGCCGCATGCACCAGCAACCCGAGGTCGGACCCCAGGCCGACGAAATCGAACCCGGCCGCGCGGACCTGGGTGGCCATTTCCGGCGTGCCGGCCAGCGTGCCGATCGGGATGCCCGCCGCACGCGCGCGCTCCGCCGCCTGCGCTGCCAGCTTCTGCACCGCCGGGTGCCGCGCATTGCCGCCATGCCCAAGGGCCGCCGAAAGATCGGCCGGCCCGATGAACAGCGCATCGACGCCCTCGACCGCGGCGATCTCCTCCAGCGCGTCGAGCGCCTGCGGCGTTTCGAGCTGCAGGATCAGAGCCACGCCCGCGTCGGCCGCCTGCGTATCGAGGCGCAGCGTGCCGTAGCGCGTGGCGCGGCTCATGCCGGCCACACCGCGCATGCCGAGCGGCGGATAGCGCGTGGCCGCCACGGCGCGCCGGGCCTCGGCGGCGCTCTGGACGAACGGCACCATCAAGGTGCTGGCACCCGCATCGAGCAGGCGCTTGAACAGCACCGCATCGTTCGCGGGCAGGCGCACGATCGGCACCAGCTTCGTCGTGGCCAGGGCTTGCAGCATCTGCACCACGCCCGGCAGCTCGAGCGGCGAGTGCTCCATGTCGAGCACCGCCCAGTCGAAGCCTGCATGGCCGATCGCCTCGGCAACCAGCGGGCTGGCCGACATGACCCAGGTGCCGAGCGGCACGCGCTGGTGGCTGGCGCGCGGGTGCGCGTCGATGCCACGGGCCGGGTTCTGCAACAGCTGCTTGAACGCATTCATCGCGGCCTCCCGGGCGACGCAACGGCGCCGCCTCGACACTCCACTTAACGATCTGGGACTCAGTACAGCGAGCCGGACCCTTCGAGGCCGACCCGCAGGTAGTGTGCGCCGGGAATCGGGTTGTAGTAGTAGGGTGGTACCTCCTCGAAGCCGAGCGAGGCGTACAGTTCTCGCGCGGCCTCCATGTCGTCGAGCGTGTCGAGCAGCATCGCCGAATAGCCGCGGCTGCGCGCGCGGTCGATCAGCGCCTGGGCGAGCAGCCGCCCCAGCCCGAAACGGCGGAAGGCGCGGCGCACGTAGAGGCGCTTCATCTCGCAGGCGTTCGCCTCGTCGGACTCGAGAAGTGGCCGCAAGGCGCCGCAGCCGGCCAGTTCGCCGTCGCAGTAGGCCAGCAGCAGCACCCCGGCGGGCTCGGCGTAGTCGCCCGGCAGCGCGGCCAGCTCGGCGTCGAAGTTCTGGAAGCACAGGTCGATGCCGAGCGCCTCGGCGTACTCGCGGAAGATCTGCCGGGTGGCCTCCAGCAGTTCCGGCGTGGCCGGTGTAAGCAGTTCAATGCCGGGACTGGTCATCGCCCGGCGAATTTACACCGCGCCGCCCACGTCGTGCGGCTCACAGCCGCAAGCTGCCGACGATGCAGGTCACCGAGTCGCCGCCGACCCAGAGGTCCGCACCGACCTGATCCACGTGCACCCGCCCCGCGCGCCCGAGCCGGCCCCCTTGGCTCGCGACGTAGCGCGCCGGCGCCAGCCCGGCGCCGATCAGCCACTGCGCCAGACCGGCGTTCAGGCTGCCGGTCACCGGGTCCTCGGGCACGCCGAGCGAGGGCACGAAGGCGCGCACCTCGAAGGCGGTGTCGTGACCCGGCGTCTGCGCCCCGATCACGCCGAGGTTGAGCGGCTGCATCGCGACGTAATCGGGCTCGAGCGCCAGCACGGCCGCGGCGCTGGGCAGCAGCGCGGCCACCCAGCCCGGTCCGTTGTCGACCCATTGCGTCGCCAGCAGTTCGCTCGCGTCGACGCGCAGGGCGCGGGCGATCTGCGCCCGCGTGGCCTCGTCGACGGCGCCGCTGCGGCGCAGCGGCGGCGCGGCGAACGCCAGCCGGCGGCCGTCACGTCGTATCCGCACGAGTCCGACACCGCATTCCTGCACCACCTCGTCCGTGCGTGGCCGGCCGCCCGCCTCGAGCCAGGCGTGGCAACTGCCGAGCGTGGGATGGCCGGCGAACGGCAGTTCCTCGGCCGGGGTGAAGATGCGCAGGCGGTAGTCGGCGGACGGATCGGTGGGTGGCAGCAGGAAGGTGGTCTCGCTGAGCTGGGTCCAGCGCGCGAAGGCCTGCATCTGCGCGTCGTCCAGGCCCTCGGCGTCGAACACCACCGCGACGGCGTTGCCGCGCAACGGCTCGGCGGTGAACACGTCGACCTGCGAGAAGCGGCGAGCGGGGTTCGCGCTCATGCGGCTCTCCTCAGCGAGAGCGCCGACCCGGCCTGCTCGGCCAGTGCCTCGTGCACCACGCGCCCGAGCGTGGCGATCGCAGTGTGCAGCTGCGCTGGCGTCAGCGTGACGAAGCTCAGCCGCAGCGTGCGCGGGTCGGCTTCGCCGGCATGGAAGGGCGCACCCGGCACGTAGGCCACGCCGGCGGCGATAGCGCGCGGCAGCAGCGCCGTCGCGTCCAGCCCCGGCGGCAGCCGCAGCCAGAAGAACATGCCGCCGCGCGGTGGCTGCCATTCGGCGCCGGCGGGCAGGTGCGCGCGCAGCGCCGCCGCCATCGCGTCGCGTTGCGCGGCATGGCGCGCGCGCACGGTCGGCACATGGCGATCGAGCAGGCCGTCTCGCACGACCTCGTGGACGATGCGCTGGTTGAAGCCCGGCGTGTGCAGGTCGGCCGCCTGCTTGACCTGCAGCAGCTTCGGATACAGCGCCGGCGGCGCCACCACATACCCCAGCCGCAGGCCGGGCGCGAGGATCTTCGAGAACGAGCCGAGGTAGATCGTGCCCTGCGGCCAGCGCGCGGCCAGCGGCGCCGGTGGCGGGGCGTCGAACCACAGCTCGCCATAGGGGTTGTCCTCGACCAGCGGCAGCGCAGCCGCCTGCGCCGCCGCCACCAGGGCCTCGCGACGGGCCTCCGAGATCACCCGCCCGGTCGGGTTCTGGAAGTTCGGCAGCAGGTACGCGAAGCGCGCGCCCGCGGCGCCGGCCAGGGCCTCGGGCTTCGGACCCTCGTCGTCGGAGGCGAGCGCGGCGAACGCCGGCTCGCAGGGCGCGAAGGCCTGCAGCGCGCCCAGGTAGGTGGGCGTCTCCACCGCGACCGCGCTGCCGGCATCGATCAGCAGCTTGCCGACCAGGTCCAGCCCCTGTTGCGAGCCGGTGGTGACCAGCACCTGCCCGGGTTCGACCACGACGCCGTCGTTGGCGAGCCGGGCCGCGACCCACTCGCGCAGCGGCCCGTAGCCTTCGCTCGCGGCGTACTGCAGCGCCTCCCGTGGGGTGTCGCGCAGCACCCGGGCGCTGGCCTCGCGCAGCGCCTCGACCGGGAAGCCGTCCGGCGACGGCAGGCCGCCGGCCAGTGACAGCACGCCGGGCCGTTCGGCCAGTTTCAGGATCTCGCGGATCGCGGAAGGATTCATGCGCTCGGTGCGCCGCGCCAGGGTCCAGGTCATCGGGGGTCTCCTCGAGGGGTGTCGTCGAGCATCCAGTCCAGCGCCTGCTGCACATGCAGCCACGTGCTGTCGAAGCCGGGCAGCGGCAGCGCGGCGGGATCGAGCAGCAGGCCCAGCTCGGTGCAACCGAGCACGACGCCCTGCGCGCCGTCGGCGGCCATGCGGTCGACGATCGTCAGGGTCGCTTGCCGGGAGGCGTCGCGCACGATGCCGCGGCACAGCTCGTCGAAGATCAGCTGCTGCAGCGTGGCCCGGTCGGCCTCGCCCGGCACCCGCATCTCGACACCGTGGCGCTGCCGCAGGTGGTCGCGCAGGAAGTCCTGCTCCATCGTGAAGCGCGTGCCCAGCAGCCCGATGCGCGTCAGACCCGCCGCCCGCAGCGCCGCACCGATCGCGTCGCCGATGTGCAGCAGGGGCAGACCGCAGGCCTGCTGTACCGTCGGCGCCACGCGGTGCATCGTGTTGCTGGCGATCAGCAGCCCCTCGGCCCCGGCATCGCGCAATCCGCAGGCGGCCACCGCCAGTTGCTCGGCCGCAGCGCCCCAGCGGCCCTCGCGCTGCAGCGCCGCGACCGGCTCGAAGTCGAGGTTGTGCAGCCGCAGCGATGCACTGTGCAGGCCCCCGAGGCGCTGCGCGACGCCGCGGTTGAGATCGCGGTAGTAGATCAGCGTGGATTCCCAGCTCATGCCGCCGAGCACGCCGAGCGTCCTCATGCCGCCCCCCGCACCGGCATGCGCTTGCCGATGAACACCGTGGCGATCACCGCGAGCGCGAAGGCCAGGGTCAGCGAGTCGAGCCGCTCGCCCAGCAACGGCACCGCCGCCAGCATCGACACGAAGGGCTGCAGCAGCTGCACCTGGCTCACGCGCACCGTGCCGCCGAGCGCGAGGCCGCGGTACCACGCGAAGAAGCCCAGCCACATCGAGAACAGCGCCACATAGCCGAAGCCCAGCCAGGCGCCGCCGCGCACCGCACCGAAATCCACGCTGGCGGCAGCCCAGAGCGTCAGCGGCAGCGTGAGCGGCAGCGCGCCGACCAGCACCCAGCAGATCACCTGCTCGGGACGCATCGCGGTCGACAGCCGCGCGCCGTAGACATAGCCGACGGAGCCGCTCGCCACCGCGATCAGCAGCAGGCCGTCGGCCAGGCTCAGGCGCCCGCCGCCCTGCAGCGCGGCGTAGCCGAGCACCAGGCCGCAGCCGGCCAGCGCGCAGATCCAGAACCCGCGCGAGGGCCGCTGCCGCAGCACCAGCACCGCGACCACCGCGGTGCCGAGCGGCAGCACGCCGGTGATGACGGCGGCGTGGATCGCCGCCACCTCGCGGAGCGCCAACGCCAGGAACAGCGGGAAGCCGATCACGACACCGCTGGCGGTGATCGCGAACTCGCGCAGCTGGTGTCGCTGCGGCCGCGGCGCGCGCGCGACCCACAACCACAGCGCCGACAGCAGCCCGGCCACCGCAGCCCGCCCGGCGGTGACGAACAGCGGCGTGAGCTGCGGGTCGCCGACATCGCCGACCGCGAGCCGCGTCATCGGCGTCGTGATCGCGAAGATCACCACCCCCAGCAGCCCGAGCCACAGGCCGCGCACTTCGTCGCGGTGGCGGGCGGCAGAACCGGCGGCATTCACGGGCAGGGCTTGTATCGGCATGCGAAAGCACTGTACGCTTCGAACCAATACACTAACAGTACAGAATCTCGCATCAACTACCGATCTGTACTGGCGCTCCCGACGACACACGCCGCCATGCTGACCCGTGACGCCACCACCACGCTGACCGAGCAACTCGCCGAGCGCTACGCCGAGCGCATCCGCAGCCGCCTGCTGGCGCCCGGCGCGCGGCTGCCGTCGGTGCGCGACTGCGCGCAGCGGCACGGCGTGAGCCCGCACACCGTGGTGGCCGCCTACGACCAGCTGCTTGCCCAGGGACTGATCGAGGCCCGTCGCCAGCGCGGCTTCTTTGTGCGCAATGCCGTCGCGCCGGCACGCAGCGCGCGTGCCGCGGCCCCGGCGGAAAGCCGTCCGGTCGCGCCGGTCGACGCAACGGCCTTGATCCGCAGCATGTTCCACCACCCCGGCACCCGGCCCTCGCCCGGCCTGGGCACGCTGCCGCCCGAGTGGCTGGATCTCTCTCTGCTCGGCGGCGCGCTGCGCCGCGTGAGCCAGGGCGACGGGCTGGCGGGCCACGCGCTGCACTACGGCGATCCGGCCGGCGACGGCCGGCTGCGCGCGGCGCTGTCGCTGCGCCTGGCCGACCTCGGCATCGCCGCCGAGCCCGCGCAGATCGTCACGACGCTGGGCGCGACACAGGCGCTCGACATCGTCTCGCGCACCTTGCTCGCGCCGGGCGACGCAGTACTGGTCGACGAGCCGGGCTGGGCCGTCGAGTTCGCCCGCCTGGCCCAGCTCGGCATGCGCGTCTTGCCGGTTCCGCGCGGCGCCGACGGCCCCGATCTGGCGGTGATGCGGCGCCTGATCGAGGCGCACCGGCCACGGCTCTACGTCACCGTCTCGGTCCTGCACAACCCGACCGGCTCCTCACTGTCGCTGGCCGGCGCCCACCAGCTGCTGACGCTGGCGCAGGCGCACGACTTCCACATCGTCGAGGACGACACCTACGCCTGGCTGGCCCCTGCGCACGCGCCACGCGTCGGCGCGCTCGACGGCCTGCAGCGCAGCATCTACATCTCGGGGTTCTCGAAGATCCTCGCGCCGAGCTGGCGGGTCGGCTACATCGCCGCGCCGCCGGCCCTGGTGCAGCGGCTGGTCGATGTGAAGCTGCTGACGTCGCTGACGACGCCGGTGCTGACCGAGCAGGCCGTCGCGGTCTGCCTGGAGCAGGGCGCGCTGCGCCGCCATGCCGAGCGTGTGGTGGTCCGGCTCGACGCCGCGCGCGCGCGCAGCATCGACCTGGCGCAGCGCCACGGCTGCACGACGGCCACGCCGCCGCAGGGCCTGTTCGCCTGGCTCGACACCGGCGTCGACACCGACCGGCTGGCCCTGGCCCTGCTCGACGACGGCTGGCTGATCGCGCCCGGCTCGCTGTTCCATGCCACGCGGCGGCCGAGCGGGCTGATGCGCATCAACGTCGCGACCTCTCAGGACCCCGCGTTCTGGCGGGCGCTGGACCGCCGCCGCACCGAACTGCAGCGCCGCGGCGCGCGCGCTTGAGCGCGCGCACGGCACTTGCAAGCCTTGCGACGACCGGGTTGGCGTACAGACACTTACAATTGCCGCCACGCATGGACGAGCCCACCATCCCTTTCGGCGAACCGGAACTCTGGCGGGTCAGCACCTTCCAGCGAGCCATGGGCGGCGGTGGCGGCAGCACCTCCAGCGAAGGCGGCTCGCGCTACGCCGCGCTGAGCCCCTCGCTGATGGCGGACCTGCAGCGCTTCGAGAGCCATGACAACGGCGCCGAGGTGCTGGAGGTGCTGGCCGCCTGCCTGCGCCACGCGCAGGACATGGCGCTGCACCTCGATCGCGACGGACACGTGCTGCCGCTGACGGTGTTCCCCCGCGAGCACCTGTTCCACACGCCCCTGCCGCTCGAGGCTCTGTACGCGACGCGCTTCGACACCGTGCAGCTGCTGCAGGTCGAGCAGGCGCTGCTGCACGCGCCGAACCGTGGACGTGACGACATGGCCGCGCCGGCCGAGATGTGCCATCCGCTGGGCCCGCTGCTGTGGCACATGGCACTGCACGGTCCGCGCCACGAACTGCTGCCTGAGCTGGCCGGGCCTGCCGTCTACCGGGTTGCGCCGGACCTCGCCACGCCGACCGTCCTGAGCGGCGCGCTGGCCGCCGCGGTCGGCCGGCTGCGGCAGGAGCCGATCTCGTTGCGCGCGCTGGCCGCCTGGCCGGGCTTCGACCGCGAACGCGCCTCGCGGCTGCTCAACGGCCTGTACCTGCAGGCCGGGCTGATCGTCAGCCGCACCCACCCGAGTGCCAGCGGCGACTCCTGGTTCAGCAATCTCGGCAAGTGGTAGCCGCCGGCAGGCGGCGCCCCTGAGCGCTCAGCGGCTGCCCAGCACTTCCCAGCGTTCCAGCGCCGCCATCAGCTCTTCCTCGATGCGGGCATAGCGCGCCTGCACCTCGGCCACGCGCTGCGGCGCCTCGGCGTAGAGGGCCGTGCCGCCGAGCTGTTCGCCCAGCGTGCGCTGCTCCGCTTCGAGCGCTTCGATGCGCGCCGGCAGCGCGTCGAGTTCGCGCTGCTCCTTGAAGCTGAGCTTGGCCCGCTTCACCGGCGCGGCGGCGACCGGCGCGGGGGCCGCCACGACGGACGGCGCCGCGCCGGCGCGCCTGGCCGCAGTCGCCTGCAGCGCGCGGGCGCGCTCGGCCTGCAGCAGCCAGTCTTCGACGCTGCCCTCGTACTCGCGCCAGCGCCCGTCGCCCTCATGGACGATGGTGCTGGTGACCACGTTGTCGAGGAAGCGCCGGTCGTGACTGACCAGGAACACCGTGCCGGGGTAGGTCTGCAGCAGTTCTTCCAGCAGTTCCAGAGTGTCGATGTCGAGGTCGTTGGTCGGTTCGTCGAGCACCAGCACATTGGCCGGCTTGGCGAACAGCCGCGCCAGCAGCAGGCGGTTGCGCTCGCCGCCGCTCAGGCTGCGCACCGGCGAGTTGGCGCGCGCCGGGGCGAACAGGAAGTCGCCCAGGTAGCTCATCACGTGCTTGCGCTGGCCGGCGATCTCGACCCATTCGCTGCCGGGGCTGATGGTGTCGGCCAGCGTCGCATCGAGGTTCAGCACCTCGCGCATCTGGTCGAAATAGGCCACCTGCAGGTTGCTGCCGGTGCGCACCGTGCCGCTGTCGGGCGCGAGCGTGCCGAGGATGAGCTTTAGCAGCGTGGTCTTGCCGGCGCCGTTGGCGCCGATCAGGCCGACCTTGTCGCCGCGCAGCAGCGTGGCGCTGAAGTCGCGCACGATGGTCTTGTCGCCGTAGGCCTTGCTCACGCCCTCGAGCTCCGCGACGATCTTGCCGCTGCGCGAACCGGCGTCCACTTCGAGCGAGACGCGGCCCACCGAGTCCCGCCGCGCCGCGCGCTGAGCGCGCAGCACCTCGAGCCGCTTGATGCGGGCAACGCTGCGGGTGCGCCGTGCCTCGACGCCCTGGCGCACCCACACCTCTTCCTGCGCGAGCAGCTTTTCCTGGCGTGCGTTGTAGAGCGCCTCGTCGGCCAGCTCGCGCTGCTTGGTGGCCTCGTAGGCCGCGAAATTGCCCGGGTAGCTGCGCAGCACGCCGCGGTCGAGCTCGACGATGCGGGTCGACACGGCATCCAGGAAGGCACGGTCGTGGGTGATCAGGAGCACGCTGCCGCGGAAGGCCTTCAGCAGCTCCTCCAGCCAGCGGATCGCATCGAGGTCCAGATGGTTGGTCGGCTCGTCGAGCAGCAGCACGTCGGGCGCGGCGACCAGCGCCTGCGCCAGCGCGACGCGCTTCTTCGTGCCGCCCGACAGCGGGCCGACCTGGGCGTCGGGCGCGAGCTGCAGCCGCTCCAGCGTCTCGGTGACGCGCTGCTCCCAGGTCCAGCCGTCCATCGCCTCGATGCGGGTCTGGATCGCGTCGAGATCATCGTGCGCATCGTGCGCCTCGTAGCGCTCGCGCAGCGCCTTCACCTCGGCAAGGCCGACGCTCACCGCGTCGAACACGCTGGCCTCGGGGTCGAGCACCGGCTCCTGCGCCACCAGCGCGAGCCGCAGGCCCTGCTGCAGCTGCAGCGTGCCGTCGTCGGGCTTCTCGAGCCCGGCGATGATCTTCAGCAGCGAGGACTTGCCGGTGCCGTTGCGGCCGATCAGGCCGACGCGCTCACCGGCCTCGAGCGAGAAGCCGGTGTGGTCGAGCAGGGCGACGTGGCCATAGGCCAGGTGGGCGTTGGAAAGGGTCAGCAGGGCCATGAATGAAAGGCGGCGCCCGACCGGAATGTCGGGCGCCGCAGCGCGAATGGTAAGCGCAGGCGGTCAGGCGGCGAGCGCGGCCTCGAGCGCGTCGACGAAGCGCCGGGCCACGTCGAAGCCGGTCTGCTGCGTGATCTCCTGGAAGCCGGTCGGGCTGGTGACGTTGATCTCGGTCAGGCAGTCGCCGATCACGTCCAGCCCCACCAGCAGCAGGCCGCGCGCGGCCAGCACCGGGCCGAGCGTCTCGGCGATCTCGCGGTCGCGCGCGCTGAGCGGCAGCGCCACACCCTTGCCGCCGGCAGCCAGGTTGCCGCGCACCTCGCTGCCCTGCGGGATGCGCGCCAGGCTGAACGGCACCGGCTCGCCGCCGATCAGCAGGATGCGCTTGTCGCCCTGCGCGATCTCGGGCAGGAAGCGCTGCACCATCACGGTCTGGGCGCCGAACTTGTTGAGCGTCTCGGTGATGCTGCCGAGGTTCAATCCGTCCTCGCGAACCCGGAAGATGCCCATGCCGCCCATGCCGTCGAGCGGCTTCAGGATGATGTCGCGGTGCTCGGCATGGAAGGCACGCACGTCGTCGGCATCGCGCGTGACCAGCGTGGGGCCGATCAGCTCGGGAAACTCGAGGATCGCCAGCTTCTCCGGGTGGTCACGGAGCGCGCGCGGCGCATTGAACACGCGAGCGCCCTCGCGCTCGGCCTGCTCCAGCAGGTGGGTGGCGTAGAAGTACTCGCTGTCGAACGGCGGGTCCTTGCGCATGAGCACCGCGCCGACGTCCTTCAGCGGACGCTGCTGCGCCGCGCCGTCCGTGCGGTACCAGTCCTTCGCATCGCCGGTGAGCGTGAACGCCTGCATGCGCGCGCTCACCACGCCGCCCCGCGCCCACATCACGTGGCGGGGCTCGCAGGCCAGCAGCGTGTGGCCGCGTGCCGCGGCCTCGCGCATCATCGAGAAGGTGGTGTCCTTGTAGGTCTTGAAGTGGTCCAGCGGATCGGCGATGAAGAGCAGTTGCATCGAAAGCGTCCTTCGGAAGGCTCAGGTCTTGCGCCACTGTTGCACAACGAGAGCGATCGTGCCGGCGACCACGCCCCAGAAGGCCGCGCCGATGCCCGCGATCGTGACGCCCGACAGCGTGACCAGGAAAGTGATCAGCGCCGCCTCGCGGTGCCCCTCGTCGCGAAAGGCCGCCGCCAGCGCGTTGGCGATCGTGCCGAGCAGCGCGAAGCCGGCGATCGCGACCACCAGCTCGCGCGGAAAGGCCGTCAGCACGCCGGTGACCGCTGCGCCGAACACGCCGATCACGCAGTACAGCAGGCCGCAGACGGCCGCGGCGACATAGCGCCGCGCCGGATCCTCGTGCGCCTCGCGGCCCATGCAGATGGCCGCGGTGATGGCCGCCAGGTTCATCGCGAAGGCCCCGAACGGTGCCAGCAGCAGCGTTGCCGCGCCGGTGATCGCGATCAGCCGCGACACCGGCATCGCATAGCCGGCGGCACGGATCGCCGCGACGCCCGGCAGGTTCTGCGAGGCCATGGTGACGATGAACAGCGGCAGCGCCAGGCTCACGGTCGCCGCGAGGCTGAAGCGCGGCGCGGTGAAGACCGGCTGCGCGAGCGACCACGAGACGGCCTCGGTGTGCAGGCGGCCCTGGAAGGCGACGAAACCGGTCGCCACCGCCAGCACGACCACGATCGCGTAGCGCGGCCAGAAGCGCCGGCCGACCAGGTAGAACGCCAGCATCAGCAGCACCAGCGGCAGCGCGGTGCGCGCCGCGGCGAAGGCCTCGATGCCGAAGCGCGCCAGCACGCCGGCCAGCAGCGCCGACGCCAGCGCGACCGGGATGCGGCTCATGACCCGCTCGAACCAGCCGGTGACGCCGGCCAGCGTGATGAGGGCGGCGCAGACGAGGAAGGCCCCCACCGCATCCGCCATCGTGTAGCCCGCGCCGGCCGTCGCGAGCAGCGCCGCGCCCGGCGTCGACCAGGCCGTGATCGCCGGCTGGCGCCACCGCAGCGAGGGCAGCAGCGTCGTCAGGCCCATGCCGAGCCCCAGCGCCCACATCCACGAGCTGGTTTCCGCGGGCGTCGCGCCGAAGGACTGCGCCGCCTGGAACACGATGGCGACCGAGCTGGTGAAGCCGACCAGCGTGGCCACGAAGCCGGCAGTGGCGGCGGAGAGCGAGAAGTCGGTGACGAAGCGGCGCAGCATGGCCGGAGTATCCCGGCGCACGGCCGCGCCAGGGGCAGCCGCCCGTCTTCAGCGCCGGCGCCGCGCCGCCTGCAGACTCAGGCGGTCGCTTCGTACAAGGTCACGACGCACGCCCCGCCCAGCCCCAGGTTGTGCTGCAGCGCGACGCGCGCGCCGTCGACCTGGCGCTGCTCGGCCGTGCCGCGCAGCTGGTGGGTCAGCTCGTAGCACTGCGCCAGGCCGGTGGCGCCGAGCGGATGGCCCTTGGAGAGCAGGCCGCCCGAGGGGTTGGTGACCACGCGACCGCCGTAGGTGTTGTCGCCGGCGTCGATGAAGGCGGCGGCGCCGCCCTCGGGGCACAGGCCGAGCGCCTCGTAGGTGATCAGCTCGTTGTGCGCGAAGCAGTCGTGCAGTTCCACCACGTCCAGATCCTCGGGACCGATCCCGGCCTGCTCGTAGACGCTCTGCGCAGCGGCACGGCTCATGCCGGCCCCCACCACCTTCATCATGTCGCGGCTGTCGAAGGTGTCGGGCCGGTCGGTGGTCATGGCCTGGGCGCGGATCGCCACGTCGGTGCGCAGGCCGTTCTTCCTGGCGTAGGCCTCGGAGACGAGCACCGCCGCCGCCGCGCCGCAAGTGGGCGGGCAGGCCATCAGGCGCGTCATCACGCCGGGCCAGAGCATGGGCGCGTTCATCACGTCCTCGGTGCTGAGCTCCTTGCGCAGCAGCGCCAGCGGGTTGCGCGCGGCGTGGCGGCTGGCCTTGGCGCGGATCCGGGCGAAGGCCTCCAGCGGCGTGCCGTACTTCTGCATGTGGCCGAGGCCGGCCCCGCCGAAGTAGCGCAGCGCGAGCGGCAGCTCCGGCATGCCCACCAAGGCCTCGGCCTCGCGGTCGAAGTCCTCGAAGGGGCTGGGCCGGTCGTCGAACACCGTGCCGAGCGCGCCGGGCTTCATCTGCTCGAAGCCGAGCGCCAGCACACAGTCGGCGGCGCCGCTCTCCACCGCTTGGCGCGCCAGGAACAGCGCGGTCGAGCCGGTCGAGCAGTTGTTGTTGACGTTGATCACCGGGATGCCGGTCATGCCGAGCTCGTAGACCGCCTTCTGGCCGCTCGTGGAGTCGCCATAGACATAGCCCACGTAGGCCTGCTGCAGCGCGTCGTAGCCGATGCCGGCGTCGGCCAGGGCCTGGCGACCGGCCCGCGCGGCCATCAGGTGATAGGGCTCGCTGGCGCCGGGCTTGGCGAAGGCGATCATGCCCACGCCGGCAATGCAGACTCTGTTGGCCATGGCGGCTCTCCGATGGGTGCGGTGGCTGGAAGGCAGCTCAACTCGATTCTGCAGGCTTCAGCAACGAGGCACGGATGTCCTTCTTCAAGACCTTGCCGACCTTGGAACGTGGCAGGTCGGACCAGATCTCGACCTGCTTGGGCGACTTGACGCTGCCGATGCGGGCCTTGACGAAGGCCTGGATGTCCTCGGGCTTCACGCTGCGGCCGGCGTGCAGCTGCAACACCGCCACCACGCGCTCACCCCACTTGTCGTCGGGCAGACCGATCACCGCGCTGTCCTGCACGTCGGGATGCTGCATCAGCGCCTGCTCGACCTCGACCGAGTAGACGTTGAAGCCGCCGGTGATGATCATGTCCTTGGCGCGGTCGACGATGAAGAGAAAGCCGTCGGCATCGAGCCGGCCGATGTCGCCGGTGTGGTGCCATCCGTGGCGGCCGGCCTCGGCCGTGGCCTTGGGATCCTTGTAGTAGCCGGCCATCACCAATGAGCCGCGCACCACGATCTCGCCGGTCTCGCCGGTGGGCAGCAGGCGGCCCTCGCCGTCCATCGTGGCCACCTGGACCAGCGGGCCGGGCCGGCCGGCCGACGACAGGCGCGCGCGCGCTACCGCGCCGTCGGTCTGGAAGTGCTCGCGGGGCGACATCATCGAGATCATCATCGGCGCCTCGGTCTGCCCGAACAGCTGCGCCATCACCGGGCCGATCTTGGTCAACGCCTCCTCGAGCCGCGCCGCCGAGATCGGCGCCGCGCCATACCAGAAGCACTGCAGCGAATCGAGCCTCGCCGTGGCCAGGCGCTCGTGCTGCAGCAGCATGTAGATCAGCGTCGGCGGCAGGAAGGTGTGGGTGATGCGGTGGCGCTCGATCAGCGCGAGGAACTCGCCCAGATCGGGCTTCGGCATGATGACCACGCGGCCACCCAGCGCCATCACCGGCAGGCACAGCACGCCGGCCGCATGGGTCAGCGGCGCCAGCGCCAGGTAGGAAGGCCGCCCGTCGAACGGATAGCCCATCAGCGTCAGCGCCGACATCGTCTCGAGGTTGCGGCCGGTCAGCATCACGCCCTTGGGACTGCCGGTGGTGCCGCCGGTGCCCGCGATCATCGCCAGGTCGTCGGGCGGCTCGACGTGCAGCGGCTCGTCGCCAAGACCATGCAGCCAGTCGCCGAAGCCCGCCGCGAACGGCGCCGGCTGATCGAGGCAGACCAGCAGCCGCAGCTTGGGCAGGCCGGCGCGCATCTGCTCGACCATCGGCGCATAGTTGCTGTGAAAGATGACACAGGCGCAGTCGAAGGCGTCGAGCACGTAGCGGTTCTCGCTCGCCTCGTTGCGCGGGTTGATCGGGCACCACACGGCGCCGGCGCGCGCGATGCCGAACACACAGGCGAAGGCCAGCGCGTGGTTGCTCGACAGCACCGCGACCTTGTCGCCCGGTGCGATGCCCGAGCGTTGCAGGCCGCGGGCGACGCGGTAGCTGATGCGCTGCACGTCGGCGTAGCTCAGGTCGGCGTCGCCCATGGTCAGGCAGGGCGCGTCAGCGCCGAGTTGGGCGCCCTTGTCGAGGTAGTCGACCAGTCGCATCGCGCGGCCTAGCGGTGGACGGTCAGGATCGGCGCCTGCACCAGGCCGAAGCTGCGCAGGGCGCCGAGCAGTTCGTGATGTCCGAAGGCCTGGCAGCCGGAGGCGAAGCCGACGCGCCGGGGCGCCTGCTGCAGCAGCGAGGCCGCCGCAAACGCCTGCAGCAACCCGGTCTGCTTGTAGTTGCAGTTGCCGAAGATCACGCAGTGCGCGCGCGCCAGCGGGCCGGACGCGTGGACCGAGTCGACCGACTTGTTGAGACGCGGGTTCTCGCGTGGTGGCATGGTGTTCATCACGCCGGCGGCCGTCTGGGCCAGCGCCGCGTAGCGCTCCTCGGGGTTCATGCCCTCGGTCGCCTTCAGCGCCGCCGCGACGATCAGCGGCACGCCCTGCATCAGCGGCTTGTTGAACACGCCGCCCAGCACCTTGACGGTGGCCACACGCGGGTCGCGCTTGAACCACACCGGATGCGAGGTGCCGCCCCAGGGCAGCGCCAGCGCGGCCTCGTGCTGGCCCGGGATGGTCACGTTGTAGAGACCCGCGTCGGGCTGCCACTCGACGTACCTGTTCTGGTCGAGGTAGTAGGCCTTGGACGTCGCAGCATTGACCAGGATGGTCTGCGTCGACGCGATCGTCGGGCTGCCGCCCCAGAACACGGCGATGTCGAGCGTGTCGAGCCCCGGCGTCTCGAGGCACAGCTGCGCGGCGATCTCGCCGGTGGTGTACATGTGCGCCAGGCCGGGCGACAGCAGCAGGCCGGCGGCGGCGAACTGGGCGCCGTACTGTTCGTCGAGCGTGATCAGCCAGTCCTGCTCGCCGGTGGTGTCGGTGTAGTGACAGCGGGCGGCCAGGCAGGCCTCGACGACCTCCGGGCCGAACTTCGCGAACGGTCCGACGGTGTTCAGCACCACCGACGCGCCGCGGAACAGCTCGGTCAGCGCCGCGACGCTGTGCGGCACCTCGGCGATCTCGTAGCTCGCGGTCTCGATGCCCGGCACGTTGGACTGCATCGCCGTCTGCAGCTTGTCCGCGCTGCGACCCGCGGCGATGAACGGGATGCCGTACTCGCGAAGGTATTCGCAGATCAGGCGGCCGGTGTAGCCGGAGGCGCCGTAGACGACGACGGGCTTCTTGTTGCTCATGCTGTCTCCTCGTCGGTCGTGGAGGCCGACCGTTCGATGCATGCTAGGAGTGGCCTTGACAAGCGTCAAGTATTTTTTGGACAGTCGTCCAGATTCTCCGCGCCGCAGACTGGCCAGGGCCTGCGCTGTGCTATCTTGAGCAGCATCCGCGACCGTTCCGTACCGATCCATGACCCGCGCCGCCGCCCCCCGAGTCGACAAGTTCGCCGAGCGCCGTGCCGAGCTCGGCGCGGCTGCGCTGCAGGCCCTGGCCGAACTGGGCTATGCGCGCACCAGCCTGCGCGAGATCGCGCAGAAGTCCGAGTTCTCGCACGGCGTGCTGCACTACTACTTCAAGGACAAGCTCGACCTGATCCTGTGCAGCATGCGCCAGTACAAGGCGCGCTGCGTCGTGCGCTACGACCAGGTGACGGCGGAGGCCACCAGCTTCGACGAGCTGATGACGGGCTTCCTGGCCGTCCTCGGCGAGACGGTGCGCCGCGAGGCGCCGCTGCACCGCCTGTGGTACGACCTGCGCGCGCAATCGCTGTTCGACGAGGGCTTTCGCACCGACGTGGCAGAGATCGACAAGAGCCTCGAGAAGATGATGTGGCGCGTGATGTCGCGCTTCGCCGAACTGGCCGGCGAGCCGCTGCGCCTGCCGGCCAGCGTGATCTACGCGACCTTCGACGGCCTGTTCCAGCAGTGCCTGCTGAAGCACCTGTCGGGCGACCGGCAGGCGATCTCGGCGCTGCAGAAGAACGTGCGGCTGGTGGTGGTGCAGCTGGTCGGCGCGCCGACGCGGCTGCAGTAACGCGGCCCGCTCAGATCTCGACCTTCGAGCCCAGCTCCACGACGCGGTTGGTCGGCAGGTTCAGGAAGTCAGCCGCCGCCGCCGCGTTGCGGTGCATGCTGCAGAACAGCTTCTCGCGCCAGATGGCCATGCCCTTGCCGATGGTCGGAATGACGATGTCGCGCGACAGGAAATAGCTGGTCTCCATGTCGTCGAGCTGCACGCCACGGCCCCGCAGCAGCGCCAGCGCCTCGGGCACATCGGGTTCGTTCTTGAAGCCGAAATTCAGCGTCACCTGCCAGCAGCAGTGGCCCAGCGACTCGATCTCGCAGCGCTTGCTGAACGGGATCCACGGCACCTCGTGGTGCCTGACGGTGACGAACAGGTTCTGCTCGTGCAGCACCTTGTTGTGCTTGAGGTTGTGCAGCAGCGCGTTCGGCGTGCTGCCCTGCTCGGCCGCCAGGAACACCGCCGTGCCCTGAACCCGCGTCGGCGGGCTGATGAACACCGACTCCAGGAAGCTCTTCAGGTCGATCGCCTCCTCGCGCAGGCGCTCGCTCATCAGCCGGCGCCCCTGTTTCCAGGTCATCATCAGCGTGAACATCGCCGCCCCGATGGCCAGCGGGAACCAGCCCCCGTCGAGGATCTTGATCGCGTTGGCCGCGAAGAACATCGCATCGACCAGAAAGAAGAAGCCGGTCGCAGCGACGCACAGCGCCCATGGGTATTTCCAGCTGTAGCGGATCACGAAGAAGGTCATCGTCGTGGTGATCAGCATGTCGGTGGTCACCGCGATGCCGTAGGCCGAGGCCAGCTTGCTGCTGGAGCCGAAAGTCACGACCGCCAGCACGATGCAGGCGTAAAGCCCCCAGTTCACGAACGGCACGTAGATCTGTCCGGTCTCCTTGACCGAGGTGTGGGTGACCCGCAGGCGCGGGAAGTAGCCGAGCTGGATCGCCTGTTTGGTGACCGAGAACGCGGCCGTGATCAGCGCCTGCGAGGCGATCACCGTCGCCAGCGTGGCCAGCACGATCAGAGGGTAGAGCGCCCACTCGGGGGCCATCTCGTAGAACGGATTCTTCACCGTCTCCGGCCGCTGCAGCAGCATCGCGCCCTGGCCGAAGTAGTTGATCATCAGCGCCGGCATCACGAGGCTGAACCACGCGAGGCGGATCGGCCGCTTGCCGAAGTGACCCATGTCTGCATACAAGGCCTCGGCCCCGGTCACACACAGCACCACCGCGCCGAGCGACACGAAGGCCGTGCCGGGGTGCTGCCACATGAAGGCGAGAGCGTAGTGCGGGCTCAGCGCGGCCAGCACCGCCGGGTTCTCGACGATGTGCACCACGCCGAGCAGCGCCAGCACGATGAACCACACGGCCGTCACAGGCCCGAAGAACTTGCCGATGCCGCCGGTGCCGAAGCGCTGCGCGGCGAACAGCAGCGTCAGGACCACCAGCGTCACCGGCACCACGTAGCGGTGCAGCCCGGGCGCGGCGACCTCCAGACCTTCCACCGCCGACAGCACCGAGATGGCGGGCGTGATCACGCCATCGCCGAAGAAGATCGCCGTGCCGAACACACCGAGGATCAGCAATCTCCGGCGCAGCACGGGCCGCTCCTTCACGGCCGTGGAGGCCAGCGCCAGCATCGCGATCAGGCCGCCTTCGCCGTTGTTGTCGGCGCGCAGGATCAGCAGCACGTACTTGAGCGAGACGATGACCGTCAGCGTCCACACCACCAGCGACAGGATGCCGTAGATGTTGTCCGGCGTGATGTCGATGCGCCCGTGCGCGAAGACCTCCTTCAACGCATACAGCGGACTGGTCCCGATGTCGCCGTAAACGACGCCGACGGCGCCGAGGGTCAGGGCCGCCAGCTTGGAGCCGGTCGGTGGATCGGAGGATCGAGAGTGCACGAAATGGGCGCGGGGTCGGCGAGGGCCCCCATTCTGCGCTGCGTCCCAGGGCGGATCCGCTTTGGGTTGTTGCAGCGCAGCAACGCGATGCCGCCTCGGCGCGAAGCCGGCGCGCGCTACTCGTAGACCTCGGCGTCGGGGTCGGTCGCTTCGAGTTCGTAGCTGGCGCCCAGCATCGCCAGCCGTCCGATCACGCCGTACATGTAGAAGCGGTTCGGAGCGCTGGCACCGGGTTTCTCGCCCGGCCGCGGCAGATGGTGGCTCTCGGCGAAGGCCAGCGGCACGAAGCTCGCCCCCGGCGAATTGAGGTTCTCGTCGATGCCCCGCTCGGCGTGCACGCGGTAGAAGCCGCCGACCACGTAGCGGTCGATCATGTAGACCACCGGCTCGGCCACGGCGTCGTTCATGCGTTCGTAGGTCGGCACGCCCTCCTGGATGATCACCTCGGAGACCTCCTGGCCGTCCTTGATGACGCTCATCTTGTTGCGCGCCTTGCGGTTGAGCTCGTCCAGGTCCTTGGCGTCGCGCACCGTCATGATGCCCATGCCGTAGGTGCCGGCATCGGCCTTGACGATGACGAACGGCTTCTCCTGGATGCCGTACTCCTTGTACTTGCGGCGGATCTTGCCGAGCAGCGCGTCGGCATGGCTCTGCACGCACTCCTGGCCGGTGCCGTCCTGGAAGTTGACCTTGCCGCACTTGGCGAACATCGGGTTGATCAGCCACGGATCCATGCCCAGCAGCTTGGCGAACTTCTTGGCCACTTCCTCGTAGGCCTGGAAATGCTGGCTCTTGCGCCGCACCGCCCAGCCGGCATGCAGCGGCGGCAGCAGGTATTGCTCGTGCAGGCCTTCGAGCACCTTCGGGATGCCCGCGGACAGGTCATTGTTGAGCAGGATGGTGCAGGGGTCGAAATCCTTCAGCCCCAGGCGGCGCTTGCTGCGCAGCAGCGGCTCGAGCGTCAGTTCGGAGCCGTCGGGCAGCGCCAGGCGCGTCGGCTCGGTGATGCTGTCGTCCAGCGTCCCCAGCCGCACGTTCAGGCCGGCAGCGCCGAAGATCTGCACCAGACGCTGCACGTTCATCAGGTAGAAGGTGTTGCGGGTGTGCTTCTCGGGGATCAGAAGGAGGTTCTTCGCCTCGGGGCAGATCTTCTCGATCGCCGCCATCGCCGCCTGCACCGCCAGCGGCAGCATCTCGGGCGTGAGGTTGTTGAAACCGCCGGGGTAGAGGTTGGTGTCGACCGGCGCCAGCTTGAAGCCGGCGTTGCGCACGTCCACGGAGCTGTAGAACGGCGGCGTGTGCTCCATCCACTCGAGACGGAACCAGCGCTCGATCGCCGGCATGGACTCGAGGATGCGCTGCTCCAGCTCGTTGATCGGTCCGTTCAGGGCGGTAATGAGGTGGGGGACCATGGAACAAGCCTTTGGCGTAACCGGAAACGGGATTCTAGGCAGGTGGCGGTTCGCGCGCTGCTTGCAAGTCCGGCCATAAAAAAGGCCGCCCGAAGGCGGCCTGGCTGCAAGCCCCGGCCGGCGTGGGCCGGCACGGGGCAACTTACGGAGAGATCACTTGTGGTACGCGGTCTCGCCGTGCGAGGTGATGTCGAGGCCTTCGCGCTCGGCATCCTCGCTAACGCGCAGGCCGATCACCAGGTCGGTGATCTTGTAGGCCACCACCGAGACCACGCCCGACCAGACGATGGTCAGCAGCACGGCCTTGGCCTGGATCCACACCTGCGAGGCGATCGAGTAGTCGGCCGCCGAGATGACGCTGGCGGTGACCCAGTCGGTCACGTAGCCCGGGCCGCCCAGGGCCGGCGAGTTGAACACGCCGGTCAGCAGCGCACCGACGATGCCGCCGACGCCATGGACGCCGAACACGTCGAGCGAATCGTCCGCGCCGAGCAGCTTCTTCAGGCCGCTGACACCCCACAGGCAGGCGAAGCCGGCGACGAGGCCGATCACCATGGCGCCGACGATGCCGACGTTGCCGGCGGCCGGCGTGATGGCCACCAGGCCGGCCACCGCACCCGACGCCGCACCCAGCATCGAGGCCTTGCCCTTGAACAGCGACTCACCGACGCACCAGGCCAGCACGGCACAGGCCGTGGCCGAGAAGGTGTTCAGGAAGGCCAGCGCGGCGCTGTTGCCGGCTTCCAGCGCGGAGCCCGCGTTGAAGCCGAACCAGCCCACCCACAGCAGCGAGGCACCGACCATCGTCAGCGTCAGCGAGTGCGGCGTGAAGGCTTCCTTGCCGTAGCCGATGCGCTTGCCGACCATGTAGGCACCCACCAGACCCGCGACGGCGGCGTTGATGTGCACCACAGTGCCGCCAGCGAAGTCCAGCGCACCCCACTGCCAGATCTGGCCGGCCTTGCCATTCATGGCATCAACCACTTCCTTGCCGGTGTAGGCGTCCGGACCCATCCAGTACCACACCATGTGGGCGATCGGCGTGTAGCTGAAGGTGAACCACAGCGTGACGAACAGCAGCACCGCGCTGAACTTGATGCGCTCGGCGAAGGCGCCGACGATCAGGCCGCAGGTGATCGCCGCGAACGTGGCCTGGAAGGCGACGAACACGATCTCAGGGATGACCACGCCCTTGCTGAAGGTGGCACCCATCGCGAATGCGCCGGTGGCGGGATCGAACACGCCCTTCAGGAACAGCCGGTCGAAGCCGCCGATGTAGGCGTTGCCTTCGGTGAACGCCAGGCTGTAGCCGTAGATGAACCACAGCACGCTGATCAGCGAGAACACCACGAAGACCTGCATCAGCACCGACAGCATGTTCTTGCTGCGCACCAGGCCGCCGTAGAACAGCGCCAGGCCGGGGATCGACATCATGATGACCAGCAGCGTGGACACCAGCATCCACGCGACGTCGCCCTTGTTGGGCACGGGCGCGGCTGCGGCCGGCGCCGCTTCGGGCGCGGAGGCTTCGGCAGCAGGGGTAGCGGCGGCGGCCGCTTCGACGACTGCGGCAGCGGCGGGCGCCGATGCAGCTTCCTGGGCCATCGCGACATCGGCGAAACCGAGTACCGCAACGCCGAGCGCCAACGACGTGGCGAGGGAGGCAATGAGCTTTCTCATGTTTGACTCGTTCCTGTTGAAAGCGCTCAGAGCGCGTCCTTGCCGGTTTCGCCGGTGCGGATGCGGATCACCTGCTCGAGGTTGGTGACGAAGACCTTGCCGTCACCGATCTTGCCGGTGCGGGCCGAGGCTTCGATCGCTTCGATCACGCGGTCGACGATGGCGTCATCGACGGCTGCCTCGATCTTGACCTTGGGCAGGAAGTCGACAACGTACTCCGCACCGCGATACAGCTCGGTGTGGCCCTTTTGGCGGCCGAAGCCTTTGACTTCGGTCACCGTGATGCCCTGAACGCCGATAGCGCTCAAGGCCTCACGAACTTCGTCAAGCTTGAAGGGCTTGACAATGGCAGTCACCATCTTCATGGCGTTCTCCTTGGGTGGACGGGACGGTTACAAGGTCTCGGTTCAGAGCACGAACGACGACTCAGCAGGTTCTGTGCCACTGCGCCATAACAGGGAGTCGCGAGCCGAACCGGGGACGCTTGTATCGGTGGCGCCCCAAAACAGGGATGTCTGCAACTTTTGGCACCCCTGCGGTGCCAAAGTGCGAGCCAACCACCCTTCGGTGGGCTCGTGGTGGCGGAGGCGCGATGCCATGATCGATCGGACATGTCGCTCGCCGTTGTCCACAGCCGTGCTCTCGATGGGCTCGATGCCCCCGAAGTCACCGTCGAGGTGCATCTGGCGAACGGTCTGCCGAGTTTCACGCTCGTCGGTCTGGCCGACACCGAAGTCAAGGAGGCGCGTGAGCGAGTCCGTGCCGCACTGCTGAACAGCGGCCTGGCGTTTCCCCACAACCAGCGCATCACGGTCAATCTGGCGCCAGCCGATCTGCCCAAGGAGTCGGGCCGCTTCGACCTGCCGATCGCGCTGGGCATCCTGGCCGCCAGCGGCCAGATCGATGCGGGGCGACTGGCCGATCTGGAGTTCGCCGGAGAGTTGTCGCTCGCCGGCGACCTGCGGCCGGTACGGGGTGCGCTGGCGATGGCGCTGGCCGCGCGACATGAGGGCCGGGAACGCCCGCTGGTGCTGCCGGACCCGAGTGCGCGCGAGGCCGCCTTGATCGAAGGACTGCAGGTGCGCTCCGCCAAGCACTTGCTCGACGTGGTCAGTGCGCTGCTGCCCGGCGACGCAGCGCAGCCCCTGTCGGCGGCCACGCCCTGGCCGCGTCCGCCGACGGCACCCCGGTGGGGCGAGTTGCGCGACGTGAAGGGGCAAGCCGCCGCCAAGCGCGCGCTCGAGGTTGCCGCGGCGGGCCAGCACAGCGTGCTGCTGGTCGGTCCACCAGGGGCCGGCAAGTCGATGCTGGCGCAGCGCTTCGCCGGCCTGCTGCCACCGCTGAGCGACGAACAGGCGCTGGAGTCCGCGGCCGTGCTGAGCCTGGTGGGACGCTTCGACGCCGGTCGCTGGCGCGAGCGCGTGCTGCGTGCCCCGCACCACAGTGCTTCCGCGGTCGCGCTGGTCGGCGGCGGATCACCACCGCGGCCGGGCGAGATTTCGCTGGCTCATCACGGCGTGCTGTTCCTCGACGAGTGGCCGGAGTTTCCTCGCGCCGCGCTGGAGGCCCTGCGTGAGCCCTTGGAAACGGGTCGCATCACGATCTCGCGCGCGGCGCGCCAGGCCGAATTCCCCGCGCGCTTCCAGTTGATCGCGGCGATGAACCCCTGCCCTTGCGGCCACGCCGGCTCCACATTGAGAACCTGCCGCTGCTCCAGCGACATGGTGGCTCGTTACCAGGGCCGCATCAGCGGCCCGCTGCTCGACCGCATCGACCTGCAGGTGGAGGTGCCGGCGGTCGGCCCCGAGGCGCTGTCGGCCCTTCCCGACGGAGACCCGAGCGAGGCCGTCGCCGAACGTGCCGCACGAGCGCGCGAACGGCAGCACCGGCGCCAGGGTTGCAGCAACGCATTCCTCGACAGCAACGGCATCGACACACACGTGGCGATCGAGCCCGGTGCGGCGCAGTTCATGCAGGCCACGTCCTTGCGACTCGGTTGGTCGGCTCGCGGCCAGCACCGCCTGTTGCGGGTGGCGCGCACCATCGCCGACCTGGCCGGTGCCGAGCACATCGGTGTCGGCCACGTGGCCGAGGCGATCCAGTACCGCCGCGTGCTGGCGGCAGGCTGAACGAACGGGCCCTTTGACTCGACGCGCGCGCTCAGGCGGCGCGCAGCGTCGTTCCGTCGACCTTGACCCGCGCACCGACCGCCGGCGCCTGCGACTGCTGCAGCGTGCGCAGGCTGCCGTCGTCCATGCGCACGCGCACGCTGTAGACCGTCTTCGCCTTCACGTTCTTCTCGATCTCGTGACCGGCCACGCCACCGCCCACCGCACCGAGCACCGTCATCGCGGTACGACCGTTGCCGCCGCCGAACTGGTTGCCGACCACGCCACCGAGCACGCCGCCGGCGACCGCGCCAACGCCGCTGGCCTCGCCCTTGACCTTCACCGCCTGCACCGACTCGACCACGCCGCACTGCGCGCAGGCCGCCGCTGCCGGTGACGCATGGCCAGCCGGCTGGCCGGCGGTCACGCCGCGCGAGGGCTTGGGCGCGGGCGACACGATCTCTTCAACGGGCGCGACCGCCGCCGCGGCAGATGCCGGCTGCGCGCGCTGCTGCAGGGCCAGCGCACTGGCGACTCCGGCAATGGTCAGCGCGACCGCGCCACCGGCCAGCCACATCCAGCGCGGCAGGCCGCCGGCAGTTTTGTCAGATGTTCGGGATGCTGCTTCCATGATCGATCGTCCTCCTTCGGGCGACCGATTGGACACGAGCCACCGCGCCGCGTTGCAGCGGCGAATGCATCAGATGTAAGGCGCCGTTAAACAGCGCCTTACGCGTTACATCAGCGGGGCGAGGGCGCGCTCTGCCTGCGCCAGTTCCTGCTGCGTCCGGCCCGCCCAGTCGCGCAACTGGTCCTCTCCGATCTTGCCGACATTGAAGTAGGCCGCAGCGGGGTGGGCGAGGTAGAAGCCGCTGACGCTGGCGGCCGGCGTCATCGCGAGGCTCTCGGTCAGCGTCATGCCGATCTCCTCGCACTGCAGCGCGCGGAACATGTCGCGCTTGACGGTGTGGTCGGGGCAGGCCGGATAGCCAGGTGCGGGGCGGATGCCGCGGTACTGCTCGGCGATCAGCTGTTCGGTGCTGAGCGCCTCATCGGCCGCGTAGCCCCAGAAATCGGTGCGTACGCGCTGGTGCATGCGCTCGGCAAAGGCCTCGGCCAGCCGGTCGGCCAGCGCCTTCAGCATGATCGCGGAGTAGTCGTCATGGTCGGCCAGAAAGGCCGCCTCCTTCTTGTCGACGCCATGGCCGGCGGTCACCGCGAACAGGCCGACGTGGTCGGCCAGCCCGCTCGACTTCGGGGCGACGAAATCGGCCAGGCAGCGGTTCGGCCGCTTCACGCCGTCGACCACCGGCCGCTCGGTCTGCATGCGCAGACCGTGCCACGTCATCAGCACCTCGCGGCGCGTCTCGTCGGTGTAGATCTCGATGTCGTCGTCGTTCACCGTGTTGGCCGGGTACAGGCCGATCACGCCGTGCGCCTGCAGCCAGCGGCCCTCGATCAGCCGCTGCAGCATGCGCTTGCCGTCGCTCATCACGCGTTGCGCCTCGGCACCGACCACCTCGTCGCGCAGGATCTGCGGGAAGGCGCCCGCCAGGTCCCAGGTCTGGAAGAACGGGCCCCAGTCGATCTGCTGCGCGAGCTCGGCCAGGTCGTAGTTCCTGAACACGCGGCGGCCGACGAACTTCGGTTGCGGCGGCGCGTAGCCGCGCCAGTCGATCGGCGTCTTGTTGGCCCGTGCCGCGGCCAGCGAGACCATCGGCGTGGCTTTCTTGTTTGCGTGCTGCAGGCGCACCTTGTCGTAGTCGACCTTCAGTTCCTCGATGTACTTCGCGGCCCGCTCGTCGCTCAGCAGCTCGCTGCACACGCCCACGCTGCGCGAGGCGTCAGGCACGTAGACCACCGGGCCTTCGTACTTGGGGGCGATCTTGACCGCGGTGTGGACCCGGCTGCAGGTGGCCCCGCCGATCAGCAGCGGGATCTTCTTCACGCGGAAGTAGTCGTCGCGCTGCATCTCGGCAGCCACGTGCTGCATTTCCTCGAGGCTGGGCGTGATCAGGCCCGACAGGCCGATGATGTCGGCGCCCTCGACCTTGGCCTTCGCGAGGATGTCCTGGCACGCGACCATCACGCCCATGTTGACGACCTCGAAGTTGTTGCACTGGAGCACCACGGTGACGATGTTCTTGCCGATGTCGTGCACGTCGCCCTTCACCGTCGCGATCACCACCTTGCCCTTGGCCTTGGCCTCGCCGCCGGCATCGATCAGCGCCTTCTTCTCCTCCTCGATATAGGGCAGCAGGTGCGCCACCGCCTGCTTCATCACGCGCGCGCTCTTCACCACCTGCGGCAGGAACATCTTGCCCTGGCCGAAGAGGTCGCCGACCACATTCATGCCGGCCATCAGCGGCCCCTCGATCACGTGCAGCGGCCGCCCGCCGTCGGCCCGGATCGCCTGCCAGGCCTCCTCGGTGTCGACGACGATGAAGTCGGTGATGCCGTGGATCAGCGCATGCGACAGCCGCTCGTTCACGGTGCCGGCGCGCCACGCGAGGCGGGTGCTGTCGTCCTTGGCCGCGCCCTTGGCGCGCTCGGCGATCTCGATCAGCCGCTCGCCCGGCGACAGCTGCGCCTCGCCCGGCTTGTAGGCCGGCTTGCGGTTCAGCACCACGTCCTCGACGCGCTCGCGCAGCTCGGCGTCCAGGTCGTCATACACGCCCACCATGCCGGCGTTGACGATGCCCATGTCCATGCCGGCCTGGATCGCGTGGTACAGGAAGACCGTGTGGATGGCCTCGCGCACCGGCTCGTTGCCGCGGAAGCTGAAGCTCACGTTGGACACGCCGCCCGACACCTTGGCGCCCGGCAGGTGCTGCTTGATCCAGCGCGTGGCCTCGATGAAATCGACCGCGTAGTTGTCGTGCTCCTCGATGCCGGTCGCAATGGCAAAGATGTTGGGGTCGAAGATGATGTCCTCGGGCGCGAATCCCACCTCGTCGACGAGGATGCGGTAGGCCCGCTCGCAGATCTCGATCTTGCGCGCGAAGGTATCCGCCTGGCCCTGCTCGTCGAACGCCATCACCACGGCGGCGGCGCCGTAGCGGCGCACCAGCTTCGCCTGGTGGCGGAAGGCGTCCTCGCCTTCCTTCATCGAGATCGAGTTGACGATGCCCTTGCCCTGGATGCACTTCAGCCCGGCCTCGATCACCTCCCACTTCGAGCTGTCGATCATGATCGGCACGCGCGCGATCTCGGGCTCGGAGGCGATGAGCTTCAGGAAGCGCTCCATCGCGGCCTTGCTGTCGAGCATGGCCTCGTCCATGTTGATGTCGATCACCTGCGCGCCGTTCTCGACCTGCTGGCGCGCCACGGCCAGCGCCTCCTCGAACTGCCCGCCGAGGATCATCCGCGCGAAGGCCTTGGAGCCGGTGACGTTGGTGCGTTCGCCGATGTTGACGAACAGCGAGCGCTCGCCGATGGCCACCGGCTCCAGGCCGGACAGGCGCATCGGCGGCACGTTCGAGAAATCAGGAGCAGCAGCTGTCGACATGGCAGTTCACCGAAAGACGCGCCGCGCCGGTGCTGCGGCCCACCCGCAGCCCGCCGGTCGGCGGAGGGGTGAGCGCCGTTGCAGGGCAGCCCTCGCGGTGCCGCCGGCCCGAGCCTGGCGGTCGTCCCAAAGCCTGGGCAACCGTCGCAACGCTCCTCGAGCACCGACGATTTTACGCGCGCCCGCGTTTACAAAGCCTCACCCAATACCCCTCCGCAGTCCGGCCGTCCCCCTTGTGCGGCACGCAGGGCCCGGGTGCAATGCCCGGCATGACACGCTTCTCTCTCTTCTCTCCTTCCTACACGGCCGGGTTGCTTTGCCTGGCATTCGCCCTGGCCGGGTGCGCCAGCCGCCCGGGAGCCCCCGGCACCCCCGGCTCCGGCAGCTCGGGCTTCGGCGGCCTGTTCGGCTCCGGCCTGTCACCGGCGCTGGAGGCCCAGCGCCTGCGCCTCAGGGACGCGCTCAAGGGCACGCCGGTCGTCGTCGACAGCACCGGCGACCACCGCCTGCGTGTCGAGGTGCCGACCAAGCATGCCTTCGACCCGCAGCGCACCGCCGTCAAGCCGGCACTGGCCGCAGTGCTCGACCAGTTCGCGACCGGCTTCAAGCCGCACGCGGCGACCACTGAACTGCAGATCGGCGCCCCGGCCGACGACAAGGTCTCGGGCCGGATCGTCCAGGACCGCGCCGCCAGCGTGCGCGACTACCTCGTGGGCCGCGGCGTGCCGATCTCGCGCATCGTGGGCCTGGGCCGGGCCGAAGGCGCCGGACTGGAACTGCTGGTCAGCGACCGCCCGGCCGGCAAGTGATGCAGCCGATGTGCGCGAAGGCCCGGCGGCCGCGCGCCGTCAGGCCGTCTGCAGATCGCCGTCGGCCTCTTCGCTCAACTCGCTGATCCAGCGCTCCTGCCGTGCGCGCGGCCGGTAGGCGCTGACGCGCCGGGCGATCTCGGCGATGTGATCCGGGGTGGTGCCGCAGCAACCGCCGGCGATGTTCAGGAAGCCGGCCCGCGCGAACTCCTCGACCAGGCCGCCGGTGATCGCCGGGGTCTCGTCGAAGCCGGTGTCGCTCATCGGATTGGGCAGGCCGGCGTTCGGGTAGCAGGAGATGAAGGTGTCGGGCGCGGCCTTGCACAGCTCCTCGATGTAGGGCCGCATCAGCGTCGCGCCGAGTGCGCAGTTCAGCCCCACGGCCACCGGATGCGCGTGGCGCACCGAATGCCAGAAGGCGCTGACGGTCTGGCCGCTGAGGATGCGGCCCGACGCATCGGTGACGGTGCCGGAGATGATGACCGGCAGGCGTTCGCCGGTGTTCTCGAACAGCTCGTCGATCGCGAAGATCGCCGCCTTGGCGTTCAGCGTGTCGAAGATGGTCTCGACCAGGAAGAGGTCGGCGCCGCCCTCGAGCAGCCCCTCGCCCTGCTCGTAGTACGCGGCCCGCAGCTCGTCGAAGCTGACGTTGCGCGCCGCCGGGTCGTTGACATCGGGGCTGATGCTCGCGGTGCGCGGCGTCGGGCCGAAGGCGCCGGCCACGAAGCGCGGCTTGTCCGGCGTGCTGAACTTGTCGCAGGCGGCGCGCGCGAGCCGGGCCGCCACCACGTTCATCTCGCGTGCCAGCGGCGCCAGGCCGTAGTCTTCCTGGGCGATCGTGGTCGCGCCGAAGGTGTTGGTCTCGATCAGGTCGGCGCCGGCCGCGAGGTAGCCCTCGTGGATCTCGGTGATGACATCGGGCCGCGTGAACTGCAGCAGCTCGTTGTTGCCCTTCAGGTCCTTGCCGTGGTCCTTGAAGCGCTCGCCGCGGTAGTCGGCCTCGCCGAGCTTGTAGCGCTGGATCATCGTGCCCATCGCGCCGTCGAGGATCAGGATGCGCTGCTTCAGCAGCTCGGGCAACTGGGCGGCACGGGTATAGGGCAGGGCACTCATGCCCCGATTGTAAGAAGGCCGACCGATGCCCCTACTGACGAAGCTAGCGCACGAAGCCGATGCTGCGGCGCTCGCGCACGCCCGGCTTCACGCGGTGCTCGGCCTCCAGCTGCGAAAGGAAGCCGTCGGGCTCGAACACGTCGCCCAGCAGCTCGACCTGCCGCTGCACCGCCGCGAAGTCCCCCGGCGTCAGCACGTCCAGCGCGGCCAACCGGGCGCGCTGCTCCGCGGTCAGCGCGGCGGCATCGCCGCCCAGCGCCTCGGCGACGAACATGCGCTCGCGCTGCGGCGCTTCCAGCGGCTTGAAGCGGATCTTGAACGAGAAGCGCCGCAGCGCCGCCTCGTCGAGCTCGTCGAACAGGTTGGTGGTGCACACGAACACGCCGCCGAAGCGCTCCATGCCCTGCAGCATCTCGTTGACCTCGGTCACCTCGTAGTTGCGCTCGGCACGCTGGCGGCTGCGCAGGTAGCTGTCGGCCTCGTCGAGCAGCAGCACCGCGCCCTCGCGCTGCGCCTCGTCGAACATGCGCGCGAGGTTCTGTTCGGTCTCGCCGACGTACTTGCTCACCAGGTCCGAGGCGCGCTTCGCCACGAGCGGACGCTGCAGCGCGTGGGCGATGTGCTCGGCCAGCGCCGTCTTGCCGGTGCCCGGCGGGCCGTAGAGGCACAGCGTGCCGCAGCCGCGGCGCTGGAGGGCCTCGACGATGCGCGGCAGCTCGAAGCGCGAGTCGACGTTGAGCAGCCCCAGGTCGTAGCGTGTGACCGCCGGTCGCGCCGCGGTGTCGCGCCCGCGCAGGCCCAGTGCCTTGTCGGCATTGCCGAGCTGCCGCTCGATCAGCACCTGCGCCGGCACCGGATCGCTCGCCGCGTCCGCGTCGCCACCGGCCAGCCGCGCGAAGCGCACGGCGGTGCGGATCTGCGCCGGCGTCAGCCCGGCCCGGCCGGCGAGCCGGGCCACGAATTCCGGCGCGGCCTGCACGCCCTCGAGCGCACGCTGCACGATCGCCTCGCGCGCGCCCGGCGGCGGCGAGTTCAGCTCCAGGTGGTACTGGAAGCGGCGGCGGAACGCCGGGTCGATCTGCTCGATGCGGTTGGTGACCCACACCACCGGCACCGGGTTGGTCTCGAGGATCTGGTTGACCCAGGCCTTGCCGCCCACCGAGCTCGAGGTACCGCTGTCGCTCTGCTCCAGCCGCGCCATCAGCTGCGCGGCGTCGTTCGACAGCGGCGGGAACACGTCTTCCACCTCGTCGAACAGCAACGCGACGTTCGGGCTGCCCTTCAGGAACACCTGGCTCATCTGCAGCGAGCGGTAGCGGTCGCGGCCCGACAGCGAGTTGCCGTCGCGGTCGGCCGACTCCACCTCGTACAGCTCGAGCGCGGCGGCCTGCGCCGCCACCTTGGCGAGCTCGGTCTTGCCGGTGCCGGGCGGCCCGTAGAGCAGCACGTTGACGCCGGGTTCATGGCGCGCGACCGCGTTCCTCAGCAGCGCCACCAGCATCTGCGCGTCGGCCGCGACGAACTCGAAGTCGGACAGCGTCAGCTCGGTCGGCGTGGCCGGCTTGGTGAACACCGCCATCAGGTCGCTCGGACCCTGGTACTCGCGCATCAGCACCGGCGGCAGTTGCTCGCTGACCTTCATCAGGTCGGCCAGGTCGGTGATGTTGTGCTCGGAGATCAGGTTCTCGACCATGCCGATGCGCTCGAGCCGCGAGCCGGTGCGCAAGGCTTCGGCCAGCTCGCGCTCGTCGACCTCCGCCACCTGCGCGATCGCCGCGTAGGCCTCCTGCGCACTCGACACCTTGAACTCGACGAGCAAACCGCGCAGGTCGCGCTGGTAGCGCGCCAGCGTGCCGTACAGCAGCAGCGCGCGCTCGGCCGGGTTGAGCTGCAGCAGACCGGCCAGCGCATCGATGTTCTTCTGCACCAGCGTCGATTCCTTCTTGACGCTGCGCTGCAACCACTCGGCGGTGGCGCCCAGCACGGCCAGCAGGTCCTTGGGCGCGTCCTTCACGTACTCGTCGATGTAGAAGAACAGCGTGCCTTCCTCGTAGGGCCCGCGCCACGCGCCGTGGCGGGCGATGAAGGCGAGGTCGCTCAGCGCCGCGTGGCCCTGCCAGGCTTCGTGCGCCTTGACGCGCTGGCCGAGGTAATCGCGCAGCCGGCGCAGCACGCTGGGCGGCCACACCAGGTGACGGCCGGTCAGCGACAGCAGCGCGCTCCAGTCGCGCCGCAGGTTGAAGCGCCCGAGGTGACGCAACGCCAGCGTGAGGACGAACTGCGAGCACAGCCGGTCGAGCACGGGCGCATCCGCCAGGCCGGGCGACAGCACGTAACGGGCGTCAGCAGCACTCCTTGCCATGGCCCCTTCTCCACAACCAAGACTCCGTGCGGGCCATCTTGGCCCAGGGCGCCCGTGCGAGCAAGCCCCGCGACGGGAGTCAGGGCGAATGCGAAGCCTTTACACCGCCAGGCCCGTGTCGGCTCAGCGCTCAGCGTTCGAACACCATCCTCAGGAAGCTGCGCGCCGTCACCAGGTTGGCGGGCGTGTGTGTCTCCTCGAGCACGCCGCTCATGCGCTGCAGGCGACGCGGGCTGCGCCGGGCGCTCCACACCAGCAGGTCGACGAGCCAGGGGCGCTCGTTGACGCTGCTGGCTTTCTCGTAGATCGCGAAGCGCGGCTTCAGCGCCGCCAGGTCGGCCTCGTAGCGGGCGCGCACGGCATCGTCACCGAGCGACAGCCGCTGGCCTTCGATCACCGCTTCGGCCGCAAGGACGCCGGTCTCGAGCGCCTTGCCGATGCCTTCGCCGGTGAGGGCATAGGTGCTGCCGGCCGCCTCGCCGGCCACCAGCAGGCCCGGACGTGAGCGGCGCGCGCCCTCGAGCGAACAGCGCAGCGGCGCCCCCTTCAGTTCGCCGAGCAGCGTGCCGCCTTCCATCAGCTCACGTGCCGGCGCGTGCACCTCGGTGAAGGCCGCGAAGACCTCGCGCAGGTTCACGTCCAGCATGCGGTGGCGGCCGAGGGCATCGCGTCGATGGCTCTGCGCGACGCCGACGCCGATGTTGAACACGCCGTCGCGGCACGGAAAGATCCAGCCGTAGCCGGGCTTGAGCCGGCGATGCCACGCCACCTCGAGCTCGGTGATGCGACCGACCATGGCGTCGTTCTTGACGTAGCCGCGCAACGCCACGCCGCTGGGTGTGCGGCGGTCGCACACTCCTGCGGCGAGGCTGGCCTGCGGCACCGCGCCGCTGGCGAGCAGCACCCAGCGGGCGCGGATCTCGCGCGGCGCACGGGCCTCGTCGTGCCCCTGCAGGCGGGCACCGACCACCCGTCCGGCGTCCTCAAGCGGTTCGATGAAGCGCAGCGGCGCATGCATGCGCGCGCCGGCCTCCGCCGCGGCACGGCACAGCACCAGGTCGAGCTGGCGGCGCGGCAGCACGGCCAGCGTGCCCGGCACGTCGATGCGCCCGCCGCGCGGCGCGATGCAGCGCAGATGCTTCACCGGCTGCGCGAGCGCCATCACCTCGTCGAGCACGCCCAGCTTCGCCATCGCACGGTGCGCGTCGGGAATCAGGCCGTCGCCACAGACCTTGTCGCGCGGAAAGGCCTGCTGGTCGATCAGCACCACATCGACGCCAGCGCGCGCCAGCGTGCGGGCCGCCGCGCTGCCGGCCGGGCCGGCACCGACCACCAGCACCTCGCAAGCGGGGGGCAGGTCGGCGAGCGGGCGGTTCAGCGGAGCAGGGTGCATGCGTCGTCAGGCGAGCAGGGCCGAGGCACGGCCGGCATTCTAGAAAGCCCGCGCCTCACCAGACGGAGACGCGCTGCGCCTCGGGCAGGTAGAGCGCATCGCCCGGCTGCACGCCGAAGGTGGCGTAGAAGCCGGGATGGTTGCGCACCGTGCCGTTGGCGCGGAACTCGCCGGGCGCATGCGGGCCGGCCTTGATCTGCTCGATCAGCGCCGCCTCGCGCTGCTTGCCGCGCCACACCTGAGCGAAGCCGTAGAAGAAGCGCTGCGCGCCCTCCAGCCCGTCGATCACCGGGGCCGGCCGGCCACCGAGCGAGCGCTGGTAGGCCTGGAAGGCGATCGCCAGGCCGGCGTTGTCGGCAATGTTCTCGCCCAGCGACAGCGCGCCGTCGATCGGATAGCCCGGCAGCGGCTCGTAGGCACCGTACTGCGCCACCAGCACGCTGGTCTTGGCGGCGAAGCGGGCGCGGTCCTCGGCAGTCCACCAGTCGCGCAGATTGCCGTCGGCGTCGTATTGGCTGCCCATGTCGTCGAAGCCGTGGCTGATCTCGTGGCCGATGACGGCACCGATCGCGCCGTAGTTCACCGCGTCGTCGGCGTCCGCGTCGAAGAACGGCGGCTGCAGGATGGACGCCGGGAACACGATCTCGTTCATCGACGGGTTGTAGTAGGCGTTCACGGTCTGCGGCGTCATGCCCCACTCGTCGCGGTCGATCGGCTGGCCCAGCCGAGCGAGCTGGCGCGCATGCTCGAACGCACGCACGCGCCGCACGTTGCCGACCACGTCGTCGCGGCGGATCTCCAGCGCGCGGTAGTCGCGCCAGCGCACCGGGTAGCCGATCTTGGTCACGAGCCGGGCCAGCTTGGCCTGCGCCTGGGCGCGCGTGGCCGGCCCCATCCAGTCCAGCGTGTCGAGGTTCCGTCGGTAGGCCGCGAGCAGTTGCGCGACCAGCGCCTCCATGCGCGCCTTGTGGGCCGGCGGGAAGTGTCGGGCCACGTAGAGCTGGCCCAGGCCCTCGCCAAGGCAGCCCTCGACCAGCGCGACACCGCGTTTCCAGCGCGGCAGGTTCTCCGGCGTGCCGCGCAGCACGGTGCCGGTGAAGGCGAAACGGGCGTCGACGATCGCGCGGCCCAGGAAGGGCGCGTAGGCATACAGCACACGCAGCGTCGCGTAGGCCTTCCAGGCGTCGAGCGGCGCGTCGGCGAGCCGCGCCGACAGCGCAGCCAGGTAACTCGGCTGGCCGACCACCAGCCCTTCGGCGCGACCGGCCAGGCCGGTGCGCGCGGCGAAGCCGTCCCAGTCGATCGCCGGGGCCAGCGCGCGCAGCGTGGCGAAGTCGCAGCGGTTGTAGGTCTTCACCGGGTCACGGTTCTCGACGCGCGACCACTGCGCCTGGGCCAGCTCGGTCTCGAGCGCCAACACGGCCTGCGCCGCCGCCTCGGCCGCGGCCGCAGGCTCGCCGGCCAGCACCAGCATCGCGGCCATGTGCGCCCGGTACTGCGCGCGCACCTCGCCGAAACGCGCGTTGTCCTCCAGCAGGTAGTAGTCGCGGTCGGGCAGGCCCAGGCCGCCTTGCGACAGGAAGGGCACGTAGCGCGTCGAATCGCGATCGTCCTGGCCGATATGCAGGGCCAGCGGCACCCCCAGGCCGGCGCTGACGGCGTCGGCAAGCCATGCACCGAACTGCGCGCGATCGTTGATCGCGGCAACAGCCGCCAGTTCGTCCTGCAGCGGCGCGAGGCCACGCGCCTCGATCGCGGCCTCGTCCATGAAGCTGGCGTACAGATCGCCGATCTGCCGCGCCTCGCCGTCCTGGCCCTCGGCGGACGCCTCGTCGATCAGGGCCAGCAACTGGTCCTGGATGCGGTCGTGGATCTGCATGAAGGCGCCGGTGGACGCGCGGTCGGCGGGAATGGCGGTGTGCTTCAGCCACCCGCCGTTGACATGGCGGAACAGGTCGTCCTGCGCGCGCACCGAGCGGTCGAAGCAGCTCTGCTCGATGCCCGACGCCGCAGCGCCACGGCCCGGTTCGGCCTGGCCCGCCGCCGACTCGGGGCCGAACAGCGCACGATGCAGCCCGCAGGCGTGAACAGGACGGAAGGGCGGGTCGTGCGGGCTCAAGAAGGCGTCTCCAGGCGGTCAGGGCGGCGCCTGCTGCTACAGGCGCACCGAGCGGCCGACGAACAGGATCGGCCCGGTCGGCCGGCCGATCGGCGAGCCGGTCTCGGGCTCCAGCGTGAGCTCGAACAACTGCCTCGCCTCCAGCGTCGGCAGCGTCGCGACCGGCAGTTCGGTGACCTGCCCGGCCCGCACCAGCCCGAGCGAGGTGGGCCCGGCAGCGCCTTCGGCCTTGGTCCAGAACTGCAGCGCCTTGCCCGGCGGCACGGCCTCGGTCGTGCCGACCGGCACCAGCCGCAACTGCCCGCCAGCGGTGGCCTCGACGACCCAGCCGGTGGTGTTGCTGCCCGGGGCCTGCAGCACCGCCAGGTAGCGAGGCGCGTCGGCCGGCGCCGGCGCGCGCAGCACCAGCAGCGTGGCCAGCACCAGTGAGGCGGCGATCGCCAGGCCGCTGGTCCATTGCCAGCGCCGCAGGCGGCGCCAGGCCGGGTCGTTGGCAGCCGGCAGGGCCGCAGCACGCGTCGGAATCTCCGCCGCCGTGGCCGGACCGGAGCGCAAGCGGGCTTCGATGGCCGGCCACAGGCCGGCCGACGGCTCGGCCGGCGCGACGCGGCCCGCGAGACCGAGAAGGCGGTCCTGCCACGCGTAGACCTCGGCCTGGAGCGCCGCGTCCTCCCCCAGCGCACGCTGGAACTCGGCACGCTCGGACGCGCCCAGCGTGCCCAGCACGTACTCGCCGGCGGTGGCGCTGCGCTCGTGCGGATCGTCGAGGCTCACGACAGGCACTCCTTCAGCGACAGCAGACCGCGACGGATCCACGATTTGACGGTGCCGACCGGCGTGGCGGTCTGCTGCGCGATCTGCTCGTGGGTGTAGCCCTCGACGAAGGCGTAGACGATGCAGTCGCGCTTGCGCTCGTCCAGCGTCTCCATGCAACGCGACAGCGAGGCCGCGTCGGCATGCGGCAGCTCATGCACTGCGTTCGACGCGGCATGCTGGTCGGCCAGCGCTTCGAGTTCGTCGCCCACCGGCGTCTCGCGGCGCACGCGGCGCACCTCGTCGAGCGCGCGATGGCGCACCACGGTGTAGATCCAGCCGCGCGCCGACCCGAGCGCGCGCTGGTAGCTCGACGCCCGCTGCCAGACCTGCAGGAAGGCGTCCTGCAGCACGTCGTGCGCCATGTCACGGTCCCGCACGATGCGCAATGCCACGCCGAGCAGCCAGCGCGCCTCGCGCTCGTAGAGCGCCCGCAGCGCGAAGCGTTCGCCACGGGCGCAGGCTTCGAGCGCCGACTCGTAGTCGAAAGGATCGGCCGTGCGGCGGGGGGGACTGCTGGACATGGGCGGATTCTGTCAGCACATGCCGAGGCTGCGTACCAGCAGGGCGAGGCGTGGGTGGGCATGGTGGGATTCAGGGGAACGCGGCAGGCGCGGCGCGATGCACCGGCCGATGGTTCCGGTACTACGGAGCCGAGAGTCCTGCGGATGCAGCCGCCGGGATGCACCGTGACGAAATCCGATGTGCGGCGGGCTCTTGCGTCGCATTGCATGCTCGTACCGCGCGCTGCAGACCAGGCCGCCGGGTGAGCGGCTACGTTCGTGTCCCCCGCGGCCGGCCCCACGGGCGGACCGCGGGGGACACGAGCGCAACACAGCGGCCCGGCGCGGCGCTCGCATGCAATGCCGCATCACACCGTCGCGACTGCAGTGGCACTGGCCTCGCGTTGCCGCCGCTCCTCGTCGCTGCCGAGTTCGGCGCTGCGGGTGAAGCGCAGGTGGGTGATGTCGGGTGGGTAGAACATGCCCCAGAACCACTCGAAGAAGATGCGCAGCCGTCGACCGAAGGACGGCATCTGCGACAGGTAGTAGGCGCGCCACACCAGCCAGGCCGGCCAGCCGGTGAGCGGCAGGCCGGCGACCTCGGCCACGCCCTTCAGGTGACCGATCGAGGCCATCATGCCGCGCGAGCGGTAGCGGAAGGCCGTGGTCGGTGCCCCGGTCACCACCGCGCCGAGGTTGCGCGCGAGGTGCTGCGCCTCGCGTACCGCGAACTGCGCCGTCGGCGGTGCGGTGCTGCCGTCCAGCGCGTTGGGCACGCAGGCGCAGTCGCCCACCGCCCACAGCCCGGGATAGCCCGGTACCGACAGGTCACCGGCCACCACCACGCGGCCCCCGCTGAGGGGCAGGCCCAGCCTGGCAAGCAGCGGGTTGGCTGCGGTGCCGATGGTGCCGATCACGGTGCGCCCCTCGATGAATTCCCCGTCGCCCAGTTGCACGCCGTCGGCCGTGATGCAGGTCGCCCGGGCCATCAGCCGCACGTCCACACCGCGCTCGCGCAGCGAGTTCAGCGCGGCGACGCCGAGCCGGGGCGACAGCTCGGGCAGCAGCCGGTCCAGCCCCTGCAGCACCGTGACGCGCAACTCGTCGGCCGCCACGCGCGGGTAGTAGCGGCGGATGCTCGCGAGGCAGTCGACCAGTTCGCCGGCCACCTCGACACCCGAGAAGCCGCCCCCGACGACGACGAAGTGCCCGAGCGCGCGGCGCGCCGATGCGTCGTCCTCCAGCTCGATGCAGGCCAGCCGGCGCAGCACCGTGTTGCGGATGTGCATCGCGTCGCCCACGGTCTTGAGCGGCAGCGCGTGCTCGGCCATGCCGGGCAGCAGGTCGAGCCGGGCCCGGTTGCCGACCGCGAACACGAGGTGGTCGTAGGCGAGTTCGCGCTCGCCGGCCAGCGTGCGGCAGACCAGGCGTCCCGCGGTCAGATCGACCTGCGTCACCGACCCCATGATGAAGCGGCAGGCGCCGCCCTGGCGCGTCATCTCGCGCACCGGCACGACCACCTGCTCCGGGAAGACCGACGCCCCCACCGCTTCCGGCAGCATCGGATTGAAGGTGGTGTAGCTCTCGTCGGAGAGCAGCGTCGTTTCCACGCCGGGCGGCAGCCGGCGGTGCAACGAACGCACGAGTTGGGTGCCGGCAAAGCCGGCACCGACGATGAGGATGCGCGTGCAGGGTTCGTCGGGCATGGTCGACTCGGTGTCAACCCGCACTCATGCACGAACCGTGCGCACCGCGGCGCGCCGCGTCGCGGTGCACGGCGGGGACGGGCTGCCCCGCAGCCCGTCCTTCACGGCCTCGATCAGATCTCTTCGTACAGCGGCAGCGTCAGGAACTCGGCGAACGCATCCTGGGTGCTCATCTGCTCGAAGATCTCGGCCGCGCGGTCGACCGTCTGGCCTTCGTAGCCGGCGTCCTTGATGCCCTTGAGCTCCTCGGCCACCATCTTGCGCACCATGTCGGCGGTGACCTTGCGGCCGTCGGCGAGCACGCCCTTGGGACTGCGGATCCACTGCCACACCTGCGAGCGCGAGATCTCGGCGGTGGCGGCGTCCTCCATCAGGTTGTAGATCGGCACGCAGCCGTTGCCGGCCAGCCAGGACGCCAGGTAATAGATGCCGACGTTGATGTTCATGCGCAGCCCGGCCTCGGTGATCGGGGCCTCGGGCGCGAACTCCAGCAGTTGCGCGGCGGTGATGTGGGTGTAGGGCTTCTGGCGCTCGATCTGGTTCGGGCGATCGCCCAGCACGTCGACGAACTCCTTCATCGCCGACTCGACCAGGCCCGGGTGCGCGACCCAGCCACCGTCGTAGCCGTCGTTCGCGTCGCGGCGCTTGTCCTTGATGATCCCGGCCATCGCGATGGCGTTCTTCTCGGGGTCGTTCTTGATCGGGATCAGCGCGCTCATGCCGCCGATCGCGGGCGCGCCGCGCTTGTGGCAGGTCTTGAGCAGCAGCAGCGCGTAGGCGCGCATGAAGGGCGCCGTCATCGTGACCTTGGCGCGGTCGGCCAGGCAGAAGTCGCGGTCGTTCTTGAACTTCTTGATGCACGAGAAGATGTAGTCCCAGCGGCCGGCATTCAGCCCGGCGCTGTGCTCGCGCAGCTCGTACAGGATCTCGTCCATCTCGAACGCGGCGAGGATGGTCTCGATCAGCACCGTCGCCTTGATCGTGCCCTGCGGCAGGCCGATCTCCTTCTGCGCGGCGATGAAGATGTCGTTCCACAGCCGCGCCTCGAGGTGCGACTCCATCTTCGGCAGGTAGAAGAACGGGCCGGCGCCGCGCTCGATCTGCTCCTTGGCGTTGTGGAACAGGAATAGCGCGAAGTCGAAGATGCCGCCGGAGACGCGCTGGCCGTCGACCAGCACGTGCTTCTCGTCGAGGTGCCAGCCGCGCGGGCGCACCTGCAGCGTCGCGATCTTGTCGTTGAGCTTGTAGGTCTTGCCCGCCTGGCCCAGCGTCAGCGTGCGGCGGATCGCCTTGTACAGGTTGATCTGCCCCTGGATCTGGTTCGCCCAGACCGGCGAGTTGCTGTCCTCGAAGTCGGTCATGTACGAATCAGCGCCCGAATTGAAGGCGTTGATGACCATCTTGGCCTCGACCGGCCCGGTGATCTCGACGCGACGGCACTCCAGCGCCTTCGGGATCGGCGCGATCTTCCAGTCGCCTTCGCGGATCGCCTTCGTCTCCGGCAGGAAATCGGGGCGCTCGCCGGCATCGAGCCGCTTCACGCGTGCCACGCGCGCGGCCAGCAGTTCCTGGCGGCGGGGCTCGAAGGTGCGGTGCAGCTTGGCCACGAGCTCGAGCGCCGCCGGCGTGAGGATGGTCTCGAAGCCCGGCAGGATCGCCGCGTTGATCTGCAGGCCGGCGGGCAGTTGGAGGGTCGTCATGGTCAGCTCCTAGGGACAGGGAGTTTCAGGTCTTGGGAAAGAAGTCGAGCACGTCGCGCAGGCTGCTGCCGGTGCGCGTCGGCTCGGTGTCGAGGGCCTCGAGCGGCAGCTTGAAGCGGTTCACCCACAGCGTGCAGTAACCGTACCAAGTCGCGCCGATCGCGTCCCAGCCGTTGCTGGAAACGAACAGGATCTGCCGGGCCGGAATGCCCAGCGCCTGCGGGCCCAGCGCATAGGCGGCCGGGTCGGTCTTGAAGCGCTGCACGCTCTCGACGCTGAGCACGTGGTCGAGCAGGCCCTGGCCCTTGTCGTCCACGTAGCCGGCGCTGCGCACCGCGATGCCCAGCATCTCGGGGTCGCCGTTGCTGAGGATGCCGGTGGTCACGCCGCGCGCCTTCAGCGCCGTCAGCACCGCCTTGTTCTCGGGAAAGGCACCGAGGTGGCGGTACTGGTTGAGCAACTGGGTCTCGCGCTCCGGCGTCAGGTCGAGCTGCAGCCGCGCGCAGGCGTAGCGCAGCCCCGCGCGCGTGAGCTCCCAGAACGGCCGGTAGCGCTGGCTCATCGACACCAGGCGCGTGTACTCGATCTGCTTGTCACGCCACAGCACCGCCAGCGCCTCGCCCTGGCCGGGAAACAGCTGCTCGGCCAGCGTACCGACGCTGTAGACGTCGAACAGCGTGCCGTACGCGTCGAACAGCACGGCTTGGACGGAGAGGGACGGCTTGGGTGACTTCATCGAGAGGCCACTTTATTACGAACCTGAGTGCGCATTTAGCGACCGATTTGCGCTTGATCTTTTACTGAAGCATCAGTAATCTGCCCCGAATCCGCCCCATTTGCCCGCCATGGATCGCCTCAAGCAGATCGAATCCTTCGCCGCCGTCGCCACCAAGGGCAGCCTGACCGCCGCCGCTGGCGCCGAGGGCGTGGCTCCGGCCGTGATCGGCCGCCGCATCGATGCACTGGAAGAGCGCCTGGGGGTGAAGCTCCTGGTGCGCACCACCCGGCGCATCACGCTGACGCACGAAGGCAGCGCCTTCCTCGAGGACGCCCAGCGCCTGCTGACCGATCTGGCCAATGCCGAGGCCAGCGTCAGCGCCGGCGGCGTGAAGGCCAGTGGCCACCTGCGCCTCACCGCACCAGCCGGCTTCGGCCGGCGCCACGTGGCGCCGCTGGTGCCGCGCTTCGCCGAGGCGCACCGCGACGTGTCGGTGTCGCTGAACCTCAGCGACCGGGTGGTCGACATCGTCAACGAGGGCTACGACTGCGCGGTGCGGGTCGGCGACCTGCCCGACTCCAGCCTGGTCAGCCTGCGGCTGGCCGACAACCGCCGCCTGTGCGTGGCGGCCCCGGCCTACCTGCAGCGCGCCGGCACGCCGCAGCATCCCGGCGAACTGGGCCGCCACCAGTGCCTCACGCTGAGTTCGAACGCCAGCCAGGCGCGCGGCTGGGCGTTCAGCGTCGACGGCGAACTGACGCACCTGCGGCCGAGCGGCCGCTACGACTGCTCCGACGGCCAGGTGCTGCACGACTGGTGCCTCGCCGGCCACGGCATCGCCTGGCGCAGCACCTGGGAGGTGGAGCAGGAGGTGGCCAGCGGCGCGCTGGTCACGCTGCTCGACGACTTCGCGGCGCCGCCGAACGGCATCTACGCGGTGTTCCCGCAGCGCAAGCACCTGCCGCTGCGCGTGCGGCTGTGGATCGATTTCCTGAAGCACACCTACGGCGATTCGACCTACTGGTCGCCCGCGATGCCCTGAATCGCACCGGGGGCGATCTTCCCGGCCCGCCGCGGGCAATCTGCTCTGCGGCGACCGGCCCCTGGCTCCTAAGGTGACGTCGCCCGGCATCGCGCCGGGCCGGCCTGCCGCAGCGCGGCGCCGCGACGATCCCTACAGGAGACTGCCTCATGACACTCCCGCTCCCGGCGGCACGACGTTCCCTCCTCGCCCTCGCGCTGTGGGCCGCCGGCATCGCCGCGGCCGTGGCCGCGACGGCCACGGCCGCACCGCCCCCACCGTCCGCGGTCGACCACGGCGCCTTCGAGACGGCGGTGCGACAGGCCGTCGCACCCCAGGCCGGGCAGGCGATCGTGGGGCTCAAGGTGCTGCACCTGAGCGGCGATGTCGGGCCCTGGCTGGACACCGGCCTCGCGCTGCTGCCCGGCGACCGCGTCACGCTGTTGAAGAGCGGGCGGGTGTGGTGGTCACGCGCCTACGCGCTGTCGCTCGACGCCCCGATGGCCGTCTGGAGCCGCATCGGTGACCAGGGCCCGATCTTCCGCGGTGAGCGCGCGACCGACACCGTGACCGCCGACCGTGCCGGCACGCTGCAGCTCAAGCTCTATCCGGGACTGCGCTGGCTCGACGAGACCGGCCGCTACGCGGGCGAACCGGCCGCCGCCAACCCGGATGCCGGCGGCGGCGTCAGCGTCGCGCTGCTGCAATGGCGCGCCGGCGTGCACATCGGGTCCGAACTGCAGCGGCTCGCCGCGCTGCCCACGGTGGTGGGGCCCCTGGCCGCGGCCGAAGTCCAGCGCCTGGGCGGCGGCACCACACCGCCACCGGACGACTGGCACTACCTGTGGGAACTCGGCCCGGCCGAGATCTTCACCGAGGTCGAACACCCCACCGGCCCCGGCCACCCGCCCCGCGCGATCCGGCTGCACACCCGCGACGATGTCGGCATCCTGCAGAAGGACACCCCCTTCGACCTGACGCCCGACACCGTGCTGCGCTGGCGCTGGAAGGCGGAGCGACTGCCGGCCCGGGCGCCCGAGAACCAGGTGCCGACGCACGATTACATGAGCATCGCGGTGGAGTTCGACGACGGCCGCGACCTCACCTTCCTGTGGAGCCACAGCCTGCCGGTGGGCGAGATCTTCGCCTGCCCGCTGCCGGCCTGGAAGGACCGCGAGACCCACGTGGTCACGCGCTCAGGCACCGCCGATCTGGGCCGCTGGGTCGAGGAATCGGTCAACCTGCACGCGCTCTATCGCCGGGCGATCGGCGACCGGGTCCCGGCGCGCGTGACGCGCGTGTGGCTGATCGGCGTGAGCCTGTTCGGCCACGGCGAAGGCCTCAGCGAGTTCGGGCAGATCGTGCTGCAGGACGGCGCACGTCGGCTCGAGGTGTACTGAGCCGGGGCGGTGGCCGTCGCGCAGCGGCGGCTACTTGCTGAGGCACTCCTTCATGAAGGCCTTGCGCTCGTCACCCTTCATCTCGCCGGCGTCCTTGTTGCAGCTCTTCATCTTGTCCTGCTGGGTGGCGGGCTTGGCGGACAGGCACTTCTTCATGAAGGCCTTGCGCTCGTCGCCCTTCATCTCGCCGGCGTCCTTGTTGCAGGTGGACATCTTGGTCTGCTGCGCGGTCGGCGCGGACGCCGCCGCATCGGCGGCATGGGCGGGCAGCACGAAGGCGGCCGCACACAGGGCCGCAGCGTTGATCAGCTTCTTCATCGGATCTCCTTCGCTTGGGGTCGGGGCATGCGGCGGGCACCGCCGCAGCCATTGAAGCATGGCCCCCGTGCACACCACAAGCGCCTGAACGGCGGCGCGCGACCGGCGTTGACGCCGATGGCTGGCTGTCAGGCTGGGCGCGTGGTCAGGCGATCCGTCGCGGATGCGCCAGCGCCTCGTGGGCCACGTGCAGGCGGCGCACCAGCACGCGGATGAAGGCCTCGTCGAACAGGTGGCGGCAGCCGGGACTGAGCCGCGCCATCGAGTCCGGCGTGAAGGAGATCATCGTGGCCGGCGCGACCACCGTCACGTCGGTGCTGTGGCGGCGCAGCTCGGGGTTGGGCGCCAGGTAGGCCATCTCGCCGACCGAGGTGCCCGCGCCGAGGTGCGCCACGCGCTGGCTGTCGCGGTACACGTCGACCGCCCCCTCCGCGATGATGTGGAAGGTGTTGCCCTCCTCGCCACGGCGGTAGATCAGGTGGCCCAGCGGATAGCGCTGCCAGGCGCAGCGGTGCACCACCTCCCACAGCTCGACGTCGCCGAACTGGCTGAAGAACTCGAGCGCGCGCAGCAGCGTGAAGCGCTCCGAGTCGAGCACGCCCTGGACCTGGCCGCGCGGCACCTGGCGGTTGGCCACCAGCGCCGACAGCGCCTGGGCGAACTCGTCCCAGTCCGCGTAGCGGTCGTCGGCGCGCTTGGCGAGCGCACGCTGGATCACTGCGTCGAGCGCCGGCTCGACCCCGCCGCGCAGGCCGCACAGCGAGGCGGGCTGGGCGCTGTAGATCTGCGCCATCAGCACCGACTGCGCGCTCGCGTCGAACGGCGGGCGGCCGGCGATCAGGTGGTAGAGCACCGCACCGAGCGAGTAGACATCGGCACGGGCGTCGAGCGTGCCGCCATCGAGCTGCTCGGGCGACATGTAGGCCAGCGAGCCGACCCGGAACACCTGGGTCGTGTCGGCCTGCAGGTTGAGCACGCTGCCGAAATCGCTGACCTTCACGTCGACGATGTCGCCGTTCGCATTCGTGCTGGCCAGCAGGTTGGCCGGCTTCACGTCGCGGTGGATCAGGCCCTGGCGCGACACATAGCCCAGCGCCATCGCGCACTTGAAGCCGATTTCCACCACCTGGTCCAGCGGCAGCAGCTGGTCGGCGCGACAGAACGGCCGCAGCGTGGTGCCCGCCACGTGCTCCATGACCACGTAGGGCTCGGTCGGGTCGGGCACCGCGTCGAAGATCTGCACGACATTGGGGTGCTGCAACCGCCCGACCAGCGCCGCCTCGGCCGCGAAGAAGCGCGCGTGCAGCGCGCCATCGCTCACGTCGGCCAGCGCACTGGCGCGCACGCGCTTGACGGCGACATCGCGCTCGTTGAAGTCGTCCCGGCACAGGAAGACCTCGCTGGTCGCGCCCTCGCCGAGTTTGCGCAGCACACGGTATTTGCCGATGCGTTCGGGCAGGACGTCGGAGGAAGCGGGGGATGGACTCATGGCGGAGGCAAGTGTGGCCGCATCATTCCACCGCCCTGATGTCAGGGACGGGGATGCCACGCTCGCCGGCCCGCCCGCCGTGAAGGACTGCCCATCGATCGCGTGCCGACCCCGCCCCTAGAATCCGGCGATGATCCGTGCCCAGCAAGAGCTCCTGGTGGCCCTCGGCGATGCCCTCGCCGAACTGGCGCCCGAGCAGCCCCCGATTGCCGCCTTCGAGAGTCCGAAACAGGCCGCCCACGGCGACCTCGCCATCACCTCGGCGATGCAGCTCGCCAAGCCGCTCAAGCGCAATCCGCGCGAGCTGGCCCAGGCCCTGATCGACGCACTGCAGCGCCGTGAAGCGGTGCAGCGCTGGGTCGCGGCGCTCGAGATCGCCGGCCCCGGCTTCATCAACCTGCGGCTCAAGGACACCACCAAGCAGCAGATCGTCGCCGAGGTGCTGGCGAGCGGCACCGATTTCGGCCGCCAGCCGGCCACGAGCGAGCGGGCGCTGGTCGAGTTCGTCTCCGCCAACCCTACCGGCCCGCTGCACGTGGGCCATGGCCGCCAGGCGGCGCTCGGCGATGCGATCTGCAAACTGTTCGAGACGCAGGGCTGGCAGGTCACGCGCGAGTTCTATTACAACGACGCCGGCGTGCAGATCGGCACGCTCGCCGCGTCGACCCAGGCCCGCCTCCAGGGCCTGAAGCCGGGTGACGCGGGCTGGCCGGAGAGCGCCTACAACGGCGACTACATCGCCGACATCGCCGCCGACTTCCTGGCCCGCAAGACCGTCAAGGCCGACGACCGCGAGTTCACCGCTTCCGGCGACCCCGCCGACCTGGACGGCATCCGCCAGTTCGCCGTGGCCTACCTGCGCCACGAGCAGGATCTCGACCTGCAGGCCTTCGGCGTCCGGTTCGACCACTACTTCCTCGAATCCAGCCTCTACGCCACCGGCCGCGTCGAGGCCACGGTGGGCAAGCTGGTCGCGGCCGGCAAGACCTTCGAGGACGGCGGCGCACTGTGGCTGCGCACCACGGACTATGGCGACGACAAGGATCGCGTCATGAAGAAGTCCGACGGCAGCTACACCTACTTCGTGCCCGACGTGGCCTACCACGTCAACAAGTGGGAACGCGGCTACCACAAGGTCATCAACATCCAGGGCAGCGACCACCACGGCACCATCGCGCGGGTGCGCGCCGGGCTGCAGGCCGCCGACGTGGGCATTCCCGCGGGCTACCCCGACTACGTGCTGCACAAGATGGTCACCGTGATGCGCGGCGGCGAGGAGGTCAAGATCTCCAAGCGCGCCGGCAGCTACGTGACGCTGCGGGACCTGATCGACTGGACCGGCAAGGACGCGGTGCGCTTCTTCCTGATCAGCCGCAAGGCCGACACCGAGTTCGTGTTCGACGTCGACCTGGCGCTGAAGAAGAACGACGAGAACCCGGTCTACTACGTGCAGTACGCGCATGCGCGCATCTGCTCGGTCATCGTGCAGTGGCGCGAGCAGCAGGCCGGCGACCCGGCCACGCTGGCCCAGGCCGATCTCGCGCGGCTGGTGGCCCCCACCGAGGCCGCACTGATGCTCAAGCTGGCCGCCTACCCGGTGATGCTGAGCGGCGCCGCCGAGAGCCTGGCGCCGCACGACGTGGCGTTCTACCTGCGCGACCTGGCGGGCGCCTTCCACAGCTATTACGCGGCCGAGCGCTTTCTCACCGACGACCCGGCGCTGAGCCGCGCGCGGCTGGCGCTGCTCGCCGCCACCGCGCAGGTGCTGCGCAACGGCCTGGCGGTGCTCGGCGTCAGCGCCCCCGACAGGATGTGACCGGAGCTGCCATGCCCTTCTTCCCCTTCTCTCGTCGCTCGTCGCAGCACGGTGGCTTCATCGTCGGCCTGATCGCCGGCCTGCTGATCGGCCTGGCGCTGGCGCTGGGCGTTGCGCTGTACGTTACCAAGGTGCCGATCCCGTTCATCAACAAGGTCCCGCAGCGCACCGCGGAGCAGGACGCGGCCGAGGCCGAACGCAACCGCAACTGGGATCCCAACACGCCGCTGCATGGCAAGAAGCCGGCGCCAGCCGCCTCCGGCGCCGGTGTCCCGGTGGCGCCCGCGGCCTCGGGTCCGGCCACCGGCACGGCACGGCCGGCGCCCGACGGCCGTGACCCGGCCGCGATCCTCGGCGGCGGCCCGGCCCGGCCCGGCCCGGACCTGTCCACCACCGGCGCGTCCGAGGCGTTTGTCTATTTCGTGCAGGTCGGCGCCTACGCGCGCACCGAGGAAGCCGAGGCCCAGCGCGCCAAGCTGGCGATCCAGGGCTTCGAGTCCAAGATCACCGAGCGCGAGCAATCGGGCCGGACGATGTACCGTGTGCGCGTCGGCCCGTTCGTGCAGCGCGCCGAGGCCGAGAAGGTGAAGGAAACGCTGGACGGCGCCGGCATGGTGTCGGCGCTGGTGCGGGTGCAGAAATGAACTTCGCGGCGTGGGGACGACTCCACCGCTGCGTCTGTCTGAACGCTGAAAGGATGCTCATGAACCGTCGTGACTTCACGACCCTGTCGCTGGCCACCACCTGCGTCGGACTGCTGCCGGCCTTCGGCCACGCCCAGGGCGGTCCGGTCGAGGGCAAGGACTACGTGAAGCTGTCGCAGCGCCAGCCGACGCAGGACCCGAAGAAGCTCGAGGTCGTGGAGTTCTTCTGGTACGGCTGCCCGCACTGCCACGCCTTCGAGCCGATGCTCGAAACCTGGGTCAAGAAGCTGCCGCCGGACATCACCTTCCGGCGCCTGCCGGTCGCCTTCCGCGAGGTGCCGTTCGTGCTGCACCAGAAGCTGTACTTCGCGATCGAGGCCCTGGGGCTGGTCGACACCCTGCACCGCAAGGTCTTCACCGCGATGCACGTCGAACGCAATCCGCTGAACACGCCCGAGGCGATCGGCGACTTCGTGGCGAAGAATGGCGTCGACAAGGCCAAGTTCCTCGACGTGATGAACTCGTTCTCGGTGCAGACCAAGGCCCGCCAGGCCGCCGCGCTGTCGGCCGGCTACAAGATCGACGGCACGCCGGCGATCGGCATCAACGGGTCCTACTACACCTCGGGTTCGCTGGCCGGCAGCAACGACCGCGCGCTGGCGATCACCGACCACCTGATCGCGCAGATCCGCAAGGGCGGCTGACCCTCGTTTGGCGTCGACGCGACAGCGGCCGCCGGAGCGGCGGCCGGCCGTGGCAAGCGGTCGAACTCACCCTAGAATCGGCAGCAAGATTCATGCCGATTCCCTCCATGTCCGCTCCGACCCCCTATCCTGCATCGCGGTGCACCTTGCTGGCGCAGCCTGTTTGCCGGGCCGTCCTGGCGGTGCTGGGGCTGGCCCTGCTGCCGGCCTTCGCCGCCGAAAAGGCTGACCGCACCCAGCCGCTGGCCTTCACTGCCGACTCGGCCCGGGTCGACGAGGTCAAGCAATTGAACATCCTGTCGGGCAACGTCGAGATCACCAAGGGCAGCATCGTCATCCGCGCCGACCGCGTGGAGGTGCGCCAGAGTCCCGAGGGCTACCAGTCCGCGGTGGCGACCGGCTGGCCGAACAAGCGTGCCTACTTCCGCCAGAAGCGCGGCAGCAACGACGAGTACATCGAGGGCGAGGCCGAGCGCCTCGAGTACGACGGCCGCGGCGACACCGTGCGGCTCGTGAACCAGGCCGTGCTGCGGCGCTTCCGCGGCAGCACGCTGGCCGACGAAGTGGCCGGCAACACCATCTCCTACGACAACGTGACCGAGGTCTTCCAGGTGCTCGGCGGCCCGGCCTCCGCGGCCGCGCCAGGCCGGGTGCGCGGCGTGCTGACGCCGCGCGAGAACCCGGCTTCTGCGCCCAACTCCGGGGCGGGGACGCGGCCATGAACACGGCGATGGCGAGCCGCCTGGAGGCTCGCGGACTGCAGAAGAGCTACGGCGCCCGCAAGGTCGTCAAGGACGTGCACCTGGCCGTTGCGGCCGGCGAGGTGGTGGGCCTGCTGGGCCCGAACGGCGCCGGCAAGACCACCAGCTTCTACATGATCGTGGGCCTGGTGCGCGCCGACGCCGGCGAGATCCGCATCGACGGCGCGCCGATCGAGCGCCTGCCGATCCACCAGCGCTCGCGCCTCGGGCTGTCCTACCTGCCGCAGGAAGCCTCGATCTTCCGCAAGCTCACCGTCGAGGAGAACATCCGCGCGGTGCTGGAGCTGCAGTTCGACGAGCGCGGCAAGGCCTACACCAAGGCACGCATCGACGAGCTGCTCGACGGCCTGCTGCACGACCTGTCGATCGACAAGCTGCGCGACAGCCCGGCACCGGCACTGTCGGGCGGCGAGCGGCGGCGCGTCGAGATCGCCCGCGCGCTGGCCACGCAGCCGCGCTTCATCCTGCTCGACGAGCCGTTCGCCGGCGTCGATCCGATCGCGGTGATCGAGATCCAGCGAATCATCGGCTTCCTCAAGAGCCGCGGTATCGGCGTGCTGATCACCGACCACAACGTGCGCGAGACCCTGGGCATCTGCCACCGCGCCTACATCATCAGCGAAGGACGCGTGCTGGCCGAAGGCACCCCCGAGCAGATCGTCGAGAACGCCGACGTCCGCAAGGTCTACCTCGGCGAGCACTTCAGGATGTGATGAAGCCTTCCCTGCAGGTCCGTTTTTCGCAGCATCTGGCGCTCACGCCGCAGCTTCAGCAGTCGATCCGGCTGCTGCAGCTTTCCACGCTCGAGCTTCACCAGGAAGTCGAGCAGATGCTGGAGCAGAACCCCTTCCTCGAAGTGGAGGAAGATGCGCCGACCCCGTTCGACGCGCCGGTGGAGCGCGCCACGGCCACGGAGCGCCAGGCCGATGACGCCTGGGAGGGCTCGGGGTCCGAGGTGGCCGCCGACCCCGAGCCGGTCGCGGTGGATGCGGCCGAGTTCGGCACCACCGAGCGCGAGGACTGGGAGAACGGCACCGAGCGCGAGGACTTCGACGGCATCCGCGAGACGCCCGGCAAGGCCGGCAACAACGACAGCGACGAGTTCGACCCCATGGAGCGCAGCAGCGCCGGGGTGAGCCTGCAGGACCACCTGCGCGACCAGTTGCGCGGCATGCGCCTGAGCGACGAGGACCGCGGCGCGGTGATGGTGCTGATCGAATCGCTCGACGAGGACGGCTACCTGGCCGACCCCCTGGAAGAGATCGCCCAGCGCCTGGCCGGCGACGAGGACGACATCGCGGTCGAGGAGCTGCTCGACCGCCTGCGCTGCGCGCTGAAGTGGCTGCACAACCTGGAGCCGCTGGGCGTCGGTGCGCGCGACCTGTCGGAGTGCCTGACGCTGCAGCTGCGGGCCGGACCGCGCTGCGAGGCGCAGATGATCGCGATCCTGATCTGCAAGTACCACCTCGAGTTGCTGGCGCGGCGCGACGGCAAGAAGCTGATGGCGGCCACCGGCGCCGACGAGGAGCTGCTGAAGGCCGCGCAGGCGCTGATCGTGCGCTGCGAGCCCAAGCCCGGCCGGCCCTTCACCAAGGCCGAGGCCAACATCATCGTGCCCGATGTCATCGTGCAGAAGGCCGGCCGCGGCTGGCGCGTGGTGCTCAACCCCGACGTGATGCCCAAGCTGCGCATCAACGACCTCTACGCCCAGGCCATCAAGCAGCAGCGGGGCGCGCGCACCGAATCGGGCGCGGGCCTGAGCTCGCGGCTGCAGGAGGCGCGCTGGTTCATGAAGAACATCCTGCAGCGCTTCGACACCATCCAGCGCGTGTCGCAGGCCATCGTCGAGCGGCAGAAGGCCTTCTTCAGCCACGGCGCGATCGCGATGAAGCCACTGGTGCTGCGCGAGATCGCCGACGAGCTGGGTCTGCACGAGTCGACCATCTCGCGCGTGACCACCGCCAAGTACATGTCCACGCCCTACGGCACCTTCGAGCTGAAGTATTTCTTCGGCTCCTCGCTCAACACCGAGGCCGGTGGCAATGCGTCGAGCACCGCGGTGCGTGCGCTGATCAAGCAGCTGGTCAGTGCCGAGGATGCCAAGAAGCCGCTGTCGGACAGCCAGCTCAGCAGCATGCTGGAAGAGCAGGGCATCCAGGTGGCGCGCCGCACGGTGGCGAAGTACCGCGAGGCGCTGAAGATCGCGCCGGCCAACCTGCGGCGCACGATGATGTAACGACGAGGTCTCGGGCCCGAACCGGCAACAAGACCCGGCGCCCCGCCCGGTGTCGACCGAGGCGCGAGCGCAACCCTCGAACCCCTCTGCACGCATGAACGTCGCCCTTCCGCCCGACGCCCCGTCGTCCTCCTTGTTCCTCCCCTGCGCGGCCGGCGTCGAGGCGCTGCTCGCCGACGAGGTGGCCCGGCTGCTGCCGGGCGCGGCGGCGCAGACGCAGCGCGGCGGCGTGATGGTGCGCGGCGGCCCGCGCGAGGCGATGGCACTCAACCTGGGCAGCCGGCTCGCCCAGCGCGTGCTGTGGCAGGTGGCCGATGCGCCCTACCGCAGCGAGGACGACCTGTACGCGTTGGCCCGCAGCCCGCGCTGGCCCGACTGGATCACGCCGACGCAGACCCTGAAGGTGGACGTGACCGCGCAGCGCGCGCCGCTCAAGAGCCTGAACTTCGCCGCGCTGCGCATCAAGGACGGTGTCTGCGACGCGATGCGCGACGCGCTCGGCGCGCGCCCGAGCGTCGACACCCGCCGCCCCGACCTGCCGCTGCTGCTGCACCTAGCGCCCGAGCACGCCACGCTGTATGTCGACACCTCGGGCGAGGCGCTGTTCAAGCGCGGCTGGCGCGAGGACCAGGGCGAGGCGCCACTGAAGGAGACGCTGGCTGCCGCGATGCTGGCCGCCGCCGGCTGGCAGGGCCGCGAGGCCGACGGCCCGCTGCTCGACCCGGTGTGCGGCTCCGGCACGATCGCGATCGAGGCGGCGCAGATCGCCTGCGGCATTGCCCCCGGCTCGCTGCGGCGCTTCGCGTTCGAGCGCCTCGGGCCGTTCCGCGACGCCGGCACCCAGCGTGCCTGGCGCGAGCTGCGCGAGGCCGCGCGGGCGGCCGTGCATGCCAGCGCGGTGCCCATCTTCGCCGGCGACGTGGCCTTCCGCATGACCGATTTCGCGGCGCGCAACGCGGCACGCGCCGGCGTCGCTGCCGCGATCGAGCTGAAGACGGTCGACGCGCTGCAGCGCGCCGCCCCCGCCGAACGCGGCACGCTGATGCTCAACCCGCCCTATGGCGAGCGCATCGACCCCAAGGGCTCACGCGGCGACGGGGCCGGACGGCGCCTCGGCCCACGAGTTCTTCACCCGCCTCGCCACCCACTGGAAGCGCGCCTACCCGGGCTGGACCGCCTGGGTGCTCAGCCCCGACATGAAGCTGCCGCAGGCGATGCGCCTGAAGGAGAGCCGGCGCGTGCCGATGTGGAACGGCCCGATCGAGTGCCGGCTGTTCCGCTTCGATCTGGTGGCCGGTTCGATGCGCGAACCGGGCTGAGGGCGCGCCGGCTGCCCTCAGCGCGGCACTTCGATCTCGACCGGCGCCGACGTGGCCATCACCTGCTGGTCGGCGTTCTGCAGCAGTTCGACCCTGAACTTGTAGGTGCCCGGCGGCGGCGCGAGCCAGACCTCGGTCAGGCCCTTGACGAGGTCGATGCGCTCGGTGGGCGCACCGGCCCGCTCGGCGACCAGCCGGAAGTGGCCCACGCCCTTGTCCTGGATGTCCACGTGGCCCACGTTCAGGCCCGAGGCGTGCAGTCGCACCCGGAACGGCGTGCGCAGCGGCTCGCCGCTGCGCGGCTCGAGGATCGCGACGCCGGGCTGGATCAGCGTCTTCGGGTCGACGTCGTCGTTCTTCTTCGTCACCGTGATCTTCATCGGCTTGCTGTAGACGAAGTAGGGGATGTGCTTGTGGTCCGCCAGCAGCAGCCGCAGCGTGTAGGTGCCGGGCACGAAGGTCAGCACCGTCTCCATCTGGCCCTTGCCGAAGTGGATGTACTGGTCGTTGAAGGGCAGCGGCTGGGTGAAGTCGAGCGGCAGGTCGCGGTTGACCAGCAGGTGGTGGTGACCGGCGCCGTCGACCGGCTTGACGATCGGCGCCAGCCCGTAGCGCGACAGGCCGAACTTCAGCACGAAGGGCGTCTCGATGCTGTCGCCGTCGCGCAGGTTGGTGAAGTAGGTCTCGGGCTGCTGGGTGCGCAGCGGCGAGCTGAGCCACGGGTGGTCGGCCGCGAGGGCCGGTGCGGCGAGCAGGGCGGCCGCGAACCAGGCGAAGCAAGAGCGCATCGTGGAGGTCATTCGGTCGGAGGTCGTGAAGGTGTCGGTCAGCGCAGCACCGGAGTGTCCGGCAATTCGTTCGGATTGCCATCCCCTCTCGCCGCCGGGAAATGCTGGCGCAGCACGGCGTCCACGGCGTCGATCGCGGCGTGCAGCCCGTCCTCGAAGCGCCGCTCGCGGAACGCCGCGCCCATGCCGTCGACGATGGCCTGCCATCCCGCAGCGTCCACGTGCCGCGTGAGGCCGCGGTCGGCCACGATCTCGATGCGGTGGTCGGCCAGCAGCAGGTAGATCAGCACGCCGTTGTTGTGCTCGGTGTCCCACACGCGCAGCTTGCCGAACAGCGACAGCGCGCGATCGTGAGCGTCGACGTTGCGCCACAGGTAGCCCAGCGGCAGCCCCGCCTCCACGCAGACGCGGATCTCGCCGCTGTGCGCGGCCTCGCTGGCGCGCACGCGCTGCTCGATGCGCTCCAGCGCCACCGGGCCGAGCGCGCGGCGCGCGTCGTCCTCGTCGAGCCAGCAGTGGCGCAGCAGTCGGATCAGCCGGTCCATCATCACCAGTCTCCCGACGCGCCGCCGCCGCCGAAATCGCCGCCACCGCCGGACGAGAAACCCCCGCCGCCACCGCCGCCCCAACCGCCGCCGCTGCTGCCGCCACCGCCCCAGATGATGGGCGGCACGCCATGGCCGCCGGTGTCCAGGCCGCGCCGCCGCGCCGCGCCCAGGCCCAGCACGCCTACCAGCACCAGCGCCACCAACGCCGCCGCGCCGCCGATCAGCAGGCTGGCCGACACCGCCCAGGCCAGACCGCCGGCGCCGACGCTGGTGGCCAGCGTGCCGAGCTTGCGGCCCAGCACGCCAGTGAGCACGGCACCGGCGATCGGCACCGCGAGCAGGAAGAACATCGCGAAGTCCTGCCATTGCGCCCCGGACTGAGGTGCCTTCGACACCGAGCCCGGCGCCGGCAGCGCCTCGCCGCGGATGCGCGCCGCGAGCTGGTCGACCGCGGCGTTCAGCCCCCCCGCGAAATCGCCGGCCCGGAAGGCCGGCGTCAGCGCGCGGTCGATGATCTGCCGGGCCGCCAGGTCGGGCACCGCGCCCTCCAGCGCCTTGGCCACCTCGATGCGGACCTTGCGGTCGTCCTTGGCCACCAGCACGATCAGCCCGTCGCCCACCTCGCGCCGGCCGATCTTCCAGCTCTCGCCGACGCGCTGCGCGTAGGCGGCGATGTCCTCGGGTTGGGTGGTCGCGACGATCAGCACCACCAGCTGCGAACCGGCCTCGCGCTCGAAGGCCGCGAGCTTGGCCTCCAGCGCGCTGACCTGCGCGCGCGTCAGCGTGCCGGTCTGGTCGATCACGCTGGCGCTGAGCACCGGCACCGGCCGCAGGTCCTGGGCGCTGCTCGCGCTCCACGGCCCCACCAGCAGCGCCAGCGCCAGGCTTGCGAGCCAGCGCCGCCAGCCGTGTCGCATCAAGGTCTCACTTCGAGGCCGGCTTCTCGAAACTCACCGCCGGCGGCGCCGAGATCTGCGCCTCGTTCTGCACCGTGAAGTTGGGCTTGGCCGCGTAGCCGAACACCATCGCGGTCAGGTTGCTGGGAAAGCTGCGCGCGAGCACGTTGTAGTCCTGCACCGCCTTGATGTAGCGGTTGCGCGCCACGGTGATGCGGTTCTCGGTGCCCTCGAGCTGCACGCGCAGGTCCTGGAAGCCCTGGTTGGCCTTCAGGTTCGGGTAGTTCTCGGTCACCACCAGCAGACGCGACAGCGCGCCGCTCAGCTCGCCCTGCGCGGCCTGGAACTTCTGGAAGGCCTCGGGGTTGTTGATCAGCTCCGGCGTGGCCTGGATGCTGGTGGCCTTGGCGCGCGCCTCGACCACCTTGGTCAGCGTCTCCTGCTCGAAATTGGCCTCGCCCTTGACGGTGGCCACCACGTTGGGGATCAGGTCGGCGCGGCGCTGGTACTGGTTCAGCACCTCGGCCCAGGCGCTCTTGGTCGCCTCGTCGAGGCGCTGGAAGTCGTTGTAGCCGCAGCCGCCGAGCGCCAGCGTGGCGAGCAGCATCAGGGCGGCGAGAAGGCGTCGGAGCATGGGGGTGGTCCTTTCTGTGCGAACTCGGGGCGGCGCGCGGCAGTCTTCGGCACCGGTGCTGCGCAGATGCCGTCGGCTGCGCCGGGTTCAAGCGGCGCTTAGCATCCTAACCACTGTGGACCCATCTTTCGCACTCGATCCGACCACCGCGCTGCAGGCCGCCACCCGCCTGCAGGCGCCGGCACCCCGGCCGCCCCGCCTGCTGGTGGCCGGTGCCGGCGGCCCGCTCGGGCGCGAGGTGCTGCGGGAGGCGCTCGCCCACGGCCGCTATGCCGGCGTGGGCGTGCTGACGCGCGCGCCGCTGCAGGCCGGCCTGCGCAAGCTGCACGCCGTGCCTTGCGGAGACGACGACACCGCCGCGCTGCCGGCGCACGACATCGCCGTGGTGGTGTTCGACCGCGGGCGCGACCACTACGGCCGCGACGAGGCCTACCACCTGCCCGAGCCGCAGGCCCTGCCCGCGCTGGCGGCGCGTGTGCGCGCCAGCGGCGTGCACACGCTGGTGGTCGTGTGCCCCATCGCCCCGGCGCTGCTGCCGCAGGCGCTGCAGCACGGCCTGGCCAACCTCGACGAGCAGGCGGTCACCGCGCTCGGCTTCGAGCGGCTGCTGTTCGTGCGGCCGACGCAGGATGCCGTGGCCGCTTCCGTCACCTCCTGGCCGCAACGGCTGGCGCGCTGGATGCTCTCGCAGCTGCGCTACATGATCCCGCAGCAGGAGCGACCGCTGCGCGCCGGTGCGGTGGCGGCCTTCGTGTTCGAGGTGCTGCGGCAATGGCGCGACGCCGCGCCGGGGACGCGCGTCGCCGCGGCACCGCTGTTGTGGGCGGCAGCGCAGAAGGAAGGACCGGAGCCGGTGGTGCAACGCTGGCTGCACGGCGACACGACACTCGCTCTCCCGCACCGCGGGAGAGGGCCGGGGTGAAGGAGTGGCTCAGCGCCGCGCCGGCGGTTGCCAGCCGCTGCGCAACACCTCCATCTGCTCCGCCCGCCGCTCGGCCGGCAGCGGCCCGCGCAGGCTCGTCAGGACCCAGCCCACGCGCTCGGTGTCGACGGCAGTCATCGCGCCCGGCGCCGGCGCAGCGCGCAGCAGGCTCGCCAGCCACGCGGCTTCCAGCGGCGTGAGCCGCGCGCTGCTCTTGCGCAGGTAGTGGCGCGCCGCGGCCTCGGCGCCGCACACGCCCTCGCCCCAGGGTGCGATCGCCAGGTAGAGCTGCAGGATGCGGCCCTTGCCGAGCGTGCGCTCCATCTCCACCGCGTAGAGCAGCTCGCGCAGCTTGCGCACCGCCGAACGCTCGTCACCGGTGTAGACCAGCTTGGCGAGCTGCTGCGTCAGCGTGCTCGCGCCCTGCGGTCGCGTGCCGCCCGCTGCCGTCGGCTGCGGCTGCTTCTGGTTGGCCGACCACGCGGCCAGCAGTTGCGGCAGGTCGTAGCCGGCGTGCTCGGCGAAGCGCTGGTCCTCGGCCGCCACCACCGCGCGCGGCAGCCAGCCGATGACGCGCGTGCCGGCCTCACCGGCCGCCGGGCGCGGCGCGCCGGCGGCGCAGGCCATAGCCGGTTCGGCATCGAGCAGGGCTTCGGTGCCCAGGCCGCTGACCTCGAAGCCGTCGATGCGCGGCTGCACCACCAGGCGCCGCTCGGGCAGGCGCAGGTTCAGCTTCGCAGCCACGCGGCCGTCGATGTGCGCGCGCCGCAACTCGGGGATCGCCGCCGGGCCGAAGGCCGCGTAGACATCGGCCAGCGCGGTGTCGGCCAGCTCGGCGTCGATCACCAGCCCGGTGCTCGTGAGCTGGGCACGACCCTTCAGCACCACCGCCTGCTCGCCCTCGCCGAGCGTCAGCGTGCCGCGGTAGCGCTCCTGCGCCACGCGCTGCAGCTGCAGCTCGGCGTGCGGCAGCAGCAGTGGCTGCGGCCCCAGCGCGTCGAACGGCAGAAGGCACGGCGCGCAGCGGCCGGCCAGGCGGTCGGGCGCCACGCGCTGCCAGGTCCAGCGGCCGAGCGGCGTGTCAGTGCTGCGGCCGCCGAGCAGCGCCAGCCCGAGCGGGTGCGTCGCCACGCGCAGCAGCGCCGGCACGCTGACCGGTCGCACGATCTGCCAGCCGCGCGGGCCGATGCGCAGCGTGTGGGACCACTCGCCGGGCTGCGGCGCGAGCGCGTGGCAGGCCACGGCGAAGAGTGCCGCCGTCAGCGCGAGCAGGGTGGCGAGGAGGGCGAAGGTGATGAGGCTGAGGCGGCGTGCGGGGGAACGGAGTGGGCCGCTGTTCTTCATCGCATGGCTCCCGAGTCCACCACCGCCACAGTCGTCACCGCCTGCCAGGGGCCGGTCGAGCGGCCCAGCGCCGCGGCCCAGAACCACGCCGAGGTGTCGGTGTAGGCCTGGCCTTCCGCATCCGCGATGCGCTCGCACACGCGCAGCCGCTGCGCACCGCGCTCGGCCTCGAAGCAGCGCCACAGGCGCTGTTGCGCGTCGCGCTCCAGGCGCGCGGCGGCGATGCTGTAGCCGAGGCCGCGATAGCAATCGGCCGCCGGGTGCAGCATGCGCGTGGGGCGCTGCACGTCGCGCAGCACCAGCAGCCGCTCGCCGTCGCTGAAGCGGCCGATCGCGCCGGGGAAAGCGTTGGCGAAACGCTGCTCCACCGGGCTCAGCGCCAGCGGGCGCAGCGTGCGACCGTCGAACTGCCGCGGCCATTCGACGGCACGCAACGCGCCGTCGGCCGGCGCCGCGTCGCGTGCCAGCGGCGCGAGCGCGCAGGCCACGAGCAGCGCCGCAGCACCCAGCCGCACCAGGCCGCCGAGCGGCGCGGCGCGACGCCGCAGCGCCGCGCCCCAGCGCGCCAGCGGCTCGTGGTGCCGGCATTCAATGACGGTCTGCATGGCGCAGCTCCTTCTCCTGTTCACGCGGGGTCCACACCAGCACGGCGGCGCACACCGCGGCCGTGACCCCCAGGCCGATCGCCTGGTGCGCGGCCTCGCCCAGCCCCTGGGGCCGCGCCTCCAGCGCGACCAGCAGCGTGTTGCGCAGCACATTGCCGCTCAGCACCAGCAGGCCGACCACCGGCAGCCGGCGCAGCAGCACCGCATCGCGCAGCCCGACCCACGCCGCCGCGGCGCACGCGCAGAAGTAGCCCAGCCACACCAGCTGCACGCCGGAGCACGGCGCGTCGACGATCACCAGCTGGCCCTGCACCGTCATCGCGGCGCCGCTGCGCGCAGCCTCCAGGCCGGCGAGCTGCAGCGCCCAGGTGCTGAGCTGCGCCGTCAGCAGCCGCAGCGGGTAGCCGGCATAGAACTGCAGCGACGCCACCAGCGGCAGCGCCAGCAGCGCCAGGCCGGCGAACGGCAGCCACGGTGCATCGTCCGGACGCCAGGCCGCGAAGGCCAGGCTCAGCGCCAGGACCGCCAGCACCGCGGCCGCGAGCGGCGGCAGCGCCCACAGCGAGAACGTCGCCGCGGCCGTCATCACGGCGCTCGCGACGAACCAGCCCGGCCGCGGCGCCGCGCGCAAACGCGGCGCCATTCGAACGAGCACGAGGCCCAGCAGGGCCAGCGCGGCGAGGCCGAGAGGGTCGTCCGAACCGTCGAGCAGACGGCCGGCCGCCCAGCGGACGTGCGGCCACAGCGCGGCAGCGTGCAGCGCCAGCCAGGCCCCGGCAGGCAGCGCGGCCAGGCCGGGCGTGCCGGTGAGACGCAGTCGATAGGGTTGCGAATGCATGGTTGAGGTCCCCGCTCACCGCACCAGGCGCCGCGGCTTGCGCCACAGGCGCTTGGCGCTAGATCCGCCGCGGTGCCAGGCCGCCGCACCCAGCAGCACCAGCACCACGCCCAGCGCGATCCAGGCCGAAGGCTCCGGCGTGCTGGGCACCTCGGCGCCGATGGCCAGGTTGCTCACGCCCTGCGGCAGGGGCGAGGGCTGGTCCACCGGCGTGCTGCCGCCGGCGGGGTTGCGCACCACGCGGTCCACGGCGATGAAGCTGGTGTACTGCGTGAGCAGGCTGTAGCGCAGGCCCAGCGCGGTGATGGCCTCGCGCTGCGTGTCGCCGCCCTGCAGCGCCTCCTGGTCCGACAGCGACTGGATGCGGTGGCGCGCCCACAGGTGGCGCAGCGCCACGGCCTGCGCGTCGGGCGTGGCGACCGGCAGCATCGCCTGCCAGGCGCCGTGGGCCGCCTGGCCTTCGACGACGAGCTGGCCGCGCGGCTCGCCGCGCCACTTGCCGAACACCAGCACCGGGCGGCCACCCAGCACGTCAGGCAGGCGCTCGGGTTCCACGTCGTAGGTGTCCAGGCCCTCGAAGCGCGCCTTCACCTGCGTGAGCACCGGCGCGTCGATCATGCGGCGCAGGCGCTCGGCCTGCGCGGCAGCCTGCTCGGGCCGCGTGACGATGAAGGGCTCGCCCTGGCCGGCGCGTGCAATGCCCTCGATGAGATGGCGGTTGACCGAGCTGCCGATGCCGAACGCGAACACGTTGGTCTGGCCGAGGTTCCTGCGGATGAGCTGGAACACCTCGCTCTCCACCGTGACGTAGCCGTCGGTCACCACGATCACGCTGCGCGACACGTCGGGCGACTTGGGCAGCGCGGCCACGCGCTTGAGCGCCGGCACGATCTCGGTGCTGCCGCTGCCGCCCATCTGCGCAATGGTGCGCAGCGCCTGCGCGACGTTGGCCTGCGTGGCCGGCACCGAGGTCTCGTTGAGCATGCGGTTGCTGCCCGAGAACAGCAGCACGTTGAACGTGTCGCTGGGACGCAGCCCGCCGATCAGGTGGCGCAGCAGCGTCTTGGCGGTGTCGAGCGGGTAGCCGTGCATCGAACCCGAGATGTCGACCACGAACACGTAGTCGCGCGGGTTGATCTGCGTGGTGGCGATGGCCCGGGGCGGCTCCACCATCGCGAGGAAGAAGTTCTCCTCGCCGGGCGCGCCCGGGAACAGCGTGAGGCCCGAGGCGATGCCGTCACCGGCGAGGCGGTAGTCGAGGATGAAATCGCGGTTGCCGTTGTGGCGGGAGGACTCCGCGTCACCGCCCAGCGCGACGCGCGCGCCGTTGCTGCCTTCGCCTTCCACCTCGATCTGGTGGGAGCTGGAGCGCAGGCCGCTCACCGGCAGCGGCGAGGCGAAGGCCACGCGCAGGTCGAAGCGGGTGTCCGACGCCTCGCCCGCGGGCAGGTAGGGCACGGCGGGGAAGCTGCCGGACGGCGCTGCCGTGCCGTTTGCTTGCTCTTCAGTGGTTGCGACCTTGTTGGCGGGGGAGCGATAGCGCGGGCCCACCACGGTGGGGAACACGAACTGGTAGCGGCCCTCGGTGGGCGGCAGCAGCTCGGTGTAGCGCAGCTCCACCGCCACCTCGTCGCCCGGCAGGATGTTGGCCACGTTCATCGAGAACACGTTGGGCCGCTCCTGCTCCAGCAGCGCGGCGGTCTTGCCTTCGCGCTTGGCGGCCTCGAACTCGATGCGGGCGCGCTGCTTCTCGCGGATGTCGGCGACGATCACGCGGTGGCCGACGCGCACCGTCATCGCGTGCACCGCGGCCTGCGTGGAGCCGGGGAAGACATAGCGCGCCTCGATGGGACGCTGGCCCTCGTTGCGGTAGCGCTGCGTCACCGTGACGTCGGCGATCGGCCCGGCGATGCGCGCGTCGACCTCGGTGGCCTTCAGCGGCAGGCGGTCGACGCTCGGGTCGTCGCTCTTGACGAAGAAGTACGGGCTCTCGGCGCGCCGCGCGTCGGCGTCATCGGCCTGCGCCGGCAGCGCGACGAGCAGCAGGCTCGCCAGGCAGGCGAGCGCCAGGACCACGGCCCACAGCCGGCCCGGGCGCGACAGCGGGCGCAGCGGGATGACGGCGCGCGGACGCAGGGAGGGGAAGAACATGGCGGGCTCCTGAGGCGACGTGCCGCGAGGCGGGCACGGGGAGGAGCTTCCGCGGGGGGTGAGAAAAGACGAGGAAGTTGGGGAGAGGGTGTGTGAAGACTGCGTGAAGTTGATGTGAAGGCGGAAGAGTCGCTACTGCCAGCCAGACCGACTTGCACTCGATCAATGAGAGAAAGGGCTGCAGGCGGGCACCAGCGGGCACTGATGAGAGGAGAGGCCGGTCTGTGAATGTCACTTGAGCCTGGCCTGCTTCAACGACCGAGTGGGTCACTTTGCCGTTCCACGTGGTCCAGTGGCCGCCCCACGTCAGCGCACGATCACGCCATGCGTTGCGCCAATGACGAATAGAGTGGAATGCCGATGAGGATGTTGAACGGGAACGTCAGCCCGAGTGACATGCCGAAGTAGAGCGACGGGTTGGCCTCCGGGATCGCCTGGCGCACCACTGCCGGCACGGCGATGTACGACGCGCTCCCGGCCAGCACCATCAGCAGCGTTGCATTCCCGACCGACAGGCCGGCGGCGGCGGCGAACGCCAATGCAAGTGACGCGTGCACCAGTGGTCCACCGATTGCATAAACCAACAGCCATAGCGACGTGCCCTTCAAGGCGCCGAGATTGCGCGCTGCGAGAAGACCCATGTCGAGCAGGAAGAACGCGAGCATGCCCTTGAACAGATCGCCGGAGAACGGTTGCATCGCCTTCTGGCCTGCCTCACCGGTCACCAAGCCAACCACCATCGCCCCCAGCAGCAGCAATTGCGCACCGTCGGTGAACGATTCGTGCAACACCTTGCCAAGGCCGTGCGGCTGGCCAGCCGCGCATGGTCCCTTCCGGCGGCGGGCGAGGTTCGCGAGTACCACCGCCATCACGATCGCCGGCGACTCCATCAGCGCCATCGCCGCCGCCATGTGTCCACCGTAGGGAGTGCCTCGCGTCTCCAGATACTGAACCGCGGTAATGAAAGTGACCGCGCTGACCGAGCCGTACGTGGCGGCAATGGCTGCGGCGTCAAAGCGCGACAGCCGCTGCACGAGAAGCGCGTAGCCGATGGCCGGCACGAGGACTGAGAGCGTCAATGCGCACCCCAGGCTCAGTGCCACCTCAGTCGTCAAGCCCGACTTGGCTAGCGCAAAGCCGCCTTTCAGGCCGAGCGCCATGAGCAGATACAGCGACAGGAAGCGCGCGATGGGAGGCGGAATCTCGAGGTTCGAACGCAGTGCGCCGGCGACGAGGCCAAATACAAAGAACAGGATCGCGGGGTCGAGAAAGTTTTGCATGACGGAGCGTGATGCTCGGGCCGTTCAATTGCCTCAACAAGTGATATGTTCTGATACAAAACATCGACTTCTCCAATGATCCAATCGACCCAACCGCCCGGCCTTGAACGCGTTCCGCGTGCAAGCCTTGTGCAACTGCGCAGCTTTGAGGCCGCGGTCCGGCTGGGTGGCGTCGGGCGCGCGGCGCGTGCGCTGCACCTCGCACAGCCCACGGTATCGACGCAGCTCAAGGAGCTCGCTTCCGCGTTGGGCCTCGTACTCTTCGAACCCGAGGGTCGCGGTTTGGCGCCCACAGCAGTGGGACGACGCCTGGCCGAGGCAGTGCGTACGATGGGCGCGGCTTGGCAAAGCTTCGAGGAGGATGCTGCAGCGCTCCAGGGGCTGAGGCGAGGCCGGCTGCGGATTGCGGCCGTCACCACGACCGAATACTTCCTTCCGGATCTGCTGGGCCCATTTGCGCGTCAGTACCCGGGCATCGAAATCGAGCTGGCGGTCGAGAACCGCAACGCCGTCGTCGCACGACTCGAGCGCGGCGACGACGAATTGGCGGCGATGATGCTTCCGCCCTCGCACCTGCCGCTGGCGCTCTGGCCGTTCCTCGAGAACCCGCTCGTCATCATCGCGCCGGCCGGGCATGCGCTGACCCGCCGACGCCGCATGAAGCTGGCTGAGTTGGCCGCCGAGCCCCTGCTTGCACGCGAGGTAGGCTCTGGCACACGTGCGGCTGCCGAACAGGCCTTTGCTGCCCAAGGCATTGATTGGCCACCACGCATGGCGCTTGGCAGCAACGAGGCCATCAAGCACGCAGTGCGTGCTGGCCTTGGTGTGGCCGTGTTGTCACGTCACACCCTTGCACCGGACCCTATGACTGAGGGCCTTGCGGTGCTCTCTGTCGCGGGATTCCCACTGCGCCGCCAGTGGCACCTTGTGTGGCGAAAAGACCGGGCGTTGTCACTACCGGCGCGTACGCTGCTTGACGACTTGCGGGCTCGCCTGCAAGTGAAGATGCAGCCCATGGGTTGGGTGGCGCCTGGGGCGAGTTCGCCGCCCACTTGAGACCCGTCGCGGGTACTCGCGAACATGGAAATGCGGTGACCGCTGCACAGCAGAAACCCATTCGAGATTCGGCAGCGGCAACGCCCGGCCAGAAGCTCGCATCGCCGCGATGACAAACGAAGCCGCAACGGTGCGTGCGGAGAAGCGCGCGCCGCAGCCTTCCTGAGGCCTACGCCCTGGCCCTCATCGGGCCAGGTAGAAATCCATCGGAATGAGTTCGACGGCCCATCCGCCCTCTTCGCCGAGCGTGGCGGCCGGGTGCATGGATGCGATGCGCAATGCCTCTTCAGGGGTGTCCGCTTCGATGATGAAGAGGCCGCCGGCCACTTCCTTCGACTCGGTGTAGGGCCCATCGCTGACATGCGTCTTGCCGCCGCGCGGGCGCAGCGTTCGCCAGCGCTCCAGGTCGCCGAGCGACGCGGACACCAGGACCTTGCCGGTCGCGCGCATCTTCTCGTCCAGCGGCGGGCATTGGCTCACCAGCGCCTTGACGTCGTCCGGCGCCAGCGCGGCAAACTTTTCGGGGGTGAAGTAGGCGAGACCGAGGTATTTCATGGGGAGCTGCCTTGGAGTGGTGATGGACGCACTGACGACGAAGCGGGCGGCCTGAAATCGACAAGGTGCATGAAAGTCGGGTCAGCGCCCCGTCATCTGCGGCAACGTCAACACCGCCACCGCCCCCTTCCCGTCTGCCGCATTGCGCAGGTTCACCCGCCCCCGGTGCAGCTCCGCAATCTCCTTCACGAACGCCAGTCCCAGGCCCGTGCTCTTCTTCTGCGAGTGCGGCCGCGCCAGCGAGTAGAAGCGCTCGAACACCTTGTCGTCGGCGTAGTCGGGGATGCCGGGGCCCTGGTCGCGAACGATGATGTCGACGCTATCGCCGCGTTGGCGGTTGATCGCGAGTTGCAGCGTCACGCGGCCGCCGGTGGGCGAGAAGTCGATGGCGTTGTCGAGCAGGTTGCCGATGGCTCGCCGCAGCAGCAGCGCGTCGCCTTCCACCGCCGCCGCATCACCCTCGCCCTCGTCGCCGTCGCCGCTCGGCAGCACCACCACCTCGATGCGCCGCGCCGCGGCCACCGGCTGCGCGCTGGCGGCCAGCTCGTGCAGCAGCGGGCGCAGGGCCACGGCCTCGGGGTGCTCGATCTGGCGGCGTGATTCCAGCGCGGCCAGCTCCATCATGCGGTCCACCAGCTCCTGGATGCGCAGCGTCTCGCGCTGGATGTTGCCGAGGAAGCGCTGGCGGTCGGCCTCGGGCATGGCGGGTTCGTCGTTCAGCAGTTCGGCCGCGCCGCGGATGGCCGACAGCGGGCTCTTCAGTTCGTGGGTGAGTGTCTGCACGTAGTCGGCCACGTAGTTGCGGCCGGCCAGCGCGTCGCGCATGTCGTCGTAGGCGGCGCCCACCGCGGCCCAGGTGCGGCGGCCCAGCCGGCGCAGGCTGAAGCTGCCGCGCTTCTGGGCCCGCACGCTGCGCCACACGTCGGCCACCAGGCCGAAGGGCCGCACCAGCCACATGGAGACGATCACCACCAGCAGCAGCACCGCGGCCACCGAGGTGGCCCCCACCAGCAGCGTGCGGCGGCGCGCCTTCTCCACGAACTGGCCGAAGCTCTGCACAGGCTTGCCCACCGACACCGCGCCGACGATCTCGCCGCCCACGACGATGGGCGCGGCCACGTACATCACGGAGGTGTGGGGGTCGCCGTCCACGTCGGCCGAGGTGCGGGCGCCGTACTCGCCGGCCAGCGCCAGCCGCACGTCGCGCCAGGCCGAGTGGTCCTCGCCCTCGTGCCGGGCCAGGGAGTCGAACAGCACGAGCCCCGAGCGGTCCACCACGGTGGCGCGCAGCTCCACGCGGGTCTTCTCGAAGCCGAAGATGTCGGCCCGGAACTCGCGCGCGTAGAGGGCGCGGAACACCGGGCGCAGCGCGTCGATGGCGATGCCCTCCTCGCTGGAGCGACTCTCGATCCAGCTCGCCATCAGGTGCGCCGTTTCCACCAGCGATTCCTCGGCCGACTCGCGGTAGCGCGGGTCGATGTCGCCCACCAGCCGCCACAGCAGCAGCGCCACGCCCAGCGCATAGGCGAGCAGGATGCCGATGAAGATGCGGTTGCGCTTCGTCACTGGCTGGCTGGCCGATCTATGCGCGCGGCAGTTCGGCTGGCAGGTCTTCGGCCAGCGCGTAGCCGCTGCCACGGTGCGTGCGGATGGGCTCCAGCGTGGGCGCCACCGCCTTGAGCTTGGCGCGCAGAGTCTTCACGTGGGCGTCCACGGTGCGGTCGAAGCTGTCGCCGGGGTCGTCCCACACCCGCTCCAGCAGCACGTCGCGGGTGTACACGTGGCCCGGGCGCTCGGCCAGGGTCTTGAGCAGGCCGTACTCGTAGCGCGACAGCTCCAGCGGCCGGCCGTAGTAGCGGATGCGGCGCCGGCCTTCGTCCACGTCGATCGGGGTTGGAAGCGCGGCAGCGGCCGGCGTCAAGGCGCCGGCCACGGTGGTGGGCGGCGGCGAAGCAGAGGCGCGTGCCGTGCGGCGCAGCACGGTGCGCACGCGCGCCACCAGCTCGCGCGGCGAGAAGGGCTTGGCCACGTAGTCGTCGGCGCCGAGCTCCAGGCCCACCACGCGGTCGATCTCGTCGCTGCGCGCGGTAAGGAAGACGACGGGCAGATCGGCCGCGCGCTCGCGGATGCGCTTGAAGAGCTCGAAGCCGTTGAGGTCGGGCAGGCCCACGTCCAGGATCACCAGCGCCGGGGCGGGCGCCTGCGGCGGCAGATGCTGCAGCGCCGCCTCGCCGGTGGCGCACCACAGCGGCTCGAAGCCTTCGGTGCGCAGGGCGTAGCTCAGCGTGTCGGCGATGCCGGGTTCGTCTTCGACGATCAGGATCTGCGCGCGGGCCATGGTCGGCGCCGATGATAGGGCCGCGATAATCGACCGATGACTGCCACCCCCACCGCCTCCCTGCCGCCGCTCGCGAACGACCGCTTCCTGCGCGCCTGCCTGCGCCTGCCCACCGACGTGACGCCGGTGTGGCTGATGCGCCAGGCCGGCCGCTACCTGAGCGAGTACCGCGACACGCGCGCCAAGGCGGGCAGCTTCATGGGGCTGGCCACCAACCCGCAGTACGCCACCGAGGTGACGCTGCAGCCGCTGGACCGCTACCCGCTCGACGCGGCCATCCTGTTCAGCGACATCCTCACCGTGCCCGACGCCATGGGCCTGGGCCTGAGCTTCGCGCAGGGCGAGGGCCCGCGCTTCGCGCACCCGCTGCGCGACGAGGCCGACGTGGCCAAGCTGCAGGTGCCCGACATGGAGAAGCTGCGCTACGTGTTCGACGCGGTGGCGTCGATCCGGCGTGCGCTGGCGCCGGCCGGCGCGCCGGGGCGGGTGCCGCTGATCGGCTTCTCGGGCAGCCCGTGGACGCTGGCTTGCTACATGGTCGAGGGTGCGGGCAGCGACGACTACCGCCTCGTCAAGACCCTGCTCTACCGCCGGCCCGACCTGATGCACCGCATCCTCGAGGTGAACGCCGATGCGGTGGCGGCCTACCTGAACGCGCAGATCGAGGCCGGCGCGCAGGCGGTGATGATCTTCGACAGCTGGGGCGGCGTGCTGGCCGACGGCGCCTTCCAGCGCTTCAGCCTGGCCTACACCGAGCGCGTGCTGCGCCAATTGAAGAAGGAGCAAGGCGGTTATCGCGTGCCGCAGATCGTGTTCACCAAAGGCGGCGGGTTGTGGCTGGAGGCCATTGCCGACAGCGGCTGCGACGTGGTGGGCCTGGACTGGACCATGAACCTCGGCGCGGCGCGCGCGCGCGTCGGCGACCGCGTGGCCCTGCAGGGCAACCTGGACCCGAACGTGCTGTTCGCCGACCCGGAGCAGATCCGCGCCGAGGTGGCGCGCACGCTGGACAGCTATGGCGCGCCGTCGGCCGGCAGCGGCCACGTGTTCAACCTCGGCCACGGCATCAGCCAGCACACGCCGCCCGACAGCGTGAGCGTGCTGGTGGATGCGGTGCATTCCTATTCACGGCAGCAGCGCGGCGCCGCCGGCTGACCCGGGGGTCGAGACGGCGCTGGGTGCATCCGGCAAGCCGGGTTTACCCGCAAACGACGCCCGAGAGGCCTGACTTATCCCCAGAATCGTGTCAAGCCCCGCACCGCGATGAGGCTGCTGCATCGCAACAGCCTTTCGACCGATGGATGCGCTAAGTCGTTGATTCTTATATAGACATTTTTCTGCCTTCGAAAGCATCAGCGCAAGCCGCGGCCTGTGCTATCAAGCAGTTAGCGTGCGTTTGCGCAGGTTTCCCACAAAGTTTTCCACAGGGCACGTGGATAGCTCGAAAACCCCAAACGAATCAACGGCTTGGCCGCTTTCCTTGATAAGAACTTGAGATTCCTTGGGCAAGTCACCTTCATCGCGAGCGGCCGCCACATCTGCACCGGCGGCGGGCGCTGAGCCCCCGGCGCCCGCCCGCGAGCCGGTCGTGGTGCCGGTGGTGATCGACGCACCGCAGTACAGCGGCCTGAAGGCGGCGCTCGGATATTTGAGCGAGCGCCCGCTCACGCCAGGCACCCTGCTGCGCGTGCCGCTGGGTCGCCGTGAAGTGCTGGGCGTGGCCTGGGACACGCGCTCCGGTGAGGACTCGGCGGTGCCCGATGGCGTGACGTTGCGCGAGGTGGCCGCGGTGTTCGACGCGCTGCCGCCGCTGCCGGCCGCCTGGCGCGAGCTGGTGGACTTTGCTGCCTCGTACTACCAGCGCAGCCCCGGCGAGGTGGCGCTGGCGGTGCTGCCGCCCGAACTGCGCATGTTGAGCGCCACGCAGCTGGAGCGCCGGCTCACGCGACTGCGCGCCAAGCTGCTGCCGCCCAGCGGCGCGCAGGGCGCGCTGCCCGCCCCCAGCGCCGAGCAGGCGCAGGTGCTGCAAGCGCTGGCCGCGAGCGCGGGCGATGCCCCCGTGACGCTGCTGCACGGCAGCACCGGCAGCGGCAAGACCGAGATCTACCTGCGCGAGGCGCAGCGCGTGGTCGAGGCCGGCCGCCAGGCGCTGGTGCTGGTGCCGGAGATCAACCTCACGCCGCAGCTCGAAGAGCGCTTCCTGGCGCGCTTCCCAGGGCGGCGGGTGGTGTCGCTGCACAGCGGCCTGACGCCGGCGCGTCGGCTGAAGCACTGGCTGATGGTGCTGCTGGGCGAGGCCGACCTCGTGCTCGGCACGCGGCTGGCGGTGTTCGCGCCGCTGCCGCGGCTGGGGCTGGTGATCGTCGACGAGGAGCACGACCCGTCCTACAAGCAGCAGGAGGGGGCGCGCTACTCGGCCCGCGACCTGGCGGTGGTGCGCGGCCGCGTCGAGGGCGTGCCGGTGCTGCTGGGCTCGGCCACGCCGTCGCTGGAGAGCTGGCACAACGCGCTTCCGGCGACCGAGGGCGGTGCCGGCCGCTACACCCGCCTGACCATGGCCGCGCGCATCGGCGGCGGCGTGCTGCCCACGGTGCGGCTGGTCGACATGAGCCGGCTGCCCAAGGAGGTGCTGCGCGACAGCGCGCTGTCGCCCGCGCTGCTGGGCGCGCTGCGCGAGCGGCTGGCGCGCGGCGAGCAGAGCCTGGTGCTGCTGAACCGCCGCGGCTACGCGCCGGTGCTGCATTGCACCGAGTGCGGCTGGAAGAGCGCCTGCGCGCACTGCAGCGCCTGGCGGGTGTTCCACAAGCTCGACCGCACGCTGCGCTGCCATCACTGCGGCCTCACCGAGCGCGTGCCGCGCGCCTGCCCGGACTGCGGCAATGCCGACATCCAGCCCACCGGCCGCGGCACCGAACGCCTGGAGGAGCAGCTGGCCCTGGCGCTGCCGGGCGCACGCGTGGGTCGCATCGACGCCGACACCACGCGGCGCAGCGGCGCGCTGGAGGCCGAGCTGTCCCGCGTGCACGCCGGCGAGGTGGACGTGCTGGTGGGCACGCAGATGATCGCCAAGGGCCACGACTTCCGCCGCATGACGCTGGTGGCGGCGGTGAACCCCGACGCGGCGCTGTTCAGCAGCGACTTCCGCGCGCCGGAGCGCCAGTTCTCGTTGCTGATGCAGGCCGCCGGTCGTGCCGGCCGTGCTGCGGAGCAGGCCGATCGCGCGGAGATGTGGGTGCAGACCTGGCACCCGCAGCACGCGCTGTACGCGGCGCTGCGCACGCACGACTACGCGGCCTTCGCGCAGGCGCAGCTCGCCGAGCGGCGCGCGGCGGGCCTGCCGCCCTACACCCACCTGGCGCTGCTGCGCGCCGACGCGCGCGAGCAGTCGGTGGCGCAGGCCTGGCTGCGGGTGGTGAGCGACGAGGCCCGCGAACTCGCCGAGCAGCACCAGGTGGCGCTCTACCCGCCGGTGCCGCTGAGCGTGCAGCGCGTGGCCGACATGGAGCGGGCGCAACTGCTGGTGGAGTCGGCCTCGCGGCCGGCGCTGCAGCGCTTTCTCACGGCCTGGGACGCCACGCTGCGGCGCAAGCGGCCGGAGCAGAAGGGGCTGTTGCGCTGGGCCGTCGACGTGGACCCGCTGGCGATCTAGCGCCCGCGCAGGTGGTCGGGCGATTCGAGCCGCTTGGCCAGCGTGGACAGCAGCCAAGTGAGCAGCAGGTAGACCGCCGAGATCGCGAGGTAGGGTTCCCAGTAGCGCGAGTAGGCCCCGGCCACGGTGCGCGCGGCCAGCGCCAGCTCGGCCAGGCCGATCGCCGACACCAGCGACGAATCCTTGATCAGCGTGACCGCCTCGTTGACCAGCGGCGGCACCATGCGGCGCACGGCCTGCGGCAGGATCACGTGGCGCATGCTCTGCACGTGCGTGAGGCCCAGGCTGTAGGCCGCCTGCGTCTGGCCGCCGTGGATGCTCTGGATGCCGGCGCGGAAGATCTCGGAGATGTAGGCGCCGGCGTTCAGCGTGAGCGCCAGCGCGCCGGAGAAGAAGGCGCCGTAGTTCTGGCGGAACTCACGCGCGGCCTCGCCGGTGAGCAGCAGGCCGTTGTCCGGGTGGATCAGCGCCGGCATCAGCGCGAAGTGCACCAGCAGGATCTGCACGAACAGCGGCGTGCCGCGGAAGAAGGTGACGTAGGCGATGGTCAGCCACTGCGCCGGCTTCAGCAGCGCCGCCCCCAGCGGCGACCTCGGCTTGGGCGCATAGCGCGTGCTGCTGATCAGGCCCAGCACCAGCCCGAGCGCGAGACCGGCGACGATCGCGACGATCGTCAGCTTGATCGTCATCAGGACGCCGGCCAGGAACAGCGGTCCGTAGCCGGCCAGGATCTCCCAGCGAAAGTCCATGGGAGATCCTCGGGGTCCTGAAGCCGCTGCTTACTTGGAAGCCGCCGCCGCGGGAGCGGCTGCACCGAAGGTCTTGGCGTAGACCTGGTCGTAGCTGCCGTCGGCCTTGATGGCCGCGATGCCCTTGTTCACCTTCTCCAGCAGTTCGGCGTTGCCCTTCTTGACGGCGATGCCGTACTGCTCGGGCGCGAAGGCGCTGTCGCTGACGGTCTTGAAGTTGGCGCCCGCGTTGTTGGTGACGTAGTTGATGATCACGCCGTTGTCGGCCACGACGGCATCGACACCGCCCGCCTCGAGCTCCTTCAACGCCAGCGGCGTCGACTCGAAGCGCTTGACGTTGGCGCTGTTCTTGCCCTGCAGCTTGGTCACGACCTCGTCGCCGGTGGTGCCGGTCTGCACGCCGACCTTGAGCTTCTTCAGGTCGTCGAACTTCGCGACCTTGGAGGTGGCCTTCACCGCGATCAGCTGGAAGGCGTCGAAGTAGGGGTTGGAGAAGTCCATCGTCTGCTTGCGCTCGTCGGTGATGGTGATCGACGAGATCAGCAGGTCGCGGTCACCCTGCTGCAGCGCGTTGAAGATGCCTTCCCACGGCGTGTTGACGAACTTCACCTCGAAGCCGCCCTTGGCGGCCACGGCCTGGAGCAGGTCGATGCTGAAGCCGACGATCTCGCCCTTCTCGTTCTGGAACTCGAACGGGGCGTAGGCGGCATCGGTGCCGACGACGTAGACCTTGGCGGGCGCGGGCGCCGGAGCGGAAGCCACCGGCGCGGGCGCGGAAGCGGGGGCGGCGGCGGGCGCCGGCTCTTCCTTCTTGCCGCAGGCGGCGAGCAGCAGGCCGGCACCGAACAGGCCGGCGGTCTTCAGAAACTGGCGGGTCGTGAGCTTCATGCGGGATCCTCGTGGGGGCTCCGGAATCGATGGCGACACATCGGCGGTGACCGATTGTCACCGGATTGTTGATGCAAAAAAGCGGCCCGGAGGCCGCTTTTCGAAGTGCGTCGCGAGACTTAGAAGTTATGGCGGATGCCAAGACCAATCGACGAGAACTTGTTGTCGGCCAGCACAGGCAGGGTGGCCGTGCCAGACCCGCCGTACGGGAACGAGTTGTTGTCAATTGCGTAATAGAACGCATAGACCTTGGTGCGCTTGGACAGGTTGTAGTTGTAGCCCAGCGTGTACTGGATGGCATCGGAATCGGCCAAGTTATCCCACTCGTCCGCCCAGCCGACCGACACGTGGAACTCGCTAGCGCCGACGGTGTACTGAACGGTACCCGTCACTTGATTGCGCTTGCCAAGTACGACGTCGTCGGAATTTTCGTAAGCCAGCCCCAACAGGAACGGACCCATCGTGTAGGCCGCGCCAGCCGAGAAGCCCTTGATCGTGTCGTTGCCGAACGTATCTTCGCTCTTGCTGTAGCCAGCGCCGATGTGCAGGCCATCGACGTCGTAGTTCACAACGCCTTCATAAGTCTTCGGGCCAGTGCCTTCACCGGCAGCAACCGTCACCGCGAACGAGACCGGACCAAAATTCGGGCTGGTGTATTCGACGGCATTGCTGAAACCAACACGCAACGAATAGATGTTGTCTTCCGAGGTCGTGCCGGTGTCATGGTTGAAGACGCCGATGTAGTCGATCGTGCTGCCGTACAGAGCGCCGAGGGCAATCTTGCCCATCTTGATCTGACCCCAAGACGTGCTCTTCAGGCCGACATAGGCGTCGCGTCCGAAACCACCGGTACCGGTGCCATCGTCAGAGCCGAAGCCGGATTCGAGTTGAAAGAACGCGCTCAGTCCACCGCCGAGGTCTTCGTTGCCACGAAGTCCCCAACGCGATGCGTTGTTCTTCATCACGGTCGCGTCGGACACATCGTTGTCCTGGAACTCGATGGAAGTGTTGAGTCGGCCGTACAGCGTGACGCTGCTCTGGGCGAACGCGCTGCCGGTGAATGCCGCGCACAGGGCGGCGGCGAGGGCGAGTTTCTTCATCAGGAATCTCTCTTTCGTGGAGGGTTGGCGGGGCGGAACAACCAACGTCTTGATCGAAGACGCGGACCGGTTGGTGCCTCGTGAAAGTTTAGTGAAGCCGCCGCCCGGAGCCACCATTTACGATCTGCAACAGGCGCGAGAACCGCGCTTCTGACGCATTCACGCAACACCTGCCACCACACCCCCGAGGCTGTCGCCAACGCGACAAATCGCGCGCCGCACGGGCCGCGCACCGCTTCAGGGCGCACGCAAACTCAGCCGCCCTGCACGCCGAACCACCACGCCAGCGCCGAGAAACTGACGAAGGCGAGCACGGTCGACGCCATGATCACGCGGGCCACCCGCCCGGTGTCGGCACCGTGCCGCTCGGCGAGCAGCGAGACGCCGCTGGCCGACGGCAGTGCGGCGGTCAGCGTCAGCACCATCAGGTTGAAAGGCGTCAGCGCGGCGCCCACCGCGATGGCCGCACTGCCGATCGCGAACAGCAGCGCCGGGTGCACGCACAGCTTGATCAGCGCGAGCGGCAACACGGCGACGAGGGACGCACGCCGCGCGCCGTCGCTGGCGGCGGCGTCCAGGCGTGCGTGCTCGCCGGCCCGCCACAGCACGGCGCCGATGGTGAACAGCGCGACCGGCGTCGCGGCGGCGGCCAGCAGCTCGACGATGCGCGCCAGCGGCCCCGGCAGCACCAGCCCCGCGGCAGAGAACAGCGCCCCGAGCGCGATGGCCCAGGGCTGCGGGTTGGCGATCGGCCCGCGCAGCGCGTTGCGCAGGCGTGCGCCGAGCGGCAGGTGCGAGGCCGCATGCATCTGCGCCAGCGCGAGGCAGACCGAGCTGACGATGAACATGTCGACCAGCAGCGTGACCATCACCGGGCCGGCCGCGGCTGCACCGATCAGCGCCGTCATCATCGGCATGCCCATGAAGCCGCTGTTCGGGAAAGCGGCCACCAGCGCGCCGAAGGCCGCATCCTTGAGGTGCACGCGCGCACCGAGAGTGAGCACGACGGTCAGCGCCACGAGGCCGAGGCCCGCGAGCGTGTAGACCGCCAGCATCGTCGGGTTCAGCAGGTTGCCGATCGGCGTGCCCGCGCCGAAGCGGAACAGCATGCAGGGCAGGGCGAAGAACAGCACGAAGGCGTTGAGGCCGGGGATCGCGGCCTCCGGCATCACGCGCGTGCGCGCCGCGAGGTAGCCGCACAGCACGAGCGCGAAGAACGGCACCGTGACGGACAGGATCGCTTGCATCGCGGCGGCAGTATGTCAGGCCGCGCACCGAGGCCTCGGCCGGCAGCGCTTGGCTATCATCGCGCGCCCCGCCGTTCGCCACGGCTCCGTCCCGTCGTCTCCGCTCCGTCCTCCTTGTCCGCGCCTGTCTCGCTCAACACCGCCCAGATGCAGGCGGTTCACCACCTGGCCGGCCCCTGCCTGGTGCTGGCCGGCGCCGGCTCGGGCAAGACGCGCGTGATCACGCACAAGATCGCGCGCCTGCTGGAGGCCGGGCTGGCTCCGTCGCAGATCGCCGCCATCACCTTCACCAACAAGGCGGCGGCCGAGATGCGCGAGCGCGCCAAGGCCCTGGTGGGGGCGCGGCCGGCCAAGGGCCTGCTGATCAGCACCTTCCACTCGCTCGGCGTGCGGCTGCTGCGCGAGGACGGCGCGGCGCTGGGCCTGAAGCCGCAGTTCTCGATCCTCGACAGCGACGACGTGCTGGGCATCCTGCGCGACGCCGGCGGCACCACCGACGCCAAGACCGCGCGGCGCTGGCAGTGGGCCATCAGCCTCTGGAAGAACCAGGGCCTGACGCCGGCCCAGGCCGAAGCCGAGGCGAAGAACCCCGACGAGGTGCAGGCCGCGCGCGTGATGACGCGCTACCAGGAGCGGCTGGCCGCCTACCAGGCGGTGGACTTCGACGACCTGATCGGCCTGCCGGTGGCGCTGCTGCAGCGGCACGACGTGGTGCGCGCGAAGTGGCAGGCCGCGCTGCGCCACGTGCTGGTCGACGAGTACCAGGACACCAACGCGCAGCAGTACGAACTGCTCAAGCTGCTGGTCGGCGACGGCCAGGGCGGGCGCGACCGGCCGGCGATGTTCACCGCGGTCGGCGACGACGACCAGAGCATCTACGGCTGGCGCGGCGCGACGATCGACAACCTCAAGCGCCTGCCGCAGGACTACCCGGACCTGCAGGTGATCCCGCTGGAGCAGAACTACCGCTCGACCGGCAACATCCTGCGCGCCGCCAACCACGTGATCGCGGCCAACCCGAAGATCTTCGACAAGAAGCTGTGGAGCGAATTCGGCGACGGCGAGCCGGTGCGCGTGGTCGAGAGCGACAGCGAGGAACACGAGGCCGAGCGCGCGGTCGCGCGCATCCAGGCGCTGCGCGGCCAGGGCGGCGCGGCGGCCGGCGCGGTGGGCGGGCAGGGCATCGAGTGGAAGGACTTCGCGATCCTCTACCGCGCCAACCACCAGGCGCGCGTGTTCGAGCAGGCCCTGCGCAAGGCGCAGATCCCGTACAAGGTGTCGGGCGGCCAGAGCTATTTCGAGCGCGCCGAGATCAAGGACCTGTGCGCCTGGTTGCGCCTGCTGGTGAACCAAGACGACGACCCCGCCTTCCTGCGCGCCGTGACGACGCCCAAGCGCGGCATCGGCCACCAGACGCTGGCCGGCCTGGGCGAGTTCGCCGGCCGCTGGAAGGTGTCTCTCTACGAAGCGCTGTTCGCGGAATCGCTCGGCACGGTGCTCAGCGCGAAGGCGGTCGGCTCGCTCCACGAGTTCGGCCGTTGCGTCAACGACCTCGAGTACCGCGCACGCCAGACCGTCGGTGCCGAGGATGCGCGCGCGCTGCTGATGGGCTGGCTGAAGGACATCGGCTACGAGCAGCATCTGCACGACGGCGAGGACAGCGAGAAGCTGGCCGCGGCGCGCTGGTCGAACGTGCTCGACTTCGTCGAGTGGATCGCCAGGCGCTGCGGCGGCGAGACGGCCGACGACGGCAGCGGCCAGGAGAGCGAGCGGCGCAGCGTGCTCGAAGTGGCGCAGACCATCGCGGTGATCATCAGCCTGGCCGAGCGCGGCGACGATCAGAACGTGCTGACGCTCTCCACGCTGCACGCTGCCAAGGGGCTGGAGTGGCCGCACGTGGTGCTGGCCGGCGTCAACGAGGGCCTGCTGCCGTTCAAGACCGACGACGAATCGCTCACCGCGGCAGCGCTGGTACAGCGGCTGGAGGAGGAGCGGCGATTGATGTACGTGGGCATCACCCGCGCCCGCAGCACCCTGGCGGTCAGCTGGCTCAAGCGCCGCAAGCGCGGCCGCGAGACCGTGGCCGGCGCGCCCAGCCGCTTCATCGCCGAGATGAAGCTGGAAGAAGGCCGCGTGAAGGAAGACCCGCGCGAGAAGCTGAAGGCGCTGCGGGCGGCGTTCGCGGCCAAGGCCGCGCAGCCGGCGTCCGGCCCGACCGCCGCGGACTGAGTGCGCCGCGCGCGCCGAGGGCCTTATGCCGACGGCGCGAAAGCAAACAACGAAACGGTCGTTCCCTCGCGCGCGGCCAGCCCGGACACTCGGAAACTTTCGTTTTCGCGAAGCCTTCGCCTTCGCGGCTGACCCGATGAACTTCCAGCAACTGCGCTCCGTCCGCGAGGCGGTGCGGCTCGGCTTCAACCTCACCGACGTGGCCGAGGCGCTGCACACGTCGCAGCCGGGCGTGAGCCGGCAGATCCGCGAGCTCGAAGACGAGCTCGGCGTCGACATCTTCGTGCGCGCCGGCAAGCGGCTGACCGGGCTCACCGCCCCCGGCGAGGCGGTGCTGCCGATCGTGGAGCGGCTGCTGCACGACGCCGACAACCTCAAGCGCGCCGGCGCCGACTACGCCCAGCAGGACCACGGCCCGCTGTCCATCGCCGCCACCCACTCGCAGGCGCGCTACGCGCTGCCGCCAGCGGTGCGCGACTTCCGCGGCAGCCATCCGGGCGTGCAGTTGCAGCTGCACCAGGGCTCGCCGAAGCAGGTGGCGCAGATGCTGCTCGACGGCGAGGCCGACATCGGCATCGCGACCGAGGCGCTGGCGCAGTACCCCGACCTCGTGGCGCTGCCCTGCTACCGCTGGACGCACGCGGTGCTGGTGCCGCCCGACCACCCGCTGCTCGACGGCGGCGCCCTCACGCTGAAGCGGCTCGCCGAATACCCGCTGATCACCTACGACGCCGGCTACACCGGCCGCTCGCACATCGACGAGGCCTTCGAGCGCGAGGGCCTCACGCCCACGCTGGCGCTGACGGCGATGGACGCCGACGTGATCAAGACCTACGTGGAGTTGGGCCTGGGCGTCGGCATCGTCGCCTCGATCGCCTACGACGACGAGCGCGATCGCCACCTGCGCGCGCTCGACGCGCGCCACCTGTTCGCCGTGAACATGACGCGCCTGGCGCTCAAGCGCGGCAGCTACCTGCGGGCCTATGTGTACGACTTCATCGAGAGCTTTGCGCCGTCGCTGACGCGCAAGGTGGTGCAGCGCGCGCTCGACGGCGGCAAGGTCGAACTCTGAGCAGTGCGCGGCTCGGTCGGGTGCGACGGCCCGACCGGGACCCGATCAGATCATCGCGGCCGGATCGGCTTCGGACTCCTGCGCGAAGCGCGTCACGCGGCGCGGCAGCAGGTGCACGGTGGCGCCGGGATCGAGCGGGAAGCGTTCGCGCAGCGCATGGAACTCCGAGCGCGGCAGCTCGACGTCGATGTAGCTGCCGTCGTCCACGCGCTTGAACTCCACCCGCGTGTTAGGCCCCACGGTCAGCGCCTGCGACAGCGTCACCGGCAGCGAGCCCTCGGCCGGTGCAGCCAGGATCGCCAGCTCGTGCGGGCGTACGTAGCTGACCTCGCCGCTGACCTTCGCATCGCCCCGGCCTGCTCCGAAGCGGCCGTGGAACAGGTTCACGTCCCCCAGGAACTGCAGCACGAAGGGCGACGCCGGGTGGTCGTACACCTGGTCCGGCGGGCCGTCCTGCTCGACGCGGCCCTGGTTCATCACGACGATGCGGTCGGCGACCTCCATCGCCTCCTCCTGGTCGTGGGTCACGAACACGCTCGTCACATGCACCTCGTCGTGCAGGCGGCGCAGCCAGCGGCGCAGCTCCTTGCGCACCTTGGCGTCGAGTGCCCCGAAGGGCTCGTCGAGCAGCAGCACCTTGGGCTCCACCGCCAGCGCGCGCGCCAGGGCGATACGCTGGCGCTGGCCGCCCGACAGCTGGTGCGGGAAGCGGTCGGCGATCCAGTCGAGCTGCACCAGCTTCAGCAGCGCGGTGACCTTGCTGCGGATCTCGGCTTCGCTGGGCCGCGTGGCCTTGGGGCGCACGCGCAGCCCGAAGGCCACGTTCTCGAAGATCGTCATGTGCGCGAACAGCGCGTAGTGCTGGAACACGAAGCCGACCTGGCGCTCGCGCACGTCGGTGCGGGTGGCGTCCTCGCCGTGGAACAGCACGCTGCCGCTGTCGGGCACTTCCAGGCCCGCGATGATGCGCAACAGCGTGGTCTTGCCAGAACCCGAGGGTCCGAGCAGCGCGACCAGCTCGCCCGAGGGGATGTCGATCGAGATGTCGTCGCAGACGACGGTGGGGCCGAAGCGCTTGTTCAGGTTACGGACTTCGATGCTCATACGGCCTCCAGCGCGCTCGCGCCCTTGATCTGGTTTCTCACCCGTCGCTCCACCAGGTACTTCAGCACCAGCGTCACCAGCGCCAGCCCGGCCAGCAGCGAAGCCACCGCGAACGACGCCGCGAACTGGTATTCGTTGTAGAGGATCTCGATGTGCAGCGGCATCGTGTTGGTCTGGCCGCGGATGTGGCCCGAGACCACCGACACCGCGCCGAACTCCCCCATCGCCCGCGCATTGCACAGGATCACGCCATACAGCAGCGCCCACTTGATGTTGGGCAGCGTCACGCGCCAGAAGATCTGCCAGCCCGAAGCGCCCAGCACGCGCGCCGCCTCTTCCTGCTCGACGCCCTGCGCCTGCATCAGCGGGATCAGCTCGCGCGCGATGAACGGGAAGGTGATGAACACCGTGGCCAGCACGATGCCAGGCAGCGCGAAGATGATCTTCAGGTCGTGCTCGCGCAGCCAGCCGCCCAGCCAGCCCTGCAGGCCGAACACCAGCACGAAGATCAGGCCGGCGATCACCGGGCTCACCGAGAACGGCAGGTCGATCAGCGTCAGCAGGATGTTCTTGCCGCGGAAGTTGAACTTGGCGATACACCAGGCCGCCGCCACGCCGAACACCAGGTTCAGCGGCAGCGACACCGCTGCCGCCAGCAGCGTGAGCCGGATGGCCGACAGCGCGTCGGGCTCGACGATCGCCGCGAGATAGACATCCCAGCCCTTCTTCAGCGCCTCGTAGAACACCGCGAACAGCGGCACGAACAGGAACACCGTCAGGAACACCAGCGCGATGCCGATCAGCGTGCGGCGCACCCAGGGCGCCTCCGAGGTGGCGTTGCGCAGGTTCGTCGGAGCGACCGCCGCAGCGGGTGCAGCGGCCTTCAGGGCCAGCGTGGCGCCGGTCGTCATGTCAGTTTCCTCCCTGGCGACGGCGCGACCAGGCCTGCAGCAGGTTGATGCCCAGCAGCAGCACGAAGCTCGACACCAGCATCACGACCGCGATCGCGGTGGCGCCGGCGTAGTCGTACTGCTCGAGCTTGGTGATGATTAGCAGCGGCGTGATCTCGCTGACCAGTGGCAGGTTGCCGGCGATGAAGATCACCGAGCCGTACTCGCCCAGCGCGCGTGCGAAGGCGAGCGCGAAGCCGGTCAGCAGTGCCGGGATCAGGATCGGGAAGATCACGAGCCGGAAGGTCTGTGCGCGGCTCGCGCCCAGGGTGGCGGACGCTTCCTCGATCTCCTTGCTCAGGTCCTCGAGCACCGGCTGCAGCGTGCGCACGACGAACGGCAGGCCGATGAAGGTGAGCGCGACGAACACGCCGACCGGCGTGAAGCTCACCTTGAAGGGCAGGTACTGCCCGATCCAGCCGTTCTGCGAATAGATCGCGGTGAGCGCGATGCCGGCCACCGCGGTGGGCAGCGCGAATGGCAGGTCGACCAGCGCGTCGACGATGCGCTTGAACGGGAACTCGTAGCGCACCAGCACCCAGGCGATGACCAGCCCGAACACCGCGTTGAGCAGCGCACCCGCCAGTGAGGCGCCGAAGGTCAGCCGGTAGGACGCCACCACCCGCGGCGAACTCACCGCCTCCCAGAACGCCGGCCAGGTGAGCGTGAAGGTCTTCAGGAACGCGGCCGACAGCGGGATGAGCACGATGAGGCTCAGGTAGAGCAGCGTGAAGCCGAGCGCGAGGTCGAAGCCGGGCAGCACGCTGTGTCGCCGCAGCAGGGCGCGAGAGAGGAACACGGTCAGTACTTCAGGAAAATGATCGAACCGGCACGATCACTTGCGCGCCGCCAGGATCTGGTCGTAGATCCCGCCGTCGTCGAAGTGCTCCTTCTGCGCCTTGCTCCAGCCGCCGAAGATCTCGTCGATCGTGAAGGTGTTGACCTTCGGGAAGTCCTTCGCGTACTTCGCCAGCAGCGCGGGCGAGCGCGGGCGCAACTGGTGCTTGGCGGCGATCTCCTGGGCCTCGTCGGACCACAGGAACTTCAGGTAGGCCTCGGCCTGCTTGCGCGTGCCCTTCTTGTCGACCACGGTGTCGATCACGCTCACCGGGTTCTCGGCCAGGATGGTCGATTTGGGGTAGACCACGTCGAAGTTGTCGCCGAACTCGGCCTTGATCAGGTTGACCTCCGACTCGAAGGTCGCCAGCGCGTCGCCGATGTTGCGCTGTGCGAAGGTGGTGGTCGCCGCACGGCCGCCACCGTCGAACACCGGCACGTTGGCGAAGATCTTCTGCACCAGCTCGCGCGCCTGGGCCGGCGTACCGCCGGCCTTGATGGCCGAGCCCCAGGCGGCCACATAGCTGTAGCGACCGTTGCCGGTGACCTTGGGATTCGGGATCACAACGCTGACGCCGGGCTTGGCGAGATCGGGCCAGTCGGCGATCTTCTTCGGGTTGCCCTTGCGCACCAGGATCACCGTGACCGAGGTGGTGGGCGCGGCGTTGTTCGGCAGCCGCTTCGCCCAGTCTTCGGGGATCAGCTTGCCGCGGGTGGCGATGGCGTCGATGTCGCTCGACTGGTTCATCGTCACGACGTCGGCCTCCAGACCGTCGATCACCGCGCGGGCCTGCTTGCTCGAGCCGCCGTGGGATTGGTTGATCGTCACGTCCTCGCCGCTGGCCTGCTTCCATTGTTTCTGGAAGGCCGGGTTGATCTCCTTGTAGAACTCGCGCGCCACGTCGTAGCTGACGTTCAGCAGCGTCGGCCCGGCGGCCGTGGCCCAGCCGGCGGCCAGCAACAGGGGAGAAACGATCAGTGCGCGCCGCAGCGACGAAGGCAGGAGAGACATGATGTGGCAGGGCCCGGAGTCCCCGCGGAAAGGTCGATGGGAGCGGATGCTAGGGACCGTCGCTTAAAACGGGAACGACAGATTCGTCGAATGCTTATGAGAAAAATGGCGTAGCCAAACGCCGACAGGCGCCCAGCAAGTGGGCGCCTGCTCTCGAAAAAATCCCGGTGCTTACTTCTTCGTATAGATCTGATCGAACACACCGCCGTCGGCGAAGTGGGTCTTCTGCGCCTTGGCCCACCCGCCGAACACCTCGTCGATGGTGAACAGGTTGACCTTCGGGAAGTTCTTCGCGTACTTCGCCGCGACCTTCTCGTCGATCGGCCGGTAGAAGTTGCGCGCGGCGATTTCCTGGCCCTCCGCGGTGTACAGGTACTCGAGGTAGGCCTGGGCCACGTCGCGGGTGCCCTTCTTGTCGACCACCTTGTCGACCACCGTCACCGGCGGCTCGGCCAGGATGCTCAGCGGCGGGTAGACGATGTCGAACTTGTCGACGCCGAACTCCTTCAGCGAAAGGTGAGCCTCGTTCTCCCAGGCCAGCAGCACGTCACCGATACCACGCTCGGCGAAGGTCACCGTGGAGCCGCGGGCGCCGGAATCCAGCACCGGCACGTTCTTGAACAGGTTGCCGACGAACTCGCGCGCCTTGGCATCGTCGCCTCCGGGCTGCTTGAGCGCGAAGCCGTAGGCCGCCAGGTAGCCCCAGCGGGCGCCACCCGAGGTCTTGGGGTTCGCGGTGATCACCGACACGCCCGGCTTCACCAGGTCGTCCCAGTTCTTGATGCCCTTCGGGTTGCCCTTGCGCACCAGGAAGATGTAGGTGGAGGTGTAGGGCGAGCTGTTGTGCTTCAGGCGCTTCTGCCAGTCGGCCGGCAGCAGCTTGGCCTTCTCGCCGATCTCGTCGATGTCGTAGGCCAGCGCCAGCGTCACCACGTCGGCGTCGATGCCGTCGATCACCGAGCGAGCCTGCTTGCCCGAGCCGCCGTGCGACTGCTTCACGGTCACGTTGTCGCCGGTCTTGCCCTTCCAGTACTTGGCGAAGGCGGCGTTGTACTCGACGTAGAGCTCGCGCGTCGGGTCGTAGGAGACATTGAGCAGGGTCACGTCCTTGGCGGCGGCGGCACCGGCGGCCAAAACAAGGATCGAGGCGGCGAGCGCGCCACGGACGGAAGCGAAACGGGTCATGAAGGTCCTCGGGATCACGGAATCAGGGCGGGAATGAGCGAATGGGGAGATGCTAGAAAGCGCCGCTTCAACGCGGAACGAATGAAAGCAAGGACGCTTATGCGTTTCTCGAAGAAGTCTCAGGCGCGATTGGGCTGCGGCGTCAGGCGCAGATAGGGCGTGACGGCGGTATAGCCCTTCGGAAACTTCTGCCGGATCAGTTCGGCGTCCTGCAGCGCGGGCACGATCACCACGTCGTCGCCGTCCTTCCAGTTCGCCGGCGTCGCGACGCTGTGGTATTCGGTCAGCTGCAGCGAATCGATGACGCGCAGGATCTCGTCGAAATTGCGCCCGGTCGAGGCCGGGTAGGTGATCGTCAGGCGGATCTTCTTCGCCGGGTCGATGACGAACAGCGAGCGCACCGTGGCGGTCGTGCTGGCGTTCGGATGGATCAGGTCGTAGAGCTCGCTGACCTTGCGGTCGGCGTCGGCCAGGATCGGGAAGTCGACCACCGCGTTCTGGGTGCGGTTGATGTCCTCGATCCACGCGCCGTGCTTGTCGACCGGGTCGACCGACAGCGCAATCACCTTGACATTGCGCTTGGAGAACTCGGCCTTGAGGCGGGCCGTCAATCCGAGCTCGGTGGTGCAGACGGGCGTGAAGTCGGCCGGGTGAGAGAACAGCACGCCCCAGCTGTCGCCGAGCCACGCGTGGAACTGGAGCGGACCCTGGGTGGACTGTTGCTCGAAATCGGGGGCGATGTCGCCGAGTCTCAGGCTTGGCATGGTGGAGCTCCTGGATGGGATGGAGGCAGGGAATCGAGGAGGAAGGACGACCCGCGGCGGTGTGCCGCCCCTCGGACCGCGAACGACCACTCGGCCAGCGTCGCGCGTTCGAGCCGTTGCTCGCGGGCGAGGCGCGCGCTCATCGCGGTGACCCAGCGCCGCGCCAGCGGCAGCGGGCCGAAGCCGGCCTCGGCGTTGATGTGCCCGGCGTCGCCGAGCGTCAACCAGGCGCTGCCCCAGCGCTGGGCCCAGCGGCGGCTGCTGGCGGCGGTCATCCAGGGATCGGTGTCGCTGGCCACCACGGTGCTCGGCACCGCGAGGCGCTGCTGAGGCAGCAGCCCGGCGACGCCGAACTTGTCGGGGTCGGCCGGCGCGACGAACAGCGCGGCGCGCACCGGCGAATCGGGCCGCTGCGCCAGGTGGCGGGCCAGCGCGAGGCAGCCGAAGCTGTGCGCGACCGCGACGAACGAGTCCGGCTCGCCGCCGCGGCTGCGCCCCGCCGCGCGCTCCAGTGTCGCGTCGACGCGGGCGGCCCAGCGTTCGAGCTGCGGGTTGGACCAGTCGCGCTGCACCACGCGCTCGGCGTCGCGGTACTGCGACTGCAGCCAGCTCTGCCAGTGCACCGGCCCGCTGTCGTTCAGGCCGGGCACCACCAGCAGGCGAGGCACCTGGAACGCCGCGGTGCGCATGGCGTGCGGCCTACAGCGTGGCGATCGACACTTCGGTCGACTTGACCAGCGCGATCACTTCCTTGCCGGGCACCAGCTGCAGCTCCTTGACCGAGCGCGTGGTGATGACCGAGGTCACGATCAGTCCGGCCGGGGTCTCGACGTCGATCTCCGACACCACCGGCCCTTCGATGATCTCCTTGACCTTGCCGCGGAACTGGTTGCGGACATTGATGGCGGTGATGCTCATGCGGGGACTTCCTCTTCAGTGCAAAACCTGAAGGTAGCCTTCACCGCTTCTGCAACCAACGAAGCTCTTCGCCTGCCCACATGCGCAAACCGCATGTGGGCCCGCGCGGCGGGCCGCGCTCAGCGCACCGGCTGCCCGATCGTGCGCACCGTCGTCACCAGCGCCTCGGCCTGCGCCGCCGGCAGTGCGACCAGCGCTGCGCCGCGCGCGGCTTCCAGCGTGCGCGCCAGCGTGGTGGCATGCGGCAGCAGCGTGCCGAAGAAACGCAGCTCGGCGCCACGCGCCACGAGCACGGTCGGGAAGTTCTCGATGTCAAGGTCGAGCGGCGCGAGCGCATCGCTGTCGTCCTCGATGTCCACCCACACGCAGCGCAGCGCCGGCTGCTCGCGCGCCAGCGCCTCGAAAACCGCACGGTAGTCGCGGCAGGTGCCGCACCACTCCGCACACAGGCAGGCCACCAGCCAGTCGTCCTCGTTGCCGCCCCGCGCGCTCGTCGTCATGCCGGCAGTGTGCCTGTGCGGCTGCGGCGCGCGGGGCGGTGGGGGAATGGGTCGGGCCGCTGCCCCCTCAGACCGCCCACCGCAGCCGATGGGCCCGGTACGGATCGGGCAGCGCCTCCGAGACCACGGGCTCGGCGGCCGGCTGCTGCAGCACGCGCTGCAGGATGGCTTCCTCGCGCGCGGCGAAGCCGGCGTCGCCGCGCGAGCGCGGCCGGGCCAGCGCGATGCGCTCGTCGAGCACCACCTGGTGGTCCTCGATCAGCAGCACGCGATCGGCCAGCGCCACCGCCTCGGCCACGTCGTGCGTCACCAGCAGTGCGGTGAAGCCGTGGCGGCGCCACAGGTTTTCGATCAGGCGCTGCATCTCGATGCGCGTCAGCGCATCCAGCGCCCCCAGCGGCTCGTCGAGCAGCAGCAGGCGCGGTGCATGCACCAGTGCGCGCGCCAGCGCCACGCGCTGGCGCTGGCCGCCTGACAGCACCGCCGGCCAGTCGTCGGCGCGCTCGGCCAGGCCCACCTGCGCGAGCGCCTCGCGGGCCCGTTCCTTCGCATCACGCCCCTCGAGGCCGAGCGCCACGTTGTCCAGCACGCGCTTCCAGGGCAGCAGGCGGGCGTCCTGGAACATCACGCGCAGGTCTCGGCGCTGTGCGAGCGGCTCGTCCGCGCCGTCGAGTGAGATGCTGCCGCGGCTCGCACTCTCGAGTCCTGCCACGAGCCGCAGCAGCGTGCTCTTGCCGCAGCCGCTGCGGCCGACGATGGCGACGAACTCGCCGGGCTCGATGCGCAGGTCGATCGCATCGAGCACCACACGGTCGCCGAATTGCTTGCCGACGCGGTCGAGCCGCAGTGCGGTACCGCGCGGCGTGTCGTTCGTGCTGCGCACGATGGCCGGCGCCTCGGCGGCGGCCGGCGCGCCGCGCGCATCGGTCCGGCGCGTGCCGGCCCACGCGAACTCGGGCGCCGTCGCGACCGCGAGTTCGTTCAGTTCGAGTTCGAGGTGGTGCATGGTCGTGCCGCAGCGGAAGAGAAGGGGGACGTCACGGCACCGACCGGTAGCCGGGATGCCAGCGCAGCCACCAGCGCTCGAGCGCCTTGGCCGCCAGATCGGCCAGCTTGCCGAGCAGCGCGTAGAGCAGGATGCCGACCAGCACGACGTCGGTCTGCAGGAACTCGCGCGCGTTCATCGTCATGTAGCCGATGCCGGCCTGCGCCGAGATCGTCTCGGCCACGATCAGCAGCACCCACATCAGGCCGAGCGCAAAGCGCAGGCCGACCAGGATGTTCGGCAGCGCGCCCGGCAGGATGACCTGCCGGTACAGCGCGAAGCCCGACAGCCCGTAGCTGCGCGCCATCTCGATCAGCGCCGGGTCGACCGCGCGGATGCCGTGGAAGGTGTTCAGGTAGACCGGGAAGAACACGCCGAAGGCGACCAGGAAGAGCTTGGCGCCCTCGTCGATGCCGAACCACAGGATGACCAGCGGGATCATCGCCAGCGGCGGGATGTTGCGCACCATCTGCAGCGTCGAATCGAGCGCGGTCTCGAGCGTGCGGAAAGTGCCGGTCGCGAGGCCGAGCACCAGGCCCAGGCCGCCGCCGATCGCCAGGCCGGCGAAGGCGCGCCAGGTGCTGGTGGCCACGTGCTGCCACATCTCGCCCGATGCAGCCAGCGTCCAGAACGCCTTCAGCACCGCCCAGGGCTCGGGCAGGATGCGGGTCGACAGCCAGCCCAGCTGCGACGCCAGCTGCCAGCCGCTCAGCAGGGCGACCGGCAGCAGCCAGGGCAGCAGGCGGCGCAGCGCGGCCCCGGAGGTCCGTCGCGGCGCAAGCCGGGACGGCGCGGCACCGCTCGCCGGCGCGGGCTCGGCGGCATCGATGACGGACATGGTGGGCTCCTTCCGGCCGTCGATCAGCTGGCACTCACGCGCACCGGCGCGACGGCCGGCGGCGGCACGAAGCTGTTGGCGACGATCTCGCCGAACGGCCCGCTGAGCACATGGGTCGCCGCCGCCGCGCCGGTCTCGCGCTGCAGCGGCAGCAGCGGGAACACCAGCTCGGCCACGCGGTGAGCCTCTTCAAGGTGCGGATAGCCCGACAGGATGAAGTGATCGAGCCCGAGCGCCGCGTACTCCTTGATGCGCGCGGCCACCTGCTCGGGGTTGCCGACCAGCGCCGTGCCGGCGCCGCCGCGCACCAGGCCCACGCCGGCCCACAGGTTGGGCGAGATCTCCAGGCCCTCGCGGATGTTGGCGCGGTTGAACTTGCCCTTGTTGAGCTCGGCCATGCGGCGCTGGCCCACCGAATCCATCTGCCCGAAACGCTGCTGTGCGGCGGCGATGGTGGCGTCGTCCAGGTGCGAGAGCAATGCACCGGCAGCGCGCCAGGCCTCGTCCTCGGTCTCGCGCACGATCACGTGCAGGCGGATGCCGAAGCTCAGCGTGCGCCCGTGCTTCGCCGCGCGGCGCCGGATGTCGGCCACCTTCTCGGCCACCGCGGCCGGCGGCTCGCCCCAGGTGAGGTAGGTGTCGAACTGCTCGGCCGCCAGCTCGTGCGCCGCCTCCGACGAGCCGCCGAAGAACAGCGGCGGATAGGGCTTCGCGATCGGCGGGTAGAGCAGCTTCGCGCCCTTCACCTGCAGATGCCTGCCGTCGAAGTCGACCGCGTTCTGCGGCTCGTGCGAGCGCGCGATCACCTCGCGCCAGATCTTCATGAACTCGACCGACTGCTCGTAGCGTTCGGCGTGGCTCAGGAACTGGCCGTCGCCGGCCAGCTCCTCGGCGTCGCCGCCGGTCACCAGGTTCACCAGCAGGCGCCCGCCGGACAGCCGATCGAAAGTGGCCGCCATGCGGGCCGACTGCGACGGCGCCACCAGCCCCGGCCGCAAGGCGACCAGGAACTTCAGGCGCCGCGTCTCGCCGATCAGGCTGGACGCCACGACCCACGGGTCCTCGCAGGAGCGACCGGTCGGGATCAGCACGCCCTCGTAGCCCAGGCTGTCGGCCGCGATCGCGACCTGGCGGAAGTAGTTGTAGTCCGCAGCGCGTGCGCCTTGCGCGCTGCCGAGGTAGCGCGAGTCGCCGTGGGTGGGAATGAACCAGAGCAGCTTCATCGCTCGTCTCTCCTTCGTCTTCGGTCGTGTCGTTCTTGTTGTCTCAGCGGGCGGCGTTCGCGAGGCGCGCCGCCCCCGGGGCGCCGGGCTGCCACACGATCTCGGCCACCGCCACCGGCTTGGGGATCAGCCCGAGCTGCTGGAAGGCATCGGCCACACGCTGCTGGTCGGCCACCAGCGCCGGCGACAGCGGCTTCACCGGCGATGGCGGGCGGCGCGAAATGAACAGGTGCACCGTCGCCAGGCTCAGGCCGCTGAAGTCGGCGATGAACTGCGCGGACTCCTTGCGGTGCGACTGCACGTAGGCATCGGCCCGCGTCAGCTCGTCGAGCAGGACCTGCACCGCTTGCGGGTGGTTCTGCGTGAACGCGGTCGATGCCAGGTAGAAGGAGTTGTTGCCCGACAGGCCCACGCCATTGCTCAGCACGCGCGGTTGGATGTCGAGCTCGGTCGCGGCGTAGTAGGGGTCCCAGATGGCCCAGGCGTCGACGCTGCCGCGCTCGAAGGCGGCACGCGCGTCCGACGGCGGCAGGTAGATCGGCGTGATGTCGCTCCACTGCAGCCCGGCCTGCGCCAGCGCGCGCACCACGAGGTAATGCGCGCTGGAGCCCTTCTGGAACGCGACCTTCCTGCCCTTCAGGTCGGCCAGCGTGCGCAGCGGCGAGTCGGGCTTCACGAGGATGGCCGAACTCTGCGGCTTGGGCGGCTCGGCGCCGACGTAGCGCAGGTCCTTGCCGGCCGCCTGCGCGAACACCGGCGGCGAGTCGCCGGTCAGACCGATCTCCAGGCTGCCGACCGCCAGTGCCTCCAGCAGCTGCGGCCCGGCCGGGAACTCGATCCACGACACCTTGCTGTCGGGAAAGCGCTTCTCCAGCGCACCCTGCTGCTTGAGGATCACCAGGTTGACGGCGCTCTTCTGGAAGCCGATGCGGATCTCCTTCGGTGCGGCCGGCTGGCTGTGCGCCCCCGGCGCGAACCCCAGCAGCCCGGTGGCCAGCGCCAGCACGCCGGCGAACAACGCATGTCGATGGAAGCTCATCGCCGTCACCTCAGGGCTGCTTCTGCGCGACGCGCACCGCGGGCAGCGCGTCGGCCACGCGGATCGGCTTGGGGATCAGCTTGAGCTCGTGGAACACGTCGGCGATCTGCTGCTGCTGCGCCGCGACCTGCTCGCTGAGCGGCGTGACATTGAAGTTGTAGCGGCGCAGCGCGAGCTCGACGATCTCCGGGTCCAGGCCCTGCAGTGGCGCAATGATCGCCGCGGCGCGCTTCAAGTCGGCCTTCAGCCAGCGGCCCTGCTCCTGCGAATCGGCGAACAGCGCCTGGATCACGTCGCCGTTCTTCTGCACGAACTTGCGCTCGGCCAGGTAGAACAGGTAGTTGTTGGCGACGCCGTTGCGGCCGTCGACCAGCACGCGCGCACCGGTCTGCTTCTCGACCGCGGCGAGGAAGGGATCCCAGATCGCCCAGGCATCGACCGCGCCCTTCTCGAAGGCGGCACGCGCATCGGCCGGCGGCAGGAAGACCGGCTGGATGTCGGCGTACTTCAGGCCGGCCTTCTCGAGCGCGCGCACCAGCAGGTAGTGCACGTTCGAGCCCTTGTTCAGCGCGACCTTCCTGCCGTTGAGCTCGGCCACGCTCCTGATCGCCGAGCCCTGCGGCACGACGATGGCCTCGGCCTCCGGCGCGGCCGGGTCGTGGCCGATGTAGACGAAGTCGGCGCCGGCCGCCTGCGCGAAGATCGGCGGCGCCTCGCCCACATGGCCGATGTCGACCGAGCCGACGTTCAGGCCTTCCAGCAACTGCGGCCCGGCCGGGAACTCGATCCACTTCACACCCACGCCCAGCGGCGCGAGCTTCTTCTCCAGCGAGCCCTGCGCCTTCTGCAGCACGAACAGGCTGGCCGACTTCTGGTAGCCCACGCGCAGCGGCTCGCGCGCCGCGCCCGAGGACTGTGCACGCGCCAGCGGCCAGGTGCCGAGCGCCGCGGCGCCGGCGGCGGCGCCGAAGGCCTGCAGCAGGTGGCGACGGGCCGACTGCGGCAGCCGTCTCCAGCGGGACGAGGAAGAAGAATCCGAATGGCTCATGGGGAACTCCGGTTCGTGGACGCGACGATCGCCGCCGCGCGCAACAACGAGGAAAGAAAGGACGGGGGCGGCCGATGAACCAGGCCAGAAGGCAGAGACAAGCGAAGGAGACGCAGCCTGCAACCGCCCCCGCGTCAAAGGGGTCGCGATCGGTTCAGGCCGGACAGCGGAAGAGTGACAAGGCGGCTCCGTGCGGGGATGCAGTGCCCGCACGATAGGGAGACTCGCCGCACCGGCCAACGAAGCTTTCCGGTGGTCGATAGCGGCGCGGCGCATAAGGCGCGCCGGGGCCGGGGCCGCTCGGCGTCGGTCAGGACCTGTTGACGCTGCCGGAGGGCTCGCGCCCGTGTCGCGCAGGTCCTAAGGCGCGTTGGCCGTGACCGACGCGGTCTCTTCGTTCAAGGCGAGGCCGGCACGGGCCGGCTTGGTCAGCGGCGTGGGCTTCATGCGGTTGCTGAGCATCATGCCCACCCCCGCGCGCAGGCCGCCGGTGATCTGCAGCTGCAGGCGCTCGTCGTCGCGGCGGCGCACCTCGGCCGCCACCTGCGCGGCCTCGTCGGGCGTGGCGCCCAGGGCCCGCAACGCGGCCTCGCCGAAGGCACTGGCCGACTCGAAGGTCTCGCGCACCTGGTAGTCCACGCCCGCGGCGATGAGCTTCAGCGCGTGCTCGCGATCGAAGGAGCGCACCAGCAGGCGGGCCTGCGGGAACGAGTGCTTCACCAGCTCGACGATCTTCAGCGCCGCCGCCTTGTCGTCCACGCAGACGGCGATCGCCTCGGCCGTGGCGGCGCCGGAGGCGTGCAGCACGTCGAGCCGGGTGCCGTCGCCGTAGTAGACCTTGAAGCCGAAGCCGTCGGCGCTCTGGATCATCTCGGTGTCCGAGTCGATGATCGCCACGTCGACCCCGCGCGCCAGCAGGGCCTGGCTGGCCACCTGACCGAAGCGGCCGAAGCCGATCATCAGCACGCTGCCGGTCAGGCCGTCGGCCCGGTCCACGCCCTCGAGCGAGGCCGCGCCACGCGGCAGCATCCAGCGCAGGGCCCCGACCGCCAGCGGCGTGAGCGCCATCGACAGGATCACGATCGCGGTGAGCACCGCATTCATCGGGCCGTCGAGCAGCCCGGCGCTGACGCCGGCCGAGTACAGCACGAACGCGAACTCGCCGCCCTGGGCCATCAGCACCATGCGGTGCAGCGCGTCGCCGTGCGGCGCGCCGAGCGCGCGCGCCACGACGTAGATGCCGGCCGCCTTCACCAGCATGAACACCACCACGCCGCCCAGCACCTGGGGCCAGTGGCTGGCGAACACCGTGAGGTCGAGCGACATGCCGACACTCAGGAAGAACAGGCCGAGCAGGATGCCGCGGAAGGGCTCGATGTCCGCCTCCAATTGATGCCGGAAGCTCGATTCCGACAGCATCACGCCGGCGAGGAAGGCGCCCATCGCCATCGACAGGCCGCCGAACTGCATCAGCAGCGCAGCGCCCAGCACCACCAGCAGCGCGGCCGCGGTCATCACCTCCCGCGCGCGCGCCGCCGCCAGCAGCCGGAACATCGGATTGAGCAGCCAGCGCCCCGCGATCGTGACGCTGCCCACCGCCACCAGCGCCAGCAGCAGCGCGCGCCAGATGGAACTGTCGACATCGGCGTGCGCCGGCGCGAGGAAGGCCACGATGGCCAGCAGCGGCACGATGGCCAGGTCTTCCAGCAGCAGGATCGAGACCACCCGCTGGCCGCGCGAGGTGGCCGTCTCGCCGCGCTCGTCGAGGATCAGCATGACGGTGGCGGTGGAGGTCATCACGAAGCCCATCGCGGCGACGAAGGCCACCGGCGCCGACAGCCCGGCGAGCATGCCGACGCCGGTGAGCAATGCGCCGCACGCCACCACCTGGGCCAGGCCCAGGCCGAAGATCTCGCGGCGCAGGCTCCACAGGCGCTTGGGCTGCATCTCCAGCCCGATGACGAACAGGAACATCACGACGCCCAGCTCGGCCACGTGCAGGATGGTCTGCGCGTCGACGAACAACCCCAGGCCGAACGGCCCGATCGCCAGCCCGGCGGCCAGGTAGCCGAGCACCGAGCCGAGGCCGAGGCGCTTGAACAGCGGCACCGCCACCACGCCGGCGGCCAGCAGCACCACCACACGGACCAGTTGTTCGTTGCCTGCTGCCTCGACCGCCATGCCTGTACTCCTTCGCCGAATGTGGGGAACGCGCGGCCCCGGGCCGCATTGAAAAAGGGCCGGCAACCTCGGGTTGCAGGCCCTGCGGGACGGTGCGCCGGGGACGCGTCAGAACGGGATGTCGTCGTCCATGTCGTCGAAGCCGGTGGCCGACTTCTGCGGGGCCGGTGCAGGCGCCTGGCGCGAGGCGGCCGGTCGCTGCGGCGGGCGCGCCGCGCGCTGCGGGGCCTCGCCGCCGCCTTCGTCACCCCGGGAATAGCCGCCGCCACCGCCGTCGTCACCGCCACCCATGCCCTCGCGGCCCCCGAGCAGCTGCATCTGCTCGGCAATGATCTCGGTGGTGTACTTCTCGGCGCCGTCCTTGTCCTGCCACTTGCGGGTCTTCAAGCGGCCTTCGACGTAGACCGGGCGGCCCTTCTTCAGGTACTCGCCGGCGATCTCGGCCAGGCGGTCGTAGAACACCACGCGGTGCCATTCGGTCTCCTCGACCTTGTCGCCGCTGTCCTTGCTCTTCCAGTTGCGGGTGGTGGCAAGGCTGATGTTGCACACCGCCGAACCGCTGGGCGTGTAGCGCACCTCGGGGTCGCGGCCCAGGTTGCCGATCAGGATGACTTTGTTGATGGAGGCCATGCCGCTGCTCCCGCGCAGTAAGGAGAAAGAAGGGATTCGGAGGGGTCCGCGGCCCGGGAATCCGGGGCGGCCGATGATTATGCCCGCCACCCCGATGGCCCTGCGCCCGCTTCTTGCATGAGCCGGCCCAGGCATCATCCGTGGGTGCGCGGGCCGCCGCTCGCGCACCGTCGCACCGTCCCGCACCCTTGAAGAAGCAACCCGACTTCACCCAGGCCGTTCGCCAGGAACTGGTCGACTGGCGCGCCTGGCGCGATCGCGCTGTGGTGCTGGCGTACGCGGTCGCCGCGGGGCTCGCCGTGGTCGGCTTCACGATGCTGAGCGAGCTGGCGCTCGAGGGCTTCGGTGCCCTGCGCGCCCTGCACCCGCTGCTGCCGCTGGTCTGGATGCCGGCGCTCACCGCGGCGCTGGTGTGGGTCACGCTGCGCTGGGTGCCGGGGGCCGCCGGCTCCGGGATTCCGCAGGTGCTGGCGGCGCTGGACACGCGCACCTCGCCGTCGCAGCGTGGGCTGTTCGTGTCGCTGCGGCTGAGCGTGGCCAAGCTGGTGCTGGCGTCGGGCGCGCTGCTGGCCGGGCTGTCGGCCGGGCGCGAAGGACCATCGGTGCAGGTGGCGGCCGGAGTGATGCTGCATGCACGCCGCTGGCTGCCGTCGCGATCGAGCGTCACCGACCACGGCCTGCTGATCGCCGGCGGCGCCGCCGGCATCGCCGCCGCCTTCAATGCGCCGCTGGCCGGTGTGGTGTTCGCGATCGAGGAGCTGTCGCGCAAGATCGAGAACCGCAACAGCGGACTCATCATCACCGCCATCGTGCTGGCCGGCCTGGTGGCGGTCTCGGCCTTCGGCAACTCCACGTACTTCGGCGTCATCCGCGTCGGCCGGCTCGACAGCGGCGTGCTGCTGCCCGGCCTGCTGGTGGTGCTGTGCGCGGGCCTGCTGGGCGGCCTGTTCTCGCGCCTGCTGATCGTGTCGATGGTCGGTGCGCCCGATCGCTTCTGCGCGCTGCGGCGGCGCCATCCGGTGCGCTTCGCGGCCGGCTGCGGCTTCGTGGTGGCGCTGATCGGCATCGTCAGCGGCGGCCTCACCTATGGCAGCGGCTACGACGAGACCAAGGGCCTGCTGGACGGCGAACCCGGCCTGCCGGTGCTGTTCGTGCTGCTCAAGTTCATCAGCACCTGGCTGTCGACCTGGAGCGGCGTGCCGGGCGGCATCTTCGCGCCCTCGCTGTCGGTCGGCGCGGGCATTGGCGCCGACATCGCGCAGCTCACCGGCTCGCCGGCCGGCGCGGCGCTGATCGCCATCGGCATGGCCGGCTTCCTGGCCGCCGTGACGCAGGCGCCGATCACGGCTTTCATCATCGTGATGGAGATGGTCGACGGCCACGCGATGGTGCTCAGCCTGATGGCTGCGGCGCTGGGGGCCAGCGGCGTCTCGCGGCTGCTGAGCCGGCCGCTGTACGCCGAGCTGGCCGAGCTGCAGCTGCGACGCCTGCCGGCCGTGCCGTCGACGATGCCGCCGGACTCGGGCACCGCCACCACCGCATTCCAGGACTCCGCTCCCGGCAGGCCCTGACGCCCGCGCCCGGCCGGCACACGCGGGCGCTCCGCTAGCATCCGCCCCGTGACCCCGCCGCGAACCGACCCGACCCTGCCCGCCACCGACCCGCTGAACGTGCTGCAGCAGGTGTTCGGCTACACCGCCTTCCGCGGACACTAGGCCGAGATCGTCGACCACGTGAGCGCCGGCGGCGACGCGCTGGTGCTGATGCCCACCGGCGGTGGCAAGAGCCTGTGCTACCAGGTGCCGGCGATCGCGCGCCACCGCGCCGGCCACGGCGTGGCCGTGGTGGTGAGCCCGCTGATCGCGCTGATGCACGACCAGGTCGGCGCGCTCGAGGAAGCCGGCGTGCATGCGGCCTTCCTCAACTCCTCGCTCGAACTCGCCGACGTGCAGCGCATCGAGCGCGAGATGATGAGCGGCCGCCTGGTGCTGCTGTACGCTGCGCCGGAGCGGCTGACCACGCCGCGCATGCTGGGTCAGCTCGACTCGCTGCACGAGCGCGGACTGCTGAGCCTGTTCGCGATCGACGAGGCGCACTGCGTGAGCCAGTGGGGCCACGACTTCCGCGAGGACTACCTGGGCCTGCACGTGCTGCACGAGCGCTATGCCGACGTGCCGCGCATCGCGCTCACCGCGACGGCCGACGAGCACACGCGCGCCGACATCGTGTCGCGCCTGCAGCTCGAGGACGCGCGCGTCTTCATCAGCAGCTTCGATCGGCCGAACATCCGCTACCGCGTGGTCGAAAAGGACGATCCGCGCAAGCAGCTGCTGCGCTTCATCGGCGACGAGCACGAGGGCGATGCCGGCATCGTGTACTGCCAGTCGCGCAAGAAGGTCGACGAGACCGCGGCCTGGCTCGAGACGGAGGGCATCACCGCGCTGCCCTACCACGCCGGGCTCGACGCCGCGGTGCGGCAGCGGCACCAGAACCGCTTCCTGCGCGAGGACGGCATCGTGATGGTCGCGACCATCGCGTTCGGCATGGGCATCGACAAGCCCGACGTGCGCTTCGTCGCCCACCTCGACCTGCCGAAGAACATCGAGAGCTACTACCAGGAGACCGGCCGCGCCGGCCGCGACGGCGAGCCCGCCGAGGCCTGGATGGCCTACGGCCTGGCCGACGTGGTGAACCAGCGCCGCATGATCGACGACAGCCCGGCCGGCGAGGAGTTCAAGCGCGCCCAGCGCGGCAAGCTCGACGCGCTGCTGGCGCTGGCCGAGGCGCACGACTGCCGCCGCATGCGGTTGCTCGATTACTTCGGCGAGCCCAGTCGGTCCTGCGGAAACTGCGACAACTGCCTGAATCCGCCGGCGGTGTGGGACGCCACCGAGGCCGCGCGCAAGCTGCTGTCGTGCATCTACCGCTTCGGTCAGCACGGCCGCGGGCCGCGCAGCTTCGGCGCCGCTCACCTGATCGACGTGCTGCGCGGCAAGGCCACCGAGAAGGTCGCACAGTACGGCCACGACGGCCTGTCGACCTTCGGCGTCGGCGCCGACCTGTCCGAGCAGCAGTGGCGAGGCGTGCTGCGCCAGCTGGTCGCGCTGGGCCATGTGGTGTCCGAGGGCGAATACAACACGCTGGCGCTGACCGACGGCGCGCGCGCGGTGCTCAAGGGCGAGGTGCAGTTGCTGCTGCGCGTGCCGAGCGACACACCGAAGCGCGGACGCCTCGCCCGCGGCGGTGGCAGCGCCGGCCGGGGTGCGAAGGGCAGCGGCGCGCCAGCCGACCTGGACGCCGCCGCGCAGGTTCGCTTCGAGGCCTTGCGCGCCTGGCGCGGCGAGGTGGCGCGTGAGCACAACCTGCCCACCTACATCATCTTCTCGAACGCCACGCTGGCCGAGATGGCGCGCCGTGCGCCGGCCACGCTGGGCGACCTGGGCGAGGTCAGCGGGGTCGGCGCGAAGAAGCTCGAGGCCTACGGGCGCGAGATCCTGCGGGTGCTGGACGCGGGGCGCTGAGCGTCGGCACGAGGCCGGCAGCTGCAGCGTCTCCGTCTCCCGATCGTCTCTCGTCGACGACGCCCCGCTCAGGGACCGATGCCGACCGACACGACCGCACTGTCGCCACGCTGCCCGCCGCCATCGACCGCACGGGCGAAGTACTGCACGCTGCCGGCCGCGTTGGCGGGCACCGTGGTGTCGAGCTGGTAGGGCGGCAGCCCGTCGAAGCCCAGCAGCGTGGAGCCGCTGCCGTCGATCCGGTAGAACTCGACGAAGTCGACGCCATAGTCGTCGCTTGCCGCGGCCACCAGGCGCAAGGTGTCGCCGGGCGCCGCGCTGGTGGGCGACACGGCCAGCGACGCGCTGGGCCGGTCGTCATCGCCGAAACCGAAGCCCAGCGACACGCTGCCGCCGCATCCGGCGAGTGCCACGACCGCGAACAGGGCGGCGCCGCGGCGCCTTGCACATGCCGAGAGGAAGGAGATCATCCCGCAGCCTAGCGCGAGGCCCGGGGCCGATCAACCCGAAGGGTCGTTGCCGGTGCTCGACCGTCAACCGGCCGGCCGCCGCGCCAGTTCTTCCCGCACCAGCCGCACCACCAGCCGGTCGAGCGACTCGACCGAGTAGTTGCCCACGTCGTGCGCCGTCTCGCGGCCCGGACCGCTGGACGGGTCGTCGGCCTTCGCATAGGTGAGGAACACGAACCGGCCACCGGTGTATTGCGCGGCCTGGCGGAACACGTACTCGCCGGTCGGGTCGAGTCCGCTGGCACCGACCGCGAACAGCTTGATGCCGCGCGCCAGCGCGCCCTGCATGTCGTCGTCGTAGTACGGCGCGCCGTAGTCGAGGTGGGGCGGCGCATCGGCCACCAGCACCACCAGCCGCGTGGCGCCGTCGCCGCGCCAGGACAGCCGGTGCACCGCGGTGTGCAGCGCCTCGTTCAGCGCTTCGGGATAGTCGCCGCCGCCGCCGGCCTGCAGCGCGCCGAGGCTGCGCTGGAAGGCGTCGAGGTCCTTGCCGAAGTCGTGCGCGCGCACGAAGAACGCGTCGCCGCGGTCGCGGTAGGCCACCAGCGCGAAGCAGGTGTCGGGACGGCTCGGCAGGCGCGCGATCTGGTCGGCCATCGAGCGCATCGAACGCTTGAGCTTGTCGATCTCGTCGGCCATCGAGCCGGTGGCGTCGACCAGGAACACGAGGTCGAGACGGGCGCGCTGCAGCGGCAGGTCCCGGTCCAGCCGGACCTGCAGCGCATCGCGCTGGCCGCGCTGCAGCAGCGCGCGGCCCACGGTGCCGCCCTTGCGCACCTGCACCTCCATCAGCGCCGGCGCGCCGCCCGGCATCACGCCCGGATGCAGCCACACCTGGCCGCCGGCGTCGGTGCGGGCCCACAGCGGCAGCGCGCGGCCGTCGGCGTGCAGGCTGACCTGCGCGTCGGCGACCGGCCGGCCGGCGGCGTCGTGCACCGTGAGGCGGTAGCGCTCCTGCACGTCGCGCGGACGCACCGGCAGGTGCTCGTTGCGCGCGCGGTAGGCCAGGTAGGCGCCGAAGTCGGCGTTGTCGTCGACCACGCCGGCCGACACCGGCTCGTCGCGCGGCCGGCGCGGCGCGGGCCCGGCCGCCCGTTCGTCGGGCTGCAGCGCCGGGGCCGCGGCCGGCGCGCTGTGGCGCAGCGCATCGGTACGCCCCGACGGCGCCGCGCCGGCCACCGCCGATTCCGCCGCGGCCTTGGCGGCGCCGTGGCGGTCGGCACGGCGGTCGCCGTCGTCGCGTTCGCGGCGTTCCCGGCGTTCGCGCTGCAGGGCCTGGGCGTCGCCCGGGCCGTCGAGCTCGAAGGCCTGCGGCGCGCGGTCGCAGTCGCGCGCGTCCGGGCTGGCCGGCGGCCCGGACTGCGGGCCGGCCCACAGCGTGGCATCCCAGCCGGGGCCGGTCGGCCGGGGCAGCGGACGCACGGCCTCGGTCCGCGCGGGCGCGGGCGAGACCCAGTCGTGCGCCTCGCTCCAGCCGACGCTGCAGGCGCTCAGCAGGCTGACGGCGGCAAGCCCGGCCGGCCGCAGCCAACCCGGGAACAAGGAAGAAGGCAGGGTCATCGTCGACTCCAGTCGGTGAACAGGACAGAGGCGCGCGATCCGTCGCGCGCCCAGGCTGGCTGATACGGCCGGGCCGCCCGAACGGGGTCAAGACCAATGCCGTCGCGCCGTTCAACCCCGTTCGCGGCCCTCGCACGTACAAGCCCGAACCGCCGCGATGGCAGACTGAGCAGGCCCATGCCCGACCCCACGCCCGAACCCTCCGACGACACGCTGATGCAGGCCTTCGCCGGCGGCGACGCGCGCGCCTTCGAACGGCTCTACGCACGCCACCACGTCGCGCTCTACCGCTTCGTGCGCAGGCTGCTCGGCAGCGCCTGCGCGGCACAGACCGACGAGGTGTTCCAGGACACCTGGCTGCGCGTGATCGACGCGCGCACCCGCTGGGCACCGCAGGGCGCGAGCTTTCGCACCTGGCTGTTCACGCTGGGCCACCACCGCGCGGTCGATTGCCTGCGCAGGAGCGGCCGGGAGGTATCGGTCGACGCGCCGGGGCCCGACCCCTGGGAACCCGACGGCGAGCCTTGGGCCCGCTGGCCGGTCGCCCACGGCGCCGACGGGCAGGGCGTCGACGACCAGGCCTTCTGGCGTGCGGCCGGCCAGCGCCTGCTCGACTGCCTGGATGGCCTGCCCGCCGCGCAGAAGGCGGTGTTCCTGCTGCACCACGAGGACGGCCTGTCGCTCGCCGAACTGGCCGCCGCGCTGGAACTGGGTTTCGAGACCGCCAAGAGCCGGCTGCGCTATGCGATGAGCAAGCTGCGCACCTGCATGGGCGCCTACCTGCCCGGTGCGGGCGTGCTGACCGCGCCCGAGGGGAGCGCATGAACCGTCCGCACCCGCCCGAGCCGGCCGGTGACGACGACGTGGCGCGCGACGCCCATCTGCGCGCCGCGCTGCGGCATGCGCCGGACCGCGACGCCCGCCCGCCGGCCGAGCTGAGCCGGCGCATCCTCGACGCCGCCCGGGTCGCCTCAGGGTCCGCGCCGAAAAAGGCAGCGCGACCGGCCGCGGCGCCCTGGGCCCGCGTGCGCGACGGGTTCGCCTCGTGCACCGCGTGGCTGCGCCATCCGGGCGCGACGGCCGCGTTCGCGAGCCTGATGCTCGCCACCGTGATCGGAGTGATGTGGCGCGACGGCCCGCCGCCGGAGACCGAACCGGTCCATGACGGCGCTGCCCCGGCGGGGCCGTCGACCGCACCGTCCGCCTCAACCACCGCCGCAGACCCCGCAGCGGACCGGCCGCCGGCACACCGCGACGTACCGGCCGAGACGGCCGCAGACGCAGCCGCGCGCGACACGGCCGCCATCACCGCGCGGCGCGCCGACAACGACGATGGCGGACGGCGCGAGGCCGCCGCCCCGCGGCCTCGAACGACCGGCCCCGCGCCATCGGGTCCGCCCGCCGGGAAGGCAGCGGCCCAGGAGAAGAGGATCGCAGCGCCCGAGGCGGCGAATCCGCCGGCTGCTGCTTCGCCGCCGCCGACCCCGATGGCGGCCTCCCCCGCTGCACCGGCCGTCACGCCGTCGGAGCGCTCCGGCGCCGCGGCGCAGAACCAGACCCCGCTCGGCGCCACCGCCGAGCGCAGCGGACGGGACGACAGGCCATCGGCCCAGGCCGCACCGCCCGACGATCCGCTGGCCGCGCCGATCGCAGCCCTGCGCGGCAGCGGTGGCGACGCGCCCGCCCGGCTGGCGCGACGCGACGCGGCCACCGCGGTGGCGCCGTCGTCCGCGGCCGGGATGCCACCGAGCGCGCTGGCGTGGTTCGGCGACGCGCAGGCGCTGACGCGTGGCCGGTGGCGGCCGGTGGCGGCCACCTCGTCGGCGGCGCTGCCGACGGCCTGGACCGAGGTGCTGTCGACCGACGGCCGCCCGCTGGGCCGCGTGGCGATCCTGGAGGGCGCGCTGTGGTGGCAGCCGGCCGGCACGGACGGCCGCATCTGGCGGGCGCCGCTGCCGGCCGGTGATGCCGCGCAGCGCCTCGCCGCGACGCTGGCCTCGGGCGCACTGGATCGGTCGCCGCCACCCTGAGTGCCTGCGCGCGAACGGTCGGCCCCGCATAATGCCGGGTTGCCCTGCATGCCTGCGGGGCTAGGGCCTGTTAACGCTACCGGAGGGCTCGCGTGACCCAGGAAACGGACGCCATCAAGGCGCACAGCGCAGCCGGGGTCGGCCCCCGGCGAGCATGGGCAACGCCGAGGGCGCCCGTTTCCTGGGATCACCCTTCGGGCCCGTGCTGCGCAGACCGCAGGGAGGCGTTGCTCAGTCGTTGCGTGCAACAGCACGCCGCCTCCCTCGCGCCTACCCCTGCGGCCTGCGCAGCACGGGCGCGAGCCCTCCGGTAGCGTTAACAGGCCCTAACCCACCATGCTGGACACGCCCCCACCCGATCGCGCTGCCGCAGCCTCAGCCGCCGACGGGCACGAGGCCGCGCCGCGCCGCCTGCCGGCCGCCGAGCCCGCCGCGACGATCCGCGTGCGCGGCGCGCGCACCCACAACCTGAAGAACATCGACCTCGACATCCCGCGCCTGCAGCTGGTGGTGATCACCGGGCTGTCGGGTTCGGGCAAGTCGAGCCTGGCCTTCGACACGCTGTACGCCGAGGGCCAGCGCCGCTACGTCGAGAGCCTCAGCGCCTATGCGCGGCAGTTCCTGCAGTTGATGGACAAGCCCGACGTCGACGTGATCGAGGGCCTGTCGCCGGCGATCAGCATCGAGCAGAAGGCCACTTCGCACAACCCGCGCTCGACCGTCGGCACCGTCACCGAGATCCACGACTACCTGCGCCTGCTGTACGCCCGCGCCGGCACGCCGTTCTGCCCCGACCACGAACTGCCGCTGCAGGCCCAGAGCGTGAGCCAGATGGTCGACGCGGTGCTGGCGCTGCCCGAGGACACGCGGCTGATGATCCTGGCGCCGGTGCTGCGCGAGCGCAAGGGCGAGCACGGCGAGCTGTTCGAGGACATGCAGGCGCGTGGCTACGTGCGTTTCCGCATCGACGGTGCGGTGCACGAGATCACCGACCTGCCCAAGCTGAAGAAGAACGAGAAGCACGACATCGACGTGGTGATCGACCGGCTCAAGGTGCGGCCCGAGATGGGACAGCGCCTGGCCGAGAGCTTCGAGGCCGCGCTGCGTTTCGCCGACGGCCGCGCGATCGCGTGGGAAATGGATTCCGGCCAGGAACACCTGTTCTCCGCGAAGTTCGCCTGCCCGATCTGCAGCTACTCGCTGGCCGAGCTGGAGCCGCGGCTGTTCTCGTTCAACTCGCCGGTGGGCGCCTGCCCGAGCTGCGACGGGCTCGGCGAGGTGACGGTGTTCGACCCGGAGCGCGTGGTCGCCTTCCCGTCGCTCAGCCTCGCCAGCGGCGCGATCAAGGGCTGGGACCGGCGCAATGCCTACACGCACTCGATGCTGGAGAGCGTGGCGCGGCACTACGGCTTCGACACCGACACGCCGTTCGAGCAGCTCGCGCCCGAGCACCGGCAGGTGCTGCTGCACGGCTCGGGCGAGACCGAGATCGCCTTCGTCTACGCCAGCGAGGCCGCGAGCGGCAAGAAGCGCATCGTGAAGCGCTCGCATCCCTTCGAAGGGATCATCCCTAGCTTCGAGCGACGCTACCGCGAGACCGACTCGGTCGCGGTGCGCGAGGACCTGGCGCGCTACCAGGCCGCCAAGCCCTGCCCCGACTGCCACGGCACGCGGCTGCGGCGCGAGGCGCGCCACGTGAAGCTGGTCGACGTGGCGAGCGGCACGGCGCGGCCGATCTACGAGATCGCGCACGCGACGCTGCGCGAGGCGCAGCAGGTGTTCGACGGGCTGCGGCTGCGGGGCGCGAAGGCGGAGATCGCCGACAAGGTGGTGCGCGAGATCTCGTCGCGGCTCAAGTTCCTGAACGACGTGGGGCTCAACTACCTGAGCCTGGACCGCAGCGCCGACACGCTGTCGGGCGGCGAGGCGCAGCGCATCCGCCTGGCCAGCCAGATCGGCTCCGGCCTGACCGGCGTGATGTACGTGCTCGACGAGCCCAGCATCGGCCTGCACCAGCGCGACAACGACCGGCTGATCGCGACGCTGAAGCACCTGCGCGACATCGGCAACAGCGTGCTGGTGGTGGAACACGACGAGGACATGATCCGCGCCGCCGACCACGTGATCGACATGGGCCCGGGCGCCGGCGTGCACGGCGGCCGCGTGATCGCGCAGGGTCGCTTCGCGGACGTGTGCGCGGCGCCCGAATCGCTGACCGGCCAGTACCTCGGCCGCGCGCTGCGCATCGCGGTGCCGCGGCAGCGCACGCCTTGGCGCAGCGACGCCACGCCGCACATCGACGCTGTCGCCGCGGCCGGCCTGCCGCCGCGCAAGGCCGGCAAGAATGAACCCACGCCCGGCCAGCGGGCCTGGGCCGAACGCGGTGCGATCACCGCGCTGCGCATCGCCGGCGCGCGCGGCAACAACCTCAAGGGCGTGAGCGTCGAGATCCCGGTCGGCCTGCTGACCTGCGTGACCGGCGTGTCGGGTTCCGGCAAGAGCACGCTGGTCAACGACACGCTGTACGCGGCGGTGGCGCGCAAGCTCTACCAGAGCCATCTCGACCCGGCGCCGCATGACGAGATCGACGGCATCGAGCACTTCGACAAGGTGATCAACGTCGACCAGAGCCCGATCGGCCGCACGCCGCGCTCCAACCCGGCCACCTACACCGGCCTGTTCACGCCGATCCGCGAGCTGTTCGCCGAGGTGCCGGCGGCGCGCGAGCGCGGCTACGGACCGGGCCGCTTCTCGTTCAACGTGGCCGGCGGGCGCTGCGAGGCCTGCCAGGGCGACGGCGTGCTGAAGGTCGAGATGCACTTCCTGCCCGACGTCTACGTGCCCTGCGACGTCTGCCATGGCAAGCGCTACAACCGCGAGACGCTCGAGGTGCTCTACAAGGGCAGGAACATCACCGAGGTGCTGAACCTCACGGTGGAGGACGCCCACGCCTACTTCAGCGCCGTGCCGAGCATCGCGCGCAAGCTGCAGACGCTGCTCGACGTGGGCTTGGGCTACATCACGCTGGGCCAGAGCGCCACGACGCTGTCGGGCGGCGAGGCGCAGCGGGTCAAGCTCGCGCTCGAGCTGAGCAAGCGCGACACCGGCCGCACGCTCTACATCCTCGACGAACCGACCACCGGCCTGCACTTCGCCGACATCGACCTGCTGCTGAAGGTGCTGCACCAGCTGCGCGACGCCGGCAACACCATCGTCGTGATCGAGCACAACCTCGATGTCATCAAGACCGCCGACTGGCTGATCGACATGGGCCCCGAAGGCGGCGCCGGAGGCGGCCAGGTGGTGGCGGTGGGCACGCCCGAGGACGTGGCCGCCAATCCGGCGAGCCACACCGGGCGCTACCTGCAGCCGCTGCTGGGCGAATAGCGCTCGGTGTCCCGCCCTCTCCCCCGCACGTGGGAGAGGGTCTCGCGAGAATCACTCCACCAGCCGGATCTCCACGCGACGCGCTTCCGGCGCGGCGCCGTCGCCCAGCGTCACGTCGGGCTTGCGCAGCGCGATGCGCGCCGCGTCCACGCCCTCGGCCACCAGCGCCGCACGCACGGCCTTCGCGCGCGCCTTGGCGAGTTCGGCGTTCAGAGCCGCAGCACCGCTGGCGTCATGAAAGCCCGACAGCACGACGCGCTGCTGAGGCGCGTCCTTCACGGCCTGGATCGCCTTGTCCAGCGCCACCAGCGCGCCGTCCGGCAGCACGGCCTGGCCGACCGCGAAGTAGACCGTACCGACCACCTCGCCCTCGAGCGGACCGTCGACGAAGGCCAGCGTCTCGGTGCCCGCCACGGCCTGCGCTCCATCACCGCCCGCAGCGGCGTTCATCGCCCGGATCGCGAGGCCGCCGATCAGGCCGGCCACCACCAGGAACACCACGGCCAGGGCCGTCCAGACGCCGATGCGCGTGCCTTCATCCTCTTGATCGAACATGTTCGTGCTGCCTTGGCAGATCCGTTGTTGAGCGAAGCGCGATTCTAGGGAGCGAAGGTGACGGGGGCCGCACGAGGCCCGCCCCCGGTCCGAGGCTTCGCAGGATTGACGGGCTGCGCGGCCGAAGCTACATCGGCGCATGAAGCGCGGTTCACGCGCTCCCTGGAGACACCATGGCCCGCAAGTCCACCGCCAGGAGCGGTCGCGCCGCCCCGATTCCCATCCACGGCAAACGCAGCTTCGATCTGTGGTGCGACGCCCATCTGGCCGACGGCGCCAGCGTGCAACGCCAGCAGCGCGGCAGCGCCGGCGCCGCGTCGCGCGGGCTCGACGCCGTGCAGCTGGGCAAGGCGGGCGCCGTGCTGGAGGTGCGCTTCGCCGACGGCTCGGTGTTCTACACCGACCCGGTCGAGTTCGCGGCCCGCCACGGCCGGCAGGCGGCCGCACAGCGCGGTGTCGCGAACGGCGCACCGACCATCGAGCTGCCGTTCGACCTGGCGAGCAGCCCGCGCTCCCGCTCGCGCGGCGGCGCGCCCGGCGCCCCGGTCGAGCGCTACACGGTGAGCGAGCTGACCGACCCGACCAGCCTTGACAAGCTGTACGACTTCGGTGCGATCCTCGGCCGCAGCGTCGCGCGCTGGTTCCCAGGCAACGCCGCGGCCGACTTCCCGCTCGCCGCGAAGCTGTGCGCGGCGTTCGAGAACGCCAGCCTGCACGACGCGCTGGGCGATGAGGGTGGCGTGCTGCTGCGCTGGGTCGACGGCAGCTGGCAACCCGCCGGCAGCCTGCCGCTGAGCGACGCGAAGGACAGCGTGCTGCTGTTCCTGCACGGCACTGCGTCGTCCACCGAGGGCAGCTTCGGCGCGCTGTGGGCCGGCCCCGGCAACTCCGAGGCGCGCGACGCAGAACGGCCAGGCGACTTCACCGCGCTCGCTGCGCGCAGCACGCTGCTGGCCTGGGAGCACCGCAGCCTCACCCTCAGCCCGATCGACAACGCGCACGGCCTGGTCGGCGCGCTGCTGGCCGCGCTGCCGGACGACCGCGTCTTCACGGTCGACGTGGTTTCGCATTCACGCGGCGGTCTGGTGGGCGAGCTGTTCGCGCTGCGCAGCGCGCCGACGCTGGAGCAGGCGCAGCGCCACTTCACCGCGTCCTACGCCGGCCGCGAGGGCCAGCCGTCGCACCCCGATGCGCCGCTGCTGCGGCCACTGTTCACCGCGCTGGCCGGCGCGGCCCAGCGGCTGCGGCCGGGGTGCTTCGTCCGCGTGGCCTGCCCGGCACGCGGCACGCTGCTGGCCGACGGCCGCACCGACCTGTTCCTGTCGCTGCTGCTGCGCGCCGTCGGGCTGGCGGTCGGCGGCGCGACCGGCGGCGTGGGTCGCCTGGCGTTCGAGCGCGTCTCGCGCCTGGTGCGCTCACTGGTCGCAGCCCGCGCCGATGCGCGCATCGTGCCCGGGCTGGAAGCGATGATCCCCGGCTCGCCGTTGACGCTGGCGCTGGCCGGCTGCGGCGCGCAGCCGACCGACCGCCTGCGCGTGATCGCCGGCGATTCGCGCGGCAAGGGCTGGGGCGGCATCGTCACGCTGCTCGGCGACGTGTTCTACGGCCTGCACGACCACGACTTCGTGGTCCACACGCGCTCGATGTTCGGCGGCCTGCAGCGCAGCGCGCAGCCGCCACGCAGCCTGCGCTGCGAGGGGCCCACCGTCACGCACTTCGCCTACTTCGGTGCCGGCAGCCTGTCGCGCAGTGCGCTGTTCAGCGCGCTGGCCGGACGCGACGACGGCTTCGCCGCGCTGGCGGACGACGAACGCCGCACACGTGGCCTGCTGCAGGCGCTGAAGTCCGACCCGCTGAGCCGGCGGCCATTCGAGGCCTGGCTGGCCGATTTCGGGCTGCGCGAGAACGCCCGCAAGCCGGTCCTGCTGGTGCTGCCCGGCATCATGGGCAGCGAGCTGCAGCGCCGCGACGGCGGTGATCGCATCTGGCTCACGCTCGGCGCGATGCTCGACGGATCGCTGGAGCGGCTGGGGCTCGAGGATCCCGACGCGCGTGCCGACGGCAGCGCACTGCGCGCCGGGGGCCTGCTGGCGGCCAGCTACGAGCGCCTGCTGGACGAGGCGCGCTCGCGCTTTCGCGTCGTCGCGGTGCCATTCGACTGGCGGCTGTCGATCGAGCACAGCGGCGCGGGCCTGCGCGAGCAACTGCGCGCCATCGTCGAGCGGCTGGACGACGGCACGGTGCCGGTGCACCTGCTGGTGCATTCGATGGGCGGCCTGGTGGCGCGCCAGGCGCTCTATGTCGACGTCGCCGGCAAGGCGCTGTGGCAGGACCTCAAGCAGCGCGGCAGCCGCCTGGTGATGCTGGGCACGCCGAACAAGGGTTCCTACGCGCCGGCGATGCTGCTGCTGCGTCAGTACCGGCTGGCCACGATGCTCGCGATGCTGGCGCGCAAGGTGTCCGACCGCGACATGGCGCGCTTCGGTGCCGGCTTCCCCGGTCTGCTGCAGATGCTGCCGCACGACAGCGACCCGGCCTTCGGCGACCTGTTCGATGCCGCCAGCTGGCAGCGCATCGCCGAGGCCGAGCATGGCGCCCAGCTGCCCGACCCGCAGGTGCTGAAGGCCGCGCGTGACTTCGTGCGCAGCCGCCCGTTCCAGGACAGCTTCCAGGCGCTGTGTGAAGACCCTTCGGTGTTCTACGTGGCCGGCACCGGCAGCACGGTGCTCCAGATGCGCCCGCCGCAGGATGCCTGGGAGACCGTGTTCGGCGAGGGTGAGGCGGTGATCGCCACCCGCCGCGGCATCGACTTCCTGGCCGGCGACGGCGGCGACGGCACGGTGCCGTGGAACTCGGCGCTGGCGCCCGAGCGCACCTGGTACGCGCCCTGCGAGCACGGCACGCTGCCCGACCACCGCGAAAGCTTCGAGGCCTACTTCGAGCTGCTGACCGCGGGCCGCACCCGCCGGCTGCCGCAGCAGCCACCGCAGCGGCGCGGCGCCGGAACGGCACTGACGGTGTGGCCCCCGACCCCGCAGCCGGCGCTGCTGCCGACCGACGACGACGAGCTGGCCGACTACATCCTGGCGCACGGTGGCAGCGGCCCCGAGCCGGTACCGAGCCCCGATCCGATCGAGGTGCGGGTGGTGCACGGCAGCCTCGATTTCGCACGCTACCCGCTGATGGTCGGCCACTACCAGGACGACGGTGTGTCCGGTGCCGCCAAGCGCGTCGACGAGAAGCTCGACGGCCAGTTGCAGCGGCTGATCGACCTGAAGCTGTTCGTCGGCGCCAGCCGCACCGGGCACTATCTGCGACCCAACAACCACGGCGTGACCCCGCCCGCCTACCCCGGCGCGCTGCTGCTGGGGCTGGGCACGGTGGGCGAGCTGACACCCGGCCTGCTGTCGGAGACGGTGACGCGCGGCGTGCTGCGCTATGCCTTCGAGCACGTGCACCGCGACCCCTATGCGGCGCGGGGCAGCGAGCCGGTCGACCTGCGGCTGTCGACCGTGCTGGTCGGCACCCACGTGCAGGCCGTCACCGCGCGCGACAGCCTGGCCGGGCTGCTTTACGGGGTGTGGCGCGCGGCGCAGCTGCTGCTGCAGATGCCCGGCGGGCCGCAGCCGGTGCGCATCCGCGAGGTCGAGGTGATCGAGATCGACGAGCACATCGCGCTCGACGCAGCCTACGAGCTGCGGCGACTGCTGGCGCGCGACGAATGGGCCGAGCGCCTGCGCTGGGACCACCCGGTGCTGGAGGTGCGCGAGGGCGGCATCCGCGGCTACCGACCGCGTGCCGTGGGCTCGGTGTGGCAACGCCTGGTGGTGAGGCAGGACGCGCTGGGCGGCCTGAACTTCGCGCTGATCGGCGAGCGCGCGCGGGTCGAATCCACGCAGGTCTATTCCGACGTGGCCAGCCTGCGCCGCTTCATCGACCGCGTGAGCGACCACCAGACCGGCGCCGCCGACCGCATCGCCAGCCCCACCGATCCGCGCTTCGGCGGCGTGCTGTTCCAGATGCTGCTGCCCTACGAGCTGAAGGAGCGGCTGGCCAACCTCGACAACACGGTGCTGGTGGTCGACGACGAATCGGCGCGCTACCCCTGGGAACTGCTGAGCCCGGCACTCGCCGGTCCAGCCGATGGCGAGACGCCGCGGCCGTTCGTCGTGCACGCCGGCCTGGTGCGCCAGCGCGTGACCGACGACTTCCGGCGCCTGCCGCAGGCGATCACCGGCTACGACGCGCTGATCGTCGGCGCGCCGAGCACGGCGAACTGGCAGGACGACCGACGCGAGCCGCTGGCCTTCAGCACCCTGGAGGGCGCGGAGGCCGAGGCCCACGCCGTCAACGAGCTGCTGCTGCACGACGACCGCGAGTGGCTGCCGTCGTCGCTGATCGGCCCGACGGTCAGCTTCGACCAGGTGCGCATCGCGCTGCTCGAGAAGCCCTACCGCCTGCTGCACCTGTGCGGCCACGGCGTGGTCGACCAGTGGGTGCGCACGATGGGCAGCGGACCCGATGCGCGCGAGGTCCGCAAGACCGGCATGGTGCTCAGCGATCAGGAGGTGCTGACCGCGGCCGACGTGGAGCAGATGAGTCCGCCACCCGAATTCGTGTTCATCAACTGCTGCTACTCGGGCCGCGACGCCGAGGGGCTGACGACACCCGGCACCGGCCCGCGCAAGCACCCGATCCTCGCCGCGAGCCTGGCGCTGCAGTTCATCAAGATGGGTTCGAAGGCGGTGGTCGCCGCGGGCTGGCAGGTCGACGACGCGGCGGCGCTGCTGTTCGCGAAGACGCTGTACCGCGCGCTGCTCGACGGCGAGGCCTTCGGCGAAGCGGTTCGCGGGGCCCGCGAGGCGGTGCACGCCGACAGCGGTGCGCAGCACAACACCTGGGGCGCCTACCAGTGCTATGGCGACCCGCAGTGGCGGCTGCACGCCCCGGCGCGTGCCGCCGCCGCGTCGGCCGGCACCTCGTTGCTGCGCGATGCCGACGGCTGCATGAGCGCGCACGAACTGGCCGACCGCATCGTGCAGGTGGTGGCGGTGGCCGGCGACAAGCCGGCGGCGGCGGTGCTGGGCCAGATCGACCGGCTGCTGGCCACGCTGGCGGCGGACGAGGCGCGCCGCGCCTGGCTCAGCGATTCAAGGGTGCGCTCGGCGCTCGGCTGCGCCTACCGCGAGCTGGGCGACCACGACAGCGCAGCCCGCGCGCTGCAGCTGGGCGCGCGCAGCGCCTACTCGCAGGTGCAGATCGGTCAGCTGGAGCTGCTGGTGAACTCGCTGTCGCGCTCGGCCTCACCCGACGCGCAACTGGCCGCAGAGAGTCTGCTCGATCGGCTGGACGACGTGTCGAACGACACGCTCGGCCGCTGGCCGCTCGGTGACCAGGACGTGGCGCCGACTTCGGCCTCGTCCGAACGCCAGGGCCTGCGCGGCGGCTTCGTGTTGCGCCAGGCGGCCCGGCTGCTCGACGAGGACAAGGCGCTGGGCGCCGTGGCCGAGGCCTTGGTGAAGGCCGCAAAGCTGTTCGCCAGCGCGTACCGCAGCAAGCGCCACTTCGGGGACGCGGCCGACCGGCGCGCCTATGCGCTGTCGAACGCCATGCTCGCGGCGGCACTGGCGGGGCTGGCCCGGCGCGAGCTCGGTGTGGCCGAGGCCGCCCTCGCCGAGGCCGGCACGCCGCACCCCGGGTCTCCGGCGCTGGGCCCGATCGCGCTGTGGCTCGCGGAGGCCGGCGCGCTGCTCGACGAGCTGGCGGCGCTGGACGACCTGGCGAGTTTCTGGCACCAGACGACCAAGCTCGAGCTGCTGGTCGCCCGCACGCTGCTCGCGCACCTGCAGGACCCCGCCCATCCGCTCGACGACTTCGCCGTGGCGCTGGACCTGCTGGACCGGGCCCTGGTGCGATGGCCCTCGCCGATCCAGGTGGAAAGCCTGCAGCACCGCTTCCTGCTGGTACGCCACCTGTCGCTCGCGCTGCAGCGGCAGCCGGGGCCGCATCCCTGGGAAGACCTGCGCCAGATGCTGCCGGTGCTCACCGAGGACGCGCTGGCCCGGCTGGCCACCTGCGGCCGCGGGGAGCACTGACGGCAGCCCGCCCTCGATGTCGGTGCGGCCGCGGGTCGCCACCGGCGTGAAGGGCCACTCCCGTACGCCGCCGCACCGATTGCGGGCAGCCTCTAGACTCGCTGCACAGGCGCCCGAGCGCCGGCCCATCCCCACGCGAGCGGAGACCCCATGCGCCCCACCATCGATTACTACCTGGCGCCGCAGTCGCCGTACACCTACCTCGGCCACCTGCGCTTCTGGGACATCGCCCGCAAGGCCGGCGCAACGATCCGCGTGATGCCCGTCGACCTGGGGGGCAAGGTGTTCCCGGTGTCGGGCGGCCTGCCGCTGGGCAAGCGCGCGCCACAGCGCCAGGCGTACCGGCTGGTGGAGCTCAAGCGCTTCAGCGAGTGGCTGCACGCCCCGCTGAACCTCGAACCCAAGTACTTCCCGGTCAACGGCGACGACGCCGCACGGCTGATCATCGCGGTCGACCTGCACGACGGCGCCGATGCCGCAATGGCCATCGCCGACAGCATCCTGCGCGCGGTGTGGGTCCACGACCGCAACATCGCCGACGAAGCGGTGCTCGCATCGCTGCTGGTCGAGCGCGAGCTGCCGGCCGCGCGGCTCGAGGCCGCGCACTCGCAGGCGGTGCAGGAGCGTTACGAGGCCGATTCGCAGGCGGCGGTCGATGCCGGGGTGTTCGGCGCGCCGAGCTACGTGGTGCAGGGTGAGATCTTCTGGGGCCAGGACCGGCTCGATTTCCTCGAACGGCGCCTGAAGGCCGGCTGAACGCGGCACCGCCGGCCGGCGGTCGAGGCCGCGGCGGCAACGCCACAATACGCGGGCCCGCCCCCCGCGACACCATGCCGATCCCCTTCCACCCCCGAGAGGCGCAGCGCCTGACGCTGTTGCGCGAGCTCGGGGTGCTCGGCGGCGCAGCAGGTGCCGGCCTCGACGCGCTGACCGCTTGCGCGGCGCGGCTCACGGGTGCGCCGCTGGCAGCGATCTCGCTGGTCGACGACGACGCGCAGTGGTTCCTGTCGCGCAGCGGCTTCGAGCTCGCCCAGATTCCGCGCAGCCAGGGCTTCTGTTCGCACGCGATCCTCGGCGAGAGCCTGTTCACCGTGCCGGACCTGGCCCGCGACCCCCGCTTTCGCGACAGCCCGCTGGTCACCGACGGCCCGCGCGTGCGCTTCTATGCCGGCCAGCCGCTGGCCATCGACGGGCTGGCCGTCGGGACGCTGTGCGTGTTCGACCTCCAGCCCCGCACGCTCGGTGCCGGCGAACGCGAAGCGCTGGCGCAACTGGGCTGTGCCGCGGTCGAACTGCTGCAGTCGCGGCAGGGCCTGCGCGAAGCGTCGCAGCTGCGCGAGCGCCTGTTCGACTTCGCGCGCGCCGGCGGTGACTGGATGTGGGAGAGCGATGCACGGCATCGCTACCGGTGGCTTTCCGACGCCTTCCAGCCCATCACCGGCATCGACCCGCGCCGGCAGCTCGGCGAACCCATCACCGACGCCCAGCTGCTCGACGCCGACGGGAGTCCGCGCGTGCCGGCGCAGTACTACCGGGCGCTGCTCGACCGCCAGGAGCCGTTCGCACGGGTGCTGACCGCCAAGCACACGCCGCGCGGGCTGCTCTACCTGTCGCGCAGCGCGGTGCCGGTGTTCGACGCGGCTGGCCGCTTCGAGGGCTATCGCGGCACGGTGCGCGACGTCACGTCGACGCTGGCGGCAGCCAGCGAGGCCCGTCGCGGCGAGGTCACGCTGCGCGAACTGGCCGCGCAGGTGCCGGGCATGCTGTTCACCTTCGAGGAGCATCCCGACGGCCGGGCCGGCTACCCCTTCGTCAGCGATGGCGCCGAACGCGTGCTCGGGATGGCGGCGGCCACGCTGCAGGCCGATGCGCTGACCTTCTTCCGCCACGTTCACCCACCGGATCTCGCGCCGCTCGGCAAGGCCCTGGCCGAGGGCGCGGCGCGGCTGACACGGCTGGAGCACAGCTTCCGCATGACCTTGCCCGATGGCTCGCTGCGCTGGTTCGAGATGCGTGCGGCGCCGACGCGCCTGGGTGACGGCGGTACGTTGTGGCACGGATTCACCGCCGACGTGACCGCGCGCAAGGCGATCGAGGAGGCGCTGCAGGCCCATGAAGAGCGCTGGCAGATCGCCGCCGACGCAGCGCGCATCGGCATCGCCGAGTTCGTGCTGGCCGACGGCCTTGTCAACCTCGATCGCCGCGCCTGCATCAATCACGGACTTTCGTACCCGCATGGCCGGGTGACGCTCGACGACTGGATGGCACAGATCGATCCGGCCGACCGCGACGCCGTGATGGCCGGTATCGGCGAGGCGCTGGCCGGCGAACGACCGTTCGAGGGCCGGTATCGGATCCGCCAGCCCGATGGCAGCGTGCGCTGGCTCGAGTTCGTGGTGCGTGCCACGCGCGACGAGGCCGGCGCGCCGACCGGTGTCATCGGCACCTGCCGCGACGTGCACGAGCAGCAGCTGGCCGACGAGTTGTCCCGCGGCATGCAGGAGGCCGAGCGGGCGAGCCGCGCCAAGAGCGAATTCCTGTCGCGGGTGAGCCACGAGCTGCGCACGCCACTGAACGGCATCCTCGGCTTCACGCAGCTGATGGCGCTGGACGAGGACCATCCGCTGGCGGCTCCGCAGGCGCAGCGCCTCGCGAGCGTGCAGCGGGCCGGCAACCGGCTGCTGAATCTGATCAACGACGTGCTGGAGATCAGCCGCATCGAAAGCGCCGAGGTCGCGGTGCGCACGCTGGCGGTCGATCTCGACGCCGCGCTGCACGCGAGCCTGAGCCTGGTGCAGTCGCTGGCGCGCGGGCGCTCGATCACCATCGAGCCGACGCCACCGAGCGGGCTGTGGGTCAGCGGCGACGAGCGTGCGCTCGAACAGGTGCTGGTGAACCTGCTGTCCAACGCCATCAAGTACAGCGGCGAACAGAGTCCGGTGGTCTTGAACCTGCAGCGCAGCGACGGGACGGTGAAGATCGCGGTGCGCGACCGGGGCGTCGGCCTGACGGCCGAGCAGCAGGCGCGGCTGTTCCAACCCTTCGATCGGCTGGGTGCCGAACGACGCCGCATCGAAGGCAGCGGTCTCGGCCTGGTGATCGCACGCCAGCTGGCCGAGGCGATGGGCGGTCGCATCGATGTCGTCAGCGTGCCGGGCGCCGGCTCGACCTTCACCCTGCAGTTGCCCGAGGCCGAGGAGCCGAGCGGCAGCGCCTACCTCGCCACACAGCCGGCAGCCTTGCTGCACGAACCGCCCGCGCCGCGGCGCGCGCAGCGGCAGGTGGTCTACATCGAGGACGAATTGCTGAACCAGGTGTTGCTGCAGGAGGTGTTTCGAGCCCGCCCCGACTGGCAGCTCCACATCGCCGACGACGGCGCCAGCGGCCTGCGACTGGCGCGCGAGCTCTCCCCGCACCTGATGCTGATCGACATGAACTTGCCCGATACCAACGGCTTGGCTTTGGTGCAGGCGCTGCGCGCCGATCCGTCGACACGGGCGCTGCGCTGCATCGCGCTGTCGGCCGACGCGATGAACGAGCAGATCGCGGCGGCGCGCCGTGCCGGCTTCGACGACTACTGGACCAAGCCGATCGATGTGGCGCAGGTGCTGGCCGGGCTCGACGCCGTGCTGGACGGTACCGCCTGAGGCCTGCTTTCACGCCCCGTCACCGCTCCGGTTTCGCCCCGCGGGGGCCCTCGGCCCGGTGCCCCCGCGGGGCCGCCCTCGGGGCGATGGTCGCCGCGCCCGGCGGCGACGACATTGAAGGCACACGCTTAACGGAGGCCTTCATGATGCTCAGCTTCACCCCCCGCCTGTTCGCCCGCAAGACCTCGGCGCTGGCCCTGGTGCGGGCGCGCCGCGCCGCACGCGAGGACGACCGTGCAGCGGCTGCCGAGGACGGCCTGCCGGCCTGCGGCTGGTTCGATTCGAGCTACGAGCTGCGTCGCGGCCTCGCCGTCACCGAGCACGGCGGCCTGGAAGACGGCGCGACGGTGGCACTGGCCGTCGCGGTGTGGTTGCACTGAAGATGCGGGGCGGCTCTCCGGCAGGCATGATGCGCGCCGAGGAGTCCACCGCATGAGCCCACCGCTTCCCTCCGGCCTGTTCGACACCGCCACCGATGGCGCGCCACGCTGCACCTGGTGCGCGGCCACGCCGGCCTACCAGCACTACCACGACCACGAATGGGGCTTCCCGGTCACCGACGACCGGCGGCTGTTCGAGAAACTCTGCCTCGAAGGCTTCCAGGCCGGCCTGAGCTGGCTCACCATCCTGAACAAGCGCGAGAATTTCCGCGCCGCGTTCGCCGACTTCGATGCCGAGCGGCTGTCGCGCTACACCGGGCGCGATGTCGAGCGGCTGCTGGGCGACGCCGGCATCGTGCGCCACCGCGGCAAGATCGAGTCGACTCTCAACAACGCCCGCCGTGTGATCGAGTTGCGCGCCGAGTTTGGTTCGCTGGCGGCCTACGCCTGGCGCCATGAGCCGGCGCCCGCCTCGCGCCCCCGCCGCATGACGCTCGAGACACTGAAGACGCAGACCACCTCGCCCGAGTCGGTGGCGATGAGCAAGGACCTGAAGCGGCGCGGCTGGAGCTTCGTCGGCCCGACCACGGTCTACGCGTTCATGCAGGCGATGGGGCTGGTCAACGACCACCTCGACGGCTGCCACGTGCGCGAACGAGCGCTGCAGGCGCGGCGCGGACTGCAGCCGCCGCGCTGACGGCCGGGGCCCGGCCCGCTCAGCCGGGCGGCCGCAGGCGGTGCAGATCGGCCCGCGTGAAGAGCACGTCGCGATCCGACAACGCCTTGGCCAGCCGCTGCACCATCCCATGCGTTCCCGATGGCGCGGCGACCACGGGCATCAGCGTCAGCCAGCCCGCCAGCCCGACCACCAGCCAGTGCTTCGGCAGCGGCGGCGGATGACGGGTCTCGAGCATCAGCGCGACCGCGCTCGCCGCCCCGCCCACCGCAAAGCCCAGCACGACCTCCGACACCGAGTGCGCGCCGATGACGACGCGCGACAGCGAAATCACCGCCGCCAGCGCATAGCCGGCGACGATCGCCCAGCGCGGCGGCACCGCGGCCGGGCTGGCCAGCGTGCGCGCCAGCACCGGGTAGATCGCGGCGGCCAGCATCGAGTGCCCCGACAGGCCGGTGAAGTCGAGCGCCTCGATGCCGAGGCCCCATCCCATGAACGCGACCTTGGTCACCAGCGTGAGGAAGGCTGCGGAGCCCAGCAGCAGCAGCCACGCGAACAGGGGCCGCCGGCTCGGCGTGGCCCACCACCACCACGCAGCAGCCAGGAGGGCCATCGGGATCACGATGCCGGATTCTCCGAATCGGGTGAGCCAGTGCCAGGAGGCGTGTGCGAATGTCATCGGGCGTGTGGGGAGATCGATCGAGCGTCGCCGGTTCGAGGTGCCAGGAAAAACAAACGGGCCGCGCCGCAAGGCACGGCCCGCGCGAAACGCGGGGCAAGGATCACGCCGCGCTCAGATGCCGAGGATCTTCTTCGCGTCGCCCAGCGCCTTCATCGACTCGTCGTGCTTGCCGGCCTTGTGCGCGGCCTCGCCTTCGCTGCGCAGGGCCTTGACCTTGGCCAGGTCGGCCTCGCCCAGATTCGGTGAACTGGCGAGCTTGGCGTCGATCGCCTTCATCTCGTTCGGACAATTGTGAGCCATGGCGGCGCCGGCCGCGACGGCCAGCACCAGGGGGAGCAGCTTCTTCATCGTCGGGTCTCCTGTGAATGAGGAATAGGCCACGGTCGGGGCCCGTCGGCACTGTAGTCCCGCGCTGGACTCCGTGCCGACGGCGGGGCGACAGCGCAGCGGGGGCCCTCCCTAGAATGCCCGCAATGACCGCCGTGCCTCCCGTTGCGCCCGCCCCCACGACGGCCCGCCCCGCCTACCGGCGCAAGCTGTTCTGGGTGGCCCTGCTGTATTTCAGCGAAGGCCTGCCGCTGGGGGTGTTCTTCGATCTGTTCCCGGTCTACTTCCGCCAGCAGGGCGTGAACCTCGCGGACATCGGTCTGCTGTCGCTGCTGGGCCTGGCCTGGACGGTGAAGTTCCTGTGGGCGCCGATGGTCGACTGGGCGCGCCGGCACCGCTGGTGGGTCGCTGCGGCCAACCTCGGCATGGCCGCCGTGATGATCGGCTTCGCCGTGTTCGGTCTCGCGCTCGGGCCCTGGGTGTGGGTGGCCATCGGCTGTTTCACCGTGCTGTCGGCCACCAACGACATCGCGACCGACGGCTACACGATCGAGCTGCTCGACCAGCGAGAGTACGGCCTGGCGAACGGCCTGCGCATCGGCTTCTATCGCGCCGGGATGCTGACCGCCGGGGTGTTGCTGATGGTGTCGGGCACGCTCGGCTGGAGCGCGGCCTATGCGCTCGGCGCGGTGGTGTTCGGTCTCAATGCCGGCATGGCGCTGCTGGCCCCGGCGGAGCGGCCGCGCGTCGGCGCACCGCCCAGCAGCGTGGGCAAGGAGCTCGGCCTGCTGCGCGCCCAGCCGGGCTTCCTGGTCGCGCTGGGGCTGGTACTGGTCGGCCTGCTGTGGCCGGTGCTGGGGCCGCTGGCCCGCGCACTGCAGTGGAGCGCGGTCGAGGCCGTGAGCACCACCTGGTGGTTCCGCGGCGCGCTGCCGGTCGGCCTGATGTTTGCCGGCGCGGCACTGCTGGTGCGTGCGGCGCGCGCACCGCAGGCGCTGGCGCTGCGCGACGGGCCGGTGTTCGGCGCCTGGGTCGAGCTGCTGCTGCGGCCCGGCATGGTGGCGGTGCTGGCCTTCATCCTGCTTTTCAAGCTCGGCGACGCGGCGATGGGTTTCATGGTCAAGCCGTTCTGGGTCGACGCCGGCTTCACGGCCGGGCAGATCGGCTTCGTCAGCGTGAACCTCGGGCTGGCGCTGTCGATCGCTGGCGGGCTGGTCGGCGGCTGGTACGTCGACAAGCGCGGCATCTTCCGCGGCCTGTGGGTGCTGGGTCTGTGGCAGGCGCTGTCCAACCTCGGTTACGCGGGAGCGGCCTGGTCCGTGCCGCTGCTGACGCCGGGTGCGGCCGCGACGATCGGCGTCGAGCCGCTGCACCAGGCCATCGTCTACTCGGCCAGTGCGCTCGAGAGCTTCACCGGCGGGCTGGGCACCGGCGCCTTCCTCGCCTTCCTGATGGGCATCACCAGCAAGGCGCGCGCGACCACCGAATACGCCATCCTGTCGAGCATCTTCGCCTTCAGCCGCGCGGTGGCCGGCTGGGCCGGCGGCATCGGCGCCCAGGAGCTGGGGTATGCCGTCTACTTCTTCCTGACGTTCTGGCTGTCGTTCCCGGCCTACCTGCTGTTGCCGTCGGTACGCCGGATGCTGGAACGCGAAGCCGCGCCCGGAGTCTCATCGCCATGAGCCAGTTCATCTCGTCACCCCGCTACCACTGCAGCCTGTGCGCCGCCTTCGCGCGACTGAACGCACCGGAGAACGCCGTGGACACCCCTACGCCCGCCCGCCCCGGGCGTCGCCGCTTCAATGCCGCGCTGGCTGGCGCGGGCGCCGCGCTGCTGCTGCCGGCTGCCGGCGCGCGCGAGGGCGTCGATGTCGGCAAGCAGTCGAGCTTCTCGAAGCTGGTGCCGGCCGAGCAGGTCGAGCAGGCCGCGACGCAGCAGTACGCGCAACTGCTGCAGGAGGCCCGCAACAAGAACGCGCTGGTGGGCGCCGACGACACGCAGACGGTGCGGCTGCGCGCCATCGCGCGGCGCATCATCCCGTTCACGCCTGAATGGAACGGGCGCGCGCCCGGCTGGAAGTGGGAGGTGAACCTGCTGGCCAGCAAGCAGATCAACGCCTTCTGCATGCCGGGCGGCAAGATCGCCTTCTACACGGGCCTGATCGAACAACTCAAGCTGACCGACGACGAGGTCTCGATGGTGATGGGCCACGAGGTCGCGCACGCGCTGCGTGAGCACGCCCGAGAGCGCATGGGCAAGTCGACCGCCACCAACATCGGCCTGGAGATCGGCGCGGCCCTGCTCGGGCTGGGCAATGCCAGCCGCACCCTCGCCGGCATGGGCGCGCAGCTGCTGCAGCTCAAGTTCAGCCGCGACGACGAGTCCGAGGCCGACCTGGTGGGCATGGAGCTGGCTGCGCGCGCCGGCTACGACCCCCGCTCCGGCGTGAGCCTGTGGACCAAGATGGGCCAGGCCACCGGCGGCGGGGGTGGGGGCAGCGGCAACAAGCTGGCCGAGTACGGCTCCACCCACCCGCAGGGGCCGACCCGCATCCGCGACATCGAGGCCAACCTGCCGAAGGTGCTGCCGCTGTACGAGCGCGCGCCCAAGCCACCGCAACGCTGGGACGCCGGTTTGACCGACAGCGGTGACCGCAAGGCCACCAAGCCCGCCACGCCGACGCGCGAGCAGTCGCGCTGAGCGCAGGGGCGCGAGCGCGGGCGCTCAGACGTCGCGCACGTAGGGGTTGTGGCGCCGCTCGCGGCCGAAGCTGCTCTCCGGCCCGTGGCCGGGGATGAACACGATGTCATCACCGAGCGGCCAGAGCTGGGTGCGGATCGCCGCCACCAGCGTGTCGTGATCGCCCAGCGGGAAATCGGTGCGGCCGATGCCGCCAGCGAACAGCACGTCGCCGACGAAGGCCCTTTGGGCTTCTCGCGAGACGAACACCACGTGCCCCGGCGTGTGCCCGGGACAGTGCCGCACCTCGAGCTCGCAGTCGCCCAGGGTCACGCGGTCGTCCACGCCGCCGGGGCAGAGCCAGCGCGTCGGCGTGAACGGCTCGCTGGGGGGAAAGCCGAACATCCGGCTCTGCTGCGCCAGCCCGTCGATCCAGAACTGGTCGGCCGCGTGCGGCCCGATGATCGGCAGCGCGTCCTCGCGGGCGAGTTGCGCGGTGCCGCCCGCATGGTCGATGTGCGCGTGGGTCAGCCAGATCGCCTCGAGCGTGAGCCCCAGCCGCCGCACCTCGGCCCGCAGCCGCGGCAGCTCACCGCCGGGATCGATGACGGCGGCGCGGCGCGTGGCGTCGCACCACACGATGGAGCAGTTCTGCTGGAAGGCGGTGACGGGGACAGTGAGGTACTGGAGCATCGTATGACCGGGTTGCCGTGCGGCGTGCGCAAGCGCCCTCTCAAAAGACGGAAGGTCCGCGCAGTTTCGCTCGCCAGGGCGCCTCGATCCATCGATGGCAGAGCACCGATGCACCAACCGTGCCGAACAGGAACACGGCAACCACCGCCCACGAGGGCTTCCCGCCGAAGTAGCCCATCTTCAGGATCGTCACCCCTGACCAGTGGATGATGTAAAGCGCATAGCTGGCCTCACCGAGCGCGACCATCCAAGGCCTGAGGAGCAAGCCGCTCAGAACTGTATGTCCCGAGGCGACCGCGAGGATCAGAGCCGTGAACGGCAGTACGAAGCTACCGTACTTGACCGACACGTCGAGCAACCAGACCCAGCGATCGGGACCGGTGTAGTCCGGCATCCAGACACGCGCCGCGATGGCGGCGAGGGCCACCATGACGACCACATTGCGCGCCGATCCTAGCGAAGCGCCCCGGTGCCGGAGGCCGTCCGGCTGGTGTTGCATCCGTACGAAATACCACCCCGCCAAACTGCCGGCGACGAACTCACTGAAACGCAGCACCGGGTTGTAGACCAGCACGATGTATTGCGCCTCCGCACCGACCGCAACGACATAGTTCATCGTGTAGATCACCGCACCGTACAGCGCAATGCCGCCACACACGGCCAGAACGAAGGCGAAAGCGAGGCATGCCGTCGACCGCAATCGCCGACTCAGCCAATGCACCAGGAACGGAAAGCTCGCATAGAAGAAGAATTCTGCCGACACGCTCCAGGCCGGCGTGTTCCAGAACATCGCAAAAGGCACCGCAGGCACCCAGGCCTGCAGGCCGACCGCATTGAGCAGCCAAGAAGCCCAGTAGGTGGTCCCAACGGCGGCCAGTTGGCTGACCTGTGCGCGTTCGATGAGATGCCACGGTGTGTCGAGCAGCAGCCCGAACAGGTAGACCGGATAGAGACGCGCCACGCGCAGGCGCTGGAATCGCCAGAACGCGACGTCGCCGACCCCTGTGGCGAACCAACCGTGATAACGGTAGGTGAGGATGAAACCACTGAGGATGAAGAAAAAGGTGACGCCGTACTGCCCTCCCACGATGCCGCGCAGGACCCAGCCGGGCAGCGGACCCAGAAAGTCTCGGTAGTGCAGTACCAACACTGCGAGCGCTGCGATGAAACGCAGGCTCGTCAGCTCCGTCAGATCGGGAGGGGCGTTGGTCGCCCGCGTCGGCTCAGCGGCCTCGAGCCGCGTCATTGGAGCGCCCAGACCACGATCGACACCCGTTCACTTCCTGCCGACCAACCCGGCCACGAGCACCAGCGCGCCCACGCCGAGCAGCAGGTAGCCCACCACCGGAGCGGGCTTCTTGTGGTCGGTGGTGGTGATCTCCAGCGGGCCGAGCTTCGCCACGGTTTCTTCCTTGTCGAAGCTCAGGACGCCGGCCGAGATCAGCCCGCCCGCCACAAGCAACAAGACGCCGACGATCAGGGCCGTGGTGCGCATGAGAAATCTCCTGGGAAAACGCCGTGCAGGTTCACAGCGAAAGTTCGTAATCGACCGTCAACGGGGCGTGGTCGGAAAAGCGCTGCGCCTTGTAGACCGACGCCGAACGCGCCAGCGCGGCGAGCGCCGGCGTCGCCAGGTGGTAGTCGATGCGCCAACCGACGTTGTTGGCCCAGGCCTGGCCTCGATTGCTCCACCACGTGTAAGCCTCGCCCGTGTCGTCGGGTCGCAGCGTGCGGTGCACGTCGACCAGGCCCAGTTCGTCGAGCGCGCGGCTCATCCACGCACGCTCCTCGGGCAGGAAGCCGCTGTTCTTCTGGTTGCTCTTCCAGTTCTTCAGGTCGATTTCGCGGTGCGCGATGTTCACGTCGCCCACCAGGATGAACTCGCGGGTCGCCTTCAGCAGCTCGAGGTAAGGGTAGAACAGGGCCAGGAAACGGAACTTGGCCTGCTGCCGCTCGTCGGAGCTGGAGCCGCTGGGAAAGTAGCAACTGATGATCGACAGCTTGCGCTGGGGCGTGTCGAAGCGGGCCTCGACGTAGCGCCCCTCGGCATCGAACTCGGGCTCGCCGATGCCGGTGATCACGTCGCTCGGCGTGCCGCGCGTGTACAGGCCGACGCCGGAGTAGCCCTTCTTGTCGGCATAGTGGAAGTGGCCTTTCAGGCCGGCCACCTGGTCGAAACGCCCGCCCAGGTCGGCCGCCTGGGCCTTGAGCTCCTGCACGCCCATACAATCGATGGCGCTTTTCTCGGCCCATTCGACCCAGCCCTTGTTGGCCGCGGAACGGATGCCGTTGAGATTGAGCGAGACCAGACGCAACACGACGCACCTACCTATTTCAGATGTCCAGATGAGCACATTCGGCGGCCCGGGCACTGCGGCGCGAGACGACCTCGCACAGGACTTCGTGGCCTTCGCGGTCGAGGCCGGCGTGCTGCGCTTCGGCGAATTCAAGACCAAGGCCGGGCGCCTGTCTCCGTATTTCTTCAACGCCGGGCTGTTCGACGACGGCGCCAAGCTGGGCCGCCTCGCCGAATTCTATGCACGCCGGATGCAGGCTTCCGGCCTGGCTTTCGACATGATCTTCGGCCCGGCCTACAAGGGCATCACGCTGGCCGCCGCGGTGGCGATCGAGCTCGCCCGGCTCGGCCGCAATCTGCCGTATGCCTACAACCGCAAGGAGACCAAGGACCACGGCGAGGGCGGCAGCCTTGTCGGCGCCAAGCTGCACGGCCGCGTTGTGATCATCGACGACGTGATTTCGGCCGGCACCTCGGTGCGCGAATCGGTCGCGATGATCCGGGCCGCCGGGGCCGAACCCTGCGGCGTGGCCATCGCGCTCGACCGCCAGGAGCGGGCCACCGAAACCACTCAAGACGGAGTGCGCGATGCCGATCATTCCGCGGTGCAGTTCGTGCAGCGTGAACTCGGCCTGGCGGTCTGTGCGATTGCGACGCTGTCGGACTTGCTGCAGTATCTGGCGCGCCAGGCTGACCCGGCGCTGGCACAACACCTGCCACGGGTGCAGGCCTACCGGGATCGCTACGGCGTCTGAGACATGAAGGAACGGGGAGCGGGCGGGATGAGGATCTGTCGTGTGCGCGGACTGAACGCCGCCCTGATGCTCGGCGTGCTGGGGTCGCTGGCGGTGGACGCCTCGTCGCAGGAGGTCAAGCAGGGCAGCGCCATCTACACCTGCACCAATGCCGCCGGCCGCACCCTCACGCGCGACCGCCCGATCGCCGAATGCATGGACCGCGAGCAGCGCGTGCTCAACAGCGATGGTTCGCTGCGCACCGTGCTGCAACCCAGTCTCACGTCCGATGAGCGCGCGGCGCATGAGGAGGCCGAGCGCCGCAAGGCGCAGGAGCGCGCGAACAAGCAGGAGGCGATCCGCCGCGATCGCAACCTGCTGGCGCGCTTTCCGAACGAGGCCGCGCACAACAAGGCCCGAGATGCCGCGCTGAACGCCACGCGCAGCGGCATCCAGGCCTCGGAGCAGCGTTTGGCCGACCTGCAGAAGGAGCGCAAGCCGCTGCTCGACGAGGCCGAGTTCTACAAGGGCAAAAACCTACCGGGCAAGCTCAAGGGGCAGATCGAGTCGGTGGACGTGAGCATCGAGGCGCAGCGCGCGCTGATCGTCAACCAGCAGGCCGAGGTCGGTCGCATCACGGCGCTGTTCGACGCCGAACTGGCCCGGCTCAAGCGGCTGTGGGGTGGCGCCGATCCGGGATCGCTCGGCCCGCTGCCGCAGTCGGCGCTGGCCGGTCAGGCCGCGCCGCCACCCAAGCCTTGAGCCGCGCCGGCCGGAGGCCGCCGCTCTCCGCCGTCAACCGAGCTTCTTCTTGAGCAGCTCGCTGAGTTGCGTGGGGTTGGCCTTGCCCTTGCTCGCCTTCATCGCCTGGCCGACCAGCGCGTTGAAGGCCTTGTCCTTGCCGGCGCGGTATTCGTCCACCGACTTCGGATTCGCGGCGAGCACGGCGTCGACGATGGCGGAGAGCTCGCCGCTGTCGGACATCTGCTTCAGGCCCTTGGCGGAGATGACCGCGTCGACGTCCGTCTCGCCGTTCCACAGCGCATCGAACACCTGCTTCGCGCCGTTGTTCGAGATCGTGCCGTCGGCGATGCGGGCGATCAGCGCCGCGAGCGTCGCCGGGCTCACCGGGCTCGCATCGATGCCGAGTTCCTCGGCATTGAGCCGCCGCGACAGCTCGCCCATCAGCCAGTTCGCCGCCAGCTTGGCCGGCGCACCCGCCGCCTTCGTGGCCTCGTAATAGCGCGCCACCGCGAGGCTCTGCGTCATCATCGAGGCGTCGTAGGCGGCTAGGCCGTCCTCGCGCTCGAAGCGCGCCGCCATCACGCGCGGCAGCTCCGGCATTTCGCCGGTCACGCGCGCGATCCATTCCGGCGCGATCACCAGCGGCGGCAGGTCAGGGTCGGGGAAGTAGCGGTAGTCGTGCGCGTCTTCCTTGGTGCGCATCGCTCGCGTCTCGCCGCTGTCGGGGTTGAACAGCACGGTGGCCTGCCGGATCGCGAGACCGTCCTCGATCTGGTCGATCTGCCACTGGATCTCGAAGTCGATCGCCTGCTGCAGGAAGCGGAAGCTGTTGAGGTTCTTGATCTCACGCCGCGTGCCGAACGGCGCGCCGGGCCGGCGCACCGAGACGTTGGCGTCGCAGCGGAAGCTGCCTTCCTGCATGTTGCCGTCGCAGATGCCCAGCCACACCACCAGCGCGTGCAGCGCCTTGGCGTACTCGACCGCCTCCTTGGACGAGCGCATGTCGGGCTCGGAGACGATCTCCAGCAGCGGCGTGCCGGCGCGGTTGAGGTCGATGCCGCTCAGGCCGTCGAAGGCGTCGTGCACCGACTTGCCGGCGTCTTCCTCGAGATGGGCCCGCGTCAGCCGCACCTGGTGCGGCACGTCGGCCAGGTAGAACTCCACTGTGCCGCCCTGCACCACCGGCAGCTCGTACTGGCTGATCTGGTAGCCCTTGGGCAGGTCGGGATAGAAGTAGTTCTTGCGCGCGAAGATCGACAGCGGCGCGATCTGGCCGCCCACGGCCAGGCCGAAGCGGATCGCGCGCTCGACCGCACCGCGGTTCATCACCGGCAGGCTGCCGGGCAGAGCCAGGTCGACCGCGCAGGCCTGGGTGTTCGGCGCCGCGCCGAAGGCGGTGGGGGCACCGGAGAAGATCTTCGACGCGGTGGACAGCTGGGTGTGGGTCTCGAGGCCGATGACGACTTCGTAACCACGGATCAGCGCGGGGGCGACGTTCATGTCAGTAGCCCTCCGGCGTCCGGAGGTGGAAATCGGTGGCTTGCTGGAAGCTGTGGGCGGCGTGCAGCAGCTGCGCCTCCTGCCAGTAGTTGCCGATCAGCTGCAGGCCGACCGGCAGCCCCCCCTCGCCGAATCCCGCCGGCGCGCTCATGCCCGGCAGTCCGGCCAGGCTGGCCGGCAGCGTGAAGATGTCGGCCAGGTACTCGGCCACCGGGTCGGTCTGCGAACCCAGCCGGCGCGCGACGGTCGGCGCCACCGGACCGGCGATCAGGTCGCAGTGGGCGAAGGCCGCCTGGAAGTCGTCGGCGATCATGCGGCGCAGCTTCTGCGCCTGCAGGTAGTAGGCGTCGTAGTAGCCGTGGCTCAGCACGTAGGTGCCGATCATGATGCGGCGCTTGACCTCGGCCCCGAAGCCTTCGCTGCGGCTCTTGCGGTACATGTCGAGCAGGTCACCGTACTGCGCGGCGCGGTGCCCGTAGCGCACGCCGTCGAAGCGGCCCAGGTTGGAGCTCGCCTCGGCGGGGGCGATGATGTAGTAGACCGGGATCGACAGCTCGGTGCGCGGCAGGCTCACGTCGACCAACGTGGCGCCGAGCTTCTCGACCTCGGCCAGTGCAGCACGTACCGCCTGCGTCACGTCGCCGGCCACGCCGGCACCGAAGAACTCCCGCGGCAGACCGATGCGCAGGCCGTGCAACGGCCGGCCGGCGCTTGCACCGTCGCGCGGGGCACGCAGCAGCGCGGCGAAGTCGGGCACCGGCTGCTGCGCCGAGGTGGCGTCGCGCTCGTCGAAGCCGCTCATCGCGCCCAGCAGCAGCGCGCAGTCCTCGGCGCTCTTGGCGATCGGGCCTGCCTGGTCGAGGCTGGAGGCGAAGGCGATCATCCCGTAGCGCGAGCAGCGCCCGTAGGTCGGCTTGATGCCGGTCACGCCGGACAGCGAGGCCGGCTGGCGCACCGAGCCGCCGGTGTCGGTGCCGGTGGTGGCCGGCACCAGCCGCGCCGCCACCGCCACCGCCGAGCCACCCGACGACCCGCCCGGGATGCGCTCCGCGTCCCAGGGGTTGCGGACCGGCCGGATGGCCGAGTTCTCGTTGCTGCCGCCCATCGCGAACTCGTCGCAGTTGAGCTTGCCCAAGGTCACGGTGCCGGCCGCCTTGAGCTTCGCGACGACCGTTGCATCGAAGGGCGAGCGGTAACCGGCCAGCATCTTCGAGGCCGCGGTGCTGGGAAAGTCGGTCGTGACGAAGATGTCCTTGTGGGCCAGCGGCACGCCGTCGAGCGCGCCGAGGGTCTCGCCACGGGCGCGCCGCTCGTCGGCCGCGCGGGCCTGCTGCAGCGCCAGTTCGACATCGGTGCACAGGAAGGCCCCCAGGTGTTCATGGGCAGCAACGCGCGCAAGCAGGTGTGACGTGACTTCGGCAGTCGATACCGTCTTGGCGGCCAGACGGGCCGACAGGTCGGCCACGCCGAGCTGGTGCAGCTCGGTGCTCATTCGATCACCTTGGGCACGAGGTACAGCCCCGCCTCGACGGCCGGTGCGCTGAGTTGGTTGGCCTGGCGCTGGTCGACCTCGGTGACCGCGTCTTCGCGCAGCCGCAGCGCGACTTCCTGCACCGCCGACAGCGGCGTGTACAGCGGCGCGACACCGGTGGTGTCGACGGCGCGCATGCGCTCGACGATGTCGAAGAAGCCGTTCAGCTGGCTGAGCATCGCGGACTGCTCCGCCTCGCTGAGTTCGAGCCGGGCCAGCAGGGCGATGCGGCTCACGTCGGTGGGGGTCAGGGCCATGGGAGGGTCGAAATGGAGGGATGCAACGGCCCTGCGCCAGAGAACTGCCGCGATTCAACGCCGCTTTTCGCGGGCGTCGCGCTGGGACCGTGCGGTATTATCTTCGGAGTTCCTCACCCGGCCGGGATGGAGGCGTTCACTACGCGACGAGCGCAGTGGGGGCGCAGACATCGCGACCGGCCTGCTGGCCCAGATCGCTTCGAACACCGCCCCTCCCCATACCCAGGCGGCGCAGCCCTCGTAGCCCCCGGCTTCCTCGCTGCGGCGCCCTGCAGAAACGCCAAGACATGTTCGCCTCCCTGCGACGCTATTTCTCCACCGACCTCGCGATCGACCTCGGCACCGCCAACACGCTGATCTACGTGCGTGGCAAGGGCATCGTGCTCGACGAGCCTTCGGTCGTCGCGATCCGTCACGAAGGCGGCCCCAACGGCAAGAAGACCATCCAGGCCGTCGGCGCCGAGGCCAAGGCCATGCTCGGCAAGGTGCCGGGCAACATCGAGGCCATCCGGCCGATGAAGGACGGCGTGATCGCCGACTTCACCGTCACCGAGCAGATGCTCAAGCAGTTCATCAAGATGGTGCATCCGCGCTCGGTGCTCAAGCCCAGCCCGCGCATCATCATCTGCGTGCCCTGCGGCTCGACGCAGGTGGAACGGCGTGCGATCCGCGAGTCGGCGCTCGGCGCCGGTGCCTCCGAGGTCTACCTGATCGAGGAACCGATGGCCGCGGCCATCGGCGCCGGGCTGCCCGTCAGCGAGGCCACCGGCTCGATGGTGGTCGACATCGGCGGCGGCACCACCGAGGTTGGCGTCATCTCGCTCGGCGGCATGGTCTACAAGGGCAGCATCCGGGTCGGCGGCGACAAGTTCGACGAATCCATCATCAACTACATCCGCCGCAACTACGGCATGCTGATCGGAGACCCCACCGCCGAGGCCATCAAGAAGCAGATCGGCTCGGCCTTCCCGGGCTCCGAAGTGCGCGAGATGGAGGTCAAGGGCCGCAACCTCAGCGAAGGCGTGCCGCGCAGCTTCACGATCAGCAGCAACGAGATCCTCGAGGCGCTGACCGATCCGCTGAACAACATCGTCTCCAGCGTCAAGAACGCGCTGGAGCAGACGCCCCCCGAACTCGGCGCCGACATCTCCGAGCGCGGCATGATGCTGACCGGCGGCGGCGCGCTGCTGCGCGACCTGGACCGTCTGCTGGCCGAGGAAACCGGCCTGCCGGTGCTGGTGGCCGAGGACCCGCTGACCTGCGTGGTGCGCGGTTGCGGCATGGCGCTGGAGCGCATGGAGCGCCTGGGCAGCATCTTCACCTCCGAGTAAGTCGATGGCGCCGGCGCGAGCGCCCGAGCGCCGGGCCGCCCCAAGCCGGGCGCCATCCCCTCGGGGGATCGGCTGCGGCAAGCCGCGGCCCAGGGGCCCGATGTCGCACGTGGCCGGCTTCGTCGTTCACCGCCGAGCGCCATGCCTCTAGGCACCCTCGATCGCACTCCGCCGCCGTTCTTCAAGCAGGGCATGTCTGCCCTGACGAAGCTGGTGTTCTTCTCGGCCTTCGCGCTGTTCCTGATGGTGGCCGACACGCGCTTCAAGCTCACGCAGCCGCTGCGCGCAGCCCTGTCCACCGCGCTGCACCCGGTCGAGCGCGTGCTGCTGGTCCCGGTCCGCGCCTGGGACACGGTGCACGACTACTTCACCGGGATCGCCGGCGCGCGTGAGCGCGAGACGGCAGCGCTGGTGCAGCTGGCCGCCCAGTCCGAGGTGGCGGCGCGCGTCGGCCCGCTGACCGAGGAAAACCAACGCCTGCGCGAGCTGCTGGCACTGCGCCCGCAGTTCACCGTGAACACCGAGGCGGCCGAGGTGCTGTACGAGGCCGCCGATCCCTACTCGCGCAAGATCGTGATCGACCGCGGTGCGACGCACGGCGTGGCGCCTGCCTCGCCGGTGATCGACGCCGCGGGGGTGCTCGGCCAGGTCACGCGCGTCTACCCTCTGGCGTCGGAGGTGACGCTGCTGACCGACAAGGACGCGGCGATCCCGGTGCTGAACGTCCGCACGCAGGCTCGAGCGGCCGCCTACGGCGATCCGTCCACCGTGGCCGCCGGCGCCGGCATGGAACTGCGCTTCCTCGCCAGCAATGCCGACATCGAGCCGGGCGATGTGCTGAACACCTCGGGCGTCGACGGCGTCTACCCGCCCGGGCTGTCGGTGGCCAAGGTGGTCGCGGTCGATCGGCGCGCCGGCACTACCTTCGCGAAGGTCACGCTGGCCCCGGCGGCGCGGCCCGACAGCGTGCGCCACGTGCTGGTGCTGCAGCCGCTCGGCCTGCAGCTGCCGCCCCGCCCCACCGAGCCGGCGGCCAGCGAAGCCGCGCCGCGGCGCCGACCGGGAGCACGCCGATGATCATGCCGCGCAGTTCCGACCAGCTGCTGCTGCCGGTCAACCCGGTGTTCATGTGGGGTTCGCTGCTGCTGGCCCTCACCTTCAACCTCATCCCGTTCGGCCGCGTCAACGCGATGCCCGACGTGCTGGCGCTGGCGCTGGTGTTCTGGAACGTGCACCAGCCGCGCCGCGTGGGCATCGGCGCGGCCTTCGTGTTCGGCCTGTTGATGGACGTGCACCAGGGCGCGCTGCTGGGCCAGCACGCGCTGGCCTACACGCTGCTGAGCTTCTTCGCCACCACCATCCACCGCCGCCTGCTGTGGTTCTCGGTGCTCGGGCAGGCGCTGCAGGTGCTGCCGCTGTTCGTCGCGGCGCACGCGGTCTCGGTGCTGGTCCGGCTGGCGGCCGGCGGCGTGTTCCCGGGGTGGAACCTGGTGTTCGCGCCGGTCATCGAAGCGTTGCTGTGGCCGGTGGCCGCCGTGCTGCTGCTGGCGCCGCAGCGCCGTGCGCCGGACCGGGACGAGAATCGACCGCTGTGACCGCAGCGCGGCAACGCCGGACAGGACCGTGACCGAACTCAAGAACGTCGACCAGGAGCTGGGCCGCTTCCGGCTGCGCCTGATCGCCGCCGGCGCGCTGGTGCTGTTCGGCTTCGGGCTGGTGACGGCGCGCCTGGTCACGCTGCAGGTGCTGCGGCACGACGAGCTGTCCACGCGCGCCGAGAGCAACCGCATCACGGTACTGCCGATCACGCCGAACCGCGGCCTGATCCTCGACCGCAACGGCGTCGTGCTGGCGAACAACTACTCGGCCTACACGCTGGAGCTCACGCCGTCGAAGATCGACGACCTGGAGGGCACCATCGATGCGCTGCAGGAAGTGATCGACATCACGACGCGCGACCGTCGCCGCTTCAAGCGCATGATGGACGACGCCAAGAGCTTCGAGTCCCTGCCGATCCGCACCAAGCTCAGCGACGAGGAGGTGGCGCGTTTCACCGCGCAGCGTTTCCGCTTCCCCGGGGTCGACATCAAGGCGCGGCTGTTCCGCAACTACCCCTATGGCGAGCTCGGCAGCCATGTGCTGGGCTACATCGGCCGCATCAACCAGGCCGAGAAGGACGCGATCGACGAGACCGACGATGCGGCCAACTACAAGGGCACCGACTACATCGGCAAGCTCGGCATCGAGCAGAAGTACGAGGCCGAGCTGCACGGCATCACCGGCTTCGAGGAGGTCGAGACCAGCGCCTCGGGCCGCGCGGTGCGGCGCCTGCGGGCCAGCCCGCCGACGCCGGGCAACACGGTGCGGCTGTCGATCGACATCAAGCTGCAGGCGATGGTCGAGCAGCTGTTCGGCGACCGGCGCGGCGCGCTGGTCGCGATCGACCCGCGCTCCGGCGAGGTGCTGGCCTTCGTCAGCAAGCCGACCTTCGACCCCAACCTGTTCGTCGACGGCATCGATTCGGAGAGCTGGAAGGAGCTCAACGAGTCGATCGACAAGCCCCTGCTGAACCGCGCCCTGCGCGGCACCTACCCGCCCGGCTCGACCTTCAAGCCCTTCATGGCGATCGCCGCGCTGGAATCCGGCAAGCGCACGCCGCAGCAGACCACCTACGACAACGGCGTCTTCATGTTCGGCAACCACCGCTTCCGCAGCCACGGTGACGGCGGGCTGGGCGTGGTGGACATGAACCGCTCGATCGTCAAGTCGAGCAACGTCTACTACTACCAGCTGGCCGCCGACATGGGCGTGGACCTGATCCACGAGCAGCTCGAGCCCTTCGGCTTCGGCCGCCGCACCGGCATCGACATCAACGGCGAGGTCACCGGCGTGCTGCCCTCGACCGAGTGGAAGCGCAAGTACTACAAGAAGCCGGAGCTGCAGAAGTGGTACGCCGGCGAGACCATCTCGCTCGGCATCGGCCAGGGCTACAACAACTTCACGATGCTGCAGCTCGCCACCGCCACCGCCACGCTGGTATCGGGCGGGCAGCGCTATGTGCCGCGGCTGGTGCGCGAGATCGAGGATGTGGCAACCCGGGAGACCCGACTGATGTCGGCCGAGGCGCTGAGTCCGCTGCCGTTGCAGCCCGATCACGTGGAGGTGGTCCGCAAGGCGCTGCACGGCGTGACGCAGGAAGGCACCTCGACGCGCGTCTTCATGGGGGCGAGCTACCCGAGTGGTGGGAAGACCGGGACGGCGCAGGCGGTCGGCATTCGCCAGGACCAGAAGTACGACAAGAGCAAGATGGCCGACTACCTGCGCGACCATTCGCTCTACACCGCCTTCGCGCCGGTCGACAACCCGCAGGTCGCACTGGCCGTCATCGTGGAGAACTCCGGTTTCGGCGCCGAGGCGGCCGCGCCGATCGCGCGGCGCGTGCTCGATTTCGTGCTGACGGGGCGCTACCCGAACGCCGAGGACATCGCGCTGGTCCAGAAGGGCCAAGCCGGTCCGCCGGTCGGCACGCCGCGACTCGCCGCCGAGGTGCCGCTGATGCCGTTCACGCCCGGCGCCGTCACGACCGCCGGCGGTGAGGCCGCCGCGGCGCCTGCCGCCCCCGCCTCCCAACCCGCCCCGGCGGCTTCGGCGCCCGGGGGAGCGGCGGCAGCCCCGCCGGCGAAGATCGCCCAGGCGCCGGCGCCGACAGCACCGGCCGAGGCCACGAATCGATGAGCACCGTGTTCGACAAGCGTCCGTGGTGGCAACGTGCCGCCACCGTGTTCATGGGCTTCGACGGACCGCTGGCGCTGGCCATCGTGCTGCTGGCGGCCGCGGGCCTGCTGACCATGTATTCGGCCGGCTACGACCATGGCACGCGCTTCGTCGATCACGGCCGCAACATGCTGCTGGCCGCCGGCGTGATGTTCATCGTGGCGCAGCTCTCGCCGCAGCGCCTGGCGCAGCTGGCGGTGCCGCTGTACGTGCTGGGTGTGGCGCTGCTGATCGCCGTCGAGCTGTTCGGCGTGACGAAGAAGGGCGCCACGCGCTGGCTCGACCTGCAGGTGCTGGTGATCCAGCCCAGCGAACTGCTGAAGATCGCCACGCCCCTGATGCTGGCCTGGTGGTTCCAGCGCCGGGAAGGCCAGCTGCAGGCGCCGGACTTCGTGGTGGCCTTCGTGCTGCTGGCGGTGCCGGTCGCACTGATCGTGAAGCAGCCGGACCTGGGCACTGCCATCCTGGTGCTGTCGGGCGGGCTGTACGTGATGTTCTTCGCCGGCCTGAGCTGGGCGCTGATCCTGCCGGTGCTGGGGCTGGGCGCGGTCGGCATCGGCGGGTTGATCTGGTTCCAGACGCAGATCTGCGAGCCCGGCGTCGACTGGGTGTTGCTGCACGAGTATCAGAAGCACCGCGTCTGCACCCTGCTCGACCCGACCACCGATCCCTTGGGGAAGGGCTTCCACATCATCCAGGGCATGATCGCCATCGGCTCGGGCGGGGTCACCGGCAAGGGGTTCATGAACGGCACCCAGACCCATCTGGAGTTCATCCCCGAGCGCACCACCGACTTCATCTTCGCGGCCTTCTCGGAGGAGTTCGGACTGGCGGGCTGCGTGGCGCTGCTGCTGGGCTTCACCTTCCTGATCTTCCGCGGTCTGATGATCGCGTCGGACGCGCCGACGCTGTTCTCGCGGCTGCTGGCCGGCGCGATCACGCTCAGCTTCTTCACCTACAGCATGGTGAACATGGGCATGGTGACCGGCATCCTGCCGGTGGTGGGCATCCCGTTGCCCTTCATCAGCTACGGCGGCACGGCGATGGTCACGCTGGGTCTCGCGCTCGGCATCCTGATGTCGGTGGCGCGCAGCAAGCGGCTGATGCAGAGCTGAACGGCCGGCGACGGACTCAGCGCGGCGGCTTGCGTGGACGCTTGATCCAGCGCGACAGGAGGGAAGGCAGGCGCGGCCGCGCCACGGCTGGCCGCGCCGCAGGTGGCGCGGGCACTGGCGAGTGCACCTCGGGTACGACGGGTGCAATGGTTGCAGCGGGCGGGGCGACCAGCGCCGGCTCGTCGACCGCGGGCATCGGCGGCGCTGCCGGAGGCCGCACCGCGCGCGGGCGGGGCGCGCGGCGCTGGCCGTTGCGGGCCGGCTTCTCGAGGAAGCTGCGCTCCACATCCAGCGTCGAGCGCACGCCGATGTCGTCGCCATGCTTCTTCAGCCACTGGTCCGCGGCCCGACGCCCGAGCTCGAACAAGCCGTCGAGGAACACCCGGTCGGTGTTGAACTTGCTGCTCGCGTTGAACGGCGCCAGGCCTTCGTCGTCGGCGATCATGTGCAGGCGCAGGTCCTTGTAGTGGCCGGCCTCCAGCCGGCCCTCGCGCACCAGGCGCGACACGAAGGCGATCGCGCGCATCTCGGCCACCAGGCTGGCGTTGAAGGTGATCTCGGACAGGCGGTCGATGATCTCGACACTGCGGGTCGGCGTCCCCTCGTGCTGCAGCGGGTTGATCTTCACCAGCAGGATGTCGAGCGTCTCGGTGTTGTAGATCAGCGGGTAGATCGCCGGGTTGCCGGTGTAGCCGCCATCCCAGTAGGCCTCCCCGTCGATCGTCACGGCCTGGAAGATGAACGGCAGGCAGGCGGAGGCCAGCAGCGCATCGATCGACAGGTCCTTGCCGGTGAAGACGTGGGCCTGGCCGCTGCGCACGCTGGTAGCCGTGATGAACAGCGGGATGTCGCAACGCCGCAGCGCGTCCTCGTCGACATGCCGCCGGGCCACGTCGCGCAGCGGGTTCAGGTTCAGCGGGTTGAACTCATAGGGGCTGAAGGCGCGAAAGAAGCTGTTGAGCCACTGGTAGCTCGGCAGCTTGTCGAAGTTGAAGCTGCTGCCGGCCGCACTGGCTTGGCTCAGCGAGAACGGCGAGAAGATCTGGCTGCTGGTGCTGACGTCGTGCCAGAAGGCCGTGAGTGCCGCGCGCGCGCCGGCGCGGCCGCCACGGGCATGTCCCGTCGCCAGCACGGCGGCGTTGAGCGCGCCGGCACTGGTGCCCGAGATCGCGGAGATCTCGACCGCGTCGTCCTCGAGCAGCCGGTCGAGCACGCCCCAGGTGAAGGCACCGTGGGACCCTCCACCCTGCAGAGCAAGATCGACGCGGCGCGGTGCGGCGGGCGAGCGGTTGTTCGGGTGTGACGGCGACTCTGGCATGGCATCTCCCGGCTGGCGTCCAGTCTACGCCGGCGCCCCGACGAATGCTGCATTGCAGCAAACAACCCTCCTTGGCGTCGGCCGGGACTAAGCCGGGTTGGCCGTCCCGCTGGCAAGAGGCGCGGCACGCGGCAGACGGTCGGCCGGCCAGGCGGCGAAGCGCACGGTGAAGCGCGCGCCGGGGCTGCTGCCTTCAGGCACGGGGCCTTCGCGGGTGTCGTCCAGCGTCAACGTAGCACCGTGCTGTCGAGCGATCTCGGCGACGATCGCCAGGCCCAGGCCCGAGCCATCGACATCGGTCCCCAGGGCGCGGTAGAAGGGCTGGAACACCAGTTCACGCTCCGCCGCGGGGATGCCGGGGCCGGAATCCTCGACCTGCAGCACCACGACCTGGCCGAACGGGTCGCTGACGACCCTCACCGTCACCGTGCCTCCGGGAGGGGTGTAGTGCAGGGCGTTGTCGACCAGGTTGCGGATCATCTCGCGCAGCAGCAGCGCATGGCCGAGCACGCTGCTGCGCTGCGGCTCGGCCGTCTCGCCGTCGGCGCCCGGTCCCTCGTAGCCGAGGTCGATGCGCTTCTCGAGCGCGCGCGGCACGAAGTCGCGGACGGTCTCCGTTGCCAGCCTCGCCAGCCGGACCTCGGCCACGCGGGCGGCGAGTTCGCGGTCCTCGGCGCGCGCCATCGCCAGCAACTGGTTGACCATGTGCGCGGCCCGCTGGCTCGACAGCGCGATCTGCTGCAGCGAGCGCTTCAGCGCCTCGGGCTCGCGTTCACCCGCGTCGATCTCGCGCTGCGCGATCTCGGCCTGGGTGCGCAGGCCGGCCAGCGGCGTCTTGAGCTGGTGGGCGGCATCGGCGAGAAAGCGCCGCTGCGTCGCCAGCGAGCGGTCCAGGCGCTCCAGCAGGTCGTTGATGGCTCGCACCAGCGGCGACACCTCCTCCGGCGCCTCCATCTCGTCGATCGGGCTCAGGTCATCAGCCGCACGGCGGCGGATGCGCTGCTGCAGCTCGTTGAGCGGCGCGATGCCGCGCGCCAGTGCCAGCCACACCAGCAGCACCGCGAGCGGCAGGATCACGAACTGCGGCAGGATCACGCCCTTGATGATCTCGGTGGCCAGCTGCGAGCGCTTGCCCAGGGTTTCGGCCACCTGCACCAGCGCCGGCGAGGTGGCGCCGGGAATCCGCGGCGCGGCGGGCATCGCCACCCACAGGTAGGCCACGCGCACGGCCTCGTTGTGCACCTCGTCGTCGCGATAGCGGACCTCTCCGACCGCCGCCACGTCGTCCTCGCGCGGGACCGGCAGCGTGTGATCGCCACCCACATACTCGCCCCGCGCGCCCAGCACCTGGAAGTAGATCTGGTCCGCCTCGTCGGCCCGCAGCAGTTGATCGGCTCCGGGCGGCAGAGCGAACGCAACGCGGCCCTGGTCGACGCTTACCTGCTGCGACAGCGCCCTCGCCATCTCGCCGAGCGCGCGATCGTAGGGACGGTTGGCGATGTTCTGGGCGACCAGCCAGGTCAGCGCGACACTCATCGGCCACAGCAACAGCAGCGGCGCGAGCATCCAGTCGAGGATCTCGCCGAACAGCGAGCGTTGTCCGCGCAGCGTGTTCATGCCCGAAGGCGCGCGCCGCGCAGCATGCCGGCTCAGCCCGCGATCTTCTCGAGGCAGTAGCCCAGGCCGCGCACGGTGGCGATGCGCACCGGGCCCTGCTCGATCTTCTTGCGCAGGCGGTGGATGTAGACCTCGATCGCGTTGTTGCTGACCTCGTCGCCCCATTCGCACAGGCGCTCGACCAGCTGATCCTTGCTGACCAGCCGGCCGGCACGCTGCAGCAGCACCTCGAGCAGCGAGAGCTCGCGAGCCGACAGCTCGATCATCTGGTCGTTCAGGTAGGCCACGCGCCCAGTTGCATCGAACGACAGCGGGCCGTGCTTGATGATGGCCGAGGCGGTGCCCAGGCCACGCCGCGTCAGCGCTCGCACGCGCGCCTCCAGTTCCTGCAGCGCGAAGGGCTTGGCCATGTAGTCGTCGGCCCCCAGGTCCAGCCCCTTCACGCGCTGCTCCACGCTGTCGGCCGCGGTCAGGATCAGCACTGGCGTCACGGTGCCGCGCGCGCGCATCTTGCGCAGCACCTCCAGGCCGTGCAGCTTGGGCAGTCCGAGATCGAGGATCACCAGGTCGAACTCGTGGTCGGCCAGCGCCGCATCGGCCTCGCTGCCGCTTCCGACCTGATCCACCGCATAGCCACCCTTGCGCAAGGTGCGCAACAGACCGTCGGCCAGCACCTGGTCGTCTTCGGCGATGAGGATCCTCATGGACGTGTCTCCCTCGGCGGCGCCATGGGTTTCGTTGTGGTCAGCGCCGGGTTCATTGTAGGGAGGGGCTTCGGAAGAGCCAAAAACTACTGTACAAATAACCAGTTTCGACCATAATCCCGAGCAAACCGGAGGCTCAGCATGGATGCAAGCGTCAAGACATTGAACACCGAAAAGGCCAAGGCCCTGCAGGCTGCGCTCGCGCAGATCGAGAAGCAGTTCGGCAAGGGCACGATCATGCGCCTCGGCGAAGGCGAGGTCATCGATGACATCGAGGTGGTGTCCACCGGCTCGCTGGGCCTGGACATCGCCCTCGGCGTCGGCGGCCTGCCGCGCGGACGCGTCATCGAGATCTACGGTCCCGAGTCCTCGGGCAAGACCACGCTCACCCTGCAGGTCATCGCCGAGATGCAGAAGCTGGCCGGCACCTGCGCCTTCATCGATGCCGAGCATGCGCTCGACTCGCAGTACGCCCAGAAACTGGGGGTCAACCTGCAGGAGCTGCTGATCTCCCAGCCCGACACCGGCGAGCAAGCGCTCGAGATCGTCGACGCGCTGGTGCGCTCCGGCTCGGTCGATCTGATCGTTGTCGACTCGGTCGCGGCGCTCACGCCCAAGGCTGAACTCGAAGGCGAGATGGGCGACTCCCTGCCCGGCCTGCAGGCACGGCTGATGAGCCAGGCGCTGCGCAAGCTCACCGCGACGATCAAGAAGTCGAACTGCATGGTGATCTTCATCAACCAGATCCGCATGAAGATCGGCGTGATGTTCGGCTCACCCGAAACCACCACCGGCGGTAACGCGCTGAAGTTCTATGCCTCGGTGCGGCTCGACATCCGCCGCATCGGCAGCATCAAGCGTGGCGAAGAAGTGATCGGCAACGAGACCAAGGTCAAGGTCGTCAAGAACAAGGTCTCCCCGCCATTCAAGACCGCCGAGTTCGACATCCTGTTCGGCGAGGGCGTGTCACGCGAGGGCGAGATCATCGACCTGGGCGTCATCGCCAAGGTGATCGACAAGTCGGGCGCCTGGTACGCCTACAACGGCGAGAAGATCGGCCAAGGCAAGGACAACAGCCGCGAGTTCCTGCGCGAGAACCCTGAACTGGCCCACGAGATCGAGAACAAGATTCGTGAATCGCTGGGCGTGGCGCTGCTGCCCAGCATCGAGATCGAAGTCCCCAAGGGCACCAAGCAGGCGGCTGCCGGCGCCTGAGGCGGGGGAAGCTCCGCGGGCTCGCGGCCGACGGAGGCGTCTCGTGGTCCGTCCCGCGCCCACCCTGAAGGCCAAGGCGCTGACCTATCTTGCGCAGCGCGAGCACAGCCGCATCGAGCTGCGACGCAAGTTGCTGTCACACGTCGATCGGCAGCGCAGGGCGGCGGGGTCATCGCCGCTGTCGGCCGACGCCCCTGCGCCGGCGCTGCCGACCGAGCAGGAGGTCGACGACCTGCTCGACTGGCTCGCGGCGAAGGACCTGCTCAGCGCCGACCGCTTCATCGAGACCCGCGTGAGCGCCCGCGAGGGGCGCTTCGGCAATCTGCGCATCCACCGGGAACTCGCGCAGCACGGCATGGCTCTCGACGCAGAGACCGCGCAACAACTCAAGGACAGCGAACTCGCCCGCGCCCGTGCGGTATGGGCCAAGCGTTTCGGCACGCCGGCCGTCGATGCCGCCGATCGAGCGCGGCAGATGCGTTTTCTGAGCGCCCGAGGCTTCAGCTCGGAAACGGTGGGCCGCGTGGTGAAGTCAGCTGGGCGCGAAGACTGAGCCAATCACACGCCGAGCATCAGCGCGATGTTCTGCACCGCGGCGCCCGACGCGCCCTTGCCCAGGTTGTCGAGCCGTGCCACGAGCACGGCCTGGCCGCGATCCTCGTTGCCGTAGACCCGCAACTCCAGCCGGTTGCTGTCGTTCAGCGCCTCGGCCTCGATCTTGCCGCCCGGCTCGGCCGTCACCACCTGGACCCATGGCTGACCGGCATAGCGTGCCCGCAACGCCGCCTCGAGGTCGGCCGGCTTCGGCCGCCCGTTCAGCAGATCGAGGTGCAACGCCACCTGCACCAGCATGCCCTGGCGGAAGTTGCCGACGCTGGGCACGAAGATCGGTCGACGCTCCAGCCGGCTGTACTGCTGCAGTTCAGGCAAGTGCTTGTGTTCGAGGCCAAGGCCGTAAAGCTCGAAGGATGGGGCGTCACCGGCCTCATAAGCCTCGATCATTGTTCTTCCGCCCCCGGAGTAACCACTCACAGCGTGCACGGCTACCGGATAGTCTGTCGGCAGCAAACCCGCATCGACCAAAGGGCGCAGCAACGCGATGCCGCCGGTCGGATAGCACCCAGGGTTGGCCACGCGGCGCGATGCCGCAACGGCGGCCGCTTGCGCCGGCAGCAACTCCGGAAATCCATAGACCCAGCCAGACGCCACGCGATGGGCCGTACTGGCGTCGACAATCTTCGGCCCCCCGCCCGGCAAGCTGTCGGCCAGCGCCACCGATTCGCGCGCGGCATCGTCATGCAGGCACAGCACCACCAGATCCACGCCGGCCATCAGCTCGCGCTTCGCACCGGCGTCCTTGCGGCGAGCGGGGTCGATGCTGACGAGCTCGATCCCGTCCGTCCCGGCCAGTCGCTCGCGGATGCCGAGTCCGGTCGTGCCGGCTTCGCCGTCGATGAAGATGCGGGCCGGGCGGGTGCTCATGGTGTGCAAGGAGGGGCGGACAGCGGGGAGGTCGATGGTAGCAACGCCGGGCGTCAGTCGCGTGTCATCAAGGGTTCCCGTGGAGTTCTTGGTGCAATGCAGCATGCTAAAGTCGATCGGCTTTTCCCGGCGTGCCACCCGCGCCGTGCCGCCCGCGGGCGGGCGCCGAACCGTCCGACTTCTTCGACTCGAACCACCCACCCTCGAATCCAGCGCGACCATGAAGATCCACGAATACCAAGGCAAAGAGATCCTGCGCCAGTTCGGCGTTCCGGTACCCCGCGGCTATCCGGCGTTCACCGGGCAGGAGGCCGTCGAGGCCGCCCAGAAGCTCGGCGGCCCGGTGTGGGTCGTGAAGGCGCAGATCCACGCAGGAGGCCGCGGCAAGGGCGGCGGCGTGAAGCTCGGCAAGAGCCTGGACGAGGTGAAGGCACTGTCGGGCCAGATCCTGGGCATGCAGCTCAAGACCCACCAGACCGGCCCCGAGGGCCAGAAGGTGCGGCGCCTGTACATCGAGGAAGGCGCGGACATCAAGAAGGAATATTACGTCTCGCTGGTGACCGACCGCGCGACGCAGAAGGTGGCCCTGATCGCCTCGAGCGAAGGCGGCATGGACATCGAGGAGGTCGCGCACAGCACCCCCGAGAAGATCATCACCGAGGTGATCGATCCGCTGGCCGGCCTCGGCGACGCGCAGGCGAAGAAGATCGCCGCCGCGATCGGCCTGCCGGAAGGCTCGCACGCCCAGGCGGTGACGCTGCTGCAGAACCTGTACCGCTGCTACATGGAGACGGATGCCTCGCTGGTCGAGATCAATCCGCTGAACTGCGACAGCAAGGGCAACCTGATCGCGCTCGACGCGAAGTTCAACTTCGACGCGAACGCCCTGTTCCGGCACCCCGAGATCGTCGCCTACCGCGACCTCGACGAGGAGGACCCGGCCGAGATCGAGGCCAGCAAGTTCGACCTCGCCTACATCCAGCTCGACGGCAACATTGGCTGCCTGGTCAACGGCGCGGGCCTGGCGATGGCGACGATGGACACCATCAAGCTGTTCGGCGGCGAGCCGGCCAACTTCCTCGACGTCGGTGGCGGCGCGACGGCCGAGAAGGTCACCGAGGCCTTCAAGATCATGCTGAAGAACCCCGAGGTCAAGGCCATCCTGGTCAACATCTTCGGCGGCATCATGCGCTGCGACACGATCGCCGACGGCGTCGTCACCGCCTCGCGCGCGGTCGGTCTGAAGGTGCCGCTGGTGGTGCGCATGAAGGGCACCAACGAAGACCTGGGCAAGAAGATCCTGGCCGACTCCGGCCTGCCGATCATCGCCGCCGACACCATGGCCGAAGCAGCCACCAAGGTTGTCGCCGCCGTCGCCTGAGCCCTCGAAGGACACCGAACATGAGCATCCTGATCAACAAGAACACCAAGGTCATCACCCAGGGCATCACGGGCAAGACCGGTCAGTTCCACACGCGCGGCTGCCGCGACTACGCCAACGGCAAGAACTGCTTCGTCGCCGGCGTCAACCCGAAGAAGGCCGGCGAGGACTTCGAGGGCATCCCGATCTACGCGAGCGTCAAGGAAGCCGCCGGGCAGACCGGCGCAACGGTGAGCGTGATCTACGTGCCGCCGGCGGGTGCCGCGGCCGCGATCTGGGAGGCGGTCGAGGCCGACCTCGACCTCGCGATCTGCATCACCGAGGGCATCCCGGTGAAGGACATGCTGCTGGTGCGCAACAAGATGAAGGCCAAGGAGGCCGCCGGCGGCAAGAAGACCCTGCTGCTCGGCCCCAACTGTCCGGGCCTGATCACGCCCGACGAGATCAAGATCGGCATCATGCCCGGCCACATCCACAAGAAGGGTCGCATCGGCGTGGTCAGCCGCTCCGGCACCCTGACCTACGAGGCGGTGGCCCAGCTCAGCGAACTGGGCCTCGGCCAATCGAGCGCGGTCGGCATCGGCGGCGACCCGATCAACGGCCTGAAGCACATCGACGTGATGAGGGCCTTCAACGACGATCCGGACACTGACGCGGTGATCATGATCGGCGAGATCGGCGGCCCGGACGAGGCCGAGGCCGCACGCTGGTGCAAGGCGAACATGAAGAAGCCCATCGTCGGCTTCATCGCCGGCGTGACCGCGCCTCCGGGCAAGCGCATGGGCCATGCCGGCGCGCTGATCTCCGGCGGCGCCGACACGGCTGACGCCAAGCTGGCGATCATGGAGGAGTGCGGCTTCACCGTCACCCGCAACCCGTCGGAGATGGGCAAGCTGCTCAAGGGCCTGCTCTGACCGCAGGCACGGGCGTCGCGCGACGCCCAGACAACTCCGCAAGGCCGCCCCAGGGCGGCCTTGTCCGTTACCGGCGCCGGGCGGGCGTCGCATGCGTAGTCTCCGCAAGCCGCGCCGGGGTATGGGGCCTCTACACTGCCCGTGGTCCGTGGGCACGGCCCGCACAGCGCAGCAGAAGGAAGCCAGATGGAACAGTTCATGACCCCGGACTTCTGGGTCGCGGTGGGGCAGATCATCCTGATCGACATCGTGCTCGGCGGCGACAACGCCGTGGTCATCGCGCTGGCCTGTCGCCAGCTGCCCGCGGCACAGCGCACCAAGGGCATCCTGTGGGGCACCGCCGGCGCCATCCTGCTGCGCGTCATCCTGATCTTCTTCGCGCTGACGCTGCTTGCCATCCCCTACCTGAAGCTGGTGGGGGCCGTGCTGCTGGTGTGGATCGGCGTCAAGCTGCTCGCGCCGGACCATGAGGACGGCCACGGCAACATCCAGGGCAGCGACAAGCTGTGGAGCGCCATCAAGACCGTGATCGTCGCCGACCTGGTGATGAGCATCGACAACGTGATCGCCATCGCCGGAGCCGCCGAAAGCGCCGGCGGCGATCACAAGATGCCGCTGGTGATCTTCGGCCTGCTGGTCAGCATTCCCATCATCGTCTGGGGCAGCCAGCTGGTGCTCAAGCTGATGGACCGCTTCCCGATCATCATCACCGTCGGCGGCATGCTGCTGGGCTGGATCGCCGGGACGATGGCCGTCACCGACCCTGCCGTGACGCATCTGGTCGAGCAGACCGACACCCTCAAGTACGCCGCCGGCATCGGCGGCGCGCTGCTGGTGCTGGCGATCGGCAAGTGGGTGGCGCGCAACCGCACTCCGGCGCCAAGCACCTGAACGCGCGCGCGGCCTGCTAACGTCCGGGGATGGCACCGACCGTCTCCCTCGCTGCGATACCTCTTTTCCGCCAACGCGCACCGGGCTGCCGCCTGAGGACAGCCTGCCCGGCGGCACCTGCCGCAGCAGCACGCGCGGCATGACGGGCCTCCTCTGGGCGGGGCTGGCGTTGGGCGTTGCGGCCGCCGCCCTGCTGTGGGCCTGGCGCCGCCGTCAACGCGCGGCCCGGACCCAGCGCCGGTCTGACCGGGCATCGGGCTTCAGCTTCGTCAGCACCCAGCACGACGCGGTAGCCGACACCGTGCTCGACCCGCGCGTCCTCGACGCGCAACAGCGCCGCATCGGACCCTATGTGGTCGAGCGCGACATCGGCCACGGCGCGATGGGCGCCGTGCTGCTGTGCCGCGACGAGCGCACCGGCGAAGCCGTGGCGCTGAAGACCATGGCGCTCGGCCGCGAATTCCACGGCGACGCGCTGGAGGACGCCCGCGAGCGCTTCTTCCGTGAGGCCCAGATGGCCGGCCGGCTGCAGCACCCCGACATCGTCTCGGTCCGCGAGGCCGGCGAGCAGGACGGCACCGCCTACATCGCGATGGAGCTGCTGAGCGGGCGCGACCTCAGCGAGTTCACCCAGCCCGGCCGCCTGCTGCCGGTGCCCGCCGTGCTGGGCATCATCGCCCGCGTGGCCCAGGCGCTGGCCTACGCCCACCGTCAGGGCGTGACTCACCGCGACATCAAGCCGGCCAACATCATGGTCGAGCTCAAGAGCGGCATGGTCAAGGTCACCGACTTCGGCATCGCCCGCATCATCGACTCGACGCAGACGCGGACCGGCATCGTGCTCGGAACACCTTCGTTCATGTCGCCGGAACAGATGGCAGGGGCCCGCGTCGACGGCCGCAGCGACCTCTACGCCCTGGGTGTCACGCTGTTCCAGCTGCTGACCGGCGTGCTGCCGCACCGGCCCGAGTCGATGGCCGAGCTGATCCGGTCGATCGCCAACGACGTGGCGCCCGACGTGCGCACGCTGCGTCCCGAACTGCCCGCGGCGCTGGCCGACATCGTGGCCCTGGCGCTGGAAAAGCGCCCGGAGATCCGCTACGCCGACGGCGAGGCGATGGCCGCCGATCTGCACGCGGTGCTGGTCCAGTTGCGCGAGCAGGCGCGGGAGCCGGCGCCCCCCCCCGCCGACGCACCGTCCGGCGGCGCCCGGCCGGCGCCCGACGCGCCAGAAGCCGGGCACAATCCTTAGTGTTCGCGCGCACTGGCGCGCTCAGCCGCTTTCCGATGCCCACGCTCCCGACCCCTCCTGCCTTGCGTTTCGAGTTCGTCAGTGCCACGGACACTGGCCGATCGCGCAACAACAACGAAGACGCGGTGGTGATCGACGAGGCCGCAGGCCTGGCGGTCCTTGCCGACGGCATGGGCGGCTACAACGCCGGCGAGGTGGCCAGCAGCATGGCCACCAGCTTCATCAAGGCCGAGCTCGGCCGCTGGCTCAGCGAAGCCAGCGCCCAGGCCACCGACACCGACGTGCGGCGCGCCATGGACATCTGCGTCGACAACGCCAACCGCGCAATCTTCAACGCCGCCAACTCCAATCCGCAATACGCCGGCATGGGCACGACGCTCGTGGTGGCCGTGCTGAGAGACGCGCGGCTGCTGCTCGGGCACATCGGCGATTCGCGTGGCTACCGCTGGCGCGAGGGCGAGCTGTCGCAGATCACCCGCGACCATTCCCTGTTGCAGGAGCAGCTCGATGCCGGCCTGATCACGCCCGAACAGGCGGCGGCCTCGAACAACAAGAACCTGGTCACCCGGGCGGTCGGTGTCGAGGACACCGTGCTGCTGGAGACGCACCTGCACCAGACCCAACCCGGCGACTGGATCCTGCTCTGCTCCGATGGGTTGTCGGACATGATCGACGACGAGCAGATCGCTGCCGTGTTGCGCCAGCACGACTCTTTGCCGCAGGCCGCCCAGGCGCTGGTCCAGGCTGCCAACGACGCGGGCGGACGGGATAACATCTCGGTCGTTCTGGTGCGCGCTTCGGGCACCGCGCCGGTGTCGCGGGCCTGGTGGCCGTTCCGCCGCTGAGGGGCGGCGTCCGGACATTCAGGCGCGCAGCAGGTCGCCGGGTTCCACTACATCAGAAGTCAGACGCACGGGGTCACGCATGGGCAAGCTGGTCGTATCGCTGGACGGGGTCGTCATCAAGGAAGTCCAGCTCACCAAGGACAAGACGACACTCGGTCGCCGGCCCTACAACGACATCGTGATCGACAACCTGGCCGTCAGCGGCGAGCACGCCGTGCTGCAGATGGTGGGCCAGGACGTCTTCATCGAAGACCTCAACAGCACCAACGGCACCTACATCAACGGCAAGGCCGTGAAGAAGCAGCTGCTGCAGCACAACGACACCGTCGAGATCGGCAAGTACAAGATCAAGTACCTGAGCGTAGAGAGCTCGGACTACGAGAAGACCATGATCATCAAGCCGGGTGCGGCGGCCACGGCGCCGAACTTCCAGCACACGGCGCCGATGAGCAACACCAACTTCGCAGCGCTGACCGGCACCAGCTCGGCCTTGATCAAGGTGCTCAACGGGGCGGCCGTGGGCCGCGAGGTGGCGTTGACCAAGGTGGTCACGACCGTCGGCAAGCCCGGCGTGCAGGTCGCGTCCATCACCAAGCGCCCCGGCGGCTACGTGTTCGCCCACGTCGAGGGCGGCAGCCGCCCCACGGTGAACGGCAGCGAGGTCAGCAGCGACCCCGTGCATCTGAAGAACGGCGACGTGATCGAACTCGCCGGTACGCAGATGCAGTTCGTGCAGAACTGAGCAGGCCTCGGGCCGCCTCGTCCGTCCGGGACGGCGCTGCAGGCATTAATGCCGCCGCGCGACCGCTTTGCGCCAACCCCGGGTGCGCCGCCGGCCGCGCCGTGAGGCATCGCACAGCGCAGCGCTTGCCCGCCGTTCGCCCCGGCGGCACCATCCCTGGGTGACGTTTCCCGTTCTGCCGACCCCTGCCGCCGCTACCGCGACGGTGGTATCTCCATGAGCCGCGCCCCCGTGCGCCTGCAGGTGCTCGGCTGCTCCGGCTCCATCGCCTCGGGCAGCCGCACCACTGCCTTCCTGCTCGACGACAACGTGCTGATCGACGCCGGCACCGGCGTGGGCGACCTGGCCCTCGACGCGATGGCCCGCGTGGACGACATCCTCGTCTCGCATTCCCATCTCGATCATGTGCTGGCCATCCCGCTGCTCGCCGACAGCGTGATGAAGCTGCGGCTGGCGCAGCCCGAACGCGGACCGATCCGCGTGCACGGACTGCCCGAGACGCTGGCGGCGCTGCGCGCCCACCTCTTCAATGGCCAGCTCTGGCCCGACTTCACCAGCATCCCGAGCGCCGCCTACCCGATCATCCGGCTGCTGCCCTTCGCCATTGGCGACACCCTGCGCTTCGGCCGCGGCGATGCCGAGCGGCACGTGGAGGTGCTGCCGGCATCGCACACCGTGCCGGCCTGCGGCTTCGCCGTCGACAGCGAAGAAGGCTGGTGGGTCTACAGCGGCGACACCGGCTCCAACCCGGCGCTGTGGGCGGCGCTGAAGGGCCGCCGCATCGCTCACCTCATCATCGAGACTGCCTTCGGCGACGACGAGCGCTGGCTCGCCGACCTGAGCGGCCACCTCGCGCCCAGCAGCCTGGCCACCGAGCTGGCCCAGCTGGACGGCAGCGTGCCGGTGCACATCACCCATCCCAAGCCCGGCGAGGTGGCGGCAGTGGTGGCGCAGATCCGGGCCATCGACACGGCGCATCGGGTGGAGCCGTTGGTGAAGGGGTTGGTGTTCACCCTTTGAGCGCGCTTCGCGATGCGACCAAAAGTGTCGACATCGGATGGCCACGGTTCCTCAAATCAGCGTCCCATGTGACGTGATCTGTCCCAGTTTCACCGCCATGCGCAAACGCTCCGTGGTTTAGCGCACATTCGACAGATTCAGGCCGTTGGCATGGAGCCTGCCTTTCAAACCACGTCTTTCACTCGGTTCAACCGCTCAAGGAGAGTTCAGATCATGAAGAAGCACATTCAGAAGGGTTTCACCCTCATCGAATTGATGATCGTCGTGGCGATCATTGGCATCCTGGCAGCGGTTGCGTTGCCGGCGTACCAGGACTACACGATCCGCTCGCGCGTCACGGAAGGTTTGAGCCTCGCTTCGGCTGCGAAAGTCAACGTCGCAGATATTCTGGCCTCCGGCAACCCGGGAGCTGATGCTGCTGGGTATGGCCTTGGCTATGTTCCCCCTGGTGTTACCCGAAACGTCATCGCCAACGGTGTTGCGATTGCTGCTGGTACAGGCATCATCACGATCTCGTATGCGCCGTCTGTCGCTGCCGCTGGTGCGAACACGCTCACACTTGGGCCCGCAGTTGCGGGGGCGGCGTTGCCCGTCGGCACCGGTGCATTCACTCCGCCGCAAGGCAACATTACGTGGCGCTGTGCGGCTGCGCTCGCGGGCAACTTGAACCCCGGTCAAGCCGCCGGCACCCTTGCTGCTCGGTTGGCTCCGTCCGAATGCCGTTGATACGGACTTGACTCAACCACAAAGGGGCGCTTCGGCGCCCTTTTGCATTGCCGAGGCCCCAATGCAAAAGGGCGCCTCGCAGTGCTTGCTCGCCCTTGCGGACAGCCAAGCGCAATGGCAAATCGATCTTCGTGACACGCGAATCGACGGGTGCTCTCAAACTTCCCCTCGTGACGTCGCAGAATCCGTATCGCCTCTGCGGGCGACTTCTCGGGATTCAACAACCAAGGCCAGAATAGTGCACACGCTGGGACCGCTTACGCCGTAGCCGTTATCGTTTGGTCCCCCGCTCCTCGGCCTTGCTGTCTCGGCCTCGCGCCCATGCCTTGTCCCGCACGTTCGACGCAAGCGCCCCTTGGATTGCTGCTGGCCCTAGTCAGTGTCTCTCTTCCCTTGCTACTCGCGCCAGCAACGGTTCCGGACTCGGTGTTCTACAACCAGATTGTCGGAACAGCTGGATGGGGGCTGTGCGTGCTGTTGATTGCTTCATCATGCGGTTCGGCACCGCCGTTGAACGGGGAGCATCAAGCAGCACGATGGGCCGCAACTCTGGCGTTCGTTGTTTGCATCGTGTATTCCCTAGCGAGATTTGATGACGGTCAGGGCGGACCGTCGCTGGTGTTACTCGCAGCAAGCGTAGCGCTGTTGGTCGCAAGCGGCAACGCCGGCCCGTGCAGTGCGCCGGCGATGGCCTGGGCCTGGTGGATCGCTGGAATGGCCTGCGTGGCCGTGGCACTGGTGCAGTACTTTGCCCCGTCGCTGGCCAATGGCTGGCTGGTCGCCAACCCCGGTGCTGCCGGTCGCGCCGTCGGCAACATGCGCCAACCCAACCATCTGGCCACCGCCCTGTTGTGCGCGATGGTCATGACTGCGTGGCTTTGGCAGGCGGGTCGCCTGCGCGCGCCCTGGGCCGTCGCCTCGCTCTTCGCCATGGTGCTGGCGGTGGCGCTTAGCGCCTCGCGGACCGGCGCGCTTTCGGTCGGCGTGCTGCTGCTGTGGGCCGCGGTCGATCGCACACTGCCGCGCGCCGCCCGATGGACGCTCGCGCTGACGCCCGTGGTCTATCTCTTCTGCTGGGCCGGCCTGGCGGAGTACGCCGAGTGGCAGCAGGCCCATTTCTACGGCGCCGAACGACTGCAGTCACACAGCGACATCAGCAGCTCCCGCTTCGCGATCTGGCGCAATGCGTTGACGCTGATCGCACAGAACCCGTGGACCGGCGTCGGCTGGGGCAACTTCAACTTCGCGTGGACCTTCACGCCCTTCCCGGACCGGCCGGTCGCGTTCTTCGACCACACGCACAACCTGCCGCTGCAGCTCGCGGTCGAGATCGGCCTGCCGGCCACGGCCTTGGTGCTGGGACTGTTCGGATGGGCCCTGTGGCGCGCACGCGGCGCGTGGCGGGTGGCGGGCGAACAGCCGGGCCATCCGGCGCGCGCGGCTTTCGTGATGCTGGTGGTGCTGGGGGTGCACAGCCTGCTCGAGTACCCGCTGTGGTATGCCTACTTCCTGCTGCCGGCAGCCTGGGCGCTGGGTGTGTTTCTCGGGTCGGCGCCGACGAAGGAGCCTGCCTCCGATCTGAATGAGCCGGCGAGTCCGGCGGTCGCCATCATGGCGCGGTGGTCGACGTTCCTTCTGCGTGCGGCCGGTGCACTGATGATCGTCGGCGCCGCGTATGCCGCCTGGGATCACCGCCGCGTCGAGGTGATCTTCGCGCCGCCGGCCGGCGCCGGCCCGTTGGCGGAACGCATCGCCGCCGGACGCGAGAGCGTGCTGTTCGGCTATCACGCCGACTACGCCGCCGTGACCAACGAGCCGAAGGATCAGGCGCTTGCAAGCTTTCGCCGTCCGCTGCACCACCTGGTCGATGTGCGTCTGCTCATCGCGTACGTCGAGGCGCTGAAGGCCAATGGTCGCGATGCCGAGGCGCTGTACGCAGCCCAGCGATTGCGAGAATTTCGGCGCGAAGACGCGCAGGCCTACTTCAAGAATTGCACGGCCGACAACCCGGTGCCGCCCTTCCAGTGCCGAACCGATCCGGTAGCGCTGACCTGGCGCGACCTGGAGCCTTGAGCCGGGGGGCGCCGTCAGCCCGCGGTGTCGGCCACGAACGAACCCGACTTGCCGCCATGCTTCTCGAGCAGCCGCACGCCCTCGATCACCATGCCCCGGTCGATCGCCTTGCACATGTCGTAGATGGTCAGCAGGCCGATCTGCACGGCCGTCAATGCCTCCATCTCCACGCCGGTGGGCCCCAGTGTCTCGGCCGTCACGCGGCAGGCAATGCGAGTGGCGGTCTCATCGATCTCGAACTCGGCGGCCACGCGCGTCAGCGGCAGCGGGTGGCACAGGGGGATCAATTCGGCCGTGCGCTTGGCCGCCTGGATGGCCGCGATGCGCGCGATGCCGATCACGTCCCCCTTCTTCGCGCTGCCCTGCGAGATGACCTGGAGCGTGGCCGGCAGCATGCGGATCCAGCCCTCGGCCACCGCCACGCGGTGCGTCGCCGCCTTGGCGGACACGTCGACCATGTGGGCCTGGCCCTGGGCGTCGAAGTGGGTCAGTCCGCTGGCCGGTGAAGATGACTTGGGGGTGACGCTCATGGCTGCGGCAACAATGGGAAACAAGGCTGCGGCATCATAGACGCACGCCTTGCTGAACTGCCTTGCTGCGCGAAGGTCACACCCGAGACCCGCCGCCGACCTGCCCGATGGACCAGTCTTTCCCTTCTCCCGCCTCGCCGCCCCCGGCGCAGCGCTTCTCGCTCGGTCCTCGGCTGCGTGCCGCCGGCATCCACCTTGGCTTGAGCGCGGTGATCGCAGCCCTTGCCGCGGCACTCGTGTTCGGGCTCTGGTACCCCACGCCGTTCCGTGAGATCTCCGGCGGGCGCGAGTTGTTCTTTATCGTCGTGGCCGTCGATGTGGTGCTGGGCCCGTTGATCACTTTCGCCGTATTCGATCGGCGCAAGCCGTGGCGCGAGCTGCGGCGCGATCTAGCCATCGTCGGGATCATACAAATTGCGGGCCTGCTGTACGGGTTGCATACGGTTTACGTGGCGCGCCCAGCGGTCATGGTCCTCGAGGTGGATCGGCTTCGAGTCCTCACTGCCGTTGACCTCCCTGCGGCAGAGCTTGCCAAGGCCCCACCAGAGTTCAGGGATTTGCCTTGGCACGGGATCCATGTGCTGGCCGCGCGCCGAGCCACGGATGCAGAACGCCTCGAATCTATCGAAATGGCCATGGCCGGCGTCGATATCGGTCAGCGCCCGGAGTTCTGGCTGCCGGCGTCCGAAACGAAGGCCGCATTGCTTCAAAGCGCAAAACCTCTCTCCGAACTGCGAAAGCGCCACATCACGCGATCCGCCGAACTGCAGAAGTACATTGCCGCAACTGGCAGCAGCGACGAGCAACTGAAGTTCCTCCCCCTGTTCGCGCGCCGTGCCGACTGGGTCGCATTACTCGACGCCGGCAGCGGCGAACTGGTGGGCTATGCGCCTTTCGATGGCTTCTGACCGACGCCGCCGCTGGCCGCGTGCTCTGCCGCTGGCCTTGAGCCTGGCCCTTGCCGCACAAGGCCTGGCGCCCGCCGCCCTGGCGCAGCAGGGCAGTCCTGGCTCGCGCAACAACCTGCCGGCCCTGGGCGACAGCGCGTCCGACGACATCTCGGTACCGAACGAGCGCCGCATCGGCGACCGCATCATGCGCGACATCCGACGCGATGCGGATTATCTCGACGACCCGATCCTGCTCGAGTACGTGCAGACCATGATGAGCGCGCTCATCGTGTCGTCGCGCGAGCGCGGCAACATCCCGACGGAGCTGGACGAGCGCTTCGCGTGGGAGGCCTTCCTCGTGCGCGACCGCACGGTGAACGCCTTCGCGCTGCCGGGTGGCTACATGGGCGTGCACCTGGGCCTGATGGCCATCACGGCGACGCCTGCCGAACTGGCCTCGGTGCTGGCGCACGAGCTGTCGCACGTGACGCAGCGGCACATCGCGCGCAGCGTGGGCGCGAACAAGCTCACGTCTCTGGCCGGAATCGCAGGGCTGATCCTCGGCGTGCTCGCGGCCAGTCGCAGCCCGGAGGCCGCCAATGCGCTGATCACCGGCGGGCAGGCGGTGGCCGTGCAGGGGCAGCTGAACTATTCGCGCGATGCAGAGCGCGAGGCCGACCGCGTGGGCTTCAACGTACTCACCGGCGCCGGCTACTCGCCGGCCGGCATGCCGGCGATGTTCGAGAAGCTGCTGCAGGCCTCGCGCCTGAACGACAGCCAGAATTACCCTTACCTGCGCAGCCACCCGCTGACCACCGAACGCATCGGCGAAGCCCGCTCGCGCCTCGGTGTGGCCCATACCGCGCCGCCGCCCCGGCCGCTGCTGCACGTGCTGATGCAGGCCCGCGCCCGCGTGCTGATGGACACGCGCGACAGCGCGCTCCAGCGCGCCCAGGACTTCGACACCGAGCGGGCCCTGGCCACCGTCGCCGCGCCCGCCGACCGGCTGGGGGCGCTGTACGGCAGTGCGCTGGCGTCGATCCTGCGGCGCGATTTCTCGCGCGCCGACGCGGCCTTGAGCGCTGCACGTCCGCTGGCGGACGGCGACAAGGACGCCATGAATGCCTTGGCGCTGTTGACGCTGCAAGGTCTGCTGGTGCGCAGCGATGGCATGCGCGCCGACCCCGTGCTCGGCAGCCTGCTGGCCGCGCCGGGAGGGCAGGACTCCCGCACGCTGCTGCTTGCGCAGGCGCAACGCGCGCTGCTGCCAGGCAGCCCGCCCGAGATGCAGCGCGCGGCCGTCGACCGCCTTCAGACCTGGGTGGCCGTCCACCGGCAGGATGCGCTGGCCTGGGGCAGCGCTGCGCAACTGTGGGAACGGCTGGGTCAGCGGCTGCGGGCCGTGCGCGCGGACGCCGAGTCGCGCGCGGCGGTCGGTGACGTGCAGGGCGCCGTCGAGCGGCTGCGTGCAGCGCAGAAGCTGGCCCGCACGGCGACCGGCAGCGACTTCATCGAGGCCTCGGTGCTCGAATCCCGGCTGCGCGAGCTGGAGCTGCAGCGCCGGCAGATCATTGCCGAGGAGCGCGGCGAGCTTTGAGGTCGGCGCGTCGGAGCGACGGCACGACCCACCGGCACCTCAGCGGCTGAACAGCCGCTCCATCGCCGCGTCGATCACGAGCCCGCACACGCTGTAGATCAGCGAGCCGATCAGGGCAGCGCCGAAGCCGCGCACGCTGAAGCCGTCGAGCACGCTGGCGGCGAAATAGAACATCAGCGCGTTGATGACGAACAGGAACAGGCCCAGCGTCAGCAGCGTGACCGGCAGGGTCAGCAGCACCAGCAGCGGGCGCAGCACGGCGTTGAACAGGCCGAGCACCAGCGCCGCGATCATCGCGGCACCGAAGCTCTGCACCACGACGCCCGGGTAGAGATGGGCCACCAGCAGCAGCGCGGCCGCCAGCAGCAGCCATCGGACGAGGATCTTCATGGCGCGCAGGATACACGGCGAGCCGCGGATCCTGCGCGGATGCTGCCCGCGTCAGACCACGCTCAGCCGCACTTCGATGTTGCCGCGCGTGGCGTTCGAGTACGGGCACACGCCGTGCGCCGCCTCGACCAGCGCCTCGGCGTCGGCCTTGGCCATGCCGGGGATGCTGATCGCCAGGTCGACCTCGATGCCGAAGCCCTGGGGGATCCCGCCGATGCCGACCTTGCCGGTCACGGTGGTGTCGGCCGGCAGCGTCTGCTTCTTCTGGCCGGCCACGAACTTCATCGCGCCGAGGAAGCAGGCCGAATAGCCCGCGGCGAACAGCTGCTCGGGGTTGGTGCCGGGGCCGCCGCCTCCGCCCAGTTCCTTCGGCGTGGACAGCTGGATGTCGAGCACCTTGTCCGACGACACGGCGCGGCCCTCGCGGCCTCCGGTGGCGGTGGCCTGGGCACGGTAAAGCACGTTCTCGATCTTGTTCATGGTCGGTCCTTTCAGGAGCAGCGGGTGGAATGCGGCCTTCTGTCTGTCGTTCAGGCCGCGGCGGAAACCTCGGTGTCGTGGTGGAGCGCCGCGCGCAGCTGCTGCAGCGTCGCGGTCAGCGTGGCCAGTTCGCCCGACGAGCAGGTGGCGGCTTCGGCCAGCGCCGCCGGGATCCCGAGCGCGCGCCGCCGCAGCGTGCGGCCGGCAGGTGTCAGCGTGACGACGACACGGCGCTCGTCGTCGGTGGCGCGCTCGCGCGTCAGCAACCCGGCGGCCTGCAGCCGCTTGAGCAGCGGCGTCAGCGTGCCGGAGTCGAGGAACAGACGTTCGCCGAGCGAAGAGACGCTCGATCCGTCGTGTTCCCACAGCGCCAGCATCACCAGGTACTGCGGGTAGGTCAGCCCCAGGGCGTCGAGCAGGGGCCGGTAGCGCTTGGTCATCGCGAGAGAGGCCGAGTAGAGCGCAAAGCACAGCTGCGCATCGAGCGCCAGTGCAGGCGCAGGTGCGGCCGCCACCGGCCGGCGCAGCGCACGCCGCAGCGGCCGACGGGCCGTCGCGCGCGCCGCGCTGTCGAGCAACGGTCGGGTCGGAGTGCGGTGCGTGGCCATGGGTGAACTTTAGCGCCGATCTCACAATTAAATTGCACACAATAGAATTGTCAACATTCAAAAAAGGGACTTCCGATCGCGGCGCGGCCGCCTCGTTCCGCGCGTTCGATGCGGCGTTGCATCATGACTCGCAGCGTCGCAAGTGATGCCCGGCAGCGACAGAACGGGCCGCCAGCCCGCAGCAATGCGCGTTTTCCATGGACAAACTGCTTCTCAATGCAGCACACGCGCAGTACCATTCGCGCCGCAGGGTCGCTGTGAGAATGAGAGCTCATGCGGCTATCGCCCGGGGCCCAGCACATCAACAACTTTTGATGGAGTGATTCAAATGGCAACTGCGAAGAAGGCCGCCGCCAAGAAGGCGCCGGCAAAGAAGGCCGCTCCGGCCAAGAAGGCAGCACCGGCGAAGAAGGCCGCTCCGGCCAAGAAGGCGGCGCCCGCCAAGAAGGCTCCCGCGAAGAAGGCCGCTCCGGCCAAGAAGCGCACGCCGAACGCCGCCTTCATGAAGGCCCTGACGCCCAGTGCTGCGCTGGCCGCGATCGTCGGCGACAAGCCGCTGCCGCGCACCGATGTGACCAAGAAGATCTGGGAATACATCAAGAAGCACAAGCTGCAGGACGCCGTGCAGAAGCGCGTGATCGTCGCGGACGCCAAGCTGAAGGAAGTCTTCGGCAAGGCCAAGGCCGACATGTTCGAGATGACCAAGCTCGTCAACAGTCACCTCAAATGAGCTGCCGGTCCTTGTGACCGCATCGGAAGCCCGGCCCTGGCCGGGCTTTTTTTGTGGGCGCCTGTCTGAGGCAGCCCACCGCGCAGCGGCTGCCGTGTCAGCCGAACGGCCGCACGCCGATCCATGCACCGTGGGCCCAGAACGCGAACACCGCCCACGCCACGGCACCGACCACCACGGTGATCGCGGTCGCCCCGGCGCGGCCGGGCGGGGTGGCCACCCCCGTAGCGCGGTCCCGGCCGCGCGCGGCACGGAAGCACAGCACGGCCCAGACCAGGAAGCCGCCGAACAGCAGCACATCGGCCAGCGTGCCGTTGGCCAGCAGGTGCGCAAAGGCCCAGACCTTGACGCTCAGCACCATCGGATGGTGCAGCTTCGCCTTGAGGCCGTTGCCCGGCACGTAGGCGGCGGCCAGCAGCACGAAGGCCACCAGGGTCAGCAGCGCGGCAATGTGGCGCATCGCAACCGGCGGCGTCCACAGCAGCACCGGCTGCTGCCGCGCCAGGCCGTAGCCCCACGCCAGCAGCACGAAGCCGATCAGCGACACCACCGCGTAGGCGGCCTTCCAGCGCGCCTCGCCCACGCGCGCCAGCGTGCGCGTGCGCCAGGGCTCCGCAAAGATGCGCACCGAGTGCGTGCCGAGAAAGAGAACAAGGCCGAGGATCAGGACGAGCATGAAGGACTCCGGTGGTTGCGCGCGAGCGTAACGCAGCCTTGGCCGCGGGCGTGCCACGGGTAGGATCACCGGGAACCCACCGAAAGCCCCTGATGACGACCCTCGACTGCATCGAGATCCAGACCACCGAACACCCCGCCGCCAGCATCATCGTGCTGCACGGCCTGGGCGCCGACGGCAACGACTTCGTGCCGATCTGCGAGGAGCTCGACCTCGACGCCGTCGGCGGCGCGCGCTTCGTCTTCCCGCACGCGCCGACGCGGCCGGTCACGATCAACGGGGGCTACGTGATGCGCGCCTGGTACGACATCCTCGGCCCCGACGGGCCGCGCCGCGAGGACGAAGCCGGGCTGCGCGCATCACTGGAGCTGGTGCGCGCGCTGATCGAACGCGAGAACGCGCGCGGCATCCCCAGCTCGCGCATCGTGCTGGCCGGCTTCTCGCAGGGCTGCGCGATGACGCTGCTGACCGGCCTGCGCCACGGCGAGCGCCTCGCGGGCCTGGCCGGCCTCTCGGGCTACCTGCCGCTGGCGCCAGTGACCGCCGACGAGCGCAGCGCGGCCAACGCCGACGTGCCGATCTTCCTGGCCCACGGCCGCGCCGACCCGGTGATCCCGCTCGCGCGCGCCACCGCCTCGCGCGACGCGCTGCAGGCGCTGGGCTATGTGGTGGAGTGGCACGAATACCCGATGCCGCACTCGGTGTGCCCGGAGGAGATCGTCGACCTGAACCGCTGGCTGCTGCGCGTGCTGGCCTGAGGCCGCGCGACGGGAGGGGGTCCGCGGCTTATGACACCTCTTCGGTCGTCACCTCGAAGCGCAGCAGCTGGTTCTGCCCGAAGGCCATCGTGATCGGCACGTCGCCGGCGTCGCGGCCGCGGCCCATCACGATGCGGCCGATGCGAGGCTGGTTGTGGCGGGCGTCGAAGGTGTACCACTGCTCGCCGAGGTAGACCTCGAACCAGGCGCTGAAATCCATCGGGTAGGGCGCCGGCGGCACGCCGATGTCGCCGAGGTAGCCGGTGACGTAGCGCGCCGGGATGTTCATGCAGCGGCACAGCGTGACGGCCAGGTGGGCGAAGTCGCGGCACACGCCGGTGCGCTCGCGGTAGCCCTCGAGCGCGGTGCGGTTGGCGCGGGCGTTCCGGTAGTCGAAGCGGATGTGCCCGTGCACGAAATCGCAGATCGCCTGCACGCGCGCCCAGCCCAACGGCGTCTGGCCGAACTGGTTCCACGCGAAGTTCAGCAGCTCGCTGTCGACCTCGCAGTAGCGGCTGGGCAGCAGGAACTGCAGCGTCGCCAACGGCAGGTCGCGTGGATCGTGCTGCCAGGCGCCGTAGGCCACCGGGTCGGGCAGGCCGGAATCGCGCACCACCGCGTCGTTGGTGAAGCGCACCGAGCCCACGCCCGGCGGCACGTTGACGCGCCCGCAGTGGTTGCCGTAGCTGTCGACGTATTCGTCGTTGCCGAAGAAGGGCGTGATCCAGAAGTTCTCGGGCGTCACCAGGTCGTCGCGCCGCGTGGGGTGCACGTGCAGCAGGTGGATGAGCGCCATCGGCGACGCGACGGACAGCTCGATGTCGAACCCGATCTTGATCAGCACGGCACGGCTCCTGAAGAAGGACGCCGGGAGATCGAGCGCCTGTCGACCGAGTGTGCGCTGCAAGCGGCGCGCCCACTGCAGCAAATGACGCAAGGCGTTGTGAGACGGCACGCCGCGTCGCTGTCGGACACGCACCGGACTGCGCCGCCAAGAGCCTTTCTAGATGCACACGAAACGCTCGATCTGCCGGGCGACCCACGCGCCGTCGTCGAGCGGCAGGTCGTGGCCCGCGGTCGGGTGCTCGGCGATCGGCAGCGCCCACGCCTGCGCCAGCCGGCGCGAGCACTGCGGATCGACCAGCGCGTCCCGCGTGCTCGCCAGCACCAGCAGCGGCACCGGAGGGCGCGGCTGCGGCGCGCGAAAGCGTGCTGCGGCGAGCAACTGCCGCAGCGCATTGGCGCGCGACACCGGACATTCGCGCCGCCACGCCGTCCACACGCCCAGCAGCGCGTCGCGTTCCGCCTCTTCGAAGCAGCGCCGGCTGGTCATTGCCAGGATGCTGCGCTCCCATTCGGCCGCATCGGCGTCGCTCAGCGCCAGCCGCAGCAGCGTCGCGTACTGCGACGGCCGCAGCCGCTGATGAAAGGCGCCGAAGGGCCGCAGGCTGGTGTTGATCAGCACCGCAGCGGCCAGCTCGCGCGGCTGGGCGTGGGCCCAGGCCAGCGCCACCATCGCGCCGAGCGACATCGCCAGCACGCGGTAGGGCGGCGCCACGCCCAGGGCCTGCAGCGCAGTGCGGCAGTGCGCCGCCATCGCCGGCACGCTGGCCGGGCTGCGCTGCGCGTGCAGCGCACCGTTGCCCGGCAGGTCGAGCGCGATGACCGGCGCGCCGGGCTGCAGCGCGCGCAACTGCGCCGCGAAGTCGCCCCAGTGCCGCGCCTCGCGCGTCAGGCCGCGCAGCAGCACCCAGGGCTCGGCGTCGTCCGCCGCAGATCGCACGCCCGTGCTCACCGCCGCACCCCCCGGTACCAGCGCGCCAGCGCCTGCTCCTGGTGCTGCTCGCGCGCCGTGCCCTGCGGCAGCCAGGCGGCATGGCCGCAGGCGGCGCGGGCGATGAAATCCAGCCAGGCCACGTGCCGCCGCAGCACGCGCTGCTGGCGGTGCTGGATCAGCGGGTTGAACAGGCCGTGGCGCGTGAACAGCTGGCGCGGGTTCTTCTTCACCCACAGCCACGAGCCCATCTCCAGCGTCAGCGGCAGGAACACACGCTCGGAATGCTGCTCGCTGGCGCGCAGATAGAGGTGGTCCCACAGGTCGCCGTGCGCCAGGTACTGACGGCTCTGCGGCTCGAACACGTAGCGGTGGTGGGTGTGCGCCTGGTCGAGCAGGGCGTTCAGCGCATGCATCTCCGCCAGGTGCGGGATCGGCCGCGCCGTGTGGGCGTAGGGAAACCAGATGCGGTCGTGCAGGCCGAAGCCCGAGTGGCAGTCGACCGCGACGCTGAAGCGCCGCGTCAGCAGCTCCTCCTGCACCACGCAGCACAGCGCCTGGCTCTCGGCCTCCATCGCGGCGCCCAGCGCGCCGCGGTACCACGGCAGGCCGGCGCTGAGCCGCTGGCCGCCCACCAGGAAGGGCGCGCGGTCGTCGGCGTCGACCGGTGCATTGCGCATCAGGTCCACGCCTTGCGGGTTGGCGCGCGTGCCGCGCCACAGCCCACCGGGGTTGACCAGCGGCATGAACACCAGGCGCAACATGTCGAGCTGGCGGTGCAGCAGCACGTCCCACGACAGGCGGTTCACCACGCTGCGCAGGCAGGCCAGCACCACCTCGGCGCCGATCCGCTCCAGCCCGTGCACGCCGCCGAAGAAACCGACCGCCGGCAGCGCCGGATCGGGATTGCCCAGCGTGATGGCGTGGACCGGCAGACAGAGGCCGTCGCCGACGCTCACCTCGCACACCACGCGCTGCTGCAGGTGCGCGCCGCCTTGCTCGACGATGCGCTGCAGTTCGGCGAGTTCGGCCAGTTCAGGAGAGGTCACTCGGCACAGTCCGGCCACGGGAACCCCAGGATAGCGGCGCCGACCCGCCGGCACGGCCTTCTTCATGCGCCGCGGCGGGTTTCACCGCACCGCCATCAAGGTGTCATAGGCCGCCGCTAGCGTGCGTCGGCACGGGCCTGTTCCAGGTCCGGCGCAATGCAGGGAGCCCCCATGAACGACGGTCGCACTCGACGCCAGCCTTTCGGCCTTCCGGCGCGCGCCCTCGGCAGCGCGCTGCTGTGGGGGGCGGTGGAGTTCGTCGCCTTGTGCCGCTCGCGCTGGGTGGGGCGGAGGCTGCGCAAGGCCTGATGCGGCGCGGCGCGCGTCGCGCGGCAGGGCTCTACCAGTCCTTCAACCGCCGCTTGAGCTTCTGCACCACCACCGCGTGCATCTGCGACACGCGCGAGGGGCTGACGCCCAGCGACTCGGCGGCGTCCTGGTGGTCCAGGCCGCGCTCGTAGATCATCTTCATCATCAGCTGCTCGCGCTCTTCGAGCGTGTCGAACGCCGCGTTGAGGGCTGTCGTGCGCTGGCGGCGCTGCAGGGCGGCCAGCGGGTCGGCGTGGTCGTCGGCGGTGGCGTGCAGGTCGTCCTCGGCGCCGCGGGCCGAGGCCTCGTCAGCCAGGCCGTCGAGCGGCGCGTCGCCGGCGCGTTGGCCGGCGGCGCCGGCCTCCACCAGGCGCTGGTGCAGGCGCGCCAGCGACCAGCCGAGCTCGCTGGCCACTTCCATCGCGCGCGGCGGGCGCAGCAGGCGGTGCTCGAGCGCCTGCACCGCGGCGCGGATGGCGCGCTGGTGGGCACGGGCGTCGCGCGACAGGGTGTCGGCGGCGCGCAGGCTGTCGAGCATGGCGCCTTCGATGCGGCGCGAGGCATAGGTGTCGAAGCTGGCGCCGAAGCTTTCCTCGAAGCGGGTGATCGCCTCGTTCAGGCCGATCAGGCCGGCCTGCAACAGCTCGTCCATCTCCACGTTGGCCGGCAGCCGCGCGCGCATGCGCTTGGCGATGCGGCGCACCAGCGCGCCGTGCTGGTGCAACTGCTCGTTGCGCACGGTGGCCGCGGTGTCGGCGGTGGAGGGAGCCATGGCCGTGTTGTCGGTCACCGCCGCTGGAACTTGAGTCCCTGGCTTGCGGGGACTCACAGGCCGGCCTCGGCCAGGCAGCGCCGCAGGCCGCTGCGCTGCGCTCGCTGCAGGCGGGCCAGCAGCGCATGACTCACCGCACGCTCGGCTAGCTCGGCGGCAAAGCGGACGCGCAGGTCGTCCTGCATGCGCAGCAAAAGGTGGGCGGCGGTCTCGGCATCGGCCAGCGCGCGGTGGGCGCGGCCGCCGTCGGGGAGCGCATGCAGCTTCGCGAGCGTGCCCAGCCGGTGGTTCGGCGCTTCGGGGTAGAGGCGGCGCGCCAGCAACAGCGTGCAGGCGAACGCGTGGGCGGCGTCCTCGTCACAGCCGGCGCGGGCGCGCTCGGCCTGCCAGAAACCGCGGTCGAAGGCCGCGTTGTGCGCCACCAGCGGGCAGCCGGCGGTGAAGTCGAGCACCTCGCGCATCACCCGCTCGGCCGGCGGCGCGCGCTCCAGCATGCGGTTGCTGATGCCGGTGAGCTGCTCGATGAACGGCGGCACCCAGGCGCCGCTGTTCATCAGGCTCTGGTAGCGGCCGACGATCTGCCCGCCGCGCACCAGCACCGCGGCGATCTCGGTGGCGCGCGCGCCCTGGCCGGGCGAGATGCCGGTGGTTTCGAAGTCGATGACGGCGATGGTTTCCATGCGGGAGCAGCCGCGAGTGTCGCCCGAACCGGCCCGGGGCCGCGCCAGCGCCGCCGTCCGTCGGCGGCACGCGCCTTCCTCCTACAGCGCCGGCGCGCGGCGCTCGGTACAAATGGGATCGTCTCCTCTTCCTTGCCATGAGTTCCGCCGACGCCTCGTCCTCCTTCGCCTTCAAGGTGCTGACCGTGAACACCCACAAGGGCTTCACCTCGTTCAACCGCAAGTTCATGCTGCATGAGCTGCGCGACGCAGTTCGCACCGTGGGTGCCGACGTGGTGTTCCTGCAGGAAGTGCAGGGCACGCACGAGCGCCACACGGCCCGCCTCGCCAACTGGCCGGCGGTGCCGCACTACGAGTTCCTGGCCGACTCGATCTGGCCTCAGTTCGCCTACGGCCGCAACGCGGTCTATCCGCACGGCCACCACGGCAACGCGGTGCTGTCCAAGTTCCCGATCCTGCGGCACGAGAACCTCGACGTGTCGATCAGCGGGCCCGAGCGGCGCGGCCTGCTGCACTGCGTGCTGCAGTTGCCCGGCCGCAGCGCCAACGTGCACGCGGTGTGCGTGCACCTGGGCCTGCAGGAGTCGCACCGCAGCCGCCAGCTCGCGCTGTTGTGCGAGCTGGTCGAGCGCGAGGTGCCGGCCGACGCGCCGCTGGTGGTGGCCGGCGACTTCAACGACTGGCGGCGCAGCGCGCACCGCGTGCTGGAGCACCGCGCCGGCCTGCGCGAGGTGTTCCTGCACTCGGGAGGCACTTCCGCCCGCACCTTCCCGGCCCGCTTCCCGATGCTGCAGCTCGACCGCATCTACGTGCGCAACGCCGCGGTGCACGCACCCATGGTGCTGCCGCGCAGGCCGTGGTCGCACCTGTCGGACCATGCGCCGCTGGCAGCGGAGATCTCGCTGTGAGCGCGCCACGCTGGGTCGACGGCAACCGCTTCACGCTGCTGGAGAACGGCGAGGCCTACTTCCCGCGCGTGTTCGAGGCCATCGCCGCGGCGCGCCACGAGGTGTTGCTGGAGACCTTCATCCTGTTCGAGGACAAGGTCGGGCTCGCGCTGCATGCCGCGCTGCTGTCGGCGGCACGCAATGGCGCGAAGGTCGACATCACGATCGACGGCTTCGGCTCGCCCGACCTGTCGCCGGCCTTCATCGGCGCGCTCACCGAGGCCGGCGTGCGCGTGCACGTGTTCGACCCCGGCACGCGGCTGTTCGGCTGGCGCACCAACCTGTTCCGCCGCATGCACCGCAAGATCGTGGTGGTGGACGGCGAGCGCGCCTTCGTCGGCGGCATCAACTATTCGGCCGATCACCTGGCCGACTTCGGGCCCGAGGCCAAGCAGGACTACGCGGTGGAGCTGGAAGGCCCGCTGGTGGCGCACATCCAGCGCTTCGTGCAGCAGGCCATCGTCGAAGGGCGCCCGGGCCGGTCCTCCTCGGAGCGCCGCTGGTTCCGACGTCGCGCACCGCCGTCGGCGCTGCCGCCGCAGGCCGCCGCCGGCGCCGCCCAGGCGATGTTCGTCACGCGCGACAACCGCGAGCACCCGCAGGACATCGAGCGCCACTACCGCGCCGTGATCCGCGCCGCGCGCCACCGTCTGGTGATCGCCAATGCCTACTTCTTCCCCGGCTACCGGTTGCTGAGGGAGCTGCGCCGGGCGGCGCGGCGGGGCGTGCAGGTCTCGCTGATCCTGCAGGGCGAGCCCGACATGGCCATCGTCAAGAGCGCCGCGGAGATGCTGTACCACCACCTGCTGCGCGCCGGCGTGCACATCTACGAGTACTGCGAGCGCCCGCTGCACGGCAAGGTGGCAGTGGCCGACGACGAGTGGTCCACCGTGGGCTCCAGCAACCTCGATCCGCTGAGCCTGTCGCTCAACCTCGAGGCCAACGTGATGATCCGCGACCGGGACTTCAACCGCCAGCTGGGCGAGCGGCTCGATCACCTGATGGCCCACTGCTGCAAGCGCATCGAGGCCACCGACCTGCAGGAGTCCAGCCTGTGGCGGCTGGTGCGCAGCTTCTTCGTCTTCCACTTCCTGCGCCGCTACCCGGCGTGGGCCGGCTGGCTGCCGGCGCATGCGCCCCGGCTCAGCTCGGTGTCGCACGCGCCGGCCGCCGGCGCCGAGCGGCTCACCGAGCCGGCGCGGAGCTGACGGCGGTGGCGGCCGGGCCGGCCTCCGCGACGGCGATGCCCCGGCGCACCGCGGCCGGACCGCGCCACGCTGCGGGCGGGCGACGCGGCCTCACGTCGCGGCCCTGGTGGCCTTGGGCGAAACGCGGCCTCACGTTGGCCTTCTTCGCGTTCGTCACCTACCTGCTGGTGACCCAGGCCCGCACGGTGGAATGGACCGAGGTGACGGCGTCGGTGAAGAAACTGCCTGCCGCGAGCCTGTGGGCCGCCGCCGCGCTGGCCGCGGCCAGCTATGCGCTCTACAGCTGCTTCGACCTGCTGGGCCGCCACAGCACCGGCCACCCGCTCGGGCCGCGCACGGTGATGGGCGTCAACTTCGTCAGCTACGCCTTCAACCTGAACCTGGGCTCGCTGGTCGGCGGCGTGGCCTTCCGCTACCGGCTGTACGCACGGCTGGGGCTGGACAACGAGGTGATCACGCGCGTGCTGTCGATCAGCATGCTGACCAACTGGCTCGGCTACCTGCTGCTCGCCGGCACGGTGTTCCTGCTGTGGCCGCTGGCGCCGCCGCCCGACTGGAAGCTCGATGGTCGGGCCTTGCAGGTGCTGGGTGGGGTGCTGCTGGCGGCAGCCGTCGCCTACGTGGCGCTGTGCGCCTTCTCGCCGCAGCGCAGCTGGACGCTGCGCGGCCACCGGCTCGATCTGCCCTCCGGCCGCTTCGCGCTGCTGCAGCTGGCGATGTCCAGCGCCAACTGGCTGCTGATGGCCACGCTGGTGTTCGTGCTGCTGCAGCAGCGCATCGACTTCCCCACCGTGCTGGGCGTGCTGCTGGTGGCCGCGATCGCCGGCGTGATCACCCACGTGCCCGCCGGCCTGGGCGTGCTGGAGGCGGTGTTCGTGGCGCTGCTGTCGCACGAGCTGCCGAAACACGAACTGCTCGGTGCGCTGCTGGCCTACCGGGCGCTCTACTACCTGGGCCCGCTGGCGGTGGCGACGCTGGCCTACCTGGCGATGGAACTGAAGGCGCGCCGTCTGGCGGCGCCCGCGCGCGGCTGACGGCCCGTAGGCACCCACCCGACCGAGCGCCGGGCCGCCCCAAGCCGGCCGGGCGCCCCCTCGGGGGCAGGCTGCGGTACGCCGCAGCCGGGGGCCCACATCAAAGTCGCCCCGCGCAGTTCGGCGCGCCGCAGCGACAGCGCAGCCGGCCTTCGTGGTGGCTCTCGCCGTAGTCGACGCAGAGCTCCTCACCGACCGCGATGTCGCGCATGGCGTAGAACTCCACGCGCCCCTGGCGGATGCGCAGCGACGCGTTGGGCGCGCAGGAGTGGTTGGTGAAGCGCAGCGGATCGGCCGACTGCGAGGCGTCGATCGCCCGCCGCTCGGACACCTCGACGATCATGATGCGGGCCTGGCCTCTGGCGCGGCGGCGCGCCTCGCGCACGCTGATCGATTCGCCGCGGATCTCGCCGATCTTGCGGCGCGCCGGAATGGCCTCGGCGGCGAACGCGCCCTGGCCGTCGATCCGACTGGGCCGCACGCTGACGGCGAACTTCTGCGGATCGGCCGGCACGCCCTTGGCGCGCGGCGGGACGGCGCGGGTTTCTGCGGCGGGGACGTTCGCGCTGATGCGCGGCATGGATCGATTGTCGCGTCAAGTCAGCGCGCTTCCAAAGCGCGCGTCGGATGTCACGTTCGCAGGCGGCAGGGTGGAGAACTGACCCGGCGAAGGCCCGCTTTTCCCCTTCATGTCCGGGGTGCGCGGCCGATAAGCTTCGTACCAGTCCCATCGACGTCAGCACACACCATGAGCTACGCACACACCAACACTGCCCACCGTTCTTCGTCGCTGCACGCCCTGCGCAGCCGCGATGCGATCGAATGGGAGGAACTGCCCTCGTTCGCCGATTCGCTGACCCAGCGCCTCGTCGTGCTCGGCCAGCGCCCGCTGGGCGAACGCATCGAGGCGGCTTCGCCGGCCTGGGTCGAGACCATGGCGGCCGACCTCGACCTGCTGCCGCCGTCGGAGCCGTTCCGCGAAGCCTTCCAGGGCCTGCACACCCGCGAGGTGCACGAGCCCGAGGTGTTCCGCCTGTTCTTCGGCGACTGATCGACCCCGGGCGTGGCGCGGCGCCTGCCGCCGTGCCCCGCCCCGTGTCGGACGACGCCGACACGCGCTCGCGCCGCCGCCCGACGGACGCGACACCACCACCCTCCTATCCTTGCCTCATGACGCGCGCACGCGCGGCCGGCGCATTCGCGCCCCGGCCCGTGCGCAGGGAGCCGCTCATGCTGCGCAAGATCCTCATGTTCACCGTGACCTCCGGCCTGGCCATGCAACTGGTTCGCAACCTGTCGCGTCGCAAGGCGCAGCGTGAAGCGCTGCTCGATCGCGAGGCGGTCCGCACCTGGGAAGAGGAAGGCGGCGCCGTGAAGCCGGCCGATCCTCCAGCCCGGCCCTCGCCCCGCGCCACCACGCATTGAGTCGCCGCGGTGAAGCTGCCGCGCTGGGACCGCGTGGCGGTTCGCGCCTGGACGCTGTGGGCCGAGCAGCGCATCGGCCGCACCGCCGCCGCGCTGGCGTTCTACACGCTGTTCTCGCTCGCGCCGATCCTCGTGATCGCCACCGCTGTGGCCGGCGCGGTGTGGGGGCGCGAGGCGGTGCAAGGGGACCTGGTGACGCAGCTGTCGCGCGTGGTCGGCACCGAGGGCGGCCGGCTGCTGCAGGAGATGATCGCCAACGCCTACCGCTCGACCCGCGGCGCCTGGGCCACGCTGGCGGCCGTCGGCGCCACGCTGTTCGGCGCCAGTGCGGTGTTCGCCGAGTTGCGCGCCGCCTTCGAGCAGCTGTGGCGCCGTGACGGCGCGCCCGATCTGCCGCTCGGCCGGCTGCTGGCAGCGCTGGTGTCGGCCCGGCTGCGTGGCGTGGCGGTGGTGATCGGCATCGGCTTCGTGCTGCTCGCGTCGCTGGTGGTGAACTCGCTGCTCGTCTCGCTGGGCGGTGCCTTCACGCCGATGCTGGCCGGCGGGTTGCTGCAGGCCGGTTGGTTGCTGGTGCTGCCGTGGCTGGTGTCCTTCGCCGTCACGGTGACGATGGTCGCACTGCTGCTGCGCGTGATGCTGCCGGTGCGGTTGCCGCGTCGGCAGCTCGGCGGCGTGGCGGTGTTCGGCGCGCTCGCCTTCGAGGCGGCCAAGGGCCTGGTCAGCGTCTACCTCGGCCACAGCGCGGTGGTGTCGACCTTCGGCGCCGCCGGCTCGGTGGCGATCCTGCTGGTGTGGCTCTACGTCGTGGCCTGCGTCGTGCTGCTGTGCGCCGTGCTGCTGCGCGCGATGTCACACGACGCCACGCCGAAGTTCGACGGCGCCGGCGGGCCGTGACGGCAACGGCTCAGCGTGTCGCCAGCTCGCCGATCGCCCGGGCAATGTCGCCCGACACCGCCGCCATCGCCTCCACGTGCGCGGCGGCCAGCGCGTCGTAGCTCGCGTCGACGGGCACCGCGCGGCCGTGGCTGCGTCCGGAGCGCAACTGGCCGTCGGCCACGCGCCGCACGGTCCACAGCAGCTCGTCGTCGACCGCGACGCCGCGTGTCGCGTCGAGGCGCTGCACGTTCAGCGTGACGCGGAAGGCCGCGTCGGCCACCGCAACCTGCGGGTAGGCATAGACGAGCGGCGTGCCGAGCGCGGCGGCGAGCTGCTCGGCGACCACGCGCCCAAGCGCGAAGCGCAGCGGCTCGGCCCAGCGGTGCGCCTCCGAGACCTCGACGCGGCTGCCGGCGGCGAGCGTGACGATCTGCGGCCGGTCCACCAGCGCGGGCAGGGTCACGGCGCCCACGGTGACGACCGGACCGTCGCCGGCCGTCGCCGCGCCCGGCGCCGCGGCCGATGGCGCGGCGACCGCCAGGCGGTAGAAGCGTTCGGGCGGTGGGCTGGCGCACCCCGCCGCGAACTGCACCAGCACGAGCGCGGCAACGAGCGCCAGCGCGCGCGGCCGAGGCTGCTTCAACGTCATCGCTTGCCGCCTTCCTCGGGCTCGCCGGGTTTGCCGCGCAGCAGGGATTCCGGGCGGCGTTGCACGTAGTCGGTCAGTTCGCGCATCGACTGCGCGGCGCGCGACACCTCGCGCAGCGCTTCCCGCAGCTCCTGCTGGGTCGGCGTGTCGCTGGCGAGCAGGTTGTCGGCCGACTTCATGGTGCGACGCGTGTCGGCGATCGCCGCCTTCAGCTCGGGCACCAGCTCGCCGAGCTGGCCGTCGAGCCGGCCGATCAGCCCGTCGGTGTTCTTCAGCGTGCGGTCGAGCGACTGCAGCGCGGTGCGCAGGTCGGCGGCGATCTCGTCGAACGGCACGTTCTCGATGCGCTTGGCGATGCTGGTCAGCGTGGCCTGCAGGTCCTCGAGGCTACCCGAGATGGTGGGGATCTCGAGCACCGGGGCTTCACTGCCGGCGGCCGGGGCGGCCGCCGTCTTGACCGGCCGCGCGCCGGGGAAGAAGTCGAGCGCCACGTAGCGCTGGCCGGTCAGCAGGTTGGCGGTGCGCAGCTGCGCGCGCAGGCCGCGCTCGATGGAGCGGCGCATCAGCTCTGTCGGGTCGACCTGCGCCCGTTCGATCGCCGCGCTCACCTTGGAGCCGAGCCGGTCGCTGTACAGCACCATGCCGACCGGGAAGCTGAACTCCCTGCGGTCGCGGTCGTAGCTGACGTCGATCGACGTGACCTCACCGACCACCACGCCGCGGAAGTCGATCTGCGCGCCCGGCGCCAGGCCGCGCAGCGATTCGGTGAAATGGGCCACCATCGGCGTCACCTCGGAGCTGGTGCGCTTCATGGCCAGCGCCTGGTTCTCGAACAGCGCGAAGCTGTGCTCTGCCTCGGCCGCCGCGCCCGGCGCACCGGACTCCGGCGCGCCGAAGGCAATGCCGCCGAGCACGATGGAGATCAGCGACTGCGTCTGCAGCTTGATGCCGCCGGCGTCGAGCGCGACGTCCAGGCCACTGGCATGCCAGAAGCGCGTGTTCTCGGTCACGTGCTGCTCATGCGGCGCCGAAATGAACACCCGCAGCGTGACCCCGCGGCCATCGGCGTCGAGCCGCGTCGCGGTGACCTTGCCGACCTGCACACGGCGGAAATAGACCGGTGAACCGATGTCGACCGAGCCGAGATCCGCGCTTCGCAGGATGAACTCGCGCCCCGGCTCGTCAGCGGTGACGCTGGGCGGCACGTCGAGGCCGACGAACTCGCGCCGCGACTCGGAGGAGGTACCGATGTCGATGCCGATGTAGGCGCCCGACAGCAGTGTGGAGAGGCCGGTGACGCCGCTGCCCGCCACGCGAGCCCGCACCACCCAGAAGCGCGTGTCGTCGAGCAGCAGCTTCTGCGCGCCCTGGGTCATCTCGGCGGTGACGACCACGCCCTTGCCGTCGGGGGCGAGCGCGATCGATTTCACGTCGCCGATGTCGACGTTCTTGTACTTGATCTTGGTCTTGCCCGGCTCCAGGTCCTCGGCGGTCTTGAAGGTGATGGTGACCGTGGGTCCGGTCGCGAGCCAGGCGCGCACGCCCAGCGTCAGGCCGATCAATGCCGCAAGGATGGGGATCAGCCACACCGCATAGCCGTGGCTGCGGCGGCGCGGCACCGCCACCGCTTCAGGCAGCTCGGCCGTCGCCGGCAGGGACGCAGGGGCGGAAGAGGAGGGCGGCGGCGTGTCGCTCATGCGCCCCATTCTCGGTCGAGATGCGGCGCCGGCCGCACGGCCCGCGCCGGCCGGTCGGCCGCATCCCAGATCAGCCGCGGATCGAAACTCAGCGAGGCCAGCATCGTCAGCACCACGACCGCGCCGAAGGCCACCGCGCCGGGCCCGGCGGAAATGGCCGCCACCGACTGCAGTTGCACCAGCCCGACGAGCAGCGTGACCACGTAGATGTCGAGCATCGACCAGCGGCCGACGAACTCGATGCCGCGGTACAGCCGGGTGCGCAACACCGGCCGGGCCGCGCTGCCCAACTGCACCGAGACGGCCAGGAAACTCAGCACCAGCAGCTTGGCCAGCGGCACCACGATGCTGGCCACGAACACCAGCACCGCGAGGAACCACGAGCCATCGATCCACAGGAACACGATGCCGGACCAGATGGTGTCCTGCTGCGCGCCGAACAGCGAGCTCGAACGCATCACCGGCAGCGTGTTGGCCGGCACGTAGAGGATGAAGGCGGCGATCAGGAAGGCCCAGGTGCGCGCCAGGCTGGCCGGTTGGCGCACGTGCAGCTCGCTGTCGCAGCGCGGGCAACGGGATTGCAGCGGCGGCGGCGCCGGGCGGCTGATCTGGCCGCAGGTGTGGCAGACCCGCAGGCCGGCGCTTGCGGCGGTGAGCACTGATGACCCCTCGCCCGACGGGTACGCCAGGCGATCCCCCGAGGGGATGCGGGCCGGCTTGGGAGCGGCCCGGCGCTCGTCCCGCGACGGCCTCTCGCCCGACGGGGCCGTCATGCCGGCGTCTCCGCGGCGTCCATCTGGTCCCAGGCCTGCTGGGCGTCGAAGTTGGCCGCGGCAGCGGCGAACACGCAGATCAGGCCGCCGAAGGACCACAGCGAGATGCCGGGGATCACGCTGGCGATGTGCGCGAGCTTCACCAGCGCCACCAGCACGCCGAGCACGAACACCTCGACCATGCCCCAGGGGCGCACCAGCAGCAGCGCGCGCAGCACCCAGACGCCGCCCACCGGCCGCTCGCGCAGGGCCAGCGGCAGCAGCAGCCACAGCATGGCGCCGAGTTCCAGCGTCGGGACCAGCACCGTGGTCACCGCGACCAGCGTCGCCACCAGCCCGGCGTCCTGCCGCCACAGGGTGACCACCGCGCCCCACAGCGTGGTGCTGTGGTGCTGGCCCTGCATGTCGAGCTCGACCAGCGGGAACGACAGCGCCAGCACGAACAGCGCCGCGGCCGCCAGTGTGAGCGCCAGCGTGCGGTCCATCGCGTGATGCCGGCCGCGGTAGAGCACCGCGTCGCAGCGCCAGCAGCGGGCCACGCCGCCGGGCTCCAGCACCACCTCCTGCTGCAGCGCATCGCAATCGTGACAGGCCTTCATCCCCGCCAGCCTAACAAACCGCTGCGGCGCGCGGGCGCATGCCCTGCCGCCGCATGGGCCCACACGGCGGTGCGGATCGCACCAAGGAGTAAGCTGCTCCGACACGCCGGAGAGCGTCGCGCCGCCCGGTCACGGCCGCGCCGACTCGGCCTCTCAGGCCCACGAAAGGATTCCCGACCATGTGGTTTCAAGTCTCTGCGGCACGGCGCGCGCTGCGCCCCGCCCCGATGGCCCTCGCGGCGGCGCTGCTGGTCGTCGGCTGCGCCACCAACCCGGTCGATTCGCAGTGGACCGAGCCGCAGTTCGCCGGCCAGTCGCTGCGCGGCAGCAAGCTGCTCGTGGTGTGCGAGGCTCCCGACGAGGCGCTGCAGCGCAACTGCCTGGACCGCGCCTCGGCCGAGCTGGTGGCCTACGGCGCATCACCGGTGACGCAGGCACCGGTCGCGGCCGGCACGGCGCGCAGTTCCGCCGCCGAACCCTACCTGGCCGCCGCGCGCGCCGCCGGCGCGAAGGCGGTGTGGCTGACCGCGGTCGGCCCCGACGCCACGCTGGTGCAGCCCGGTCCGTCGATCGGTGTCGGGCTGGGCGGCTTCGGCCGCTCGGTGGGCGGCGGGGTCGGCATCTCGCTGCCGATCGGTGGCGGCAAGACCCAAACCGCCTACGGCGCCAACAGCCAGCTCACCGACGTGGCCAGCGCACGCCTGATGTGGACCGCCAAGACCCGCGCACCGAGCGACAACGACGCCAACGCGCAGGTGGCCGAGCTGGTGAAGTCCGCGGTGGCGGCGGCCGGCAAGGCCGGGTTCTTCTAGGGCCTTCAGGGGTTGGCGTCCACCCTCTCGCGCCGTCAGCTCCCCGCGTAGACCGCCGGCTCGGCCGACAGGCCCTGGCGCACCTGGCGGCTGATCTCGTCGGCCAGCACCTCGTAGCCGCCGGACTCGAGCACCGCGAACGCCTGGCGCACCACGTCCTCCGGCGCGGACTTCGCGGCGTCGACACCGCGGACCATGTCGGTGTCCATGTAGCCCACGTGCAGGCCGACGACCTGCGTGCCCTGCGCGCGCAGCTCGTTGCGCAGGCCGTTGGTCAGCGACCACTCGGCCGCCTTCGACGCGCAATAGGTGCTGACGCCCGGCATGCTGATCCAGCTCAGCACCGACAGGATGTTGAGGATGGCGCCACCGCCGTTGCGCGCGAGCACCGGCGCGAAGGCCTGGCTCAGTTGCAGCGGGCCGAAGAAGTGCGTTTCCATCTCGGCGCGCGCCGCCTCCACCGAGCCGGCCTCCAGCAGGCCGGTGCCGCGCAGGATGCCGGCGTTGTTGATCAGTAGCGACACGTCGCCGAGCTCGCGCGCCAGCGCCGCCGCCTGCTGCGCGTTCGTCACGTCCAGCTGGACCGGCGTGACGCCAGCGAGCGTGACGCTGGCCGGGTCGCGCGCAGCGGCGTAGACCTTGCGGGCGCCACCGGCCAGCAGCGCGGCGGCGAAGGCACGGCCGAGGCCGCGGTTGGCGCCGGTGACCAGCGCGACGGAGTCCTTGATCTTCATGAGGTGTCCTTCCAGGAGATGAGCGGGTGAATTCGCATGACGACCGTCATGCGTCGGACGAAAGCCGGGTTGCGCCGCCTGCGGATCGGCGCTCAATCCCGGCGGTGTTTCAGGGACTGCCGGCAGGCCTCGCGCAGCGCGCGCGACAGGCGCGGATCGTCGACGGCGCGCGCCAGCGACATCGCGCCGACCAGGCTGCCGACCACGGCCATCGCCTCGGCACGGGCTTCGCGCGCGCTGCGCCCCGGCAGCAACTGCGCCACCAGGTCGATCGTCTCCTTCAGGCGGCGCGTCGCGGCAGCGCGCACCTCGGGCGCCTGGCGCGTCGTCTCGCAGGCCAGCGCTGCCAGCGGGCAGCCCAGCTCGGCCGACTTCAGGTGCACGTCGGACAGGTAGTGGTCGATCAGCGCGTCCAGTGCCTGGGCCGGCGGCAGGCCTTCCACCACGCCCCGCAGATGTGCGGCGCTGTCGGCCCCGGCCCGGTCGGCCGCCTCGGCCAGCAGCGCGGTGCGCGATGCGAAGTGGGCGTAGAAGCCGCCGTGCGTCAGGCCGGCTTCCTTCATCAGATCGGTCACGCCGGTGCCGTCGTAGCCGCTGCGGCGGATGGCGCGCGCCGCCGTGCCGACGATGCGCTCGCGCGTGAGGTCCTTGCGCGACGGTTCGGTGGCCGGCGGGCTGCGGCGGCGGGTGGCTGGCTTGGGTTGCGCCTTCATATGACGATCATCATATGAAACTCGCTTCACCCGCTTGGCAGCAGGGCCATGGCCCGGCTCACCGAGCCCAATGGTCCGCTGCGCGACGCTCGCCTCTGCAGCGACAATCCGCCACCGACCCTGCCCCCGTTGCCTCACCGTGTCCGATCACCCCCAGCCGCCCACCGAGGGCGATGCCCCTGCCGCCGCCCCGACGGACGAAGCAGCGGCTGTTCCTGCCGCAAGCGCTCCGAGCACCCCGAGCACCTCACCGGCCGCGACGGCCGCACAGCTCGCTCCGCTGTTTCCGGCCGCCTTCGGTCCCGGCGTGTTCCTGCCGCTGAAGCTGGGCATCCAGGCCGATATCCAGCAGCGGGCGCCGGGCGTGTTCACGAAGAAGTCGCTGTCGGCTTTCCTGCACCGGCACACGACCAGCACCGCCTACCTGAAGGCGCTGGTGGGTGCCGCGCATCGCGTCGACCTCGACGGCCAGCCGGCCGGCGACGTGGCCGATCTGCACCGCGCTGCCGCGACCGGGGAGCTGGACCGCCGCCGCGCGCTGCACGATGCGCGCCGCGCGGCCGAGCGCCAGGCGCAACGCGCTGCCCAAGACGAAGCCCGACAGGCCCACAGCGCAGCCGAGGCAGCGCAGCGCGAGCGCGCGGCACTGCTGCGGGCCTACGAGACCAGCACGCTGACGCGGGCCAACTTCTGCGCGCTCAAGGGGCTGACGGAAGCGGACCTCGACGCCGGGCTCGCGCAGGCGCGTGAAGAGCGGGACCGGCGCGCCTCGCAGCCGCAGCCGCCGCAACGACCGCCCCAGCAGCGCCGCCCGCCGGACGCCGCCGCGCGCGGCGATCGCGATCCGCGCGGCACACGACCTCCCGGCGCGCGCCGCGGTCCGCCGGGGCCGCGCCGGCCAGGCCGCTGACCCCGGCTCAGCGCGCGGCCTTCGGCGGCGCGCGGCGTGCCGGTGCCGCCTTGGTCCGCGCGACCCAGACCTTGTAGGCATTGGGCGTGAGCTCGCGCTTGAGCAGCTGAACCAGCTCGCCGTGCGACAGGCCGTGCTCGCGCAGCACCGCGCTGAACGGCGGCCGGTCGTCCCATGCGGTGGCGATCACGCGCTCGATTTCCGCGGCGGTCAGACGGGGGATGGGTTTCGCCATGGCCGCGATTGTCGGCCGCCGCAGCGAGCGCCGTCCGACACGCGCCGGGCGCGTCGTCCGACAGACCGTGCGGCGGGCGTCGGAGAGCATGCGCCCATGCCCCTGGTCCCTCTCCTTCGCACACGGCTGCCCAGAACCTGGCCGTGCGTGATCGCCGCGCTCGGCCTCCTTCTCGCCGCGCCGTCCTTCGGCGCACCGGACACGCCGGGCGCGATCGGGACGGAACTGCGCGATCGCGCGAACGAACCGCCGGCGCCGGAACCTGCCGCCAGTGCCACCGCCACCCCCGACAAGAGCTACGTCATCCCGGCGCTGCAGATCATCGGCTTCGACTTTCTGCTGAACCGCTACAACCGGCGCTTCAGCGGCACGTCCGACTACGACGTCAGCCGCGCCTCCATACGCCGCAACCTGCGCGGGCCCTGGGTGGTCGACAACGACCCGTTCGACATCAACCAGTTCGCCCACCCCTACCAGGGCTCGCTGTACCACGGGGCCGCCCGCGCGAGCGGCCTGAGCTACTGGGAAGCGGCCGGCTACACCTTCGCCGGCAGCGTGGGCTGGGAGATCTTCGGCGAGCAGACGCCGCCGTCGTACAACGACCAGATCGCCAGCGGCATCGCCGGCAGCTTTCTCGGTGAGCCGCTGTTCCGCATGGCGCACCTGGTGCTCAACGGCCCGGGCGGTCTGTCGCGCCCCTGGCGCGAGGCGATCGCTGCCGGCATCTCGCCCTCGCTGGGCTTCACGCGCCTCACCTTCGGCTCCCGCTTCGACGGCGCCTTCGTCGACAACGATCCGGTCTACTACAGCCGGCTGCGCCTCGGCGTCGCCCGCGCGGCGCAGGACAACCTGGGCACGTCGCGCGACCTGGAGCGCGACGAAGCGGTGATCGATTTCGCGCTCGACTACGGCCTGCCGGGCAAGGACGGCTACACCTACCGCCGCCCGTTCGACTACTTCAGTTTCCATGCCGCCGCCTCCACCGCCAACGGCGTGGAGACGCTGGCCACCCGCGGCCTGCTGTTCGGCACCGACTACGCGATCGGCGACACCGTCCGCGGCCTGTGGGGCCTGTACGGCAGCTACGACTACCTGGCACCGCAGATCTTCAACCTCTCGACCACCGCACTGTCGCTCGGCACGACCGGGCAGTGGTGGGCCTCCGAGCGGCTGGCGCTGCAGGGCACGGTGCTCGCCGGCCTGGGCTACTCGGCCGCCAGCACGCTGCGCCGCACCACCGAAGACCGCGACTACCACTACGGCGTGGCGCCGCGCCTGAGCCTCGCGCTGCGGCTGATCGCCGGCGACCGCGCCTCGGTCGACCTGCAGGCGCAGAAGTATTTTCTCGGCAGCATCGCCAACCGCGCCGCCGGGCGCGACGACATCACCCGCGTCGACACCGCCTTCAACTGGCGCCTCCACAAGCGGCACGCCGTGGGCGTGAAGTACGTCTGGTCGCACCGCGACGCCAACTACCCGGGCGCCGGCGACCGCTCCCAGACGCTGGGCACGGTGGGGATCTACTACACGCTGCTCGGCGCCGATGGCTTCGGGGCGGTGGAGTGGCGGGAGCCGGCCGTGCACTGAGGGCGGGTTCTCTCGGCTCGGGCGGTCTTCCGGAGCTCTTCGTGGCGGCGGTCGGTGCGGCAAAGGCGCGCCCGGACAGGCGGCGGTGCTTCGCCTCGGCGCTCGGCGCCGCGGAGGCGCACCGCCGCTTGCCCAAGCCCGCCTTTGCTGAACCACTGCGAGTGTTTCCCACGCACGCCAACACCGGTGGTGGTCGCGGCAGGCGCTGTCCGCTGGGGGCGATATCTGGGGCGACGAGAAGCGCAGCGCCAGGGTCGGCGCGCGCCAGCGCGCTTCGTGGTCTGACTTGCCGCGGTTGTCTGAACGGAGCGACCGCAGGGCGCGCAGTGAGTTCTGCGGCGCGACCCTGGCGCGAGCATCGCAGTGCAGTCGGCCTGCCAGGCCGACCGCCCCAGCAGGAGCCCCCAGCGGGCAGCGCCTGCCGCGACAACGCGCGCGCGGAGCGAACGCAGACATCTGCGGACCTCAACCAACGGCCAACGCGCCGCAGTCGAGCCCTATGCGCAAACTGCTTCGGCAGCAGCATCGCCAACCGCCCGGCCATGAATGACCCCGACCCACCGCGCTGTTCCGGCCATCGCCGCGCCGCGATCGCGGCGACCATCGGCGCATGCACGCGGTCATCCAGCTCCACATCGATGCGCCCCCGAAGCCGGCCGCCGGCCAGCCCTGCAACGGCTGCGGCGTCTGTTGTGCCAGCGAGCCCTGCCCGGCCGGCGTGCTGGTGAGCCGCCGCACGCAGGGCGCCTGCGCCGCACTGCTGTGGCGTGAGGCCGGTGACGGCGATGTCGGCGGCGGGCTCTACCGCTGCGGGCTGGTCGAGCAGCCGGCCCGCTTCCTGCCGAAGGCCGCGCGCTGGCTCGCCCCGGCGCTCGGGCGCTGGGCCCGGCGCTCGATCTCCGCCGGGCGCGGCTGCGACTGCAGCCTCAGCGTCGGCTAGGGCCGGCCCGGGTCCTCGACAATCGAGGACTCTCTGTTGCCACCCTCCGAGGCCGTCATGACCGAAGCCCCCGCCACGCCCGCCCTGCCCGACCGGCTGTCCGTCGACCCGTCCAGCCCGCACCACGTGGCGGCCGTGTTCGAGCATGAGATCGGCATCCGCCTCAACGACAAGGAGCGCTTCGACGTCGAGGAATACTGCATCAGCGAAGGCTGGGTCAAGGTGCCGGCCGGCCGCACGCTGGACCGCAAGGGCAAGCCGCTGATGATCAAGCTCAAGGGCAAGGTGGAGGCCTTCTACCGCTGAAACCCGCGGGGCTGTCGATTCCGGGGCCGCCCGTTCGTCGTGGTCGTGCAAGCCTGCCACCGACCTTCCTTCCCAGGAGCCCCGACATGACCCAAGCCATCGCCTACCTCGGATTCAACGGCAACTGCGCCGACGCCATGCGCTTCTACGAGCGCGCGCTGAACGGCAAGCTCGAAGTGCTGATGAGCGGCGCGGACTCGCCGATGGCCGAGCAGATGCCCAAGCAGTTCCTGCACCGCATCCTGCATGCCCGCCTGGTGCTGCCCGGCGGCGGCATGCTCTATGCCGGCGACTGCCCGGCCGACCAGCCCTTCGAGGGCATCAAGGGCGTGTCGATCGCCGTGGACTACCCGAGCGTCGACGAGGCCGAGGCCGTGTTCGCGGCGCTGGCCGACGGCGGCCAGGTCACGATGCCGATGCAGCCCGCGTTCTGGGCGCGCCGCTGGGGCATGCTGATCGACAGGTTCGGCACGCCGTGGATCGTCAACGGCGAGCTGCTGCCGTTCTGAGCCCCGGCACGGCGCGGGCTCCGGGGCGGTGTCGCTATGCGATAACCATAGTTCCCAATCCGCCTCCGAGCGCCTAGGCTGCCGGCTCCCGCCACCCCCTGGAGCCGCCCGATGAGCGACCGCCCGCCGTTGAAGTTCGAAACCCTGGCCGTGCACGGCGGCTACAAGCCCGACCCGACCACCAAGGCGGTCGCGGTGCCGATCTACCAGACCGTGGCCTACGCGTTCGACAGCGCGCAGCACGGCGCCGACCTGTTCGACCTGAAGGTGCCGGGCAACATCTACACGCGGATCATGAATCCGACGCAGGACGTGCTGGAGCAGCGCGTCGCGGCGCTCGAGGGCGGCATCGCCGCGCTGGCGCTGGCCTCCGGCCAGGCCGCGGTCACGTATGCCATCCTGACCATCGCCGAGGCCGGCGACAACATCGTGGCCTCCAGCGCGCTGTACGGCGGCACCTACAACCTGCTGGCGCACACGCTGCCGCAATACGGCATCGCCACGCGCTTCGCCGACTACCGCGACCCGGCCTCGTTCGAGCCGCTGATCGACGGAAAGACCAAGGCGGTGTTCGTGGAATCGCTCGGCAACCCGCAGGGCAACATCACCGACATCGCGAAGATCGCCGAGGTGGCGCACCGCCACGGCGTGCCGCTGATCGTGGACAACACCGTGCCCTCGCCCTACCTGAGCCGGCCCTTCGAGCACGGCGCCGACATCGTGGTGCACTCGCTCACCAAGTACCTGGGCGGCCACGGCAACAGCGTGGGCGGCGCGATCGTCGACTCGGGCAAGTTCCCGTGGGCACAGCACAAGGAACGCTTCAAGCGCCTGAACGAGCCCGACGTCAGCTACCACGGCGTGGTCTACACCGACGCGCTGGGCCCGGCGGCCTACATCGGCCGCGCGCGCGTGGTGCCGCTGCGCAACACCGGCGCGGCGATCTCGCCGTTCAACGCGTTCCTGATCCTGCAGGGCATCGAGACGCTGGCGCTGCGCATGGACCGCATCTGCAGCAACGCGCTGGCGGTGGCGAAGTACCTGCAGCGCCACGCCAAGGTGGGCTGGGTCAACTACGCCGGGCTCGAGGACCACCCCGACCACGCGCTGGTGCAGAAGTACCTGTCGGGCAAGGCTTCGGGGCTGCTGACCTTCGGCATCAAGAGCCCGGCCGGCGGTGGCCGCGAGGCCGGCGCGCGCTTCCTCGACGCGCTGGGCTTGTTCACGCGGCTCGTGAACATCGGCGACGCGAAATCGTTGGCCACTCACCCGGCCTCGACCACCCACCGGCAACTCTCGCCCGAAGAGCTGTTGAAGGCCGGCGTCGGCGAGGACACGGTGCGGCTGTCGCTGGGCATCGAGCACATCGACGACCTGCTGGCCGACCTGGAGCAGGCGCTGGCCGGCGTGTAGCGGCCCGCGGTCGCGCCGGCGTGGACGGCGGCGCATCCTTGCTTCCTGCATAAGCAAGCGCGCAGAGATTGGTTCCGGTTCGGCCGCCAGCTCCCTACGCTGGCGGCTGTCTATAACCACCCGATCGACCGGCCGCCCGCGAGGCGGCGGAACGTCGATCCCGCGCCATGTCTGCTGTCCTCGACACGCCCCCGGAGCTGTCCGTTCTCGTCGCCGCCCGCCGCGAGGCCGAGGCGAGCGCGCTGTCCCATGCCGGCGGGGTGACACCGCGCGACGCCTGGGCCCTGGTGCAGCAGGGCCACGCGGTGCTGGTGGACGTGCGCTCCGCCGAGGAGCGCAAGTTCGTCGGCCACGTGCCCGACAGCGTGCACGTGGCCTGGGCCACCGGCACCTCACTGACGCGCAACCCGCGCTTCGTGCGCGAACTCGAGGCCAAGGTCGGAAAGGACCAGGTCGTGCTGCTGCTGTGCCGCAGCGGCAAGCGCTCGGCGCTGGCGGCGGAAGCCGCGGCCAAGGCCGGCTTCACGCAGGCCTACAACGTGCTCGAAGGCTTCGAGGGCGAACTCGACGCCGCGCAGCAGCGCGGCCATGCCGACGGCTGGCGCCACCACGGCCTGCCATGGGTGCAGGATTGAGCGGCACCGCAGCGGGCGTGCTGCCGATCGACGCCGCACCGAGCTTCGACCTGGGCAGCGTGGTCGCGCAACTGCGCGCCGCGCGCGAGCGCTGGCGCGCCGGGCAACAGCGCCCGCGCGAGCCCGGTGGCCGCGAGCTGCCGTCGCGCGAAGCGCTGGAAGAGATCGTGCAGGGCCTGCGCGGCGCGCTGTTCCCGATGCGCCTGGGCCCGCCCGATCTGCGCCAGGAGAGCGAGGACTACTACGTCGGCCACACGCTCGACACGGTGCTCAACGCACTGCTCGGCCAGCTGCGGCTGGAGCTGCGCCACGACGCTCGCCAGCACGGTCGTCCCGACCTCGACAGCTACGCGCAGGCGCTCGCCAAGGTGCGCGCGTTCGCTGCCGCGCTGCCGCAGATCCGCAGCCTGCTCGACAGCGACGTGCAGGCCTCGTTCCGCGGCGACCCGGCGGCGCGCAGCGTCGACGAGGTGTTGCTGTGCTACCCCGGCATCGAAGCGATGATCCACCACCGCATCGCACACCGGCTGTACCGGCTGGGCGTGCCGCTGCTGGCGCGCATCGTCGCCGAGCTGGCGCACGGCAAGACCGGCATCGACATCCACCCCGGCGCCGAGATCGGTCCGGGCTTCTTCATCGACCACGGCACCGGCGTCGTGATCGGCGAGACCGCGGTGATCGGCGAGAGGGTGCGCGTCTACCAGGCGGTGACGCTGGGCGCCAAGCGCTTCCCGACCGACGAGAAGGGCGACCTGCAGAAGGGCCTGCCGCGCCACCCGATCGTCGAGGACGACGTGGTGGTCTACGCCGGCGCCACGATCCTCGGCCGCATCACCATCGGCCGCGGCTCCACGATCGGCGGCAACGTGTGGCTGACGCGCAGCGTGCCGCCGGGCAGCAACGTGACCCAGGCCAACGCGCATAACGAAGTGTCGAGCGAGGGCCGCGCATGAGCTCGCTGAGCGCCCATTTCGGTCGCGTCGTGCGGCAGCACCGTGAGCAGCGGCGCTGGTCGCAGGAGCTGCTGGCGCATCGCGCGGAGATCAACCGCAGCTACCTCGGCGAGGTCGAGCGTGGCGACGCGGTGCCCTCGCTCGCGACGATGAGCAAGCTGGCCACGGCGCTCGACGTGCGGCTGTCCAGCCTGCTGGCGCGCTGCGAGCAGGAGCCGCAGGCCGAAGGCGCCGCCGGCTAGTCGCGGAAGGTCCCTGACGTGGCGGCCTTGGTGGCTATAGCCGGTTGATGTTGCGCCGCAACGCGGCGATATTCGTTCGGCGCATTTTCTTATTACCAATTCGTTCGTTCGATCAGGAGTTCCTCCATGGCAAAGAACCAGCCGGCCCAGCTGGCCCTCGGTGACAACGCGGCGCGGCAGCTGGCCAACGCCACCAAGACCACCCCGCAGCTCTCGACCATCAGCCCGCGCTGGCTGACGCACCTGCTGCAGTGGATCCCCGTGGAGGCGGGCATCTACCGGCTCAACCAGGTCAAGAACCCGCAGGACGTGCTGGTCGCCTGCACCCAGCGCGACGAGGCCGAGCTGCCGACCACCTTCGTCGACTACGAACAGCAGCCGCGCGAGTACTTCCTCAATGCCGTCAGCACCGTGCTGGACGTGCACACCCGCGTGTCCGACCTCTACAGCAGCCCGCACGACCAGATCAAGGAGCAGCTGCGCCTCACCATCGAGACGATCAAGGAGCGCCAGGAAAGCGAGCTGATCAACAACCCCGACTACGGCCTGCTGGCGAGCGTGGCCGACGAGCAGCGCGTGTTCCCGCTGACCGGCGCTCCGACACCGGACGACCTCGACGAGCTGCTGACCAAGGTGTGGAAGGAGCCGGCCTTCTTCCTGACCCACCCGCTCGCCATCGCCGCTTTCGGCCGCGAGTGCACGCGCCGCGGTGTGCCGCCGCCGACCGTGAGCCTGTTCGGCTCGCAGTTCCTCACGTGGCGCGGTGTGCCGCTGATCCCGAGCGACAAGCTGCCGATCGCCGACGGCAAGACCAAGATCCTGCTGCTGCGCGTGGGCGACAAGCGCCAGGGCGTGGTCGGCCTGTACCAGCCGGGCCTCGCGGGCGAGCAGAGCCCGGGGCTGTCGGTGCGCTTCATGGGGATCAACCGCAACGCGATCGCGTCCTACCTGATCTCGCTGTACTGCTCGCTGGCGGTGCAGACGCCCGACGCGCTGGCTGTGCTGGAGGACGTGGAGATCGGCAAGTACCACGACTATCCGGACACCTACAAGTAAGCAGGCGCCGCGATGTCCACGTCCGATGCCCTGAGCGGCCCGGTCGCGGCGGCGCAGCCCGCGTTGCCGCCCGGCCTGCCCGATCCCGCCACGCTCGCGCGTCTGGCGGGCGAATTCTTCGCCGCGCTGCCCGGCGACGGCGGCGCCCACGGCGGCGTGCCGGTGCCGGCACAGCCCACCCCGCCCGGCCTGTCGCTGCCCGGTGTGCTGACCGGCGGTCCGGCCACGCCCAACGTGCTGCCGCTCGGGGCCGCGGCGCCCGGCGCCAACCTCGTGCCCAGCTCGCCCCAGCACGCCGCGGCGCACGGTGCGTCGGCCCCGGCGCTGGTGCCGCATGCGGCCGCGCCGAACGGGCTGCCCGAGCACGTGGCCACCCTCCCGCCGACGCTCGATGGCCGCCTCGGCAGCCACGCCCTCGGCGTGCCGCAGGTCGTGCCGGCCGCATCGCCGCTGGTCGGGCTGCCGTCGCACCCGTCGGCCGGCGGCGCACCCGCGGCAACCGACACGCCATCGCCCTACTACTTCCTGTCGCACGCCACGTCCGGACCGGGCGCGAGCGAGGCGCGCATCGCGCCGCTCGGCAGTGCACCGACCGGGCTACCGCAGGAGGCCGACCTGCGCTCGCTGCTGCGCAGCGACGCGCCGTCGTCCGGCAGCGCCCCCGCGGCGTCGCCCGGCGCCTTCTACTTCCTCGACGCGCAGCGCCATCCCGGGCCGCACGGCAGCCACGCGGGCGCCGTGCCGAACGCGGCGGCCTCGGCCCATCCGCCGTTCGACGTGCACGCGATCCGGCGCGACTTCCCGATCCTGCAGGAGCGCGTCAACGGTCGCCCGCTCGTGTGGTTCGACAACGCCGCGACGACGCACAAGCCGCAGTCGGTGATCGACCGCATCGCCCATTTCTACGCGCACGAGAACTCCAACATCCACCGCGCCGCGCACGAGCTGGCGGCGCGCGCTACCGACGCCTACGAAGGCGCGCGCGAGACGGTGCGGCGCTTCATCGGCGCGAGCTCGGTGGAAGAGATCGTGTTCGTGCGCGGCACCACCGAGGCCATCAACCTGGTGGCCAAGAGCTGGGGCGCGCAGAACATCGGTGCCGGCGACGAGATCGTGGTCTCGCACCTCGAGCACCACGCCAACATCGTGCCGTGGCAGCAGCTCGCCGCCGAGAAGGGCGCGAAGCTGCGCGTGATCCCGGTCGACGACAGCGGCCAGGTGCGGCTCGACGAATACCGCAAGCTGCTGAACGACCGCACGAAGATCGTCTCGGTGACGCAGGTGTCCAACGCGCTGGGCACCGTGGTGCCGGTGAAGGAGATCGTCGAGCTGGCGCACCGCGCCGGCGCGAAGGCGCTGGTCGACGGCGCGCAGTCGGTCTCGCACCTGCGGGTGAACGTGCAGGCGCTCGACGCCGACTTCTTCGTGTTCTCCGGCCACAAGATCTTCGGTCCCACCGGCATCGGCGTGGTCTACGGCAAGCGCGAGGTGCTCGAGGACATGCCCCCGTGGCAGGGCGGCGGCAACATGATCGCCGACGTGACTTTCGAGAAGACGGTCTACCACGGGCCGCCGACGCGCTTCGAGGCCGGCACCGGCAACATCGCCGACGCGGTGGGCCTGGGCGCGGCGCTCGACTACGTGGAGCGCGTGGGCATCGAGAACATCGCGCGCTACGAGCACGACCTGCTCGACTACGCGACGCACGCGCTGCGCCCGATCGCCGGCGTACGGCTGGTGGGCACCGCGCGCGACAAGGCCAGCGTGCTGTCCTTCGTGCTCGACGGCTACACGACCGACGAGGTGGGCAAGGCGCTCAACGAGGAAGGCATCGCGGTGCGCACCGGCCACCACTGCGCCCAGCCCATCCTGCGCCGCTTCGGACTCGAGGCCACGGTGCGGCCCTCGCTGGCGTTCTACAACACCTGCGAGGAAGTGGACCGCTTCATCGCGGTGGTGCGCCGGCTGAGCGGCGCGCGGCGCGTGCCGGCACGCTGACGGTCGGGCTTTTCCCGGCCGACGCAGAATCGGCTCCGGGTCACGCCGTCGCACCCCCTCGGGCGCGCGAGCCGGTGACCGGGAGCCGAGATGTCCTACATGCTGCTGATCGTCGAACCGACCGGCCAGCGCCGCGAGCGCGGTGTCGAGGCCGGCAAGGAAGCCTATGAACGCATGCTGCAGTTCGGCGCCGGGCTGCAGGCGCGCGGGGTGCTGGAAGGCAGCAACTCGCTGGCCTCCACCCGCGAGGCCGTGCGGCTGCAGGTGCGTGACGGCCGCCCTCAGCTCATCGACGGCCCGTTCGCCGAGGCCAAGGAAATGGTCGGCGGCTACTTCCTGCTGAACGTGGCCACGCGCGACGAGGCGCTGGCGATCGCCGCCGCCTGCCCGGCGGCCGAGTGGTGCACGGTGGAGGTGCGGCAGGTCGGGCCGTGCTTCGAGTCGGCGATCTGAACCCTCACCCGCGCCCTTTCACCCGTTTCAGCAAATCCCGCCGCGGCCGCTGTCGATCCGGCCCGTCGTCGTTCGTCGTACCCCCGAGAGCCCGCGAAAGGCGCTCACCGTCACGACCGGGAGAACTGCGATGCGATTCATGATCATGGTGAAGGCCACGTCCGACACCGAGGCGGGCGTGATGCCCGACGACAGCCTGATGGCCGCGATGGTGGCCTACCACGAGGCGCTGGCGCAGGCCGGCGTGCTGCTCGACGCCGCCGGCCTGCAGCCCAGCCGCGCCGGATGGCGCATCCGCTACGCCGGCGGCCGGCGCACGGTGACCGACGGACCGTTCGCCGAGAGCAAGGAGCTGATCGCCGGCTACACGCTGATCCAGACCCGTTCGCGCGAGGAGGCGATGGAGTGGGCGCGCCGCTTCCCGGCGCCGATGGGCGCGCTGGCCGATGGCGAGGTGGAGGTGCGGCAGCTCTACGAGCTCGACGAGCTCCCGCCCGGCGCAGCGCTGGAGCGCTTCCGCGAACTGCAGGCGCCGCAGGGCTGAGGCGCCTTCTCTCCGACCGATCTCCCGAAAGGACTCGCCATGCACTCACAGATCTTCGTCAACCTGCCCGTCAAGGACCTGCCGCGCTCGATGGCCTTCTTCAAGGCCCTGGGTTACGGCTTCGATGCGAACTTCACCAACGACCTCGCCGCCTGCCTGGTGCTGGCGCCGAACCTCTACGCGATGCTGCTCACCGAGCCCTTCTTCAAGGGCTTCACCGACAAGCCGATCGCCGATGCCAAGCAGACCACCGAGGTGCTGGTCTGCCTGTCGTGCGAGAGCCGCGCCGAGGTGGACGCGCTGGTCGCGAAGGCCGTGGCGGCGGGCGCCGCGGTGCCGCGCGCACCGCAGGACCACGGCTTCATGTACGGTCACGGCTACGAGGACCTCGACGGCCACATCTGGGAGCTGGTGCACATGAGCGGCGATCCCTCGGCCGCCGGCGCGGCCTGAACCGCACGCGGCCAGTGGCGACGACCGACACGCAGCGCGCGATCGATGCCGTCTGGCGCATCGAATCGGCGAAGATCGTCGCCGTGGTCGCGCGCATGGTGCGCGACGTCGGCGTGGCCGAGGAGCTGGCGCAGGATGCGCTGGTCGCCGCGCTCGAGCACTGGCCCGTCGACGGCCTGCCCGACAAGCCCGGGGCCTGGCTGATGACCACCGCCAAGCACCGCGCGCTCGACCGGCTGCGGCAGGACGCGCTGCACGCGCGCAAGCAGCAGGAGCTCGGCGCCGACCTCGACGCGCTGCAGGCGGGCGTGGTGCCGGACTTCGTGGACGCGCTCGACGCGGCACGCCAGGACGACATCGGCGACGACCTGCTGCGCCTGATCTTCACCGCCTGCCATCCGGTGCTCGGCACCGAGGCGCGCGTGGCCCTCACACTGCGCCTGCTGGGCGGGCTGAGCACCGACGAGATCGCGCGCGCCTTCCTGGCGCCGGAGGCGACGATCGCGCAGCGCATCGTGCGCGCCAAGCGCACGCTGAGCGCGGCCCGCGTGCCCTTCGAGGTGCCGCAGGCGCAGGAACGCGCGCCGCGCCTGGCCTCGGTGCTGGAGGTGGTCTACCTGATCTTCAACGAGGGCTACTCGGCCACCGCCGGCGACGACTGGATGCGCCCGGCGCTGTGCGACGAAGCGCTGCGCCTGGGCCGCGTGCTGGCCGGGCTGGCGCCCGACGAGCCCGAGGTGCACGGCCTGGTGGCGCTGATGGAGATCCAGTCCTCGCGCACCGCGGCCCGCACCGATGCGCGAGGGCGGCCGGTGCTGCTGCTCGACCAAGATCGCACGCGCTGGGACCCGCTGCTGATCCGCCGCGGCCTGGCCGCGCTGGAGCGCGCCACGGCGCTGGGCGGCCTGCGCGGGCCGTATGCGCTGCAGGCGGCGCTCGCGGCCTGCCATGCGCGCGCGGCGAAGGCGGCCGACACCGACTGGCCGCTGATCGTGGCGCTCTACGACGCGCTGGCCCAGGTGGCGCCGTCGCCGGTGGTCGAGCTCAACCGCGCGGTCGCGGTCGGCATGGCCTTCGGACCAACAGCGGGGCTGGAAATCGTCGACACGGTCGCATCGAGCCCGGCGCTCGCCGGCTACCCCTGGTTGCCGAGCGTGCGCGGCGACCTGCTCGCCAAGCTGGGCCGCCATGACGAGGCGCGCGCGGAGTTCGAGCGCGCCGCGGCGCTGACGCGCAATGGGCGCGAGCGCGAGCTGCTGCTGGAGCGGGCGGCTCAGTCGCGCGATGCCGGCCGCAGGTAGATCACCCAGTAGACCAGCGCGACCAGCACGCCACCGCCGACCAGATTGCCGGCGATCACCGCCAGCAGGTTGCCCGCGATGTCGCCGGCAGCCAGCGGCGCACCGAGCAGCAGCGCCAGCGGGAAGAAGTAGAGGTTGGCGATCGAGTGCTCGAAGCCGGCGGCGACGAAGGCGGTGACCGGGAACGCGATGGCCAGCAGCTTGTCGGTCACGCTGCGCCCGGCCAGCGCCATCCACACCGCCATGCAGACCAGCACGTTGCACAACACCCCGCGGAAGAAGGCCTCGGCCAGCGGCAGCTGAGCCTTCGCGGTCGCGATGCGGACCACGCTGCGGCCCACCTCGCCCTGCTGCAGCGCACCGTGCCCCGACAGCCACACCAGCAACGCCAGACCGGCCGCACCCACCGCATTGGCCGCGCCCACCAGCGCCCAGTGGCGCAGCAGCTCGGCGCTGCCGATGCGCCCACCGGCCCAGGCCATCACGAGCAGGTTGTTGCCGGTGAACAGTTCGGCACCGGCCACCACCACCAGCATCAGGCCGAGCGAGAACACCAGCCCACCCAGCAAACGCGACACCGCGAAGCCCAGCGTGGCATCGCTCGCCACCAGCGTGGACAGCATGGCGCCCAGGCCGATGTAGGCCCCGGCCAGCACGCCCAGCAGCGCAAGCGTCAGCCGCGGCAGCCGCGTCTTGGCGACGCCGATCTCGCTCACGCGCGCGGCGATCTCCTTCGGCGCGTAGGCGTCGAGTCCGAACAGGTCGCTCATGCGCGGTGCCGACGGGGCGCGCGGATGCGCACGCTCAGTGCACCATCAGCACCGGCAGCGTCATCGAGCGCAGCACGGTGCGCGTCACGCCGCCCAGCACCCACTCCCGCGCGCGGCCGTGACCGTAGCAGCCCATCACCAGCAGGTCGGCCTGCAGATCGGCCGCCTGCGACAGCAGCATTTCGCCCAGCCCGGCGCTCGGCCGCACGCCTCGGTGCAGCGTGGCCGTGATGTCGTGGTGCTGCAGGAAGGCTTCGATCTCCAGCGGCGTGCGCGTATCGCTGTCTTCCGCCTCGTCCCAAGCGATCAGGTGCACCTGCCGTGCCCGTCGCAGCAGCGGCAACGCCGCGGTGACGGCGCGCGCCGACTCGCGCGTGGGCTTCCACGCCACGAGCACGGTGTCGCCGACCGCGGCACCGGTGTCCACGTACGGCAGCACGAGCGCCGGCTTGCCGCTGTCGACCAGCACCGAGGTGGCGAAGTCGGGCGGTGCGCCGCTCGGGGCCGCGTCGGGGTCGTGCTGACCCAGCACCAGCAGGTCGGACGCCCAGCCGCGGCGGACGAAGGCGCCGACCGGTTCGCCGCGCGCCTCGTGCCAGCTCACCTCGGGCAGGCCGCCGGCTCGGGTCCGGGCCTGTTCGAACACGTTGCGTGCGCGTTCGCGCTGCGCGGCCTCGGCGCCGATCAGCAGCGAGGCTGCGCCGGTCTCGACGGTGAAGGCATACGGGTTCTGCAGCACCGACGGCGTCACCGCGTACAGCGTGTCGAGCCGGGCCCCTTGCGCGGCGGCCAGGCGCTGCGCCGTGTGCAACCGCCGCGCGCAACCGTCGGCATCGTCGTCCAGATGAACCAGGATCGATGTCAGGTCGTTGCTCATCGCCATGCTCCCCATGCCAGCTGTCTTGATCGACACCGTAGGCCACGATGTCCCTGCGCGGCTTGATGTCCATCAACCAGAGCCCGCAGTGGCTGCCCATAATCGACCGCATGCCCGTCGCCCCACCATGACCGCGCAGCATCCCGCGCCGCCCTTCGACACGTGGCTGTGGATGCAGGCGTGGAGCGAGACCTGGTGCGCCGGGCTCGACCCGGCGGGCGCGGGGCAGCGCCTGCGCGCTCAGCGGCTGGCGCGGCTGATCGACGCCACGCTGAGCGGCTCGCCGTTCTACCGCCGGCGCCACCCCGGAGCGCACGAGCTCGCCGACTTCCGGCCGGTGAGCAAGGCCGAGCTGATGGCGCACTTCGACGACTGGGCCACCGACCGCCGCATCACCCGCGCCGCCGCACAGGCCTTCGTGGCCGACCCGGCGTGCATCGCCGACGGCTGGCTCGGCAACTATCTGCTGTGGACCAGCTCCGGCACCAGCGGCGAGCCCGGCGTGTTCGTGCAGGACGCGCGCAGCCTGGCGGCCTACGACGCGATCGACGCGCTGCGGCTGCGCGGCGCCGGGCCCGGCCAGGTCTCGCTCGGCAGCTGGGGCGCGCGCCAGCGCTTCGCCTTCGTGGGTGCCACCGGCGGCCACTTCGCCGGCGTGGTGAGCATGGAACGGCTGCGCCGTCTGGTGCCGGCCGCGCTGGCACCGGAGATCCGCGTGCTCTCGGTGCTGGAGCCGCTGTGCGACGTGGCGCAGGCGCTGCAGGCCCAGCAGCCCAGCGTGCTGATCACCTACCCGAGCTGCGCCGCCGCGCTGGCCCGGCTGCAGGAGGCCGGACAGCTGCGGCTGGCCCTGAAGGAGGTGTGGACGGGCGGCGAGCAGCTCTCGGCCGAGCAGCGCCAGCAGATCCAGGCCGCCTTCGGCTGCCCGGTGCGCAACAACTACGGCGCCTCGGAGTTCTTCACCATCGCGTGGGAGTGCGCCCACGGCGAGCTGCACCTGAACGACGACTGGCTGGTGCTGGAGCCGGTGGACGAGCGGCTGCGGCCGTTGCCGGTGGGCGAGATGTCGCACAGCACGCTGCTGACCAACCTGGCCAACCTGACGCAGCCGCTGCTGCGCTACCAGCTCGGCGACCGCGTGCGCCGCGTGGCGGAGCGCTGCAGCTGCGGCAGCGCCTTCCCGCTGATCGAGGTGCAGGGCCGCGCCGACGACACGCTGCGGTTGCGCGACGCGCAGCACCGGCCGGTGACCATCCTGCCGCTGGCGCTGGAGACCGCGATCGAGGAGGGCGCGCACGTCACGCAGTTCCAGGCGCTGTGCGGCAGCGATGGCGATTCGATCGAGCTGCGCTTCGAGGCCTCGGTGGGCGACGCGCGCGCGGCGTTCACGCAATCGCGGCGCGCGCTCGCCGACTTCCTGGCGCACCACGGCGTGAGCGGCACGCGCATCTCGATGAGCGCGGCCGAGCCGCTGCGCCAGCGCGCAAGCGGCAAGCTGCGCCGCGTGGTGATGCTGCCCGCTGCGCCGGTGCGTCGCAAGCCCCCGGCACGCGCGCCCGCTCGGCGCTGAGGCCTCCGCCTCTAATCGCGCCGCGCGATCAGCAACCCGACCAGCAGGCCCACGCCGGCGGCCACGCCGATCGCCACGTACGGGTGCTCATGCACCGCGTGGTCGGCCTTGCGGGCGGCGCGCCGGCCGCGGTACAGCGCCTCGTCTTCCAGGCGGCCCAGCTCCCGGCGCGCGCGGCGCAGTTGTGCCTCGAGCTTCTCGCGGGTGCTGCCGATCTGCTCGCTGCCGGCACGCTGCGCGTCCTTCAGCAGGTGATTGGCCTCGTCGACCATCTGCTGCAGGCCGTGCGCGAGCCGTTCGCGGGTGGCGTGCTCGGGGGTGGAAGTGGCGGTCGAGTCCATGCAGTGCTCCTTGCCGTGGGAATGGACGCGAGGCCGCGGGGCCAGGCGCCCGGGATGGGTGAAGGACCATCCTAGGCGCCCGGCGAGGCCGCCCGTTGACCAGGGTCAATTGCGGCCGGCCACGCTGCGGATCAGGCGCGGGCCAGCGGCCCGCCCGCGCGGCGCCCGTCGAAGCCGATGCTGCCGGTCCCCAACGCCGCCACCAGCAGCAGGCCGCCGGCGACCGACACGTTCTTCATGAACAGCAGTTGCTGCACGAAGGCCTGGTCGGCCGGCAGCGACCAGAAGGGGTGGAACAGCACGCTGGCCAAGAGGGTGAAGCCGGCCAGCGCCAGCGCCGCCCAGCGCGCCTGGAAGCCCACCACCAGCGCCAGGCCGGCGATCAGCTCGAACAGGCCCACGGCGACCGCGACCGCCGAGGCGAACGGCACGCCGCCGCTGGCGATGTAGCCCGCGGTGCCCGAGATGTCGCCGAGCTTGCTGGCGCCGGCCAGCACGAACATCAGCGCCAGCAGGATGCGGCCGACCAGGGCCAGGGGGGACTTGACGGTGTCGAGCATGGGAATTTCTCCGTGAGGTTGAAAAGGTGCGGTTCGGCTTCGAAACCGGTTCCTCACTGCGCTGGCCGGAACGGCCGGGGAACGGGCTTCTCGATGCAGGAAGCTTAGGTGCGCCGAGGCGCGCCGGGAGTGGCCGGCCGTGAAGGCATCGTTCAAAACGGCTGAGGGCCCGCCGGCCGAAGCCCGGCGCGCGCGGCGTCCTGCGACTACTTCTTCGCCGGGTCGCGGCGCACCGGTTTGCTGCCGGCCGCCGTGTCTTCGGGCTTCCTGGCGTCCCCGATCACGCTCTTCAGCGGACAGACCGAGAAGGCCGGGCACTTCTTGCAGCCGACGGCGACGGCGATGGGGCACAGGGTCATGGTGGTGTCCTCCTCGGACCAATAGACCACGCACCACGCTCTCGCACAAGGGCGTTTGCGCCGGTGGCGCAGGCCCGCCGCGCGAGGCGGTCGGTCGCGACGCTAGACGGCGACCGGCGCCCGCGCCGCCAGGAACTGGTGAATCATCGCCACCGCCGCGGCGCCTTCGCCGATGGCGCCGCCGACGCGCTTGACGGAGCCCGAGCGCACGTCGCCCACCGCGAACACGCCGGGCACGTTGGACTCCAGCGCGGCCGGCCGGTAGCCGTCGCCGGCCGCGCCTTCGATCGCCTGGCCGGTGCGCACGAAGCCGTGCGCGTCGACCGCCACGCCGCAGCCCTGCAGCCACGCCGCCTCCGGATCGGCGCCGACGAACAGGAACAGGTGGCGGATGCGACGCGCCTCCTCGGCGCCGCTGCGGTGGTCGCGCCAGGCCAGGCCTTCCAGGCCCTCGGCGGTGCAGCCGTCCAGCCGCGACAGCTCGGTGTGCGAACGCAGGTGGATGTTGGGCGTGGCCTCGATGCGGTCGATGAGGTAGCGCGACATACTGGCCGCGAGGCCGGCGCTGCGCACCAGCATGTGCACGGCCACGGCATGCTGGGCCAGGAACACCGCCGCCTGGCCCGCCGAGTTGCCGCCGCCGATGAGCGCCACCTCGGCCTGCGCGCACAGGCGCGCCTCCACCGCCGAGGCCCAGTACCAGACGCCCCGGCCCTCGAACTCGGCCAGGCGCGGCACGGCCGGGCGGCGGTAGCGCGCGCCGCTGGCCACGACCACGCTGCGCCCGCGCAGCCTCCGCCCGTCGGCGAGCTTCACGTGCAGCTCGGCCGCCGGGCCGTCCTTCGCGCGGCTGCAGTCCAGACCGACGGCCTGCGCCGGGATCAGCATCTCCGCGCCGAACTTTTGCGCCTGCACGAAGGCCCGCCCGGCCAGCGCCTGACCCGAGATGCCCGTGGGAAAACCGAGGTAGTTCTCGATGCGCGCGCTGGCGCCGGCCTGGCCGCCGTAGGCGCGGCAGTCGAGCACCACCACGCTCAGGCCTTCCGAGGCCGCGTAGACCGCGGTGGCCAGCCCCGCCGGGCCCGCACCGACCACCACCACGTCGAACAGCTCGTCGCGCTCGGCCGTGTCGACCATGCCGATGCAGCGCGCCAGCGCGTCCTCGCCGGGATTGAGCAACACCGAGCCGTCGGGGCAGACCACCACCACCTCGTCCGCGGCCGCGCCGTACTGCGCGATCAGCGCCGCCGCGTCGGCGTCCTTGCGCGCGCAGACCATCTGGTAGGGCTGGCCGTTGCGGCGCAGGAAGGCCTGCAGGCGCAGCATGTCGGGCGCGGTCGACGGGCCGATCAGGACCGGGCCGCTAGCCCCCGATTCGATGAGCGACACGCGCCGCAGGATCAGCGCGCGGGTGATGCGCTCGCCCAGTTCGGCCTCGGCCACCAGCAGCGCGCGCAGCTGACCGGGCGGCACCAGCAGCGCCTCCACCGCCTCTTCGGCCGTGCCGTCCACCAGCGCCGGGCGGCCCGAGAGCTGGCCCACTTCGGCCAGGAACTCGCCCGGCCCCTGGCGCACCAGCGGCAGCACGTGGCCCAGGCCGTCGCGGTGGGTGACCGACACCACACCGGACAGCAGCACGAACATGCCCGGGCCCACCTCGCCCGACGTGAACAACCGCTCGCCGCGCGCATAGCGGCACACGCTGCCGAAGCGGCTGATGCGCGCGATCTCGGTGTCGCTCAGCACCGGGAACATCTGGTGGCGGCGATTGGGGGCGCCGTCGGTCGGCAGGTCTGCGGCCATCTTCACCTCCGAGGGCGCTTCAGGGAGGCGGCCGGAGCGGGCCTGACCTCGGCAAGAGCGCGGCTTGATTCTGGCGCGGAGTCGGATCTCCGAGCGCGCGCGCTGTCATGCCCACGCTTCTCCCAACGCCTTGGCCTGCTGCAGCACAAGCTCCACCGCAGCGTCCTGCTGATCCGGTGGGTACTTGTACTTGCGCAGGATGCGCTTGACCATCAGTCGCAGCTTGGCCTGGACGCTTTCTCTCGCGGACCAATCGACCGTGAGGTTCTTGCGCAAGTTCTCGGCCAGCTCATGGGCGATCTTCTTCAGCGTCTCATCGTTCAGCTCTCGAACGGCGGATTCGTTGTTGGCCAGCGCGTCATAGAAGCGCACTTCGTCTTCGGTGAGGCCAAGCTGCTCCCCGCGCGCCGCAGCCGCGCGAAACTTCTTGGCCATCTGCACCAGCTCTTCCATCACCTGAGCAGCTTCGATGGACCGGTTTTGGTAGCGCTGCACCACGTCGGCCAGCATGTCCGAGAACTTCTTGTTCTGGACCACGTTGCCGGCGAAGCGTGACTTGATCTCGCCTTCGAGCAGCCGCTCCAGCAATTCCACCGCGAGGTTGCGCTCTGGCAGGTTGCGAACCTCGGCCAGGAAGGCGTCGTCCAGGATGCCGATGTTGGGCTTGTCCAGCCCCACGGCGTCGAAGATGTCGACCACCTCCTCCGAGACCACGGCCGCGCTGATGATCTGCCGGATGGCCAGTTCACGTTGCTCGTCCATCTTCTTCTGCGCGCTGATGTCCCGCTTGGTCAGGATCACCTTCACGGCCTGGAAGAAGGCCACCTCCTCGCGCACGGCCTTGGCTTCGTCGAGCGTGCAGCAGAGCGTGAAGGCTTTGCTCATCGCCAGCGCCAAGTCGGCGAAGCGCTTCTTGCCTTCCTTGATCCCAAGCACGAAGTTGGCGGCGCCGGCCAGTGTCTTGTGACCCCCAGTGAGGAACCCGCTGTAGTCGAAGCCGTGCCCGTTCGTTCCCGCCAGCATGCCTCGCAGCGCGTCGAGCTTCTCGGCCAACACGCTATACGCCTCGTGCGCGTCCACCGTCGGCCGGCCGCGGCCCTGTGCTGCGGTGTACTCCTTCAACGCCGACTTCAACTCGTTGGCGATGCCGATGTAGTCCACCACCAGGCCGCCCTGCTTGTCCTTGAACACGCGGTTCACGCGCGCAATCGCCTGCATGAGGTTGTGGCCCTTCATCGGCTTGTCGACGTAGAGCGTGTGCACGCAGGGCGCGTCGAAGCCCGTGAGCCACATGTCGCGCACGATGACCATGCGCAGCGGGTCGGCCGGGTTCTTGAAGCGCTTCTCCAGCCGCTTTTTTACCTGGGCGCTGTAGATGTGGGGCCGCAGCAGTGCCTTGTCGCTGGCCGAGCCCGTCATCACGATCTTGATCGTGCCTTGCTCGGGGTCGGGGCTGTGCCAGTCGGGTCGCAGCTTGACGATCTCGTCGTAGACATGCACGCAGATCTCGCGGCTCATGGCCACCACCATGGCCTTGCCGGTCTGCGCCTTGTTGCGCTCCTCGAAGTGCGCCACCAGATCCGCCGCCACCTGGGCGACGCGCGGCGCGGCACCGACCACCTTCTCCAGCGCCGCCCAGCGGCTCTTGAGCTTGGCCTGCTGGCTCTCTTCCTCGTCTTCGGCCAGCTCGTCGACCTCGTCGTCGATGGTGGCCATCTCGTCGGCCTTGAGGCCCAGCTTGGCGAGCCGGCTCTCGTAGTAGATGGCCACCGTGGCGCCATCTTCCTTGGCCTGCTGCATGTCGTAGACGCTGATGTAGTCGCCGAACACCGCCCGCGTGTCGCGGTCTTCGCCCGACACCGGCGTGCCGGTGAAGGCCACGAAGGTGGCGTTGGGCAGCGCATCGCGCAGGTGCTGGGCGTATCCCACTTGGTACTTCGCGCTCGGCGCGAACTCGGCCCGGTGCGCGGGTGGCTGGCCATTGCCCGTGGTCAGCTCGCTCGATGCCTTGAGCGCCGACTTCGGCGTCTTCAGCTTGGCCTCGAAGCCGTACTGCGTGCGGTGCGCCTCGTCGGCCATCACGACGATGTTGTGGCGATCGGAGAGCAGCGGGAACGTGTCCTCGTCTTCGCCCGGCATGAACTTCTGGATGGTGGCGAACACGATGCCGCCGCTCGGGCGGTTGCCGAGCAGCGCGCGCAGTTCCTGCCGGGTGTTCGCCTGCACCGGCTGCTCGCGCAATAGATCCTGCGCCAGGCTGAACACGCCGAAGAGCTGGCCGTCCAGGTCGTTACGGTCGGTGATGACGACGATGGTCGGGTTCTCCATCGCCGGCTCCTGCATCACGCGCGCTGCGAAGCAGGTCATCGTGATGCTCTTGCCGCTGCCCTGGGTGTGCCAGACCACGCCGCCCTTGCCACGCAAACGCGCATCGCTGTTCGGGCGCGACGCGGTCACCACCTGCGCAATGGCCGCGCGCACCGCGTGGAACTGGTGATAGCCGGCGATCTTCTTGGCGAGTTGGCCGTCGTCCTCGAAGAGCACGAAGTAGCGCAGGTAGTCGAGCAGATAGGCCGGCGCCAGCGCGCCACGCACCAGCGTCTGCAGCTCATGGAACTTGCCCAGCGGGTCGAGCGTGTTGCCGTCGATCGTGCGCCAGGCCATGAAGCGCTCGCTGTCGGCCGAGAGCGAGCCGAGCAGCGCCTCGCTGCCGTCGGACACCACCAGCACCTCGTTGGTCTGGAAGATGTCCGGGATCTGCGCCTTGTAGGTCTGGATCTGGTGGAAGGCCTTCCACACGTCGGCGTTCAGGTCCGCCGGGTTCTTCAGCTCGATCAGCACCAGCGGCAGGCCGTTGACGAACAGCACGATGTCGGGCCGGCGCGTGTGGTGTGGCCCGGTCACGGAGAACTGGTTGACGGCCAGCCACTCGTTGCGCGACGGGTCGGACCAGTCCACCAAACGCACAAAGTCGCCGCGCGTTTCGCCGTCTTGTTGGTACTGCACCGGCACGCCGCCCACCAGCAGCCGGTGAAAGTGTCGGTTGGCGGCCAACAGCACCGGGGTGCCGAGATCCAGCACCTGGCGGATGGCATCCTCGCGCGCCGCCGCGGGCACGGTCGGGTTCAGCGCGGCCACTGCGGAGCGCAAGCGCCCGAGCAGCAGCACTTGGCGGTAGCTGTCGCGCTCGGGGGCGTCGCCATCGGGCGCGATGTCCGGCCCATAGCGGTGTTGCCAGCCCACGTCGGCCAGCCACGCCAGGCACTCTTGTTCGAGCTGGTCCTCCGTCATGGGCTCCCTGCCAGCAGTTCGACATAGGCAGCGTAGCTGAACAGGCGGTTCTTCTTCTGGCCGGTCAGCTCGCTCAGCATCCCCAGGTCGTGCAGCAGCTTCACCGCCGCCGTGGCCGTGGGGAAGGTGGTGTCCAACTTCTGCCGCACCTGTTCGATGGTGAACCGCGGCATCAGCGGCAGCAACTCGAACAGGCGCAGCGCCACCGCGCCCACGCGGGGCGCAGCCAGCAGGTGCTTGCGGTCAGCGTTGATCAGGCTCGCCATCGCGACGATGCCGCGCTCGGCGTCTGTTGCCGCGGTCTCCACGCCATCGAGGAAGAAGCCGACCCAGCCCTCCCAGTCGCCCTCGGTGCGCACGGCCGACAGCCGCCGGTAGTACTCGGCCTGGTGCTGCTTGAGGTAGCCGCTCAGGTAGACCAGCGGCTCGGGCAGCAGGCCCCACTGCTCCAACAAGGCGGCAATCAGCAGCCGTCCGATGCGCCCGTTGCCGTCGAGGAACGGGTGGATGGTCTCGAACTGCACGTGCACCAGGGCCACGCGCACGAGGGGTGGCAGCGCAGGCTCCGGGTCATGGATGAAGCGCTCCAGGTCGGCCAGCAGTCCCGGAACCTGGTCCGGTGGCGGCGGCACGAAGGCCGCACGGCCCGGCCGAGCGCCGCCGATCCAGTTCTGCGAGCGTCGGAGTTCTCCCGGCTGCTTGCCAGCGCCGCGTGCGCCGTCGAGCAGCAGCCTGTGGGCGTCGCACAGCAAGCGCACCGAAATCGGCAGGCCGGCCTCGCTGCGCAGGTTGTCGCGCACGAGGCGGAAGGCACGCAGGTAGTTGGTCACCTCCTCGACATCGGCAGTGTTGGCCAGCACCTGGCCGGCCTCGTCGTCGAACAGGTCGGTCAGCGTGGCCTGGGTGCCCTCGATCTGCGAGGTGAGCAGCGCCTCCTTGCGGATGGCGCTGTAGAGCAGCCAGTCGACCGAAGGCACCAGGCCGGCCACGCCGCCCAGCCGAGCCAGCGCCATCTCGGCGCGGCGGCTGGCTGCTGCGTAGCCCTCAGCAGCCAGCGGCGGGTCGGCCGGCGGCAGCGGATGGGGCACGAACGCCTGCACCGCCTCGCCCAGCGTGGTGGTGGTGACGTAGGTGCCGGCGGTGCGCATCGTATGAAAGCTTGCTTGAGCAGCAGGCTTTCATAGTAAAGCGTTCTTTAATTTATGGAAAGCCTGCGAAAGCAAGCTTGCGGGGGGCTGCCGCAGCAGCGCCCGTACATTGCCGCGCCAAGTGGATCGGGGTTCCTGGTTGGCGCTGCAGCCGCGGTGGGTTCACCTGGGCTTTTCGCTTTCTGGCCAGCAAGAGCCTTGAGCGCTTAGCGAAAGTGCTTAACAAGCTAAGCACCAAGTCTTTGATTTAAAAAGTGTTTCCGGAAACGGACCGGCGCCAACCCTGATTGCTAAGCTGTCTGCTACGCCCTCGCCTTGCGCGCGATGAGCCAAATGCCACGCACCAATCAAAGCTGCGCCAAGGCCGTACGCAGGTACCCGAAGCTGGTAGAGCGGTTGCGCGCCGGGTCCATTCTTGAGGCCACCTCGCGAGCCAACTCCAGCTTGCGCAGTCCCTGCTTGAAATAGCCCTTGCGTTGCAACTCGCGTTCAAGAGCCTCCCAGGTACCACCGGCAATTGCGTCAGGGTCACGGAAGCCCGCTCTTCGCGGCAGCGTGTCGGGCATCTTGGGGTAGGCCGCGCAAACAGCAGGCCAGTCGCCAAAGAACCACGCCTCGAGTTCTTCGATTGCAATGCGGTTGATCACCTGGAAGCGCCCCTTTGGCGTGGCATCGCTGCGCGGCACCAGGCCGACGGCTCGGGCCATGGCATCAAGCTGGGCCTTCAAAGCGAGGCAATCTTCGTCGTCCCTGTCGACCAGCACCAGCACCACCGCCGTGTCTGGTAGCCACTGCGCATAGCCGGCCAGACGTTGCGGCAGTTGCTTCAACAACTCGCTCTTGCACTGGAATTGGCGCAATTCAGCGCGAATGCCCTCGCGCAACAGGCGCGGAAGCAGGTGCTGCAGCGCCACCTCCATAGACGGCTCCTCCACCAACACGTGCAGCACCTCAATGGCCACGCCGCGCCCCTTCTATCGTCCAAGGCGCCCCCTGGTTGCGCAAAGGGTCACTCATGCCGAACTGGCCTTCGATCCACAGGTGACCGAGCGAAGCGCCAGCCGCCACGAACTCCGGGATGCCCTCGATGTCAGCTGCAGTACGAACCTGCGTGTGACCCTGTTCGTCTCGGAACAGGATGCGTACTTCATCGGGCCTGCAGCTGTTCAGGAAGAAGGGCGAATGCGTAGTCACCAGCAACTGTGTGCGTTCGGACGCATGGCGGCATTCCTCGCCCAGTTCAGGCAGCAGCCGCGGGTGCAGAAAGTTCTCGGGCTCCTCGATGCCGATGAAGCGCGGTGGCTCGGGGTCGTACAGAACAGTCAGGTAGGCCAGCATCTTGAGCGTGCCGTCGGATGCAAACTTCGACAACACCGGCTTGTCGAACGGCGCATCTTTCACTTCCAGCAGCAGCCGGCCGTCCGGCATGGGCGTCGCGTCGATGCGCTCCAGCCGCGGAATGCGCCGCCGCAGCACCTCAGTGATGCTCTGCAACTGCTCCGGGTGGGTCTCCTGAAGATACTGGATGACATTGGGCAGGTTGTCGCCGGTCTTCGACAACTGCTCCATCGGCCCGGCCTCGGGCTGAGTTCGAGTGTTGTCCACAGACAGGTAGGACACGTACCAGTCGGTGATGAAATCGCGCAATGCCGCCACGCGGGGGTGCTGCGCGATCTGACCCAGAGTGTTCACCGCCAGCAGTTCGGCGCTGCGCAGCGGCACGTCGAGCCGCTCGTCCTTTTCGTCGGGTAACTCGCCACCTACTACCACCCCCTTGCCGAGTCTGTAGTCCAGGAAGCGCCAAGGTCGGCCTTGAGTGCCGCGGGTCCAGGCCAACCACTCTTCAGCCACCACCGGGCCCTTGGGGCCTTCGTCGATCGATAGGTGGTAGGTGATCAAGGGCGTCGCCTTGCTTTCGCGGTACTTGATCTCGATAACCACAGGTCCGTCCGCGCCACGGGTCTTCAGTTCCTTCGCACGGCCTCGCTTGTCCCAGGCCTGCCGCAGGCCACCCTGGAAGCACTCAGACAGAAAGTTGAAAACGTCGAACAGCGTAGTCTTGCCGCTGCCATTGGGTCCCAGCAGCACTGTCAATGGCGTGATGTTCTTCAACTCGATGTTCCGCAAAGCGCGGAAGTTCTGCACCCGCAGGTAGTGGATGCGTGGCACGGTGGACAAGGTGGCCATGGTGGGAGCAGCTTTCTGAAGTGCCGGAAGTGTGCCCGATGGCGGCAAGAGCTCAGGCGGCCAGCGCCACAGCGTCAGGCAGGCGGAGTTGGCCGGAGATCAGACGAGGCAACAGCGCATCACGCAGCGCGCCAAGGGTTGCTCCCCTCGCATGGTTGCTCGTGATCGCGTGCCGCAGTGGATTGATCAGCGCGCCGAAAGCTTCTGCAACTGCTGATGGCGGCACGGCAATCCGATAGGTCGCGAGCACATCGTTCTGCACCCGCTGACGTCCACTCGTCCCTGACATGCTGCGCTCGGCAAACTCGCGAAACGGTGCGTGTCTGCACAGCAGATAGGCGAAGTAATCGGGCAGCGGCGCCTTAGGCCGCAGCACGATGAACTCTGTCGATCCCCAGCCGATCTCATCTTCCACGAGGAAATCGACGAACGCCGTCTTGCCGTTTTCGAGGCAGGGCGTGATGCGCGCCAGCAGCGTGTCGCCGTTCCGAAACTTGGTGCCGGACCCGAAGGCACGCACCGCGATCGACTCGGCGCAATGGCCCGTGGTCGGCACACCGGCCATCTCGAGGTACTTCGCCTCTGAATCCTTCGGAAGGCTGCGCGAGGGATTGATCTCGAAGGTTTCTGCCAACGTTGCAGCGCGCCACCCCCTGGGCACTGGCCCCAAAGCAGACTCCTCGACCCCCTCTGGAAACAGGGCCGCCGTGGCTTCGTCCATGCCGGCCGGGGCGAGGCCTTGGCTCTTGGCGCGAACGGGATCGAAGTCGACGAACCACGACTTGAACAGCGCCTGCGCGATCGCTTCGAGGGTGGCGTTGGTGTCGCGCAGGAGGGCGATGCGGTCGTCGAGAGCACGCAGAGCGGCCGCAATCGCTACCTGCTCGCCGACTGGCGGCAGCCTCAGCTTGATTTGTTTGAGTGATGTCAGTGGCTGGCCAATACCCGGCGTGCCGACCTGCGATGAGTTCTTGAGAAGTTCGAAGCGCCCAATCGCAGACTTGAAAAAGTAGTAGACGAAGTCCGGGTGTGCACGGGCCACATCGCATGTCAGCTTCATCAGGCTTGAGGACAGAACGTACCTCTCGCCGTCTTCCGGGACGATGCCAACTTCGCCAATAGCGCCACGATGAGGGAAGACCAAGTCATTCGGCGACAGGTTCGCCGAATTGAGTTCTACAGCCTTCTCTGGCGTGATGAATACAAACTCACCCGAGAACGATCGGCCGCCAGTCAAGTTGGTGCCGCGGACAACACGAACCCCGGCATCCACGTAGCAATCGCTCTTCATCCGCGAGCCGAATGGGCCGATTGCAATGCTTCCCGCTCCGGGGGCCTTGATCTCTTCGATCGAGATCAAGGGCCATTCAGAACTCATACCCGAGCCCACCCAGCTTCTGCCGAATCACCGCATCCAGCTCCGCCCCCTTCGCCATCTGCTCCCCGAGCTTCTCGGTCAGCGCCTGCATCTTGGCCTCGAAGCTCTCGCCATCATCGTCCACCGCTTCCGCGCCCACATAGCGCCCCGGCGTCAGCACATGCCCGTGCTCGGCGATCTCGGCGAGCTTCACGCTGCGGCAGTAGCCGGGGATGTCGGCGTAGCTCGAAGCACCCTCACCCCGACCCCCTCCCGCCAGCGGGAGAGGGGGTGATGCGCGCCACGCGGCCACGGTCCCGGCGATCCGCTCGATCACCTCGTCCTTCAGCTCGCACTGCACGCGGCTGATCATCGTGGCCAGCTTGCGCGCGTCGATGAACAGCACCTCGCCTCGGCGCTGCCGCTTGTCCTTCACCAGGAACCACAGGCACGCCGGGATCTGCGTGTTGAAGAACAGCTGGCCCGGCAGCGCGATCATCACCTCCACCACGTCGGCCTCCACCGTCGCGGCGCGGATCTGGCCTTCGTTGTTCTGGCTGCTGCTCATGCTGCCGTTGGCCAGCACGATGCCGGCGCGGCCGCCGGGCTTCAGGTGGTGCAGCATGTGCTGCAGCCAGGCGTAGTTGGCATTGCCTTGCGGCGGGTCGCCGTAGTGCCAACGAGCGTCACCCGTCAGGCTCGCGTGCCACCAGTCGCTGATGTTGAACGGCGGGTTGGCCAGGATGAAGTCGGCGCGCAGGTCGGGAAACTGGTTCTTGGTGAAGGTGTCGGCCGGCTCGCGGCCGAGGTTGAAGTCGATGCCGCGGATCGCGAGGTTCATTGCCGCGAGCCGCCAAGTGGTGGGGTTGGCCTCCTGGCCGAAGATGGCCACGTCGCCCAGCTTGCCGCCGTGGCTGAGGATGAACTCTTCGCTCTGCACGAACATGCCGCCGCTGCCGCAGCACGGGTCGTACACCTTGCCGTGGTGCGGCGCCAGCACGGCGACCAGTGTCTTGACGATGCTGCGCGGCGTGTAGAACTGACCGCCGCGCTTGCCTTCGGCGCTGGCGAACATGCCGAGGAAGTATTCGTACACCTGGCCCAGCACGTCGCGCGCAGTGGCGGCGCTCTCGCCGAAGCCGATGGTGGAGACCAGGTCCACCAGTTCGCCCAGCTTGCCGTCGGGCAGCTGCGCGCGCGCGAAGCGCTTGTCGAGGATGCCCTTGAGCTTGGGGTTCTCGGCTTCGATGAGGCTCAGGGCATCGTCGATGCGCTTGCCGATGTCGGGCTGCTTGGCCGCAGAACGGATGGCTTCCCAGCGGGCCGCTTCCGGTACCCAGAAGACGTTGGCCTCGCGGTAGTAGTCGCGGTCTTCCAGTTCGGCGGCGATGTCGGCCGGCGTGGCGCCGTCGAGGTGGTATTCGTCGGCCGGGTCGGCGAAGCGCGCCGTCAGTTCGGTGCGGCGGGCCTGGAAGGTGTCGGAGATGTACTTCAGGAAGATCAGGCCCAGCACCAGGTGCTTGTACTCGGCCGCGTCCATGTTGGCGCGCAGCTTGTCGGCGGTGGCCCAGAGGGTCCTCTTCAGGTCGTCCGGCATGGGAAGTAGGGCGTCGCGTGGGAAGGTGCGGCCGATTGTCGCGGCCCGCGGCTGAGCCGTTGTCCCTAGGGCGCGAGCGCCGGCCACTCCAGCAGCTCCGCCAGCCGGCGCACCACCCAGTGCGCCTCGTCGGGCGTGACGACCGCATCCGCCGTCTGCAGGCCACGAAGCAGCTGCCCCAGCACGTCGAGCTCGGTGACGCCCAGATAGGCGCGCGTGGCCACCGCGTGCTCGGTCAGCATCTGCGCCAGGTCTTCACACAGCTCGTAGCGCGCCGCGATGACCTCGCGGCTCTCGCTGGGGCGCGTGGCGCCGCGGGGGATGAACAGAGCGATGAACGAAGAGGGGACTTCGTTCTGGTTGATTTCGTACATCTCGTTCAATCCGGCTCCCGGATCAAACGTCGATGTTCGCCGCCCTCAACGCATTCGTCTCGATGAAGTCGCGCCGCGGTTCCACCTCGTCGCCCATCAGCATGGTGAACACGCGGTCGGCCTCGATGGCGTCGTCGATCTGTACGCGCAGCAGGCGGCGCACCGTGGGGTCCATGGTGGTTTCCCAGAGCTGCTCGGGGTTCATCTCGCCCAGGCCCTTGTAGCGCTGGCGGCCCACGCTGTTCTCGGCCTGCTGCATCAGCCAGGCCATGGCCTCGCGGAAGTCGGCCACCTTGGCGTCCTTCTGCTTCTCGCCCTCGCCCTTCTTCACCACGGCCTCGGTGGACACCAGGCCCTTGAAGGCGAGGCCGGCGGTGCTGAGGGCCTCGTAGTCGGCGCCGTGCACGAAGTCGGCGGTGATCACGCTGCTCTTGGTGTTGCCGTGGTGGCGGCGGCTGATGCGGAGCAGGTGCTTGTCGAGCCGGGCGTCGAATTCGGCGCTCACGTCGGCATCGTGCAGCGCGGCCTTCAGCGCGGCGGCGGAGGTTTCGGCATCGGCCAGGGTGTCGAGGTTGAGTACCAGGCCGTCGGCGATGGCGCGCAGCGCCTCCACGTCCATCCAGTTGGCCAGGCGGGCGGTCACGTTGTTGGCCAGCACGTACTGGCGCGCCAGCGATTCCAGCGCGTCGCCCAGCAGCACGGTGCCGCCCACGCCGGTTTCCAGCCGCGCGTCGCGCAGCGCCACGCGCAACAGGTAGGCGTCGAGCTCGTGGCCGTCCTTCAGGTACTGCTCTTCCTTGCCGAGCTTCACCTTGTAGAGCGGCGGCTGGGCGATGTAGATGTGGCCGCGCTCCACCAGCTCGGGCATCTGGCGGTAGAAGAAGGTGAGCAGCAGCGTGCGGATGTGGGCGCCGTCCACGTCGGCATCGGTCATGATGATGATGCGGTGGTAGCGCAGCTTGTCGGGGTTGTATTCGTCCTTGCCGATGCTGGTGCCCAGCGCGGTGATGAGCGTGAGGATCTCGTTGCTGGTGAGCAGCTTTTCGAAGCGGGCGCGCTCCACGTTCAGGATCTTGCCGCGCAGCGGCAGGATCGCCTGGAACTTGCGGTCGCGGCCCTGCTTGGCGGAGCCGCCGGCGGAGTCGCCCTCCACGATGTAGATCTCGCAGAGCGCGGGGTCCTTCTCCTGGCAGTCGGCCAGCTTGCCGGGCAGGCCCATGCCGTCGAGTACGCCCTTGCGGCGCGTCATCTCGCGGGCCTTGCGGGCGGCCTCGCGGGCGCGCGCGGCCTCCACGATCTTGCCGCAGATGATCTTGGCGTCGATCGGGTTCTCGAGCAGGTAGTCGGTGAGCAGCTTGCCCACGATCTCTTCCACCGGGCCGCGCACTTCGCTGGACACCAGCTTGTCCTTGGTCTGGCTGCTGAACTTGGGCTCGGGCACCTTCACGCTCACCACGCAGGCCAGCCCTTCGCGCATGTCGTCGCCGGCGATCTCGACCTTGGCCTTCTTGGCGAGTTCGTTGTCCTCGATGTACTTGTTGATCACGCGCGTCATGGCCGCGCGCAGGCCGGTGAGGTGGGTACCGCCGTCGCGCTGCGGGATGTTGTTGGTGAAGCACAGCACCTGTTCGCTGTAGCCGTCGTTCCACTGCATCGCCACTTCGACACCGATGTTGGTGTTGAACTCGCTCATCTTGTCGCCCAGCGCGTGGAAGATGTTGCCGTGCAGCACCTTCTTGCCGGTGTTGATGAACTCCACGAACCCCTTCACGCCGCCGGCGTAGGCGAAGTTGTCTTCCTTGGCGTTGCGCTCGTCGACCAGGCGGATCTTCACGCCGTTGTTCAGGAAGCTCAGTTCGCGCAGGCGCTTGGCGAGCACGTCGTAGTGGAAGTCGATGTTGGTGAAGATCTCTTCGTCGGGCAGGAAGTGCACTTCGGTGCCGCGCTTCTCGGTGTCGCCCACGATGGCCATCGGCGAGACCTCGAAGCCGTTGCGCATCTCCAGCACACGGTCCTGCGGGAATCCGCGCCGGAACTCCATGAGGTGCACCTTGCCTTCGCGGCGTACGGTGAGGCGCAACCACTTCGAGAGCGCGTTGACGCAACTCACACCCACGCCGTGCAGCCCGCCCGAGACCTTGTAGCTGTTCTGGTTGAACTTGCCGCCAGCGTGCAGCTCGGTCAGCGCGATCTCCGCGGCACTGCGCTTGGGCTCGTGCTTGTCGTCCATCTTCACGCCGGTGGGGATGCCGCGGCCGTTGTCGGTGACGCTGATGGAGTTGTCGGAGTGGATGGTCACCACGATGTCGTCGCAGTGGCCGGCCAGGGCTTCGTCGATGGAGTTGTCGACCACCTCGAACACGAGGTGGTGCAGGCCGGTGCCGTCGGACGTGTCGCCGATGTACATGCCGGGCCGCTTGCGAACCGCCTCCAGGCCTTCCAGGATCTGGATGGAGCCCTCTCCATAGGCCACCGACGCGTCCGAACCCACGGAGATGGCATGGCCTTCCGCCGACGGCACGGGTTGCTGCGTGACGCCGCTCTGGGCGTCGTGTTGCGGGGTCTTGGGGTCGCTCATGGGGGCTCTTTTCCATCACGGGGCCGGTGGACCGGCCCCTTCAAAAACGCTGCAGCGGGCTCGCGGCCCGCTGTGCTGGTGTCGGCTGGGTTGCGGGCTAGATCCGCATCGGCATCACCACGTACTTGAAGCCGCCTTGCTCGGGCACGGTGACGAGAGCCGAGCTGTTGGAATCCTGCAGCGACAAGGTGACCATCTCTTGGCCCATGTTGGCCAGCACGTCCATCAGGTAGGTGACGTTGAAGCCGATCTCGATGGCGTCGCCGCCGTAGTCGATCTCGAGCTCTTCCTTGGCCTCTTCCTGCTCGGCGTTGCTGGAGGCGATGCGCAGCGTGCCGGGGTCGAAGTTCAGGCGCACGCCCTTGAACTTCTCGCTGGTCAGGATGGCGGCGCGCTGCAGGCTGGCCAGCAGCGGCGCACGGCCCAGCGTCACGTGGTTCTTGTGGTTCTTGGGGATCACGCGGTTGTAGTCGGGGAACTTGCCCTCGACCAGCTTGGTCACGAACTCCATGCCCGAGAACGCGAACTTGGCCTGGTTGCCGGCGAAGCGCATCTCGATGGCGGTGTCTTCGTCCTTCAGCAGGCGCTGCAGCTCCAGCACGGTCTTGCGCGGCAGGATGACTTCCTGCTTGGGCATCTCCACATCGAGCGTGGCCTGGGCCAGCGCCAGGCGGTGGCCGTCGGTGGCCACCAGCGTGAGACTCTTGCCCTCGGCGACGAACAGGATGCCGTTGAGGTAGTAGCGGATGTCGTGCACCGCCATCGCGAAGTGCACCTGGGCGATCAGCGCCTTCAGGCTCTTCTGCGGCACGCTGAAGGCCGGGCCGAAATCAGCTGCCTCCTGCACCAGCGGGAAGTCTTCCGCCGGCAGCGTCTGCAGCGTGAAGCGACTCTTGCCGCCGGTGAGCGTGAGCTTGTTCTGCGCGCTGCTGAGCGTCACGTTCTGGTCGGCCGGCAGGGTGCGCAAGATGTCGATCAGCTTGCGCGCTCCGACCGTGGTGCTGAAGTTGCCGGCGTCGCCGTCGAACTCGGCCTGGGTGCGGACCTGGATCTCGAGATCGCTGGTGGTGAATTCGATCGCGTTGCCGGTCTTGCGCATCAGCACGTTGGCCAGCACCGGCAAGGTATGACGCCGTTCGACGATGCCGGCGACGGCTTGCAGTGCACCCAGAAATTTTTCCTGCGGGCTCTTCAAGACAATCATTTAAACCTCTTCAGGTAGTCGTTTTAGTAGGGGCCGGCACTTCGTGTGGACAAGGCCATTTTCGCTTGTTCCGGCAATCACTTAGCTGGGCTTCAACCCTGTGGGTCGTGGCTCGGTTTGCGCGGGAGCCGACCACAACAACTCTGGTGGCCTGGCTCGGGCTGTGGATGACTCTCTGCTTGTTCCGGAGTTGTCCCCAGCTTTGTCACTTGACGGCCTCGGCATGCGCATGCTTCAGCCCTTGAGGGTCTGTTCCAGCACGTGGAGCTGCTGGTTCAGTTCGGTGTTCTTGCCGCGCTCGCCGCCGATCTTGCGCACCGCATGCAGCACGGTGGTGTGGTCACGACCACCGAACAGCTCGCCGATCTCGGGCAGGCTCTTCTGCGTCAGTTCCTTGGCGAGGTACATGGCGATCTGGCGTGGCCGGGCGATGCTGGCGGGACGCTTCTTGGAGTACATGTCGGCGACCTTGATCTTGTAGAAGTCGGCCACCGTCTTCTGGATGTTCTCCACGCCGACCTGGCGGTTCTGGATCGACAGCAGGTCCTTCAGTGCCTCGCGGGCCAGCGCGATGTTGATGTCCTTCTGGCTGAAGCGTGCATAGGCCAGCACCTTGCGCAGCGCGCCCTCGAGCTCGCGCACGTTGGCGCGCACGTTCTTGGCGACGAAGAAGGCCACGTCCTCGGGCATCGGCGTGCCTTCGACGTCGGACTTCTTCATCAGGATCGCGACGCGCATTTCCAGCTCGGGCGGCTCGATCGCCACTGTGAGTCCGGCATCGAAGCGCGAGGTGAGGCGCTCGTCGATGTCGGCCAGCCCCTTGGGGTAGGTGTCGCTGGTCATGATGATGTGCGCGCGCTTGGCCAGCAGCGCCTCGAAGGCGTTGAAGAACTCCTCCTGGGTGCGCTCCTTGCCGGCGAAGAACTGCACGTCGTCGATCAGCAGCAGGTCGAGCGAGTGGTACTTGGCCTTGAGCTCGTCGAAGGTCTTGCGCTGGTAGTTCTTCACCACGTCGGTGATGAACTGCTCGGCGTGCAGGTAGAGGATGCGCGCGTCGGGCTTGTCGCGCAGCAGCGCGTTGCCCACGGCGTGGATCAGGTGGGTCTTGCCCAGGCCCACGCCGCCGTAGATGAACAGCGGGTTGTACATGACCCCCGGCGCGCCGGCCACGTGCAGCGCGGCGGTGCGCGCCATCTGGTTGGCGCGTCCCGGCACCAGGGTGTCGAAGGTCAGGGCGGTGTTGAGCCGGTGCGTCGGCGTCGGCGCGCTGGCCTGTGTGTAGGCCCCTGCGTTCGACGACGAGGGGGCACCGAGCCACTGGCCGGCGGCCTGCGGATGGCCGTTGCTGCGCGGCGCATCCGATGAAGGCCGCGGCGGCGCCTCGCGTGCGGCGAGCTGCAGGTCCAGACGCACCGGCTTGCCCGCCAGGTCGCTCAACACCGATTCGATGCGCGCGGCGTACTGATTGCGGATCCAGTCGAGCTTGAAGCGGTTGGGAACCCGCAGCGTGGCCACGGCCGTATCGCCGCGATCGACGAGTTCGGCCGCGGGGAGAGGACGGATCCAGGTGTTGAACTGCTGCTCGGGCAGTTCGGTCGCCAGGCGTTCGCAGCCTTGAGACCAGACGTCGGCGCTCATCGTTCTTGTGGACAATTCTTTCTTCAGCCGAACGATTCTAGCGGTCGAAGCGCGGCTGGGAAGAGGTTATCCACAGTCGTTTTGCGTCTGACGAACCGGCCGTGGAGGCAGGGTTCTCGGTGCAAGTCGTTGACCGAAAAGGGTATTTTTGATGTAATCCTGGGTTCCCCGCATCGGGTACGTGG